>NZ_VFAH01000009.1 GCF_008929045.1 Noviherbaspirillum aerium | reverse complement strand
CGGTCTGCCAGAAGGTGTCGACCACCGGGCACTTCTCGTTGCCGATATTGCGGTAGTACCACATCCAGGCTTCCGGATTGATCGGCTCGCCGACCGAACCCAAGAGGCGCAGGGATGACAGGTCGTACTGCTTCGGATGCACCGCGGCATCGGCGTCGGCGGCCTTGATCAGCGAGCGGATGGCCGTTGGCGCGGTGTAGAAGATGGTGGCCTTGTGGCGGGCGATCATGTCCCAGAAGCGGCCGGCGTTGGGATAGGTCGGCACGCCTTCGAACACGATCTGGGTCGCGCCGACGGCCAGCGGGCCGTAGGCGATGTAGGTATGGCCGGTGACCCAGCCGATGTCGGCGGTGCACCAGAAGATGTCCGACGGCTTGATGTCGAAGGTCCATTTCATGGTGAGCATGGCCCACAGCAGGTAGCCGCCGGAGGCATGCTGGACGCCCTTGGGCTTGCCGGTGGAGCCGGAGGTGTAGAGGATGAACAGCGGATGCTCGGCATCGACCCATTCCGGCTCGCAGGTGCTGGCCTGGTTGGCGACGACATCCTTCATCCACAGGTCGCGGCCCTGCACGACGTTGATATTGGCGCCGGTGCGCTGGTAGATCACGACGTTCTTCAGGTGCTCGCAGCCGCCCATGGCGATGGCTTCGTCGACGATCGCCTTGAGGGGCAGCTGCTTGCCGCCGCGCACCTGCTCGTCGGCGGTGATGACGGCCACCGCGCCGGCGTCGATGATGCGCTCCTGAAGCGACTTGGCGGAGAAGCCGCCGAAGACCACCGAGTGGGTGGCGCCGATGCGGGCGCAGGCTTGCATGGCGACAATACCTTCCACCGACATTGGCATGTAGATCACGACGCGGTCGCCGCGCTTGATGCCGAGCGACTTCAGGCCGTTGGCAAACTGGCAAACCTTGTCATGCAGTTCCTGGTAGGTGACCCTGGTGACCTTGCCGTCGTCCGCTTCGAAGACGACCGCGGTCTTGCCGGCATTGCCGTTCTGCAGGTTGCGGTCGAGGCAGTTGTAGGAGACATTGAGCTGACCGTCCTCAAACCACTTGTAGAACGGCGCATCGGCTTCGTTCAAAGTCTTGGTGAAGGGCTTTT
This sequence comes from Noviherbaspirillum aerium, assembly GCF_008929045.1. GTDB lineage: Bacteria > Pseudomonadota > Gammaproteobacteria > Burkholderiales > Burkholderiaceae_D > Noviherbaspirillum > Noviherbaspirillum aerium. The sequence continues at coordinate 235,018 of NZ_VFAH01000009.1, read as the reverse complement.
GCCACTGGATGTTTTCATTGGCCAACTTCGCCCAGAAACCCTCATAATCCCGCTCCGCCTCGGCGCACATGGCCTTGTACGCCTCCATGCCGGAAATGGTGGCATTGCCAACAAATTCCGCAGGCGGATTGAAGATGCGGTTTTCCTGCTTGAGCGTTTCGATGTCTGCCATGGTGGTCTCCTGCCGGGATGTTTGTTTGCCATCAAGGTAAGCTTATACGCTTACTGAAGCCTTACATTGCCTTGCGCGCCTTGCCGACGTCTTCAGCGCCACGGTGCCAAATTGTCTGTCTTATCACGGTTTATAGCGTTTTCCCATGGCCTTCCCTTGAGAATTCTCAGCCTTGTCCGGCGCGCAGGCATCCTGCCAAAACGCCGATCAGGATTTGCCGACCCGTGTAAAATGTAGCGGTTTTTTTGGCTTCAACACCACTTCATGAATCAACTCGATCACGAAACCACCAAAGCGACTCGTCCGATCCGTCCCCTGCCGAATTTGATCTTCATGAGCCGGTGGCTGCAGCTGCCGCTGTACCTCGGCCTGATCCTGGCGCAGGGCGTGTATGTTTTCCATTTCTGGGTCGAACTGGTCGACCTCATCGGCGCGGCGCTCGGTAACCAGGCGGCGCTCGAACATATTCTCCAGGCCGTGGCCATCAAGGGCGCGGAACAGCCGACCAAGCTTAATGAAACCACCATCATGCTGGTGGTGCTCGGCCTCATCGACGTGGTCATGATTTCCAACCTGCTGATCATGGTCATCGTCGGCGGCTACGAGACTTTCGTCTCGCGCATGAACCTGGAAAGCCATCCCGACCAGCCGGAGTGGCTGTCGCATGTGAATGCTTCGGTGCTGAAGGTCAAGCTGGCCACCGCGATCATCGGCATTTCCTCGATCCACCTGCTCAAGACCTTCATCAATGCCGGCGCCTATGACGCCAAGACGCTGATGGCCCAGACCGGAATCCATCTCGCCTTCCTGGTGTCGGCAATGGCGATTGCCTATTGCGACAAGATCATGGCCAGCACGACGGCAAACCATATCAAGAACTCCCACTGACTCACGCTCACACACCATCATGACTATCATCAAGCAAGAAGACCTGATCGAATCGGTCGCCGCCGCGCTGCAGTACATCAGCTATTACCATCCGGTCGATTACATCCAGCACCTGGCGCGCGCTTATGAAAGCGAGCAGAGCCCGGCCGCCAAGGACGCCATCGCGCAGATCCTGACCAATTCGCGCATGTGCGCCGAAGGCCGCCGTCCGCTGTGCCAGGATACCGGCATCGTCAACGTCTTCCTGAAGATCGGCATGGAAGTGCGCTTCGAGGGTTTCAAGGGCTCGATCACCGATGCCGTCAATGAAGGCGTGCGCCGCGGCTACAACCATCCCGACAACGTGCTGCGCGCCTCGGTGGTGGCCGATCCGCAGTTCGATCGCAAGAACACCAAGGACAACACGCCGGCCGTGGTGCACATGGAACTGGTGCCGGGCAACACGGTTGACGTGCAGGTCGCGGCCAAGGGCGGCGGCTCGGAGAACAAGTCCAAGTTCGTCATGCTCAACCCGTCCGACTCCATCGTCGACTGGGTGCTGAAAACCGTGCCGACCATGGGCGCGGGCTGGTGTCCGCCGGGCATGCTCGGCATCGGCATCGGCGGCACCGCCGAGCGCGCGATGCTGATGGCCAAGCAGGTGTTGATGGAAGACATCGACATGTATGAACTGAAGAAGCGCGGTCCGCAAAACAAGACCGAAGAACTGCGCATCGAACTGTGCGACAAGATCAATGCGCTCGGCATCGGCGCGCAAGGCCTGGGCGGCCTGACCACCGTGCTCGACGTGAAGATCATGATGCATCCGACCCATGCGGCTTCCAAGCCGGTGGCCATGATTCCGAACTGCGCGGCCACCCGCCATGCGCATTTCGTGCTCGACGGCTCCGGCCCGACCTACATCGAACCGCCATCACTGTCCGAATGGCCGAACGTGCAGTGGACACCCGACACCGAGAAGTCGAAGGTGGTCAATCTCGACACGCTCACCAAGGAAGAAGTCGCTTCCTGGAAGCCGGGCCAGACTCTGCTGTTGAACGGCAAGATGCTGACCGGCCGCGATGCGGCGCACAAGCGCATCCAGGACATGCTGGCCAAGGGCGAGAAGCTGCCGGTGGACTTCACCAACCGCGTGATCTACTACGTCGGCCCGGTCGATCCGGTGCGCGATGAAGTCGTCGGCCCGGCAGGCCCGACCACCGCGACACGCATGGACAAGTTCACCGACATGATGCTGGAACAGACCGGCCTGATTTCCATGATCGGCAAGGCAGAGCGCGGTCCGGTGGCGATCGAGTCGATCAAGAAGCACCAGTCGGCTTACCTGATGGCCGTCGGCGGCTCCGCCTATCTGGTGTCGAAGGCGATCAAGGGCGCGAAGGTGGTCGGCTTCGAAGACCTCGGCATGGAAGCCATCTACGAGTTCGAAGTCAAGGACATGCCGGTGACGGTGGCCGTCGATTCCAACGGCATCTCGGTGCACAACACCGGTCCGAAGGAATGGCAGGAACGCATTTCGACAGGCAATCTGTCGAAGATCCCCGTGACCGTTGCCTGACCGGACCCGTTCCGCAAACGTGACCGTCACTTCGCAAGCGGCGAACGCAACGATACCGGCGGGGGCGGAAGCTCCCATCGGTATCTTTGATTCGGGCATCGGCGGCTTGTCGGTGCTGAAGTACATTCACGCCTGCCTGCCGAACGAGCAATTGCTTTACTTCGCCGATTCCGGCTTTGCGCCTTACGGCGGTCGGCCGGAATCGGAAATCGTCGCGCGCTCGCTGGCGATTGCCGAATTCCTGCTGCAGTTCAATGCCAAGGCACTCGTAGTTGCCTGCAACACCGCAACCGCGGCGGCGATCAGGGCGATCCGCGAACGCTACCCTTCCCTGCCCGTCGTCGGCGTCGAGCCTGGCCTCAAGCCGGCCGCCGCGCTCACCAAGACCGGCACCGTCGGCGTGATGGCGACCAAGGGCACGCTGTCGAGCGACAAGTTTCATCAACTGCGCGAGCAGATCTCCGCCGCGACCAATGTCGTCTTTCTTCCGCAGCCCTGCATAGGACTGGCGGACCAGGTGGAAAAAGGCGAGCTGCATTCCGCCGCGACCGCCGCCATGCTGCGCGGTTATGTCGAGCCCCTGATAGAACAAGGCGCCGACACGCTGGTGCTGGGCTGCACGCACTACCCGTTTGTCCTGCCGCTGATTGAAGAGATTCTTGCCCGCATCACCACGCGCCCCATCGCCGTGGTCGATACCGGAGAACCGGTAGCGCGCCAGCTGGTGCGCCTGCTGACCGAGCGCGCCTTGCTGCGCCAGGATGGTCCCGGCACGCTGAGCGGATTTACGACCGGCAGCAAATCCAGTCTTGACAGCGCATTCCACAAGCTGCTCGGCATACGGCCGCCGGTAACGCAGATCGCCGCTTCGGCCTGACTCCGGATGCCGCGGATCGGTAGATGTCAATAAAAGGGGAGTAGTCGGAGGGTGGTTGGTATGCCGTCCCGTTCTTGTTCGGCTCTGACGGCATACCTGGCTGCCGTCATCGTTTGCTTGGATGTCCGGCAGATGCAGCAATCATAGTGTCGTACCGCAACAATGTTATGACATGCAGCAACATTTGTTCATGCGCGCGGCCCGCATGGCCCGATTCCCTTTCGCACCCAAGACTTTTCCGTCTCCGATTTGCCTCATCCTTCGCAGGCTGAAGTTACCCACATTTTCTGTGGTCAACTCTGTGGACAAGCTTGGCGTTTCTTCCCAAGTCACTGATTCAACAGGAAACAATTGCACTGTCTCAAATTGAGGCGCACGCAGTTACAAAAGAGAGCTTGCCCCTTGATACTGTAATTTTGTACAGTATTGATGGAGCGGCTTGCGTCAATTCCTTTTTCATCGTCTCGTCATCGCCTTGCGAATGAACGTGCATGAGAACGGATGATGCCAAGCTCGCAGCAGCACGAGGCCATGCATCAGGCATGGCTGCAATTGCCTGGATAAATCATGAGAACAGATTCGGCCCTCTCCCGCCTGAAAGATGGAGAGCTTTGCATCGTCACCACCTCGCACGGCGAACATGAAGCGCGATGGAGTGTTTCCGGCTGGTGTTTCTTCATACTCCATCGCGGCACGCCGACCATCTGCCCGCCGGAAGATATCGAGGAATGGCGGCCAGCGTCGATGGATATGACGCGGCGTCTTTGAAGACGAGGCTTGCGCTTCGCGCTTGCACACTTGAGTGTGGAGAAGAAGAAACTGGAAAGGTAAGCGCGAGGAGAATGCGCATGACAGCGAACGCGCAATAAAAAAGCCCAGTCTTTTGAACTGGGCTCTTGCAGAATTCTTTGGGGTGGCCGACGGGACTCGAACCCGCGACAACAGGAATCACAATCCTGGACTCTACCAACTGAGCTACGGCCACCATTGAACTGCTTGCGAGAAGTGATATCAAGCAAGCCCATGATTATACAAACTTCAGCTCAAACTGGCAATTCGAAATATTCGTTCTCGCCAAATACTTTGGCATCGCACTTAATCGCCGTCATGGCTTTGCTCCGTCTCGCCGGAGAACTGCCTCCGGTCGCAGGTCTCTAAGCTTGAAATACTGTCTTTACGGAGATGCCATGAAATCCATTCTTATCGGAGCCGCAATCGCCGTTGCCTTGGCCGGTTGCGCCTCCGCTCCCAATAGCGATGCGCCGCCGCAGGGCGCCAATAGCGTCTATAACGATCCGACTTATCCCGGCCGCGGTGTGCATATCGGAATCGGTGGCGGCAGCTGGGGCGGACGAAGCGGTGGCGGCGTCGGTATCGGCCTTGGTTTCTGAGGTGCCGATGAAGATCCGATATCTGCCACTGCTGCTTGCCGTCTCGCTTGGCGGCTGCATGATCACACGGGAAGGCGCGCAGCTGAGCCAGCCGCCCGCCGCGGTTCAGGGCTCCAACGATGTGCAGGGCAATCCGCTGTCGGTGCCCGGCGCAGGCATGGGAGTGGGCGCCGGCAACCCGGCCGCGCCGGGGCCCAGCGGTTTGGGCGGCGCTCCGACCCGGTAAGCCAATACCTGCATCGTCTGTCTCTGCAGCGAAGGCCCGCATCGCTGCAGCGCTTGACCGAATTCCCATTCCCCTCCTTGCCTGTCATGAAATCTCAGCGGCAGGCATTCAACTCGCGCGGGTTTCCGCCGTAAACAATGCATCCGCCTTGCCTTACGCAGCGGTCCGGTCCGACTCCACGCCGATGGACGATGGACGATAGTGGCAAATAAAGCATTTCCTATTAACAACAATATGGCCGAAACGGAGTACCATTGCCGTTCAGTCACCGCGAACTTTCGGCAACACGCACAAGATGATTACAACGCATGCGCCCCTGGTCTCGATAGATCTTCTGGCCGACCGCAACCGCAATCTCGCAGGTCTGGTCATTGATGCCGGCCCGGAGGGTGGCGCCGGCATGGAAGACCTGCCTTGGCAGGAAGAGCTGTCGAAGCTGGCCGGGCAAATTTCCTGCTTTTTCATTCCCGATACACCGATGAAGAAGGCCCTGCTTGCCGCAGGACTGGCGCCGCTGGATCGCACGACGCTGCAGCATAGCGATCAGCTTGCGTCCCTTTCGCCTCAGGCAAACTACATCGCCGGCAACTGGTATCTCGCCCCGCCCGCCAAGCCGACGGGTGCGCAGGCTGCATCTCGCGCGCTTGCGCTGCAGCTGGTGCAGCTGGTGACGGCCGATGCCGATACGCATGAAATCGAAGCCGTCCTGCGGCGCGATCCGGCGCTGTCCTATCATCTATTGCGCCTGGTGAATTCGCTCGGCATGGGGATGAGCAGGCAGATCACCAGCTTCTCACAGGCGATCCTGATTCTCGGCCGCGCGCAGCTGCGCCGCTGGCTCAACCTGATGCTGTTCTCTTCCCGGGCGAACGATGAACGCTCGGCGATGCTGCTGGCGCGGGTGGCGGTCAGGGCGCGCGCCATGGAGCTGTGCGCCAAGGCGGCCGGCATGGACAAGTCGGCACAGGAAGTGGCCTTCATGACCGGGATGTTTTCGCTGCTCGGCATCCTGTTCGGCATGCCGCTGGCCGAGGTGCTCAAACCGCTGAAGGTCAGCACCGCGCTGCTCAATGCGGTGCTGGAATATGAAGGCGATCTCGGGCAGCTGCTACGCCTGATCGAACACGTTGAGCGCAAGGAACCGGCAGAGGCCGCTGCCCTGCTTGTGCAATGGCATGTGCCGGCCGAAGAATTCAACCAGCTTCTGATCGAGGCGCACGGCTGGATGCTCGGCGTTGTCCGGGAAAGCCGCGGGGCAGGCAATGCCTGACAGCGCACTCGACCTCTGCATCGCACTTTGCCGCAATGCGCGCGACCTTGACGGCGCCGCACAGCTGCAGGCATTGAGCGAGCTGGAGAACCTGCTGCGCATCGCGAAAGCGAGCGTCCGGACATCCCAGGAGCAGGCCGCTCCTTCTGCGGCAGCCGTCGAACCAGCCATCGAGATGGACCTGACCGGCTATGTCACCGGATGGAATGCCGGCGCCGAGCAATTGTTCGGATACACCCGCGAAGAGGCGATCGGCCAGCATGTGCTGTTCCTGTATGCGGACGACGATAACGAGATAGCGGAACTGTTCCTGGAACATGGCACTTCGCTGATGGAAGTCAGGCGCCGCAAGAAGTCGGGTGAAATCTTCTGGGCCAGCCTCGCGCTGTCCCTGCGCCACGACGAGGCCGGCAATCCGGATGGCATGGTGGCCAGGATGTCGGAGATCAAGGAGCGGCTGTCGCCGGAAGACAAGCTGCGTCTGCATGCCCGCATCATCGAAGACAGCGACCAGGGCATCCTGATCACCGATGCGGACGAACGCATCGTATCGGTCAACACGGCGTTCACCCGCATCACCGGGTATTCCGCCGCCGAAGCCATCGGCAAGACGCCGGATCTGCTGCGGTCGGGCCGGCACAATGCCGACTTCCGCGCCGAGGTGCGTTCGGCCATGCTGGGTTCGGGCCCATGGCAGGGGGAGATTTTCGGCAAGCGCAAGAACGGCGAAATATTTCCGCAGTCGGTGTCGATCAGCGTCGTGCGCGACGACCAAGGCAGGATCACCCACGCCTTTTCGATCTTTTCCGACATCAGCGTCTTCAAGGAAGCCGAGGCGCGCATACAGCAGATGGCCAACTACGACAGCCTGACCGGTCTGCCCAACCGCACCCTGCTCAGCCAGCTGGTGGGCCAGGCGCTGACCGCGGCGCGCCGCAGCAGCAAGCATGGCGCCCTGATGGTGATCGACCTCGACCGCTTCACCGCCATCCACGACACGCTTGGCTACGACATCGCGGAAGAACTGCTGCGGGAAATATCCCGCCGCTTCCGCGCGGCGCTGCGCGACGAGGATGTGCTGGCGCGCATCGACGGCGGCAAGTTCGCGGTGGCGCTGCTCGACATCCAGAAACGCGAACATGCCGGCATCGTGGCCAGGAAACTGCGCGCGGCGCTCGACGCGCCGTTCGCCAACGAGTCGCATGAACTCCACATCGCTGCCCACATCGGCATCTCCGTATTTCCCGAAGACGGGCTCGACAGTGCATCGCTGCTGCGCTTTGCCGATGCGGCGATGACCAAGGCGAGGCAGAACAGCGATGTCTCCTACGTGTTCTACAGTTCGGAAATGAATGAGCGGGCGAAGGAGCATCTGCGCATCGAAACAGAATTGCGGCGCGCGCTGGCGAACGGCCAGATGCTGCTGCACTACCAGCCGAAAGTGAGCCTGCGCAGCGGCCGCATCGTCGGCGCCGAGGCGCTGATCCGCTGGCGTCATCCCGAACGCGGCATGGTGCCGCCGGGCCTGTTCATTCCGGTGGCGGAAGAAACCGGCCTCATTCTTGAGATCGGCAGCTGGGTGTTGGAAGAAGCCTGCCGCCAGATCCGGGAATGGACCCAGCGCGCCTTCAAGGCGCCGCCGATCGCGGTCAACCTGTCGTCGCGCCAGTTCGACCGCGGCCTGCCGCAACGCGTGCAGGAGGTGCTGGAGCGATACGATGTCACGCCGGACCGCATCAAGCTCGAGATTACCGAAACCCTGCTCGTACGCGGGCCGGAGCAGGTCATTCCCATCATGAACGAGCTGGCGGCGATGGGCCTGGCGCTGGCGCTCGACGATTTCGGCACCGGCTATTCCAGCCTTGCCTACCTGAAAAAATTCCCGATCAGCACGCTCAAGATCGACCGTTCCTTCGTCATCGGCCTGCCGCGCGAGGAGAACGATTGCGCGATCGCGCAGGCCATCGTCACCATGGGCCAGCAGTTGCGCCAGGAAATCGTGGCCGAAGGCGTGGAAACGCTGGAACAGATGACTTTCCTGCGCAATCTCGGATGCGACCAGTTGCAGGGTTATCTCTTCAGCCCGCCGATATCGAACGACGCCTTCGAGCAGATGGTGCGCGAGGGCAAGCGGCTGCCGCTCGGCTGAATGCGGCAACCCGTGGCTGGTGCAACACGCCCGGGCGGGCACTTATCAGTTTCGCCATAGTCAGACAGGAATGTTCGCGGACCCGGTCCGCGTATTCCCAAATCGATTCCATACCGATCCGCAGGAGAATGACGATGGCAAATACCCTGGTGCGCGTGTTCGACCGCCTCGCCGACGCCGAACAGGCGCGGGAACAATTGCTCAGCAACGGCTTCCCCGATTCCAGCATCAACATGACTTCCACCTGGGACGAAGCCGGCCCGGTGCAAGGCAATTTCGTGGTCGACCGCAAGGAAGACAGCAATCCCGACTCCCCCAGTTTCCTTGACCGGCTGCATGATGGCGATCCGGATGCCGGCACCGACATCAGCCGCCGGCCGGATACCAGCGCGCCGCAGAAAATGGTTCAGCGCGGCACGATCGTCATGACGGTCAACGCCGAGAATGAAGAGCTGCAGTCACGCGCTTCCAGCATCCTTGGCGAAGCCGGCGCCACTGACGTTGACGAACTGGTCTATCGCCGCAATCGGGAAGGCTGAACCAAGGCCAGGTCACAGCATGCTGGTGCCGCGCAAGCCGCGGCACCAGCATGAGCCGTTCACTTTCTTCGGTTCGCTCCGCCCTGATTCCCCCCTGCGCGACGCATTTTCCCTATCCCGGCCGAGGCCGGCGACCGTACCGCGGCACAGATCCCCTCCCTTCCGCCTCGCTCCGATACACGGCATCAGAGACGCATGGCGAACGCCGTATCGCTTCGCGGCAATGCTAACATGCATGACCGGCGCCTCGCCGGCGCCAACGCCGCCATCATGGTCATTGCATGAACAACAAGAATCCCCTTTCGAACCGCAGCATCGGTGTTTACCTTGCGCTGGTGTTTTCGCTGATGACCGTTGTGCTGACCATCATCCTGGTCGAGGTCATCGGCATCACGGCCACCCGGCAGATCAAGACCAACATCGGCAACGGCCTGGCTGAACTGGCGACGCAGACGTCGGACAAGCTCGACCGCGGCATGCATGAGCGTTACCGCGAAGTCAGGCTGATGGCGATGCGCAAGGACCTGACCTCGCGCGAGGTGAGCATCGCCGACAAGCGCCGGGTGCTCGATGAACGCCAGCAGACCTATGGTTTCTACGCATGGATGGGCTTGACCGACCCCGACGGCAAGGTGCTCGCCGCGACGCAAAAGATGCTGGAAGGCGCGAACGTGGCGCAGCGTCCCTGGTTCAGGAATGCGCTGGCGGGCAATTATCTCGGCGATGTCCATGAAGCGGTATTGCTTGCCAAGCTGCTGCCCAATCCTACCGGCGAACCGAAGCGCTTCGTGGATGTGGCCTTCCCCTACCTCGACAGCGACGGCAAGCTGCTCGGCGTTTTGGGCGTTCATCTTTCCTGGCAATGGGCGCGGGACGTCGAGCGCTCCATCATCACGCCGATCGCCGTCCGCCGCCATGTCGAATCCATGATCCTCGACCGCAACGGCGTCGTCCTGCTCGGGCCGCCCGGTGTGCAGGGGAAGACCCTCGACATCAAGCGGTACCGGCTGGATGACGGCAAGTCGAACGGCTTCCATATCGAAGAATGGGACGACGGCAAACAATACCTGGTCGGCCACAGCACCAGCAATGGTTATGCGGACTATCCCGGTCTCGGCTGGACCGTCGTGATCCGCCAGAATGTCGAGGAAGCCTATGCACCGGCGAAACGCCTGCAGCGCCAGGTGTTCTGGAGCGGCCTCGGTCTGGCGCTGCTGTTCTCGGCGATAGGCTGGCTGGTGGCGCGCCGGATCGCCCGTCCGCTCGGAGAGCTTGCCGCCTGCGCGCGGCAGGTGCAGACACGCCAGGCGGCCGGCATTCCCCAGATCGACACCGACTATCTCGAGGTGCGCCACCTTTCCGGCTCCCTCAACGCGCTCGTGGCGGATCTGCTGCAGAAGGAATCGGCGCTGCGCGACCTGAACCAGACGCTGGAGCGCCGCGTCGAACAGCGCACGCAGGAACTGGCACAGGCGCTGGCGGAGGTGCGCAACAGCGAGAAGCGCATCAAGACCATTATCGAGACGGCGCAGGATGCCTTCATCGGCGTCGACCTGCATGGCAAGGTCACCGACTGGAACGGCCGCGCCGAGCAGATGTTCGGCTGGCGCGCCGACGAAGCCATCGGCCGCGGCCTCGAAGAGCTCATCATTCCCCGTCGCTTCCATGAGCGCTACGCCGGCGCGCTTGTCGAATTCCACCGCAGCGGCGCACCGGATTATCTGAACCGGCGCATGGAACGCATCGTGGTCAATCGAAACGGCCGGGAGTTTCCGGTGGAGGCCACCATCGGACTGGCAGGCACGGCCGATACCTATTTCTTCAGCACCTTCCTGCACGACATTTCCGAACGCAAGGAAGTCGAGCGCATGAAGAATGAATTCGTGTCCACCGTCTCGCATGAATTGCGCACGCCGCTCACCTCCATACGCGCATCGCTGTCAATGCTGGTGGACGACATGGACGGCATGGGGGCGGAGCTGCCGCCGGACGTCAGGGGCTTGCTCAACATCTCCCACCAGAGCTGCGAACGGCTGGTGCGGCTGGTCAATGATGTGCTCGACGTGCAGAAGATCGAGGCGGGCGGCATGGAGTACCGGATGCAGCGGCAGCGGCTGCGACCCCTGGTGAAGGAAGCGATGGAGGCCATGGATGCCTATGCGCGGCAGTACCGGGTGCGGCTTGCCCTGGAAACCGACGGCAGCGATCCTGAACTGCAGGTCGACCATGACCGCATGATCCAGGTGCTGCACAACCTGCTGTCGAACGCGGTGAAGTTCTCGCCGCCGGAAGCGACGGTGACCGTAAAGGTGCAACGGCGGGACGGGAATGCAAGGATCTCGGTGATCGACCATGGCAGCGGCATTCCGGAGCACTTCAGGGATCGCATTTTCCAGAAGTTCGCGCAGGCCGATGCGAGCGACTCCCGCCGCAAGGGCGGCACCGGCCTCGGATTGAGCATCTGCAGGAGCATTGTCGAGGAACACGGCGGCGCGATTTCCTTCGAAAGCGAACCTGGCAAGTACACGATGTTTCATGTGGATTTGCCGCTGGCGGCTTGAGGGCGATTGTGCAGTGTAGTGGGCTGCTTGCGGCCGTCAGTCATAGGCTGGTGGAAGATTAGAGCGGTTTCACCCCTCCTCATGGGCAGCAGGTACGGGGAAGCGTCGGAGCCGTGCTCTTACTTCAACTCATGCAGCGCGATGCCGGCGAACCCCGGCCATGCGGAAAAATCCGCTTCCAGCGAAGGCAGCAGCCTCAGCATGCGCGCCGGGTCGCGGTGGAAAGTGGTGGCGGAGCCGTCGAGCAGCCGGTCTGACACAAAGCGATAGGCCTGAACGCCTGCCGGCGCTGCCTGCGGCTGCTTCAGCAGGACCAGCACCGGCGTCTGGTCCAGCCTCACCAGCCAGAGTTCGCCATCGGCCGCCTTCACATAACGGCGCTGCCATTCCGCATCGACCGGGCCGGCTTCCAGCGCAATGCGCACGCGCTTGTTGTGGCTCGCAGCCCAGTCAAGAAAGGGTGCGCCGAAGCGCAGGATCTGCTCCGGATCGGTCCGGTAATCCATCACGGTCAATCCGGACGCATGCGGGGCCAGCGACTTCAGCAGCTCGGTCTTGTCGGCCCACCAGAACGGCACCACGAATTCCAGCGGCAAGCCTGCCGCCGCCCGGTGCAGGGCTGCGGCCAGCGCAAGATAATGCCGGTCCAGCGCAGGCGCCGACAATTCGTAGCCGGCCACCAGGTAATGCTCGATATCGAACTGCAGGCCGCGCAGGCGCGCCTCCGGAGGAACCGACCGGTTGTAGGCCGCATAGGCGCGCACGCGCCGCACCGATGCCGCATGCTCGCCTGGCAGCACCATGTGCGGATCGCCGTCGACGCTCCACACTTCGATGCCGCGCCTGGACGCATCGCGGATGAAGGCGGAAAGCCGCGCGGGTTCGGCCACCGCGCCTTCCTTCACCGGCGCGGAGATGAACAGGGTACGGATGCCATGGCGCTCGGCGTGCGCAAATGCCCTCTCCGGCTGGTGCCAGTCGGCCGGCTGCCAGATCCATGTTGACCTGCCCGGCGCGCCGGCTCCCGGGGTGGCGCGCGGCAGCAGCCGCATGTCTTCGATGAGCAATTCCGATTTTTCCATCGGACAGGCGATGGAAAAGCTGCGCCAGCGCAGGCGGTCGATGCCGGCGCGCGGCAACGCCAGGCGCTGCTCCCGTCTGCTTTCCGCCTCCAGATGACCAAGTGCCAGCGCGCTTCCGCCGGCGGCGCCGGCGGCGTCCTGCACCTGCACTTCATAGCGTCCGCTGCCGGCAGCCTTGAGCTGCAGCTCGGCCTGGGCCTGCGTCAGGGTCCAGGGCGCGCTCAACATCACGCCGGCCGGCTTGCTGCCGGGGGCGCATTGCAGGCGCAGCCTGCCGTCGGAGATCTGCGCCCGGATGCGTTCCTCGACGCCGAAGCCGCGCACCGTCATTCCCGGCAGCAGGTTTTCACGCAAGGGCATGGGGCTGAGCGCATCGCGGCGCGATGATGCAGCCGCCGTGCCCGAGGCGCTGCCGATCAGAAAGCGCCCTTCCTTTTCCGGCCCCTGGAGGAGGACCATGTCGCCCAGGGCACTGGCAGCGGCGGGGGAAACGGGATGGATCGCGGCGATGGCATCGGTCGGCACCGGCAGGGAAATTCCCCGGCAGCCAGGCTGCTCCGCGGCGCTCACGAACAGGCGCATGCGCGTGCCGTCGGCCTGGGTGACAAGGCTGGCATGCGCACCCTGCTCCGGCTGCAGCTGCTGCGCGGAGGGACAGGACTGGAGAATGGCCGCTCCGGCGGCATGGGATGAAGTCACGATAAGCAATCCGCCTGCCATTGCCGAACCCAGCGCGGCCAGCCGTGCCGGCGGCCAAAGGCGCTGCGCCGACAGTGCCGGCCGCCCCGCCTGCCGGCGCCCTGCTATTTCCTCTGCCAGGTGCCCTTGCGCGTCATTACGCCCCAGCTCGCCTCGCTCTGCGTCGCCCAGCGCCACAATCCGACCAGGCGCCAGTAGCTGTTGAGCTGGCGGTAGCCGAAGTTTTCGATGATCACAATCAGACCGAGCCATGCCAGGTGGCGCCCTTTCGGATAGATATGAAACGACATTTCTTCCAGCAGCAGCCCCGATGCCGAGAGCATGATGCCGAGGCCGATGGCGACGAACAGGAAGATCGACGCGGCGCCCCAGGAAATCCAGTCGAATGCGAAGGCGACCGCCATGAAGAGATAGCCTCCGAGTTCCACCAGCGGTCCCAGCCATTCGAACAGCACCATGAACGGGAAAGCGAACCAGCCGGGAACGCCGCCGTTGCGGCTGAACATCAGCCCCCAGTTCGAGGACAGGCTTTCCGACAGGCCGCGCTGCCAGCGTATGCGCTGGTTGCGCAAGGTTTGCCGATCTTCCGGCGCTTCGGTCCAGCACACCGGCTCCGGCACGAATTCAATCCGGTACGGCTGGCGCCGCTCGCGCAGCACGCGGTGCATGCGCACCACCAGTTCCATGTCCTCGCCGATGGTCTTGGGGCGGTAGCCGCCGGCCAGGATCACCGCTTCCTTGCGGAACACGCCGAAGGCGCCGGAAATGATCAGCATGCCATTGATCGCCGACCAGCCCAGCCGGCCGAACAGGAAGGCGCGCAGATACTCCACCACCTGGAACATCGCCCACAGGTTGCGCGGCAGGCCGACGCTGGTCAGGAAGCCGCCGCGCACGTCGCAGCCATTGGCCACGCGCACCGTGCCGCCTGTCGCCACCACCGTCGGATCGTGCAGGAAAGGCTTGACCACCTTCTGCAGGCTGTCGCGCTGCAGGATGGAATCGGCATCGACGCCGCAGAACAGCGGATAGCGCGAGGCATTGATGCCGGCATTGAGCGAATCCGCCTTGCCGCCGTTCATCTTGTCGATCACGCGCAGGTTTGGATAACGGGTCGAGCGGAAGATTCCGTTGATCGGCTTGGTTTCGATCTGCACCCGGTAGGCTTCCGGGAAAGGCAGCAAGCCGAATTCCTCCTTCAGCACCTGCAGGGTATTGTCTTTCGAGCCGTCGTTGATGACGATGATTTCCAGCTCGGAATACTGCAGTTGCAGCATGGAACGCACCGAGGCGGCGATGGTGGATTCCTCGTTGTAGGCCGGCACTAGCAGGCTGATCGGCGGTTCCAGTCCGGAATAGGCTTGCGGCAGGTCGTCGAGAATCCGTTCTTCGCCGCGGCGGCGCAGGGAAATGATGGCCAGCAGATTGAGCAGCAGATAGCCGCCGTTGAGCACGATGAAATAGCAGATGACGAACCAGGTAACGAAGGCGACGATCAGCGCATGGGTACTCATGCCATCTCCTTTTCGGCCAGCACCTGCGTCAGCATGTCGGCCGCGTAGCGGTCGGAGGCTTCGTTGCGCAGGCGCTCCAGCTCGCCGGGTTCCAGGAAGGGCAGCTCGGCCAGCGCCTGCGCGGCGCGGTAGCGCACCCACCATTCGGAATCGTTGAGCAGCCGCGTCAACGGCTCCACATCCTCGCGGCCGCCGATGCGGCCGAGCGCCTTGGCAACCTGCACGCGCACGCGCCAGTCGGGATGCGCGACATGCGCCCGCACCTCGCCGCACACGGCGGGACTGGAGGCAATGCGCAAGGCGGTAACCAGCACCGTGACCGATTCATGCCGCAACATGCCCGCCTGCATCGTGGGCGGCAGGTCGGCGCGCAAGGCTTCGGCAAGCTGCAGGGCGCGCGGCAGGCGGTTGTCGGAAAGTTCGGGAATGATCTGCTCCAGCACTTCCGCGCAATCTTCGCGCGCTTCCTGCAGGATGCTGACAACCTGGGACAGCGCCCAGTCGTCGCGTCCGATGAAGAACGGCATCATGGTGCCGGCCGCTGCCTTGGGATCGATCTGCACCAGCGCCCACAGCGAGTACAGCGAGGCGGTGCTGTCGTCGGAAGCGGCCTGCTTCTGCAGGAGATCCCAGGACTCGCGGTCACGCAGGTGGCCGAGCACGAGGGTGGCAAGAAGCCGGGCGGCGCGGCGGCGGCCGACCAGCAGCTCGCGTGCCAGGACATCGCACCGCAGCCGCATCGCCACCTCATTGAGGTCTGCGCTGGCCGAACCGCGCAGCGACTGGTGCAGGTGGACCCAGAATTTCAGGAACACCAGGCGCTCGCCGCGGCGCAGGCGCGGCAGCGATTCGGGAATGTCGCCGATGATGGCGGCATTGAGCACGGGGCGCCATTTGGCGAGCGCGGCCTGCTCACGTCGCTGCCTGCGGCGCAGGGCCATGCGCAGGTTGACAATCTCGCCAGCCAGCAGCAGCGTCACGATCAGTGCGGCGAAACCGGTCCAGAAGGCAGCCGCCAGCAGCGGATCAGAAAGTGTGCTGGACACCGATGCTCACTCCGTTGCGAACATAGAATTCGCCCTGCCGGGACGAGCCGATGCCGTAGTTGAACGCCCAGTCGCGGCTGAGCCAGTGGCGGCCGACGAGCGTCGCCGAACGCAGGCTGGTCAGCGCCACGCTGCCGCCGATGCTGGCGGCTTCCTTGCCGCCGGCGAGGATGATGCCAACCGAATTGCGGTCGCCGTAATAGTAGCTGGCGCGCGCTTCGCCGCTGTGCGCCGTGGTGTGGAAGGCGCGCGCAGGGCGCCAGCCGAGAGCCCAGCTGAAACTGGAAAAATAGTGTTCCAGCATCAGCAGCGACTGGTTCACCCGCACCTCGTCGTAACGGGTGGTCTTCGCGCCGGCATGGATCAGCCAGGCCGGCGCGAATTCATACTGCAGCGCGGTGCCGAAGGCATTGCGCGCCAGGACCCTGTGGGTCGGGCTGGCATTGGCTTCGACGCTGGCGGTCAGTTGGCGGGACAGCGGCGCGACGTAGGCGGCCGCGATCTGGCTGTCGCGCAGGTCGAAGCGCTCGGTCTGCGTGACGGCGAGATCGAACAGCCGGCGCGGCGCGAGTTCGTGGCTCATCCTGACAGAGGTCTCCTGCCAGTCGGGAGAGCCGCTGTTGAGATGTTCATGACCGACGAACAGGCCCGCCGTGGTTCCGGCATGTGCGGCCAATGACGCCGCGGCCATGGCCGCCGCCGACAATGCGCATGCGGCGTATCGGTATCGCGCGGGCCGGCTCATGGCTTGGCTCTCAGGAAGCGTCGTATGCGGGCCAGCAGTTCATTCGGCTGGAAGGGCTTGACGACATAATCGTTGGCGCCGGCATCGAGCGCGCGGACGATGTCCTGTTCCATGGTCTTCGCGGTCAGCATGACGATGGGCACCGCTTCCCATCCGGTCCTGGCGCGAATTATCTTCACCAGTTCGAATCCGTCGATGTAAGGCAGCATGACATCGAGCAGGATCAGGCGGGGAATCTCGCCGGCGGCTTCCATGCCGTCGCGGGCGGCGAGGCCTTCATTGAACAGGCTGACGCGGTAACCTTGGCGTTCCAGCATGAATTTGAGTACCTGGCCGATGTGCTCGTCATCTTCGACAACCAGGATGTGATTGGAATCTGTAGTCATAAAGGTGAGGCGGGGTGGACGACCGCTATCTTAACCAATATGGATGGCCGGCGTGAGAAAGACATGCCGCCGTTGGGGGGAATGTTGGCTCGAATCGACAGGCGCAGCGCGGCGCCCTTGCCATTCCGCCTACTTTGTGCCTGCCCTTGGCCATCACTCCCGCTGGGGTTTTCCGGCCCCATGATGAACGGTAACCGGCCGCAGCCCTATTTCTTTTCTTCTTCGACGTCTTCCTTTTCCTCGTCCAGCGCCAGGTTGAATGCCGATGCCTCGCCCGGCTGTCCGCGATTGGCGCGCAGCTTGATCTGCAGCCGCAGTTCATTGGCCGAATCGGCATTGCGGATCGCTTCGTCGTAGCCGATGTGCCCGGCGTTGTAAAGATCGAACAAGGCCTGGTCGAAGGTGCGCATGCCAAGCTCGCGCGACTTGGCCATGGTTTCCTTGATCGCATGGAACTGGCCCTTGAGAATCTGCTCGGCGATGGTCGGCGTGTTGAGCAGGATCTCGATGGCGGCGCGCCTGCCCTTGCCGTCCTCGGTGCGCACCAGGCGCTGCGAAATGATGGCGCGCAGGTTGGATGACAGATCGCCCAGCAGCTGGTTGCGCCGCTCTTCCGGGAAGAAGTTGATGATGCGGTCGATGGTCTGGTTGGCATTGTTCGCATGCAGCGTGCCGAGGCAGAGATGGCCGGTTTCCGCGAAGGCGATGGCATGCTCCATGGTTTCGGTGTCGCGGATTTCGCCGATCAGGATCACGTCCGGTGCCTGGCGCAGCGTGTTCTTCAGCGCATGATGCCAGGACAGGGTGTCGACGCCGACTTCGCGGTGGGTAATGAGGCAGGATTTGTTCTTGTGCACATATTCCACCGGGTCCTCGACGGTGATGATATGCCCCGACGAGCTGGCATTGCGGTGATCGATCATTGCCGCCAGCGTGGTCGACTTGCCCGAGCCGGTGCCGCCCACCACCAGCACCAGGCCGCGCTTGGTCATGATCACATCCTTGAGCACCTCGGGCAGCTGCAGCTTTTCGAAATTCGGAATCTCGGCCGCGATGGTGCGGATCACCATGCCGACCTGCTGCTGCTGAACAAAGACGTTCACCCGGAACCGGCAGACGTTCGGCAACGAGATGGCGAAATTGCATTCGAATTCGGTGTCGAATTCCTGCCGCTGCTTGTCGTTCATCAGCGACAGCGCCAGCTTGCGCGTGATCTCGCCGGTCAGCTTCTGCTGGCTCAGCGGCTTCATCGCTCCCTGGTGCTTCATGCTCGGCGGGAAGTCGGAAGAAATGAACAGATCCGATCCGCCCTGCTGGTGCATGACCTTGAGCAGTTGATGCATGTAGCCGCGCGCTTCATCGTTTCCGAAATTCGACATGGAAACCTTCCTTTTGCTGATTCAGTTCCGTGCGGATGTTCATCGGGAGACATCCGGCCATGCGGAATTATGTTTCCTTAAGGAAATTGCAGCAAGCGGTTTGTCGATGGCTGCGCCGAGCCTGTTTTCCCTAGGCAATGCACATAAAGATTTGCACCCAACAAGGTTGCAATACTTACATTCAATTTGTACAAATTTGGAATGCGGCTTGCCCGCGGCCTTGTGCCCTTTCTGATTCACCGGGTAAATTCTTTCGCTTTCATGGAGTTGGCGCTTCCTGCGGCAAGCAAGTACAGATGGCACAGGCCTTGCTGAATGCAGGGCAAGTTGCCAGGGAAGAGAGGCCGCCTGATGCTGTGCGAGGCATTGGCAAATCCTGATGCGATCGCAGACGCCAGGGTGTTTCGATTCCTCACTTCCATTGGCACTGCCGCGGTCCTCGGATTGCGGACGGGGAAGGCCAATGACCGGCGGGAATCCGAAGACCGCGGCATTGCCCTTCGCATCAGGCAAACGTCTTCAAGGAGTGATCCATGGATACCAATCCCCCATCGGCCGCAGGCAGCGACCGCCCCGCAGGCACGATCTATTCGCGCGGCGACAGCGAAGGCGCCAGCGGCGGAGTCGTCAGCAGCATCACCATGGCAAGCGACGGCAAGGGCACGCCGCGCTCGGCCGCCTCGCTGCGTACCGAACTGTCGAGCCTGAAAAGCGATCTCGATGCGCTGGTCAACCGCTCTCCCAATCTTTCGGACGAAGAGCTGGTGCAGGCGCATGCGCAACTGATGGCCAAGTTCGGCACCATGCGCTATGCGGCCAAGGGTATCGCTACCGAGGCCAGCCGCCAGTTCAACCGCGGCATGGAAACCACCAGCACCTACGTCAAGGACAAGCCGATGCAGTCGGTGGCGATGGCGGTGGGCACCGGACTGCTGCTCAGCCTGCTGTTCAAGCGGCGTTGAGATTTGACTATGAACAATCATTTGACCGTGAACAATCTTTAGAACGCAGGCCTGTCGAGCCGACTCTCAGTATCGGCAGGCGCGTATGTGCAGGGGAGCAGTCAGCGCAGTCACAACCCGCACAAGTGCCAGGTTTCATCGATGTACGCAGCATCCACCTTGGTGGAACCAGGTGCTGACAGCCGGTGTTGCAGAGAAGCATGTCCGTCTTACAAACAGGCATGATCATTGCAGCGTCAAGAAAATCTGTTTTACCCGTTAACCTGAAAGGAAATAAATCATGAAAAAAATCATCTCCGTACTGAGCGTCTTGATCGTTACCGTTGGTTTGACAGCTTGCAACACCATGTCCGGCTTTGGCCGCGACGTCGAGCGTGGCGGTGAAAAAATCCAGGGCTCGGCAGACCGCAACAAGTAATCCGCAATTCCTGACCGACTGCTCAGGCAATGCAAAAGGCAGGCGTGGCCGCTTCGGCCAAGCTTGCCTTTTGCGCATCTTCAAGTGTTGATGTCCGGGTATGCCTGGCACCCGCCCCCTTCGCCTCCCCCGCTTCATCTACTTCATCTGCTCCATCTGCTCCCTCCGCATTATTCAGCGCGTTCCACGCCCTGCCCCTCCTGGTTTTCCCGCCCCTTCCGCATTTCCCGAACCGGTCGTTCCGCTTGCCGTACCTGCCCCGCTTGCTTCACTACGGACCGCGGGATGTTCCGCCACCTGCTGCGGCCAGGTCAGCACGGCGGTCGCCAGATGCTGGCCGGTCTTGCGCCCGGCTGCCACCTTGATGCTGCGGCGGATCACATGTCCGCGCGCATCGGCGCGGATGCGGTAGTTTCCGGCACGCGGCAGGTCCACCAGCATCATTGGCGAATCGCAGCGTGCCTGCAGCAGCCTGTTGCCGCTGGCGTCGGCGATATCGACATTGACGTCGGCCAGGTAGGCACCGTCGCGCGCGGCGAAGGTCAGCATCAGGTCGTATGACGATGCCTGCTGCCTGATGTAAGCGGCCTCTTCCTCGCCGACGCCGCCGCACAGGTAGGTGATGTCGTTGCGCATGACCGGCTTCAGGCGTTCCGCCGGGGAAGCCGGCACGCGCTCGGCCAGCGCATCCACTCCGGCTTCCGAACTGGTGGTATTGACGCCGCCGGAAGACAGTTCGCGGCTGGCTGGCGGCACGGCCGGTGCGGTAATGGCCGCGGCTTCGGCAGAACCGATCGGGGCTGCGGCAGCCTGCGCGCCGGCAACAAGGGGAAAGACTGCCATCAGCATGGCGCAGGGCATGGAGAAGTGCTTTGTCCTGTTCACGGCGATGTCTCCTGACAAGTGAGTCGGCGTAACCTCTTCGTCATGCATCTTTCATGCCGAAGCAGCGGCAGCGGGAAACTTTTGTCTGCGCGATGCGTCAGTTGGTACACCGCCGCATCGCGCGACGCCGCCGCAAGCGCGCATGCTCCGGCTGCCGCCAACTGGCATCGAAAATGCTAAGAGTGCCTGTCAACATGACGATGGCAAGGCCTACCGACGAAGACAGCGCGGCAAGCGGCATGTTGACAGGCAATCCAAACAACTTCCATTGGCCAAGCATCGACCAGCCAGGGGAACAGGACGACATGATGCATGCCGATACCAAGCATGACGTGCAGAGCCGCGTTTTAGGCGCACAAGATCTGTTGCAGTTGCCGGTCCGCATTCTGCCCCAGCCGGACGAAACCACCTGTGGCCCGACCTGCCTGCATGCGGTGTACCGCTACTGGGGTGACGACGAAGCGCTGCCGGAAGTGATCAAGCGCACGGGACGGCTGGAGCATGGCGGCACCTTCGCGGTGTTCCTAGCCTGCGATGCGCTGCGCAAGGGTTACCAGGCCACGATCTATACCTACAACCTCAATGTGTTCGACCCGGTGTGGTTCACCGAACCCGGCATCGACATCGCGGAACGGCTGCAGCGCCAGCGCGAGCACAAGGTGGATTACCGCCTGCAGCATGCCACCAACGGATATCTCGAATTCCTCAAGCTTGGCGGGCGGCTGCGCCTGGTCGATCTGTCGCGCTACCTGATCCGGGGCATCCTGCGCCGCAGGATGCCGATCATCACCGGACTCAGCTCCACTTTCCTCTACCGCGCCGCGCGCGAATACGGCCCGGACGATACGCCCGACGACGTGCGCGGCCTGCCGTCGGGGCATTTCGTGATCATCGGCGGCTACGACCGCGAACGCCGCAAGGTGTTCGTGGTGGACCCCTACCAGCAGAATCCCTACGACAGCGCGCAGGCCTACTGGCTCAGCGTGGACCGCGTGGTCAATGCCATCCTGCTCGGCATCGTCACGCATGACGCCAACCTGCTGATCATCCATCCGCGCTGCGGGCCGCGCCAGGAAGAGCCATGAACATTCTCTTTGTCGTCAGTCAGCCGCAAGATTGGCCGAACGACATCCCGGGCGTTACCGTCGTCCCTGCACACACCTATCTGCTCGACCCCGCCTACGGGGACATCCATTCCACCAAGGTCTTCAATCTCTGCCGTTCCTGGCGCTACCAGAGCGAGGGCTATTACGTGTCGCTGCTGGCCGAGGCGCGCGGCCACCAGCCGCTGCCCGATGTCGAGGCGATGAAAGACCTGCAGTCCGACACGCTGGTGCAGGACATCGGCGAGCGCCTCGGCAACCTGATCGACTGCGCGTTCGCGCGCACCGAAGAGGATGTGGTCGATCTCAACATTTATTTCGGACAGGATGCGGACGGCCTCCATCCGCATCTCTGCGAACAGCTGTTCAGGCTGCTGCGCGCGCCGGTGCTGCATGCGCGCTTCGAGCGCCTGGACAAC
This sequence comes from Noviherbaspirillum aerium, assembly GCF_008929045.1. GTDB lineage: Bacteria > Pseudomonadota > Gammaproteobacteria > Burkholderiales > Burkholderiaceae_D > Noviherbaspirillum > Noviherbaspirillum aerium. Next base: position 212,749 of record NZ_VFAH01000009.1, on the reverse strand, counting down.
GCATGGCGCCTGTGCAGCATGGTCGGCGGCAGCCTCCGCGACATGCCGCCGCACCACCGCGAACTGGCGGCGCAGGCGGCCAGCCTGCATCTGAAGGAACACAAGATCCGTACCGACACGTCCGCGCGCCAGCCGGCGGTGGCGATTCTGCACGATGCCGCGCGCGCGGAGGCGCCGTCGAATCCCGATGCCATGCGCAAGTTCTGCGAGGCGGCGGAACTGCTGGGCATGGAGGCGCGGCTGGTCGGCCCCGGGGACGCCGGTCGCATCGCCGAATGCGATGCGCTCTTCATCCGCGACACCACCAATGTCGACCACTATACCTACCGCGTCTCGCGCCAGGCAGCGTCGGCGGGACTGGTGGTCATCGACGATGCCGACTCCATCCTGCGCTGCACCAACAAAATCTATCTGAATGAACTGCTGACGCGCCATCACATTCCGACGCCGAAGCACATGGTGGTCCACAAGGACAACGTGGACCAGATCGTGCCCACCCTCGGCCTGCCCTGCATCCTCAAGCAGCCCGACGGCGCCTTCTCGCTCGGCGTGGTGAAGATCGAATCCGGGGAGGAACTAGTGGCCCGGGTGAGCGAACTGCTGCAGCAGTCGGAACTGGTGCTCGCGCAGGAATACCTGCCGACCGAATTCGACTGGCGCATCGGCGTGCTCGACCGGCGCCCGCTGTTCGTCTGCAAGTACTACATGGCGCCCGGCCACTGGCAGATCATCAAGCATGAGCACCAGCGCACCAGCGAAGGCCGGACCGAAGCCCTGTCGATAGGCGAGGCGCCGGACGACGTGGTGAAGATCGCGGTACAGGCGGCCAACCTGATCGGCGACGGTTTCTATGGCGTCGACCTCAAGCAGGTTGGCAACCAGGTGGTGGTCATCGAGATCAACGACAATCCCAACGTCGATGCGGGCAACGAGGATGCGGTGCTGGGCGATGCGCTGTACCGCGAAATCATGGGCGTCTTCCGCAAGCGCATCGAGGCCCGGAAAGGAAACCCGAACTCATGAGCGACAATGCGTCTTCCCCGCTGCATGCCTTTACGGGCTACGGCATCGAGCTCGAATACATGATCGTCGATCGCGACAGCCTGTCCGTGCTGCCGGTGGCCGACCGCCTGCTGCGCGGCGCGGATGCTCAAGGCGGCGGCGAAGTACGGCGCGGCGCCATGGGCTGGTCCAATGAGCTGGTGCTGCATGTGGTGGAAATCAAGAACCGCGAGCCGGCCGCCTCGCTGGGCTTGCTGCATGAAGCCTTTCAGGGTGAAGTGCGGGAAATCAACCGCAGGCTGGATGCCATGCAGGCGAGGCTGATGCCGGGCGCGATGCATCCATGGATGAACCCGCTGGCGGAAACGCAGCTCTGGCCGCACGACAATGAAGAGATCTACCGCACCTATGCCCGCATCTTCGACAGCCGCAGCCATGGCTGGGCCAATCTGCAGAGCATGCATGTCAACCTGCCCTTCGCCGACGATACGCAATTCGCCCGCCTGCATGCGGCAATACGCCTGGTGCTGCCCATCCTGCCGGCGCTGGCCGCAAGCTCGCCCATCGCGGATGGCGGCATCACCGGCTTCGCCGATTACCGGATGCAGGTCTATGCCGGCAACGCCGACGGCATTCCCTCGATCGCCGGCATGGTCGTGCCGGAAAACGCGGGCAGCCGGAGCGAGTACGAGCAGCGCATCCTCGCGCCCATGTACCGAGACATCGCGCCGCATGATCCGGAAGGCGTGCTAAGGCATGAGTGGCTCAATTCGCGCGGCGCCATCGCCCGCTTCGACCGCAACGCGATCGAGATCAGGGTGATCGATACCCAGGAGTGCCCGCAGGCCGACCTGGCGATTGCGGCCGCCACGGTCGACGCGGTGCGCCGGCTGTATGAAGCGCCAACCCTGGCGGAACAGCAGGACATGCCGACGGCGATGCTGGCAGGCCTGCTGCACGCCTGCCTGCGCGATGCGGAGCAGGCGGCCGTCACCGATCCCGCCTATCTGCGGCTCATGGGTTACGCGGGCCGCGAGTGCAGCGCCGGGGAATTGTGGCGTCACCTTATCGGCAACATGATGGAAGACGACGTGCATGATTCGCTCCAAGGCCATCACGGTCGCCAGGAGCCATGGCGCGAACCCTTGCACACGATTCTCAAGGAGGGGCCGCTGGCCCGGCGCATCCTGCGCGCGGTAGGCGACGGTGGCGCCCCGCGGGCGCGCCTGCGCGAAGTGTATGCGCAGCTGTGCACCTGCCTGCAGGACGGCCGGATGTTCCTGCCGGACGAATTTTCCGCGGCGCCGGCCAATGTCGTTCCAGCGGCCTCGGCCACGCCATCTTGAGCCGCCCCGACTTTCTCTTCATTACCTGCGAACACGGCGGCAACCGCATTCCTGCCCGCTACCGGCACCTCTTCGCCGACCATGAGGCGCTGCTCCATACCCATCGCGGCTATGATGCCGGCGCATTGCGCATGGCCCGCGACATGTCGCGGGCATTGTCTGCTCCGCTGGCGGCATCCACCGTCAGCCGGCTGCTTATCGACCTGAACCGCTCGCCGGGCCATCCCCGGCTGTATTCGGAAGCCACCCGCCCCGCCACCAGCGACATGCGCGAGGAAATCTTCCGCCGCCATTACCTGCCTTACCGCAGCAGGGTGGAAGCGGACATCGCCCAGGCCGTCGATGGCGGCGCGCGGGTGATCCATGTGTCCTGCCACAGCTTCACGCCCGAACTCGACGGCGACGTGCGCAATGCCGATATCGGCCTGCTCTACGATCCGTCGCGCGCGGCGGAAGTGGAACTGTGCCGGCGCTGGCGATCCGCGCTGCGGGTGCGTACCGGCTTGCGCATCCGCATGAATTATCCCTACAGCGGCACTTCCGACGGATTCACCGTCCATCTGCGCCGCCGCTTTCCAGCCGGCAGCTATCTCGGCATCGAACTGGAAATCAACCAGAAGCATGTGTCCGCACGCAGCAGCGACAGGCGCTGGCGGGAAATGCGGCGCGCGATCATTGAAGCGCTTGCTGAAGCATTGCGTCCGCAGGATGCGGCATCGAGGTTTCCGGCGGCACCTGGCATGTCTGGCACGCCTGCCACGCCCGGCAGGGCAGCATCCCTGCCGCGTTGAACTTGACTTGTCAGGCACGGTCCATGCACTCACCTGCCATGTGTTTGACGATTGCATCAAGGCATATCATGAGCGCCCCGTTACTTCCTGCTTCAGTCGCGGTTCTCCTCGGCCTGAGCGCAGCTGCAGCGTTTGCCCAGCCGGTCAGCCCCGTCTCCTCCGCAGCGCTAGCCGCGCCGCCCGCAGCCCTGGAACAGACTGTCGCGCTTTTCCTGCAGCAATTCATTTCTCCCGACAAGAGTCCCGAAGCCCAGGCGGAATTCTTTGCCGACGGCGTCGACTACTATGAATTCGGCCCGACCGCACGAAGCGAGATCGTGCGCGATGTGCGGCATTACAGCCGGCGCTGGCCGGTGCGCAATTACCGCTTGGCCCGCATCGAGTACATCACGCCCGATCCGGCATCGGACAGCGTATTCGTCAGCTATGTGCTGGAGTATGAAGTCAGCGGCCCGCAGCGTAGCGCGCGCGGCCAGGCCAACTACGGCGCGGTGATCGCGGACCTGCATTCCGAACCGAAGATCGAGTGGATACGCGAGAGAGTGGTCGGCAAGCGCAATGCCGGGACGGAATAATCGCGGTCAATAGAAAGGGAGGCGCGCGGCCTCCCCTTTCCCGTCTTCACCCGTTCGGGCGACTCGCCGCCGGTCACTCCGGATAGGCGGTGGCCGTGCCGAAGTAGAACCATTCGCCGCCGGTCGCCGCGGCTTCCTTGGGCAGCACGATGAAGCCGTCTTCCGGCGCCGCCAGCACTTCGCCGCCGGCGAGCACGGCGATCGGCTCGTCCTTGCCCACAGCATCGAAATGGCGCCACGGCTTGCTGAATGCCGCGCCTTCGTTGCGGTAATAGACGCTCTTCATGCGCACGCAGCGCAATTGCGCGGTCTCCGCCGGCTGTGCCAGCGACGATGCGGCCGCACATTGCGGATCGAGCATGTCAAGATGCCTGAGCGCCATCAGGATGGCGCGGTAGCCGACATCGGCGGCATCGGCATTGTGATGATGTCCGCATTCCAGGGTGACCGCCATCGCGCCGCGGGTGCGCGCATATTCGGTGGTGCCCTGCGACTCCTTGCTGTCGCCTCCGCCGCCGTAGGCTTCCGCCCAGCCGTAGACGAAGTCGGTGACGCCGAGCGATTTGGCATAGGCCAGTTCGCGCGGGTTCTTTCCGCTCAGGAAAATGAAAGGACCGCCCGGCGAGGCGAAGGAATGCAGGTCCAGCAATACATCGGTGCGGTCCAGCAGGCCGCAGACGATAGGGTCGAGGTGGTCTTCGTAATGCTGCTTCTCGTCCTTCGGGTAAAGCTGGCGGTTCAGGTTGCGCTCGACGAAACGCACGTTCTGCTCATACGCCTTCGGGTTCACCACCGGCATCATCTGCAGCGTGCCGCGCCGCAGCGCCGCCTCGCCGCCATCCAGGGCCGCGATCAGGCGCTTGATGGCTTCCGGGCCGCAACGCTCGTTGCCATGCACGGCTCCCAGTATGGTCAGTGCCGGGCCGGCTTCCAGCGCTTGATAGACAACGGTCTTGACAGTCATGTTGAGTCCTTTTTTCAACCTTTTCGAATTTACCTGGTGCACCGGCTTGCAGCCTGCCGGCATCGCGACCGCCATTGTCGCATTCCTTGTGACCTACATGGCGGAATGCCACGGTTTGCACGCCGCGCTACAATTCCACACCCCACCAAGGAGACGCATGCCATGACATTCCGGACATCCCGCCGCTGCGGCCGCATCGCTTAGCCATGCTGACCCTCTATCACTGCGTGAGCGCCCGCTCGTTCCGGCCGCTCTGGATGCTGGAGGAACTGCGGCTTCCCTACGAGCTGAGGATGCTGCCCTTCCCGCCCCGCGCCGCCGCGCGCGACTATCTCGCCGTCAATCCGCTCGGCACCGTGCCGGCGCTGCTGGACGGCGGCTTGCGGATGACCGAGTCGGCGGCGATCTGCCAGTATCTCGCCGCACGCGGCACGCCAGGGGTACGAGGGGCACCAGGGACACATGGTGCGCTTGACGTGGCCGCCGGCGACCCGGCCTTCGGCGAATATCTCAACTGGCTGCATTTCGGCGAGGCCAGCCTGACCTTCCCGCAAACCCTGGTGCTGCGCTACGGCCGCTTCGAACCGGAAGAGCGGCGCCAGCCCCAGGTGGCCGAAGATTACCGCCGCTGGTTTCTTGCGCGCCTGCGCGGCGTCGATGCCGTCGTGGCCCGGCAGGAGCATCTGTGCGCGCAACGCTTCACCGCCGCCGACGTATCGGTCGGCTACGCGCTGATGCTGGCCGAACTGATCGGCCTGGAACCGGAATTCAGTGAACCGGTGCGGGCCTACTGGCAGCGGCTGCAGCAGCGGGAAGGCTACCGGCGCGCCATGGATGCGCAGGAAAGGGCCGCCATCGAACAGGGCGTGTCGCCGCTCCCGGCCACCGTCACGGGCACGCAGGCGTGAGTGCCGAAGACGCCCGGCCCGCCTTCACCGTGCGCATCGAACCCGCGGGCTGGGAATACGCGGCCCGCGGCGAACAGTCCCTGATGGCCGCGGCCCGCGCGGCGAGGATAGACTTGCCGGCCTCCTGCCGCAACGGCACCTGCCGCACCTGCCTGTGCAGGATGGTCAGCGGACAGATCCGCTACGGCATCGACTGGCCCGGCGTGAGCCGCGAGGAAAAGGCCGAGGGCTATATCCTTCCCTGCGTTGCGCACGCGGAATCGGACGTGGTGCTGACGGTGCCGCATGCGAGGAAATTGCCGGGCTGAATGCGGCCATGCTTTTACAACTGAACGAAGACAATCATGACGAATGAGCAATTATGGGTGGAACCCGTCGGCACGCTGATCATCGCCCGCATGCGCGGCATGCCGACCGAAGCCCTACTGCGCGAATGCCAGGAACGGGTGCTTCAGCTGGTGCGGGATACCGGCTGCGGCAAGGTGCTTTACGACGCGCTGGAAATGGAAGCGCCGCATGTGGACGTGGTGCTGTCCCAGCGCAAGCTCGACGAGGAAATACCTGACGTCAGCCTGCGCCGTGCCATCGTGGTGCCGAATACCAAGCTGGCCTATCTTGCGCGGCTGGCTTTCGGAGAAGGCGACTACCGCGTCTTCTACAGCGACATCACGGCGGCGATACGCTGGCTCGAGGAAAAGTAGGATCGCGGGAACACCCGCTTTCTGCGTGATGGCCTGCATCCATGAAAAAAGCCCCTCCCTGGAGGACAGGGAGGGGCAACGCCACTTGCAAACACCATCAGGAAACCACTCCGCCTTCACCTGTCCGTTCGTCACGCGATGCGTTGTAAAAACTGCGCGGCAGGGTACGATTTACAAGCTCAAGCCGCGCAATGCTTCATGCCAATACGAAACGCGTATGCTGGAGGAACCATCCACGGGCCAGACGGGCAACGACTTCCAGGCTTCCGGGCTCCTCGAATGCATGAGTCGCGCCAGGTATCACTTCGAAGCGTTTCTTGCACTGGAGCGCGGCGAAGGCGGCGCGATTGAAGCCGACGCTGCCGTCATCCAGGCCGCCGGCAATCAGCAAGGTGGGCGCGGTGATTTTCGCCAACCCGGGATCGGGCAACTGCAATTTCGCACTGCGCAGCACCAGCGCCGCGATGTCGCAGACATCCGTGGAAGCCAGGTGCAGTGCCGCCGCCGCGGGAAAGCCCGACGCAAACAGCGAATACGGCAATGCATCGGTTGCGGCATCTTGCCCGAGCCAGGCGCAGGCGCCCTGCAGACGGCGGGCCAAAGCCTGCGCATCATTCCTTGCCTGGCCGGGGCGATGCTCCTCCAGGCTTGCCGCATCCAGCCACAGGGTGGCGAGGCCGGCCTTGTGCAGCACGCTGCCGACATAATCCGATGGCGGCTTGAGCCGGCTGGCGGTGCTGCCGTTGACGCAGACAACGATGCCGATGGCATCGTCGGGCATGCATAACATGGCATTGACCGCGACATCGTCGCAGGCAATGGAAACGTGTCTTCTGTGGATCGGGGAAACCATTAGCTTTCTCCAGCAGGCCAGCGGCCTGCGCCTTCGATGGACAAACCGTAAACGGAAACGAGCCGGCCGATGACTCCATGCGGCGGCCGGCAAGGGGATGGGTACAATCGCGGTTCTGCAAACGTCGGTGGTGGCGTGCCGTCGCTGCGGCACCGGGGGCAAGGAAATTGTGAAGGGCAATCATCCGCGTGCGCAACAGGCGTGCGCCGGCGCGATGAGAAACACATCCGGTAAACATGACGTCTGCGGGAAGAAATATCGCGTCAGCCCTTGCCGACGCAAGGTCTGTGCCTATGGATCCAGCCCGAAAATATGTAGGGCCGCCCCCTCACCCCGGCCCTCTCCAGAGGTAGAGGGGGAGATCAGCGACCCGAAAAATGAACCGTTTTTCGGGCCAAATCAATAAGGTCTGTGCCGATGCCGCGATGGCCTGACGCAGTGCCGGCAAGCGAACGCATGCACGACGGCGCGTACCGTCCCCGTCGCCCTCAGGTCCGCAGCGGCTTGCGCGGCTTCGGTCGCGCCGGCAGGTGAAACTGGGCGGTGACGACAGGCCCGGCCTGCGCTTCCACTTTCGGACGCGGCGGCGAGTTCGGCAGGTCGGGGCTATCCGGCCCCTTGCTGCAGGCAAGGCTTGCCAGTGCGAGCACCGCGAGAAGGACAGGCGTCTTCCAGGCGCTGGATTGCCTGCCTTCAGGTTGGCATGGTGTGTTCATGATGGACCCCGTAAACAGGTGGGCTTCCTGCCGCGCACCGGCTACATCCTCGTCATGCTGCCTTGCGTGGCTTCCCGTCCGGCCAGGCTGCCGGCGAAGTCCGCCGCAACGTCGATGTCTCCGTCGTCCGCGCCGGCATGCAGCTGGCGGAAATAGTCGATCGTGCGCGACAGACCGTCATCGAGCGCGACCGTCGGTTCCCACTCCAGCACGGTGCGTGCCAGCGCGATGTCGGGCCGGCGGCGGGTCGGATCATCGCTCGGCAGCGGCCGGAACACGATGCTCGACTTCGATCCGGAGAGCGCGATGATGCGTTCGGCCAGCTGCAGCATGGTGTATTCGCCGGGATTGCCCAGATTCACCGGACCGCAGAAACCGTCGGCGCTGCGCATGAGCAGGTCAAAGCCGCGGATCAGGTCGTCGACATAGCAGAACGAGCGTGTCTGCGAGCCGTCGCCGTAGATGGTGAGCGGCTCGCCGTTCAAGGCTTGCATGATGAAGTTCGACACCACCCGGCCGTCGTTGGGATGCATGCGCGGACCGTAGGTATTGAAGATGCGCGCGATCTTGACGTTCAGGTTGTGCTGGCGGCGGTAATCCATGAACAGGGTTTCCGCGCAGCGCTTGCCCTCGTCATAGCAGGAGCGGATGCCGATTGGGTTGACATGCCCCCAGTAATGCTCGCTCTGCGGATGCATCTGCGGATCGCCGTAGACTTCGCTGGTCGAGGCCTGCAGGATCTTGGCCTTGACCCGCTTGGCCAGGCCCAGCATGTTGATCGCGCCGTGCACGCTGGTCTTGGTGGTCTGCACCGGGTCGTTCTGGTAATGCACCGGCGACGCCGGGCAGGCCAGATTGTAGATCTCGTCGACCTCCACGTAGAGCGGAAAGGTGACGTCGTGCCGCATCAGCTCGAAGCGCGGATGGCGCAGCAGGTGGGCGATGTTGCGCTTGGTGCCGGTATAGAAATTATCGACGCACAACACATCATGCCCCTGGGCGATCAGGTACTCGCACAGGTGGGAGCCGAGGAAGCCGGCGCCGCCGGTCACGAGAATGCGCTTGGAATCGGCTTCTTTCATGGATGCATCTCCGTAGTCTTGTTCCAGGGATGGCGCGCAGCCTCGCCTTCAAGCAGCCGCACGGCCAATGCCGCCACCGCATCCGCGCCGACATCGAGGGCGCACAGATGTCCGATCGGACACACCTGGTGCATGCAGGGGCGGCAGGCGACCTCGGCATGGATCACCTGGTGCCGTTCGCGGTCCAGCGGCGCCCAGCGGCCGGGATCGGAGCCGCAGGAAACGATCACGCTCGGCGTGGCGACGGCGGCGGCCACATGCGAGATGCCGGTATCGTTGGACACCACCAGCCTGGCCTGCGCCAGCAGCGCCGCGAGGCCGCCGAGATCGGTCTTGCCGCACAGGTTCAGGGCCGGCATGCGCATCGTCCCGTGCACCGTGCGCACCACTTCCGCTTCGTCCGGCGAACCGGTCAGCACGATCTTCATGCCCGCTGCCGCGAGGCGGTCGGCCACTTCGGCAAAGCGCTGCGGCAGCCAGCGGCGCGTGAGCATGCGCGCGCCGGGATGAATGCAGACATAGCTGCCCGGCGCCGGCAGCTCGGCATGGCTGCGCCGCAGCGAAGCATGGTCGTCTGCGGTCAGCGGGAATTCCAGCTGCTCGCCCTGCGGCGGCGCGCCGATGAATTCCATCAGCCGCAGGTAGCGCAGCACTTCATGCTCGCGCTCGTCCCAATGGGTGAAGGCGGCCGGATCGGGGCAATACTGCCCCTGCGCATGGAAGCCGGCATTGCGTTTGGCGCCGAGCAGTACGGTGAGCGGATTGCTGACCCCGCCGCTGCCGTGCAGTTGTATCGCGAGGTCGAAGCGGCGGGCCTGCGCCTCGGCGAGAAAGCCCGGCATTTCCTGCAGGCGCGCCGGCTGCTCCGGAAAGCCGGGGCAGCCGGGAAACACCAGCAAGTCGTCGAGATAGCGGTGATAGCGCTGGACGAAGCTGCTTGCCCACGGCAGCCCGACCAGCGTGATGGAGGCCTGCGGCGCGGCGGCGCGCAGCGCGCGCAGGGCTGGCACGGTGCACAGCATGTCGCCGAGCTGCAATGCGCGGAACACCGCGATGCGCTGCACGCCGGCAAACAGGTTCTCCTTGGTTGCCCTGATCAGATTGTGCATCCACCCTTCCCCTTCATCACGGCTTCTGGACGATGAAGGAACCGATCGCCAATGCATCGAGCGGCGTGGTGCAGAAGGACTCGACCGCGTCACGCGGATTGCACACCACCGGTTCGCCCCGTGTATTGAACGAGGTGTTGATCAGCACCGGCACGCCGGAGCGTTCGGCGAAGGCTTTCAGCAGATCGTAATAGGCGGCATTCTGCGAGCGGTTGATGGTCTGGATGCGGGCGGTGCCGTCGACATGGCGCACCGCCGGAATCTTGTCCTCGCGGTCCTGGCGCACGTCATAGACGAACACCATGAACGGCGACACGTCGCCATCGACGAACCAGTTGGCCGCCTCTTCCTCGAGCACCACCGGCGCGACCGGGCGGAAGTCTTCCCTGTCCTTGATGGTGTTGAGGCGCTGCTGCATGGCCGGGTCCAGCGGTGAAGCGAGGATGGAACGCGCGCCGAGGGCGCGCGGCCCGAACTCCATGCGGCCCTGGAACCAGCCGATCACCTTGTTCTGCATCAGCAGGTCCGCAACTTCGGCCGACAGATCGTTGGCGCGGCGATAGCTCAGCTTGGCCTGCTTCAGGAATTCCTCGATCTCGTCATCCTCATAGGCCGGCCCGAGGAAGGCATGGTTCATCTGCCAGCTGCGCTTGGACATGCCGCGCTGCTGGGCATCGATCCACATGGCCGCGCCGAGCGAGGTGCCGGAATCGCCCGACGCCGGCTGCACCCAGACTTTCTTGAAGGGGCCGCGATCGCGCACGCGCGCATTCATCACGCAATTGAGCGCCACGCCGCCGGCCATGGCGAGGTTTTCCGCGCCGGTCTGCTCATGCAGCCAGTGCACCATCTTCAGCACCGTTTCCTCCAGCACGATCTGCAGCGAGGAAGCGATGTTCATGTGATGCTGGGTGAATTCGGAACCGCGTTCGCGCGCCGGCCCGAACACTTCCGCCCATTTGGCGGGCCGCACCTCGTAATCGCCGTCGCCGCGGTATTGCAGGATTTCGTGGAACTGCTCGGCGAACACCGGCTTGCCATAGGAAGCCAGCGCCATCACCTTGTATTCGTCGGAGGAATGCAGGAAGCCGAGATAGTCGGTCACCATTTCATACAGCAGGCCGAGCGAATGCGGCAGGTTCACCTGCTTGAGCCTGTGGTAGCGGCGGTCCTGGTAATGGCCATAGCTGGTGGTCGCGTTCTCGCCGCGGCCGTCCATGGTGAGCACCGCGCATTCCGCGAAGGGCGCGGCCAGGAAGGCGCTGGCTTCATGCGAGAGGTGGTGTTCGACGAAATGCCATTGGAAAGGTCCGTCATGCCGCACCCCCTGGAAACGCTTTTTGATATGGTGGGGCGCGCCGCTGGCCAGCTGGCGCGGCGCATTGACGATGGACGACAGAAACAGCGGGTCCCACGGCGACAGCCAGTCCGAGGTCTTGTGCGCCGACGGCTCCAGCGGCAGTGTGATGGTTTCGTCGCCCTTGCGTTCGCCGAGCAGCAGCCAGGGGTTGTAGGAATACGCGACATGGTCGACATCGCTGAGCCGGATGCCGGCCTGTTTCAGGCAATAGTCGATCGCGTGGAACGGCAGCTGCCAGGTGGAGAAAGGCACGGGCCGTTTTCCATGCTTGATGCGGGTGAAGCGCTCTTCTTCCGCGGCGGCGAGAACTTCCCCATCGCGCACCAGCGTCGCAGCGCAATCGTGATAGGCAGCATTGATTCCAAGCGTATACACATTTCCCTCCAAAAAATAAGCGCCGTGGCGGCAATCATGAGACTGCCGCCGGCGGCGTGTTGTGTTTGTTGCATTGAAAGGCTTTAAGCAAGCGACATACCTGTGCGCGGTCCGGACAAGGTAAAAGCTCCTATGCCGGCCGGGGCCTTGCGGGGCAAGGCCGGAAGCCTTTTTTCACTATGGAATGCATGCCTGCCGACACCTGCATGCAAGATCGGGGGCGAACAAACTACCTGTTCTTGTAAATAGTCGCCCATCCCTGCATGAAGGATTTACCTGCTGGCTGCCGGTCGGGCCGCGCCCTGCGAAGCGTTGCCGTTCTGCTGCCGCTGCGCGTGCCGCTTGTTGCTGAGATAGATGAACTCGCCCACCACGGCGGTGAGGAACATGAAGAGGTTCGTGAACACGAACACCCAGTTGTCGACCATGTAGCTGTAAATGGTGAATCCCAGGGAGGCGGTGAGCTGGCCGATGAACAGCCATTTCGATACGCCGTCGATACGCTTGGTGCGCCACTGGGTATAGACCTGGCGCGAGATGGTGGATACGAGGATCAGCGAGCTGAGCCAGCCGACGATATCGGCATTCATTGTTTCTCCTTTACAGTAATGCCGGCTCCGGTCCGGCCATGATGATGCGTGCCCTTCGGGGCCGTCGATGCGGACGCGCCAATGCATCGCTCCCATGCGCCATGCGGCATAGAGCACTGGGCATTGCGCGAACCGGTAACGGCGCAGGTACCGAAGGCCTTGCATGACGATTCATGCGATCCTGATGGTGGACTGCGCACGATCGGGCTTGTTCCTCCCGCGAAGACGGGCTTCGTGATGCATCCGGCAGCAGCTCATTCGGATGACTGGATATCGAGGCGCCGCCGCTGCGCCGCGCCGGGGCGTACCGGCACCCGGATTTCGAGCAGTCCGTCGTGCATCGATGCGGTCGCGGCATCGGGATCGGCGCCCAGCGGAAGGTCGACCACGCGGTAGAAGTGTCCATAGGACCGTTCCGAACGCTGGCTTCCTCCCGGCTGGCCAGGCTGCTGCGGATGGCGGTCGCCTTCTATCATCAGCCGGTCGGCGCGGATGTCGATCTGCACATCCTCGCGCCGCACGCCGGCCAGTTCGGCAAGCACCACCACGCTGTCGTCGCTGCGGGTGACTTCAAGAAGCGGACTCCACGCGGTTCCGACCCGGTATGCGTCGTTTGCATGCGTCGCCGCATGGTGCGCGTCCAGCCTCGCGCTGGCGATGACGCCATCCATCAGCTTGTCCATTCCCTGCGATACGCGCCGCATGATGCGCAGCGGATTTTCCCAGACCTGGAGGAAGACCGGCAGCCAAGGCGGCCGCATGTCGAGTCCCGGTGGGCGCTCCGATGCTTCGCGCCGCCGGCGGTAGGCGATGCCGGCGGCGGCCGGCCTCGCCGGGACGGCGCCGCCGTCCAAGGACTGCGCTTCCTGCCCGGGCATGGGTGTTCCCGGCCATGCGGACGAGGTCGAGCCGGCCGACTCGACGCATTTCTTGAAGCGCACCAGATCCTGCTCCACGCGCCTTGCCAGCATTGCCCCGAAGGAGGCGCCGTCGGCCTGCGCATCATGTTCGATGCTCAGGTGCAGCCGGGTACGCTGCTCCCCGTCGGCCTGCAGCATGATCCGGCCCTCGTGCCGGGGCGCACCGGATTTTTGCCAGGCAATGTATTGGCCCGGAACTTGTTGCGTGATCTCGGCATCCCATTCGATGTTCTGGTCGCCGGCCCGCGCATGCCAGCGCAGCTGTCCGTCTTCCAGCCTGCGCACCGCCTGCACGCCATTCAAGAACCGCGGATATTCCTCGAAACGCAGCAATTGGTCATAGACGACATGGACAGGCGCATTGATTTCCATTGCGTGTTCAATTCTTGCCATCGCGAATCTCCAGGTTGTGCCGGCGGGCCGGATGACACGGCGGGAACGGCGGACTTTCTCAGATGCATGCCAGTCCTGCAACATCCATACCACTGCGTCGGCAACAATCCCATCCGGATGCGATCGAAGCACGGAGCATGAAAAACCGTAGGAAAGCAGCGCGGCGGACAGAACTTTTTGCAACGGAAATTTGTAAGCGTTACAGCAGACAGCCTTCCTTACCGGTCCTGCCATCAGCCCCGACATTGTCAGCATTGTCCGCATTGCCGGGGCACCCGCCGCCAAGCCTCAAGGAGATCACACCGTTATGTCCGATGCACAACCGGAAAAGCTGGGAGCCGTCAATGTGATGCGCGACCTGTGGCGCGTGGTATCGGCCTTCAAGGGCCGTATCGCGCTGGCGGTCTTCTTCCTGGTCCTCGCCAAGCTGGCGGTGGTGTCGGTGCCGCTCGCGCTCAAGCGCATCGTCGACGACATGTCGCGCCCGGAATCCTTCGTTGCGCTGCCGGTCGCCCTGCTCATCGGCTATGCGCTGCTGCGCTTCGCCAGCACGCTGTTCAATGAATTGCGCGACCTGGCTTTTTCCCGCGTGACCCAGCACACGGTGGCGACCTATGCGCAGAAGACCTTCACCCACCTGCATGCGCTGAGTTCGCGCTTTCATGCCAGGCGCCGCATCGGCGGCCTGCTGCCGGATATCGACCGCGGCACCAACGGCATTGCCTTCCTGCTCGGCGTCGGACTGTTCACCCTGGTGCCCACGCTGCTCGAAATCAGCATGGTGGTGGGCATCATGACGGCGCGCTACAGCGACTGGTTCACCGTCATTCTCGGCATGACCTTCCTGGTGTACTGCGGCTTCACGGTGTTCTTCACGCAGCGGCGCGCCATCGTGCAGCGCCGCGTCAACCGCCTCGATTCGAATGCGAAGAGCCTGCTGGCCGACAGCCTGATCAACTACGACGCGGTGAAATACTTCACCAACGAGCGCGGCGAGTCGGCGCGCTTCCAGCACATCATGGACAACTGGGCCGAAGCGGTGGTGGCCAACCAGCGCGCGCTCTTCATCCTGCACGTCGGCCAGAGCTCCATCATCGCCATGGGCGTGGCTTCCGTCATGCTGCTGGCCGGACAGTTCGTGCTGACGCGCACCATGACGGTGGGCGACCTCATTCTCATCAATGCCTATGTGATCCAGGTTTGTCTTCCTCTCAATGCGCTCGGCTTCGTCTACCGCGAAGCCAGGGATGCGCTGGTCAATGCGGAAAGGCTGTTCCAGCTGCTGCGCGAAAAACCCGAGATCGCCGAGGCGCCCGGCCTTCCCTCCCTCAAGGTGACGCGTGGCGAAGTGGTGTTCGACAATGTCAGCTTCGCCTATGAGCCGGAGCGTCCCATCCTGCACGGCGTCAGCTTCCGCATACCGCCCGGCGGCACGGTGGCGGTGGTGGGCGGCAGCGGCTCCGGCAAGTCGACGCTGGCGCGGCTGCTGCTGCGCTTTTATGAAGTCGGCGGCGGAGGCGTGAGCGTCGACGGCCAGGACATCCGCGGCGTCAGCAGCCAGAGCCTGCGCGAGGCCATCGGCGTGGTGCCGCAGGAGGCGCTGCTGTTCAACGACACCATCGCCTTCAACATCGGTTATGGCCGCCAGGGCGCAGGCATGGAAGACATCATCGCCGCCGCCAGGGCCGCGCATGTCCACGACCTGATCGATTCCCTGCCGCTGAAGTACGACACGCCGGTAGGAGAGCGCGGCGTGATGCTGTCCGGCGGCGAAAAGCAGCGCATCGCGCTGGCGCGCGCCATCCTGAAAAATCCGCCGCTGCTGATTTTCGACGAAGCCACCTCGGCGCTCGACACCGCCTCGGAACAGGCCATCCAGAAGGAGCTCGACCAGTTGTCGGCCAACCGCACCACGCTGGTCATCGCCCACCGCCTGTCGACCGTGGTCGACGCCACCGAAATCCTCGTGATGGAGCGCGGGCGCATCATCGAACGCGGCACCCATGCGCGCCTGCTCGAACTCAACGGCGCCTATGCCCGCCTGTGGCAGCTGCAGCAGCGGGCCGAAGACAATGAACAGGTGTCGCGCGAAATGCAGTCGACGCTGCAGGGATGAACGGGCCGACCGTGTCGGGAACGCTATATCGCCTGATGCGAAACCCGATGTTGCGGCAGCGCAAGCAGACGGCCTTCCCCAAGGCAAGCCGGATTGAGCCGGGTCAACGCAAGGCATTGGAATGGGAATTGCATGTGCGCCAACCTAACCAATAGGCGAGAAGCCACGGAAGCCATGCCGCGCCGCAAGCCGGACGCTTCCGTACATGGACTGCATCATCAGGACTCCGTCGATGACTAAAATAATTGCATTCAACCGCAACCGCAGGATCATTACCGCAGATACGGAGCATGACGCCCGGGCAAGCAGCGTGAAGCTGCGCCGGCAGAGCGGCGCACCGGTCGTATCGGTGCTCGGCAACGGCGCAGGCAGGCACAACACCGCCGTGACGATCGCGGCCTCCATCGTGGTGCCGTCCAAGGGACGGCCGCAACTTCTCAACCGCTGCCTTGCCAGCCTGGTGATGCAGCAGTTCGACAGCGCCCGCTTCGAAATCATCGTCGTCGACGACGGGCCGAGCAACGACACCCGCGACGTGGTGGCAAGCTGGGCCGCGCAGGCCGCCGAAAACGGGCTGCAGGTCACTTACATTCCCTCGATGGGACCGCACGGTCCCGCCGCCGCCCGCAATCACGGCTGGCGCGCGGCGCGCGGCGCCATCATCGCCTTCACCGACGATGACACGGTCGCCCGTCCGGACTGGCTCAAGAACGGCGTGCTGGCCTTCCATGAAGGCGTGCATGCGGTCTGCGGCAGCATCGTGATGCCGCTCGAAGGCACGCCCACCGATTACGAGAAGGATGCGAAGAATCTCGAGACGGCGGAATTCGTGACCGCCAATTGCTTCTGCCGCAAAAAGGTGCTCGAAGATCTCGGCGGCTTCGACGAGCGCTTCCGCTTCGCCTGGCGCGAGGATTCCGATCTGCATTTCCGGCTCATCGATTACGGCGCCAACATCGTGCGCGAGCCGAAGGCGGTGATGATGCATCCCATCCGCCCGGCGCAGTGGGGCGTCAGCCTGCAGCAGGTGAAGAAGGTCCAGTTCGATGCGCTGCTCTACAAGAAGCATCCTTCGCTGTACCGCCGCCGCATCCGCGCCAGGCCGCGCTGGGATTTCTACCTCACGGCGGGGGCATTGCTGACGGGACTGATTTCCCTCCTGGCCGGAGCATTCGGCACCGCCGCGCTGTCCGGCCTGGTCTGGGCTTTCATGACCGGCCGCTTCTGCCTGCAGCGTCTCAGCAAGACTTCCAAGGCGCCGGGCCATGTGCTTGAGATGCTGGTGACCTCGGCACTGATACCGCCGCTGGCGGTGTTCTGGCGGGCAGTGGGCGCCTTTAAATTCCGGGTGGGCTTCCTGTAGCAACGACGATGTGTGCGACGCATAGGGAACACATGCATCGCCACATGTACTTGCAAATCCCCATCGTCTCAGTATTTCTTTTATTGCAATGTTGCGACTATGCTCATTTCTTTTGAAAGGAATGATCATGCCGATATGTCCGCAACAGGATTTTCAAGCTTATTTCAAAGAGAACATGGAGGCGCTTGGGTTAACCGTTCCGACGACGCTGTTCCACGGTCTGGCGAATGCTGCAGCCATGATCGCCGGCACGCTGCCCTTGTGGTTCCAGTCCCACTTCATGCAGCACTCCGAAATACTCAACGAGCGTCACCCGGCGCGTATCGCCTATGCCACAAAGGCCCGTCAATGAAGGACCGCATGCTATTGCTGATGGCTGGCGCGATCGTCGCCGGCATGGCGGCGGCAGTGCTTCGCCTCGAGGGCGACCACACGACCGCGGTGTCGATGATCTTTGCCGCGATAGGAATCATTGCCTGCTGCAAGCGGCGGGGCGGAAAGTAAAGCAAGGCGTCCGCTCTTCATTCTCCCTTCGTCCTCCCTGCTTCCGGTCGGGTGATTTCGCGCAAGGCGGCGCAGTGCGGCTCTGCGACAATCAATGGCGGCTGAGGCTTCGCGTTGCGGCTCGCCTGTTCATCTCCGTTGAATGGCGACACCTCTCCCGCATCGGGCGGCGGCAACTGCATCCGATCGATCTCCCCGCAGCACTTGCAAGTATTCCTGGCAGCTTCACCGCCGGGCACGCGGCATTCCCGCCGCGCGCCGGCATCTTTCCGTTACGCACACAATCCGACCATGCAGCGACGACTCAAGATCCTCACCTGGCATACCCATGGCAGCTACCTTTACTACCTGACCCAGGCGCCGCACGATTTTTATGTCATGTCCAAGCCGGACCGTCCTCCCGGCTACGGCGGACGCTGCGGCCATATTCCCTGGGGCGACAATGTCATCGACATGCCGGTGGCCGAGGTGAAGGATCAGGAGTTCGACCTGATCCTGTTCCAGGACGACGACCAGTATCTGAAGGACCAGCACCAGTATCTGTCCGAAGCCCAGCGCAGGCTGCCGAAGATCTACATCGAGCACGACACGCCGCGCGAGCATCCCACCGACATGCCGCATCCGGTGGACGATCCCTCGGTGCTGCTGGTGCATGTCACCCATTTCAACCGCCTGATGTGGAACAACGGCCGCACGCCGACACGCGTCGTCGAGCATGGGGTGCTGGTGCCGCCGGGCGTGGCATATCGCGGCGATATCGCGCGCGGGCTGGTGGTGATCAACAACATCGCCACGCGCGGCCGGCGCCTCGGCTACGACGTCTTCCTGCAGGCGAAGGAAAAGATTCCGCTCGACCTGGTCGGCATGGGCGCGCTCGATGCCGGCGGCATCGGCGAAATCGAGCATGCGCAGCTGCCGGCCTTCAGCGCGCAATACCGCTTCTTCTTCAATCCGATCCGCTACACCAGCCTCGGCCTGGCGGTGATCGAGGCGATGATGATCGGCATGCCCATCGTCGGCCTGGCCACCACCGAAATGTCCACCGTCATCGACAACGGCGTTTCCGGCTATGTCGATACCAATGTCGAGGCGCTGATCGACCACATGCAGGCGCTGAACGACGACCCGCAGCTGGCGCGCCGTCTCGGCGAAGGCGCGCGCCGCTACGCCAATGAACGCTTTCACATCAACCGCTTCGTGGATGACTGGAACCAGGCATTCCACTTCGTCACAAACTGAATCGAAAGGATCACATGACAGCCAACGCAAGCTATTTCATCGATCGCGCCGCCGCCGAAAAGGCGGTAAGAATGAGCCTGCCGATGATTACCGAAGCCATGAAGCAAAAGGAAGTGGGCGAAAGCGGCTTTCTGTATATCGTGGTGATGGATCCGCTGCGCACCCCGGCCAACGCATCGTTTGAGGAAGCGGTGCTGTACGAGCATGCGGTCGGCGACCGCGAGAAGTGGGATGCCGATTACGCCGGCTTCGCGAAAGCCAAGGCATCGATTGCCTGGCGCACCGGCATGGACGGGCACATGGTGCAGGAACTGCGCCCTCACCTGCTGGCGGCGAAGGATACGGTGCTGTGGGGCAGCGTGGTGGTCGACGGCATTGTCGTCGGCGTCAGCGGCGCCAATGCATGGTACGACGAGGCCTTCGCCGGTACGGTGGCGATGTGCCTGCGCGCCGTCGCCAAGGCGGGCATTGCCGAGGCACGCGGCAACGGCCTCTTCCTGCAGCCGAAATAAGCCTCGACTCAGCCCAGGGTATAAAACACCAGCTTCGATTGGGCCGCATCGAAATACAGCGCATGCCATGGCAATGCCACGACTGCGCTGTTCCTTTTGCGGGCCAGCACCACGTAACGCAACTGGTGCGTGACGACATCGATCATCAGACGGTCCACGATGCCGATGCGCTCGCCGTTGGCCGTGACGACCGGGCATCCGTGCAACAGATCGGCGGTGCTCGATTCATGCGCCGCCAGCGGCACAAAGCGCGCCGGCCCGCTGCGAGGTCGGGGATTTCTGGGACGTCTTCCTACAGTGATTTGCATGATGGCTCCTGCTTCATTACTGCTTCATTGATTCGCCGCGCAAGCCGGCCGCGGCATCAATCCGGTTTGACTGCGTGTCGTCACCTGCGCTGCGGCGCCTGTCCGTTGGACCAGCTGACACGGCGCGACCCCACCACCCCCAGCGCACCGCCGACAACGCCGACGGCCAGCGCCAGTGCCACGGCAAGGAATACCACCCAGGCCGCCGTGCCGGCGTTCTGCATCACATTCTCCGCTCTTGCCTTGCCTTGCGGCGAGGCGGCGTCGGAAGATCCGGACAGGATGAGTGCCTGGTCGACAATGGTCTCGGCGCGCATCTGTTCGACACCGAGCGTGCTGATCACCAGCTGCACCGCCTGGTCGCGCTGGCCGGTTTTCAGATACTGCTGCAACTGGCGCATCGCCTGCGGATCGATGCGCCCGCCCTGCGCGCGCATCAGCGACGACAGCGGCGATTCGCCCGCGGCCACGCTGGCCTGCGCAAGCTGGCTCATGTTGTTGAAGACGCCGCTGACCAGCGCGCCGCCGACCGACGTGGCGAGCACCGCGAACATGATCGTAGTGACCGCCCACGACACTGCGCCATGCAGCACGCCGTCCGCCCTGCGCTTCAAGCCGGACATGCGGGCCGCGACGTAGCCGCCGAAGAATGCGGCTACCAGCATGCTGAAGCCGGTCCACAGCAGCGGCCCCATGCTCAGGCTCTCTCCTTCGCTCGGCTGTATCGAAGAGAATCCCACGGCAATGCCAAGCAGAGTCAGCGCCAGCTGAATGGAAATGCCGACCGCGACTCCGGCGAATACCGCACCCCAGCGAATGGCCGGCAACACCGGACGACGAACGTTGTACTCGCCAACCTCCACCCTGTGGACTGCATCGCCACGCGCGGAAGGATTGTCATTGATTGCCATGTTCTTATTTCCTTATGGACTGATAAAACGGGAGTCGCCCTGCCCTGCATGCTCCCCGCACATCCCGCTTCACGCCTTAGCGTAAAAGGCAACATCCATGCCAAAATCCACACGGCATGAAAATGCGGCGGAACAGGCGGCTTTCGGAACGGAGGCGGAGAAAAAGGCTTTTGCTTGCCGATCAAAGCGCTTAAGCAGGCAGAGTAAGCTTTGCCAAACCTGGTAAAGAATCCATTCAGTGAAGGCCGGCCCGACGCGCCAAGCGGAAGGTCATGCCGCCGACGGCACTTCCTCGACGGAGTCGATGGCGGCCTTCATGCGGCGCAGAAACTCCCGGCGTATCCGCCATTGCTTCGCCGGCTGGACCTTGATGCGGCAGCGTACCGAGATTGCCGCGTCTTCCACCTTTTCCACGCCCGCAATATCGATATCGTCGAGAATCATCGGACCCAGCGCGGAGTCGGCGCGCATGGCGGCGCCGACGCGGTGCATCATTTCGAACACGCGCTCCACATCGCCCTGCCGCTTCACGTTCATGTCGATCACCGCATAGGCGAAGCCGCGGCTGCGGTTGGTCACCACGGTGATCATGCTGTTGGGAATGAAATGCACGGCGCCGTCATAGTCGCGGATGCGGATGTGGCGCAGCGTGACGCGCTCGACCAGTCCGCTCTTGCCTGCCGCCTCGATCACATCGCCTTCGCTGACCTGGTTCTCGATCAGCAGGAACAGGCCGGTAAAGAAATCCTTCACCAGGCTTTGCGCGCCGAAACCGACGGCGATCCCCGCCACGCCGGCCGTGGCCAGGATGGGCGTGATGGAAATGCCGATCAGCCCGAGCGTGAGCATGATGGACACGCCGATGATGACGATGGTGGCGGTGTAGCGGAACACATTCATCAGTGTTTCCACCCGGCGCGCATCGCCCAGGCTGGCATGATTGAGAATATGGGTGTTGAGCAGGTTGAGCACGCGCCGCATCAGGCGCAGGGCCAGCCATGCGAGCACCCAGACCAGAATCATGTTGAACCAGGGGCGCAGCACATTGACCCACTGTCTCATGACGTCGGGTTCTATTGTCATTGACGGTTTGCTTGATCGTGATGGATGGAGATTGACGGCATGCGCCGCCACGGCGGCGCGACAATGCCGGGCACATCGGTCCGATGTTCACATGGATCGACATGGCGCAGGCTGACAGGCTTCAAGGAAAGTGCGTGTCGGGTCCGTTGACTGCGGGTCCGTTGACTGCCCTTGTGCAAGTCAATGCGCAGTAGATAGAGGCGCGTGCGTGCGCGCCTCTGTAAGCAGGAAAGTCCGGTCGAAGCGCGCGTCACCTGCATCGCGCCCTTCGTTACGCCCGTGCTTAGCGGAAGCGCTCGACAATCACCCCGTTCTCGAGGCGAACCCGTTCCCCGACCTGCACGCCCGGCTGCACATCCTGCACCAGTGTCTGCACGGAACCGTTGTCCATGCGAACCGCGACGCGGTAGGAATCGCCCGTACCGCCGCCGCTGGAGTTGCGGGTCAGCGCGCGTCCGGCAAGCGCACCGCCTGCCGCACCGGCCACCGTGGCCGCGGTGCGGCCGCTTCCGCTGCCGACCTGGTTGCCCAGCACGCCGCCCACTACCGCGCCGGCGACGGTGCCGACACCGGGATTGACGCCGCCGGACGCGGCCTGGCCGGGCACCACATCAATCGCCTGTATGACGCCATAGCCTGTGGTGCTGCTGGTGGTCGTGACCGGAATGGAGCTGCCTGTGGTGGTCATCGGGTAGGAGCTGGTCGATGCCGTGTTCGGGCTGCTTCCGCATGCAGCCAGCAGGATGGCCGCGAAGCCTGCGGCAATGGGTTTTGCAAGTCTTGTCTTGTTGTTCAACATGATGGATCTCCTTTTTCGTGAATGTCCGGATTTTGCATGGCACGCTTCCCGGGGGAAAAGCGCCGTCGCATTTCGGAACTTAACCGGAAAAATATGCAGGACTTATGCCAGATCGCAAACAAGATGCCGCATACCTGCGGAAATCGGAAACGTCCTTCCCCCGGACCATGTCTATGTTTTTACACGCGCCCAGTCGCAGTTTTTACACGCGCGCGCACTTTTTACCCGACACATTTTGCGCTGGACTTCCCGGACTGCTTGCCTGACTGCGAAGGAAAGCAAGGCACGGCTTGGGCAATGCGAAGCAGGAAATGAAATGGTGAGCTGGGTACATCATTTGCTTTGAATGCAATGCAGCGAATCAATAATTCCACAACATCAATACCATGCGAAAAATTGCCCTCATCAGCGAGCACGCTTCCCCTTTGGCCCATCTCGGCAGCATCGACAGCGGCGGACAGAATGTCTATGTCGCCCAGCTGGCACGGCAGCTCGCCAGGCTCGGCTATCTCGTCGACATCTTTACGCGCCGCGATAGCGAAACCCAGGACCAGGTGGTTGACTGGCTGCCGGGCATTCGCGTCATCAATGTGCCGGCGGGTCCGGCCTATTACATCCCCAAGGAACAGATGCTGCCGTTCATGGAACAGTTCGGCCGCTTCATGATCCGCTTCGCGCGACGCGAGAAAGTGCCCTACGACCTGCTGCATGCCAATTTCTTCATGTCGGGCATGGTGGCGCAGCAGGTGCGCAAGTCGCTCGGCATTCCCTTCGTCATGACCTTCCATGCGCTGGGCCGCGTGCGCCGCCTGAGCCAGAAGGAAGCCGATGCCTTTCCCGATGTGCGCTTCTCCATCGAGGAGCGGCTCATGCATGAGGCCGACCGCATCATTGCCGAGTGTCCGCAGGATCAGCGCGACATGGAATTGCTGTACGGCGCGCGCGGCGACCGCATCGATGTCGTGCCCTGCGGTTTCGATCCGGATGAATTCTGGCCGGTAACGCTGGATGCGCGCCGCCAGCTGGCGCTCGACCATGATGAATTCGTGGTGCTGCAGCTGGGCCGCATGGTGCCGCGCAAGGGTGTCGACAATGTGATCCGCGCCGCCGCCATCCTGCGCCATCAATACCAGGTGCCGGTGCGCCTCCTGGTGGTGGGCGGCAATGCGGAACAGCCCGATCCGGTTGCCACGCCGGAGCTCGGACGCCTGATGGCGCTGACGCGCGAACTTGGCATCGAGCAATGCGTGACCTTCACCGGCCAGCGGCAGCGGGCCCAGCTGCGCTACTTCTACAGCGCCGCCAATGTCTTCGTCACCACGCCCTGGTACGAGCCCTTCGGCATCACGCCGGTGGAAGCGATGGCCTGCGGCACGCCGGTGGTAGGCACCGCGGTGGGCGGCATCAAGACCACCGTGGTCGACGGCGAGACCGGTTACCTGGTCGAACCCAACAACCCCGAACAGCTGGCCGAGAAACTCGCCTGGCTGCATCGTCATCCGCACATCGCGCAGCGCATGGGCTGGGCCGGCATGCGCCGCGCCTACCAGCACTTCACCTGGCGCAATGTCGCATCCAACATGGCTGCCGTGTACGAAAGCGTGCTGGAGCCGGCCGCCGCCTATGCGGTACAGCCGCGCATCGCCGCGGCGGGCGAAATGAGCCTGCGCGGCTAAGCAGCGGCACAGCCCGCAAAGCAATCTTCAATCACCAACGCAAGGAGATCGGAAGACATCCGGTGGCATCGCATCGCGATGCCGTTTGCATCAACAACCATCGAGCCTGGACAGCGTAGTCTCGGCAACAGGTTCAACTTGACGGAGTAGGAATTGAGCGACGTAAAAGTATCCAGCTATGTAGCAGACCCGGACGAAGCCCAGCAGCTTGCCGGCAAGATCGTACTCGTGACCGGCGGCGCCAGCGGCCTCGGCGCAGCGCTGTGCCATGTGCTCAGCGCGTCGGGCGCCACGGTGGTGGTGGGCGACCTCAACCTCGACAAGGCGCAGACCGTGGCATCGCTGCTGGAGGAAGCCGGCGCCAAGACGCACGCGATCGGCTTCAATGTCGGCGACCCGGTCGCCGCCGAGCGTGCGATCGAAGAGACGGTCAGCCGCTTCGGCCGCCTCGACGTGCTCATCAACAATGCCGGCACCGACGTCACGCTGCCCATCGAGGAACTGACATACAACGACTGGGACCGCGTGATGCGCACCAACCTGTACGGCCCCTTCCTGCTGTCGAAATATGCAGCCCGCCACATGAAGGGCGGCGGCCAGATCGTCAACATCGCCTCCACCGCCGCCAAGCGCGCCTGGCCGAACGCTTCGGTCTACCACGCCAGCAAGTGGGGCCTGCTCGGCCTGTCGCATGCGCTGCACGCGGAACTGCGTCCGCAGAAGATCAAGGTCACCGCGGTGCTCGCGGGCGGCATGCGCACGCCCTTCCTGCTCGACCGCTTCCCCGACATCGACATCAATACCCTGCAGGATCCGGTGAATGTCGCCAAGGCGGTCAAGGGCGTGCTGCTGTTGCCGGAACAGACCGTGATACCGGAAGTGATGGTCCTGCCGATGCAGGAATCTTCCTGGCCGTAATCAGTGAAGCAATGAAGCAATGACGCATCGAAGGCGGCACGGCGCGGCAGGGACATTGCTCCGCCGCGCCGCATCCGACTGCATCACCGTGATCATCAACAAGGCCGGCACCGGAATCATGACAACCAGCAAACGCGCCATATTTCTCGACAAGGACGGCACCCTCGTCGAAGACGTTCCCTACAACGTCAATCCCGAACTGATCGAGCTGACCTGGAATGCGGGGCAGGCGCTGCAGATCCTGCAGCAGCTCGGCTTTGCGCTGATCGTCGTCACCAACCAGTCGGGCGTGGCAAGAGGCCTGTTCACCGAAGCGGCGCTCGGTCCCGTCCATCAGCGCCTGTCCGACCTGCTCGCCCAGTACGGCGTTCGCCTCGACGGGTTTTATTACTGTCCTCATCATCCGGAAGGCGTGGTCGGCCGCTATGCGGTCCCGTGCACCTGCCGCAAGCCCATGCCGGGCATGCTGCTGCGCGCGGCCAGCGAACTCGATATCGATGTGTCGCGTTCCTGGATGATCGGCGACATCCTGCATGATGTCGAAGCCGGCCGCCGCGCCGGCTGCCAGACCGTGCTGATCGACAACGGCAACGAGACCGAATGGAAAATGTCGCCGCAGCGCACGCCGCACCTGAGCGCGCCCGATCTTTACACCGCCGCCACCATGATTGCCTCCATCGAGAAGGAAGGCCATGCGGGCAGCGAAGCGGCAAGCCAGTGATTGCCCGAGCCGGCAAGCCAACCAGAACAGAACAGCATGAAACAATGGAATGACGTGCGGCGGATACTCTGCATCCGCCTCGACTACATGGGCGACGTCCTGATGAGCACGCCTGCCATCCGGGCATTGAAGCAGTCGCATCCGGGCAGCAGCATCACCCTGCTTACCTCCGCCAGCGGAGCCGCGGCGGCAAGGCATGTGCCGGAAATCGATGCGGTGATCGAGTATGCCGCGCCATGGATGAAAAGCAGCTCGGTCCACTCGGCCGCCGACGACATGGAGATGATCGCGCGGCTGGCCGGCGACGCTTACGATGCCGCCGTGATCTTCACCGTCTACAGCCAGAATCCGCTGCCGGCGGCGATGATGTGCTATCTGGCCGGCATACCGCTGCGCCTGGCGCACTGCCGCGAGAATCCCTACCAGATGCTGTCGCACTGGGTGCGCGATCCGGAGCCCGAGGAAACGGTGCGTCATGAAGTGCGGCGCCAGCTCGACCTGGTCGCCAGCATCGGTGCGACAACCGCCGATGAAAGGATGTCATTCGCGATACCTCCGCAGGACATGGAAGCCGCACGCAACCTGCTCGGCGCGATCGGCGCCGGCCAGGCGTCTGGCGAGGGCCGTCCCTGGATCGTCATGCATCCCGGCGCCACCGCGCAGTCGCGCCGCTATCCTGCGTCCCACTGGAGAGCCGCGGCGCGAGCCCTCGCGGAGCGGCTCGACTGCCCGCTGATCTTCACCGGAAGCCGTGAGGAAGCGGCGCTGATCGACAGCATCCGCGAAGGCTTGCCGCAGACCTTTTCGCTAGCGGGCAAACTGAGCCTGGGAGAGCTCGGCGGCGTCATTTCCCTGGCCCCCTTGCTTATCTCCAACAACACCGGCCCCGCACACCTGGCCGCGGCGCTCGGCACGCCGGTGGTCGACCTGTATGCGCTGACGAATCCGCAGCATACGCCGTGGCAAGTGGCAAGCCGGGTGCTTTACCACGACGTTCCCTGCCGCAACTGCTACAAGAGCATCTGCCCGCAGGGACATCATCACTGCCTGACCAAGGTCGAGCCGCAGCAGGTCGTTGCGGCGGCGCTGGAATTGCTGCACGTCATTCCCCGGCAAGCCGTTTCCATCGCGCCGATGCAACTCCTACACGCCGTGTAAAAGATTTATCCCTGTAGGTCTTACCGGCGATTGCAAATTTGGAGCCGCAATCGCCCGTCCATGCCGCCCAACGCGCTTTTCCGGCCGCCGCGCCGGGCGGCTTCCGGCTCCCGGAGCCGCTTCCGACCTTGGCATGGAGCTTGCGATACCAGCGGCACCGTAGCCAATCAATAGGAGATCACCATGCCACGTAACGCAACATCCAAGAGCACCTCGAAGTCTTCGAAATCCGCTCAGCAAGCCGCATCGAAATCCGCCAGCATGGACGCCATCAAGCTGCTGATCGCCGATCACCGCATGGTGACCGATCTGTTTGACGAATTCGAAAAGATGAAGGACAAGGGCGACGAGGACGAGGAAGCAAAGCAGTTGCTGGTGGAAACCGCCTGTGCCGCGCTGACCATCCATGCCCAGATCGAAGAGGAAATCTTCTATCCCGCCGCGCGCGATGCCATCGAGGACATGGACTTGCTGGATGAAGCCGAAGTCGAGCACGCCTCGGCCAAGCAGCTCATCAGCGAACTCTCCGCGATGCAGCCCGGCGATGATTTGTACGATGCCAAATTCACCGTGCTTGGCGAATATGTGAAGCACCACATCGAAGAGGAAGAGAAGGAGCTGTTCGCCAAGGTCAAGAAGTCGGACCTCGACCTCGACGATCTCGGCGATGAACTGATGCAGCGCAAGCTGGCCCTGCATGAAGAGCTTGGCGTTCCGCTCGAGACCGAGGAAGTCGAAGCCATGGAGTCCGGCGGCAAGTCGAGCTCGCGCAAGAACGTGCATTGACAGCAGCGTTGGCAATGAAGGAAATGCGCCGGGGCTCTTCTCCGGCGTAATGAATACCTGAGTACGAGAATACGATGAGGGACGCCCGCCTGCGCATTGCATGATGCGGATGGCCTCCGGCAGCCAAGCTGCCAGCAGGTCGCAGGTGGCGCCGCCCGGACAGGCAAGGAATATCAGGCAGCCGCCTTGTTTTCAATGCTGATGACATCCAGGAAGGAATATTGTGATTCTGCCTGACACGGAACGACGAAGCACCTACGCAAGACCCACCCATGCCGTGGATATCCTGGCATTCGTGGAGGCTCAGGAAATCCCATTCGATTATTTTGAAAAGCCGTATTACCTGCAACCCGCGCCTGGCGGCGAGCGGGCCTATGCGCTGCTGCGCGAGACGCTGCAGCAAAGCGGCAAGATCGGCATCGCCTATGTCGTGATACAGGCGCGCCAGCATCTTGCGGCGCTGGTGCCGGAAGGCCAGTCGCTGGTGCTCAACACCCTGCGCTGGAGCAGCGAGAGCGGTTCGCGCCCGCACTTCGGCGTGCCGGAAGAAGACCTCCTCGAGGCGCAGGAGCTGGCCATGATGGCCGCTCCCGTATCGGAAGGCATCGAGCTCAGCGGCGTACACGACGAGCGCTACCTGCCGGAAGACGTGATGGCCCTGGCGGAACAGTCGCCGCGCTTTCGCAATTCGCCGGAAATCAGGGTCGAACAGCTCGATGATCTGTTCGACGATGCCGACGATGAACTTGTCGATGCCTGCCTGGGGCAGATCCTCAAGCGCAGCATGCATCCGCGCGCGGCAGATGTGCGCCGCTTCAGCGCAGCGCATCAGCCGCATGCGGCACGCCGCCGCAATGCATGGCGGCGCTGAAATAATTTTCATGTTGACGGGCCGATAACGAGAACGCAACACAAGGACGGCTGTCGAACCAGGTGTATGGATGATGGTTTGTAGTACCGAGGCGAAGCTGTGTGATGTTCGGCTTTCAGGGCAATGCGAATTGCCCTGTTTTTTTTGTGCGTACGCTTCTGAAGCCGGGCTGTCTTGCCACGGTTCCGTGCTCCCTAGAGCGGATTGCGGATGAGTGTACGGAAGCATCGGTTTGCCTTGGGATGCAGGGCAAGGCGGGAGAAGCGCCGTGTGGCGGGCCACACCAGCGACGACCAATGCCGCCAGGCGCCCAAGACAAGCCGAGGCGACCGACCATCCATCTGCAATCCGCTCTATAGATTCGATCCGAAACATGGTTCATTTTTGGGTCGCCGGTTTCACCCTCTACCTCTGGGTGAGGGCCAGGGTGAGAGGAGATCCGGCCCAACCTGTTTTCGCGCCGGATCTATAGAGCGCTTCTACCCTGACCGGCGCCGACTCGGCCGGTCAGGGTGATACCACTCTACCGCCTGTGCCTGATCACGCTGATCTGGCCGTCCGATTCAATGTACATGCGCTTGACTTCATCAAGCGACTCGATGCCCGCCTGTCTCAGCTTGCTCCAGAGTTCGTCCCCGCTGAGGAATTCCCGGCGCATGTTCCGCCTGAGCAGCCGCCCGTTCTCCACCAGTTCAAGAGGCCTCGGCTCGGCCATGCGGCGAAAGGCGGCGAAAGGCGGCGAAGCGGTAGCTGGCCCAGTCCAGCAGCACATTCCAGAAGATGAGTGTCGCCACCAGCACCATGCCGTCGCTGATACTGGTGTATTCCCCGCCAGCGCGTTCTGCGAGGCGTCTGCGACGATGACCTGGATCAGAACGTCGGCAAGCCCGACCGATCCGACGTCGCGCCGGATGATGAAACGGAAGATCAGGAACAGGAACCAGTACATCGCCGATCCGCGCACGATGAGTTCGATAGAACGATAGGATGACTGCGCATGCGGCGAGTGGCGTGGTCTTGCGACAGCCCGGGCATCCCCGGGCATCACGTGCATCACGTGCATCACGTGCATCCGGGCGCGAGCCTGACGCTCATGAAGGGCGCTGCGGCGCGGCTTGGCGAATCCGGGACCCGGCGCCGCGCAGCCATGGCGTCACCATGCGACGATCAATCGCCCTTCGCTGCGGCCCGATAGTAGTCGTGAATCTCCGCGGTCCAGGTCGGGTCCGCCATTGATGGCCAGTGCGCCTTGTCAAAGCCGGGCGCCCTGCGCAGCCTGTCCTCCTCGATATCCAGCACCAGGCAGCGCCGCTCGGCATCGAGGATGAAGGCTTCCCAAGGAATGGCGAAGAGCTTGTCGCCGATGCCCATGATGCCGCCGTGGGAGAGCACCGCATAGGCGATGCGGCCGCTGGGGACATCGATCATGATGGCTTCAATCTCGCCGAGCCGGTCGCCCCGCGGATTGACGACCTTTTCGCCCTGCAGGGATTCGGCCGCGATCACCTGCGGCCCCGGTCCGGTGAAATGCGGCTTGTCGCCGATGATGCGAACCCGGCGCGCCGGCGGAGGATGGGATTGCGCCATGCGTTTTTCCTTCTTCAGCGTCCGCTGCTCTGCATATCGCTGCGCGGCCCGGTGCCCGGACCGCTGGCGGGCGCGCTGCCGCCCGGCGCGGGCACGCCGGAAGTCAGCTTGCCGCCGCTCAGGGGACCGCGTCCGACCATCCGGTTCCAGTAACGGTCGATCTCGCCGCTCCATTTCGGGTCCGCCATGTCGGGCCACCGGGCCATGTCGAAGGCGGGCGCCTGGTTGATGGTTTCCCGGTCCGCATGCAGGATGTAATGCCGCCCGTCATCGCCCGGTTCCATTGCCTGCCATGGAATCGCATGCAGTTTGCGTCCCACGCCAAGGACGCCGCCGAAGCTGACGACCGCATACGCGATCTCGCCGCGCTCCCGGTCCAGCACCAGGTCCTTGATGTTGCCGATCTTCCTGTCCTTGGCGTCGCGCAGCGTGGCGCCGATGATCTTGGTGCTCCGATAGAGGCTGGCCTGCTGCGGCGACGGCTTGGCCGAGCGTGTGGCGGGGGCGGGATTGGACGATGGCGGGGATTGGCGCCCTTGCTCCTGCGCATGCGCGGCGAGAGGCAGCAGCACGGCCATGAGCAGCACGGCGGGTGTGGTTTTCATGACGGACCTCCGGGAGTCGACGCAAGTTTGACCCGCTCTGCGGCGGGCTGTTCCCATGGCCATGGCGTTCGCCATGTTCCTCCCCTCTTTCAAGGAGGAGGAACATGCCTGAAACTGTAGAGTTTCAATAGCTGCAGAGCTTCAGTGCCTCATGCGGACGACTGGCCGACCGGGCCGACTGCCTACTCCGCCGCCACGGCGCTCTTCCGCTCCACCCACTTGACCGCTTCCGCCGCCTTCTTCCCGGCGATGAACGCGTGGTCGGAGTTGTAGTATTCCCATTCGCTGTAGCGGCCGGCCAGGGTGATGTCGTACATCGCCAGCCAGGAGCGGATGGATTCCACATTGCCGGCGCGGGCATGGTCATAGATCACGTAGGCATACGGCATGTCCACTTCGTTGGCCACGATGATCTTGTCGTCCTCGTTGAAGATGCCGACCTTGATGCAGTCTTCGATGCAGCGGTTGATCAGTTCCTGCCCGCTCATCGGCAGGGGCTTGTATTCCGGCGAATAGCTGATCTCGCAGGTGATGCCGAATCCTCCCGGCGCATTGCATTCCGGGCTGGCATTGCCCTGCACGAAAATGCGATGGAAGATGGTGCTGTCCTCGGGATAATAGATCCAGTGCTTGTCGGTGATGTTTTCCCGCGCCACCGCCAGGTTCACGCAGCGCACCGAGATGTGCTTGAGGCCGGCCGCCGCCTGCCTGACTTCTTCCGGCGCCTCGTCGCCGATGATCCTCACCAGTTCCGGCAGCGGCATGGTGCTGATCAGGTTCTCGTATTCATAGCGCCGGCCGTCGGCGAGCGTGAGCAGATGCTGTTTCGGCGACACGCTGATGATGTCGGAATTCAGTTCTATCGTGCCCTTGATATGCGGCACGAAGCCCGACACCAGGGCCTGGAAGCCGCCGCGCAGCGGATAGCCGAAACGGGCGTTCGGCCCCATCGGCTTGGCCGCCGGTTCCAGCGCGCCGGTGATGATCTGTTCCAGATCCGGCAGCGGCACCCTGCCGCCCAGCCATGAGGTTTCCATCTCGGTCAGCGGCACCGACCAGAGCTTGCGGTTGTACGGAATGGCAAAGTGCTTCGCGATGCCCGCGCCCCACACCTGATAGATGAATTCCTCGAAATTGGCGGGACCGCGCTTTTCCAGCGACGCCACATTGGTGCCCGGCAGCGTCACGCCGCCGTCGCCGCAGCAGTCGCTTGCCTTGGCCGTCGACGGCGCCGTCGGCTGGCCCGGCTTGGCAGCGCCGTAACGTGCTTCCACCGCGCCCATGATGCATTCCTTCACCACCTCCGGCGGCAGGCCGTACAGCGCGCCCTGGAAAGGATAGCGGGTGTAGACGTTCTTGCTGTAGATCCAGGCTTCGCGGTCCTGCCAGTGCACGTTCGACCCGAGCAGGATGTCGTACAGCTCCAGCACATAGGGATCGTTGGAAAACATGATGTGGCCGGCATGGTCGAAGGTGAAGCCATTGTCGCGAATGGAGCGGCACCATCCGCCGACCATGTCGTTCTTCTCGAACAGCACCGTATCATGGCCGAGATGATAGGCCGCGGACAATCCGGTCGGACCGGCACCGATGATCGCGGTCTTGGCAAAGCGGTTGGCCTCGTCGCGGCGCAGCAGGTTCACGTTGGATGCTTCGCTTTCATCGATCTCCACCGGCGCCGTCTCGATGAGCGGAATATCCTGGCGGCGCGGCGTGGTGTCGATCAGCATGCGCATCTGCTCCGCCGTGGAATCCCAGGACGTGGCGGCCAGCACGCGGCGCATGCCCTCGACCTTGCGCGCATGCTCTTCGGGCGGCGCCAGCAGCGCGGCCTCGCAGGCGGCGATGAAGGTTTCGGGGTCGCCGGCGATGGCGACGATGTCGCTGTAGCAGGAGGCCACATCGGTGACGGGCGTGCTGACGATGGGCAGTTCCGCCGCCATGTACTCGAGCGTCTTGGTGGGGCTGATGAAGCGCGTCGATTCATTCATTGCAAACGGCAGCAGGCAGACATCCCAGCCGGCGAGGAACTGCGGCAGCGCCTCGTAGGGCTGCTGGCCGAGGTAATGGATGTTGGCGCGCTGCGGCAGCGTGGCGGGATCGATCTTCACCACCGGCCCCACCAGCACGATCTGCCAGACCGGATGCGCGTCGGCCAGCCTGCCTAGCAGTTCCACGTCGAAGCGCTCGTCAATCACGCCGTAGAAGCCCAGGCGCGGGCCGGGGATCTCGCGATGCGCGGGATGGGAGTTGGTGCGGTCGAGCGCCTGCACGAAATGCGCGCGGTCGACGCTGCTCGGGAAGCAATGCACATTCGGATGGCGGTCGCGCTTGGTGCGATACAGGCTCTGCCCGCCGGTGAATACCAGGTCGGCCACCTTCAGCAAGGCGCTCTCCCTCTGGAGAAGTTGCTTTGGCGCGTTCTTGAAAGCAGCCAGTTCATCCATGCAGTCATACACCACCAGGCGCGGCTTGAGCTCCTGCAGCAGGGGCAGCGCCATCGGCGTGTAGAACCAGGCCATGTGATCTTCGTAATCGTGCACGAGCTGACGCAGCAGCTTCTGCAGGTGGGGCAGCTGGTCGTCATGGAAGCCGGGCATGTTGACCGGGGTGTGCGGCTGGCACACCAGGATGTTGGGAGCAGGCGAATAGGTCTTGAGGAAAGTTTTTTCTTCGTCGTACACCGGCTCTTCGACGATCACGATCGGATAGTGCTTGGCCAGGCGCGACAAAAGATGTTGCGGACGCTGGAACACGAAGTCCCAACGCAGATGAGAGAAGACAATGATTGCAGAAGCCATGCTATCTCCTTGCCGCGAGGGCATGAAAGTTGGTCAGGAAGGAATGTGCCGATACGGCGCGCGGGACTTTTCCCTCTGGCATCGATTGCCATTCCCGGCGCGCGCTTGCGCGTGCAGGTCGCTTTTCGGAAACGGCTTGCAGCTGCATATGTCGATGCTTGTGATTGGAAAAGTCCATTGTCATTTCAGGTTGAATCGGTCGCGTGCATGAACAAGCCACGGCGGCAGGTTGCTGCCTTTTGCGAAGTCCAGGTACGCGCATGCCCGCAGCAGACGTCTGGAGACTGCCGGGAAGCGGGAATTTGAAAATCGCGCGCCTGACTCTGCGCAATGAATGCTCTCTGGTCAGCACCAGGGCATCAAGCAATACACAGGCAAGCGCCATGCCGGGAAACCCGACTTCGAGCCACATTGGCCGAAGCCGACGCGGCCCGGTGACTGCAGCTGGGATAACGGCCGCAGGCAGTCCGCGATATCGGCATGCCGCGAGCGCCCTGCCCTGCCTTCCGCTGCACGGCGACTCCCGACGCGAAGCGCGACCTGGCCGCATCGAGGCGCGCCGTCAATGCTTTGAATCCGTGATGTATTGCGATATGTGCTTTGCTGCGCATCAAATGCATTCGGGAAGGCTTCCTGTCGGCGCCGGCCTGTTTGGACAATACGGATACTGCAGACCCTGCGCGCCCGCGCGACTTAACACGCATCATGTCGGCATGGGCACTGCTGCAGATGAGTCTGACACCTGCTTGAAGGCACCTTCGCAAGCATGATGCAATCGGGCTCCGTCTACTATACGGATCGAGACAAGCAACGCGATGATCTTGCGCAAATGGCCACAGATTGCAAAGGCGTCGGCATGTTTCATGCTCTTACGCTCCGGAACATTGCGGGCATGTCCATCGCCTTCCGGGCGGGACCAGGAGGCGTATCACCGGATGCGTGGAAGAAACCCGGCGAAGACGTGTAAAAAAATGACAAAACAGTGTAACGCTTACTTCCGTCTCCCTTTCATTCTCCATGGCAGCAATGGCGCCCATGGTAGAAATGGTAGCAATGGCGCGCCCCATGCGCGGTACCGGCGCAGGCATCGGCATGCAGCGAGGCACAGGCAGGGAATGCGCACGGCCTTTGCACCCGCCGGCACCGATCTTCTCGTCGAGCGTCTCGCCGCCACTCCGCCCAGGCGGACGCTTTGCAGCGACGATGCAGCAGACCTTGTTGCCGCTCAAATGTTCCGGGACTTCGACATGCGCTTACCCAGTGCAAGCGCTGCTTCGCTTTCTAGAATGAGGGCGGAAGCATCTTTACCAATACGAATGCAGCCGCAAGATAGGAAAGGGCAACTGTTTCCGATGAAAGCCATTGGAAGACCCTGCCCGCACTTGCGGATAAAGGAGCAGTTTTGATGATGGATATGTCGGGCAATCATGTGTTATCGATTCAACGCAATGAGCTCTTGCCATCGTCCAGCAGCAACGAGGATCCGCTCGACAAGCAAGCGGGCGGCACAGGACGGAACGCCATGGATGCACAGCGACATTTCCGCGATATGGTCGACCGGTGCGTGGAAAGCGTCTTCATTGCGCACAACGGCGTGATCACCGGCTGCAATAACGCCGCGCAAGGCCTTTTCGCCGTATCGGCGGGGGATGCGCTGGTTGGCCGTGCACTCGGCGAAGTGCTGCGTGATGCGGACAATGCCGGTCTGCCGACGGTGCCTGAGCGGATGCAGGCCGCGTCGTTGCGGCGCCGGCTGCAGCTGGCCGACGGCGTGATCATGGATGCCGAAATTTCGGTCATGCCCTGCCATGACGGCGGGCGCGGCGACGAGGAATCGACGGCCATGCTGGTGTGCATACGCGATGCCGGGGCGCACCAGAGCCTGTCCGCAGCGCTCTTCCAGCAAGACCAGTATCTGAAGCTGATCACCGATACCGCACCGGTGCTGATTTCCTACGTGGATCCCGACCAGCGCTACCGCTTCGTCAATCTCGCCTACCAGCATTGGTTCGGGCGCGCGCGCGAAGACATTGTCGGATGCACGGTACAGGAGCTTCTCGGCGCTTCCTACGACAAGCTGCGCGATTATGTGGAGCTCGCCCTGTCGGGCCACACGGTGCGCTTCGAAATCGGCCTCGCGACCCGCCACGGCGAGCGCCATGTGATGGCCATCTATACGCCCGATCTGCGCAGCGACGGCGGCGTTGCCGGCTTTTCGGCGGTGATTACCGACATCACCGAACGCAGCAGGAACGAGCAGACCTTGCGCGAACGGGAACAGCAGCTGCGCCTGATCACCGATTCCCTGCCGGTCTTCATTGCCCAGTGCGACCGCGACTATTACCTGCACTTCGTCAACAAGACCTACGCGGACCGCTTCGGCTTCGATCCCGCCGATGTGATCGGCAAGCGCGTGCCCGACATCATCGGCGATGAAGCCTTTGCCAAGCTGCGCCAGTACATGGACGCGACCTTGCGCGGCGAACCGCAGGAACATGAACTCAGCGTGCCGATGGCCGACGGCAGCGAACATTACATGCAGCTGATGTATGTCCCTGAATACGACGCCCGGGGCAATGTCGTCGGCCTGGTCGCCGCCATCAGCGACATTTCCCGCCTGCGCGACACCGAGGAAAAGCTGCATCGGCGCGAACTCGAATTCAAGACGCTGGTGGAAAACTCGCCCGACATCATCTCCAGGATTGATCGCGAGATGCGCCACCTGTACGTCAATCCTTCGATCGAGAAATTGTTCAAGCTGCCGCACCAGTCGTACATCGGCAAGACCAAGACCGAACTTGGCCTGCCGGAGGACATCGTGCAGCGCTGGGACGATGCGGCCCGCAAGGCGTTCGACAGCGGACAGGAGCAGCGCCTGGAATTCCAGCAGACCGAAGAGGCACATACCCGCTATTTCTCCGGACGGGTCATACCGGAAATCGACCGCTGGGGCCACATCGAGTCGGTGATCTGCATCGCCTATGACGTGACCGAACGCGCCCGCATGGAAAAGGAAAGGGATGAACTGCTTGCGCGGGAGCGCGCGGCCCGCATCCAGGCGGAGACGGCGGCGCGGGCGCGCGACGAATTTCTCGCCATCGTGTCGCATGAGCTGCGCGCGCCCCTGAACGGCATCCAGAGCTGGGCCCATGTGCTGGAAAATTATGTGAAGGATGCCATCGAGATTCCGCTGGCACAGCGGGCGCTGCAAGGCATCAAGACCGGCATCAACCAGCAGGTGCGGCTGATCGAAGACCTGCTGGACGTCACGCGCATGATGAGCGGCAGGCTCAGGCTGGTGAAGCAGCCGCTGGCGCTGCTGCCGGCCCTGCGTTCGGCGGTGGAAAGCGTGGAAAGCATGGCGGCCGCCAAGCGTATCGAGCTCAGCTGCAACTACCGCATCACCAGCGAACAGATCGAGGGCGATGAAGACCGCATTCAGCAGATTTTCTGGAATCTCCTGTCGAACGCCATCAAGTTCACGCCGGAAGGCGGGCAGGTGTGGCTGACCGCGACCCAGGTCGGCAAGCAGATCTGCGTATCGGTGCGCGACAACGGCGCCGGCGTGTCGCCGGAATTCCTGCCGCACCTGTTCAACCGCTTCAGCCAGAAGGACACGTCCAGTACGCGCTTCCACAATGGCCTGGGGCTTGGCCTGTTCCTGGTGCGCAACCTGGTGGAACTGCATGACGGCACCGTCACCGCGGAAAGCGAGGGCGAAGGCACCGGCACCACCTTCTCGGTGTATTTCCCGGTGCGGGCCCGCAACGAGACGTATCTGACGGTGGGACCGCATGATGTGGGCGCGAGCACGCTGACCCTTCCCTCGCTGGAAGGCAAGACCGTGCTGCTGATCGACGACCAGGAGGAAGCGCGCGAATCGCTGACGGTGGTGCTCAATGCCGCCGGTGCGGAAGTCTTCGCGGCGGCCACGTTCGGCCAGGCGGCGGAATGGCTGGCGTCGCGCGCTGCCGATGAGTATCCCGACGTTCTCATTTCCGATATTGCCATGCCCGGCGAAGATGGCTACGCGGTCCTCAGGAAGATACGCGCGTGGACCGCGGCGGACGGACGCCAGCCCCTGCAGCGCATTCCGGCGCTGGCGCTGACAGCGTTCGCCCAGCGGGAAGACCGCATCCGCGCCCTGACCGCCGGCTTCCAGATGCATGTGACCAAGCCGGTCGCACCCGAGGAATTGATCATCGTGATCGATACGCTGGCGTCAAGGGATTGAATGGCTCCTCGCTGGATGCGAGCGGAGCCTTGGATTGGACTGAATTGAATTCATTGAATGAAGGGGCCACCGCCCCTTTCAAAAGCAGCTGGCGAGGCGGAGCCGGACGGGGATGCGTTTATGGCGGCGGGAAGTGAAACCTATCCCCGTCGCCCCCTCCTCCCGAAGGAGAAGGAGCAATAAGGAAGCAGCATGACTGGTGCAACCGGCAACTTACGGTCAGCCTCCGGGAACCACCTCCTCAGTGATACGAGTCGCTGCTGCTGCCATGCATCGACGACGGCTCATCCTTCTTCTGCACGTTGCCTTCATAAGGCCCGTACTCCTCCAGCCTGTTGTACAAGGTCTTGAGGCTGATGCCGAGAATATCCGCCGCACGCTTCTTCACTCCGCCGCACAGCTCCAGCGTTGCATAGATCAGCTTGCGGTCGACATCGGCCAGCGAGGTGCCTACCGGGATCGCGAGCGTCAGGCCCACCGGTGACTGGGTGGTGATCACCGGCGCCAATGCCGCAGCATCAAGGACGTGATCGGAAAGAATGAACGCGCGCTGCATGTAATTGCGCAGCTCACGCACGTTGCCGGGCCAGTGGTAATTGCTCAGGCACGCCAGGCCATCCGGCGACAATACCTTGCTGGTGCCATGCGCGGTATTGAGCTCATCGAGGAAATGCTGTGCCAGCAATTCGATGTCGTTGCCGCGTTCGCGAAGCGGCGGAATCTTCAGCGGGAAGACGTTGAGCCGGTGGTAGAGGTCGAGGCGCAGCTTGCCTTCGGCGACCGCAGCTTCGGGATCACGGTTGCTTGCCGCAATCACGCGCACGTCGGTATCGATTTCCTGGTTGCTGCCGATGCGCATGAATGATCCGGTCTCCAGCACGCGCAGCAGTTTCACCTGCAGTTCGACCGGCATTTCGGTGATCTCGTCCAGGAACAGCGTGCCGCCGTTGGCTCGTTCGAAATAACCTTTATGCTGGCGATCGGCGCCGGTGAAGCTGCCCTTTTCATGGCCGAAGATTTCGCTCTCGATCAGTTGCGGCGAGATTGCGCCGCAGTTGACCGGCAGGAAGGGATGCTTCTGCCTCAGGCTGAGTTCATGAATGGTTTGCGCCGCCATTTCCTTGCCGGTGCCGCTCTCGCCGAGCAGCAGCACGGTCGCCTCGGTCGGCGCCACGCGGCCGATATGGTTGTACAGCTTTTGCATCGCGGGAGCCGCGCCCAGCATCTGGCCGAAGTGGCCGAGCCGGCGCAGTTCGCTGCGCAGCACGCCGATTTCTTCCTTCAGATCCACGGTGCGTGGAATGCGCGACAGCAGCGCCTTGAGGCGCTTGAAGTTGATGGGCTTGGTAAGGTAATCGGCAGCGCCGAGACGCAAGGCTTCCACCGCGGTTTCCACGCTTGCATGGCCAGTGATGAGAACGATCTCGGTCGTCGCGCGCGCCTCGATGTCGTTGAACAGGTCCATGCCGTTGCCGTCCGGCAGCTTAAGATCGATCAATACCACATCCGGTCGCTGCAGCATGATCTGGCTTTGCGCATCCCGAATGCTTCCTGCGGTTGCAGTTGTGAATCCCTCGGCGGTCGTGATTGCCGCCAGTGCTTCACGGGTGTTCAGGTCGTCATCGACGATGAGTACATGTGGCATATGTCAAATTTTCTCTAACGGTTGCACCGACGGGCACGCGCCCATGCAGCAATGGGCATCAGCCATTGCGCGAAGTGCATTAGGCTGATGTCTGTCATGGTCCGCATGCCGCCGCCCGGCATAAGGCCGTTGCGAACCTGTTGAATTCTTGATGGAAATCGGTTGAAAGGTTGACGATGGCCGGAATCGGCCGGTGCTACTGAATCTTCAGCATACGCTTCTGAGGGATATTGTCCAAGTACGCATGTGTTTTATTCTTGACCGAAAGCAGTGAACCGGTGGTTTGCGCGCGAAGTCGTGATTGCATGGCGATGATATGAGTCGCGCAGGAAATGTCTGCTGCAAAGATGTATCGAAAAATTGCCTCGTCCCATGCAGAGCTGAGGCACGCGCAGCGCGAACATCACGATGCATGCGGCAACCCATGGCACATGAGGACACTCAATACAGTGGAAGGGAATTGATATGCCTGTCGACAGGCCGGCTTCAGAAACAAGCATGCCGCATGCGCAGGTGGCACAAGACCAGTCTGCGCATGCGGAAAACCGGCTGTAATGCGGATGGCTTACTTCGAGCCTGTGCCGGAACCTGTGCCGCCGCCTGCTCCGCCTGCGCCGCCCGATCCGGACGAACCCATGGAACCTGCGCCGCTGGAGCTGGTTCCCGATGCGCCGCTGCCGCCCGAGGTATCTCCGGCACGGCGATCGCAACCCACTGCAGTCATGCTCAGCGCAGCAACAACCAACAGAATCTTCGATGTGGTCTTGAGTGAATTCATGCTCGTTCCTTTCAAAAAAATTAACGTTGTTATGTCTCGTTCTTGACCATGCCTTTCACGATAAGTTCGTTAAGGTTTTGCCATTGCGGCACTCGCCGCCGCACGCAGCTTCCATGCCAGTGCACTGCAAAAGTGCGGTGTTTCGCCGGCAATAGTTCGTCAGGGCTCGAAGGCAGGCGGAAGGATGCCGCCGTGTTAACTAAAGCATTTTTGCCCTGACCAGCCTGGTCCAGTTCGAGAAGATCCGTCTGCGGAACAAGGCGTGGTGGCGCGACATGGCGGGCTCGGCGCCCCGGGGCCATGGCAAGGAGACTTACCGCAGTGCCGCTGGCAAACCTTCCAGGATCGTCAGCCTGGTCAGGACGAAAGCGCTCTAACAACGCGCTCGTAAAACTTACTGCGGCGGCGTAAGGCTTACAGCGGTTGCAGGGCATGGCAATGTATTTTTCGCGGTGCGGAAATCCGTTCGCCGCTTCGGCGAAGGCATGGGGTCGATAGAAAAATTTGTGTGCTCGATCCGCACCGCAATGCATTAGAGTAGAAAGACGCTCGCCGCATGATGGTGTATCTTTAGCTTCCTCGCGCCGGTGTCTCGCCACAGGGTATCCGCCCGGCAATATGCATCCATTCACTTTGCGCAATGGAACTGAATTAGCGCAAGTATCTGTCCACGCTTTGGTGTAAGAATCATGACGTCCAATACTTTGCTCACGCTGGAACGCAGCGACCGTCCACAGCCCGGGGACGACACGGAAACACAAATGGCCCTTGAAAAATCCCTCATGCATTTCGGCATCATGCACGGCACGTCTTCCGTAATGGAGCGGCTCTATCAGCAGGTCGAGAGGGTTGCGGCCACGGATGCCACCGTATTGCTGGTGGGCGAAAGCGGTACCGGAAAGGAAGTGATCGCGAATGCCATCCATCATGCGAGCCGGCGTGTCGAGCAGCCCTTCGTCGCGGTCAATTGCGGCGCCATTCCGGCCCATCTGATCGAGGCCGCCCTGTTCGGCCATGAAAAAGGCAGCTTCACCGGCGCGGTCAAGCAGCATATCGGTTACTTCGAGCATGCTTCCGGCGGCACCCTGTTCCTGGATGAAATCACCGAGATGCCGGTGGACATGCAGGTCAAGCTGCTGCGGGTGCTGGAATGCGGCAAGTTTCTTCGTGTCGGGGGCGACGAGGAAGTGAAGGTTGACGTGCGTCTGGTCGCCGCGACGAATCGCGATCTCGATACCGCCGTCAAGCAGGGTAATCTTCGTGAAGACCTGATGTATCGTCTCGCCGTCTTTCCGATTCGCATTCCTCCGTTGCGCGAACGCGGAAGCGACATCGAAGCGCTGGCCCATCATTTCCTCAATGAACTGAACGAGAAAAGCAAGGCGCAGAAAATCTTTTCGCGCAGTTCGCTCGACGTCATCCGCTCCTACTCATGGCCGGGCAATGTGCGCGAGCTGAAGAATGTCGTGCATCGGGCCTACATCATCGGCACCGACACGCTCAACATCGAGGACTGCATCTCCGATCTTTCCACCAAGAAGCCCACCGTGCATGAGGGCTACCTCAATTTCTTTGTCGGCACGCCGCTGGCAGACGCGCAAAAGGAAATCATCCTTGCCACGCTCAAGCATTACAGCGGCAACAAGCGCCTCACGGCGGAGGCGCTCGGCATCAGCCTCAAGACGCTGTACAACCGGCTCAAGGAATATTGAATTCCTTGCCTTGCCCGAGGCAATGCCCGCGCGCCTGAGAACTGGCATGAGCCCGCAGGCGCGAGCGTCGCGAGATCGTCAGGCGTTGACGATCTCGCCGCCGTTGGGATGCAGCACCTGCCCCGTCATGTACGACGAATCGTCCGATGCCAGGAAGATGTAGGACGGCGCGACTTCATCCGGCTGCCCCGCCCTGCCCAGCGGCGCCTGCTGGCCAAAAGACTCCACCTGCTTCGCATCGAAGCTTGCGGGTATCAGCGGCGTCCAGATCGGACCGGGCGCGACCGCGTTGACCATGATGCCCTTCTCCAGCAGCTGCTGCGACAATGAGCGCGTAAAGGCAACGATCGCGCCTTTCGTCGATGAATAATCCAGCAGATGCGAACTGCCGCGGTAAGCGGTAACGGAGGTGGTGTTGATGATGCGCGCCCCCGGCTTGAGATGCGGCAGCGCCGCGCGCACGGTGTAGAACATGGAAAAGATGTTGGTACGGAAGGTTTTCAGCAGCTGCTCGTCGCTGATGTTTTCAATGCTTTGCTGCGGGAACTGCTGCGCGGCATTGTTGACGACGATATCGAGTCGACCGAACGACGTCATCGCGGTGTCGACCATCTTCTTGCAGAAGTCCGACTGGCCGATATCGCCTGCGATGGTGACGCATTCGCGCCCTTCGGCTTCGATCAGTCGCTGGGTTTCCTGCGCATCCTGGTGCTCATCGAGATAAGCGACCACGACATTCGCGCCTTCCTTGGCGAAACCGATTGCCGCTGCGCGGCCGATGCCGCTGTCGCCGCCGGTGATCAGCGCGACCTTGCCCTTCAGTTTGCCGCTGCCCTTGTAATTTTTCATCTCCGCTTGCGGACGCGGTGTCATTGCGGCTTCCGAGCCTGGCTGGTGATCCTGGT
Source organism: Noviherbaspirillum aerium (assembly GCF_008929045.1). Lineage (GTDB taxonomy): Bacteria > Pseudomonadota > Gammaproteobacteria > Burkholderiales > Burkholderiaceae_D > Noviherbaspirillum > Noviherbaspirillum aerium. The sequence continues at coordinate 169,832 of NZ_VFAH01000009.1, read as the reverse complement.
GCTGCGGCGGGAATGAAGCTTGATCCTGTGACATTTTCGTCCTTTCCGTTCCGTTTTACTTGGTAGCAATTCCAATGGCAGGTGCCGACCCATGATGCATGAGGGTCGATACCGATGAACGGAACGGACGTGCAGATTCCGTGCCATTTGACTGGTGGAATGGCACGGCACGAAGAACGGATGTAGAGACGAGTCAGGCTGCGAGCGCCCGGGCGGGTTGCATGCGGGCCAGCGCATCCAGCAGCAAGGCAGGATTGCCCTCGGCCAGCCGTTTCGAATCCGACAGGGTCTGGCGAAAGACGCGCGCGCCCGGCAGGCCGGTCATCAGGCCGAGCATGTGACGAGTGATGCTGTTGAGGCGCAGGCCGCCACCGGCACTGGCGGTGGCGCTGGCACCACCCGCACCCTTGCCGTGCCGGGCGAGCTGGTCGGCAATATAGGGCATCATGGCCTGCAGGACATCGGCACGCGTTTTTGGCGGCGCATCGTCTTGGTAATAGCGGGCATCGAAGGATGCCATCAGATAAGGATTGTGATACGCCTCGCGGCCAAGCATCACGCCATCCACGTGCTGCAGGTGCAGGTCGATTTCATCAACGGTCTTGATGCCGCCGTTGATAAGAATTTCAAGGCCCGGGAAATCTTTCTTGAGCCGGTACGCCATTTCGTACTTGAGCGGAGGAATCTCGCGGTTCTCCTTCGGGCTCAGCCCCTTCAGGATCGCATTGCGGGCATGCACGATGAAGGTATTGCAGCCGGCATCGGCAATGGTGCCGACGAAATCGCGCACGAAGTCATAGGACTCGACGTCATCGATGCCGATGCGGTGCTTGACCGTGACATCGATGGAAACCGCATCGCGCATGGCCTTGACGCAGTCGGCCACCAGTGCCGGCTCGCCCATCAGGCAGGCGCCGAAGGCGCCCTTCTGCACGCGCTCGGAAGGACAGCCGCAATTGAGGTTGACTTCATCATAGCCCCATTGCTCGCCGAGCTTGGCGCTCCTGGCGAGATCGTCCGGCTCGCTGCCGCCGAGCTGCAGCGCGACCGGATGCTCTTCCTGGTTGAAGTCGAGATGGCGCGGCACATCGCCGTACAGCAAGGCGCCGGTAGTCACCATCTCGGTGTAGAGCCAGGTATGGCGGGTGATCTGCCGGTGGAACATGCGGCAGTGGCGGTCGGTCCAGTCCATCATCGGGGCCACGGAGATGGTGCGCTTGGGGGTATTCTTTTGCGTCATGCGGGATTGAAAGTGAATAGCGGATGCGCGTGCGGCAAGCTGCCTGCCAGCTTGCCGCAAAAACAAGGCCGCAGGATGCGTTACGGCTTGCGGCGTAAGTCTAGCATTATTGCAGTGCTTTACCGCATGAAGGCCTTGGCCGCGAGCCGCAATGTCGGGCCTTAAGGTTCTTATATGGCATCACCGGGACCGCACGGCGTCTCCATCGCCGGCTTGTAGTGCGGGCCCGTTCGGGTCTGGTTCCTGTGCGTTCAGATCGCGATCCGCATCAAGCCAGACCTGGAAGACCGAGTCAATTTCCACGGTAGAGCTTCCGGTGTCTAACGCTGTTATGTCCGCTGCGGCCTGCGGTGATCCACTGCTCTGTTCAACTGGCGCAGTTCTCGCGAGCGCGGCATCAGCATCCCTCGTTGTTACTGGCGGTACACTTGATGGACCCAGGCCCATTCTCTGAATTTCCCTGTCAAGTTCGGCACGCATCTCGACTAGCCTATCCAATTGCTGAATGATTGTTCTCGAATTCGCGGCGAGCACCGATACGGAAATCGGGCGATGGGTTTGGTCTTTACGATAGCGTGTTGGATCGCCCAGATCCTGAAAGGTGGCTGGACTCGCTTGCGAATCAGCGGACTCGGCCGGCAGTTGGATATCAAGTATTCCAGCAGCCTCACGGGACAAGCGATCCAGTTCGGACGGAAGCGCCTCATTGAACTTCAATGCTCCCGAAGTCAGGTTGCGCAATGCTCTCAATGCGGTTGTCATGGATCTCAATGGAGAATAGCCGCGTGCTGCTGTCGTTGGTCCCGTTGCCGTCGTTGCTGAAGCCATTGTTTCAAGTACCTGAACGCTGCTCGAATGATCCGTGCCATTCAGGTGTCCTACAATTGTCCCTTTTGCATTGATGATTCCATCAAGTCCTTGCAATGCCGAACCCAGCATTCTCATCAATGTCTCTCTGTCAATCGACTGTGCCGTGGTTATGACTTCGATTTCCGGCGGGAACGCTGAGGAAGCTTGCCTACCATTGATGATAGGTGTGAGGTTGCTGCGGGGCTCAGACATCGAACCTGAGCCGCCAGCACTGCTCTTTAGTAGAGGGTCAAGGCGTTTCCCCGCACTGTTTAGCCGGGCAGGATTTCTTGGTGGCCTTTGAGGTGCAGCAGGTGTCGCAGGCGCAACCGTCGCGACGGTGTCCCTGGCCTTTTGATAATGTGGCGCCCCATCTTTCGCTGTCAAGGGAGGGACTTGCGCGGAAGACTCAAGCCCTTCCGGTGCCCCGACTGTGACAGGATGAGTGGCCGCCGGCGCTTGCGTGGACATCGTTCCCGTAACCCAAGGCGGCGGCTTCCTTAGTTTTCTCACCTGTCTTGGTTGAGCCGTGTTTCCGGCAGGCTGCCCATCATCAGCCGTTGCCGGATCGTGCCCCCTTAGCGACGCCGCCAACCTGTTCACTCGGGCACGCACTGCCCCTCCCAGCCCAGCGTGCCGCGGCATCGGCTGTTCCGCCTGCCGGCGCTCACCTGCCGTTGCGCCGGAATCCGGTGCCGCGCGGGGTCGGTCCGGCACGTCAGTTGGTCGACCACCTGAACATGTCAATGTTTCGAACACCCCTTTAACAGGGGCCGGGATTCTGAAAAATGAGGCCATGGTTTCTCCGATATAGTTATTTCCAAGAAAATGTTCGTCCATGACAGGGTGGGTGTCATGCCGTGGCAAACGGTTCCATTACTTGCCTTTTCCATGAGCCGGCTCATAATGACTTGCCGCACATCGTCGCGGTGCCGCAGTCATAGCCTTACCGAGGCGCGCGGCGCCCGCAGTCATGGCAGGCACGATGCAACCGCATTCCGAACATCTATTTAAAAAGGAGACAACGCTATGGCTCAACCCCTGGATACCTCGCATTTCTGGATGCCCTTCACCGCCAACCGGCAATTCAAGAGCAAGCCCCGCCTCCTGTCCGGAGCGTCGGGCATGCATTACACCAGCGACGATGGGCGCAAGATTCTCGACGGCACGGCCGGCCTGTGGTGCGTGAACGCCGGTCATTGCCATCCGAAAATTACCGCGGCGATTCAGCAGCAGGCGGCCACCATGGATTTCGCGCCGACCTTCCAGATGGGGCATCCGAAAGTATTCGAAGCCGCCACCGCGCTGGCCTCCATCGCGCCGGAAGGATTGAACCGGGTGTTCTTCTGCAATGACGGTTCCGAGTCGGTCGATACGGCATTGAAAATCGCACTGGCCTATCACCGGATGCGCGGCGACGGACTGCGCACGCGCCTGATCGGGCGTGAACGCGGCTATCACGGCGTTGGCTTCGGCGGCATTGCGGTCGGCGGCATTGCCGGCAACCGCAAGCACTTCGGTCCGACGCTGCCCGGCATCGACCACCTGCGCCATCCGCTCGACATCGCCAGGAATGCGTTTTCGCGCGGCCTGCCCGAGCATGGCGCGGAAATGGCCGATGAACTCGAGCAGCGCATGCTGGCCCTGCATGATCCGGCGACCATCGCCGCCGTCATCGTCGAGCCGGTCCAGGGTTCGACCGGCGTGATCCTGCCGCCCAAGGGCTACCTGCAGAAACTGCGCGCGATCTGCGACAAATACGGCATCCTGCTGATTTTCGACGAGGTCATCACCGGTTTCGGCCGCCTCGGCACCGCGTTTGCCGCCGATTTCTTCGGCGTGGTACCTGACATGATCACCTGCGCCAAGGGATTGACGAATGCCGCCGTGCCGATGGGCGCGGTCATCGTGCGCCAGGACATCCATGATGCCTTCATGGATGCGGCACCGGAAAACACCATTGAATTTTTCCACGGCTACACCTACAGCGGTCATCCGCTGGCCGCGGCGGCCTGCGTTGCCGCCATCGAGGTCTACAAGGAAGAAGGCCTGTTCGATCGCGCCGCAGCCATGGCGCCCTACTTCGAACAGGCGGCGCACAGCCTGAAGGGCCTGCCTTATGTGAAGGATGTGCGCAATCTGGGACTGGTATGCGGCATCGAACTCGAAGGCGTCCCCGGCAAGCCGACGGCACGTGCGTTCGATGTGTTCCAGAAATGCTTCTGGGAGAAGAATGTGCTGATCCGCACCACCGGCGACATCATTGCGCTGTCGCCGCCGCTCATCATCGACCAGCAGCAGGTCGATCAGCTGTTCGGCGCCATCGCCGATGTGCTCAGAACGCAGCAGGCAGTGCCGCAGACGGATACGGTTGCCGCCTGAGCCGGCGGCGTCTGCGCTGAAAGAAAATCATGCGGCCGGGTCGATGATCGACCCGGCTTTTGTTTTTTCCGCTTCTACCGCGCGTAACTGCGGCTTGCGTCCAAGCGAGCGCAATGCCGCAAGCTCGTTGAGCACCAGGGCCGCCATGACGATGCTGCCTCCGTACAGCGTTTCGCGCGCGGGCACTTCGCCTGCGCCGAGCCAGGCCCACAACGGCCCGAGCAGCACTTCCAGCAGGGAAAGCAGCGCCACTTCGGGTGCGGACAGGCTTTTGGCCGCACTGACCAGCAGCAGGCAAGGAAAGCCGAGCTGGAAGAATCCAAGCACCGCCAGCAAGCCGATGTCGTGCATCGATGCCTGCAGCGGCCAGGCGAACGGCAGCATCAGCAGCGCTGAAAACACGCTGCCAAGCAGGACCGCCGGCATCAGGTCCACGCCCTGTCCGCTGCGCTTGAGAATGATGAGATTGACTGCGGAGGCAATCGGCACCGCACCGGCGATCAGCATGCCGACCAGGTGATCGCCGTTCACGTCGCTCATGCCATTGACGAACATCCACAGGATGCCGGCGACGGCAGCGAAGATCGCCAGCCAGGTCCTGCCCGGAATCCGCTGCTTGAGCACCAGCCAGGCAAGGAAGGCGGTAAGCAGCGGCGCAATGCTCATGACGATCAGCGTATTGGCGACCGTGGTCCGCGTCAGGGCGATCATGAACGCAGTGAACATGGTGCACCACATCATGCCGCTCAGGACGCCCATCATGCCGGCGGCGCGGATGGTGGCAACCGCCTTGCGCGGTCCCTGCTGCATGCCGAGCACCAGGGCCACGGCCAGGGCGGAAAATATGCTGCGCCAGAGAGTGACTTCGAATCCGCGCGCGGCATCGAGATGGCGCGTGATGACGCCGGCGATGCTCCACATCGTCGGCGCAATGATCATGAGCAGCAGGGCTCGTTGATGGTTCGTCAAAAGCGGCATAAACAGTTGACTAGAGCGGATTGCAGGTAGGAGCCTGAAAGAATCGGTCTGCCTTGGGATGCAGGGCAAGGCGAGAGGAGCACCGTGTGGCGGGCCACACAAGTGACGAACAACGCTGCCGTGCGCCCAAGACAGGCCGAGTCAACCGGCCATTCACCTGCAATCCGCTCCAGGATAAGGAGTTGAAAAAAATCAGCCCGGCTTCCCTGTCGGGGGCCGGGCATATCGCATCAGCTCAAGTATCAAAGCATGCAGCGGATTGCGCTTTTGCTTGTCGCCGCATCACGGCACTTTCCGGCCGCGATGCGAGGACAATTACTTCATCATGCAGCTTCGCGCGATGCCTTCTTGCGCTCGTGTTCCTTCAGGAAGCGCTTGCGCAGACGGATGCTCTTCGGCGTGATCTCGACGAGTTCATCATCTTCGATGAATTCCACCGCATATTCGAGCGTCAGCTGGATCGGCGGCACCAGGCGCACCGCTTCGTCAGTGCCGGACGCGCGCACGTTGGTCAGCTGCTTGCCCTTGATCGGATTGACGATGAGATCGTTGTCACGCGAATGGATGCCGATGATCATGCCTTCATAGACCGGATCGTTGTGGCTGACGAACATGCGGCCGCGGTCCTGCAGTTTCCACAGCGCATAGGCAACCGCCGCGCCGTCATCCTGCGAGATCAGCACGCCGTTGCGGCGACCGGCCAGTTCCGGCTTGTTGACATCGACAGGCGCATAGTCGTCGAAGATATGGCTCATCAGGCCGGTGCCGCGTGTCAGCGTCATGAATTCGGACTGGAAACCGATCAGGCCGCGCGCCGGGATGCGGTACTCGAGGCGTACACGACCCTTGCCGTCCGGCTCCATGTTCTGCAAGTCGCCGCGACGGCGGCCAAGTTCTTCCATGACGCCGCCCTGATGGGAATCCTCGACGTCGACGGTCAGCAGTTCGTACGGTTCGCACTTGACGCCGTCGATATCCTTGAACACCACGCGCGGACGGGAAACGGCCAGCTCGTAGCCTTCGCGGCGCATGTTTTCCAGCAGAATGGTCAGGTGCAGTTCACCGCGGCCCGAGACTTCGAAAGTGGTGTCGTCGCCGGTGTCGGTGACGCGCAGCGCAACGTTGGCCTTGAGTTCGCGGTCGAGACGGTCGCGGATCTGGCGGCTGGTGACGAACTTGCCTTCGCGGCCTGCCAGCGGCGAGTTGTTGACCAGGAAGTTCATGGTCAGCGTGGGCTCATCGACCTTGAGCATCGGCAGCGCGTCAGGAGTGTCGGGCGAGCAGACGGTGGTGCCGATGCCGAGTTCTTCGATGCCGTTGATCAGGACGATGTCGCCGGCCTGAGCTTCATCGACCAGCACGCGCTCCAGACCCTTGAACTTGAGCACCTGGTTGATGCGCGCCTTCGTCGGCGTGGAATCGGGGCCGTTCATCACGATCACGTCCTGCAGCGCCCTCACGCGGCCGCGCTTGATGCGGCCGATGCCGATCTTGCCGACGTAGGAGGAATAATCGAGCGAGGAGATCTGCAGCTGCAGCGGACCGTCCGGATCGTCGTCGCGCACCGGAACGTTTTCCAGCACGGAGTCGAACAGCGGCTTCATCGTGCCTTCGCGGACCTGCGGGTCGAGGCTGGCATAGCCATTCAGCGCGGAGGCGTACACCACCGGGAAATCCAGCTGTTCTTCGGTCGCGCCCAGCTTGTCGAAAAGTTCGAATGTCGCATTGATGACCCACTCGGGACGTGCGCCCGGCCGGTCGATCTTGTTCACCACCACGATGGGCTTGAGGCCCAGCGCGAGCGCCTTGCGCGTTACGAAACGCGTCTGCGGCATCGGGCCTTCGACCGCATCCACCAGCAGCAGCACGGAATCGACCATCGACAGCACGCGCTCGACTTCACCGCCGAAGTCGGCGTGGCCGGGGGTATCGACGATGTTGATATGAGTACCCTCGTATTCGACCGCGCAGTTCTTGGCCAGAATGGTAATGCCGCGCTCTTTTTCGAGATCGTTGGAATCCATCACGCGGTTATCGACTTGCTGATTTTCGCGGAAGGTCCCCGACTGGCGGAGCAGCTGGTCGACCAGGGTGGTTTTGCCGTGGTCGACGTGAGCGATGATGGCGATGTTGCGCAGTGCGCGTTTTGTGTTTGACATGGTGGTTTAGTGCGGACTCGAAGAACCAAAAATTATAGCATGCTGCGACGCATTAACTTTCAAAAATACTTGTTTTTCAATGGCTTGCATCGCATCAGGAGCTGTATGGACAGGTGCGAACGAAAAAGATTCGCGCTTTTTTCAGGGTGGCGGCGGGGATGCGATCAACCTTTCCGGCGCGAGGATGCTGTAAGGCAGGAGCTGCGCCGTTCCCAGCAAATGACCGTTGTCCTTTTGATAGACACGTACCCTGCCGGGGATATCAGGCACCAAGAGCTCTTCCTTGCCGAGGGGAAGTCTTTGGCCGTGCAGAAAGCGAGCGGCCAGCGTTGCCGGCAATTGCACTTCAGGGAATGTGGACAGCAAGGCATCGACCGGTGCCAGCATGGCTGTTCTGGCGGTTTCCGCAGTGTCCTGCAACTGTTCCAGCGTGATGGCGCCGTCAAGCGTCAAGGCGCCCACGCCGGTACGGCGCAATTCCCGAAGATGGGCTCCGCATCCCAACGCCTTGCCGATATCTTCTCCAAGCACGCGAATATAGGTGCCCTTGCTGCAGGTGACACGCAGCTTCAGGAAAGGCGCCTGGTAATCGAGCAATTCAAGCCGGTGAATGATTACGCTGCGGGCGGCACGCTCCAGCGTGATGCCGGCGCGTGCGTATTCGTACAGAGGTTTGCCGTCGCGCTTGAGAGCGGAATGCATCGGCGGGATCTGTTCGATGGGACCGCGAAATCCGGCCAGCGCATTTTCAATTTGCTGGGGAGTCACATCGACATCATGCGTCGCGATCACCTTGCCCTCGGTATCGCCCGTATCGGTCGCCACCCCGAGCTGCACCAGGGTTTCGTAGGTCTTGTCGGCTTCCAGCAGATCCTGGGAAAACTTCGTCGCCTCGCCGAAGCACAGGGGCAGCAGCCCGGTGGCAAATGGATCGAGCGTGCCGGTATGGCCGGCCTTTTTCGCGCTGAGGAGCCACTTCGCCTTCACCAGGGCATCGTTGCTGGACATGCCGGCAACCTTGTCCAGCAGCAGTACGCCGTCTACCGGCACGCGAATTTTCTTTGGGCGGTCTTGCGCCATAGGGAATGAGTTCGTTCTTTGGCGGTTCTCCGCCGGGGTTGACAACAACGGCGGCACTTATTCGGGATCGGAATCCGCGGCGCGCGATGCGTTCGCCTGATCGATCAATTTCGACAACTCCATGCCGCGCGCAGTCGAGCGGTCATGGACGAAATGCACTTCCGGGGTGGTATGGATGGTCAATCTGCGGCCGAGCTGGCCGCGAATGAATCCCGCCGCCTTGCGCAAGCCCGACAGGGTGTTTTGGACCGATTCTTCGTTGTCGACCAATGTGGTGAAAAATACCTTGGCATGCGCATAGTCGGGTGTTACCTGCACCTCGGTAATGGTAATCATGCCGACGCGCGGATCTTTCAGCTCATAGGCAATGATTTCGGCCAGATCGCGCTGGATCTGGTCTGCCACGCGGATACCGCGGCCTGGTATGGATTTGCTATGTTTGGCCATGCTATGACTTCCTTGCTTCTTGGCTATTGTTGTAGTTGCCTGGAGTGTCTGCATCCTGCAGCGGCAACGACGGTAGCGGCATCGCTTCGAGATGGCTGAAGCGCGATGGTTTCGATTGGTGATGATTCACGCTGGCGTGTCGGGATCGGACCCGCATGGCTACATGGTAATCAGTGCCGAGCGAATCGCAATCTCCTCATCAGATGCCTGTCAGTGCACCCAAATACCGGATCGGTATTTCACTCTAGCTACAAAGATCATGCGCCGCCGTACTCTTCATACGGCGGCGCATGTTGGATCCGGGCTTGTCGCGGTTTTACGTATCGACCAACCTGCGGCTTGTGCTTTACAGAGTTCGCGCCACTTCCTGCACCTCGAACACTTCCAGCTGATCGCCTTCCTGGATGTCGTTGAAGTTTTTCAGCGACAAGCCGCATTCGAAGCCTGCCTTCACCTCTTTTACATCGTCCTTGAAACGCTTGAGCGAATCGAGTTCGCCTGTCCAGACAACCACATTGTTGCGCAGCAGTCGTACGGAAGAACCGCGCTTGACCAGGCCGTCCAGCACATAGCAGCCCGCAATCGAGCCGACCTTGCTGACATGGAAGACCTGACGGATCTCGACCAAGCCAAGCGACTGCTCGCGCTTCTCCGGCGAGAGCATGCCCGACATCGCCGCCTTGATCTCGTCTACCGCATCGTAAATGATGTTGTAGTAACGGATGTCGATGCCGCTCGTCTCTGCCAGCTTCCGCGCCGAGGTATCGGCACGCGTGTTGAAGCCGATGATGACGGCTTTCGACGCGACGGCGAGGTTGACATCCGACTCGCTGATGCCGCCAACCGCCGCATGAACGATCTGTACACGCACTTCGTTGGTCGACAGCTTCTGCATCGCGTGCACGATGGCTTCCTGCGAACCCTGGACATCGGCCTTGATGATCAGAGGCAGGTTCTTCACCTCGCCTTCGGCCATCTGCTCGAACATGTTTTCGAGTTTCGCCGCTTGCTGCTTGGCCAGCTTGACGTCACGGAACTTGCCTTGGCGGAAGAGTGCAATTTCACGCGCCTTCCGCTCGTCAGCCATGACCATGACTTCCTCGCCGGCAGCCGGCACCTCGGTCAAGCCTTGAATCTCGACAGGAATCGACGGACCTGCGTCCGCGACGTTCTTGCCGTTTTCATCAAGCATTGCACGCACCCGGCCGTACGACGAACCCGCCAGCACGACGTCGCCGCGCTTGAGCGTTCCCGACTGCACGAGGACCGTTGCCACCGGACCGCGGCCCTTGTCGAGCTTGGCCTCGATGACGAGTCCCTTGGCATGCGCATCGACCGGTGCCTTGAGTTCCAGCACTTCCGCCTGCAGCAGCACGTTTTCCAGCAGATCGTCGATACCCTGGCCAGTCTTTGCCGATACGGAGATGAATGGCGCATCGCCGCCGTAAGCCTCGGGCACCACCTGCTCTGCAATCAGTTCCTGCGTGACGCGCTCGGTATTGGCACCCTGCTTGTCGATCTTGTTGATCGCAACAACGATGGGTACGCCTGCCGCCTTGGCATGAGCGATCGCCTCCTTCGTTTGCGGCATCACGCCGTCATCGGCGGCAACCACCAGGATGACGATATCGGTCGCCTTGGCGCCGCGTGCACGCATCGCGGTAAATGCTTCGTGACCCGGTGTATCGAGGAAGGTAATGATGCCCCGCGGTGTTTCGACATGGTAAGCGCCGATATGCTGGGTAATGCCGCCCGCTTCACCTGCCGCCACCTTGGCACGGCGAATCGAATCCAGCAAGGAAGTCTTGCCGTGGTCGACGTGACCCATGACGGTAACAACCGGTGCGCGCGGCAATGACTCGGCATCGTTATGCTCGCCAACCTGCTCGAGCAATGCTTCGGGATCGTCCAGTTTGGCAGCGAACGCCTTGTGCCCCATTTCCTCCACCAGGATCATTGCAGTTTCCTGGTCGAGCACCTGGTTGATGGTTACCATCTGTCCGAGCTTCATCATGTGCTTGATGACTTCGGAAGCCTTGACTGCCATCTTGTGCGCCAGTTCTGCGACGGTAATCGTTTCGGGCACGTGCACATCCCTGACGACGGCCTCGGTCGGCACTTGGAAATTGGATTCATGACGATCATCGCCATGATGCGAGCGGCGTCCTTTCGGACCGCCCCGCCATCCATCGCGGCCGCCCGAGGACGGAGTGGCCGCACCGCCCCGTGTCTTGATACCGCGCTTCTTGGCGGCATCATCCTGCCATGTCGACGACACATTGGCCGACTTGATGGATTTCTTGTCGGGAGTACCGACGGCGGGTTTCTTGTCGTCTTTTTTATCGGCAGGCTTCTTTTCCGCAGGCTTGTGCAAGGTGCCTTCGGCGGCCTTGGCCGCAGGCGCGGGAGCAGGTGCCGGTTCCGGCGCCTTGATGACCCGCCGGGGCTGGCTCATCATGGCCTTGATCTGGGCCACTTCGTCCGCTACCGCCTTGCGCGCGCGTTCTGTCGCCGCTGCCCGTTCCGCAGCAGCCTTGGCTTCCTGTTCAGCCGCCTTCTTCTTGGCCTCGTCGTCGGTTGCGCGCTTGCGTTCTTCAGCCGCAGTCGTGTCTGCCTTCTCAGCCGCAGTCGTGTCTGCCTTCGCCGCCTGTTGCGCCTCACGTTCAGCAGCAGCGCGTGCTTCCTCGGCACGTTTCGCTTCTTCTGCCTCGCGTTGCGCCTTGGCTTGAGCCTCTTTTTCCGCTTCCAAGCGAGCAAGACGTTCCTGCTTTTCGCGAAGTTCCGCTTCCTGGCGAGCGATCAGCTCGGCCTGGCGCTGCTCTTCTTCCGCGCGACGCGCGACTTCCGCCGCATCGACGACCGGTGCCGCAGACTCGATTGGGGCGGCTTCTTCGGCCGTGGGCTCGTCACGCTTGATGAAAGTGCGCTTCTTGCGCACCTCGACTTGGATCGTGCGCGACTTGCCAGTCGAATCTGCCTGCCGGATTTCCGTCGTTTCCTTGCGGGTCAGCGTGATTTTCTTCTTCTCGCCTTCCGGAGCGGCGCCATGGGAGCGGCGCAGATGATTCAACAGCTTATCCTTGTCTTCTTTGGACAAGGTATCGGACGCCGAACTCTTTTCGACACCCGCGGCACGCAGTTGCGTCAACAGCAAGTCTGCGGGCATCTTCAGTTCGGTGGCAAATTGGGCTACGTTGTTACTCGCCATTCAGTCCTCTTTTCTATGTAGCACGACAGATAATATTGGAGCTTTCTTGATCATTTAGATTCGGCCAGCTCCCGTGCCTTGGCCTGCAATGCCCTGGCACGATCATCGTACTTGGCGTCGATCAGACGCATTTCATCATCAGTTACATCATCAAATTGGTTGTCAATCAGCTGACGCGCACGCTCGACCGGCAAAGCGAGAATCGAGCCAAACTCGTCATATGCCAGATTGGCAAAAGCGTCGAGTGTCTTGATCCCTGCAAGTCCGAGCTTGCCGGCGGTCACGCGATCAATGCCATCCAGATTGACGAGGGATTCATCCATCCCTTCCAGCCCTTCCTCGGAAGCAATTGCTTCGGTGACAAGCGCGTCACGCGCACGATTGCGCAGTTCGTTGACCGTATCCTCATCGAATGCCTCAATGTCGAGCATTTCCGAAATGGGGACATATGCAATTTCTTCCAGACTTGAAAAACCTTCTTCAACCAGGATGTCAGCCACTTCCTGGTCCACATCCAGTTTTTCCATGAACAAGGTCCGGATCACCGCGGTTTCGGCAGCCGATTTGTCGGCAGACTCTTCCGCGGTCATGATGTTGATCTGCCATCCCGTCAGCTCGGAAGCGAGCCGCACATTCTGGCCGCCGCGACCGATGGCAATCGCGAGGTTTTCCTCGTCGACGACAACATCCATCGCATGCTTTTCCTCATCCACCACGATAGAGGACACGTTCGCAGGCGCCAATGCGCCGATCACGAACTGGGCCGGGTCTTCCGACCAGAGCACGATATCGACGCGCTCGCCGCCAAGCTCGCCGGTGACGGCCTGAACACGCGAACCGCGCATGCCGACGCAGGTGCCGATCGGGTCAATACGCTTGTCGCTGGTGAACACGGCAATCTTGGCGCGCACGCCGGAGTCGCGGGCAGCAGACTTGATCTCAAGCAGGCCCTGCTCGATTTCCGGCACTTCCAGCTCGAACAGCTTCATAATGAATTCCGGCGCGGTACGCGACAGAATGACTTGCGGTCCGCGCGCATTGCGATCGATACGCAGGATATATGCCCGCACGCGATCACCGATGCGCAGATTCTCCTTTGGAATCATCTGGTCGCGCGGCAGGCGGGCCTCGATCTTGCCGGATTCGACGATTGCATCGCCGCGCTCCATGCGCTTGATGGTGCCGGTGACAAGCGCATCGCCACGCTCGAGGAAGTCGGTCAGGATCTGTTCACGTTCGGCATCGCGGATGCGCTGAAGCACAACCTGCTTGGTATCCTGCGCGAAGCGACGACCGAATTCGACCGATTCAATCGGCTCTTCGATGTAATCATCGATTTCAATATCGGGAATCTGTTCCTTGGCTTCGAAATGCAGGACTTCCTGATCGGGCAATTGAAGGCCGGCTTCGTCCGGGACGACATGCCAGCGACGGAAGGACTCGAATTCCCCGGTTTCGCGGTCGATGGAAACGCGGACGTCAACTTCGCCGTCATAGCGTTTCTTTGTCGCTTGAGCAAGTGCATGCTCGAGGGCTCCGAAGACGATTTCCTTATCGACATTTTTTTCTCGTGCCAGAGCATCAACCAACAGCAATATTTCGCGACTCATCCTTTGCGACTCCTAAAATCCACTTTCGGCACCAACCGTGCCTTGTCCACATCGGCGAGGGTAAATTCCAACATCGCCGGTCCATCTTTTCCTTCAAATTCCAGTTTCAGCATGTCGCCTTCAGGCTCATGCAGCACGCCCTGAAAGGACTTGCGATTGGCCGCTCCAGGCATGGGCATGCGCAGCTTGACCAAGGCTTCCTGGCCTGCAAAGCGGATGTAATCCGATAGCTTCTTCAATGGCCGATCCAGTCCGGGGGAGGAAATTTCCAACCGCTCGTAACTGGCATTCTCCACTGTCAACACATGAGAAAGCTGGTGACTCACCTTTTCACAGTCTTCCACCGTGATACTTCCCCGGTCCGCTTCTTCAGGCGGAAAGTCGATATAAACACGCAACAATCCATGGGCGGCCTGCTCAAGGTCGACCAGTTCATACCCCATGCCTGTCACGGTTTTTTCAACCAAATCCAACAACCGCAAGCCATTCTCCAAAACGCGCGCATCGCCAAAAAATGTCGACGCAAACTGTTTAACAAAAAAAAAATGGGCATGTGCCCATCCTTTTTATCATTCGGCCAACTGCGGCCTCCATCCCCGGGAAAACGCGCCTTTGCAAACGCAAATCCTGTTAACTCTCTAATTATAAACAATTAGTTAGAGCATCGCAATCGTGAAGAGGGCTCCGAACTGGCAGAACCCGTCCTTCCTTTATTGACGTCAACATGACTGCTGCGCGCCTGGAACGCGCCTGCATTTATCCTCGCGAACGCCGGCGTGGCATTCCCCCCATGGGTGTGCCGCGCCCCTGCCCGCCCGCATGACGACGTGAGTGGCCGCCATCGGGAAATCCCAGCGCGGTCTGCAACGGATCCGGCTGCCGGCTGCGAGACTGTCCCTGCCCTTGCTGACCGCGCGGATTACCGCGCGCTGGAAAGGGCGTACCGCGCTTGGCCGCCGGATTCTTTTCATTTCCGTTGGCGCTGCGTTCATTACGCTGCTTGGGTCCCGGGGACTGCGCCGCAGTTTTTTCGAGTCCGCTCAGACTCATCAAATCACGCACGCTATGCTCGTCGAGCTCTTCCCAGCGACCGCGCTTGAGTCCGCTCGGCAGTGTCAGCACGCCGTATCGGGTGCGAATCAGTCTTGATACCGTCAGTCCAACGGCTTCAAACATGCGACGAACTTCACGGTTACGACCCTCACCGATCGTGACGCGGTACCAGCGATTGACACCCTCGCCGCCGCCATCGGCAATTCTGGAAAACTGCGCGATTCCGTCGTCCAGCTCGACACCACTTAGCAGACGCTGGCGCATTCCCTCTTCGAGCTCGCCAAGGGTCCGAACGGCATACTCCCGCTCGATATTGTATCGGGGGTGCATGAGACGATTCGCAAGATCGCCAGACGTCGTAAACAGCAGCAGGCCTTCGGTATTGAAATCCAGGCGCCCGACCGCAAGCCACTTTCCGGCTTTCATCGTCGGAAGATT
This sequence comes from Noviherbaspirillum aerium, assembly GCF_008929045.1. Taxonomy (GTDB): domain Bacteria; phylum Pseudomonadota; class Gammaproteobacteria; order Burkholderiales; family Burkholderiaceae_D; genus Noviherbaspirillum; species Noviherbaspirillum aerium. The sequence goes on along the minus strand of NZ_VFAH01000009.1, from coordinate 154,388 downwards.
GGAAAAGACCGACGGCCTGCCTTCAGGATCGTCATGGCTGACGATTTCGCCGGCCGGTTTGTGATAGATGAGAACCCGTGGCGGACGCTTTGTCACCTTGCGCTGCACGAGCTTGCCATTGATTCGCACCTGGTCCGTCGGCAGAATGCGCTGGCCGATATGCGCCGGCTCCCCGTTCACTGATACGCGGCCCGCGATGATGAGCTCCTCCATGTCGCGTCGGGAACCGAGACCCACTTCGGCAAGCACCTTGTGCAGTTTGGGCGCATCGTCTTCGGCGGTCAGATCACGGCGCACAGCCTTGCCCGAACGCGCATCGCGCCGCGCCGCATTATTCTCGGCCTCCACCGAGGCATCGAACGCACCCGAGGTGACAAGGGTGAAAATATCATCGGCATTGCCCGGTTTTGAGCGCGCTTGCGGACGCTTGGTTGCTGGTGCGCCCTTCTTGCCCGGGTGACGGGCGTGCGGGGCGGCCTCCCTTTCGCCTGCGCCATCCCTTTGCGCACTCTCGTTGCCGCGCATGCCGCCCGATTGTTGGCGACGAGCCCGCTTGGGTTCAGGCGCCCCTGCTTCCGAAGGCGTTGCCGCATTCGGCACAGGCCGACCAGCGCGTTGCGCCTGCTCGGCCGGAGCGTCGTCAGCGGACACATTCGCTTCCGCATTTCGGGGAGCGCGCGTACGACGCAGACTGCGAGGGCCTCTTACACCCCGCTTGGCCGGTTTTTTCCTGCCATCGCCGGCTTCGCCGACAGCGTCGTTCTGTGCCTGCTCGCCATTTTCGCCGGATGCTGCCACTTTTGTCTCCAGTTCAGCGGACGCTGCCGCAACATCATTTTGGGAAGGAAGGTTCATCGTTAGATTCTTTTTGTTGCGGGCTATGCGTTGCATCATCCTGGGTATCCGTGACAGGTACGGCATCTAATGGCGAGACAGTTGCCACATGGACCATAGCGATCTCGGAGGATATTGCCGGCGACTCGAGGGCCGGCTCTGCGTTTGAGGAGGCTGGCACTCCCGGAGCCGACATTTCGGCAGTCTCCGGAGCCTGGTCCAGCCCCGTCTGAATTTCGGCCTGGAGGGCTTGGAGCTCAGGCAAGGTTCCACCTTGCATGTCATCCTTGCTGACCTGCTGCAAGGGAGGCAATTGATCCAGCGAAGTCAGTCCGAGATCGTCAAGGAACTGTCTCGTCGTAGCAAAAAGCGCCGGGCGCCCCGGCACGTCACGATGACCGATCGCCTCGATCCAACCACGGTCTTCGAGCATCTTGATGGTTTGGGAGTTCACCGTCACGCCTCGAATTTCTTCGATGTCACCACGAGTTACCGGCTGACGATATGCAATGATCGCAAGGGTTTCCAGGGTAGCGCGGGTATATTTGGGCGGCTTCTCGGGATTGAGGCGTTCGAGGTATTTCTTCATTTCCGGGCGACTCTGAAAGCGCCAGCCGGTAGAGAGACTGACCATTTCAATACCTTTGTCAGCCCAGTCGTTGCGCAACTCCTCAAGCATTGCCTTGATCGTATCGGCACCGACTTCTTCATGAGTCTCGCCGCTTTCCGCGAACAGTTTTCGCATGTCGCTGATCGACAATGGTTCATGTGCGCAAAGCAACGCTGTTTCGAGGACTTTCTTAGCCTCAATAGTATTCATGTTCTTGCGTTTGTTCTTTACTAGCTGCAGAAGTTATCGTCAACGACAGACATTTTGCAATGCCGTCCGGTCAGAGAAACCTGTTGATGCTTTTCCGGTGCCCGATTTTTTTTGGAGGAGTATTGAGGGCTGGAAATGAAAGACTTTAAGACTTGGTTGCGGGGGCAGGATTTGAACCTGCGACCTTCGGGTTATGAGCCCGACGAGCTGCCAGACTGCTCCACCCCGCGTCTGAAGAATGAAAGTATAGCCTGTATTGCCAGTCGGCGCAATTGCAACTTCAGCCGTGATGATACACTTGCCATGCGCGATCGGTTATTGGCCGGTGCAATTCCTGCCCTGAAAGCGCATGAGGTCTGAAACCTTCCCGGTCGGCACAATAATCATTTGTCTCCCTTCTATGAAATTCTGCTCTGAGTGCGCACATCCTGTTTCACTATTGGTCCCGCCCGATGACAACCGCCCCCGCTTCGTATGCGAACAGTGCGGCACAATTCACTATCAAAATCCGAAGATGGTGATCGGCTCGATTCCTGTATGGGAAGAGGACGGCAAGATTCGCATATTGCTCTGCAAGCGCGCCATCGAACCGCGTTATGGATATTGGACCCTCCCCGCCGGCTTCATGGAAAACAACGAGACGACGACGGAGGCCGCACTGCGCGAAACTCTTGAGGAAGCGGGTGCCCGCATTCAACTGCATGGCCTTTTCTCGCTGCTCAATGTTCCGCATGTACATCAGGTGCACATGTTTTACCGGGCCACCCTGCTCGACCTGGACTATGAAGCAGGCATCGAGAGTCTTGAAGTCGAATTATTTGCCGAGCATGAAATTCCGTGGAATGACATCGCCTTTCCGACGGTGGGACATACATTGAAAGCGTTTTTTTCCGACCTGGCCCGCATCCGTGCGGAAGGCGGGCATTACGGCCTCCATACGGAAGACATCCGCAAGCCCATGCGGCAGGGCTGATTGGCGCGATGCGCCGCATCGCCGACGCGCACGTCAGCTGACCACCCGGGACCAGCGCCGCCCTCATTTCGCCGACGGCAGATCATTTGCCTGCCGTCCGCAAATCTTGCAAGACCTTTACCAGTTCGTTTCACGTTCAGCGGTCGCGCTGATCTTGTGAATCGAAAGATCCGCGCCATCAAATTCCTGCTCGGGGTCGAGACGTATTCCCACCATGGCTTTCAAGACGCCATAAATTATGGCGCCGCCCGCGGTTGCGATGACAATACCCAAGGCCGTGCCTATTAACTGGGACATGAAGGAAACGCCCCCCATGCCGCCTAGCGAAGTCTGGCCAAAAATTCCCGCAGCAATCCCTCCCCAGGCTCCGCACAAGCCATGCAGCGGCCAGACGCCGAGCACGTCGTCGACCTTCCATTTGTTCTGGGTTAGCGTAAACATCCAGACAAACACCGCACCCGCCAGGCCGCCGGTTGCCAGCGCGCCAAGCGGATGCATGAGATCGGAGCCGGCACAGACCGCGACAAGTCCGGCCAGCGGCCCGTTATACGCAAAGCCCGGGTCGTTTTTGCCGAGGATAACCGCAGCCAGAGTGCCGCCGACCATGGCCATCAGCGAGTTGAGTGCAACCAAGCCGTTGATCTTGTCGAGTGTCTGCGCGCTCATGACGTTGAATCCGAACCAGCCTACCGCAAGAATCCAGGCGCCAAGCGCGAGAAAGGGAATGTTGGATGGCGGGTGCGCGGCAATGGCGCCGTCCTTCGTATAGCGTCCGCGGCGTGCTCCGAGCAGCAGCACTGCCGGCAATGCCGCCCATCCGCCAACTGCGTGCACAACGACGGAGCCGGCGAAATCATGAAATTCGGCAGAAAACACGGCTTTCAGCCATGCCTGCAATCCAAAACGCTGATTCCACACCATGCCCTCAAACAGTGGATAGACGAAGCCGACAAGTAATGCGGTAGCCACCAATTGAGGATAAAACTTTGCCCGCTCCGCAATGCCGCCTGAAATGATTGCCGGAATCGCTGCCGCGAAGGTCAGCAGGAAGAAGAATTTCACCAGTTCGAATCCATTACCCACAGCCAGGGTAGTGGCGTCCGCAAAAAAGTTGACTCCGTAAGCAATGCCATAACCGATGAAGAAATAGGCAATAGTCGAGACGGCGAAATCGACTAATATTTTGACCAAGGCATTAACCTGGTTCTTTTTGCGCACCGTTCCGAGTTCAAGAAAGGCAAACCCGGCATGCATCGCGAGAATCATGATGGCGCCTAGCAAAATAAATAGTGCATCGGCGCCGCTTTTTAATCCGTCCATGCAAAAACTCCCTGTAAAAGTGCAGAATATTCTATTGGCGCTTCTTTCTAGCAAGAATTATTCCATTTTGGTGCAAATATGCAACCTCTTGTTTATATGGAGAAAAATGTCTTCTTCTTATTTTTCGCCAATTGATTCCGCACTGCTTTCGTGCAATTTTGCGTTCCAACTTGGGGAGGAGCATGATTCCCTGGCTTGAGTCCACGACGCCCTTTCCGGATGTTTCCACGGCATTGACAGAGCGCGATGGTGCGGCCGGACTGCTGGCGGCGGGAGCAGATCTGTCGCCGCGACGCTTGCTTGAAGCTTATAGGAACGGCATCTTCCCCTGGTTTTCGGAAGGACAACCTGTCTTGTGGTGGAGCACGGATCCTCGTATGGTGCTTTACACGGAACGGTTTGCCGTTTCCCACAGTTTGCGCAAGACACTAAAAAAATTCCAGAAGAGCATGCGGACCGACCGCCGCTGGGAAATCAGGTTTGATACGGCGTTCGAGCAAGTGATGCGAGCCTGTGCCGCCCCGCGCAAAGATGGTGCCGGCACCTGGATCTCGACGGAAATCGTGCGCGGTTACTGCGCCCTGCATCGCCAGGGCTACGCACACTCCTCGGAGGTTTGGCTTGACGGTCAGTTGGTGGGCGGAGCTTATGGCGTCTGCATCGGCCGCATGTTTTACGGCGAGTCGATGTTTGCACGCGTGTCGGATGCCTCCAAGATCGCACTGGCATACCTTGTGCATTTCCTGAAAACGAATGGCGTGGAGATGATCGACTGCCAGCAGGAGACGTCCCATCTTGCCTCGCTGGGAGCCACTCCCATTCCGCGCCGGGAGTTTTTGTCTCATCTCAGGACAGCGATAGAAAAGGAGCCGATCACGAACTGGCAACCGCTTGCGTTGTCTTGACAAGGATGCCTTAAAAACTTCAGCCGGCGCTACCCAGCCGGTGTAAATTACACAATGTACAATTTGTACGGTTGCGCCGTCTCCAGCCAGTATCGCAGTCAGTCAACACGCATATGACGCACTTAAAAGACCTGCCTTTCGCAACACTACAGTTCTACGCTACGGCGCCCTATCCTTGCAGCTATCTCGATGGCCGTCAGGCCAGGTCCCAGGTTGCCACGCCATCGCATCTGATCAATGCCGATGTGTATTCGGAACTGGTCAAGAACGGCTTCCGCCGCAGCGGCATTTTTACCTACCGCCCCTATTGCGATGGTTGCCAGGCGTGCATACCGGTACGCGTCAACGTGGCTGATTTCACCGGCAATCGCAGCCAGCGCAAGGCTTGGCACCGTCATGGCAATCTGACCACCTGGGTCACGACACTGACTTATGTGCCTGAGCATTATGAGCTTTACCTGCGCTACCAGGCCGCGCGTCATGCCGGCGGCGGGATGGATCAGGACAGCCGCGACCAGTATGCGCAATTTCTCCTGCAGAGCAAGGTGAATACCAGGCTGGTCGAATTCCGCGATCCGCAGGGCATACTTCGCATTGTCAGCATCATTGATGTATTGAACGACGGTTTGTCATCGGTCTATACCTTCTATGATCCCGATGTGTCCGGCGCATCCTTCGGCACATACAACATCATGTGGCAGATCGAGCAAGCCCGGCGGCTTGACATGCCCTATGTCTATCTCGGCTATTGGATACGCCACAGTCAGAAGATGGCATACAAGGTGAATTTCCAACCCATGGAAGCGCTGGTCGGGGGCAAGTGGCAGCCTTGGCATGCCGATATCTGACCCCGACTTCCGTTGGTTGCCTGTCACGGGGTTAAAATAACGGCTTTTCAGAATGCAACCGGGCAGCAGGCAGTCGCTGTACTGCCCTTGGAGCTATTGATCCCCACCGCCATGCCCGACAAGCTTCTCTACGCAATTGCGCGCCCCCTTCTTTTTACCCTCGACCCCGAATCAGCACACAACTTCACCTTGCCCTGGCTGAAGAAAGCCTCTCACCTGGGCCTGACCAGGATCATCAGCCGCCCCCGGCCAGATCCCAGGACAGTCATGGGGATCACCTTCCCCAATCCTGTCGGCCTTGCCGCGGGACTTGACAAGGATGGGGCTTACATCGATGGACTGGCTGCGCTCGGATTCGGCTCGATAGAGATCGGCACGGTGACTCCCCGCGCCCAGCCGGGAAATCCGCTGCCGCGCATGTTTCGCCTTCCGCAGGCGAATGCCATCATCAATCGCATGGGTTTCAATAATGGCGGCGTGGATGCCTTCGTTGCCAATGTTCAGGCATCCAGATTTTTCCAGAACAAGGAGGGCGTACTTGGCCTCAATATCGGCAAAAATGCCGATACGCCAATTGAACGCGCGGCGGACGACTATCTTCACTGTCTTGAGAAGGTCTATCCCTATGCAAGCTATGTAACCGTCAATATTTCTTCTCCCAATACCAAGAACCTGCGCCAGCTGCAAGGCGGCTCAGAGCTTGATTCCCTGCTTTCAACCTTGAAGGACGCACAGCAGAGGCTGGCCGACAAGCACAAGCGCTATGTGCCGATCGCATTGAAGATTGCACCCGATATCGACGGCGAACAGCTCAAGACGATCGCAGCCACCCTGCTTCACCATCGGATGGACGCGGTCATTGCAACCAATACCACGATCACTCGGAATGCCGTAAAGGGACTGGCCCACGCGGATGAAACCGGGGGCTTGTCTGGCGCGCCGGTATTCGAACCGTCCAATAGAGTCATTGCGGCATTGAAGGCTGAGCTGGGCGACGGCTTGCCGATCATTGGGGTGGGAGGCATTCTTTCGGGAGAACATGCCAAGGCAAAGATGGACGCAGGCGCATCGCTGGTACAGCTTTATACCGGACTCATTTACCGCGGGCCATCGCTGATCAGGGAATGTGCGACGGCACTGCGCAAGTCGCGCTGAAGCTTTGAATGCTTGCGCCTTTCAAATTACCGGCTTTTCAATCTTTTGGGGAGAAACATGGATCGAGTCATTCTTGGCACCAGTGACCTGGATGTGTCGCGTATTTGTCTGGGAACAATGACCTTCGGCGAACAGAATGCCGAAGCGGAGGCGCATAGCCAGCTGGACTATGCGCTGGAACGTGGCATCAATTTCATTGATACGGCGGAAATGTATCCCGTCATGCCGCGCGCCGAAACTCAAGGCCGCACTGAAAGCCACATTGGCAGCTGGCTGAAAAAATCCGCACGCCGCGCCGAGGTCATCATTGCCACCAAGGCAGCAGGCCCGTCGCGCGGCATCTCCTGGATTCGCAATGGCGGCACTGATTTCGACGCCCGCAACCTGCGCACCGCTGTCGAGGACAGCTTGCGGCGACTGCAGACAGATTACATCGATTTGTACCAATTACACTGGCCAAGCCGCAACGTACCGATGTTCGGCCAGAACTCCTTTGATCCGGCAAAGGAGAAAAATCATGTTCCCATCGAGGAGACCCTTGTCGCGCTGGGTGAGCTGATCCGGGAGGGGAAGATTCGGCATGTCGGCGTGTCCAATGAAACGTCATGGGGAGTTTGCGAGTTCATCAAACAATCCGAACAGCGCGGATTGCCGCGGATCGCCTCTATCCAGAATGCGTACAGCCTTGTGAACCGCGGCTTCGAACAGGGTCTCGACGAGACATGTTTCCGGACGAAGGTGGGCCTACTTGCCTATAGTCCGCTGGCCTTTGGCCAATTGACGGCAAAGTATGCGGATGACCCGAAGGCAAACGGCCGGCTGACCATCTTTCCGCCGAACTGGAGTCCCCGCTATCTGCGTCCGTCGGTCATCGAGGCGTCCAGGCGCTATGCCAGGCTGGCACGGGAAAACGGCATGACGCCGACACAACTGGCGCTTGCCTGGTGTTACAGCCGGTGGTTCGTGGCATCTACCATCATCGGAGCGACATCGCTGGCGCAGCTGAAGGAGAACATCGATGCATGGAATACGAAATTGACAGATGACGTCGTCAACGCTGTCAATGCCATCCACACCGAATTGAACAATCCCGCCCAGTGAAGAACAAGCTTATGCCGGCCGTGTCAGGTTTCACCTGACGTAGGCCGTGTTTGCAAAGCTGCTGCGCACCGGCTCGTCGACGCAACACCGGACCGCTCGCGACGCTTGTCAAACATAGTCTAAAGCGCTTTCGTCCCGAACAGACCGACGATCCCGGAAGCTTTGTCAGCGACACGGCGTTATTCGGGGACGCCGAGCGCGCCATGCCGCGTCACCGCGCCTTCGGCCACGAACCGGCTTGCATGCCGGTCCGCTACGGCAGCGCCGACCAGGGATTGGCGAAACCCCGCGTCCGGCCACAGACAAATCTTTTCGGCCTCTTCCGATCCAGTCAAGACGACAGCGCTTTAGCTGTCCCTCTTTACCCTCAGCATGTTTTCCATAAAAAAACCCGGATCGCTTGCGCGAATCCGGGTTTTGTCAGGCCCTTGCAGGCCACTTTGGAATTGCTCGGTTATTCGACTTCCAGCGTTTCTTCCGGGGCCGATGGCGGTGGCACATCTCCTTCCGCAAAATCGAGCTTGATCTGCTCCTTGTCGTCCATATCGACGGTCACACGACCTCCGGAAACGAGTCGACCGAACAGCAGCTCATCGGCAAGCGCCTTGCGGATCATGTCCTGGATGAGTCTGGACATCGGTCGGGCGCCCATGAGCGGATCAAAGCCTTTCTTCGCCAGGAACTTGCGCAAGCTCTCGGTAAAGACCGCGTCGACCTTCTTCTCGTGCAACTGTTCTTCCAGCTGCATGAGGAACTTGTCGACCACGCGCAGGATGATCTCCTCATCAAGCGGCTTGAAGCTGATGATCGAATCAAGACGGTTGCGGAATTCCGGCGTGAACATCCGCTTGATATCGGCCATTTCATCCCCGGCTTCCTTCTTGTCGGTGAAGCCGATGGAACGCTTCTGCAGGCTTTCCGCGCCAGCATTCGTCGTCATGATGATGATGACGTTGCGGAAGTCGGCTTTGCGACCATTGTTGTCGGTCAGCGTGCCGTGATCCATGACCTGAAGCAGGATATTGAAGATATCCGGATGCGCTTTCTCGATTTCATCGAGCAGCAATACCGCATGCGGCTTCTTCGTGATTGCCTCGGTCAGCAGACCGCCCTGATCGAATCCGACATAGCCCGGAGGCGCGCCGATCAAGCGACTCACCGCATGACGCTCCATGTACTCCGACATGTCGAAGCGGATCAGCTCGATGCCCATGATGAATGCAAGCTGCTTCGCCACCTCTGTCTTGCCCACGCCGGTAGGACCGGAGAACAGGAAAGCACCGATAGGCTTGTCGGTTTTCCCGAGGCCAGCGCGAGCCATCTTGATGGCGGAACCCAAGGCTTCGATTGCCGGGTCCTGACCGAACACGACATTCTTCAGATCGCGATCGATGGTCTGCAGCTTGGTGCGGTCGTCCTGGTTGACCGACTGCGGAGGAATACGTGCAATCTTCGAAATGATTTCCTCGATTTCGGACTTGCCGATCGTCTTCTTCTGCTTCGACTTGGGCAGGATGCGCTGCGCCGCTCCAGCTTCGTCGATGACATCGATTGCCTTGTCCGGAAGATGCCTGTCATTGATGAAGCGCGCCGCGAGTTCCGCTGCAGAAGTCAGTGCGGATGCGGAGTACTTCACGCCATGATGCTCTTCGAAGCGGGACTTGAGGCCCCGCAGGATCTGAACGGTCTGTTCGACTGTCGGCTCGTTGACATCGATCTTCTGGAAGCGGCGTGACAGTGCGTGGTCCTTCTCGAACACGCCACGGAATTCCGTGTAGGTTGTCGCACCGATGCATTTCAGCTGGCCGCTCGACAGAGCCGGCTTGAGCAGATTGGATGCGTCCAGTGTGCCGCCCGATGCCGATCCGGCGCCGATGATCGTATGGATTTCATCGATGAACAGGATGCCGTTCGGGTTTTCCCGCAACTGTTTCAGCACAGCCTTCAGGCGCTGTTCGAAATCGCCGCGGTATTTGGTACCGGCAAGCAGAGCGCCCATGTCGAGCGAATACACCACTGCGTTCTGGAGCACCTCGGGAACATCGCCCTGGGTCACGCGCCATGCCAATCCCTCGGCGATGGCGGTCTTGCCGACGCCGGCTTCGCCAACCAGAAGCGGATTGTTCTTGCGGCGGCGGCAGAGAGTCTGAATGACGCGCTCGACTTCCGACTCGCGGCCGATGAGCGGATCAATCTTGCCGTCGGCAGCCATCTTGTTCAGATTCTGGGTGAACTGATCAAGAGGGCTTTCCTTCTGCTGCCCTTCGGCCTGAGCCTCTTCCGAGCCTTCCGGCGCCTTCTGGGAGTCGACCTGCTGGTCCTTGCGCACGCCGTGGGAAATGAAATTCACCACGTCGAGTCGCGTGACACCCTGCTGGTGCAGATAGTACACGGCATGAGAATCTTTTTCACCGAAGATCGCCACCAGCACATTGGCTCCCGTCACTTCCTTCTTGCCGTTGGAAGCGGACTGGACGTGCATGATGGCACGCTGGATCACGCGCTGGAAGCCCAGGGTTGGCTGGGTATCCACTTCGCTCGTGCCCGGCACGGTCGGCGTATTGTCGCTGATGAAATTGGTCAGCGTCTTACGCAGATCTTCGATATTGACTGCGCATGCGCGCAGCACTTCGGCCGCCGACGGATTGTCGAGCAGTGCAAGCAGCAAGTGCTCGACCGTAATGAACTCGTGCCGCGCCTGACGGGCTTCGACAAAAGCCATGTGCAAACTAACTTCAAGTTCCTGCGCAATCATGCTTCCTCCATCACGCATTGCAGGGGATGTCCTGCTTTTCTCGCGTGGGTTAATACTAATTCTACTTTAGTGGACGCTATGTCTTTCGGATAGACGCCGCACATTCCTTTTCCGTCTCGATGAACCTTGAGCATGATCTGCGTCGCGGTTTCTCGGTCTTTGTTGAAATACTCCTGGATGATTGCGACAACAAATTCCATGGGCGTATAGTCGTCATTCAAAAGTAAGACCTGATACATCGGCGGAGGCTTGAGCTTCTGCTCTTGCCTAGCAATTACCGTACCGTTGTCATGCTGAGTTGCCATGCGTTTAATCTAAGAACTTCCATCGGCGACCTGCGCCTCGGTAAAAGATATTCCATACGTATATTGATCTTACGCCCTTTCCGCGTATTGCGCAGATAATGCCCGATCGCCCAATTTCAAGAATTCTATTCTGCATTTGGCTTGCAAAAACTCAAAAAGTCCAGCGGAACCGCCTTGACTTTTATATTTTTTGCAGGAACAATGGTATCAGTTGACAAACAGAGCATTATGTTATCGTCAATATGAAGTGAGCAAGTTATAAGAGGGGGCAGCGTGTCGCGAGGCTTCTTGCTTTTACGGCTCGTGTGATTAGTTATTATTTGAAAGACGCTTTTATGGCAACAGGTACCGTCAAGTGGTTCAACGATTCCAAAGGCTTCGGATTCATCACTCCGGATGACGGCGGTGAAGATTTGTTCGCCCACTTCTCCGCAATCCAGATGAATGGCTTCAAGACTCTCAAAGAAGGTCAAAAGGTTTCGTTCGAAGTGACGCAAGGCCCGAAAGGCAAGCAAGCTTCCAACATTCAAGCCCCCTAATCACATCGATTAGCAAGAGCACGAAAAGCCCCGCCCAGCGGGGTTTTTTTTTCGTCCCGTGCGTTCCCGCCTTTGTAAGGTTTGCAGCATGCCCTCATCTGGATAATCTTTTGCATCCTGCCATCCAGATGCACACTGAAGACTTTTTACGTGCTTCCCGGAAATAGCGGTAAAGTTACGTGCCATGAAGCTTCGCCAAAAAATCCTTCTTCTAGCGATCACTCCGCTAATAGTTGCCTTGCTTGCAATTGCCATCGCAGTCAGACATCAAGCGAATCTGCTGGCGCAGCAGCAACGTGCATCAGTTGAGACCGCTTATCTGGCTAGCAAGGAAGCCGAACTGAGCCATTACGTAGCACTTGCCACGCGTTCAATAGCACATCTCTACGACTCCGGCCTCAATGACGAAGAGACGAAAATGAAGGCCATACACATTCTTGCATCCCTTGACTACGGTGATGATGGATACTTTTTCCTGTACGACCTGTCAGGCAAAAGCCTCATGCATCCCCGCCTGCCTGACTTAGTCGGTAAAAACCTCTGGGAGTTGCGTGATCCGGAAGGAAATCCAACCATTCAGAGATTGATTGCAAAAGCCAGATCCGGCGGCGGCCTGGTTCGCTATCTGTGGGAAAAACCATCCACGCGCAAAATGGCGCCTAAACTGGGCTATGTCGTCATGCTCGAACGCTGGGGCTGGATGCTCGGTACCGGCATCTATCTGGATGATGTCGACAACGCTCTGGCAAAGATCGATGCCCAGAGTTCCGTCAACATTCGCAGCACGATGTTGTGGATTGCAATTATCGCAATCGCAAGCTCGCTGACCGTCGCATTGTCCGGACTTGCGCTGAATATCAGCGAACACAGGGTAGCGGATGCAAAGCTGCGTGTTCTTGCACAGCGTGTCGTCCGTTCCCAGGAAGAAGAACGGGCACGCCTTTCCCGCGATCTGCATGACGGCATCAGTCAATGGCTGGTCTCTATCAAGCTGCAGGTGGAGTCCGGCATCGCCAAACTTGCCGCCAATGCCTCAAAACCCGAAATTGCGCGTGTTTCCTTCGATCGCGCTGCGGTACAGTTGAACGATGTGCTTGGCGAGGTGCGCAGAATATCGCATGATCTGCGTCCCGCGCTGCTTGACGATCTGGGACTGGCAGCAGCTCTAGATCATTTGGCCCGTGAATTCGGCGAGCATACTGCCATCGATGTCGATTTTCTTTCCGAGGGCGTTACGGAGGGTCTATCGGATGTTGCCAACACGGTCATGTTCAGGATTGCGCAGGAAGCGCTTACCAACATCAAGCGTCACGCCGGCGCCACTTCCGTTCGCATGCGCCTGACCGGCGGCAGGCATGAAGTCAGCCTTTACATTGCCGACAACGGCGTCGGCTTCGATGTTGCCGGCGTTTCCCAACATCCCAAACGAGGCATTGGCTTGCGCAATATGCATGAGCGTGTCAATACCGTCGGCGGCAGACTGGAGTTGAGCTCGTCCGGCGAAGGCACGAAAGTCGTTGCAATACTACCTCGGGTGTAATCTTCGGTGATCCTATTATGCAGACCCCGCCTTTTGTACATATCCTGCTTGTCGATGACCACCCGCTGGTGCGCGACGGCTTGCGAGCCCGGCTCGAAACCATTCCCCACTTCGAAGTTGTGGCTGAAGCCGGCAATGCAGGGGAAGCGTTGGAGCATGCCGCAAAACAAGCGATCGACCTCGTGCTGATGGACATCAATCTGTCAGGCATGAACGGCATCGAATTGACCGGCCGCTTTCATACACTCTATCCGGAGATCGCCGTGCTGATGCTGAGCATGCATGACAAGGCCGAATACGTCATGCAGGCTATCCAGGCGGGCGCGCGCGGTTATGTGCTCAAGGATGCGCCCGCAATGGATATCATTACGGCGATTGATACTGTCATGTCCGGGGGCATTTACTACAGTGCGGGACTGGCCAAGCAACTGGCCCGTCCCATGCCGCCGACGCTGCTGCTGACACCTCGCGAAAGGGAGGTTTTGCAATGCATTGCGACCGGGAAGTCGAACAAGCATATTGCGCGTGACATGAGCCTGAGCGTACGGACAATAGAAACGCATCGCCTCAACATCAAGCGCAAGCTCGGCATCGAAGGTCAGGCGGACCTGATCCGGTTCGCACTTGAACAGACCCAGATCAGGTAGCGCAACGCTGCAGCGCTTGCGGTTTGACTGTTCTGACGATCGCGGACGATTTTTCTGCAGTATGGCATTGTGTGGGGAAGTTGATCTCGCCGCATCGCTCCTTGTACTGCAGGCGACTCCCGTCGACCTCGTCTGGTCCGGTCAAGCCGGAAGCGCTCCAGCAACAGCAACAGCAAAAACAGAAAACAAAAAGGCCGGATCGATCCGGCCTTCCCATTACGGCATGCAGGCAGGTTGAAACCTGCAAAACAGCGCCGCGCGAATTACATGTTGGAGATCATGACGTCGCCGAAGCCCGAACAGGATACCTGCGTGGCGCCATCCATCAAGCGCGCGAAGTCATAGGTGACCTTCTTCGAGGTGATCGACTTTTCCATCGATGTGATGATCAGGTCCGCAGCCTCGGTCCAGCCCATGTGGCGCAGCATCATTTCCGCGGATAGAATCACCGAACCCGGATTGACATAGTCCTTGCCCGCATACTTCGGTGCCGTGCCATGGGTTGCTTCGAACATGGCGACGGAATCGGACAGGTTGGCACCCGGCGCGATGCCGATACCGCCCACCTGGGCAGCGAGCGCGTCGGAGATATAGTCGCCGTTCAGGTTCAGTGTCGCGATGACGCTGTATTCATTCGGACGCAGCAGGATCTGCTGCAGAAATGCATCCGCGATGGAATCCTTGACTGTGATTTCCTTGCCTGTCTTCGGATTCTTGAACTTGCACCACGGTCCGCCATCGATCAGCTCGGCACCGAATTCCTTCTGCGCCAGCGCGTAACCCCAGTCACGGAAGCCGCCTTCGGTGTACTTCATGATGTTGCCCTTGTGAACCAGGGTAACCGAGGGCTTGTCGTTGTCGATCGCATACTGGATTGCCTTGCGGACCAGGCGTTCCGTCCCCTCGCGCGAAACCGGCTTGACACCGATGCCGGATGTGTTCGGGAAACGAATCTTCTTGACGCCCATTTCCTTGACCAGGAAATCGATGAGTTTCTTGGCTCCGTCGGAGCCTTCCGCCCACTCGATGCCGGCATAGATATCTTCGGAATTCTCGCGGAAGATCACCATATCGGTCTTTTCCGGCTCGCGCACAGGCGAAGGCACGCCCTTGAAGTAACGTACGGGACGCAGGCAAACGTACAGATCGAGTTCCTGGCGCAGCGCAACGTTGAGCGAACGAATGCCGCCGCCAACCGGCGTCGTCAGCGGGCCCTTGATGGAGACGACATATTCTTTCAGGACCTGCAAGGTTTCCTCGGGCAGCCAGACATCGGGGCCATACACCTTGGTGGATTTTTCACCCGCGAAGATTTCCATCCAGCTGATCTTGCGCTTGCCGCCGTACGCCTTGGCCACTGCCGCGTCAACGACCTTGATCATCACCGGGCTGATATCCACGCCGGTACCGTCGCCTTCGAGGTAGGGGATGATCGGATTATCAGGCACGTTCAGGGAAAAATCGGCATTGACGGTGATTTTTTGGCCGTCTGCAGGCACTTTGATATGTTGATACATCGTAGGCTCCGGGAGTTAGGAGTAGGAAAAAAGGCCGTCTCTTGGTTCAAGAGCGCCTAATGGTGCGAGTTAACAATCTGCGGGTCAAATGATGGACGAACATCACGCCGGCACTGCGTCAACAATGCGCGCAAGCCCCTGGGCTTGCTGTGCTTTTCCTCGCCTCAGCATGATTTCGCCATATTTGCCTTCAACAAAATCTCCAACTCACAACACTAGCAAAATGCCGTTTGCCGCGTGAATGGACCGCCGGAATTTTCTGGCCGCAGCCAGCACTGTCTTCCTCGGTGCGCCTTGCAAGGATCATTTTGTTAGACGCTCTACATTTTTGTTTTCAAGCCAAGTCTTATATAAGACACAAGACCATATTTCGTATTATGCACCACTATTTTATTGGATGCCATCGTTTTTGATTCGGGCGCGGGATGATGAACGGGCTTGCATCCGGCATCCGGCGCACCGAAGTCAGGCCCGTGAAGACGCCCGAACCGAAGGCATGCGGCTCCCTACCAGATTAGCTCCTAAGCCGCAGACAATCAAAGCGTAAAATGCTGCCTCATGCACCCGCCTCACCTTTCTCCACTGATCGACATTGACCCGTGCCACTGATACTTTTCAATAAGCCGTTTGACGTCATGTGCCAGTTTTCCGCGCATGAACGGCGAAAAACCCTTGCCGATTATCTTGATATCCCGGGCATCTATCCTGCCGGACGCCTCGATGCCGACAGTGAGGGCCTAGTGCTGCTGACGGATGACGGAAAGTTGCAGCACCGGATCAGCCATCCGGACAGCAAGCAGGCCAAAACCTATATCGTGCAGGTTGAAGGCTTGCCTGATGACGACGCCCTCGCCCGGCTCAACGGTCCGCTTGATCTCGGCGATTTCGTGACTAGACCCTGCGATGCCAGACGCATCGAAGCACCGGAATGGGTCTGGGAGCGCCAGCCTCCGATTCGCCAACGCAATACCATTCCCACCAGTTGGATCGCATTGACGCTTTCGGAAGGGAAAAACCGGCAGGTGCGCCGCATGACAGCCGCCGTGGGATTGCCGACGCTGCGCCTGATCAGGATTGCCGTGGGCCCCTTTTCGCTTGCGACCCACCCGGTATGGCCCGGCGAGTGGCGCGAGGTGTCGGCGCATGAGCTTGATCGCTAGTGGGGTAGTCGGAAATCTGTTGAAGCGGATGATGCCCAATCCTGACAAGACAAGGAGTAAGGCACAGCAAGGCCGCGCCTTTGTCATGCCTTGCGCGATTTTTGACGCCGTATCGGCATGATTCTCGTCCACCATTTGATCAACAAATTTTTAACTCGCACCACTAGGCTGTGTTTGTTAAGCTGCTGCGCGATCCGAATTCGCGCCTGCGGTGCTCGGCATGCTGTTCGTACGCATGCGTTCCGCTCATCAACGCAATGCCGAGTCGCTCGCAACGCTGATCAAACACAGCTTAGAAAGACAGCAATTCCAGATCGAACAGGCGTTCGATCAGCCATATTGCCGCAAGCATGGCGATGGCCAATGACCCGGCCTGCAATACGATCCGCCGGTAAAAGACAGTGCGACGCAACGTAAAGGCCAAGGGCAGGAAAGCCGCCACAATCGCGAGCTGGCCCGCCTCGACGCCGACATTGAAGCCGACCAGTGCAAGGACCAGGGCATGGCCCGGCAAGCCGAGGTCAGCGAGGACGCTTGCAAAGCCGAATCCATGAATAAGTCCGAAAAGGAAGGCCATTATCCAGCGACGCTCGGAAAATATCGGCATTACATTATTCAATGCGGCGATCACCACCGATGCCGCAATCGTCGACTCGACCCATCTTGATGGCAGATTGACGATACCCAGCGTTGCGAGCGAAAGCGTGATCGAATGGGCGATGGTGAACGCGGTCACGATACCGAGAACATTCAGAAATACCGACTTGATTCCTTCGGCAGCCTGCCATGCGTCCTTGACACGCATGGCAACGGAAGGCAGCAACAGCGCCAGCAGGAACAGAATATGGTCGAATCCTATCCAGATGTGCCAGACGCCTTCCCTGAAATAATCGGCGAACTGGCCAAGCTTGCCAGGCCGGTCAAGCGTGAATTCCTGCCGCGACTGCTCGGGAGTGAAAACGCCGGTACGCGACTGCCCCTGATATTCGAGATGCAGCAGTCCCTTGTGCTGGGGATCGACATCGAAGAAAAGAGCATAGCGCGCCTGCAGCGTTTCAATCGCACGCCCGCATGTTGCTTCAAACTTCAGCACCGCATATGCGCCGTCAGTATGGTCATCAATCAGGTGCGCCTTCACCAGCGGCGCGCAAACGCTTCCGTCCGACGCCAGGGTAAGCCGTGACAATGCATAGGTTGCGATCTCTTCGTGCTTGGCCTTCACCTCGCCCCAGGTGATGCCGGCATCTCCATCGGCATCAAGGCCGATGGCAAAGTCCAGGTCGCGCAAGGCGATGTCCCATTGTCCCGAGATCACGGCATCATTGATGCTGAGCTTCAGATAGCTGTCGCTCGGCTTGTGCGCGTGAACGTTCCAAGTCTGCAGCAGCAAGGCCAGGAGAAGAAACATTTGCCCGAGCATCAGCGAATGCTCCTCAACTGGCGGGCAAGGGAAGCCAGCTTGCGGTCCTCGATCCGGCTCTCTTCAAGCCATTCCAGTACCGGCTGCGCGCTTGCGGCATCCTTCATCGCAATCGCAGACTTCAGATAGATTTCCGCATCGCGCGGCTCTCTTTGCACTTTCCAGTTTTCCTGCGCCAGCATGAGTGCGCGGCGCGGATCATTCTGCACCGCCAGCGCAAAACGCGCCTCCTCCTGCTGATGCACGGTTTCACCGCGCATCTGTGCGGCAGCGTAGCGGGCGCCGAGCAAGTCGGCCCTTTCCTTTGCGCTCGGCATCTGCAATTCACGCTCCGCAAATACCAGGCGCAGCAGAAGCACGTCCGATTGCTGTCTGTCCTTCAGCAAGTTGACAACCTCTGCCGCGCGACGCTGCTCCAGCAGCAGGTCCGCATAAGCGGCCAATAGAAAGGTATCGTTGATGCCAAGGGCAATCGCTTTCTTGAAATGCGTCTCCGCCACGTCGGGCAGGCTCTGGCGCTCCGCCAGTTCGGCCAGGCGTATTTCCAGCCACAGCCTGTTTTCGGGAGAGACGGAGGTCGCGGCGCTCACTTCCTTGTTCAAGGCGGCATATGCGGAAACGGCTTTTCCAGTCAATCCCTCCACCATGGCCACGCAGCCTAGTCCGATCAACGGGTCTCCCGCCTTGCGCAATGACTGGCAATCCTCGATGCCCTGTACATAGCGGGCCTGCACGATATGGATGATGGCCCTGAGAGCGAGAGCCCGGGCGTTTCCGGGATTGCGGCTCAGGACCTGATCGAGATCACTGACAGCGCCGGAAAAGTCATGTCGATACTGGCGCAGGCTGGCGCGCAGGATCTGAACATCCTCCGGCGGACTCTGCATATTCCACCACGGGCCGAGCGCCGCCTGCGCATATCCCAGATAACGTGGATCCCCTTCTTCCGACACCAGCCGATAGTAACGATCCGCAAGCCGGGTAGCGACCTGGACATTGTCCGGATTGCGCTTCAGGGTGGCCCGCAGCGATCCAAGTTCACGCGCAACCGGATCGTTGGCTTTAAATGGAAGCCTTTCAAGCACCTTGCCATCATTGTCGGGCACATACGGCGCGGCAGACCCCTGGCCGGCGCAGGAAAGGAATGCAAGCAGCGCGGCAAGGTGGCAGATGCGTTTCATGAGTCCGATAGATGAGCCGAGTAGGGAGCGGGGTTGCGGTACAGGCTGACTATCATAGCAACAATCCCACATGACGCAGCAATTCTGCTTTGGCCAGGCGGCATCGGCGACCCGGCCGGAACCCGCAGCATCATTTTTTCACTGTGGTGAAAGGACCTGTCAACCAGCCTTCTTCGAAGTCGTTAATTCGGTTGATTCGCAAGAATCGTATTCAACGTTAATAAAATTATTATTCAGTTAACAATTCAAGTTGAAGGACACATAATGAAAAATCTGATCGCTGCTCTCGTCGCCGGTTTGTTCGCAGTCTCCTCATTTGCTGCTACCCACGCCGCTGCCCCTGCTGCCCCCGCATCTCCTGCTGCTCCCGCTGCTGCGCCTGCTGCGGCACCTGCTGCTGCGGCACCCGCCACCAAAACGAAAAAAGCCAAAAAGAAAACAAAGCGGACAAAAAAAGCGGCGGCGAATACGGCTGCAAAATAATCACCGCGATTTCTCCATGAAAGGCAGGCTGTACAGCCTGCCTTTTTTCATGCCGCACCACCAACGCCGATACGCATCCCTTTGAGAGTCAGACGCGCTTGCATTTCATTTATCGGCTAAGCTTGCATGAAATGGACAACAACCAAACACCAGCACATATGATGAAGGCTCCGTCTTTACCACGCTTGATCATTGGCGCCATGATGGCAACCCTTGCCATGAGCGCATGGGGGCAGCAAGCCGCAAGATTTCCGGTAATTCCCCTGAACGCCGGAATTCACGTCATCAAGGCGGAGGTCGCCGCACGTGATGCAGAGCGGCAGCAAGGATTGATGTACCGGGAACGGATGGGACCGAACGAAGGAATGGTGTTCGTGTTCGAGGCCCCTGCGGGGGTCTGCATGTGGATGAAGAATACCTTCATTCCGCTATCTGTCGCCTTCATTGACGAGAGCGGAAAAATCATCAATATCGAAGACATGCAGCCGCAGACCACCGATTCGCATTGCGCGAAACGGCCGGCACGATACGCATTGGAGATGAACCAGGGCTGGTTCAAACAAAAAAATATCAAGCCTGGAAGCGTCATCCAGGGATTGCCCAACTAATTGACGGATTGCCGCTGCAGAATAAGCGGCCTCCGGATGGGCCTTAGCATGTCGCCGCAACGCCGGCACAAGACCTTACAACAATGCCGATGACGCCTCCATCGGCTGCGCTCGTACATGTTATTCAGCAGTAACAAGAAAAACCCGCAAGGCATCAGCCTTGCGGGTTTTCAGTCTCGCTATCGGCAATCAGGCAGGCAGCAGGCCCGCCTTGCAGATATATCAGGCCAGCGCTTTCAGGGCGGCTGCCAGGCGGCTCTTGTGGCGAGCTGCCTTGTTCTTGTGGATGATCTTCTTGTCGGCGATGCGGTCGATCGTCGAAACGGAAGCCTGGAATACTTGCGATGCTGCAGCTTTGTCGCCTGCCTCGATCGCCTTGCGAACAGCCTTGATCGCCGTACGCAGTGTCGAGCGCTGGCTGGAGTTGTGTGCGTTTTGCTTGACTGCTTGACGAGCACGCTTGCGCGCCTGTGCGGTATTTGCCATTTATTATTTCCTAAATCGAAATCGGACTGCGTTCGCAGATTGCGAGACAGAATTCTGTAAAGCTGCGGATTATAACGCAATTTTCAGGGATAGATCAATCAGGATTATTTCCTCTTTCCGCCGGGGTCGTTCGGCTAAATTGACGCATGGATGCAGCGGCTATAATTGCGCCCCATGAATCTTCTCAAGACGCTTGCCACTGTTTCCGGCATGACCATGCTGTCCCGCGTGACGGGGCTATTGCGCGAATTGCTGTTCGCGCGAGCTTTTGGCGCATCCGCATACACGGATGCCTTCAATGTCGCTTTTCGCATTCCCAACCTCCTGCGCCGCCTGTTTGCCGAAGGCGCGTTTTCGCAAGCGTTCGTGCCGATTCTTGCGGAGTACAAAAATCAGAAAGGCGAAGCGGCCACCAAGGATCTGGCTGACCATGTCGCGACTGTCCTGATCTGGGCGCTGGTACTTACTTGCCTTCTCGGCATTGCGGCAGCGCCGGTCGTTGTCTATTTCATTGCCACCGGACTCAAGGCCGACCCGTCGGCCTTCTCTTCAGCCGTGGTAATGACGCGCATCATGTTTCCCTATATCGGATTCATGGCATTCGTTGCCCTGGCCGGAGGCATATTGAATACCTGGCGCCAGTTCCGCATTCCCGCGGTGACGCCTGTCCTGCTGAACCTGTCATTCATCGTGGCATCCCTGTTCGTGGCGCCGCACATGGAACAACCCGTCTACGCCCTCGCCTTTGCCGTGGTGGCCGGCGGACTGTTGCAGGTCGGCATACAAATTCCGGCCCTGCTCAAGATCGGCATGCTTCCACGGATTGGCTTCGGGCTGAAAGCGGCATTGCAGGACCAGGGAGTGCGGCGGGTGCTGCGCCAGATGGTGCCGGCGATTGTCGCGGTGTCGGTCGCCCAGATCAGCATCATCATCAACACCAATATTGCTTCGCGCCTTGCCAGTGGCAGTGTGTCATGGCTGACCTATGCCGATCGCCTGATGGAGTTTCCCACCGCATTGCTGGGCGTGGCCTTGGGCACGATTCTGCTGCCCAGTCTTTCGAAAGCGCATGCCGACAAGGATGCCGGGGAATACTCTTCGCTGCTGGACTGGGGATTGAGACTGACCTTTCTCCTCGCGCTGCCTTCGGCGGTCGGGCTTGCCACCCTGTCCGAAGCGCTGACGACCACTCTGTTTCACTATGGGAAATTTGATGAGGTATCCGTGAGGATGACCGGCCAGGCATTGATCGCGTATGGCGTCGGCTTGATCGGCCTGATCGTGGTGAAGATTCTCGCCCCCGGCTTCTATGCAAAACAGGATATCCGCACGCCGGTAAAAATTGCTGTAGTCGTATTGATTGCAACGCAAGTGATGAATTTCGTTTTCGTCCCCTATTTCAAGCATGCCGGACTTGCCTTGTCGGTCGGTATCGGCGCATGCCTGAATGCCATATTCCTCTACATCGGATTGCGGCGCCGCAACATCTACGTTCCGCTTGATGGCTGGGGCCTGTTTTTCATCCGGATATGCGGAGCGCTGGCCTTGCTTGCGGCGGTTGCATTATGGACAGCCGGCAATTTTGACTGGATAGGACTCCAGTCCCGCCCTTTGCATCGGGTTGGTGCCCTTGCATTGGTGATGCTTGCTTGCGCGATCACCTACTTCGGATCATTGCTTGCGATGGGTTTCCGCTTCCGCGACTTCAAGCGCGTGAGCCGTTGACCTGGCCGGATTTCCATCCCGCCCTTTCAATGGCTGCCGCATGGTTTATGATGGTCATGTATGGAAATCCAATCTCTAGAATATTTTGCCTCGCTAGTACAGCAAGACGACTCCATCCCGTTGTTCGAGGCCGCCTTGGCCATTGCACAGGATGTGGAACCGCAACTCGATCTGGCCGCCACCCAGGTGGAAGTCGACATTCTTGCGGCCCGTCTGCAGCGCCGGCTTGCTCCGGATGCCTCCAGCGTGCAGAAACTCCGACTGCTCAATCATTTCTTTTACCGGGAACTTGGTTTTGCGGGAAACGTAAACGATTACTACGATCCGGACAACAGCTACCTGCACAAAGTCATTCGTTCACGCCGCGGCATTCCGATTTCACTGGCGGTGCTTTACATGGAGCTTGCCCAGCAGATCGGGCTTAATGTAAGGGGCATCTCCTTCCCTGGCCATTTCCTGATGAAACTGTCGGTGCAGTCCGGAGACATCGTGCTTGATCCCTTCAATGGCGCCAGCCTTTCGCGCGAGGAGCTGGAAGAAAGGCTGGAACCGTACTTCGAGCACCAGAGTTATCCTGGCGCCATTCCGCTGTCCTACTATCTGCATGCCGCCCACCCGCGTGAAATCCTGGTACGGATGCTGCGCAATCTGAAATCATTATTTTTCGAACACATGCACTGGCAACGCCTGCTCGGCGTACAGCAGCGCCTGCTCATCCTGCTCCCGGACGAGATCACGGAGCGCCGTGACCGCGGCCTGGCCTATGCCAATCTGGAATGTCCGCAAGCCGCGCTGGACGACCTCGAAGCTTATCTGGCCGAACGTCCCTATGCCCCCGACGCCGAGACCTTGCGCAGCAAGCTCCCAAAACTGCGAGAGGCAAGCAGGCGCCTCAACTAGGCTGTGTTTGCTAGAGCGTCGCGAGCGGTTCGGAGCGGCGTTGCGCTCAGGAGCGGGAGCGCACGCGTACGGGTAGCATGCCGAGCACCGCAGGCGCGGACCCGGACCGAACAGCAGCCAGGCAAACGCAGCTTGGGCGAACAAGCCATCGTAAGCCTCGGGCCATTTTCAGCCTTTGGCCTTGGCTTCGATCGCTTCCCATTTCTCCAGGCTCTCAAGCAATTTCTCGTCGATTTCCGCGAAACGCTGATTGAGTCGCTGCACTTCGTCCGGCTTCTGACGATACAGCTCGGGATCGGCAAGCTGCTCCGAAATCGTTTTCTGTTCCGCTTCGAGCTTGGCAATCAGATCCGGCAATGTTTCCAGTTCGCGCTGCTCCTTGTAGCTTAGCTTCTTTGCCTTGTTTGCGGTTGCAGCGGTTGCAGTTGCGCCGCCATCCTTGGGGACCGCCTTGCTTTCCGCCTTGGCCACAGGCTTGACAGCCGGTTTCGCGCCAGCCGCCGAGCGCACCCTTTCCCAGTCGGTATAACCGCCGACATATTCCCGCCAAAATCCGTCGCCTTCGGCAACAATCACCTGGGTCACGACATTGTCAAGAAACATGCGGTCGTGGCTGACCAGGAAAACCGTTCCGCTGTATTCCTCGAGAAGTTCTTCCAGCAGTTCGAGGGTATCGATATCGAGGTCGTTGGTCGGCTCGTCAAGCACCAGCACATTGGCCGGCTTGGCGAAAAGGCGAGCGAGCAGCAAGCGGTTGCGCTCGCCGCCGGACAGGGATTTCACAGGCGAGCGGGCACGCTCGGGGGCAAACAGGAAATCGCCCAGATAGGTCATCACATGCTTGCGCTGGCCATTGATTTCGACCCAGTCGCTGCCGGGGGCAATCGTCTCCGCCAGGCTGGCCTCTTCGTTGAGCTGGGCCCGCATCTGGTCGAAATAAGCCACCTGCAGGCGCGCGCCCTGCTTGACCGTACCGCTGTCCGGCTGCTCCTCGCCAAGAATAAGCTTCAGCATCGTGGTCTTGCCCGCGCCGTTCGGGCCGATCAGGCCTACCTTGTCGCCGCGCATGATGATGGCATTGAAGTCCTGCACGATGGACTTGTCGCCATAGCGCTTGCTGATATCGACCAGCTCCGCGACGATCTTGCCGGAGCGCTCTCCCGCCGACACATCCAGCTTCACCTGGCCCTGCTGCTCGCGCCGCGCGCTGCGGGTGCGGCGCAGATCCTCCAGCCGCTTGACCCTGCCTTCGTTCCGCGTGCGCCGCGCTTCCACGCCCTTGCGGATCCAGACCTCTTCCTGCGCCAGGAATTTGTCGAACTTGGCGTTTTCGATTGCCTCGATTTCCAGCTGTTCCGCCTTGCGCGTCTGATAGGCGCTGAAATTCCCCGGGAAGGACAGGAGCCTTCCGCGGTCGAGTTCGATAATGCGGGTCGCGACATTATCCAGGAACGACCGGTCGTGGGTGATGAACAGGATGCTGCCCTTGAAGTCGCGCAGCAGTGATTCCAGCCAAAGAATGGAAGTGAAATCCAGGTGGTTGGTCGGCTCGTCGAGCAGGAGCACATCCGGCATGCCGACCAGCGCCTGGGCGAGGGCGACACGCTTTTGCGTACCGCCCGACAAGGTGCCCATGATCGCATCCTTGTTCAGGCTCAGGCGGGCCAGGACCGTCTCCACGCGATTGCCCAGGCTCCAGGCGTCCGCTGCATCAAGCTTTACCTGGATGGCATGCATGCGGTCCATCAGGGCATCATCATTGTCGCCGCCGAATTGGCCTGAAATTTCGTTATATTCATTGAGCAGTGCGGGCAGTTCACCCAGGCCACTGGCTACCGCATCGAAAACGCTCATCTCCTGAGCGAACTGCGGTTCCTGCTGCACATAGGCGATTTTGATGCCCTGCTGCATCACGAGCAGTCCGTCGTCCAGCCTGGACATGCCGGCAATGATCTTCAGAAGCGAAGACTTGCCGGTACCGTTCCGGCCAATCAAGCCGACGCGCTCGCCGGCTTCAAGAGAAAACTCGGCGTGATCAAGCAATGCAACATGCCCGAACGCAAGTTGAGCATCAGTAAGAGAAATGACTGCCATATGAAAAGTGCTTATGCGGGGGAACTACGGCCGTTCCCTAGGAAACGGAAGGATGAAACATGCATTGTACCGATTGCAAAACAATGAGAGGTATTTCTCTCCCGGTCTCGGCTATAATCTCGGGTGTTGACGCAAGTTCATTGCGTCAACACCCGCGTGTCTCGCCGTAGTTCAATGGATAGAACGAGTGCCTCCTAAGCGCTAGATACAGGTTCGATTCCTGTCGGCGGGACCAACTTTCCCACTTCCTATCAATAGATTACAGAGAGAGTGAGAAAGCGATGGGACACAAACGGGACAATTGCCCGATATTGCCTTAGCTCAATACACAAACCAGCCCGCGTATGCGGGCTTTTTGTTTTATGGCTCAAAGATCGACAACACCATATTCATGGGATAGTCGACAACTTGCTGCATGTAGAATCTGTTGCCTTTTATCAAATTTTTTTGACAAGGGCCTACTTTGAAAAAGCCGTTATTCACTACGTTCGCTATTGCCGCAGTGCTTCTCGTCTCCGGCTGTGCCAGTATGGGCAATGAGACATTGCGTACAGAGTCCGAAACTTCCGTTCAACAAAAGATTGTTGAGGGCAAGTCCACGAAGAACGACGTGCGCGCCATGTTTGGCTCACCTGTCAAAACCAGCTTCACTGACGGTGGTCTGGAAATCTGGAACTATGAATTTACGAATGTTTCCGCTGACGCGATTAGCTACGTCCCAATCGTAAATCTCTTTGGCGGTAGTGCCAGCGGAAAGAAGAAAGAACTCGTGGTCTTGTTCGACCAGAGCAATGTTGTTAAGCGCTTTTCGATGAGCGAGTCCAACGTTACCCAAAAGACCGGCCTCTTCAATAATTAATTGAACGAACTCGCAGGGATGGCTTCTGCCGCCCTGCAAACCGAGCAGTCGGGTTGGTGCCGCCAGGTGACTGCAGTTAAAACAAATAGGCACCAAAGTCTGAACGTACCAGACCCGACTCATCAAATGTGAACTTGCAATAGGTTATTTCCATTAGCAACCAGCCTGGTCATGGGAGCCACACCGCCAATACCCTGGTGAGGGCGGTGCCAGTTGTTGTGGTGCTGCCAACGCTCCAGCATGGCGATGCGCTCATTGGACTGCGGGTAGACAAGGCCGTATGCTCATTCGCGCAGTGCAGACTGAATGAAGCGCTCGGCCTTGCCGTTGGTCTGGGGTCGGTACGGCCGGGTGAAGCGCGACTTGAGGGCGAGGCCGCGCATGGCTGCGCCGAAGGCTTTTGAGTGGAAGGCCGAGCCATTGTCGGTCAGGATCGCCTTGGGACGCCGCCCAGCGAGCCAAACCAGGCATGGGCCTTGCGCAGGAAGTTGATGGCATTTTCCTTGGTTTCATTGCGGTACATCCAGGTAAAGGCAATGCGGGCATGGGCATCGATGGCCAGAGCACGTTGCGGGTGGGTGTACGGAAGCATCGGTTTGCCTTGGGAATCAAGCGAGAGGATTTCCATGTGGCGGACAACACCAGCGACGAACAACCTGTCATGCGCCCAAGACAGGTCGGAACGACCGTACATTCATTGGCAATCCGCTCCCGGCTCGGCAAACGCCGTCATGCAATTCCGAGATCTAGGCGGCTGCCGAACGGTCGGCAGCGGTCCGGCAAAGCTTGTCATCCAGCTGATCAAGCGTAAAGGGCTTGCGCAGGAAACCGTCAATCGCCGCCGTTGAAATGGATGTTGGTTCATTGATGTCGCCGCTGATGCCGAGCACTTTAATGTCGGGCTGCTTCTTCTTCGCGGCATCGATAAAGGACAGATCCATCATCGAATGATGCTTGTCGACCGGAACCACGAGAGCATCGAACAACACCATGTCGATGACCTTCAGGCCGGACACGATGTCCGTGACCACTGTTACGGCATGCCCGCGCGCTTTCAGCATTTGGCCAATGGTATCGGATGTGAGTTTGTCCGGGTCTGCGACAAGGATGGCGAGAGTCTTACGGTTCATTACCTGATCAGGAGTGCATGAAGTGGATGCATGAGTAAGGGAGATTAAGTGAACGCTCGGAAAATGTATGTATGAATTCATACATACATAAGCCCATCGGCTGCCACAATGGAAAATACGGTCCGAACGGGATGGCGGAAAGATGCGCATGAAGCCCAGTCCTTAGCAGAAGGCTCGTCGCTACAAATGCCGCATGCGAAGATCTTGAGTCATTGGGCCGAAAGCCCTGATCCCAAACCGGGGGTGTCAATCTGTTCACGCTTGACGGATGCTTTCCGGCTTATGCCGAGTCATGCCGGCTTACTGCGGTGGCGCGCCTCTGCCGCCATGGCTTTCACGCATGGATGATCTGTAGCCTGGAGCACCCGGACCCGCCGCCGAGCCGCGGCCACGTCCGGGAGGGGCTTCACCATGCGGCTGCGGATGAACATGGGGCGCCGGCGCCGACGATCGGTTTTCCGCATGCGGACCGTGATGATGATGAGGGATGCGTCCATCTCCCCGATATGCGGGATGTGCTTCACGGCGCCAGTCCCGGTAACCGTAGACAGGGGGACCGCGATGGACGGGAGGACCATAGACCGGGTAAGGAACTTGATAGACCGGATATGGGTTGCTGTAGATCTGGACGGAAGAATGCACTGGATAGGGTTCATCGATTGGAACGGCAATGCAACCCGAAAGCAGCATACCGGGCACGATGCAAGCGATTATGCGTTTCATGACAACCCTTGGATTCCCGAACATAGATGGATGAACAGCTACTACATGATTAATGTAACAACCACCCGCGGGCCGCTCTATCAGCGTTACGCAATGTAACAACGCGACTTACAGCACTGACGTATTTTATGGAAGCTTCATGATCCGGCGGCGCATTTTCCCGGAAGAGAACCACGAAAAGTACAGCAAGTTTGCGCTGGAGTACTGTTCTTCCTCGCATGTTTCAGGTTCTAATACGTTATTAAAAATTAAAATTTTGTCATGCCCAAAACTAACTGCCCCGATTGCAAGAAGAAGACAGCTGCGATGAACGCGTCGTGCCCGCATTGCGGTTTCCCATTAACGCCTCCCCAGATTCCACGTCGGCGCCTCCTGGCTGAAGCCACTGAACAGGTAAGCGGATTGACAAAGATCCTGGTGGGCGTCAGCGGCGTGTGCGCGGCGATCCTGCTGTTCCAGGATTAATTACTTATAGAGATGCCGTAATGCTCAATGAGCCTTACCAAACCCTCAAGGCACAGTTCCTAATGTGGTCAGTCACGCTGTCGGGCGTGCTGGCTGATGATGCCGCCATGCTTGCCTTGCTATTCTGCTAGGCAGTGTTCGAGAAGCGTCGCGAGCGGTTCGTAGCGGCCTTGCATTGAGGAGCGAAAGCGCACGCGTACGGAGGTACGCCGAGCACCGCAGGTGCGGATCCAGTCCGGGACCGAACAGCAGCCTGCCAAACACAAGCTGGAGCAGTGAATGTGAATGCGGCGCTATCGTTCGAAAAGCGCAAATCAGCGAGAGCCTTCGGTTTCCCCATGCGATCAACGCTTCCGTGAGCGATCAGGTGAACTGCGGCAGCCGCAGCAGGTGCAATGCGTCGCTTGTCAGGCCCTGTGCTGTTTCTCGCGCTGGGAAGCAGAAGCGCGTAACTCAACAATCCTCATCAGTTCTTACTACTCCCCCGCGTTGACGTGAAAATAAACACGCCCGTTAGATGCACTTGCATCCTCCGGGTGTTCCCGTCTCCTCCCTGTAATGGGGGTTCGCCCGCGATCGACAAGTGTCACTCGTTCGCGGGATTTTTTTTGGCAATGCCTGAACAGTGCAACCAATGCGACTAGTGAGACGCCGGTCTTGATGAGAAGATGAGGCGCCATGACGCCTCATATGCTGCCCCGCAAGGAGACTTAACATCCCTGCCCTCGGCGCTTCAACATTTGCGCGACCTATTTCGATTGCTGCCGCTTTTCCATCTGCGCATTCAGACGCAGGATCAGCAAATCATATTCAACGCTGGCCTGATATTCGTTCTTGGCCTTGTGATAGGACGCGGCGGCAATTTCCACCAGCTTTTCCATTTCCTGAGGACTTAACCGGTCTGACACGGAAGCAAGAGATTTGGCATGCTCGCGCACCATGGTCGTCCATGAGGTATCGCTGCTGGCCTCGTAGGTCCTGATGATTTTCATGATGTCGGCCGGAGTCATGATTTCCTCTTGATGTGATTAAATTACTAACATTAAGCCCCGACCAGACGGGCTCCGGCTTGTGTCGCCTCAAGGAATTTTCATGCTGGGCTTGATCATCGTCGGCAGGGTCGCATGCACGCCCGCGCATCTGCCTGTGCGGCAAACCGCCGGAAGGGATGAATCAAATGTCAGGGGCGGGTTCGCCACCGAGCTGCAGTCATGGCCACGGCATGGGCGTGACGTCGCGGTACTGGCCCGCGTCGGAGTTTCCTGGGGGATCCGACGGATCTTCGCCGTGACTGAGCTTGGGGCCGAGAATGTCGCTCAGCTCACGACGCGACGCATCGAAGTCCGAGGCAAGCAGGGGAAAATCCTTGTTCGGCCAGTGTTCCACTGCCCAACGGGTATATTCTTCGAAACGCTGAGCGAGCTGGGCCGCATATTTGTCGCATTCCGCCTTGCTTGCCATCGGCTTCTCCTTGATAGGTAGCGGCGGCATGCCGGCCTCCGGGGCCGGTTCTGCCTGTCGCGTATTGCTGTGTATTGCTGCGTCTCGTTTGCTGGCTTGGCCGGCTACTTTTCCTGCGTCTTCGCAGGATCAGGCTGAATGTCCTGAAGCTTCGTGACCTCGTCGCGAGGTATGCCGGCAGGCAATCCGATGTCGTCTATGCCGATGGGATTGTCCTTGGTGCGAACGACTTCGCGATCGCCCTTGCCCACTTCAACCGTGCTTTGCTTTTCATTGTTCATGTGCGCCTCCAAAGCAGGTTAGACGAACGCCTTTGACGATGGTTCGTGGCGCAGGCGCGGTGTTGCCGCGATTCCGGATCAGCGCATTGCACATGTGCACCAGAACTATCGGAAGGGAAGCTCATCATACGGATGAACCGGGACGCATAGGAAATTTGCCCCAACCCTGACATGAAACCCATCTGCAAGGATGCAATCGCAAAGGAGAAATGCAATGGCAATGGCACCGGAAACCAGGCACTTGCTGGACGAAGCCGATATCGGCAGCGGAGAGAAATCCGCAGGACAACGCGATGTGGAGCGTGACGAGCTTGCTCTCGGGCGCCGAGATGCCTCACCGCAGACTCAGGAAGGACGCATGCTGCAAAGCGGAACCCATCTGGCGCGCATCCTTGCAGTCAAACTGCCGGATGACACCTTCGAGGCGCAGGTATATGTGCGCCTCACACGAGAACCGGAAATTGCCGAAACCTATATTCCCGCCGGCATATTTCCCACAGAGGAAGACGCCTGGAATGCGGCGCGGGAAAGAGCTGAACGGGCATTCAGGGAGCATGAATTCTGAAGGCCTCTTCCCGTTTCGGACTGACTATGCGCACAGGCCGGCTCCTGTGCGCTTCCTTCGATTCCTCCGCTTCGTCCTGATGCTTCCTTTGGCAGCGGCCCCCTTTCGACCATCGCCTGCATGATTTCCGATAACTGCAGTGGCATGCGGAGAGCGGTGTTCACTTATCATTCCATTTGTAAACAATCCAGTGGTGCGCGTCAAAATTCGTTGGTCCAGT
Organism: Noviherbaspirillum aerium; assembly: GCF_008929045.1. GTDB lineage: Bacteria > Pseudomonadota > Gammaproteobacteria > Burkholderiales > Burkholderiaceae_D > Noviherbaspirillum > Noviherbaspirillum aerium. Next base: position 123,368 of record NZ_VFAH01000009.1, on the reverse strand, counting down.
CAGGATTTCGCCACATTGGCCTTCAACGGATTTTTTATTCACACCACTAGTTCGTATTTGCCGAATGGAGCCCCATGAAATTGCCCGCACTGCGCCCGCATAGGAACAACATCTTTCTCTTGTTGACGATGTCCCTGCTCATGGGCAGCCTGAGCGGCTGCCTCAGCGACAAGCATGCGCGCGAAGAAGCGGAGAAACACGCGATACTGAACGACAGAGGTATCGCCATCTATGCTGCCGGCGACATCGCGGATTGCAAGCAATACCGTCCGCAAGACAGCGGCGCCGCAAAAACGGCAGCTCTCGTTTCCGCGGCACTCAAGGATGACCCCGACGCCGCCGTGCTGACGCTCGGCGACCATACTTATCCGGTTGGACTCCTGGAAGAATTCACCGGCTGCTACGATGCCACCTGGGGGAAATTCAAGGCGCGCACCCGTCCCGCCCCGGGCAACCATGAATACTATACGCCGCAGGCCGTCGGCTATTACCGTTACTTCGGCGATGCCGCCGGTCCAGGCCAGCTCGGCTACTACAGCTTCAGGATCGGGAGCTGGCATGTGGTGTCGCTCAATAGCTATCTCAATGCGGAGGAGCACAGGAAGCAGCTCGACTGGCTGCGCCGGGATCTTGCCGCCAATCCGGCGTCCTGCACGCTGGCGTACTGGCACCATCCGCTGTACAGCTCCGGCGGGCATGGCAGCAGCAAGCGCATGCAGGAAGCATGGCGCATTCTGCATGCCGCCAACGCGGAACTTGTTCTCGCGTCACATGATCATGGTTATGAACGTTTCGCCCCCCAGGATGCGGATGGTCAGCGCGACGATCAACGGGGCCTCAGGCAATTCGTGGTCGGCACGGGCGGCGCCCAGCTGACGCCGTTTCGCTTCCGTAAACAGAACAGCCAGGTCAGCGACAACACCTCGCTGGGTGTGCTGAAGGTGACGCTGAAGGAGAAAGGCTATCAATGGGAATTCCTGCCGGTCGACAAGGACGGTTTTCGCGACCAGGGTGCGACGCTGTGCCATTGAATGCCTGCCGTTCACCGCTGCGCCCTCCGCAGTTTCACCAACTTTTGCGGAAATGACGCTCGTCAGACGCGGCAACAAGTGAAAGTGACATTATTGAAGCGTATTCACCCTGACCGGCCTAGTCGAGGCCGAGGCAGATCAGGCCAATCCATGATAACGGGACTTACATGAGCATCAATACCAACGAAAAGCTGCGCCTGTTTTTCGCGCTGTGGCCTGGTGACGAAGTGCGGACTGCGTTGATGCAGTTGCAGGCGCCGATGCAGGGCCGCTGGATACCCTACGGCAACCTGCATCTGACACTGGCCTTTCTCGGCATGCAACCGGCGTCGGTGATCACGACGGCCAAGGAAATCCTTGCGCATTTGCAGCCGAGAGACGACACCCTCATCATCGACAAGGTCGGGTATTTTCCGCGCAACCGCGTCGCATGGGCCGGTACCCATCAACTACCCCAGGGACTAGCGGCGCTGGAGCAGGAATTGTTTGCCGCGCTGAATGCACGGGGCATCACCTATGACCGGCACAGCGAATTCAAACCCCATATCACGCTGGCAAGGGACGCCACGCTTCCTGCCGATGTCGTATTCGAGCCCATCGCCTGGCGCGCCGACACCGTGGCACTTGTGCAATCGACCACCGGCAGCGGCGGTTCGGTATATGAAGTCCTTGCATCGCGTTCACTGCGCGAACCGGCACAAGGCGGGATTGCGGTCTAGAGCGGTTTCGCCTTGACCGGCCTAGTTGAGGCCGAGGCAGATTGCTGCTGGAACAAGGCGTGACGACGCGACATGGCCAGCCATGGCAAGGAGTCACAACGCAGTGCCAGCAGCAATCTGTCCGGGATCGACAGGCAGGTCAAGGTGAAACCGCTCTAGGGCCTGAACGCAAGGATCAGTAGAAACAAGAAGAGCGGCAGTGCCGCTCTTCTTTCGTGGCCCGCTACCGGGGCGAGAGTGATGCCATCAAGCCGCGATGCCGTCCTCGGTTTCCATTGCCTCGGCCAACGGTTCCTCATGCTTTGCGGATGTGTCGGCTTCTGCCTTTTCCGCGGCTTCGGCCAGCTTGCGCAACGCGTGCGATGCGGCCACCAGGCCGAAGCTGGCAGTCACCACCATGGCGGATCCGAATCCGGCGCAATTGAGGCCGGTGACGCCGGACTTGCCGTCCGCATCGATCTCGCAAGCCTCTTCCGTTTCCGGGAAGCGCAAGGGTTCGGTCGAGAAAACGGCATCGATCCCGAACTTGTTCTTTGTCCCGCGCGGGAAACCATACTGGGCCCGCAAACGCTTGCGCACCTTCGCCAGCAAGGGTTCCTGCTCGGTACGGCAGAGATCGCGCACTTCGATGCGCGTCGGATCGATCTGTCCGCCGGCGCCGCCGATGGTAATCAATGGGATCCTTTTGGCGCGGCAATAGGCGATCAGCGCCGTCTTTGCCTTCACGCTGTCGATCGCATCAATCACATAGTCGTAATCGCGCTCGCCGATCATGGCGTCCAGGTTGTCCGGATCGATGAAGTCTTCGATCTCGGTCACCTTGCAATAAGGATTGATCTGCACGATGCGCTCGGCCAGTGCCGTGACCTTGGGCTTGCCGATGGTATCGGTCAGCGCATGGATCTGGCGGTTGACATTGGACTCGGCAACGTTGTCCAGGTCGATCATGGTGATGTGGCCGATGGCGCTGCGCGCCAGCGCTTCGACAATCCAGGAACCTACGCCGCCCACGCCGATCACGCAGATATGGGCCGAACGGAAACGGGCCAGCGCAGCCTTGCCGTACAGGCGCGCAATGCCGCCGAAACGGCGATCGAAATCGATGTCGTCGGTGCCGGCAACGTTGCTGCTCCTATTGCCGTTGTCATTCAGGCCAGCTTGCTGGGGAAAGGGAATAATGGCGTTCATCCCGATATTTTAACGCGAGGCAATCGCGGATATTTTTCTCTAGAATGTTTTTTCTTGACCTGTCGTGTCCCTGCCTTGATTGTTTGTCAGTGTTCCTCTCTCCTCCCGTTTTCAAATTGATCCTGCTTTCCCTGACGGCCCATATGGCGCTGGCGGGAGCACGCATCACCACCTCGCTTTACGCGTTGTCGCTGCACGCCTCGGAATTCACGATCGGCAGCCTGATTGCCCTGTTCTCCCTGTTTCCGATGCTGTTCGCGGTAGCGGCCGGGCGCATGGTCGACCGCTCGGGCATCACCCGCCCCCTGATCGGTTCCGCGCTTGGCATCATCATCGGCTGCGCCCTGCCCGCGCTGTTCGGCGGACTTGCCATCCTCTACCTGGCCACGATGCTGATCGGCACCGGCTTCATGGTGATACAGGTGGCGGCGCAGCATACGGTTGGCGCGCTCAGCAGCAATGAAAACCGCGCCTCCAACTACAGCTGGCTGGCGCTTGGCTTTTCGGTATCGGGTTTCTGCGGCCCGGTGCTCGCCGGCTTCCTGATCGACCATGCCAGTCATCGCCTTTCCTTTGCCGCGTCCGCCGTTTCGGGAATGGCTGCGCTGGTGCTGGGCGTGATCGGCGCCCGATACGCGGGCGGATTCGGCGGCCATGGCGACAAGGCGCGCGTTCCTGCCAGGTCCAACATGGCAAACAGCATGCTGGACCTGGTGTTCGCAGGCGAGATGCGCCGCATCTACATTGTCGGCACCCTGCTCTCCTCGGCATGGGACCTGTTCACCTTCGTGCTGCCCATCCATGCCACCCGGCTCGGTTTTTCCGCATCGACCATCGGCCTGATTCTTGGATGCTTTTCGGCGGCGACATTTGCCGTGCGGCTGGCCATGCCATGGATATCGCGCCGCCACGGCGAATGGCAGGTGCTGACGGGAGCGCTGCTGCTGGCGGCGGCCTGCTATGCGCTGTTTCCATTCATGGGACGGCCTCTTTCGCTGATGGCTGTCTCGGCCATGCTGGGCCTGGCCGTGGGATCGAGCCAGCCCAACATGCTCGCGCTGCTGCATCAGCACGCTCCCGCGGGCCGCGCCGCGGAAGCCGTCGGCGTACGCGTGATGATCGGCAATGCCTGCCAGGTGCTCTTGCCGCTGGCGTTCGGCGGCGCCGGCGCAGCGCTGGGCTTGAAGGCGGTGTTCTGGAGCATGAGCGTCATGATCGGCGCTGGCGTGCCGCTCGCCTCGCGCAGGATCGACGGCAGCCATATTGACTGAGCTCTGCACTGTTTCAGTTAATCATTGACTGAGAACAAGGAATCGGTTCGCCGTGCGGATTATCTTGTTTGTGTGGTATCGCGGATATCCGGCCCGGCATGGAAGACACCGCCGCCATCGATCCTTTACCGATTTGCGATAATGGCATCCTCGGCATCCGGCCTCGGCCCATGTGCCGGTCGCGCCCAGCTGCAGCCGCCTGCAAACGGCGCCAGCCGATACTACTTATGGATCCGGCCCGAAAATAGGTTGGGCCGGATCCCCTCACCCCGGCCCTCTCCCAGAGGTAGAGAGTGAGATCAGCGACCCGAAAAATGAAACATTTTTCGGGTCGAATTAATAGGAAAACCAATGTCGATAGCAGATTTACGTAAGGACTACAGTCGCGCCAGCCTGTCCGAGCAGGATGTCTTCCCGAACCCGATAGATCAGTTTTCAAAGTGGTTCGCCGAGGCGCTTGCCGCGGAGGTACCCGAGGCCAATGCCATGAGCGTTTCGACGGTTGATGCCAATGGCAGGCCGTCGTCGCGGATACTGTTGATCAAGGATGTGGACGAGCGCGGTTTTACGTTCTTTACGAATTACGAAAGCCGCAAGGGAAATGAGCTTCAGCAGAACCGGTATGCGGCATTGCTCTTTTACTGGATCGAGCTGGAAAGACAGGTACGCATCGAAGGCCGGGTGGAGCAGATCTCTGCCGCCGAAAGCGATGCGTATTTCCAAAGCCGTCCCCTGAAGAGCCGGCTGGCGGCTATCGCCTCGGCGCAAAGCCGTCCCGTCGAAAGCCGCGAGGCGATGGAACGGCATTATGCCGAGGTGGAGCAGAAGTTCGGCGAGCAGCCGGTGCGCCCCCGGCATTGGGGCGGCTATCGGCTGATCCCGGATTACATAGAATTCTGGCAGGGGCGGCCGTCGCGCTTTCACGACCGCATTGCGTACCGTCTGCAGCAGGACGGTTCCTGGCAACGGCAACGGCTGCAGCCGTAGAGAGCGCCACACTTCGCAGCCGGCAAGGCGGATCGCGCTACGGGCTTGATCCTCAAGGAGAATCCGCCGATATCGCATGACTCGATCAATCCTTTTGGCGGAGGTGGCATCGTGTTCTGGGAAAAGAGGCTGGGAAGTTGGGCGGACAATATCCGCCATCAGGCCGCAGTGCCCTTGCGGCTGGAGTTATGGAACGGACAGCGGCTGGACCTTGGGCCGGCCGCGCCGCGCGTCACCGTGAAGGTTCCGCATGCGTCCGCATTGAGCTATCTGCTCACGCCGTCGCTCTCGAATCTGGGCAGGGCCTATGTCGAAGGCAAGATTGAGGTCGAGGGCCGGGTCAATGAGATTATTTCGGTTGCCAATGCGCTCGCACGGCACACTCTGGAACCGACCGGGAAATTCGCACGCGTCGTACGCTCGTTTCGTCACACCAGGAAAAGGGACGAGGACGCCATCCGCTATCACTATGACGTCTCCAACGATTTCTACCGCGCCTGGCTCGACGAGAACATGGTCTATTCCTGCGCCTACTTCGAGCATGGCGACGAAGACCTGGGCACCGCGCAACTGAAGAAGATCGACCACATTCTTGCCAAGATCCGGGTCCGTCCCGGCCATACCCTGCTCGACATCGGCTGCGGATGGGGTGCGCTGGTGCTGCGCGCAGCGGAAAGATTCGGCGCCCGCTGCGTGGGCGTGACGCTGTCGGAAAACCAGTGCGAGCTGGCCAGGGAGCGTGTTGCCCGCGCCGGCCTCTCCGACCGGGTGGAAATACGGCTGCAGGATTACCGCGACGTCAGCGGCAGCTTTGACCGCATCACCAGCGTGGGCATGTTCGAACATGTCGGCGCCAGGCATCTGCCGGCGTACTTCAGGAAATTGAACTCGCTGCTTGTGGATGACGGCATGGCGATGAATCATGGCATCACCACCACCGATCCCGACAATGGCGAAACCGCCTATGGCGGCGGCGAGTTCATTGAGGAGTATGTATTCCCGCACGGAGAACTGGAGCACATCGGCACGGTGCTCAAGGCCATGCAGGAAGGCGGCCTGGAAGCTTTCGACGTCGAGAATCTGCGCCGCCATTATGCGAAGACCTGCGGCATCTGGGCCGACAACTTCGAGAGCCAGTCACAGCGCCTGCGCCGCATGGTTGACGACCGGCGCTTTCGCATCTGGCGCGTCTATCTTGCCGGATGCGCGTATGCGTTCACCCATGACTGGATATCGCTATACCAGGTGGCATGCATCAAGGCGGGCAGGCACAGCGATGCGCTGCCGTGGTCCCGCCGCTATATTTACCGGGAGTGAATCCGCATATGAAGTGATTGCCTCATTCAAACCTGCAGGATCGGGATACGGAACCGCCTATGCCGGCACTCTCAGCTTGTCGGTGAATATCTTGCGAAACTTCGTGACCTTGGGCGCGACGACAAACGCGCAGTATCCCTGCAGCGGATGCTGGCGGAAATAATTCTGGTGATAGTCTTCCGCCTTGTAATACGGCTGCAGCGGGCTGAGTTCCGTTACGATGGGCGCATCCCAGACGCTGGCCATGCAGGCGATTACCTGCCTGGCTGTCTCATGCTGCTCGGGGGTGTGATAGTAGATGACGGAGCGGTATTGCGTGCCAACGTCATTGCCCTGCCGGTTGAGCGTGGTCGGATCATGAATCGTGAAAAAAATCTCCAGGATTTCACGATAGCTGACCTGTGCAGGATCGAATTCCAGACGCACGACTTCCGCATGGCCGGTATTGCCGTCGCACACCTGTTCGTAGGTCGGATTCACCACATGGCCGCCGGTGTAGCCGGACTCCACATGCTGCACGCCCTTGAGTTCCTGATAGACCGCTTCCAGACACCAGAAGCAACCGCCGCCGAGTGTTGCAATTTCCGTCGTCATGATGAACTCCACATGTTATGTCATGACTTTAGCGCAAATGCATGGTCATGCCTATTCGAGAATATTGACTGCCATCAACTTGTCGCCCGCTCCATCGGTATTGGCGCAACAGATGCCAATAAATGGCGACAAATGCCCGCGTCCGTTGTGGGAATGTCTCGCCAAGTTCATTACACAATGTAATTCGCCTTTCACAATTTCGTCCTTCCATGCGACAAGCCATTCCCCTGGAGGATTCCCTGAACCGCGAAATGAAGGCGCGCGGCATCACTTATGCGGAACTGGCGACGCATAGCGGCATGTCGGAAGCCAGCGTCGAACGGATGTTTTCTCAAAAGAATTTTATCCTGCGGCATTGCGCAGCAGCATCAGGAAGACCTCACGGCTGCCTTGCGAAGCACGCTTCCCGCTCAGTTTCCTGCTTGTCGGCCCGGCCCTGGATGCCGACGATTTTCCAGGATCTTCTGCAGCCTGCCGCGCCCGCGGTCAAGCCGGTACGCAGGCGGTAGCGCAAAGGCAACCGCAAGGGCCAGGCTTTTTCGGCATAATGAGTAAAATTTCCTGGATTTCCGATGTCTACTTCCTTTCCCGGCGCGGAGCCGCCGGCTTTCGATTCAACGCATTTCCGGCAGGCCCTGTCGCAGTTCGCCACCGGTGTCACCGTGATCACGACACGGCTGCCTGACGGCACCTTCGTCGGCTTGACGGCCAGTTCCTTCAATTCCGTTTCACTCGACCCGCCATTGGTGCTCTGGAGCCTGGCGCAGGGCGCAAGCAGCATGCCGGTATTCAGCGGCAACTCGCATTACGTCATCAATATTCTTTCGGGCGACCAGGCGGTGCTGGCGGAGCGCTTCGCCATGCGCATCGACAACCGTTTCGAAGGTGTGGACTTCGATCTTTCCTATACCGGCCTGCCGATTCTCAAGGGTGTCTCCGCCTGGTTCGAATGCCATAACCGCAACCGCTATCCGGAAGGCGACCATGTGATCTTCGTGGGTGAAGTGGAGCGCTGCGATGTGTCGCCGCAGCCGGCGCTGGTTTTTCATGGCGGCAAGTTCTCTTCCACCAAGCCTTGATGCGAGTGCGCGGCTCTGGCGAGCCCGTTCAGATTCAACCTGGATTCAACTCGGATTCAACCCGGAGCCAGCAAGCGCTCGAGCACGCCCTTCGAATCGTGGGCGGCGCGGCGCAACCTGTCGTTGACGCCCTGCCATGCCGGCTCGCGGGGTGGCGCTTCGACCAGGATGATGTCGGCGCCGGCGGTATCGGCGCTGCGCAATGCGGCATACAGGCCATGCGCATAACCGTCGGCAGAAGCTGGCAAGGCAAACGCCTTCAGCGCCGGAATGCCAAGCGCGTCGCCATAGCCGATGAGGGCGACCCGCTTTCCCTTCCCTTCCAGCTGCTGCACTGTCTGGTGACAGTCTGACGATTCGATCAGCGCAACCGGCGTGCTCGGCGCGTAATGCGCTTCCAGCGTGCCGGAGGCACGGGGTGCCGCTGCATCAGGCTGTCCAGGCTCGATGCCGATGACCTCGGCAATCTGTGCCGCGCCGATATGCCCGGGGCGCAGCAGCACCGGACCATGCGTGGCCATGCGCGACAGATCGACAATTGTGGATTCGATGCCGACATCGCTCTGCCCGCCGTCCAGCACGCAGGCCAGCGCTCCGTCATCCGCCGCACCGAATTCATCCCGCACATGCTGGGCGGTGGTCGGACTGACGTGACCGAAGCGGTTCGCCGATGGCGCAGCGACGCCGCCCCGGCCGCCCTTGAAGGCATGCAGCAACGCCTGCGCCACGGGATGCGAAGGACAGCGCAGGCCGATCGAATCCTGTCCGCCGGATACCGCGTCGGGTATATGGCCGGCGCGCTTGAGGATCAGGGTCAGCGGTCCCGGCCAGAAGGCTACGATCAGCTTGTGCGCCTCCTCGGGAATCGCCTGTGCCCAGTAGCCGATATCGGCTCCCGGAGCGAGATGCACGATGACCGGATGATTGGAAGGACGTCCCTTGGCGGCATAGATGCTGGCTACCGCCTCCGGGTTTTCCGCATCGGCGCCAAGGCCGTAGACGGTTTCGGTGGGAAAGGCGACCAGTCTGCCCGCCTCGAGAAGACGGGCGGCGGTATCGATGGCGTTCTGGTCGGGTTCGGACATGACAAAAACCGGAGTCTCTCGGAGTGCTGTTCAGAGGGCGATGCCAAGAATGCGGCAAGCCGCGTTCAGGCTGTCCTGCGCCGCTTCCAGCGTGGGCGCGACAAAGGTGACATGGCCCATCTTGCGGCCGCGGCGCGGATCATCCTTGCCGTACAGGTGCAGGTTCGCACCGGGCAACGCCAATACCTGATCCCAGGCCGGCTCCCGCGGCTGGTCGCTGCCATTGTCGAACCAGACATCGCCGAGGATGTTGAGCATGACCGCGGGCGAATGCTGGCGCACGTCGCCGAGAGGCAGCATGGCCATCGCCCGCGCCTGCTGCGCGAACTGGCTGGTGACGCAGGCGTCGATGGTGTAATGGCCGCTGTTGTGCGGACGCGGCGCCATTTCATTGACCACCAGCGAACCGTCCTGCAGCACGAAGAACTCAATGCACAGCACGCCGACATAGCCGAGCGCGGCAATGATTTCCAGCGCCGCGTGCTGGGCTCGGGCGGCCGACTCGGCGGATACGTTGGGACCCGGCACGGTGGTGGTGAACAGGATGCCGTCGCGATGGACGTTCTCCGCGATCGGGTAAACCACCGACTTGCCGTCGGCGCCGCGCGCCGTCAGCACCGACACTTCGTAGGCCAGCGGCAGCATCTTTTCCAGCACGCAGGTCACGCCCTTCATTGCGGCGAAGGCCTGGCGCACTTCATCCTTGCTCCTGACGCGGACCTGGCCCTTGCCGTCATAGCCCATGCGCACGGTCTTGAGGATGCCGGGAAACAGCGCATCCGGAACGGCATCGATGTCCTGGTCGTTCGCGATCACCTGGTAGGGCGCGGGCAATACGCCGGACGCCTTGCTGCATTGGGTGAAAAAACGCTTTTCCTCGATGCGGTCCTGCGCGACCGATACGCAAGCCGCCGACGGCGCGACAAAGGTGCGGTCGGCGAGGAAGGCCAGGCTTTGCGCCGGCACGTTCTCGAATTCCGTGGTGACGGCCTTGCATTGCAGCGCCAGCTCGGCCAGCGCCGCTTCGTCGTCATAGCCGGCGCACAAGAGATGGTCGGCGGCATGGCCTGCCGGACAATCGCGCGCCGGTTCTAGCACCGCCACCTTGAATCCCATCATCTGCGCCGCATGCACGAACATGCGTCCGAGCTGGCCGCCGCCCATCACACCCAGCCAGGTTGGCGGCGTTGCCGAGGGCAGCAAAGGTTGAAACTTGTCGCTCATGCCGGGAGAGTCATATCGAGTGCGGCCTGCGTCTGGCGGGCACGGAATGCCTGCAGGCGCTCGGCCAGTTGATCATCGGTGGCGGCGAGTATCGCGATCGCGGTGAGCGCCGCATTGGCCGCGCCGGCCTCGCCGATGGCGAAAGTCGACACCGGGATGCCCTTGGGCATCTGCACGATGGACAGCAGCGAATCCTCGCCGCGCAGATACTTCGACGGCACCGGTACGCCGAGCACCGGCACGATGGTCTTGGCGGCCACCATGCCGGGCAGATGCGCCGCGCCGCCGGCGCCGGCAATGATCGCCCGCAAGCCGCGCGAACGCGCCGACTCGGCATAGGCGAACATCTGGTCCGGCATGCGGTGCGCGGAGATCACCTTCGCCTCGTGCGGGATGCCGAATTCCTTCAGCATCGCCACCGCGTGCTGCATCACGTCCCAGTCCGAGGACGAACCCATGATGACGCCGACTACCGGCGTCGCTGCGGAAGCTGCGCTCATCTGATCCTCAATCCTTCAGTGTGGTCCCGGTCAGGCGCTCGAGCGCCTCGCGGTATTTCGCGCCGGTCTTGTCGATCACGTCGGCCGGCAATGCGGGCGCGGGCGCGGTCTTGTTCCAGTCCTTGAGGGTTTCCAGGTAGTCGCGCACGAACTGCTTGTCGAACGACGGCGGCGACATGCCGGGCGCATAGGAATCGGCAGGCCAGAAGCGGGAGGAATCGGCGGTGAGCACTTCGTCCATCAGGTGCAGCGTGCCGTTGTCGTCGAGGCCGAATTCGAACTTGGTGTCGGCGATGATGATGCCGCGGGTGGCGGCATAGTCGGCGGCGGTCTGGTAGAGCTGGATGCTGACATCGCGCATTTTCGCGGCCAGTTCCTTGCCGATGCGCTGTTCCATGTCCTCGAAGCTGATGTTCTCGTCATGCTCGCCGAGATCGGCCTTGGCGGCCGGCGTGAAGATCGGCGCGGCCAGCTTGTCGGCCTGCTTCAGGCCCGGCGGCAAGGCGATGCCGCAGATGGCGCCGGTGGACTGGTAGTCCTTCCAGCCGGAGCCGATGATGTAGCCGCGCACCACCGCTTCCACCAGGATGGGCTTGAGGCGCTTGGCCACCACCGCGCGGCCGCGCACCTGGTCCGCCTCGTCTTCCCGCACCACCGATTCCGGCGCGATGCCCGTCAGGTGATTCGGCACGATGCCGCCGAGTTTCTGGAACCAGAAATCCGACATCTGGTTGAGCACCTTGCCCTTGCCGGGAATGGGCTCGTTCATCACGACATCGAAGGCCGACAGGCGGTCGGTGGTCACGATCAGGATCTTGTCGTCGCCGACGGCGTAGTTGTCGCGTACTTTGCCGCGGCCCAGGAGAGGCAACGACGAGATGGTGGATTGGTAGAGACTGTTCATAAGGTTCTCAAAAAGCTAAACCGGCGGGTGCTCGCTGCACACCGCCGGTTGGTTTATTGCCAGAGTCGAATTTTACTGCACGATCTGCGACAACTCGCCTTTTTTGTATTTTTCTGCAATTTTTTCGAGCGACATCGGCTGGATCTTCGCTGCCTGTCCCTCGCAGCCGAAGGCGATCATGCGCGACTTGACGACCTTCTTCGCGGCTTCGCGGGCCGGCTTCAGGTATTCGCGCGGATCGAACTTGGACGGATTTTCAATGAAGAAACGGCGGATCGCGCCGGTCATCGCCAGGCGGATGTCGGTGTCGATGTTGATCTTGCGCACGCCGTGCTTGATGCCTTCCTGAATCTCTTCAACCGGCACGCCATAGGTTTCCTTCATGTCGCCGCCGAATTGGCGGATTTCGGCGAGCAGTTCCTGCGGTACCGAAGACGAACCGTGCATCACCAGGTGGGTGTTGGGGATGCGGGCGTGGATTTCCTTGATGCGGTCGATCGCGAGGATGTCGCCGGTCGGCTTGCGGGAGAACTTGTAGGCGCCGTGGGAGGTGCCGATGGCGATTGCGAGCGCGTCGCACTGGGTCAGCTTAACGAAGTCGGCTGCCTGGTTGACGTCGGTCAGCAGCTGTTCGCGGGTCATGGTGCCTTCCGCGCCGTGGCCGTCTTCCTTGTCGCCCTTCATAGTTTCCAGCGAGCCGAGCACGCCGAGTTCGGCTTCGACCGTGACGCCGATGGCGTGCGAGAACTCGACCACCTTGCGGGACACTTCGACGTTGTATTCGTAGCTGGCGACCGACTTGCCGTCTTCCATCAGGGAGCCGTCCATCATCACCGAGGTGAAGCCGGACTTGATCGCTGCCATGCAGACCGCCGGCGACTGGCCGTGATCCTGGTGCATGACGACGGGAATGTGCGGATAGGCTTCGACCGCGGCTTCGATCAGGTGGCGCAGGAAGGCTTCGCCGGCGTATTTGCGGGCGCCTGCCGAGGCTTGCATGATCACCGGCGCGTTGACTTCATTCGCGGCTTCCATGATCGCAGTGACCTGCTCCAGGTTGTTGACGTTGAATGCGGGCAGACCGTAGCCGTTTTCGGCGGCGTGGTCCAGCAATTGACGCATGGATACGAGAGGCATGATGTTCTCCAGACAATGAAATTAGTATTCGCCGATCTTCATGATCTTCAGGGCATTGGTACCGCCGACTTGGCCCATCGGTTCTCCCCAGGTCAGAACTATCATGTCACCTTTTTGAACTACACCTTTGGCAAGAAGCAAATCCTGCGCGCCTTTCAGCACGGCTTCCCTGTCGGTGGAGTGCGCCAGCTCAAAGGTGCTGACATTGCGGTACAGCGCGGCTTTGCGCTGCGTCGCGAGGATGGGCGTGATCGCGAAGATTGGGATATCGATATTGTGGCGGCTCATCCAGAGCGCAGTCGAACCGGATTCGGTCAGGGCTGCGATGGCTTTGACGCGCAAGTGATATGCGGTAAACAGCGCACCGTACGCAATGGACTGGTCGATGCGGGTAAATGTGGCGTTGAGGAAATCGGCGTCGAGCTTGACGGCGTCCGACTTCTCGGCTTCCTGGCAGACGGCGGCCATGATCTCGACGGTTTCCACCGGATACTTGCCGGCGGCGGTTTCGGCCGAGGTCATCACGGCGTCGGTGCCGTCGAGCACCGCGTTGGCGACGTCGGACACTTCCGCGCGCGTCGGCACCGCGTTGACGATCATCGATTCCATCATCTGCGTGGCGGTGATGGTCAGCTTGTTCGAGGCGCGCGCCATCTTGATCATGCGCTTCTGCAAGGCGGGCACGGCCGCATTGCCAACCTCGACCGCCAGGTCGCCGCGGGCGACCATGATGCCGTCGGAGGCGTCGAGAATCTGCTGCAGCACGGGAATCGCTTCCGCGCGCTCGATCTTGGCGATCATCTGCGGCTTGTGCCGGCTCCCCTCGCCGGCGATGTTGGCCAGCTGGCGCGCCATGATCATGTCGGTGGCGCTCTTGGGAAAGGACACGGCGATGTAATCGGCCTGGAAGCTCATCGCGGTCTTGATGTCGTCCATGTCCTTGGCGGTCAGCGCCGGCGCGGACAGGCCGCCGCCGAGGCGGTTGATGCCCTTGTTGTTGGACAGCTCGCCGCCGATCCTGACGGTGGTATGGATGGCGCTGCCGATGATGCGGTCGACCACCAGCACGATCAGGCCGTCGTTGAGCAGCAGCACGTCGGCAGGCTTCAGGTCCCGCGGCAATTCCTTGTAGTCGAGTCCGACCTGGGCCTGGTTGCCGATTTCGCAATCGGCATCGAGAATGAACTTGCTGCCGTTTTCGAGAAAGATCTTTCCCTGCTCGAACTTGCCGATGCGGATCTTCGGTCCCTGCAGGTCGGCCATGATGGCGATCTCGCGGCCGCACTCGGCGGCAACCCTGCGAATCATTTCGGCGCGGTCGATATGGTCCTGCGCCTTGCCGTGCGAGAAATTGAGGCGCACCACATTGACGCCGGCCTTGATCATGCGGCTCAGGATCTCCGGACTGCTGGAAGCGGGTCCGATGGTGGCAACGATTTTGGTAGCTCTGATCATGTGAAAACCTTCAGGGAGCGGCAGCTGCCGAACAGTCGATGCGGCGCGCGGCGCCTGTGCGCCGCGCCGGTCCTCGCTTACTTGGCCCGCTGCAAGAGGATGTCGACTGCGGGCAGGGTCTTGCCTTCGAGGAATTCGAGGAAGGCTCCGCCGCCGGTCGAGATGTAGCCGACCTTGTCGGCGATGTTGTACTTGGCGATCGCAGCCAAGGTGTCACCGCCGCCGGCGATCGAGAAGCCCTTGGATTCGGCAATTGCCGTGGCCAGCGTCTTGGTGCCTTCGGCGAACTGGTCGAATTCGAACACGCCGACCGGACCGTTCCAGACGATGGTGCCGGACTGGGCAATCTGCTGCGCCAGCTGGGCCGCCGTCTTCGGGCCGATGTCGAGGATCATGTCGTCATCGGTCACGTCCTTGACATCCTTGACGGTGGCGGCCGCGGTCGGAGAAAACTCCTTCGCGCAGATCACGTCGACCGGGATCGGCACCGAGGCGCCGCGCTTGGCCAGCATGTCGATGATGGACTTGGCTTCACCGACCAGATCGGCTTCGACCAGCGACTTGCCGATCTTCAGGCCGGAGGCCAGCATGAAGGTGTTGGCGATGCCGCCGCCGACGATCAGGTTGTCGACCTTGTCGGCCAGCGATTTCAGGATGGTCAGCTTGGTGGACACCTTGGAGCCGGCGACGATGGCCACCAGCGGACGCGCGGGCTGGCCGAGCGCCTTGCCCAGCGCATCGAGCTCGGCCGCCAGCAGGGGGCCGGCGCAGGCGACGGGCGCGAACTTGGCAATGCCGTGGGTGGTGGCTTCGGCGCGGTGCGCGGTGCCGAATGCATCATTGACGTAGACGTCGCAGAGCTTGGCCATCTTCTGCGCGAGTTCGTCGCTGTTCTTCTTTTCGCCCTTGTTGACGCGGCAATTTTCCAGCAGCACGACCTGGCCCGGCGCGACATCGACGCCGTCGACCCAGTTCTGCTTCAGTTCGACCGGCTTGCCGAGCAGTTCGGAAAGGCGTCTGGCGATCGGCGCCAGGGAATCTTCCGGCTTGAACTCGCCCTCGGTCGGACGGCCGAGGTGGGAAGTCACCATCACGGCCGCGCCGGCCTGCAGCGCCTGCTGGATCGCGGGCACGGAGGCGCGGATGCGGGTATCTTCAGTAATGTTGCCGGCGTCGTCCTGCGGTACGTTGAGGTCGGCGCGGATGAATACGCGTTTGCCTTGAAGTTGATTGCTTGCGGTGAGGTCGCTCAGACGGTTGAATTGCATGGCGGGCAGACAATTATTGAAAGAATGGAAAAGCCGCTATTCTACTCCACCGCTCCCGGCCGGGAACCGTTTTCCGCTCACATGATGACGCGGAGCAAAGTGTAGAGCGCCATGCCGACGATGATGGTGCCGAGCAGGTGGCGTGTGGTCAAAAAGAAAACAGTCGCGCCCAGGCCCGCCATCAGCTTGGGGTTCATCCAGTGCAGCTGCACGGCGCCGTTCATCGTTACCAGGTCCGGCATGACAATCGCCGCGAGCGCGGCGGCCGGGGCATAGCGCAGGGCATGCTGCACCCTGGGCGGCAGGCGGACCGCATGGCCGAACAGGAAGAATGAGCCGCGCGTAATGATCGTAGCCAGCAGAAGCAGGCCGATGGCCATCCAGATTTCGATGTCGCTCATGCCCGCTCCTTCCGCCGCGCCTTTGTCTTCGCGCGTTTCTTTTCAATGACCGCGTCGAAGGCCATCGCCGCCGCCATGCCGAGAACGACGGCAAGCAGCAGCCCGAGCCGGTAAGGTAGGCCGGATGCCAGTACCGAAGTCGCGCCCGCCACCGCCACGCCGGCCAGCGCCGCGAGATTGGCCGTCAACGGAATCATGATGGCCAGCAGCGCCAGCGTGCCGGCGAAGCCGATGCCCCAGCTCTGCGGGATCTGGCTCGCCAGCAGGATGCCCAGCACCGAGCCGCCCTGCCAGGCAAGCCAGTTCGGATAGGCGATGCCGTTGAAGTAGCCGACCTTGCCGGCCGTCTCGCGCACGGTATTGCCGGGAAAGCGCAGGGGGAAAATGCCCATGGTCAGGTCGGCGGTGAAATAGGCATGCCACAGGCGGCGATACCATGGCAGATGGCCGAAATGCGGGGCCAGCGCCGCGGAGAAGATGACGAAGCGCAGATTGACCACCAGCGCCGTCACGAAAATCACCCAGAGCGGCACGTCGGCCGCGATCAGCGGCAGCGCCGCCAGCTGGGCCGAGCCGGCAAAGACGATGAAGGTCATGCCCAGCGCCTGCCACAGGGTCAGCCCGCTCTTGACCATGGCCATGCCGGTCACCATGCCCCAGGCGAAGATGCCGGGCATCGTGCCGGCCGAAGCCCTGACGGCTTCACGAAATGCCTGCTTCTCCACATCGGCGGAAGCCGCATGGTTGATGTTCGCTTGTGGTTTACTCATATTCCTGCTTTGCGAACCGTGCAACGCCGACGACCTTGCAATGCTCGATGGATGGCGACCGCCTTTGCCGCATGCGCAGGCCGTCGCGAGGTGGGATGGCAACGAAAATACCGAAAGCGCCATTCTACAGAGGAATGTTCCCCCTCGTCGGGATGGACCGGAGCAGCCTCGGTCTGAGTGGCTACGGCAGGGAGCCGCAAGGCCGTGCCGAGGGCAAGACGACCGGGATCGACGGTACAGTCGGGCTGAAACTGCTCTAGAATCGAGGTTTTGTCACAATTCTTTGGAGAGCTCACATGTCCATGGCCGACCGCGACGGGAAAATCTGGAAAGACGGCGAACTCATCGACTGGCGCGATGCCACCATCCACGTCCTCACCCACACCCTGCATTATGGAATGGGCGTATTCGAGGGCGTCAGGGCTTACAAGACCGACAAGGGCACCGCGATCTTCCGCCTGAAGGAACATACCCAGCGCCTGTTCAATTCCGCCAAGATCTTCCAGATGAAGATTCCCTTCGACATGGAAACCGTGATGCAGGCACAGCTGCAGGTGGTGCGCGAGAACAAGCTGGAATCCTGCTATATCCGCCCGCTGGTCTGGATCGGCTCGGAAAAGCTCGGCGTGTCCGCCAAGGGCAACACCATTCATGTCGCCATCGCCGCCTGGCCGTGGGGCGCCTACCTCGGCGAGGACGGCATTGCCAAGGGCATCCGCGTGAAGACCTCGTCCTTCACCCGGCATCATGTCAATGTCTCGCTGGTGCGCGCCAAGGCCTGCGGCTACTACATCAATTCCATTCTGGCCAACCAGGAAGCGCTGGCCGACGGCTACGACGAGGCGCTGCTGCTCGATACCGAAGGCTATGTGTCCGAGGGTTCGGGCGAGAACGTCTTCATCATCAAGAACGGCAAGCTGTACACGCCCGATCTCGCCTCCTGCCTCGACGGCATCACGCGCGACGCCGTGCTGACCATGGCGCGCGACCTGGGCATTGAAGTCATCGAAAAGCGCATCACCCGCGACGAGATGTACTGCTGCGACGAAGCCTTCTTCACCGGCACCGCCGCCGAAGTCACGCCGATCCGCGAACTCGACAACCGCCAGATCGGCGACGGCAAGCGCGGCCCGATCACCGAAAAGCTGCAGTCGCTGTTCTTCGACGTGGTGGCCGGCAAGGCGCCGCAATACCAGCATTGGCTGACACTGGTCTGATCAATTCATTTCGCACAATCCAATTACATCCATGAGCCAAGAATCACAAAAGCAGAACATGAGTTACGTCGAGCTCGACGGCAGCGATCTTCCGGCCTATTGCCCGAATCCGGCAATGCCGATCTGGTCATCCCATCCGCGCGTGTACATCCCGCTCGACCATCACCACACCGGCAAGTGCCCGTACTGCGGCACGGTGTACCGCCTGAAGGAAGGCGCGGTGGTCAAGGGGCACTGAGCCCGAACCGCAGCGGCTGCATCCAGGTCCGCCTGGACCGCGGCCGCGCTTCCCGAATACCCCCCTCCCTGCACTGCCTGCAGCTTTTCATTGCACTATACTGTCCGTCTTCGGCGTTACCGTTCGTCCCTTGGTCGTCGGACATCGTTCCGCCCGGAAAGGACAAAGATCTGCCATGCCCACCACACACAGCAAATTTCTCGAAACGCCCGAAGAAACGGAAGCCGCATTCTATGAGGCCATCAGCCGTGCCGATGTCGATGCCGTCATGGCGCTCTGGGCCGATGAGGAAAACATCGTCTGCATCCATCCCGGCGCTCCCCGCCTGATCGGCCATTCGGCCATCCGCGCGGCCTGGGAATCGATCTTTGAACAGGGCGGCGTGCATATCCGCCCGGTACAGCGGCATATCACGCAAAACATGATGACCTCGGTGCACAACATCATCGAGGAAGTGCACCGTACCGTGTCGCGCCAGCAGGACATCCACATTCTTGCGACCAACGTCTATATCAAGACCCATGTCGGCTGGCGCCTGGTGACGCACCATGCGTCCGTGGTGCCGGGCGAAGCGCCGCCGGATATCTCGGTCGCCGCGCTCCTGCATTAAGACTTCGCGGCAATGAAATACCTTGCCCCGTCCTGGCTGCCGGGCGGCCACCTGCAGACCATTTATCCGGCGACCTGCGTTCCCAAACCGGCCGTCGTTTACCGGCGCGAGCGCTGGCAGACGCCGGACGGCGACTTCATCGATGTGGATTTCGTCGACGGCCAGCCCGGGCGGCCATTCGTCGTGCTGTTCCACGGGCTCGAAGGCTCTTCCGACAGCCACT
This sequence comes from Noviherbaspirillum aerium, assembly GCF_008929045.1. Taxonomy (GTDB): domain Bacteria; phylum Pseudomonadota; class Gammaproteobacteria; order Burkholderiales; family Burkholderiaceae_D; genus Noviherbaspirillum; species Noviherbaspirillum aerium. The sequence continues at coordinate 104,150 of NZ_VFAH01000009.1, read as the reverse complement.
ATGCGCGGTCGCTGATGGCCCACCTGCAATCATTGGGCTGGTGGGGCGCGGTGCCGCATTTCCGCGGCTGCTCCGGCGAGCCGAATCATGCGCCGCGCTTCTACCATTCAGGCGATGCCGGCGAAGTCGACTGGGTCATCCGGCGCCTGCATGCGCTCCGCCGCCAGCAACATGCCGGGGCGAAATTCTATGCGGCCGGCGTGTCGCTGGGCGGCAATGCGCTGCTGCGCTGGCTTGGAGAATCGCAGCACGAGGCCGATTTCGTCGATGCGGCCTGCGCGATTTCCGCGCCTCTGGACCTGGCCGGCGGCGGCGCGGCGCTGTCGAAGGGCGTGAACATGATTTACACCCGCGTCTTCCTGCAGACCCTCAAGCCGAAATGCCTGCACAAGCTGAACCAGTTTCCCGGCCTGTTCGACCGCGACAAGATGCTGGGCGCGCGCAATCTCTATGAATTCGACAATATCGTCACCGCGCCGCTGCACGGCTATCGCGACACCGACGATTATTGGAACCGCGCCAGCGCCAGACACATCCTAGATGATATTACCGTGCCAACCCTGGTCCTCAACGCAAGGAACGATCCTTTCCTGCCGGCGAGGCATCTGCCGCAAAGCGCCGCGGCCTGCGTCACGCTGGAGTACCCGGAGCAAGGCGGCCATGTCGGCTTTGCGGTCGGCGGGCCGCCGGGCAAGCTGCATTGGCTGCCGCAGCGCATCACGGCGTTTCTTCAGGCATCGGGCTGAACCGAAAGGACACTACATGGATGACATCGTCAAGCAGGCAATGGCCAAGTGGCCGAACGTGCCGCATTGCTACGGCTGGCTGGGGCTGGACGCCCGCGGCGTCTGGCGCATGCGCGACGAACGCGCCCAGGCGCTCAAACTTCCGGGCGACAAGATCGCCAATGCTGCCCTGCTCGGCTTCATCAACCGCAACTACGCCCATGATGAACACGGCCGCTGGTATTTCCAGAACGGACCGCAGCGGGTCTATGTGAATCTCGAAGCAACGCCTTACATCGTGCGCACCGATCCGGAACAGGGCCTGGTGACGCATACCGGCGAAGCCTGGCCGGCGCTCGATGCCGCATGGCTCACCGACAGCGGCTTGCTGGTATTCCAGGCCGGAGGCAAGACCGGCATGATCGACGATCGCGACATGGCGCAGTGTCTGCCTCAACTGCAGGTGGATGGCGCGCCGGCGGATGACGACACGCTGCTGGCCTGGCTGGGCTCGCGCGAAGAAGGACGGCTTTTCTTCGCGTATCGGGGGCGCAGTCTGCCGGTGTCTTTCATCGAGCGTGCACAGCTTGCCGGAAAATTTGGTTTCGTGGCGGAACCGCAGCCGCAGGACGGGGAGAAAAAGGCCTGAGCCCGTTTGACACTGCAATAGGCGTGGATTAACAGCTTAGGCTTGCGGCTGCAAGCCGCACGGGCGTTGCCCGGCAAACCGCTTCAGCGTTCGCGCTGCCCTTCCTTCATTTCATCGAGCCAGCGTGACTTAAACTCACGCTCGCGGGCATCGATCACAGCCTGATCATAAAAGGAGGCGTCGCCCGCGCGCCGTGCAATGCCCAGCTGGTCAATGGCAGCCGGCATGCTGCCATTGATGGCATAGGCTTCGGCCAGCGCCAGATGCTGCAATGCCTGCTTGCCCTGCGCCGCATAGGCGTGCGCCAGCAGGTTTTGCAGCTTGGCATCCTGCCGATACAGCTGGGCCTGGTCGCGCAGGTAATTGATCGCGTCGTCATGCCGCCCGTTGCGGATCAGGGCATCCGCATATTGCCGGGCGATGCCGCGCGATACCGGGTATTTCATCCTTGCGGCATCGGCTTCCTTCACTGCTCCGGGAGCATCGTTGGCGGCCAGCCTGATGTCGATCGCCATGCTCGCGATCATGGGGCTTTGCACCGGTGTCGAGGCGCCGTTGGCGGCAGCGATGGATTCTTGCAGCAAGGTCTGCGCCTTGGCGGCATTGCCCTGCCGCAAGGCAATGAATGCCTGGCCGTACTTGGCGGCCATCACCGGCAGCCTGGCCTTTTGCTGAAGCTGATTATCGAAGGCGACCCCTGCTTCCCGCAGGCCTTGCGAGGACGGATCCTGCAGCACGCGCAGGCGCGCGCGGGCCAGATGAAAATCGATACTGTCGGCACGCTGCTTGTAGCGCAGGTCGCGGGTGCGGGCCTGGATGTCGGCAATTCGCTCGGTGGTCATCGGATGCGAGCGCAGATAGGCGGGCGCCGAATCGGAATACGAGCGCGTCGCGTTCTGCATCCTTGCAAAGAAGGAAATCATCCCCGATGTGTCGTACCCGGCCTCGCGCAGGATTTGCAAGCCGATGCGGTCGGCCTCGCGTTCGGCGTCGCGGCTGAAATTCAGTTGCCGCTGCAAGGCCATGCCCTGCCCGCCCATCAGCAAGGCGGCGGAAGTATCCGGACTGCCGCGCACCGCCAGCGCGGCAAGCAGCGCCGCGGCGAGCGGAATGAGCGCATCCTGCTTTTGCCGGCCGAGCATGCGGGCGATGTGGCGCTGTGACACGTGGCCGATTTCGTGTGACAGCACCGAAGCCAGTTCGGATTCATTCTGCGCGGCAAGGACCAGCGCGGAATGCACGCCGATGAAGCCTCCCGGCAAGGCGAAGGCGTTGAGCATCGGGTCGCGTACCGGGAAGAAGAAGAAATCATAACCCGCCTCTCCGCGCGCCTCGGGATGCGCGGCCAGGAGGCTGGTGCCGAAGTTGTTGAGGTATTCGAGAACCGGGTCGTCGTCGAGGTAGTCGCGGTCGCGCCGGATGTCGCGCATGATCTGCTCGCCAAGCTTGCGTTCCATCTGCGGCGACAGGGATTCGCGCTCGGTATCGCCGAGGCTGGGCAGATTCTGCGCATGTCCGGGCAGTGGTTGCACGGCGGCACTGAAGACACTCAGGGCCATGACGGCCGACAGCGCCATGGCCGACATCCGGTGACGGGAAAAGATTTTCGATTTCACGGTGCTATGATACCGCGACCTCAATCCCGTGCACCACGCATTCAAATTTGTTACCTATGGACACAAAAGAACAGAAGGAAGGGCTGGCGCAGCAGGCTCCCGGAACTGCCGGCAGCGGCCTGACGCATTTTGATGCAAGCGGCCAGGCCCACATGGTGGATGTCGGCGCCAAGGATGAAACCCATCGCGTGGCGGTGGCAACGGGCAGGATCGGCATGAAGGCGGAAACGCTTGCCATCGTGCTATCCGGGACGGCCAAGAAAGGCGATGTGCTGGGCATAGCGAGGATCGCCGCCATCATGGCCGCGAAGAAAACCAGCGACCTGATTCCGCTTTGCCATCCGCTGGCGCTGACGCGCGTGAATGTGGAATTCGAACCCGATGAAGCATCATCATCGATTCTCTGCACCGCCCAGGTGGAAACCCGCGGCAAGACCGGCGTGGAGATGGAAGCATTGACGGCAGTGCAGATCGGCTTGCTGACGATTTATGACATGTGCAAGGCGGTCGACCGCGGCATGCGCATCACCGACGTGCAGGTGCTGGAGAAACGGGGCGGCAAGTCGGGCGACTGGAATGCAGCAGTCGCGCCTTAAAATCAACATGCCGCTTGCCGCGCTGCACCTCCTTGCCGTATGTCTGTACTGTTGTCTTCGTCGGGGCGCCTTGCCATCGTCATGTTGATAGACGCTCTTATCATCCGGCGTGCTGTCTAGCCCGTCACGGCAAACTTCATCTTGACCCCGGCGATGTCCAGCACATCGCCGTCGGAGATTCCCCAGCTTTCGCCGTCCATCAATGCGCCGTTGATCATGGGCCGTATCTTGCCTTCCACATGCACCAGCCTATAGCCGCCGGCCTCGCATACCAGGCCGGCCACGCCGACGCCGGGCCGCCCGATGGTGGTCAGCGTTTCCCGGACCATGATTTCCTTGCCCGACATGGGCCCATTCAGCATGCATAGCCGCGCGCCGGCCGGCGCCTGTCTTTCCTTGCTCGGACCGACCCCGCCTTCCGCAACAAAATGCAGCCGGTAGTGCGCGAGCGTGACGACATCGTCATGCTGGAGGAAATGCTTCTTGAAAGGCTGTCCGTTGATCTGGGTGCCATTGGTGCTGTTCAGATCCTCGATATAAGGTCCGTCGGCGGCAAGCACAATCGCGGCATGCATGCCGCTGACGGCCAGATCATCCAGAACCAGGTCGTTGTGCGGCGCCCGCCCGATGGTGCTGCGCTCCTTGTCGAGATCATGTTCCCGCAACACGCCGTTTTCTGATGACACAATGATTTTTGCCACGTTGCCCCTCGCTGCCCGATGTCGGGACCTGCTCAGCTTATCCACTTGAGCACCCGACTCAGGACCCCGCCCGGCTGTAAAGAAAGTGACTGCACCCGGATCAGGATGACTGAAATATTATCGTGACCGCCCATTGCATTGGCTTGCGCAACCAGCGTTTCGCATGCCGCATCCAGCGAATCCGGATGTGCCCGCAAGATGCCCGTGATGCCGCCGGCGTCGAGCATGTCGGACAATCCGTCGGAGCAGAGCAGGTACACATCGCCTTCCTCGACAGGATGCAGATGCAGCTCGACCTCCATCTCGGGATCGACGCCGACCGCCCGGGTCACCAGATTGCGGTGCAAAGCATAAGCTGCCGATGCGGGATCGACAAGGCCGGCATCAATCTGTTCCTGCACCAGGGAATGGTCCCTGGTGATCTGGACCAGTTCATCCTGGCGCAGCCGGTAGGCGCGGGAGTCGCCCACATGGGCAAGCGCAAGCCTGTCTTCGTCGAATATTGCGGCAACAATGGTGGTGCCCATGCCGCGATACTGGCTTTCCGATTCGGCGGCAGCGAGGATGGCCTTGTTGGCATCGTGAATTGCTGCGTTCAGCAGCTGGAGCGTGAATGGTTCCCGGCGTCGCGCGGGCAGGTTCGGCAGCTCGGCTTGCAGGCGCGACCGAACCGCTTCGACGGCCATCGCGCTGGCGACTTCGCCGGCGTTGTAGCCGCCCATGCCGTCGGCCAGAACGGCAAAGGCGTGCTCCGGACTTGCGTGGATCGCATCTTCATTATGCGAGCGCACCATGCCGGTATCCGTTCTTGCGGCGAATTCGAGAATGGGTTTCGGATCCATGACATAGATTATACGTCCACGCGGGCCGTACATTTCCAAACTGGCAAGGTGAAATGCTGCGAACCGCAGTCTGTCTTCCGCCCTTTGCCCGGGCGGCGGTGCCGGAGGGCGAAGGCGGTGCCAGGCGTGCGGAAATAAAAAATGGGGAGCACGAATGCTCCCCATCATTGATGCTGCGGCGGTGGCCGCCGCATGGCCTGTTACGCGATTACAGTACCGCTTTCAGCAGACGGCCCATCTCGGACGGGTTCTTGGTGACCTTGATGCCGCACTCTTCCATGATGTCCAGCTTGGCTTGCGCGGTGTCGTCGCCGCCGGAGATCAGCGCGCCGGCATGGCCCATGCGCTTGCCCGGGGGCGCGGTGACGCCGGCGATGAAGCCGATCACCGGCTTCTTCATGTTGTCCTTGATCCAGCGCGCCGCATTGGCTTCATCCGGACCGCCAATCTCGCCGATCATGATGACGGCATCGGTCTCGGGGTCATCATTGAACGCCTTCATGACGTCGATGTGCTTGAGACCGTTGATCGGGTCGCCGCCGATACCGACTGCGGAAGACTGGCCCAGGCCGAGCGCGGTCAGCTGACCGACGGCTTCATAGGTCAGCGTGCCCGAACGGGAGACGACGCCGATGCGGCCTTTCTTGTGGATGTGGCCCGGCATGATGCCGATCTTGATTTCGTCAGGCGTGATCAGGCCCGGGCAGTTCGGTCCGAGCAGCAGGGTCTTGCTGCCGGCCTTGGCCATGCGGTCCTTCAGTGCGAGCATGTCGCGAACCGGGATGCCTTCGGTGATGCAGATGGCCAGGTCGAGTTCGGCTTCGACGGCTTCCCAGATGGCGGCTGCCGCGCCTGCCGGCGGCACGTAGATGACCGACACGGTGGCGCCGGTCTTGTCTTTTGCGTCCTTGACGTTGGCAAAGATCGGAATGCCTTCGAAATCTTCACCGGCCTTCTTCGGATTCACGCCTGCGACGAACGCGTTCTTGCCGTTGGCATATTCGCGGCACATGCGTGTGTGGAACTGGCCGGTCTTGCCGGTGATGCCTTGCGTGATGACTTTGGTGTCTTTATTGATCAGAATCGACATATTTCTTCCCTCGATTATTTACCGTTGGCCGCGGCAACGACTTTCTGCGCGGCTTCTTCCATGGTGTCGGCCGAGATGATCGGCAGGCCGGATTCGGCCAGCATCTTCTTGCCCAGGTCTTCGTTGGTGCCCTTCATGCGCACGACGAGCGGCACCTTGAGGGAAACGGCCTTGGATGCGGTGATCACGCCTTCGGCGATCACATCGCAGCGCATGATGCCGCCGAAGATGTTGACCAGGATGGCTTTCAGGCCGGGGTTCTTCAGCATGATCTTGAAGGCTTCGGTGACCTTCTCGGCTGTGGCGCCGCCGCCGACGTCGAGGAAGTTGGCCGGCTCGCCGCCGAACAGCTTGATGGTGTCCATGGTGGCCATGGCCAGGCCGGCGCCGTTGACCAGGCAGCCGATGTTGCCGTCGAGGGAGATGTAGGCGAGGTCGAACTTGGATGCTTCGACTTCAGCCGGATCTTCTTCGTCGAGGTCGCGCATGGCGACGATTTCGGGCTGGCGGAACAGCGAATTGGAGTCGAAGTTGAACTTCGCGTCCAGGGCGATGACCTTGCCGTCGCCGGTCAGGATCAGCGGGTTGATTTCAGCCAGCGACGAATCGGTTTCCCAGTAAGCCTTGTAGAGGCCCTGCAGCTGCTTGCGTGCGTCGGCGATGGAGCCGGACGGCACGCCGATCTTGGCGGAGATGGAATCCGCATCGGCATCGGTCAGGCCGGTTGCCGGGTCGATCACGACCTTGTGAATCAGTTCAGGATGCTTTTCCGCGACTTCTTCGATATCCATGCCGCCTTCGCTGGACGCCATCAGGACAACGCGCTGGCTGACACGGTCGGTGACCATGGAGACATACAGCTCCTTCTTGATGTCGGCGCCTTCTTCGATCAGCAGGCGGCGCACCTTCTGGCCGTCAGGACCGGTCTGGTGCGTGACGAGCTGCATGCCCATGATGGCGTCAGCGTATTCCTTGACCTGGTCGAGCGACTTGGCAACCTTGACGCCGCCGCCCTTGCCACGGCCGCCCGCATGGATTTGTGCCTTGACGACCCACACCGGGCCTCCCAGGGTTTCGGCCGCCTTGACCGCTTCTTCTACGGAAAAGCACGGGATACCGCGCGGAACCGTCACTCCGTACTTACGGAGGATTTCTTTGCCCTGATACTCATGGATTTTCATGCGAGCTTCCCTTCAGACGCTTAGTAAAAAATGAAACTTGTGGATTAACTGGGTTCGGTTGTGGCTTCCGACTTTACCGCCCAGCGCGGATAGAATCGTGCGACTGCCCCGCCGTCGGTGCGCAAGGCATGGCAGCGGTCGAGTTGAAATGGTTTTTGTTGCTGATCATCCGCCTGATCGCCGTCGCGGGTGTCAATGACATCGCCGGCGAACGCCTGAACCGCGGCGGTCGGGAGGACTTGCGCGAGTTCGGTCAGATGGGTGCAGCCCTGGATGCCGGCCATGCGCTGCCTGACGCCGTCACGGAAGCCCTTGAGCAGGTTGAGGCCGACCAGCTTGCTGTAGTCGGGCCCGATCGTGTCGCAGTAGCCGGGGTATGGCACCGCGTCGGATACGGCTTCGGCGTTGACCACGTTAAGCTGCAGATCGATGGTCAGGCGCAGCGACAGGTCGTGGATGGGCGCGCCGGCCGGGCGCACGCCAGAAGCGAGCTTGCTGTCACGGGTTTTGGTATCGGTGATGCGCGCGTCGATGTCCCACAGCCCATCATCGCGTGCGAACGCTTCGATATGGATTGCGCGGGTGTGCCTCAAGGCACGGCGTGATGACGGCGGAGATAAGGGCATAACAACCAATGCCTGTGAAGCGGCGAAAATATGCCGCATTTGCGTGTCGCTGCCGCAGTTTCTACGGCAACAGCCGCTCATGCGGCGCTGCAAAAACCCCGAGAGTGTAGCACAGGTCCGGATTACATAGCCAACTTGAAATTTCCGAAATGAAAGTTAGCCGCAGTTATCAATAAATTACCGCACTTTAACGGTGCACTCACGTATAGTATTCACAGGGCGAATATCGTGAGCTTCGTTTTATCTATAACTTAGCTTGCAGCCTGGATGAACAGGGACGGCGCCGCAACGATTCAATCTTCGTCGGTCTCGGCCGCGCGCATCGCGGCACGGATGGCGGAGTGGGAGAAGCCTCGCTGCTGGAGAAAGCGCATTTGCTTGGCGCGCTCGGCCGCATCGGCAGGCGCCTGGCGAAAACGCTTCGACCAGACTTCTTTTGCACGGGCGGCTTCGTCCTGGACGAGGTTGGTCTTGATCTCGCTGATTGCAGCGGCATCGATGCCATGGCTCTGCAGCTCGGATAGTATCCGGGAATTGCCGAAACGCGAGGCGCGGCGGTGAACCAGAGATTCCGAGAAACGGGATTGGGAAAGGAATTTGGAGGATTCCAGCCAGTCGAGCAACGCTTCCACATCGTCGCCCTCCTGCGCATGACGGGACAGCTTGCGTCCCAGTTCGAGACGGCTATGTTCCCGCGAAGAGAGATACTTCAGAGCCCGCGCCTTCAGGCTCAATTGAGGCTTTGCCATGATGGATCAGAATGAGGATTGCACCGGTCTGCTGCACTGCAAGTCGTGTCGTACTGTCACCGGAATGTCATTGCAATGCAGGCAACACCCTGGAACATCGCCGGACCTGGCGGCTCGCGATCCGCTCAAGCCAGACAACGATCGAAGAACACCTTGCCGACATCATGACCTTTGACGGTTTCCATCGGCTTCGGCGCTCCATTGCATCTTCAAACTGCGGCGCGGGCTCTCTCACGCGAAGTAACCACATTGAAGAAAAAGGCAGAAGCAATACCTGATCGCTTCTGCCCTGGTCCGTTTTACTCTTCCGCGGCCTGCGCAGCTACCGAAGAACCTGCGCTTGCGGGCGGCAGTTCCGGCACGCCGAGCGAGGCACGCACCTTGTTTTCGATTTCACGCGACAGTTCAGGATGCTCGCGCAGGTAGGTACGGGCATTGTCCTTGCCCTGACCGATGCGTTCGCCGTTGTAGCTGTACCATGCGCCCGATTTTTCGACGATCTTGGCTTCGGCGCCCAAGTCCAGGATTTCGCCTTCACGGGAAGTGCCTTCGCCATACAGGATATCGAAATGCGCTTCCCTGAATGGAGGAGCAACCTTGTTCTTGACAACCTTGACCTTGGTCTCGTTGCCGATCACTTCGTCACCCGACTTGATCGAGCCGGTACGGCGGATATCCAGGCGAACCGATGCATAGAACTTCAGTGCATTGCCGCCGGTGGTGGTTTCCGGATTGCCGAACATGACACCGATCTTCATGCGAATCTGGTTAATGAAGATGACCAGCGTATTCGTACGGTTGATGCTGCCGGTCAGCTTGCGCAGTGCCTGGGACATCAGGCGGGCCTGCAGACCCGGCAGGGAGTCGCCCATATCGCCTTCGATCTCGGCGCGCGGTGTGAGAGCTGCCACGGAGTCGACCACAACCAGGTCAACGCTGCCCGAGCGTACCAGCGCATCGCAGATTTCCAGCGCCTGCTCACCCGTGTCCGGCTGGGAAATGAGCAATTCGGACAGGTTGACGCCGAGTTTCTGAGCGTAGACCACGTCGAGCGCATGTTCCGCATCAATAAAGGCGCAGGTGCCGCCCAGTTTCTGCATTTCTGCAATAGCTTGCAGTGTCAGTGTCGTTTTGCCGGAAGATTCCGGTCCGTAGATTTCGACCACGCGACCCCGCGGCAAGCCGCCAACGCCAAGCGCGATGTCCAGACCGAGAGAACCCGTCGAAACAACCTGCACTTCCTCGGCGACCGCGCCATCGACCATGCGCATGACGGAGCCCTTGCCGAACTGCTTTTCAATTTGCGCCAGCGCCGCGGCGAGTGCCTTGCTCTTTTCCGGGTTTTGCGCTGTTTTCTTGTCGTCCATAACTGTATTCTTTCGACGGTTAAGTATTCAAATGGAGCTGAATGAGCTGAGTCTCTTATCTGGAGGCGGCCTTCAATGTCACAAGACGTACTGTATAAAAAAACAGTGATTGGCGCAAGCACCAAATTTCACCGATTTTCATCTGGTGCAAAGTTGACTACTATGAATATCAGTGTACCGTCACATGCCCCTTGAAGCGCCTTGATGGTATTAACGAAAAGCAATAGACTTGTCCTACTCTGATTGCCGGTCCTGACCATGCGCATCCTGCTTGCCGAAGACGATAGTGTACTTGCCGACGGGCTCACCCGCTCCCTGCGCCAGTCCGGTTATGCGACCGACTGCGTCAAGAATGGACAGGAAGCCGATTCGGCGCTGTCCACCCAGGATTTCGACCTGCTGATACTCGACCTCGGCCTGCCCAAGATGCCCGGTCTTGAAGTCCTGCGGCGGCTGCGGGCCCGCAATTCCCGGCTGCCGGTGCTCATCCTGACGGCCGGCGATTCGATCGAGCAGCGCGTCAAGGGGCTCGACCTGGGTGCGGACGATTTCATGGCCAAGCCTTTCGCCCTGTCCGAACTGGAAGCGCGGGTGCGCGCACTGACGCGGCGCGGCGCGGGGGGCGGACCTACCGTCATCAAGCATGGGCCCCTGTCTTATGACCAGGTTGGCCGCATCGCCTACATGAACGAGCAGATGCTCGACCTGTCAGCCAGGGAACTGGGCCTGCTGGAAGTCCTGCTGCAGCGAACCGGCCGCCTTGTGTCGAAAGAGCAGCTCGTCGACCATTTGTGCGAATGGGGCGAGGAGGTCAGCAACAACGCCATCGAAGTCTACGTGCATCGCCTGCGCAAGAAAATCGAGGTTGGCGGCGTGCGGATCGCCACCGTTCGCGGACTGGGCTACTGCCTGGAAAAATTCTCCGATGCCGCTCATCACGCCACGCCGCCCAACTGAAGTTTCCCATGAATGAAGCACGTCATGCAGATGCCGATGGCAAGGAAAGTCCTGCCGCGACATCGTCCAACCTGTATGACCAGGTGGCCACCCAGCCCGAAGAGCGCATCCAGCGTTCGCTGTTCGGCGAAATTCTCGACTGGATGCTGGTGCCCCTGCTGCTGCTGTGGCCGATGAGCATAGCGATTACGTATCTGGTCGCGAAATCGATCGCCAACCATCCCTTCGACCGCGCGCTCGACGACAACGTCATCGTCCTGGCGCAGCAGGTCAAGGAAGTCAACGGCAAGGTCGTCGCGCCGCTGTCCGGAGCGGCAAGGGATATCCTGCGCGCCGATGATATCGACAACATCTTCTTCCAGATCATCGGCCCCGGCGGAGAGCTGATCGACGGCGACCGGGAGCTGCCGCTGCCGGTCGACGAGGAAAAGCCGGTGTCGGGCTCAGTCCAGTTCCGCAACGATACGATGCGCGGCACGGATGTGCGGGTCGCGTATGTCTACGTCGACTTGCGCCGGACGCGCACGCCCCCGAACGGCAAGAGAGAGCCGATGGTCGCCCTGATCCAGGTCGCGGAAACGCTGGACAAGCGGGCGTTTCTGGCCAATGAAATCATCAAGGGGGTGATCCTGCCGCAGTTCATCATCCTGCCGATCGCCCTGGCGCTGGTCTGGTTCGCCCTCTCGCGCGGACTGTCGCCGCTGGCAGAATTGCAGCAGCGCATCCGCGCCAGGCGGTCCGACGACCTGAGCCCGATCGATTCCGGCCAGGTGCCGGAGGAAATTTCCCCTCTTGTGCGCTCGCTCAACGAGATGCTGGAACGGCTGTCGCAGAGCATCCAGATGCAAAAGCGCTTCATCGCCGATGCGGCGCATCAGATGAAGACCCCGCTGGCCGGCATGCGCATGCAGTCCGAGCTGGCCTTGCGGGAAGAGCGGCCGGAGGAAATCCATCGCTCGCTGGAACAATTGTCGAAAAGCTCGGAAACGGCGACGCGCCTGGTCAACCAGCTGCTGTCGCTGGCCCGCGCGGAAAACCAGAACCCCGAGTCCGGCTCGTTCGTGCCGGTGGAACTGTCGGAACTGGCGCGCAACGTGGTGCACGACTGGGTGCAGCAATCCTTTGCGCACCGCATCGATCTCGGTTTCGAGCAGCCGGGACATCCGATCATGGTCAGGGGCAATCCCATCATGCTGCGCGAGATGCTGACCAACCTGATCGACAATGCGCTGCGCTACACGCCGGCGGGCGGCAGCGTCACCGTGCGGGTGCGGGCGAACGCCGCGGAAGAAGAGGCGATCCTGGAAGTGGAAGATACCGGTCCCGGCATTCCGCCCGCCGAGCGTGCCCATGTGTTCGAGCGCTTCTACCGCATTCTCGGCAGCAATGTGGAAGGAAGCGGACTTGGCCTGGCCATCGTGCGCGAAATCACCCAGCAGCATAACGCCATCGTCGATATCTTCAACAATCCCCACTCCCATGATCCGAAACATCCCGGCTGTCTGTTCCGCGTCACCATGCGCATGGAACAGCGTCCCGAATTCATCGAGGACATAGGCTGATGAGTGCCGAAAAAATCCTTCACAAACGCGCACTTTACTGGCGTCGCACGCGCCGCCTGACGGCCGTACTGGTCTCTGCCTGGTTCCTGACGACCTTCGTCTTCATCTTTTTCGCCCGTGAATTTTCCGCGCTGACCATCCTCGGCTGGCCGGTTTCGTTCTACATGGCGGGACAGGGCCTGACCGTACTCTACCTCCTGATCATTGCCGTCTACGTCCGGCGCATGGGCAAGCTCGACCGGCTGCTGGAAAATGAGATCCGCGATGCCGCATAACGGATTCTTCCATCGGTTGATCCGTTACTACGGCTGGTACACACTGGGCTTTGTCGCCTTCCTGGCCGCATTGTCGATCCTGGAAAAGGAAGGCTTCCCGCGCGCATGGATCGGCTACATGTTCATGTTTTCGACCATCGTGCTGTATGCGGGCATCGGCGTGCTCAGCCGCACTTCGGATGTCTCCGAATACTATGTCGCCGGCCGCCGCGTGCCGCCATTGTTCAACGGCATGGCGACCGCCGCGGACTGGATGTCGGCGGCCAGTTTCATCAGCCTTGCCGGCGGACTGTACGTGCTGGGATTCGACGGCCTTGCCTATATCCTCGGCTGGACCGGCGGCTTCTGTCTTGTCGCCCTGCTGATCGCGCCGTATCTCAACAAGTTCGGCCAGTACACGATTCCCGATTTCCTTGCCGTCCGCTATTCCGGCCGCAACAACGGCAGCCTGGTCCGCGTGTTTGGCGTGATCGCGACCGTGCTGGTGTCGTTCACCTACGTGGTTGCGCAGATCTACGGCGTCGGCCTGATCACCTCGCGCTTCACCGGCGTCGATTTCTCGGTCGGCATCTTCCTCGGCCTGGCCAGCATCCTGGTCTGCTCCTTCCTCGGTGGCATGCGCGCCATCACCTGGACCCAGGTGGCGCAGTACATCATCATGATCATCGCCTACATGATCCCCGTGGTCTGGCTGTCGGCAAAACATACCAGCGTTCCGATTCCCCAGGTGGCCTATGGCTCGGCGCTGGCGAAACTGAGCGAAAGGGAAAAGGAGCTGAATCTCGATGCGGGAGAACAGCAGGTCCGGACGATTTTTCTGGAACGCGCAAGGCAATACGAGGAAAAACTCAAGGCCCTGCCCAAGTCATGGGAAGAAGGCCTGCAGGACGCCCAATGGCATGTCGACAATCTCAAGCGCAGCAACGCCTCGCTCATCGAGATCAAGGCGGCCGGACGCGCGCTCGCCAATTATCCGAAAGATCCCTCAGAAGCCAGCCGGAAGTGGACGGAGGCGCGCGCCTACAACCTGGCCAGGGCGGAACCCATCGTAGCGCATGAAGAGCCGTTTCCGGGCAAGACCAAGGAAGCTTCCGACAACAAGCGCAATAATTTCCTTGCCCTGGTGCTGTGCCTGATGATGGGCACGGCGGCGCTGCCGCATATTCTCGTGCGGTTTTATACAACGCCCACGGTGAAGGCGGCGCGCCGTTCGGTATTCTGGTCGCTGTTCTTCATCATGCTGCTGTACATCACCGTGCCCGCGCTGGCGGTGCTGGTGAAGTACGACATCTACAGCTCGCTCGTCGGCACTTCCTTTTCGAAGCTGCCGGCGTGGGTGTCGTACTGGGCCAGCATTGACAAGATCAATCCGCTGGTCATGATCACCGACATGAACCGCGACGGCATCGTGCAGCTGGCGGAGATCGTCATGGATGGCGACATCGTCGTGCTTGCCACGCCGGAAATCGCCGGCCTGCCCTATGTCATCTCCGGCCTGATCGCCGCCGGCGGCCTGGCGGCGGCGCTGTCAACGGCCGACGGCCTGCTGCTGACCATTTCCAACGCCCTGTCGCACGACATCTATTACAAGACGGTCGATCCGAAGGCGTCCAGCCAGAAACGGGTAACGATCTCCAAGCTGCTGCTGCTGGTGGTGGCGCTGGTGGCAGCCTATGCCGCCTCGCTCAAGCCCGGCGACATCCTGTCGATGGTGGGCGCGGCTTTCTCCCTGGCGTCATCGGCCCTCTTTCCCGCCCTCGTACTGGGCGTTTTCTGGAAACGTGCGAACCAGCAAGGTGCAATCGCCGGCATGCTGACCGGTTTTACCATCTGCGTGTATTACATGGTCCGCACTTACCCTGCGCTCGGCGGCTCGGCAGCCAACCAGTGGTTCGGCATCGCGCCGATCTCCGCGGGCGTCTTCGGGGTGCCTGCCGGATTCGCCGTCATCGCGCTGGTCAGCCTGCTGACACGGGCACCGGATCAGCGCACCAGCGCTCTGGTCGACCACATCCGCACGCCCTGAAACCGTGCCGGCATTCCCGCTGGCACGGTTCTGGCATCAAGCATGACGAAGCGCAGCGAGCGGACAGCTCCATTGCGCTAAGCTTCAGCTGTTTCCCTTAATTGAATTTGCAAACAGAGCAGGCCATGCCCAATTTTTTCAATGAGATGTATTCGGACGGATCAGCGCAGGTGCGGGAACACTATCGCGAACTGAAGGCGTGGCTGAACGAGCAGACCCCGGATACCGTCGCGGCCAAGCGCGGCGAAGCGGACCTGATCTTCCGCCGGGTGGGCATCACCTTCGCCGTCTACGGCAACGACGCCGGCACCGAGCGCCTGATTCCCTTCGACATCATTCCCCGCATCATCCCGGCGGCCGAATGGAACACGCTGGAAACCGGACTGGTGCAGCGGGTGAAGGCGCTGAACATGTTCATTCACGACATCTACCATGACCAGAACATCGTCAAGGCGGGTGTCATTCCGGCCGACCAGCTGTTCAGGAACGCGCAATACCGGCCCGAGATGCAGGGCATTTCCGTCGCCTCCGATATCTATGCGCATATCGCCGGCATCGACATCGTGCGCGCCGGCGAAGGCGAGTTCTACGTCCTGGAAGACAATCTGCGGGTGCCGTCCGGCGTGTCTTACATGCTGGAAGACCGCAAGATGATGATGCGCCTGTTCCCCGAGCTGTTCTCGCGTTACAAGGTCGCCCCGGTCGCCCATTATCCCGACATGCTGCTCGACAATCTGCGCTCGGTGGCGCCGGTCGGCGTCATCAATCCGACCGTGGTGGTCATGACGCCGGGCATGTACAACTCGGCTTACTTCGAACATGCCTTCCTGGCCCAGCAGATGGGCGTGGAGCTGGTCGAGGGCAAGGACATGTTCGTCGATGACAATGCGGTGTTCATGCGCACCACGCGGGGACCGAAACGGGTCGACGTGATTTACCGCCGCATCGACGACGACTTCCTCGATCCGCTGGCATTCCGGCCGGACTCCTCGCTCGGCGTGCCGGGCCTGCTGTCCGTCTACCGCGCCGGCCGGGTCACGCTCGCCAATGCGATCGGCACCGGAGTGGCCGACGACAAGTCCATCTATCCCTTCGTGCCCGAGATGATCAGGTTCTACCTGTCGGAAGAACCGATCCTGAACAATGTGCCGACCTTCCAGTGCCGCAAGAAGGAAGACCTGGAATATACCCTTGCCCACCTGTCCGAACTGGTGGTCAAGGAAGTCCACGGCGCGGGGGGCTATGGCATGCTGGTCGGGCCGGCGTCGACCAAGGCGGAAATCGAAGCCTTCCGTGAACGCGTCATCGCCAGGCCCGACGGCTACATTGCCCAGCCCACGCTGGCGCTGTCGGCATGCCCGACGTATGTAGAGTCGGGCGTGGCGCCCCGCCATATCGACCTGCGGCCTTTTGTCCTGTCGGGCAAGACGATATCCATGGTCAAGGGAGGCCTGACGCGCGTGGCGCTCAAGGAAGGCTCGCTGGTGGTGAATTCGTCGCAAGGCGGCGGCACCAAGGACACCTGGGTTTTGGAGAAATAAGATGCTGAGCCGTACTGCCGATCACCTGTTCTGGATGGCCCGCTATACCGAGCGGGCCGAAAATACCGCCCGCATGCTGGACGTCAATGTACAAACCGCGCTGATGCCGCAGTCCGCGCATGCCGCCGAACAGAACTGGCGGGCGATGCTGGGCATTTCCGAATTGATGCAGGCCTTCGATGACAAGTATGGCCTGCTGACCGCCAGGGATGTGCTCGACTTCATGGTGCGAGATCCGGACAATCCTTCGTCCATCGTGTCGTGCCTGACGCAGGCGCGGGAAAACGCGCGCGCCGTGCGCGGCACGCTGACCACCGAAGTGTGGGAAACGCAGAATGCGACCTACCTGGAACTGCAGAACAAGCTGCGCAGCCGTCTTCTCGAACGCGATCCCAGCCAGTTCTTCGAATGGGTCAAGTACCGCTCCCATCTGTCCCGCGGCGTCACCATCGGCACCATGCTCAAGGACGAGGCGTTCTACTTCATCCGCCTCGGCACCTTCCTTGAACGCGCCGACAACACCGCGCGCATCCTGGATGTGAAGTTTCACGGCACGGCCCTGAATGCGGACGCCAGTGAACCACCCGAGGAAGAATCGCGCCGCGATTTCTACTACTGGGCGGCGATTCTGCGTTCGGTATCGGCATTCGAGATCTACCGGAAAGTGTATCGGGACGTCATCACGCCGGAACGGGTGGCCGAGCTGCTGATGCTGCGCGGCGACATGCCCCGCTCGCTGCTCGCCTGCCTGGAAGAGGTGGTCAATAACCTGCAGCATGTGCGCAACGATGTCTCCGCCAACACGGAACGCTTTGCCGGCCGGCTGCATTCCGAGCTGAAGTTCGGGGACATCCATGAAATCCTGAAGGACGGCCTGCATGATTACCTGACCCAGTTTCTCGAACGTATCTATGAACTGGGCAATCGTGTCAGCCGCGACTTTCTCGTTCCGCTGGCGGCATGACCATGACACTCTCCATCCGCCACGAAACGGTGTACCACTACACCGCACCGCAAAGCTACACCATCCAGCAGCTGCGCCTGTCGCCGCGTATCGAGCCCCATCAGCAGGTGCGCTCATGGTCCATCTCCACGACCGGACGGCGCCATGGCTTCACCGACGCCTTCGGCAATCCCTGCCACATGCTGACCATCACGGGACAGCACGACGAGGTGCGGATCGTCGCGGAAGGCATCGTCGATGTCGCGCCGCTCGACCGTGGGCGGCTGCCGGACGCCTCCGGTTTTTCGCCGCTGGTATTCACCGTGCCGACACGGCTGACCGAAGCCGACGAGGCCGTCGCGGAATTCGCCCGGAGCTTTCTGCCGCAGCGCGCCGACGGCGGCCAGCTGCTTGCCTTTGCCGACGCCATCCGCGACAAGGTGACCTATCAGAGCGGCGCCACGGTGGTCACGTCGACGGGAGCCGAGGCGCTCAAGCTCGGCCGGGGGGTATGCCAGGATTATGCCCATCTCTTCCTCGCCTGCTGCCATGTGCAAGGCATACCGGCGCGCTATGTCTCGGGCTACATCGATCCGGGCAACACCAGCCATGCGGAAAGCCACGCCTGGGTGGACGTGTGGGTCGAGGAAAGCGGCTACGCGGGCTGGTGCAGCATCGATATCACGCATGCGCGCTATGCCGATGCATCGCTGTGCCGGCTTGCGATCGGGCGCGACTACGATTCCGCGGCGCCCATCCGCGGAGTACGCCGCGGGGGCGGCACCGAAACCCTGGATGTCAGGGTCGACATCGTAATGAATTGACAATCCTGTTGCATGCCGGCAAAAGATGTGGCGCGGGGCACCGATTCGGACAGAAGCACAGGGGCATCCTGTAAAATCCCGATTTTGCATTCCCGCTTGCAACCATGACTTATTGCGTCGCCATACGCCTCGATTCGGGGCTGGTGTTCCTGTCCGACTCGCGCACCAACGCCGGGGTCGACCAGGTGAGCACCTTCCGCAAAATGACGGTGTTCGAGAATCCCGGCGACCGCATGATGGTCCTGATGAGCGCCGGCAACCTGTCGATTTCCCAATCAGTGCGCCAGATGCTGAGCCATCCGGCGGCGACCGGCGGCAGGAGCATCTGGACGGCCAGCAGCATGGATGAAGCGGCGCAGATCGTCGGCGAAGCGGTGCGGGCCGTCTATGAACGGGATGCGCGGTCGCTGCGCGAATTCGGCATCGATTTCAATGTCAGCCTGGTGCTTGGCGGCCAGATCAACGGCGAGCGCTGCCGGCTGTTCCAGATTTATTCGGCCGGCAATTTCATCGAGGCGCAGAACGAAGCATCCTATTTCCAGATTGGCGAAGCCAAGTACGGCAAGCCGATCATCGACCGCGTCATCACGCCCGCGACCAGCCTCGACGAAGCGGCCAAATGCGCGCTGATTTCCATGGATTCGACCCTGAAGTCCAATGTTTCGGTCGGCCTCCCCCTCGACCTGCTCATCTATGAAAAGGATTCGCTGGCCGTCACGCGCTTCGTCACGATCGACGAAAAGAATCAGTATTTCCAGATGATCCGCGATACCTGGGGCCAGCAGTTGAAGAGGGTGTTCGAGAGCATCGACGACCCGGTATGGAATGCGGCGCCGGATGCCCAGGCCAATGTGCTGTCCACCACCGCGGTACGCAACCAGCCGGTGCGCGTCCCGCCGCCGCAGAGTGTCGCCAATACCGATGTGCACCCCGCCCCGCTCCAGAGCCTGGCCCAGCAGAACCGGTCGCGGCAGCAGCATTGATCGGCGGTGAAAGGCTGACGCCACTCGCTGTCCGCAGTGTCGGGATCGGTTTGACCTTGACCGGCCTGGTCGAGGGCCTGTTCACACTTCACACTTGATTCGGGAGATGCGTTCGCACCATAACGCGTGTTGGCGGTGACGCGTGGCGGCGTTACAAGGGGACGCCAAGTCCTCCTTGTCGCAGCACCGCTACGATGCGTCGTCGTGCCTGGCCCTGCAACGTCTACGGTACCTTCGCACTCCCGAATCAAGTGTGAACAGACCCTAGGCGAAACCGCTCTAATGCGCGCGCCAGCTGACAAGAATCGGGCCGTTTGCCGAGGTCTTCGACAACTGGACAAGATCAAACGCCCTACCCGATCCATTGCGGGCCGCCCAGTCTATTCGAATCAATAAATCCTCATTGCCGTCGCGGTCAAAGTCGGCGCGAGACATAATTAAATATGTCCGCTCATCGCCTTCCGTTATTATTTTTATTCCGCCATGCGGGGCGCGGGAAGCGCGCCAGCCCTTTTGAGCGGCCCGCAAGGGAGTTTCCGCCTTCGATTCGATATTCTGGCCGCCGATGTCTACCGTCACTGTCGCTGGAAGCGTTGCCACGAACGAACCCGACAACTGCAATGGGAAGTAGCTGCGCGTCGCGTCCAGGCCCTCGGTATGGCGCCTCAATGCAAGGCAGTTCATTGTGAGGAGACGGAACAGCCCATATTGTGATTCGATGATCGCCTTCCCATCGGTATTCTCGATTTCCTGGCAACTTGAAAAATGCATCACGCCGTCAGCGCCATCCAGTTCGTAATCCAATTTTGCAGTGGCATATACAGCGGGAGGAACGTCGCTGATAAGCCCGACAAACGCTTGTTGATTGAACATGCGCTGCGGAATGGAAGGTTTGACCTGTCCTGTGGCCGCTACCGTCAGGGAGAATATCGTCAGGGCCAGTATGAGACGCCATTGGAAGCCGATCATTGCACCGCCTCTTCCCTGGCGACGGAAAGAAACAACTGCATGACATATTGGTTCCTCGCCATACTCAGCTGCGGACGGTGGGACTGTTGAGCAGCGCGCGCCCAGTCTCCAGCCATGAGGCAGGCATTCAATACCGGGAATTTGTGCGTCAGTCCGTGTGCCCCCAGATTAAAAATCAAGTCGAATAAAGCAATCTGAACGCTGTGCGGCAGCTTATCGAAATCATTCGGATAGCCTTTACTCTTCTTGTAAATGCGGCACAACTCCATATGGAACACTTCCAGGTGCTCATTCAACAATCTGTCGATATCACTGTCTTTCATAAAAAGCCTTGTGTGCTTCTTGTACCATGACGCGCTATAACCCACAGGCTGACGCATTATCATTTCATATTCGGATTGCTTCTCCTGGGTGCTGGCGACAACATTTGCACCGTTGGCCCCAAGCTTATACATCGGCAGCGGCGACATAGAGGATCTGGCGGAGACCAGATGGCCAACACCAATAGTCACTTTGCCTACGGAATCCAGATAGAGATGCTTGATACGCCCTTCGTATCTTTGAAGGCTTTTCAGGACTTCCTGCTTGATATGAGGATGCAGAGACATAGGGATTCCACGTGAATAAGAAGAACGATCCGGGTAGTTTTTCACAACCCAGTATTCGGAATCCAATATTCGAGGCCGAACCACTTGGCTTGCAATTTAAGCAATATATTATCGGCAATTGCATTCTGTGCAGAACATGTAACCGAGTTATTGCAATTGAGTCCGACTGACTTGGCCATGGCGCCTTTTTTGCACGCGGTGAATGCAGGCTGCTTTCGATCTTCCCGCAAACAAGCCGCCCAAAGAAAAACGGCTGCAGGGCAATGCACCCTGCAGCCGTTTTTCCTTGGCATCCCGCTTCAGACGACGATGGTCTGCGCTTCGCCTTCCTTGCGTTCACGGATTTCACCGATGCGCGTCACTGTCTCGCCCGCCGCTTTCAGCTGGGCGACTGCCGCATCCGCATTTTCCTTCGACACGATGACGACCATGCCGATGCCGCAGTTGAAGACGCGGTGCATTTCATCATCGGCCACATTGCCGTGCTGCTGCAGCCAGGAGAACAGAGGCGGCATGGTCCAGGCATCGCGGTGCAGGACGGCGGTGAGGTTGTCGCGCAGCACGCGCGGCACGTTTTCCACCAGGCCGCCGCCGGTGATATGGGCCATGCCCTTGACTTCCAGCGTCTGGATCAGCGCCAGCAAGGGCTTGACGTAGATGTGCGTCGGCTCCAGCAGGACATCCGCGAGGCGACGGCCGTGGAAATCGGCATTCAGGTCGGGCTGGGCCACCGAGATGATCTTGCGCACCAGGGAGTAGCCGTTGGAATGCGCGCCGGAAGACGCCAGGCCCAGCACCACGTCGCCCGGCATGATCTTGCTGCCGTCGATGATCTGCGATTTTTCGACGGCGCCGACCGCAAAGCCGGCCAGGTCGTATTCGCCGTCGGGATACATGCTCGGCATTTCCGCCGTTTCGCCGCCGATCAGCGCGCAGCCCGCCAGCTCGCAGCCCTTCGCGATGCCCTTGATGACATCGGTCGCCGAAGGCACATCGAGCTTGCCGCACGCAAAGTAGTCGAGGAAGAACAAGGGCTCGGCACCCTGCACCAGGATGTCGTTGACGCTCATGGCGACCAGGTCGATGCCGACGGTGTCATGCTTGTTGAGGTGGAATGCCAGCTTGAGCTTGGTGCCAACGCCGTCGGTGCCGGACACGAGCACCGGTTCCTTGAATTTCTTGCCGATTTCAAACAGCGCGCCGAAGCCGCCGATGCCGCCGAGCACGCCTTCGCGCATGGTGCGCTTGGCAAAAGGCTTGATGGCTTCGACCAGGGCATCGCCCGCGTCAATGTCAACACCGGCATCGCGGTAGGAAAGGGAGACGTTGGAAGTGGAACTCATGATTAGATTGGGGACAGAGGCGGTAAAATAGGCGGTTGATAACCGAATGCGGCGACCAAACCGCTATTTTAACAAACCGATCAGTGCAAGCTTCCAGTTTCATGCCATTTTCTTTCCTTACCCAGCAGGAATACGGCCGTTCAGGCAGCTTTTCTCTCCCGTCATGAGGCAATTACTGCTTGACCTGGGTGCGGAAAAGCCGCAAACCCTGGATTCCTTCGTCATCGGCCGCAATGCCGAGCTGGTGCAGCGCCTGCGGCGTTTCGCGCAGGGCGGCGCCGTGTCCGACGACCGTTTCATCTATCTCTGGGGCGAGGCCGCGGCGGGCAAGACGCATCTCTTGCGTTCGCTCGCCGTCGCCCCGGATGCCCGCTACATTCCGGCCGGCGCTTCAACGGAAGATTATGTCTTCGACAACAGCATCAACCTCTATCTGATGGACGATTGCCATGACTTGCCGGCGGAAGCCCAGATCGCCGCCTTCGCCCTGTTCAACCAGGTCAAGGAAAACGGCGCGCTGCTGGTCAGCGCCGGCAACAGGCCGCCGCTCGGACTGGAGTTGCGGGAAGACCTGCGCACCCGGCTCGGCTGGGGCCTGGTGTACCAGGTGCACGGATTGACCGACGAGGAAAAGATCGCTGCCCTGACCCAGGCCGCGCAGGCGCGGGGCATTGCCCTTCCCCCGGGCGTGTTACCCTATCTGATCACCCATTTTCGCCGCGACATGCGCTCGCTGTCGGCAATGCTCGATGCCCTGGACCAGTATTCCCTGGAAACCCAGCGGCCGATCACCCTGCCGCTGCTGCGCAGCCTGCTGCAACTCGAAGGTGAACCCAAAACATAAATGAATATTGCCCTCTTCGACCTAGACCATACCCTGATACCGCTGGACTCCGATTACGAGTGGGGCCAGTTCCTCGTCCGCATCGGCGCCGTGGACGGCGAAGCCTTCTCCCGGCGCAATGCCGCGTTCTATGCCCAATACGAAGCCGGGACGCTCGACCCGGTCGAGTACCTGGAATTTGCGCTCGGCACCCTGGCGGGCTTTCCGCGCAGCCAGCTCGATGCATGGCACGAGCAGTTCATGGCGGAAGTGATCCGCCCGGGCATTCGGCAATCCGCGCTGGATCTCGTCAGGCGCCACCAGGAAGCCGGCGATGAAGTCGTCATCATCACGGCCACCAACCGTTTCGTCACCGCGCCGATCGCCGCCGCCCTCGGCGTGGGCAACCTGATCGCCGCCCAGCCGGAGGAAACGCCGGAAGGCGAGATCACGGGCAAGCTGCTCGGCATTCCCACTTCCGGCGCCGGCAAGGTCGTGCACCTCAACGACTGGCTGGCCGCGCGGGGCAAGACCCTGTCCAGCTTCGCGCGCAGCTATTTCTACAGCGATTCCCAGAACGATATTCCGCTGCTGTCCGCCGTCACCGATCCCGTCGCCACCAACCCGAACGCCTTGCTCAGAGCGCATGCCAGCGCACAAGGCTGGCCCATCCTGTCCCTGTTCGAATGATTAAAAAGCTTATCAAGCGCATCCTCGGCGTAAAGAATAAAACCGAAAGCCCCAACCAGCCGGCCATTCTCGGGCCGAACGACCACGGCATCGATCCGCAACTCCTGTCGCCGAACGCGGTGCGTGTCACGCAGACGCTGCAGGAAGCCGGCTTCAAGGCTTTCGTGGTCGGCGGCGCCGTGCGCGACCTGCTGCTCGGCGTCAAGCCCAAGGATTTCGATGTCGCCACCAATGCCACGCCGGAACAGGTGAAGCGCCTGTTCCGGCGCGCCTTCATCATCGGCAAGCGATTCCAGATCGTGCACGTAATGTTCGGCCAGGAAATCATCGAGGTCACCACCTTCCGCGGCACCTCCGCCGACAATGCGCCCAAGGACGAACATGGCCGGGTGCTGCGCGACAATACCTTCGGCGAACAGCATGAAGACGCCGTGCGGCGCGACTTCACGATCAATGCGATGTACTACGATCCGGCCACCCGCCAGGTGCTCGACTATCACAAGGGCATCGCCGACATCCGCAACAAGACGCTGCGCATCATCGGCACGCCGGAAGCGCGCTACCGGGAAGACCCGGTGCGCCTGCTGCGGGTGGTTCGGTTCGCCGCCAAGCTCGGCTTCGACATCGATCCGCATACCCGCGCGCCGATACAGGTGATGGCGCCGCTGATCAACAACGTGCCGGCGGCCCGGGTCTTCGATGAAATGCTCAAGCTGCTCATGAGCGGCCAGGCGCTGGCCTGCCTGCAGCAGCTGCGCAAGGAAGGCCTGCACCACGGACTGCTGCCCCTGCTCGACGTCGTGCTGGAACAGCCGCTGGGCGAGAAATTCGTCACCCTGGCGCTGGCCGGCACCGACCAGCGCATCCGCGAAGGCAAGCCGGTATCGCCGGGCTTCCTGTTCGCCTCCCTGCTCTGGCACCAGGTGCTGGAAAAATGGACCGCCTACCAGGCGGCCGGCGAGTATCCGATTCCCGCGCTGCATCTCGCCGCCGACGATGTGCTCAATACCCAGACCGAAAAGCTGGCCCTGCAGCGGCGCATTGCCACCGACATGCGCGACATCTGGGCCATGCAGCCGCGCTTCGAGCGGCGCGTCGGCAAATCGCCCTACAAGCTGCTGGAGCATCCCCGCCTGCGCGCCGGCTACGACTTCCTGCTGCTGCGCTGCGCCTCGGGCGAGATCGACCAGGAAATCGGCGAATGGTGGACCGCCTTCATGGCCGCCGACGGCGAGGAACGCGAAGCCCTGCTGGCACGCAAGCCGAAGTCGGAAGGAGAAGGAACGGCGGCCCGCAAGCGCCGCCGCCGCGGACGCGGCAAGGCCAAGGAGACGCCGGCGGAAGGTTCGGCGCAATGAGCGGCCGGCGTCAGGACTGCTACATCGGCATCGGCGCCAACCTCGGCAACGCGCAGGAACAGGTCGAACAGGCGATTGCCCGGCTGGCGCAGCTGCCTGATTCCTCGCTGCTGGCGCAGTCAAGCCTGTTTCGCACCGCGCCTGTCGATGCGGGCGGCGACGACTACGTCAATGCCGTCGCCAGGATCGACACCGGCCTGAGCGCACAGGCGCTGCTGGCGCAGCTGCAGGCGATCGAACAGGATTTCGGCCGCGAGCGCCTCTACCGCAATGCGCCCCGCACCCTCGACCTCGACCTGCTGCTGTACGGGCGCGAGCAGATCTCCGGCGAGACGCTCTCGGTGCCGCACCCGCGCATGACGGAACGCGCCTTCGTGCTGATTCCCCTGCTGCAGATCGATCCCTTCATCGACATCCCGGGCAAGGGTGCGGCGCACTCCTTCGTTCCCGGCGTCTCCGCGCAAGCCATCCGGAAGATTTGAATATGCAGATTCCCGTTTCGCTGCAGACCGTCGGTCTGCTGGTGCTGTCCAATATTTTCATGACGTTTGCATGGTATGGCCACCTGAAGAGCCTTGCCAGCAAGCCCTGGTGGATCGCCGCGCTGGTCAGCTGGTCGATCGCCTTGTTTGAATACCTCCTGCAGGTGCCGGCCAACCGCATCGGCTACACCGAGTTCAGCGTCGCGCAGCTGAAGATCATGCAGGAAGCAATCACCCTGACCGTGTTCGTGCCGTTCGCGATGATCTACATGAACCAGCCGTTCAAGCTCGACTACGTCTGGGCCGCGCTCTGCATGGTCGGCGCCGTTTACTTTATTTTCCGCACATGAACCTGGACCGTTACCGAACCATCGTCGTCGAAGGCCCCATCGGCGTGGGCAAGACTTCGCTCGTGCAAAGACTGGCCGATGTGCTGCATGCCCGGAAACTTCTCGAGCGCCCGCAGGAAAATCCCTTCCTCGAAAAGTTTTACCGCGATCCGTCCCGCTTCGCGCTGTCAACCCAGATGTCCTTCCTGTTCCAGCGCATGGCCCAGTTGCGCGAGCAGGAACAGGCCGATCCGCTCAACGCCAAGGTGATATCGGATTTCCTGCTCGACAAGGATGCGCTGTTCGCCCGCCTGACGCTGGACCCGGACGAGCTGAAACTCTACGAGCAGCTATACGAACAACTGCGGCCGCGAGCGCCGGCGCCCGACCTGGTGATCTACCTGCGGGCAGAGCCGGCAACGCTGATGGAGCGCATCCGCGAGCGCGGCGTCACGATGGAAGCAGGCATTTCCGATACCTACCTGGAACGCCTTTGTGAAAGTTACAGCCGATTCTTTTATCATTACGACGCCGCGCCCCTGCTGATCGTGAATACCGAGCATTTCAATCCGGTCGGGCGCGATGAGCACTTCACCCAACTGCTCGCCCGCATCGATGCCATGCGCGGCAAACGGGAATATCTCAACCTCGGGGAATGATGATGGCAGCATATCTGCAAGAAGGTGAAGCAGTCGGACGCACCAAGGCCGTGACGGTACCGGCGCTGCTGGCCATGCGTGCGGCAGGAGAGAAAATCGCGATGCTGACCTGTTACGACGCCAGCTTCGCGGCACTGATGGATCGCTGCGCGGTCGATGTGTTGCTGGTCGGCGATTCACTCGGCAACGTCTGCCAGGGCCATGCCTCCACCCTGCCCGTCACGCTCGCCGATATCGCCTATCACACCGCATCGGTCGCGCGCGGCAACAAGAATGCCCTGCTGATTGCCGACATGCCGTTCGGCACCTATGCCACTCCCGAATCGACTTACGACAATGCAGTCAAACTGATGCAAGCGGGTGCGCAGATGGTCAAGCTCGAAGGCGGCGCCTGGCTGGCCGATACCGTGCGCTTCCTGACTGAACGTGCGATACCGGTATGCGCGCATCTCGGATTGACGCCGCAGTCGGTGCACCAGCTCGGCGGATTCAAGGTGCAGGGCAAGACGACCGAAGGCGCGGAGAAACTGAAGGCCGATGCCCTGGCGCTGCAGGCGGCGGGGGCATCGATCCTCGTGCTGGAAGCCATTCCCAGCGCACTCGGCAAGGAAGTCACCGACCTGCTGAGCATCCCGACCATCGGCATCGGCGCGGGCGTGGACTGCTCCGGGCAGGTACTGGTCATGCACGACATGCTGGGCGTTTTCCCCGGGCGCAAGGCGCGCTTTGTGAAAAACTTCATGGATGGGCAGACCAGCATCGAAGCCGCGATCCGGGCTTATATCGCCGCGGTGAAGGACCAGTCCTTTCCCGCCGCCGAGCATTGCTTCTGAACGATCTCCGGGCAAGTACGCAGGCGCATCAATAAGCGCATTATTGAGCGCTTCAACCTGCGCCAGCGGCTGGCCCCATGGGGTTCCGCCGCTTGCTGCGGCAGTCCGCTGAAGGGATGATGAGCGGATGATGAACGGCGCCGAGTCTATTCCGGCGCTTCGTCATACTGCGTCAGGACGCCTGACATCTTGGCGGCCAGATCCTCGGGACCGCCCAAGGTCAGCCCCAGGTCGCGCAGCAAACCGTCCTGCAAGCCATATATCCAGCTGTGAACGGTCAGTTCCTGCTGGCGTTCCCACGCATCCTGCACCACGGTTGTCTGACAGACGTTCACCACCTGTTCCAGCACGTTCAGCTCGCACAGCCTGTCCTGCTTGACCTTCGGCGGCAGGGTTTCGCCGAGATAGCGCTCATGCTTCTGGTGCACGTCCTGCACATGCCGCAGCCAGTTGTCCGCAAGGCCGACGCGGCGGCGGGCCAGCGCGGCATGGACACCCGAGCAGCCATAGTGGCCGCAGACGATGATGTGCTTGACCTTGAGCACATCGATCGCGAACTGCAGCACCGACAGGCAATTGAGATCGCTGTGCACCACCACATTGGCAATATTGCGGTGGACGAACAATTCCCCCGGCAGCAGGCCGACAATCTCGTTGGCGGGTACGCGGCTGTCGGCACAGCCGATCCACAGGTATTCGGGGGATTGCTGGCGCGCCAGCGTCTTGAAGAAGTTTTCGTCGTCAGCCACCATCGAGGCAGCCCAGGCACGATTGCTTTCGAACAGTTGCTCAAGCAACCGGTTTTTGTCTTTTGGGGAATTCATAGCGCTTGGCCGTTTCATGAAGTGACGGCCCGGCCGCGCCGCATTTCCGGATCGGGAACGGCGGCTGGCCGGAACGGCGCCGCGGCAAGCCGCCGCGGCCAACGCGCATTATAACGGTGGAAAGAGTTGCAAGAATGGAAAAGCACGAGCGGCAGGAAATGGCTTGAAGCGCCGCTGCTTTGCGGTCGCTCAGCTGTTTCCGCGCTGGGGCTCTTCGGGCTTTTCGCCCAGCATCGCGGGCTTCAGCCTCGGGTCCACTGGCTTGTCGCCCAGCCAGATCTTGAGCAAGGCGTTGTAGAAGGCAGGGTCGGGCAGCGTATCGGACACCCGCTTGCCGTTGACATGGATGACCGTTCCGCTGTCGGGAATCCAGTCGGTGGTCAGGACATCGCCCTTCTTCAATTCCGGGATGGAGGCAAAGATTTCGCCGAACTTCTGCAACTGCGCGATGAAGCGGGTCTTTTCGGATTTGTCGCTGTTCTGCTGGATGCCGCTCATGAATCCGCGCGCCAGTTCCTCGTTGCCGATATCCCGCAGCATCACGATGGTCACGCGTTTGGTGCCGGGCGCATTCAGTACCTCGGCCACTGTCGCCTTCCTGTCGTTGAGGTACAGGGCGGCGACATAGACCTTGAAGATCGCCTTGTGGCGGATGCCCGCCCCGTTGAGCTTGAGCTCCTGGTTTCCGACGCGGACAACCTCATCGATCCTGATGCCGCCCACATCGGCGGCGAGCGCCATGGGTGCGGCGGCCGTACAGACCAATGCGCCGGCAATGCTCACATGAGCCAATCTGCGGAGGAACCTGGGGGTTTTCTTCATTGTTATCGTCTCCGGTAAGTAACGACCGTCCAGTCCGCGCCATTGCCTGAATCTGCTTGAGGAGCGGGAAGAAACGGTGATAGCAGGAAACAACCGATTATCCGTAGAAAATATAGAGCCGGAACTCTAATAGCCGGGCAAATGGCTTCCTGATTGCATCGTGCTTGAGAAAAAATAAAGGCCGCAGTCCCAAAGGATCTGCGGCCTGAAAAACTGCCTGGCAACTGCCGGCGCCGGCAGCTTACTCGAAGAACTCCTTCACCTTGTCCTTCCAGGATTTGCTTTGCGGGCTGTGCTTGGAGCCGCCGGCATTGGTGAGCTGCTCGAATTCCTGCAGCAATTCCTTCTGCCGCTCGGTGAGCTTGACCGGCGTTTCGACGACAACGTGGCAGAACAGGTCGCCGGCATAACCGGACCGCACTCCCTTGATGCCCTTGCCGCGCAGGCGGAAGGTCTTGCCTGACTGCGTACCTTCCGGCAAGGTGAACGATGCCTTGCCGTTGAGCGTCGGCACTTCCACTTCTCCGCCCAGTGCAGCCTTGGCGAACGACACCGGGATTTCACAGTGCAGGTCGTCGCCGTCGCGCTGGAATACCGGATGGGCCTTGATGTGGATTTCCACATACAGGTCGCCCGGCGGGCCGCCATTCATCCCCGGCTCGCCGTTGCCCGATGAACGAATCCGCATGCCGTCGTCGATACCGGCCGGGATCTTCACTTCCAGGGTCTTGTTGCGCTTGATGCGTCCGGCGCCGCTGCAGGTCGAGCATGGGGTCGGAATGATCTTGCCGGTGCCGTGGCATTTCGGGCAGGTCTGCTGAATGCTGAAGAAGCCCTGCTGCATGCGCACCTGGCCCTGTCCGCCGCAGGTGGTACAGGTAGTCGGCGAAGTGCCGGGCTTGGCGCCCGAGCCATGACAGGTCTCGCATTCGTCCCAGGACGGCACGCGGATTGTGGTGTCATAGCCGTGCGCGGCCTGCTCCAGGGTGATTTCCAGGTTGTAGCGCAGATCGGCGCCGCGGTAGACCTGCGGTCCGGCGCTGCGTCCGCCGCGCGCTCCCTGGCCGAAGATATCGCCGAAGATATCGCCGAATGCGTCGCCAAAGCCGCCGAAGCCCGGTCCGCCGGGCCCGCCGGCGCCACCCATGTTGGGGTCGACCCCGGCGTGGCCGTAGCGGTCGTAGGCTTCACGCTTGCTCGCGTCGGAAAGCATTTCGTAGGCCTCCTTGGCCTCCTTGAACTTTTCTTCAGCGCCCTTGCTGTCCGGATTGCGGTCCGGGTGGTATTTCATCGCCAGCTTGCGATATGCCTTCTTGATTTCATCTTCGGAGGCATTCTTCGCTACGCCTAATATTTCGTAAAAATCACGCTTTGCCATGTTGTCGGCATCCTGAATTTAAGCAAAAACGCCGAGTCGAGGATCGCTTCACGATCCTCGGCCCGGCGGGGTCACCACGGCGCAAGCCGAGGACCATTGATTATTTGTCTTTCACTTCTTTGAAGTCGGCATCGACAACGTCTTCTTCCTTCGCTTTCGATTCCGAAGCGCCGCCGGCGGCACCGGCTGCGCCAGCAGCGCCCGCCTGCTGCGCCTGAGCGTCGGCATACATCTTCTCGCCCAGCTTCTGAGCGGCAGTCGAGAGCGCGGAGACCTTGTCGTCGATCGCGGACTTGTCGTTGCCCTTGAGGGCTTCTTCCAGGTCCTTGATCGCGGCTTCGATCTTTTCCTTCTCGCCGCCTTCGAGCTTGTCGCCGTATTCGGAGACCGCCTTCTTGGTCGAGTGGACCAGCGCATCGCCCTGGTTGCGGGCATCGGCCAGTTCCTTGAGCTTCTTGTCCTCGTCGGCGTACAGCTCGGCGTCCTTCACCATCTTCTGGATTTCGTCCTCGGTCAGGCCGGAGTTGGCCTTGATGGTGATCTTGTTTTCCTTGCCGGAAGCCTTGTCCTTCGCACCGACGTGCAGGATGCCGTTGGCATCGATGTCGAAGGTCACTTCAATCTGCGGAATGCCGCGCGGTGCCGGCGGGATGCCTTCCAGGTTGAACTCGCCCAGCAGCTTGTTGCCGGTGGCGATTTCACGCTCGCCCTGATACACCTTGATGGTCACGGCCGGCTGATTGTCGTCGGCGGTCGAGAACACCTGGCTGAACTTGGTCGGGATCGTGGTGTTCTTCTGGATCATCTTGGTCATCACGCCGCCCAGGGTTTCAATACCCAGCGACAGCGGAGTCACGTCGAGCAGCAGCAGGTCCTTGCGGTCGCCGGACAGCACGGAACCCTGGATCGCGGCGCCCACGGCAACAGCTTCGTCCGGGTTGACGTCCTTGCGCGGATCCTTGCCGAAGAACTCCTTGACCTTTTCCTGCACCTTCGGCATGCGGGTCATGCCGCCGACCAGGATCACGTCCTGGATGTCGGAAACCTTGACGCCGGCATCCTTGATGGCGATGCGGCACGGCTCGATGGTGCGCGAGATCAGTTCCTCGACCAGCGATTCGAGCTTGGCGCGGGTGACCTTCATGTTCAGGTGAACCGGCGCGCCGTTGGCCATGGCGATGTACGGCTCGTTGATCTCGGTCTGCTGCGAAGACGACAGTTCGATCTTGGCGCGCTCGGCGGATGCCTTGATGCGCTGCAGGGCGATCGCGTCCTTCGACAGGTCGAGGCCGTTGATCTTCTTGAATTCGTCGATGATGTAATCGATGATGCGCTGGTCGAAGTCCTCACCGCCGAGGAAGGTGTCGCCGTTGGTGGACAGCACTTCGAACTGCATTTCGCCGTCGACGTCCGCGATCTCGATGATGGAGATGTCGAAGGTACCGCCGCCGAGGTCATACACGGCGATCTTGCGGTCGCCCTTGCCGCTCTTGTCGAGCCCGAATGCGAGTGCAGCCGCGGTCGGTTCGTTGATGATGCGCTTGACGTCCAGGCCGGCGATGCGGCCGGCGTCCTTGGTCGCCTGGCGCTGCGCGTCGTTGAAGTAAGCCGGCACGGTGATCACGGCTTCGGTGACTTCCTCGCCGAGATAGTCTTCGGCGGTCTTCTTCATCTTGCGCAGGACTTCTGCGGATACCTGCTGTGCGGCGAGCTTCTTGTCGCGCACCTGCACCCAGGCGTCGCCGTTGTCGGCCTTGACGATCTGGTACGGCATCAGGTTGATGTCCTTCTGGACTTCTTTTTCGTCAAACTTGCGGCCGATCAGGCGCTTGACGGCGTAGAGGGTGTTTTTCGGGTTGGTGACGGCCTGGCGCTTGGCGGGAGCGCCGACGAGAATTTCACCATCGTCCTGATAAGCGACCACGGAAGGCGTGGTGCGCGAACCTTCGGAGTTTTCAATGACTTTCGGCTGGCCGCCTTCCATGATGGCGACGCAGGAGTTGGTCGTGCCGAGGTCGATGCCAATGATCTTGCCCATGATAGTGTTCCTTTAAAAAGCTGGATTTCTAATGTGTTGTATATGTGGAACGAGACGCCGGTTTCAAGCGCCTCTCAAGCCAATTTTTACTGTGCGACGGTGACCAGCGCCGGGCGCAGCAGACGATCCGCGATCGTGTAGCCCTTCTGCAGCACGCTGACGATGGTGTTGGCGTCCTGCTCGGCAGGCACCATGGAGATCGCCTGGTGCTTCATCGGGTCGAGCTTCTCGCCCGGGACCGGATTGATTTCGATGAGCCGGTTGCGCTCGAAGGCGGCGGACAGCTGCTTGAGCGTCATCTCGACACCTTCCTTCAGCGATTCGACTGCCGGGGTTTCGAGCTTGAGCGCCATTTCAAGGCTGTCCTTGACCGGCACCAGCGCTTCGGCGAAGTTCTCGATCGCGAACTTGTGGGCCTTTGCAATATCCTCCTGGGCGCGACGGCGGATATTTTCCGTGTCGGCCTTGGCGCGGAGAAAGGCATCCTGCAGTTCCGCCAGCTTCGCTTCCGTCGCCGCGAGCTTTTCCTCAAGAGAACCATTCTGTTGAGGCGACGCTGCAGCTGGGGAAGCCGTGCCTTCCGGAGCCTGGGTGTCGGACGTTTGAGTGGCTTGGGCAGCCTGTGTGGCCTGATTTGCCTGTTCGGTCTGTTCCTGCATCTTTTCTTGATCTTGCATCACAAAAAGTCTCCAACAATCAATGGCTTAGCGTTTGTTGCATTCATACATGAGGGTTGCCCCTACTTTTTCAAGGGGGATTTTAAAGATGTTCTCAGGAATTTTTCGGGCGGTCCTGGCGCCGCTTCCCAAGCATGGCAAGCCATCGGAAATTTCAACTTTCAATCCCGGCCAGCCGTACTAGGATGGATATAGGGCTGTCGCAGCCCTGCTCAAGAGGCCAGTCGCCGCGCGGCAAGCTTGCCGGCGCCCGGCTCCGGTGCCGCCATGGATGACAATGATGAAACTTCCCCTGATATCTGCGGGCGTTATCGCCTATTCGCTGTTCGCCGCCGCCTGGATCTGCGAAGCGCGGCTGATCCCGCTGCTCTGATGCGCGCTGATGCACGCTAACGCTCGGCTCCGTGCAGCAGCGCCTGCTGCCTTGAAACGGCCGCTTCCGCCTGGGTCTCCGCCTGCATCGACG
Organism: Noviherbaspirillum aerium; assembly: GCF_008929045.1. Taxonomy (GTDB): domain Bacteria; phylum Pseudomonadota; class Gammaproteobacteria; order Burkholderiales; family Burkholderiaceae_D; genus Noviherbaspirillum; species Noviherbaspirillum aerium. The sequence continues at coordinate 70,598 of NZ_VFAH01000009.1, read as the reverse complement.
GAGTCAGCATGGTCGGCCAGCCGATCAGGTGCTGCTCGGCGATTTCAGCCATGGCGGTGATCCATGCATGATCCTCGTTCAGGCAGGGAATGTAATGGAATTCCTTGCCGCCGGCATGCATGAATTCCTGCTTGCCTTCCATCGCGATTTCTTCCAGCGTCTCAAGGCAGTCGCCGACAAAGCCGGGGCACACCACATCGACGCGGCGCTTTCCTTCCCTGCCCAGGGTCTGCAGCATGGGGGCCGTGTACGGTTGCAGCCACTCCGCTTTGCCGAACCTTGATTGAAAGGTGACGACATAATCGTCGGCCGACAGCTGCAGCTCCTTCGCCAGCAGGCGCGCGGTCTTGTGGCATTCGCAATGGTAAGGATCGCCCAGCATCAGGGTGCGCTTGGGCACGCCGTGAAAACTCATCACCAGCTTGTCCGGACGGCCATGCATGTCCCAGTAGTTCTGGATGACTTTCTTCAGCGCGAGGATATACGCCTCATGATCATGGTAATGCTTGACCATCCGCAGTTCGGGCACATTGCGCACTTTGGAAAAATGCTTGAATACCACGTCGAAGACGGAGGCGGTGGTCGTTCCCGAATACTGGGGATAGGCCGGCAGGATGAGAATGCGGTCGCAGCCGTCGGCCTTGAGCTTGTCGAGCACGTCCGGCATCGCGGGCTGGCCGTAGCGCATCGCATAAGCAACTTCCACCTGGTGGCCGCGCTGTCCGAGATAGCCGCGCAGCAGATTGGCCTGGCGCTCGGTATGCACCTTCAGCGGAGAACCGTCGGCAGTCCAGATCGATGCATACTTCTCCGCCGACTTCGACGAACGCAGCGGAAGAATGATGCCGTTGAGGATGAACCACCAGACCGCGCGCGGAATCTCCACCACGCGCGGATCCCACAGGAATTCCTTCAGATAGCGGCGCACCGCCGGCGCCGTTGGAGAATCCGGCGTGCCGAGATTGACCAGCAGGACGGCGGTCTTGGAAATCGAGCCGTGGGTATAAGGCGGTTCCTTGTCTGGGCGCATTGCGTGTCAGTATTCCTCGGATGTTTTGCTTGGGGATGTGATGTTCTTGTCTTGTTCAGGAAGCAAGCAGTTCGCGCGCATGCTTGCGCGTGGTCGCGGTAATCTCGATCCCGCCGAGCATGCGTGCGATTTCCTCGATGCGCGCCTTGGCATCAAGGAAATCGATGCGCGACATGGTGCGGCCTTCGGTGCTGCGCTTGCTGACCTGGAAATGCTGGTTTGCCTGGCTGGCAACCTGCGGCAGGTGCGTCACGCACAGCACCTGGCGGTCGCGGCCGAGGCGCTTGAGCAGGCGACCCACCACTTCCGCCACGCCGCCGCCGATGCCGCTGTCGACCTCGTCGAAGATGAGAGTCGGGGTTGCGGTGGCGCTGGAGGTGATGACGGAAATGGCAAGGGAAATCCGTGCCAGTTCGCCGCCCGACGCCACCTTCGCCAGCGGCCTTGCAGAGGTGCCGGCATGCGCGGCCACCATGAACTCCACCTGCTCGACGCCGTAGCTCGCCGGCTCGCAGGGATGCAGGGCCACTTCGAAGCGTCCACCCGACATGCTCAACTCCTGCATTGCCGCAGTGACTGCATCGCCTAGCGTACGGGCCGCCTTGGCGCGCGCCTTGGACAGCTTGACCGCAACTTCCATGTAGGCCGCCTTGAGCTTGTCTTCCTGCGCGCGCATGGCATCCAGGTCGGTGGCATTGGCGAGCTGCTTGAGCTGGGCCGACAGGCTTTCGTATTCCTGCGGCAGGTCTTCCGGCGCCACGCGGAATTTGCGGGCCGTCGAGTGGATGGCATCGAGCCGAGCCTCCACGAGATGGAGGCGCTCCGGATCGAGCTCGACGCGGCCGAGATAGTCATTGAGGCCGTACACCGCTTCCTGCAGCTGGATGCGCGCCGGCTCCAGCGCGTCCACCACCGGCCTGAGCGCGGCATCGATGTCGGCCAGCTTGGACAGCTTCATTGTCAATGCGGACAACTGCGACAGGATGGGACTGCTTTCCGATTCCGAGATGGCATTGAGCGCTTCCTGGGCGCCTTCGATCAGGCTGGCGGCATGCGACAGGCGGCTGTGCTCGGTGCTGATCTCGCCCCATTCGCCGGGCTTGACCGCCAGCTTCTGGAGTTCGTTGACCTGCCATTCCAGCCGTTCGCGCTCGAGCAGCACGCTCTTGGCGTTGGCTTCGAATTCCTCGCGCTGCTTGGCCAGCGCGCGCCAGGTCTTGTAGGCTGCCGCCACGGCGCGGGCTTCGTCGAGCAGGCCGGCCTGGCTGTCGAGCAGCACCCGCTGCGCATCGTTCTTGAGCAGCGACTGGTGGGCATGCTGGCCATGGATATCGACCAGCATCTCGCCGAGTTCGCGCAGCTGCGATGCGGTAGCCGAGATGCCATTGATGAACGCCTTGGACCGCCCGGCATTGTCGATCACCCGCCGCAGCAGCACGCCGCCGTCCTCGTTGCTGAATTCATGTTCGGCAAGCCATGTGTCGGCCGCGCTGCCGGTGCTGAACTCTGCGGTGATATCGGTTTTCGCCGCACCTTCGCGGACCACGCTGGCGTCGCCCCGCCCTCCGAGCGCCAGCGCCAGCGCATCAATCAGGATGGACTTGCCGGCACCGGTTTCACCGGTGAAGACGGTGAAACCCGGAGCGAATTCCAGCTCTATCGAATCGACAATAACAAAATCGCGTATGGAAAGTGTGCGAAGCATAAGCAGTTCAGATGAATAACCACGGCGAACATGATGGCGCTGGCAAATGCTGCCTGTCTTGCCATCATGTTCGCCGTGGCGAATCGACAAGAGCCTGTTCGGTATCTTTTAGCTATGTTGAGCTACGAACAGCGACGAACGGACTCCGAGGCAGCCGCTATTTTAACTTGCCCGTGACGGACGGATATTCGTTCCAGTGCAGCTTCTCGCGCAAGGTGTCGTAATAACTCCAACCTTGCGGATGCAGGAAGGTAATGGTGTAGGCGGAACGGCGGATCACAATGCGGTCGTGATGCTGCAGGCTGGCCAGCGACTGCATGTCGAAATTGGCGCTGATGTCGCGCCCGCCCATGATCTCGATTTCAATGGTGCTGGAATCGGGCACGACGATGGGACGGTTCGACAGCGCATGCGGCGCAATCGGCACCAGCGCCAGGCCCGACAGGCTGGGATGCAGCAAGGGGCCGCCGGCCGACAAGGCATAGGCGGTCGAGCCGGTCGGCGTGGCGACGATCAGGCCGTCGGAACGCTGGTTGTACATGAACCGGCCGTCGACTTCGACCTTAAGTTCGGCCATGCCGGTGGTGGCGCCGCGCGCGACGACCACGTCGTTGAATGCCAGCGCGTGGAAAATCTGTTGTCCGTCGCGCAAGACGGAGCCTTCCAGCAGCGCGCGTTGTTCGGATTCAAGATTGCCGCTCAACATTTCCGCCAGCACGTTGAACATGCTCTCCTGCGGGATGTCAGTCATGAAACCGAGGCGGCCCTGGTTGATGCCGATGAGCGGAACGCCGAAGCGGGCGAGCTGGCGGGCGATTCCCAGCATCGTGCCGTCGCCGCCCACGACAATCGCGACGTCGGCATGCTTGCCGATTTCCTCCGGGGTCATCTTGGTCAGTCCGGGCAATGCGACATTGTTGGCCGTTTCCGATTCGAACACGACCGCATGGCCGCGCTTGACGAGAAACGAGGCGAGGTCCGACAGGGATTGCTCGATACCGGCGGCCATGTATTTGCCAATGACGGCTATCGTCTTGAAAACGAGCGGGGAAGAAAGGGACGTGGCAGGCAACATGCTGCAGATTAGACCATAATTTCGCCGTGCGATACAGGCAGGCTGTTAGGCAGACTGTTGAAACCCTACTCCGGAAACCCTATGTCAGTGATAAAAGCAGTGCTGTTCGACCTTGACGATACCCTGTGGCCGATCGTTCCCGTCATCAAGCGCGCGGAAAACATTCTGTTCGAGTGGCTCGAGCGGAATGTGCCGGCCGTTGCCGCGCGGGTGTCGATCGAAGGCTTGCGTGCCCGGCGGCAGGCATTGATGGAAAGCGATCCGGTCTACCAGCTGGATCTGCGCGCGCTCAGGCATGCGGTGCTGGTGGAAGCTTTCATTGATGCGGGCGAGGATGTCCGGCTGGTGGATGAGGCCATGGCGGTATTTTCCCGTGCCAGGAATGAAGTCACCCTGTTCGAGGATGTGTTGCCCGTTCTCGGCAGGATGAAGCGCAGGCTGGCACTGGCGACGGTGTCCAATGGCGTGTCGGACCTGGATGCGATCGGCATCGCGCATCTGTTCGACGCATCGATCGCAGCCTACAGCTTCGGCCGGGCGAAACCGGATCCTTCCATATTTCATGCGGCATGCGACGCCTTGAAAATTGCGCCAGGCGAGGCCATCTATGTCGGGGATGATCCCTTGCTGGATGTCGTCGGGGCCCAAAAGGCGGGGCTGCGCGCGGTATGGCTGAACCGGGACGGACTGGGTCCGGCCCGCGGCTTGCCGGAGCATGTTCGGCCGGACGCGGTCTGCGCCGACCTGATCGAGCTCGAACGCTGGATCGGCCAGTGAAAGCGGCGGTACGCAGGCTTTACGGTACGGAGTATTCAATGCAACTGCAACTGTGGCTATAACGCGATAAAACTCTGATAACTATCAACTTTTTCTGACTATAAGCTGCAATGAACGGTGGCATGCGTCATGCGGCGTCGTTAGAATACCCTTATGCAACTCGATACTCGCGCACAAACTTTGCTTAAAGCCCTGGTGGAACGGTACATCGCCGACGGTCAGCCGGTGGGTTCCCGTGCGCTTTCAAAGATATCCGGTCTCGAACTGTCGCCAGCCACCATCCGCAACATCATGGCGGACCTGGAAGAGATGGGTTTTGTTGCAAGTCCGCACACGTCGGCGGGCCGGGTGCCGACACCGCGCGGCTACCGCATGTTCGTCGACACGCTGCTGACCGTGCAGGCCATCGACGAAACCACCGTGGAATCCAAGCTGCAGGCGCGGCTGCAAACCAAGTCGCCGCAGAGAATCATTTCCAATGCAGCCCAGGTACTCTCTTCCCTGTCGCAATTCGCCGGCGTGGTGTTGACGCCGCGGCATGAGTCGGTATTCCAGCAGATCGAGTTCCTGCGCCTGTCGGAAAAACGCATCCTGCTGGTCATCGTGGCTCCCAATGGCGATGTACAGAACCGGTTGCTGCTGACCGAGGTCGACTATTCGCCGTCGCAACTGGTGCAGGCAGCCAATTACATCAATCAGCATTTCGCCAATCATAGTTTCGATGAAGTCCGCACCCGCCTGCACGGCGAGCTCAAGCAACTGCGCGACGACATGACGAACCTGATGCAGGCGGCGGTCGAGGCAGGCAGCGACGCCATGGCGGAAAGCGCCGAGGAAGTCGTGATCTCCGGCGAGCGCAATCTGCTCAGCGTCACCGACCTTGCGTCCAACATGACCTCGCTGCGCAAGCTGTTCGACCTGTTCGAGCAGAAGACCAGCCTGATGCAGCTTCTGGATGTGTCGAGCAAGGCTACCGGCGTGCAGATTTTCATCGGCGGCGACTCGCAACTGCTGCCGGTCGATGAAATGAGCGTGGTGACCGCACCGTATGAAGTGAATGGCAAGATCGTCGGTACGCTGGGCGTGATCGGTCCCACACGCATGGCGTATGAGCGCGTGATACCGATTGTCGACATCACCGCGAAGCTGCTCTCGAACGCCCTGAGCCACAACTGACCGGCTGCCTTGACCTTGCATTGCCGGCGCATGGCGGGTGCAAGGCATGCGTTCCTTACCCCATCATCAGCTGGGCTACGATCTTGCTGTTGGCCCCATCCATATTGGTGAACTGCATGCCGACACGAAAGCCGTCGGCGCCTGCAAGAATGCTGTACACCACCTTGCCCTGCCCCATCACCCTGACCATCTTTCCATCGAGCGGGGCCTCGAAACCGATGGTGCATTCCTGCCCTACCCGCAGCTGCTCGCTGAGCATCAGGCTCAATCCTCCAAGCGAGATGTCGAGAGTACGGCAGCGTACCGGATTGCCGCCCGGCACAACCACGATCGCCTGACAGCGCATGACCTTGCGGGGAAAACTTCTTGGTTCAGGTTTCATGCTGGGCAGGCCTTCTTGCCGTGAAAGGGGGATGCGTTGACGACGGCAGGGTCATTCAATGACTGATGACTGACTTTGCGCACGGGACGCAAGAGCGGAAGCGGATTTAACGCGAGCGATGCGGACAGTCGGTCTTGGTGCAGTGCCCGTAGAGAGCAAGCGCATGCTCGGAGATCGCGAAGCCGCGTTCCTTGGCAATGCTCTGCTGGCGTTTCTCGATTTCCTCATCGAAGAACTCTTCCACCCGGCCGCAGTCCAGACAGACCAGATGGTCGTGGTGAGAGCCCTCGTTGAGTTCGAAGACCGCCTTGCCGGTTTCGAAATGATTGCGATGCAGCAGTCCCGCCTGTTCGAACTGTGTCAGCACGCGGTAAACCGTTGCCAGGCCGACATCCATGTTTTCGGTGAGAAGAATTTTGTAGACATCTTCCGCGCTCAGATGGCGCACCGCGCTATTCTGGAAAATATCGAGGATCTTCAGACGGGGCAAGGTCGCTTTCAGACCGCTTGCCTTTAACTCGGAGGGATTGCTTGGCATGTTGTTGATCGGAATCGGATTATCTGCTTTATCATATAGCGTTTTGGCCCAATTGCCCAATTGCTCAAAGAATTGAGACCCACTATGCGAACGTCGTTGTTTTCCTTTGATCGTACACCAGTTACCGTCCGTATGGTATGGCTGGCCGTGGCGGCCTGCCTTGCCGGATGCGCATCGAAAAACCCGCTGATGGAGGAGCCGGCAAGCGTTTCCGCGCCGGCAGCCAGGCCCGCGCAGCAGGCCGGGGCGGCAAGCGCCCAGGGAAAGCAGGATACAGCTTCCGCGGCGCCTGCGGGCGGCGTCACGGCAACCGGCCCCACCGGCGTACAGCGCTTCCTCGGCATCTTCTCGCCCTACAAGATCGATATCCAGCAGGGCAATTTCGTTTCCCGCGAAATGGTCGCGCAACTCAAGGAAGGCATGCAGCGTCCCGAAGGCGTCACGCGTGAACAGGTGCGTTTCGTGCTCGGCACGCCGCTGCTGACCGACATCTTCCATTCCGACCGCTGGGACTATGCATTCCGGCTGAAGAAGCGCACCGGCGAGGTCATTTCCAGCAATGTGACGGTATTCTTCAAGGAGAATCGCCTCGTCAATATCGAGGGCGGCATGCTGCCGACCGAACAGGAATATCTTGCCTTCATCGCCGGCTCCGCTCCGGGCAACAAGTAACAGGCATCAACATGAACCCATTGAAAATCGCTGTCGCAGGCGCATCCGGCCGCATGGGCCGCATGCTGATCGAAACCATTCAGAACGCCGATGACGCCGTGCTTGCGGGCGCGCTCGACTTGCCGGGCGCACCGGGTCTCGGCGCCGACGCCGCCGCCTTCCTCGGCAAGCCGGCCAATGTGTCGATCGAATCGGACCTGGCCAGGGGCCTTGCGAATGCGGAATTCCTGATCGACTTCACCCGCCCCGAGGGAACGCTCAAGCATCTCGAATACTGCGCGGCGCACGGCATCAAGATGATCATCGGCACCACCGGTTTCGATGAGGCGGGCAAGGCCGCCATCGCCGCCGCCGCGGAAAAGACCGCCGTGGTATTCGCGCCCAACATGAGCGTCGGCGTCAATGTCACGCTCAAGCTGCTGCAAATGGCGGCGAAGAGTTTTTCGCACGGCTACGACATCGAGATCATCGAAGCTCACCACCGTCACAAGGTCGATGCGCCTTCCGGTACCGCCATCAAGATGGGCGAAGTGATCGCCGAGTCGCTCGGCCGCGATCTCAAGGATGTCGCCGTCTATGCGCGCGAAGGCGTGACCGGCGAGCGCGATCCGTCCTCCATCGGTTTTGCCACCATCCGCGGCGGCGACATCGTCGGCGACCATACGGTGCTGTTCGCCGGCATCGGCGAGCGGATCGAAATCACGCACAAGTCTTCCAGCCGGCTCAGCTACGCGCACGGCAGCCTGCGCGCGGCGCGTTTCCTGGCCGACAAGAAGACGGGCCTGTTCGACATGCAGGCAGTGCTCGGGCTCGCATAGCGCATGCATATGCGGCGCGAACGCAGGCCGGCATTCGCATGACAGCCGCAACGGCGATCATCCCCGCCGTTGCGGCCCTGCTGCTGCATGCCGGCCTGGCCCTGGTCGCCGCGAACATGCTGTCGTCGAAAGCCACACCGAGGGAGCCGCCGCGGCCGATCGAAGTGGCATTGATCCCGGAACAGCCTCCTGCCATGCCGGCTCAGCCTGTTCCCCCCTCCCCCACCATTCCGCCAGCACCACCCCTGCCGTCACCAGCACTCCAGCCTCCCGTTCCTGCGGCACCGCCGGTCGAAAGAAAAAAACCGCCTCCAAAACCGCGCATCGAGCGCAAGCCGGCCCCGGCACCGCGGCCGGATGCGCCAGCCAAACCGCCCGCGGCGCAGCCGGAAGATTCCTCCGCGGCGCCGGGCAGTGACATCGCGACGCCCCGATCCGCACCTGGTCCGGACCCGTCGCCCCCCGCAGCGGCTGCAGCGGCCGCTCCGCCTTCCCCGCCTCGCACTCCGGTCTCCATACCCGCCAGCTATGCCGCCACGAACCGCAAGCCGGAATATCCGCGCCTGTCGCGGCAGCTCGAAGAGCAAGGCACGGTAGTACTGCGCGTGCTGGTCAGGGCCGACGGCACGGCGGGCACGGTGGAAATCCGGACATCGAGCGGATTTCCGCTGCTCGACCAGTCGGCGCGGAACGCGGTGCAGACATGGCGATTCAATCCCGCAACAAGCGACGGCAAGCCGGTGGACGAGTGGTTTCTGATCCCCATTCCGTTTAAACTGCAGAACTGATTCCATTCCGGCAAGCACCATGAAAGATACTCTCGGATTTGCACACTACTGGGCCCAAGGCGATGCCGTCACGCATTCGGTGGCCTACCTGCTGCTGCTGATGTCGGTCGCCAGCTGGTATTACATCTTTTCCAAGGCCTGGAGTTCGTGGCGGATCCGCCGGAGCGCAAGCGCGCTGGAAGGATTCTGGAAAGCGCCTACCCTCAATGACGCCATCGATATCGTCAGGAATGCCGACAGCGAGGAAGTCTACGCGCCGCTGGCCATACAAAGCGCCCAAGCCGCCAATGTGACGGCCCAGGCCGGCTCCCTCAATGCGAATGTCGATCCGGGCGAACTCATTACCCGCACGCTGCGCCAGGAAATCAACCGCGTGTCGTCGCGGCTGGAAAGCGGCCTGACGCTGCTGGCCTCGGTGGGCTCGACGGCCCCCTTCGTCGGCCTGTTCGGCACGGTTTGGGGCATCTACCATGCGCTGGTGGCTGTCTCCAGCACGGGCACGGTGCAGATCGACAAGGTGGCCGGTCCCGTCGGCGAAGCGCTGATCATGACCGCGCTCGGGCTGCTGGTCGCCATACCCGCCGTGCTGGCCTATAACGCCTTCACCCGCGTCAATCGCGTCACGCTGGCGGAACTTGACGCATTCGCCCACGATCTGCATGCCTATCTCACCACCGGCGCGCGCGTCGGCAAATAAAGGAGTCCGCGATGGCATTCGGCGGTTTCAATGACGACAAGAAGCAGGCGCCGATGGCGGATATCAATGTCACGCCGATGGTCGACGTCATGCTGGTGCTGCTGGTGATTTTCATCATCACCGCACCCTTGTTTACGCATTCGATCAAGCTCGACCTGCCCAGCGCCCAGTCGTCCTCCAGCCCCGACAAGCCGGACACCATTTCCGTATCGATCGACGGCGAAGGCCGAATCTACTGGAACAACGAAGCGGTGGAACAAGCGGAACTCGGCAACCGGCTCGCAGTCGCAGCAAGGAAGCAGCCGCAGCCGGAACTGCAGTTGCGCGCCGACAAATCCACCCGTTACGAAGTGATTGCCCAGGTGATGTCGGCGGCGCAGTCCAGCGGCATGGCCAAGATGGGTTTCGTCACCGAGTCGCAGCAGAAGCCCTGATGAAGCCATGAGGCCGACCAGCCGCGGTTTCGGGTCCGAAATGCCGATTCCGGACCCGGGCGGCGCCGGCCGGTTACAATGCGCGGGCCGTCCCGACTTTCTCCTGCCAATCTGACAAACGGAACCCATGCCCTCCATACAACTCGACGGCCGCCATCTCACCGACTGGGACCAGTTCCACGACACCTGCAAGACGGCCTTCGGATTCCCCGACTTCTACGGGCGCAACATGGATGCCTGGATCGACTGCCTGAGCGGCCTGCGGGACGACGACGGCATGTCCTCGTACGTGCTCGGCGACGACGAGCAGCTGCAGATCCAGATCATGCATTCCGATGTCCTGCGGCGCGAGGCGCCGGATATCCTCTCGGCGCTGGAGGAATGCACCGCCGAAGTCAACCAGCTGTGCTCCGAAAACGGGGAAAAGCCGGCGCTCGGCCTGGTGCTGCGGTGACGTTTCGGCGCCCTTGCGCCGGGCCGGGGTTCAAATCGCATTGAATTTGCGCTGATTTTCCGGAGATTTTGACGGCAATTCCTGCCACGCCGGGCGGCAACTGCAGGCAGCGAACCAGTATAATGACGGGTTCAATTCCACTTCGGCTTCATCCGTCATGCAAGAAAAATATCTCCCCGGCGACGTAGAAAAAGCGGCGCAAGACCATTGGCAGGCCATCGACGCCTACAAGTCCGTCGAACACGCAAAGGACAAGAACGGTCAGGACAGGAAGAAATTCTATGCCTGCTCCATGCTGCCCTACCCCTCGGGCAAGCTGCACATGGGCCATGTGCGCAATTACACCATCAATGACGTGATGTACCGCTACCTGCGGATGAACGGCTACAACGTGCTCATGCCGATGGGCTGGGATGCCTTCGGCATGCCGGCCGAGAATGCGGCGATGGCCAACGGCGTGCCGCCGGCGCAGTGGACGTATTCGAACATCGAGTACATGAAGAAGCAGATGCAGGCGATGGGCCTGGCGATCGACTGGTCGCGCGAGATGACCGCCTGCAAGCCGGACTACTACAAGTGGAATCAGTGGATGTTCCTGAAGATGCTGGAAAAAGGCATCATCTACAAGAAGACCGGCACCGTGAACTGGGACCCGGTCGACCAGACCGTGCTCGCCAACGAGCAGGTGATCGACGGCCGCGGCTGGCGTTCCGGCGCGCTGATCGAAAAGCGCGAAATCCCGATGTACTACGCCCGCATCACCTCCTATGCCGAGGAGCTGCTCGACTTCGTCGACAACAAGCTGCCCGGCTGGCCGGAGCGCGTACGCATCATGCAGTCGAACTGGATCGGCAAGTCGACCGGCGTGCGCTTCGCCTTCCCGCACGATATCCGCGATGAAATCGGCGCCGCCATCAACGACGGCAAGCTGTGGGTCTTCACCACCCGCGCCGACACCATCATGGGCGTCACCTTCTGCGCGGTCGCGCCCGAGCATGCGCTGGCCACCCATGCTGCGCAGTCGAATCCCGAACTCGCCGCCTTCATCGCCGAATGCAAGAAAGGCAGCGTCATCGAAGCCGACATGGCGACGATGGAAAAGAAAGGCATGCCGACCGGCCTGTTCGTCACCCATCCGCTGACCGGCGACAAGGTCGAGGTCTGGGTCGGCAACTACGTGCTGATCACCTACGGCGACGGCGCCGTGATGGGCGTGCCGGCGCATGACGAGCGCGACTTCGCCTTCGCGAAAAAGTACAGCCTGCCGATCAGGCAGGTGGTCGCCGTCGAAGGCAAGACCTATTCGACCGACGCCTGGCAGGAATGGTATGCGGACAAGGAACATGGCGTCTGCGTCGCCTCCGGCAAGTACGACGGCCTCGATTATCCGGCGGCGGTCGATGCGGTCGCCGCCGATCTCGCCGCCAAAGGCATCGGCGAAAAGAAGATCACCTACCGCCTGCGCGACTGGGGCATTTCGCGCCAGCGCTACTGGGGCACGCCGATCCCGATCATCCACTGCGAATCCTGCGGCGACGTGCCGGTCCCGGAAAAGGACCTGCCGGTGGTGCTGCCGGAAGACTGCGTGCCGGACGGCAGCGGCAATCCGCTCAACAAGCATGAAAAATTCCTGCATGTCGACTGCCCGCAGTGCGGCAAGCCAGCGCGCCGCGAAACCGACACCATGGACACCTTCGTCGATTCGTCCTGGTATTACATGCGCTACTGCTCGCCGGGCAGCAGCGAGGCGATGGTCGACGCGCGCAACGATTACTGGATGCCGATGGACCAGTACATCGGCGGCATCGAGCATGCGGTGCTGCACCTGCTGTATGCGCGCTTCTGGACCAAGGTGATGCGCGATTTCGGCCTGGTCAAGTTCGACGAACCTTTCGTCAACCTGCTGACCCAGGGCATGGTGCTCAATGAAACCTATTACCGCGAGGACGCCAGCGGCAAGAAGACCTGGTTCAATCCGGCCGATGTCGAACTGAGCTTCGACGACAAGGGCCGCCCGGTCTCCGCGCTGCTCAGGAGCGACGGCCAGCCGGTCGAGATCGGCGGCACCGAGAAAATGTCGAAGTCGAAGAACAACGGCATCGACCCGCAGGCGCAGATCGACCAGTACGGCGCGGATACCGCCCGCCTGTTCACGATGTTCGCCTCGCCGCCGGAGCAGACGCTGGAGTGGTCCGGCGCCGGCGTCGAAGGCGCGAACCGCTTCCTGCGCCGCGTCTGGACGTTTGCGCATGCGCAGTCCGCCCGCTTCGCCGCCGGCGAGGCAGCCGCCGCGTCCGGTTTCGCCAATCTGCCGGAAACGCACAAGGCACTGCGCCGCGAAGTGCACAAGATCCTGCAGCAGGCGGATCACGACTTCAAGCGCATCCAGTACAACACCGTGGTCTCGGCCAGCATGAAGATGCTCAACACGCTGGAAGCGGCCAAGTTCGACGACTCTCCCGCATCGAACGCGGTGATCGCCGAGGGTTATTCGATCTTCCTGCGCATGCTCTATCCGGTCGCGCCGCACATCACCCATGTGCTGTGGCAGGAACTCGGTTTCGCGAAGCAGCACGGCGACATTCTCGATGCGCCCTGGCCGCAGGTCGACGCATCGGCGCTGGAGCAGGCCGAGATCGAACTGATGGTGCAGGTCAACGGCAAGCTGCGTGGCAGCGTCAAGGTGCCCAAGGAAGCCGACAAGGCCGCGATCGAAGCCGCCGCGCTGGCCAACGACAATGTCAGGAAATTTGTCGAAGGCACGCCGAAGAAGGTCATCATCGTGCCCGGCAAGCTGGTCAACATCGTCGCCTGATCGGGAGCCTCCATGCAACGACGCACCCTCCTCGCATTGTCCGGCGCCGCATTGCTGTCGGCATGCGGCTTCCGCATGCGCGGCTCCGACGGCAAGTCGGGCCTGCCGTTCAAGACCGTGTTCATCGGCGTGCCGGATCATTCGCCGCTGGGCGTCGAGCTCAAGCGCTATATCCGTGCCAGCGACGACACCACCATCGTGACCGATCCCAAGCAGGCCGACGCCACCATCGACATCCTGAGCGAGATCCGGGACCGGGCAACGCTGTCGCTCAACACCCAGGGACGCATCCGCGAATACTCGCTGTATTACCGCCTGCGTTTCCAGGTGAAGGACAAGGCGGGCGGCGTGCTGCTGGCGCCGACCGAACTCGTTCTCAAGCGCGACGTCAGCTTCAACGAGTCGCAGGTGATCGCGAAGGAGAAGGAAGAAGACATGCTGTACCGCGACATGCAGTCCGATGCGGTACAGCAGATCCTGCGCCGCATGTCGGCGCTCAAGCCCGCCGGAACCGCTTGAGCCGCCAGCTTAACCCGCTTAAACCCGCCTGAACGGAAGCACCGATGCAATTGCGCGCCGACGCACTCGAAACCCACCTGGCGAAGTCGCTGGCGCCGCTGTACGTCATTACCAGCGACGAACACCTTCTGGCGCTCGAAGCGGCCGACAGGATACGCAAGGCGGCCCGCGCCAACGGCTATTCCGAACGCGAAGTGCTGGTGGTCGAACGCAGTTTCAAATGGGGCGCGCTGCTGGCGGCCAACCAGTCGCAATCGCTGTTCGGCGACCGCAAGCTGATCGAACTGCGCATCCCCACCGGCAAGCCGGGCAAGGACGGCGGCCAGGCGCTGCAGGACTACGTCGGCGGGCTCAATCCGGACAATGTCACGCTGATCACCCTGCCCAAGCTCGACTGGCAGACGCAGAAGGCGGCCTGGGTGTCGGCACTGCAGCAGGCGGGCGTCTACATCGACATTCCGCTGGTCGAGCGCGCGCAACTGCCCTCATGGATCGGCACCCGGCTTGCCGCGCAAAAGCAGAGCGCCGACCGGCAGAGCATCGACTTCATCGCCGACCGGGTGGAAGGCAACCTGCTTGCCGCGCACCAGGAATTGCAGAAGCTGGCCCTGCTGCATCCGGAAGGCAAGCTGAGTTTCGAACAGGTGCAGGATGCGGTGCTCAATGTTGCCCGCTACGACGTCTTCAAGCTCAATGAAGCGATGCTGTCCGGCGATGCCGCCCGGCTGGTGCGCATGATCGAGGGCCTGAAAGGCGAAGGCGAGGCGCTGCCGCTGGTGCTGTGGGCGATGGCCGAGGAAATCCGCATCTTGCTCAAGATAAAGTCCGGCGCGTCGCAGGGAAAGCCGATCGGCATGCTGCTCAAGGAATACCGGATCTGGGGGCCGCGCGAGCGGCTGATGGAGCCGGCCGTCAAGCGCCTGCGCCTGTCGACGCTGGAAACGGCGCTGCAGGAAGCGGCGCAAATCGATAAGATGGTCAAAGGTTTGAGAGCCCGGGCATTTGCCGGCGATGCCTGGGATGCCCTGCTGCAGCTGGGCCTGAAGGTGGCGCGCGGCTGAGTAGCCTGCGCCGCTGCGCTGCGCTGCATTCGTTGTATTTCGTTATATTTGGTTATAGCAGGTACTTCGCCTTGGCCCTTGGCATGCTGCCGCCGCCACGCCGAATTGAATTCGCATTGAAAAGATCAGGAAAATGGACATCAAGCATTACATGAACGACGTCGGCCAGCGTGCCCGCAAGGCTTCCCGCGCCATGGCCAAGGCTGATACCGGCGCCAAGAACAAGGCGCTGTCGCTGATTGCCGCCGCCATCCGGCGCGAAGCCGACGCCCTGCGCGCGGCCAACCAGCAAGACCTGGAAGCGGCGCGCGCCAACGGCCTGGCGCCGGCGATGCTCGACCGCCTGACCTTGTCCGACAAGGCAATCGCGACCATGGCCGAAGGGCTGGAGCAGATTGTTTCCCTGCCCGATCCGATCGGCGAAATGTCCAACATGAAATATCGTCCGACCGGCATCCAGGTCGGCCAGATGCGCGTGCCGCTGGGCGTGATCGGCATCATCTACGAAGCCCGCCCCAATGTGACCGTCGACGCCGCCGGCCTGTGCATCAAGAGCGGCAACGCCACCATCCTGCGCGGCGGCTCCGAAGCCATTCATTGCAACCAGGCGCTCGCCAGGCTGGTCAAGGAAGGCTTGGCCGGCGCCGGACTGCCGGAAGACGCGGTACAGATCGTCGAGACCACCGACCGTGCCGCGGTGGGCGAACTGATCACCATGCCGCAATACGTGGACGTGATCGTGCCGCGCGGCGGCAAGGGCCTGATCGAGCGCCTGATGAAGGAATCCAAGGTGCCGATGATCAAGCATCTCGACGGCATCTGCCACGTCTACATCGATGACAAGGCCGATATCGACAAGGCGCTGAAGATTTCCTTCAACGCCAAGTGCCACCGCTACGGCACCTGCAACACCATGGAAACCCTGCTGGTGGCGCGCGGCATCGCGGCGCAGGTGCTGCCGAAGCTGGCCGAGCTCTACGCCACGAAGGAAGTCGAACTGCGCGCCGATGCGGAAGCCGGCAAGATCCTCGCCGGTTATTCCCGCCTCGCGTCGGCCACCGAAGAGGATTGGCGCACCGAATACCTGGCCGCGATTCTCGCGGTGAAGATCGTCGGCGATGTGGGCGAAGCCATCGAGCACATCAATACCTACTCTTCCCAGCATACCGACGCCATCGTCACCGAAGACTACAGCCGCGCGATGCGCTTCCTGCGCGAAGTCGATTCCGCCTCGGTGATGGTCAATGCCTCCACGCGCTTCGCCGACGGCTTCGAATACGGGCTCGGCGCCGAGATCGGCATTTCCAACGACAAGCTGCATGCGCGCGGCCCGGTCGGACTGGAAGGCCTGACTTCGCTGAAGTACGTGGTGTTCGGCCACGGCGAAGTGAGGGAATAGGCATGCTCTGGGTCAAGGCGCTGCATATCGTCTTTGTCGCATCCTGGTTCGCCGGCCTGTTCTATCTGCCGCGCATCTTTGTCAACCTGGCCATGGAAACCGATGCCGCCGCGACCACCCGGCTGCTGCTGATGGCGCGCAAGCTCTACCGTTTCATGACGATGCTGGCGATTCCGGCGCTGCTGCTCGGTCTGTGGCTGTGGCTCGGCTACGGCATCGGCAAGGGTCCTGGCAATGGCTGGCTGCATGCGAAGCTGGCCATCGTGGTGCTGCTGATCGGCTATCACCATGCCTGCGGCTCGCTGCTGAAGAAGTTCGAAAACGGGCGCAACGCGCGTTCGCATGCCTGGTATCGCTGGTTCAATGAAGTGCCGGTGCTCGGCCTGCTTGCCGTCACCATCCTGGTGGTGGTCAAGCCGTTCTGACGGGCGGCATGCGCCGGGCGCATGCTGTTTTTACGTTCCCAAGCTTCGCAATTGAATTGATTGGAGTCCATGATGGCCAAGATCTGCCAGTATTTTTTCGCTCCGCAATCCCCCTGGACCTACCTCGGCCATGAGCGGTTCGCCGCCCTCGCCAGGAAATACCAGGCGCAGGTTGAACTCAAGCCCTGCGATCTCGGCAAGGTGTTCAGCGTATCCGGCGGCCTGCCCCTGGCGAAACGCGCGCCGCAGCGGCAGGCCTACCGGCTGGTGGAACTGAAACGCTGGAGCGAGCACCTGCAGATGCCGCTGAATCTGAACCCGGCATTCTTTCCGGTCGCGGGCGATGCGGCGGCAAGGCTGATCATCGCGACGCGCCTGGCGCACGGCACCGATGCCGCACTGAACCTGGCGGGCGCCGTCATGCGCGCGGTCTGGGCCGAGGAGCGCAATATCGCCGATGCCGCAACGCTGGCCGCCATCGCCCAGGAATGCGGCCATGACGGCAAGACGCTGATCAAGACATCGGAAACATCCGGCGTGCAGGAAGAGTATGACCGCCACACCGAGGAAGCAATCGCGGCCAATGTGTTCGGCTCGCCCTGGTATGTCGTCGACGGCGAAGGCTACTGGGGACAGGACAGACTGGACTTCGTCGAGCGGGCATTGCAGAAGTAGAAAAGCAGGAAACACGTTTCATCGCCGCCGAAGCCGTTGCCATGCAGCGGCGGTTTTCGGCGGCACATCATTTTCAGGCAGCAGCACAACGGAAAAAAGGTTCCCCAATGACATATTCTTATTTTTGCCCCTGCCCGCGCGGACTGGAAGCGGCGCTGGCAGAAGAAATCACCGAGATCGGCCAGGGCAGCAGCACGCTGAAGGTGCACAACCAGGTGCCCGGCGGCGTGCACTGCTCCGGCTCCCTGTCCGACAGCTACCGGCTCAACCTGCATTCGCGCATCGCCTCGCGCGTTCTCCTGCGCATGGGACAGCGCGGCTACACCAACGAAAACGACATCTACGACCTGACGCTGGAGCAGCCCTGGGAAGAATGGTTCGGCCTCGGCCATACGATCCGGGTCGACCTTACCGCGATCAAGTCGCCGCTGAAAAGCCTGGAGTTCACCACGCTCAAGATCAAGGACGCGGTATGCGACCGTTTCCGCGATCTTTACCAGGAACGGCCGTCGGTCAACACCCGCACGCCGGACATGCGCATCGTCGGTTTCCTTGATGCGCACAACTACACCATCTATCTCGATACCTCGGGCGAAGCCCTGTTCAAGCGCGGCTGGCGCCAGGAAACCGGCGATGCGCCCCTGCGCGAGAATCTCGCCGCCGGGCTGCTGCGGGTCTCCGGCTGGACGCCGGGCACCATTCTGTTCGATCCGATGTGCGGCTCCGGCACCATCCTGGTGGAAGCCGCGCAGATCCTGGCCGGCATCCCGCCGGGCGCCAATCGGGTGTTCGGATTCGAAAAATTCCTGGGATTCAAGGCCGCCGAATGGCAGGCCATCAAGGCCGAAGTCAAGCCGAACGCCCTGCCGCGCACGCCGACGCTCTTCGGCAGCGACATTTCCGGCGACATGATCGTCATGACGCGCAACAACCTGCGCAATGCGGGCATCCAGTTCGACGTGCCGCTCAAGCAGATCGAGGCGCAGGAAATCAAGCCGCCGAGCGGCATTCCCGGCATCATGCTCACCAATCCGCCGTACGGAGAGCGTATCGGCGTGCGGGGAGACAGCAGCCAGCCGGCCGATGAACTCACCACGTCCTTCTATCATGCGTTCAGCACCACGCTCAAGCAGCGCTTTCCGGGGTGGAAGGTCTTCCTGTTCACCGCCGATCTCAGCGTGCCGAAGCTGCTGCGCCTGAAGGAAGCGCGCAAGACGCCTTTCTTCAACGGCGCGCTGGAGTGCCGCCTGTTCCGCTTCGATATGGTGGCGGGCTTCAACCGACGCCCGGAAGCGACGCCGAAGAGTTCCTGACCGCGCTTCCTGACCTCTCAATTGGGTCTAGCGCACGCATTGACCTTCCTCAAGCCATGCGATTTACAGCCTATTTCCACGTGGAAATGGGCTGTAAATATTGTTATATTGCGCCATTGGAGGAAGGTGCCCCGTGTCAGAACTCGATCCGCGCTCATTGATCTTTGTCGCCGGCCTGCTGGGCCTGCTCTGCTCGGCCATTCTCTTCATGCTGCGCCGCAGCTTTCCGCCCTCGATCGGCGGCCTCAATGAATGGAGCTGGGGACTGTCCGGCATGGTGATCGCCAGCGCACTGTTCGGCATGACGGGCGCGATTCCGGATCTGTTTTGCATCGTGATCGCCAACGTCATGCTGGTCGGGGGCATCATGAGCTTCTATGCCGGCTTCCGTCGTTTCGCCGGCCTGCCGAGCCATGGGCGGCTGCTCAAGATGGTGCTTCTGCTGGTGACTGCCCATGTGGTCTGGTTCACCTATCTTGCCCCGCACTATCCGACGCGGGCACTGCTCGTCACCCTGACCAATACCGTCCTGTTCTTCGCCTGCACCGTGCTGGTGTACCGCACCACCGGCGCCACCCTGGCGGGACGCTTCACCTGCCTGGTATTCATCGGCATCGGCATGGTGTCGGCGTTCCGCATCGGCATGCTGCTCCTGAATTTTGACACGCCGACCAGCGTGTTCGGCGCCACCCCGATGCAGAAAATCTACCTGGCGGCACTGGCTTTCTCGGTGCTGGCCATTACGCTGGGCGCGATCATGCTGGCCAATGAGCGCCTGCGGGCGGAGCTGGAATTCATCGCATCGCATGACCAGCTGAGCAAGGCATATGCGCGCGGCGCCTTCATCGACATGCTGGCCCGCGAACTGGGCCGCAGCCTCCATACCGGCAAGCCGCTTGCCCTGCTGATGTGCGACCTCGACAGCTTCAAGTCGATCAACGACCGCTTCGGCCATGCGGTGGGCGACCGGGTCATCATCGACTTCGTGCAGCGCGCGCAGGAAGTGCTGCGCAATAGCGATTGCCTCGGCCGCTACGGCGGCGAGGAATTCGTCATCTTCCTCCCCGACACATCAGTGAGGGATGCGGAGGCGATCGCCCGGCGCCTGTGCAATCACATCGCCGGCAGCGCGCACGACCCGGCGCTGCCGCACTACACGGTCAGCATCGGCCTGGCCACGGCGCAGGAGGGCACGATGGAAGTCGATACCCTGCTGTCGGCGGCGGATGCGGCCCTGTACTGCGCCAAGGCGAACGGACGCAACCGGGTGGAACTGGCGCGTCGGCAGCCCCGGCATTACGCTGCCGCCTGATATCAGGCCGGACATTTCCCGTAGGCGTAATACCCCGCCGATGTCCTGCGCACATCGGTATAGGCAGCCGTCGAGTAATACCCGAGATACTGGTTCGAATTGGTGGCATAGGCATTGCCGCCATATGCGTAGGCGCGGCCGTAGTACACGTGCTCATAGTTGCTGCTGAACCATTGCGCGCAGGTGTACGGCGCCGAAGCGCTGCCGCTGACGACGCGGTCGATCATCGTCTTCACCGCGACCATCTGCCCGCCGCTCTTGGCCGGGAAATTCACATCGTCATAGCCCCACCAGTCCCAGCAGCCGTTGGGATTGGCATAGGTCGTGTTCGCCTGCGGATAGAGGATGATCATGTTGTTGGTGTCGGCCCAGCGGTTGTAGCCGGTCCTCTGGTAGAACTGGGTGCCGACAGTGGCGACATTCTGCTTGCATCCATGAAAGACGACATGCAGCCTGCAGGCCTGCCCTGCCGCGCAGTTCGCAGGCACATAGGCCCAGCCGTCATTGGCCATGCCATGATTGGTCGGATCGCCGTTGCCCCAGAAGGAGCGCTGGTTGAAATTGACGAAACTGCCGTTCAGCGTGCCGGCATTCTTCGGATTCAATGCGCCGTAAATCCATTTCAGGATTTCGCCGGCGGTATCGAAGTTGCAGTTGTTGATGTAGGGGCTGCTGTTGACGCTGCAGTCATTGCCATAGTAATCGGTGGCCAGCGCATGTTCCGCGGCGAGATTGTTCTTGTAGACCACGTTGGCCGCCGGGACGTAATTGCCGTACATGGTCTTCAAGTCATTCATCACCGGTTGCCGGACGGTGGAATCGATGGTGCCTGAAAAGAGATAGACCTTCGATGCGGCCAGGTTCGAGGTGGGGTCGATATAGCCGTTGCCCGACCAGGTGTTGATCGTGGAAATGAGATAGGAAAGATTGCGCGAACCGGTATCGGCCATGCACGGCCCGGTCGCGATCGACACATTGCCCTGCGAGCAGTACACCGGCCCGCCGGCGATGATGCCGGCCCCCTTGCGGATGGTCTTCGAATAGGCGAAATGCATCTGCGCCGCCATGTAGCCGCCCGACGAAATGCCCGATACCGACACCTCCGCCACGTTGACGTTGTACTTCGGCAGCGTGACGACGACTGCGCTTGCAGAGTGGGACAGGACTGCGCCGCCGGCAAGCAGGAAGGCGCCGGCGGTCCGACCGAAAGTGGGTGTCATGTTGTCTCCAGATTGTATTGTTGATGCCGAGCCGATCGTTGCCGTCTTGGCGGCAATATTGAAGAATGGCAGTTTTGGCTTCATTCAAGATAACGCGTGGTTCTACGCGAGCAATGCTCGGCATCAAACGTTTCCGGAATTCTTCTTGATTCCTGCTTAGGCCCTTGCGCTGCAACACCCAATTCAAGCCAGAAAGTTGAATTACAGTGAACCTGACACGCCGCAAGTTATCTCATCGCTATCACCGTGATGCGGCGATTGACATCGCCCTCACTCCCATCGCAGTCAATTTGTTCCATTGCATAAAGGAGGTTATTCATGAACCTATTGCTTACCGGCCAGCATGTTGATATCAGCCCGGCGTTGCGTGAATATGTTGAAACCAAGCTGGAGCGCGTCATCCGCCATTTCGATCAGATCATCGATATCGCCATCGTGCTCGGTGTCGAGAAGCCTTCGGAGAAGGACAAGCGGCAGCGTGCGGAAGTCAACCTGCGCGTCAAAGGCAATGTGATTCACCTCGACCACTATGCCGAGGATCTTTATGCGGCAATCGACGGCCTGGTCGACAAACTCGATCGGCAGGTCGTGCGGCACAAGGACAAGGTGCAGAGCCACAAGAACGAGGCGCTGAAGAATATCAGTGCCTCGGGTATGGATATGTAAAGGAACTGCGGAACGCACTTGCAACGAGTGCGTTGCATGGCCGTGCGACGGCCGGGAACCAGTAAGATTGCAGCACCTTGCAAAGGTGCTGTACCTGTCACTCGTAGCACGAGTCTTTCCTATCCCCCGGGAGTCACCGCAAGAGCGCAATTCTTCGATTGCCCTCCTCCACTAACGCTCTAATTTACAGATACATACATCCAAACCATTGCAATAAACGCAATATCAATGCTACTTTGTCAATTTCTTGGCGCCCATGGTTTTCTTGCGCGTGGGCTGATCATTACATTTTGCAGAGGCGGCATGGTGGCAATACTAAGAAAGGGTTCAACTGGCACCAAGGTACGTGAGCTTCAGGAAGCTCTTGCCAAACATGGTGAAAAGTTATTTATCGATGGGCGATTCGGTGCTCAGACCGAAGGCGTGGTGAGAGGTTTTCAAAGGCGAAAAGGCATGCTCCCCGATGGCATTGCCGGCCCCAAGACTTTTGGCGCGCTGGGGCTATTCGCCAGCATTGGGCATCCGCTCCATCGAGCAAGACCAAGCAATGACGATGCGATCAGAAACATTGGCGGCAGTGTTATTCATTCATCTTCTGCGGCAAAAATACTGCCCGTCCCTCAGGGCATATCACGCCCAAGTTCCGCACTCTGCACCTCCCACCAAGGATTGAGCTTCATCTACGGCCATGAAGCGTTGGCGGAAGTGAGCAACCGGCTCCACTGGCCTCGGGGAGCTAGCGGAGTGACTCTGGGACCGGGCTACGACATGAAAGAAAGAAGCGCTGCGTCAGTGGCAGCCGACATGCAGGCAATCGGCCTTGCGGCTTCTGTCGCTCGACAAATTGCGAACGCAGCCGGACTGGCGAATCAAGCGGCGGCAAAATTTGTCGAGGACCATGGATCACTCGTCAAACTAAACCGGATGCAGGAAATGCAGTTGCTCAGGCATGTCATCCCTCGTTACGAGTCATTAGTGAAGAGGATGATCAATATTGACCTTCTTCAGCATGAATTCGATGCCCTGGTTTCCTTCGCATACAATCCCGGCGGCCAGTTCCGTACCGTTGCACATCAGATCAACGAGGGGCATGTCGCCAATGCGATGAAAACGATCAGGTCTGTCGTGACCTCGAAGGGCGTGGTATTCAGGGGCCTTGTACGCCGCCGCGATCATGAAGTTGCCTTATACCTTTATGGCCACTACCAAGGCATTTGAGGCAAGACACATGGCTCCCAGAATTCTTCCGCTTCGCTCGCCCTGGTTCGCTTTTGAAATTGCAATCCTCTCCCTATGCATGGCAACCCACTCGCATGCTATCGATACGCTCGCCGCTCCACACTCTGCAATCCCTGCCGATATCATCGGCACCTGGGAAGTTGCCAAGGTCTACGTCGACACGGGAGCGACACGCACCCTGCTCTACCGGCCTGATGATTTTCGTCTCACCGGCAGAGTCTTTCAAATTTCTTCCAGAAGCATTACCTCCAACACCCCCGAACGGCAGGATTGCCAGTCGCCCGGAATTGCGGCATCACTGCCTGTAGAGAAATTGATCGAGGCGAGCATGGCAAGACGCACCGTCGCACCGGTAGCCCCCACTGCCGAAGATTACCAACTGCGGCTTCCCAAGAATCCAAAGGCTGCAGCGTTCACGGTGACATGCAATGGCAAACCGTGGGGAATCAACCTGGGACATGAAGGCGGGATACAGGGTGCCTGGGTGTTGCGTACCGAGACTGGACGGCTTGCCGTACGCTGGTATGACGAAACCGTACTCGAGCTGAAGCGCGTGCCCGACGGTGCGCGTCCCGATCCTTCCTTCGATTGCAGGAAAGCCTCAACCGGAAGCGAACGAACCATCTGCGGCTCGGTTCCTCTTTCCAGGCTGGATGTGAGTGTCGCGCGTTCGTTCGCCGCTGCGGCACACGAAATGC
The DNA here is from genome assembly GCF_008929045.1 of Noviherbaspirillum aerium. Taxonomy (GTDB): domain Bacteria; phylum Pseudomonadota; class Gammaproteobacteria; order Burkholderiales; family Burkholderiaceae_D; genus Noviherbaspirillum; species Noviherbaspirillum aerium. Next base: position 46,710 of record NZ_VFAH01000009.1, on the reverse strand, counting down.
GGGAAGCCGGACTGCAAAAGTCCCTGGCCACGCTCAAGGAAGAGCAGCGCGCCTGGCTTGTACAGCGTAATCGCTGCAAGTCAAATGCAGCGTGTCTTGAACAAGCAATGTCCTCGCGGCTGGAAAGTATTGAACTCATGCCAAGGGAGGATTAAGCCTTCTCTATACCGGAAGAATTTTACGGTGCCAAAGTATCAGCCCGATGCCCTTACCCGTTGCCCTCGTCCCTGGCAAGGTTGCATCTTTTAAATTAAATAGCTTGAGCGGTCCTTTTTGAAAGGATATTTGATGCCGGCATTCTCTGACATATGGCGCAATCACCCAAAAACGCAAGGCATCGCGCCACTGCTCGATCCGGTAACCTATCCCAACCAGTGCGCCATTAACCTGTATGCAGCGCTGTCGCGCTCAGGATTCAATATGAAGACATTTACCGGAACGCTTTCATGGCAAAAGGACAGGCCGAAATTGCGATCCGTGCGCAAGAGATGGCAAACTGGCTAACAAGACCTGGCGTGCTTCCTACAAATGCACAGAAGCTTTCGGGTAAAGAGGCATTTGGCAGCATGGCGGGTAAAACTGGGATCGTCTTCTTTCAGGATTATTGGGGGTCGAATGAGCAAGGCGATCACATCGATTTATGGAACGGATCCCGGCTTACTGATTGGACATCCTTGGTCCGGATTCAGGGAGGTATTCATATTCCCGGCGTCTGGTCGGACTATAAAAAGGCAGAGTCCGTTTGGTTTTGGGCCATGACATGATGGCACTTATTGTCTTGATATTGACAGGAATGATCCTTGGAGCGATCGGTGCCTATACCTTCCTGTGGCTTGCAGGGTGGGCTTATGGGCCCCTATATACGAATGAAGATGACATGTCTCGCAACGTAAAAGTCTTCTTGATTATCGCCGGAGTCGGTATCGTTGCTGGAGGATGGGGAGGTTACCGGATGTTCAAGCACCATGCGAAGAAGAGAGTTAATTTCGGGCACCGGGAATCTTAATGCCTATCCTGGCAGGTCTATAGTTCGACAAGTAATGATGCTGTAAGGCAGGTGCGGGAAGGCCAGGTCGTTCGCTGGCTTCTCTCGTCGCCTCTCATATTTGAAAAACTTTGTCGAACCCGCGTAAAATCACGCCTAACGCGGGTGTAGCTCAATGGTAGAGCAGAAGCTTCCCAAGCTTACGACGAGGGTTCGATTCCCTTCACCCGCTCCAACATCAAGACGCATGGCACCGGCGGGTGCCATTTTTATTTGCATTTTTCCAATCCGAGCATGTCCGACAATCCATCCGACCAGAGCGAACAAAGCGACCAAGGTAACCAGGGCGCTGACAACGGCAGCGCGCGCCAAATGCTGTACGACCCGACCGAGCACCGCATCCGCAGTTTCGTGACCCGCGCCGGGCGTCTGTCCATCGCTCAGGCGCGCGCCATTGACGCCCTTGGCCCGCGGTTCTGCATTCCCTATGTGAAGCAGGCTTTCGATTTCGACCAGGCCTTCGGCCGCAGTGCGCCGACCATCTTGGAAATCGGTTTCGGCATGGGCGATACCACGGCGAAGATCGCGGCCGGCATGCCGGACAAGCATTTCGTCGGCGTGGAAGTGCATACGCCGGGCGTGGGCAGCCTGCTCAAGCTGATCGGCGAGCAGGATCTGCAAAACCTGCGCGTGATCCAGCATGATGCCTTCGAGGTGGTGACGCACATGGTCAAGCCGGATTCCCTGGCGGGCGTGCATGTGTTCTTCCCGGACCCATGGCACAAGGCGCGCCACAACAAGCGCCGCCTGATCCAGTCGCCGTTCGTGCAGCTGCTCGTCTCGCGCCTTGTGCCCGGCGGCTATCTGCATTGCGCCACCGACTGGGAGGAATACGCGGAACAGATGCTGCAGGTGCTGGGCGATGAACCGATGCTGAAGAACACCGCTGACGGCTATGCGCCGCGGCCGGAATACCGGCCGGTGACGAAGTTCGAGAACCGCGGCCTCAAGCTCGGCCACGGCGTCTGGGATTTGGTCTTCGTCCGTCGTTGAATGAACAGGGCCGCGCCGGCTTGACACCGGCGCGGCCCTGCTGATCCTGCTTCCTGCGCGAGCAGGAACGGGTTTCTCTCTTCTTGCCTGCCTTACTTGCGGACCTTCGCAATCTCGGCCTGCAGATCCTTGATCACGTCGGCGCCGCCTTCGGCCGCAAACTTGTCGAAAGCCGGCTTGGCTTTCTCGCGCATGCGGGTCAGTTCGGCATCGCTGACCACGGTCACCTGCATGCCCTTCTCCTTCAGGAAGTCGACGGCCTTGACCGCGGCTTCGCGGCTGTCCTTGCGCTCGTAATCGCGCGAGGCGGCGGCGGATTCCTGGATGGCTTTCTTTTCATCGGCCGACAGGCCATCCCACCACTTCTTGCTGGCGAGGACGATCCACGGGCTGTAGACGTGCTTGGTCAGCGACAGGTATTTCTGCACTTCATAGAACTTGCTCGACTGGATGGTATTGACCGGGTTTTCCTGGCCGTCGACCGTCTTGGTTTCCAGCGCGGTGAACAGTTCCGAGAACGGCAGCGGCACCGCGTTGGCGCCGAAGCTGTTGAACATGTCGATGTACACCGGGTTCTGCATTACGCGCAGCTTGATGCCCTGCAGGTCTTCGAGCTTTGCGACCGGGCGCTTGGTGTTGGTCAGGTTGCGGAAGCCATTCTCCCAGTACACCAGGCCGACCAGGCCCTTGTCCTGCAGCTTGGCGGCGAGCTTCTGTCCGAACGGGCCGTCGAGGACGGCGTCGGCTTCCTTCTCGTTGGCGAACAGGAACGGCAGATCGTACACGCCGAAGTCCTTGACGATGCCGACCAGCGTGGCGGTGGACACCACCGTCATTTCCTGCGCGCCGCCGATCAGCGCATTCTGCATCTGGGTGTCGCTGCCGAGGCTGGCGCTGGCGAAGCCCTTGGCCTTCAGCTTGCCGCCGGTGCGCTTGTTGAGGTCGTCGGCGAAGTACTTGACCGCGCGGCCCTGGTTGCTGTCCTCGGCCAGACCGTAGCCGAAGCGGATGATGCGCGGCTTGTAGTCGGCGGCGTGGACTGCCTGGAGGGCACCGGCGGTGCCGGTGAACGCGAGCGCCATGGCGATGGCATTGACGAGCTTCTTCATGAAAGTCTCCAAATGAGTGTTATTAACGGAACCAGGTCATCGGCACCGTGACGATGCCGGGGAAAACGACGAACAGGGCGAGCAGCACCAGGTAGGCTGTCAGGAATGGCCAGACGCCGCGGGTGGCCCGCTCCATCGATATCTTGGCGACGCCGCACACCACGTTGAGCACGGTGCATACCGGCGGCGTGATCAGGCCGATGGTACCCACCAGCACGAACATCACGCCGAAGTAGGTGGCGTCGATGCCGGCCTTGACGGCGATCGGCATCATCACCGGCGCCATGACAAGGATGGTCGGCGTCAGGTCCATCACGATGCCGACCGCCAGCAGGAGCAGCATCATTGCCGCCATCATCAGGCGCGGATCGTCCATCAACGGCTGCAGCATGTCGATCAGCTGCGCCGGCAGGTCGGCCAGCGTGACCATGTAGGACGACACCAGCGCGCCGGCGCACAGGAACATCACGATGCTGGTGGTGCGTGCCGCTTCGACCAGCAGCTTGCCGAGGATGCGGACCGTCACCTCGCGATAGACGAAGACGCTGACCGCCAGCGAGTACACCGCCGCCACCACCGCCGCTTCGGTCGGGGTGAACAGTCCGCCGCGCAGGCCGCCGATGATGATCACCGGCAGCATCAGCGCCCAGATGCCGTCGACCAGCGCATGCTTGCGCTCGGCCCAGCTTGCCTCGGGCTGCGCCTTCACATTCATGCGCGGCGTCAGCGTGGCCCAGACGCCGATCAGGACGGCGCCCATCAGCAGGCCCGGCACGATACCAGCGAGGAACAAGGCGCTGATCGAGGTATTGGTGGCAACGCCGAAAATGATGAAGGACATCGACGGCGGAATGATGGGCGCGATGATGCCGCCGGAAGCGATCAGCCCCGCGCTCTCCGGCACCGGGTAGCCGTTGTCGCGCATCATCGGGATCAGCAGCGTGGCCAGCGCCGCCGTGTCGGCGATGGCCGAGCCGGACAGGCTGGCGAGCAGCACCGATGCGCCGATGGCCACATAGCCGAGTCCGCCGCGGATGTGGCCGACGAGGCTTACCGCCAGATTGATGATGCGCCGCGAAATGCCGCCGGCATTCATGAGTTCACCGGCGAGAATGAAGAACGGCACCGCCATCAGTGGGAAGTTGTCGGCGCCGGACAGCATGTTCTGCGCCACCAACTGGGCGTCGAAGAAGTCGAGATGCACCATCAGCGCCACGCCGGTCAGCAGCAGGGCGAAGGCGATCGGCATACCGAGGCTCATCAGCAGCGTCAGCGCGCCAAGGAATATTCCCATCGTCATGTCACACCTCCCTCGGCAGTTCCGCATGCGCGGCGGACGGTGGCGCGCCATGCGATTCGGTCGTCGATCCCGGGACCACGGCGCGCGGATCGTTGCGGATGATGCGCCACAGGTTCATGCCGACGATCAGCATCATCGATGCCGCGCACAGCAGGCCGGAACCGGCCATGAGCGCGGTCGGATAGCCGAGCACCGTCGAGTAGGTGTTCAGTCCGATCACGGTCTGGGTCCAGCTGCCGTCGAGGAACAGCCACAGGCCGTAGAGCATCAGCAGATGGCTGATGACGGCGCAGGTACGGCGCAGCGCCGGCGGCAGCTTGGCCTGAACCATTTCCATGCCGAGATGGGCATGCTGGCGCAGCGCGAGGACGGCGCCGAGGAAGATCAGCCAGACGAACATCAGTCGTGAGATTTCCTCGCCCCAGGCGATGCCGGAACTGAATGCATAGCGCAGCACCACGTTGCCGAACACCAGCACCACCATGATGGCCAGCGCCAGGCCCATCAGCCATTCGACGAGATTTTCCGCACGCAGGACAAGGCGTCTCATTTCTCCTCCCCGGATGTTTGCTGTTGCTCGTGTTGTTGCTGTTGCTGTTGCAGGTGCCGCAGCGCCTGATCGATCAGGGCGTCGGGCGGATTGCCGATATCGACGCGCAGGCCGAATTCGTCGGGCTGCAGCGGCTCGAGGTCGCGGAACTGGCTGTCGAGCAGCGTCACCGGCATGAAGTGATCGGCACGGGCCTGCATGCGTTTGGCGATGAGGTCGCGGTCGCCGTGCAGATGCAGGAAGAACAGGTTGGGGTCGCCGGCACGCAGCAGGTCGCGGTAGCGGCGCTTGAGTGCGGAACAGGACAGCACCAGGCCGCGCCCCGCATTCGCGGCTTCATTGATGCGCCGCTGGAGCAGGAGCAGCCAGCCGTGGCGGTCGGTGTCGTCAAGCGGCATGCCTGCTGCCATTTTGGCAATATTGGCGGGCGGATGATCCGAGTCGCCTTCCACATGCTCGATGCCAAGCCGCTGCGCAAGCGCGCCGCCCACCTTGCTTTTGCCGCAGCCGCTGACGCCCATGACGACCCAGCGCAGGGTTTGCGGTTGTTGATTTTTTTCCATCATCCTCGGTCACTCTCGTTGTCGTAACGCCTATGTTAGCGCTAACAGCGACCGCATTGTTGATCTGTTCACCATGCTTTGTAAAGCGCTTTTTATGCCGCATCGCAGCAAAAGTGGCTAATTGACGCCAAGAAAGCTTAACGCCGTGAATGGCCCGCCTAAGCGCCAACGCCGGTTTTTGCGCCATCTTTCCCGAGTCTTGCAGCCTTGCACCGAATCCGGTAAAACCTTGATTCATGTCCAATCGCAAGCCCCGCCCTACCCAGACCGGCCGTGTCACGCTCAGCGAAATCGCCGCGCGTGTGGGCACCAGCGCCATTACCGTGTCGCGCGTGCTCAATACGCCGCATCTCGTCTCGGAAGAGTTGCGCACGCAGATCGAGAGCGTGATCGCCGAACTCGGCTACATGCCCAACCGCGCGGCACGGGCACTGGCGCGGGCCCGCTCCGACAGCGTCGCGGTACTGATTCCCTCGCTGTCCAACACGGTGTTCACCCAGTTGCTGGAAGGCGTGCGCGACGTGCTCAACCGCGCCGGCTACCGCACCCTGATCGGCGATACCCGCTATTCGCCGGAGGAAGAGGAAAGCCTGCTGCGCGCCTATCTCGAACATTCGCCGGACGGCATCCTGATCACCGGCTTCGACCAGACCGCGGCCACGCGGGAACTGCTCAACCGCAGCCGGGTGCCGGTGGTGCACATGATGGAGCTGACGGATTCGAACGCGTATTCGGTCGGCCTCGAGCAGTTCGATGCCGGCCGCGCCATCACCCGGCACCTGCTGGAGCGCGGTTACCGGCGCATCGGTTTTCTTGGCGCGCAGCTCGATCCGCGGGTGATGGAACGCCTGGCCGGCTACCGCGCCGCGCTGCATGATGCGGGCGTCAATTACCCGGTCGGCGAACTGCTCGATCCCACGCCCTCCTCCATCGGCCTCGGCGCGACACTGCTCGACAGGCTGCTGCAGCAGGCGCCGCAGACCGATGCGCTGTTCTGCTGCAATGACGACCTTGCGCTCGGCGTGCTGTTCGAATGCCAGCGGCGCGGCATCCGCGTGCCGCAGCAGCTCGCGGTGGCCGGCTTCAACGACCTGGCGCCGGCGGCATGGGTGCATCCGGCATTGACCACGATCGCGACGCCGCGCTATGAAATCGGCCACACCGCGGCGAACATGCTGCTGCAGCTGATGAAGGGAGAGAAACCGGAACCGGCGAAAAAGGATCTTGGTTTTTCGCTGGTGGTGCGAGAGAGTACGTAATACCAATCCCGAGTCATAACGCGCCATGAGATCGATGGATTTTTTCGACTGGCGAGGCCGAGGTTGCAGACTAGAGCGGATTGCACAGAGAGACGCTCCCCTCCCCTGCAAGCGGGAGAGGGGCTGGGGGTGAGGGCGGTGTTAAAAGCTCAGGAGGCCTTGCCACCGCCCTCATCCCCAACCCTCGTTGCGCGCCCCAGGATCTACGCCGCGCCCGCGGAAGAAGGCAGCTCAGCGAAGCCCTTCTTCACTATTGGAAAAATCCGGAACCATCAGCACGCCAGCACCCCAGGTCGGCATTTCTCCAGCAGATGCGATGAACGCCTATTCCAGCTCCGCGATCAGCGCCACGATTTCCTCGCCATAAGTCTGCAGCTTCTTCTCCCCCACGCCCGACACATGCCGCAAGTCGTCCAGCGACGTCGGACGGTTCTTCGCGATCTCGCGCATGGTCGCGTCATGGAAGATCACGTAGGCAGGCACATTGTGCTTGCGTGCCGTTTCGACGCGCCACCAGCGCAGCTTCTCGAATACCGACTGTTCGGCGCTCGACAGGTCGGCCTCGACATAGCCCTTCGACCTGACCGCTTCGCGCCGCTTCTTGACCGGTTTCTGGTATTGCCGCAGCTGTATCTTGCGCTCCCCTTTCAATACGGGCCGCGCTTCGTCCGTGAGCTTGAGCGAGCCGTAGGCATCATGATCGACCATCACCAGGCTGAGCGCGATCGCCTGCCGCAGGATCGCGCGCCATTCCGCTTCGCTGACCTCGCTGCCGATGCCGAAGGTGGACAGCTTGTCATGCCGCCACTGCTTGACCTTGTCGGAATCGATGCCGCGCAGGACATCGATCACATGGCCCGCGCCGAAGCGCTGGTCGACGCGGTAGATGGTGGACAGCAGCTTCTGCATCGGCACCGTGCCGTCGAAGGACACCGGCGGATTGAGGCAGATGTCGCAGTTGCCGCAGGGCGTGGATGACTGGCCGAAGTAATCGAGCAGGCGCACGCGCCGGCAATTGAGGGTTTCGCACAGGCCGAGCATCGCATCGAGCTTGGCCGACTGCACCCGCTTGAAATTGTCGTCGGCCTCGGATTCGTCGATCATGCGGCGCTGCTGCACCACATCCTGCAAGCCGTAGGCCATCCAGGCATCGGCCGGCGCTCCGTCGCGGCCGGCGCGGCCGGTCTCCTGGTAATAGCCCTCGATGCTCTTGGGCAGATCGAGATGGGCGACGAAACGCACGTCGGGCTTGTCGATGCCCATGCCGAACGCGATCGTCGCCACCATCACGATGGCTTCCTCGCGCAGGAAGCGCGCCTGGTTGGCGGTGCGCACCGGCATGTCCATGCCGGCGTGATAAGGCAAGGCATTGATGCCCTGCGACTGCAGGAACTCCGCCGTTTCCTCCACCTTCTTGCGCGACAGGCAGTACACCACGCCGGCTTCGCCCGGATGCTCCTCGTTGATGAAATCGAGCACCTGCTTGCGGGCATTGGTCTTTTCGACGATCTGGTAGCGGATGTTGGGCCGGTCGAAGGAGGAAACGAACTGCAGCGCGTCATCGAGCTGCAGCCGGTGCGCGATCTCGGCGCGGGTCTGCGGATCGGCGGTGGCGGTGAGCGCAATGCGCGGCACCTCGGGGAAGCGCTCGTGCAATACCGACAGCCGGATATATTCCGGGCGGAAATCATGGCCCCACTGCGACACGCAGTGCGCCTCGTCGATGGCAAACAGCGCAATCTTCGACGCCTCCAGCAATTCGAGGCAGCGCGGCGTCATCAAGCGCTCCGGCGCGACATAGATCAGGTCGAGCTCGCCGTTGCGCACCATGCGTTCGGTGCGCATCGCTTCCTCGAAGGTCTGGGTGGAATTGAGGAAGGCGGCGCGGACGCCGACCTCGGCCAGCGCATCGACCTGGTCCTGCATCAGCGCAATCAGTGGCGACACCACCACGCCAACGCCATCGCGCATCAGCGCCGGAATCTGATAGCAGAGGGACTTGCCGCCGCCGGTGGGCATCAGCACCAGCGCGTCGCCGCCACGGGCGACATGATTCACGATATCGGCCTGCTGGCCGCGGAACGAGGGATAACCGAAGACCGTTTCGAGGATGTGCAATGCACGGTCATTGCTAGCGTATTCAGACATGCCGCTATTTTAGAGCATGCCGACCCCGCGCTGCGCCGTTGCGGCTACGTCCCGCAACGGCGCAGCGCGGCAGTGTCATTATGCCCACACCACCCAGCCGCCGTAAGCTGAAGCAATGACAATGAAACCGAACACAATCCGGTACCAGGCGAAGATCGTGAAATCATGCGTGCTGATGTAGCGCAACAGCCAGCGCACGCACAGGAAGGCGGACACGAAGGCCGAGGCCGCGCCGATGCTGAACCATGGCAGATCGGACATTTCCAGCAGCGCGCGCTGCTTGTAGACCGAGTAGATGGTCGCTCCGAACAATGTCGGAATCGCAAGGAAAAAGGAGAACTCGGTGGCCGCCGTGCGCGACAGGCCGAACATCATGCCGCCGATGATGGTCGCGCCGGAACGGCTGGTGCCCGGAATCAGCGCGAATGCCTGCGCCAGGCCGACCTTGAGCGCATCGAGCGCCGTCATGTCGTCCACCGAGTGAACGCGGACATTGGATGGCGAATGGCGATTGCGGCGCTCGACCCAGAGGATGACCAGTCCGCCGATGATGAAGGCCATGGCCACCGGTATCGGCGCGAACAGGTGCTCGGTGATGCTTTTGCTGAAAAGCAAGCCCAGTGCCGCCGCCGGAGTGAAGCCGATGACCACGTTCAATGCAATGCGCCGCGCCTTGGGGCTGCTGCCCAGGCCGCCGATCACTTCGGCGATGCGCTTGCGGTACTCCCAGCACACCGCGAGCATCGCGCCGGCCTGGATGGCAATCTCGAATACCTTGACCTTGTCCCCGGTGAAGTTCAGCAGGCTGCCGGCCAGGATCAGGTGGCCGGTGGAAGAAATCGGCAGGAATTCCGTCAAGCCTTCGACGATACCCATGATGAGCGCCTTGAGCGCAAGCGTAAGATCCATAAGCAAACTGTGTTCGGGTCAAAAGTTCAGGTCAATAAAAAACCCGCGGGAAGTGACGCCGCGCGGGCCGGACGAAAAGCCGGGGATTATTTCACCGGCTCGAAAGTTACCACAACGGCATCTTGCCTCATCGCAATTCCAGTCGGGATGAAACTGGTGCCCGCATACCGCAGGTCTTCGGGACGGAAGCTGTAGAGCGGCATGTCCATCAGCAGCTGCTCGGCGATGAAGCTGCCGATCCGCGTGGCCTGGCCGGAATACGCCGGGTCCAGGCCGTTGATGTTCAGTCCCTCGACACGCGGCTCGGCCAGCACCACCGCGTGCCGCGCCATGTCCACCTGCGGGCGCCCTGAAATGGCGACATTGCCATTCCAGGAACGATTGATCAGCGGCGGCGAGATCGAGATATCCATGCTGGTCAGGATGCGATTGCCTTCCGGCTGCAGCGACACGCGCGGATTGGTGACGCGCATGTCCAGCAGCTGCAGAAAGCGGTTGTTGAACGGGAAGCGCTGGGAAATCGATTCCTGCAGCTTCGCCAGAGGAATCTCGCGCGTCTGCGGCCCCATCAGCGTGGCGCAGGAGGCCAGCAGCAGGGCGAACAGCACTGCGCATGATGGACCCAGGCAGCCTTTCAGGTCCAAGCGGAATTTCATTTTCCCTCCATAGCCTTTCAACGGTCCGCCGATGTCAGCCATTCCAGCCGCGTCAGGAAATGCATCGCCTGCTCGTTCGACTCGCCGCACATTTCCTGCGTCGCCTGCAGACTTTCGCACACCGCCGGCCGTTCGGGTTTGCCGAAAATCATGCATTGATTCAACTTGCCGAGCTGAATGCAACGCACGCCGGCGGGCTTGCCGTCCGGCATGCCCGGGATCGCGGAAGAGATGGAAGGCGCGATGCAGCAGGCGCCGCACCCTGTCCTGCAGGACAAATTGCTCATGGCATCGGAAACGAAAGAAGCAAAAGCCGCCTGTCGCGAAGATTGCTTAAATGAGATACCGGGCGGCTTGCTTCCCGGTTTTGCAGTATTGACATTGATCGCTGCGGCGGCATGCATTGGAAGACGCTGCGATTCTACCGGCTATCGGCCCGAACTTGCTGTCGATCTGCTGAAGGTTTGCTGACGATCCGCTGAATGTCGCCAAATGTTCCCTGAAGCTTTGCCAATGGCGTTCTCCGACGGCAGCGCTCCGCCCGGCCGGTATAAATAATGTCCGGCAAATGCCTTGACGCTGCCAGGACCGGACCTTATATTACTGACTCGTAAGTAAGTTATTTGCACTCTTTATTTCCTACATGAATTGCCCTTTCAAAAAACCTCGCTGGACCCGGCGCAAGGAAGCGCGTCCGCAGGAATTGCTTGCGGCTGCGCTCGATCTGTTCGTGGAACGCGGTTATGCGGCAACCCGCCTCGATGATGTGGCTGCCCAGGCTGGCGTGTCGAAAGGCACCCTCTATCTGTATTTCGCGAACAAGGAAGAACTGTTCAAGGCGGTGGTGCGCGAAAACGTGGTGCCGGTGCTGGGCGAGGCGGAAGAGATCGTGGACAGTTTCCAGGGTCCGACGGCGGAATTGTTTCATCATATCGCCCATGGCTGGTGGGAGCGCATGGGCAATACCAAGCTGTCCGGCATTACCAAGCTGATGGTGGCGGAATCGAGCAATTTTCCGGAAGTGGCCACGTTCTATCATGACGAGGTGATCACCCGCGGCAATGCCATGATCGCCCGCATGCTCGAGCGCGGCATCGAGCGCGGCGAGTTCCGCAATATCGATGTCAAGCAGGCGATGAACGTGCTGTGCGCGCCGATGATCATGCTGCTGCTGTGGAAGCACTCCTTTGGCGCGCTTGGCCACGGCGAAGCCGCGATGTCGCCGGAAAAGTATCTCAACTGCTTCATCGATCTCCTCCTGCACGGCGTGCTCCAGCCTGCAGCCATGCCGTCTTCCTGATGGAATCATCATGCTGAAAAGACGTTCGTTCTGGATCATTCTCGCCGTCTGCCTGCTGGCGGCCGGCATCGCGGCTGCCATGCTGATGAAGCCCGCCGCCAGCAAGGCGCCGCAAACCGCGGCGGCCACGGCAGCCCAGCCGGCCGTGATGGAATTCCTGCCCACCGATGTGATGCAGGTGCAGGCCGGCGAGCTGCGCCGGCTGATGCCGCTGTCCGGTTCGCTGCGCGCCGTCAACCAGGTCAGCGTCAAGGCGCGCGTGCCGGGCGACGTGCGCGAGGTGCTGGTGCGCGAAGGCGAAGCGGTGAAGGCCGGCCAGGTGCTGGTGCGCATGGATGCCAGCGACTACCAGGCGCGCGTCGGCCAGGCGCAGGGCGCGCTGGCGGCTGCGCGCGGCCAGCTGGAGATTGCCACCAAGGCGCGCGACAACAACCGCGCACTGCTCGACAAGGGCTTCATTTCCCGCAATGCCTTCGACAACGCCGCCAGCCAGTACGACATCGCCCGCGCCAATGTGGAGTCGGCGCGCGGCGCGCTCGATGTGGCGCAGAAGGCGCTGGCCGACACGGTGATCAAGTCGCCGATGGCCGGCCTGGTGAGCATGCGCTCGGTGCAGCCGGGCGAGAAAGTGTCGGCCGACAACCGCCTGCTGGATGTGGTCGATCTCGGCCAGATGGAAATGGAAGCCGCGGTGCCCGCATCGGAAATCGGCAGCGTGGCGCTTGGCCAGGAGGTGGAAGTGAAAGTGGAAGGCCAGTCCCGGCCCTTCCCCGGCAAGGTCGCCCGCATCAATCCGGCAACGCAGTCGGGCTCGCGCTCCATCCTGGTCTATGTGCAGATTCCCAATGCCGACAATGCCTTGCGGGTAGGCATGTTCGGCGAGGCGCAGCTGGTGCTGGCGAAGAAGAGCGGCGTGCTGACCGTGCCGCGCACCGCGATCCAGCGCGACGGCGGCCAGCCCTACGTCTATGCGATCGAGGCCGGCAAGCTGACGCGCCGTACCGTGACGATTGGCGAGAGCGGCGACAGCGGCGGCGTCGAGACAGTCGAGATTACTGCCGGACTCGACAGCGGAATGCAGATCGTGAGAACCAACCTGGGCGTGCTGCGCACCGGCACGGTGGTCAGGCTCGTCGGCAACGGCAGCCAGCCGGCCGCTAGCATGCCGGCCATCGGACTGCCGGCCACGACGACCCAGTAACGACGCAAGGGCAACCGAACAACTACCCGGCGCGGCGGCGCAAGCACCGCGCTGAACAAAGGCAAACACCATGTGGTTCACCCGCATAAGCATCGGCAATCCGGTTCTCGCCACCATGATGATGATGGTGCTGGTCGTGCTCGGGCTGTTTTCCTACCAACGCCTGCGGGTCGACCAGTTCCCCGACATTACCTTTCCCGTGGTCGTGGTGCAGACCGAGTATCCGGGTGCCTCGCCGGAGACGGTGGAATCCGACATCACCCGCAAGGTCGAGGAAACCGTCAACACCATCAACGGCATCAAGAACCTGTATTCCCGCTCCTATGAAGGCAGCTCGGTGGTCATCATCGAGTTCGACCTGACCATCGATCCGGCGCAGGCGGCGCAGGACGTGCGCGAGAAGGTTGCGTTGGTGAAGACGCTGTTCCGGCGCGAGGTCAAGGAGCCGCGCGTGATGCGCTTCGATCCGGCCGACCAGCCCATCATGTCGATCGCGGTCACCAGCGATCCTGCGGTGCGCCAGCGCGACATGCGCGAACTCACCACCATCGCCGACCAAGTGGTCAAGAAGCGGCTCGAGAATGTGCGCGGCGTCGGCTCGGTCACGCTGGTGGGCGGCGTCAAGCGCGAGATCCAGATCTATGTGCGTCCCGGCGAGATGGAAGCGCTGGGCATCGGCATCGACCAGGTGATGAACGCGTTGCGCAACGAGAACCAGGAGCTGCCGACCGGCGCCATCCGCTCGGCCGCCGACGAAAAGGTGGTGCAGATCCAGGGCAAGGTGAAGAATCCGCAGGACTTCAACCGCATCATCGTCGCCCGGCGCGGCGGCCAGCCGGTCACGCTGTCGCAGATCGCCACCGTGGTCGACGGCCAGGAAGAACAGGAAAGCCTGGCGCTCTACAACGGCAAGCGCACGCTGGCGGTGTCGATCCTGAAGGCCCAGGGCCAGAACACCATCGACGTCGCCGACGGCATGAAGGAAGCGATCCGCGACCTGGAGCCGCGCCTGCAGGCGCTCTACCCCGGCGTGAAGATTGAAATGATCAAGGACAGTTCGCGCCAGATCCGCACCGGCGTCGACAACGTGCGCCGCACCATGATCGAAGGCGCGGCGCTGACCATTCTCATCGTCTTCCTGTTCCTCAATTCCTGGCGCTCGACCGTGATCACCGGCCTCACCCTGCCGGTGGCCATCATCGGCACCTTCCTGTTCATGTACATCTTCGGCTTCACCATCAACATGATCACGCTGATGGCGCTGTCGCTGTGCGTGGGCCTCTTGATCGACGATGCGATCGTGGTGCGGGAAAACATCGTGCGCCATGCCGGCATGAAGGTGAACGGCCGCTTCAAGGACCATCGCACCGCCTCGCTGCAAGGCACCGCGGAGATCGGCCTGGCGGTGCTGGCCACCACCTTTTCCATTGTCGCGGTGTTCCTGCCGGTCGGCTTCATGGGCGGCATCATCGGCCGCTTCTTCCACCAGTTCGGCATCACCGTCGTGGCGGCGGTGCTGATCTCGATGTTCGTGTCCTTCACGCTGGACCCGATGCTGTCCTCGGTCTGGAAGGATCCGGCGGTGCATGGCATGCAGGATGACAAGAGCCTGTACGGCCGCACCATCGGCCGCGTGCTGGCCTGGTTCGACCGGCTGGTGCAGTGGATGTCGCGCACCTACCAGAACCTGCTCGCCTGGTCGCTCAGGCGCCGGATGGCGACGCTGCTGATCGCCGTCGCCACCTTCTTCGCCGGCCTGGCGATTCCGGCTTCCGGCCTGATCGGCACCGAGTTCGTGCCGCAGGGCGATTACTCGGAAATGGGCGTGACCTATTACACCCCGGTCGGCTCCTCGCTGGAATTCACCGAGTCGAAAACGCGCCAGGTCGAAGGCGTGCTGCGCGAATTCCCGGAAGTGCGCGACTTCTACACCACCGTCAACACCGGCTCGGCGCAGGGCAGGAATTACGCGACCACCTTCATCCGGCTGGCGCCGCGCGGCGAGCGCGAGCGCAGCACCCGCCAGCTGGCCGATCCGATGCGCCAGCGCCTGCTGCAGGTGGCCGGCGTCACCATTACGCATGTCGGCTCGCTCGACGGCGTGGGCGGCGACAACAAGCAGCTGCGCCTGAGCCTGCAGGGCACCGACCTCAAGCAGCTGGCGCGGCTCACCGACGAGGCGATGGCCAAGATCCGCGCCATTCCCGGCGTGGTCGATATCGATTCCAGTTTGAAGGCGGAAAAGCCGACCATCTCGGTCGAACCCAAGCGCGACATCGGCGCCGACCTCGGCGTCGGCGTGGCGCAGATCGGCAATGCGCTGCGGCCCCTGCTGGCGGGCGACGAGACCACCACCTGGCGCGCGCCGGATGACGAGAATTACAACGTCAAGGTGCGTCTCGCCCCGTCCGACCGCGACAATGCCGACGACCTCTCGCGCCTGATGCTGGCCAGCTCCCAGACCAACGCCGACGGCACGCCGAAGATGGTGCCGCTGCGCCAGGTGGCAACCATCATGCCGTCGACCGGGGCCAACCAGATCAACCGGCGCGACCTGAACCGCGAAGTCGAACTGTCGGCCAACGTGGTCGGGCGCTCGCCGGGCGAAGTGAGCGCGGAAGTGCGCCGCGTGCTCGACGCCATGAACTGGCAGCCGGGCTACCGCTATCAGATGGGCGGCTCGACCAAGAGCATGCAGGAGTCGTTCGGCTATGCGCTGTCGGCGCTGTTGCTGGCCATTATCTTCATCTACATGATCCTGGCCTCGCAGTTCGCCAGCTTCCTGCAGCCGGTGGCCATCATGTCGGCATTGCCGATGACGCTGATCGGCGTGTTCCTGGCGCTGATGGTTTTCCGCTCGACGCTGAACATGTTTTCCATCATCGGCTTCATCATGCTGATGGGGCTGGTGACCAAGAATGCGATCCTGCTGGTCGACTTCGCCAACCAGGCGCGCAAGGCCGGCGCCGACCGCACCTCCGCCCTGCTCGAAGCCGCGCACGTGCGCCTGCGCCCGATCCTGATGACCACGCTGGCGATGGTGTTCGGCATGGTGCCGCTGGCCTTCGGCATGGGCGAGGGTTCCGAGCAGCGCGCGCCGATGGGCCAGGCGGTCATCGGCGGCATTATCACTTCGTCATTGCTGACCCTGGTGGTGGTGCCGGTGATCTATACCTATCTTGACGATTTCGCGACATGGGCAAGGCGCAAATGGCATGGCGATACGGCTGACGTGCATCAGGGAAAGCCCGCAACGCCGGTGCTTCAAAGCAAAAACAGCGATGCCGTTTGATAAAATAGCGAGTTTGTTTCCAACCCCTTTCTGAGTCTCTGGTCCTGACATGAATATCGAAAAAGCCCGTTTCAACATGATCGAACAGCAAATCCGTCCCTGGGATGTGCTGTCCCCGGACGTCCTCGACATGCTGGTGGTGGTCAAGCGCGAGGCATTCGTGCCCGAAGCCCACAAGAGCCTGGCCTTCGTCGATTCCGAAATCCCGCTGCCGGGCGGCGAATCGATGTTCGCGCCGAAGATGGAAGCGCGCATCATGGAGGAACTGAAGGTCAGGAAACACGAGAGCGTGCTGGAAATCGGCGCCGGCAGCGGCTACATGGCCGCGCTGCTGGCGCACAAGGCGCGCCACGTGACCACCGTTGAAATCAATCCCGAGCTCAAGGCCATGGCGGAAAAGAACCTGTCGGCCTACGGCGTGACCAATGTCGACGTGGTCCAGGGCAACGGCGCCCAGGGCTGGGGCGATGCGCAGTACGACGTGATCGTGATCTCCGGCTCGCTGCCGGTGCTGCCGGAAAAATTCCTGCAGCAGCTCAAGGTCGGCGGCCGCCTGTTCTCCATCGTCGGCGTGCCCCCGGTCATGACGGCGCAAGTCATCACCCGCACGTCCGACAGCGCCTGGGACACCGTCAAGGTCTTCGAGACCAACGTCAAGCAGCTGCGCGAAGCCATCCTGCCGCCGGCTTTCACTTTCTGACATCCGGACTCCATCCGGATCAACCGAGATCAATGCCATGCAAACACTGACCGCCCCCGAACTGGCCGCCTGGCTCGCCGATGCCTCGCGCGCCAAGCCGGTGCTGCTCGACGTGCGCGAACCCTGGGAATTCCAGACCTGCCACATCGAGGGCTCGGTGCCCATCCCGATGAACTCGATTCCCGCGCGCATGCAGGAGCTCGATGACGACACCCCCATCGTCTGCATCTGCCACCATGGCGCGCGCAGCATGTCGGTGGCCGCGTTCCTCGAACGCAACGGGTTTTCGCAGGTGATCAACCTGACCGGCGGCGTCCATGCCTGGGCGCTGCAGGTCGACAATGCCATGCCCACGTACTAGAGCATTTTCGGTATGACTGTACTGACGATGCCGGAACATTTGCCCACAGTACTGCGTTGTGTCTCCTTGCCATGGCCCCGCCATGTCGCGTCACCACGCCTTGTCCTGCGCGCACATCTTCTCGGCCTCGCCTATTCCAGTCAAGCCGAAAACACTCTAATCATCGTTTCACTGACTCCCCGGGAGAACACGTAATGCGGAAGACCGTACTCGCCACCCTGCTTGCCGGCAGTTTCCTGTCGCTCAATGCGCATGCCATCGATCTGCTGCAGGTCTACCGGGAAGCGCTGGCGAACGATGCCGTCTACGCTAGCGCCCGCGCCACGCTGGCCGCGGGCCAGGAACGCGAGGTACAGGGCCGCGCCGGACTGCTGCCGCAGATCGGCGTCGGCGGCAACGTCAACCGCACCAATGCCGACATCAGCGCCGCCGGCGCGGAAATCGGCAGGAACTTCACCGCCCGGGGCTATTCGGTGTCGCTGTCGCAGCCGCTGTTCCGCGTGGCCAACTGGGAGCAGTACCAGCAGGGCAAGCTGTCGGTCGCGGCCAGCGAGGCGGCCTTCGCCCAGGCGCAGCAGGACCTGATCGTGCGCGTCTCGCAAGCCTATTTCGATGTGCTGGCCTCGCAGGATGCGCTGGCCTCGGTGCAGGCCCAGAAGACCGCGATTACCGAGCAGCTGGCTTCGGCCAAGCGCAATTTCGAGGTCGGCACTTCCACCATCACCGACACCCATGAGGCGCAGGCGCGCTACGACCTGGTGATCGCCCAGGAATTCGCCGCGCAGAACGACCTGGAGATCAAGCGCAGCGCGCTGCAGCAGATCATCGGCAAGCCGAGCGGGGAACTGGCCACGCTGCGCTCCGGCGTGCAAATCGGCGCGCCGGAACCGGCCAATCTCGACACCTGGGTGCGAAGCGCGGAACAGCAGAATTTCAGCGTCGTGGGCCAGCAGCTGGCGCTGGAAATTGCGCGCCGCGAGATCAGGCGCAGCCGCGCCGGCCATTATCCGACGGTAGACCTGGTCGCCAGCCGCAGCCACAGCAACCAGACCGGCAGCGTCACCTCCACCACCGGCACCGTGTCCGACAGCAATGCGATCGGCGTGCAGTGGAATATCCCGCTGTTCTCCGGTTTCGCGGTGGACAGCCGGGTACGCGAAACGATTGCGCTGGAAGATCGCACCCGCTCCGACCTGGAGAATGCCCGCCGCGTCGCCGCACAGGGCGCCCGCCAGGCTTTCCTCGGCGTCAATTCCGGGCTGGCGCAGGTGCGTGCGCTGGAAGCGGCGGAAGTCTCGAGCCAGTCGGCGCTGGAATCCAACCGCCTCGGCTACCAGGTCGGCGTACGCATCAATATCGACGTGCTCAATGCGCAGCAGCAGCTGTACTCGACGCGCCGCGATCTGGCGCGTGCCCGCTACGACGCGATCGTCAACAGCCTGCGCCTGAAATCGGCGGCCGGCATTCTCAAGGAAGAAGACCTGCTGCAGGTGAACGGCCTGCTGCAGCACTGATCAAGTTCTTGCATCGGCGTGGCGGTTCGCTCAGGCGGCCGGCGCCGGCACCGGCGGCGCCGCCACTGCCGCGTGGTTCTGCAGCAGCGACCTGATCTTCTCCGCCGGACGCGGCTCCGCGAAATAATAGCCCTGCACGATGTCGCAGCCGGCGCCGCGCAGGAATTCCAGCTGCTGCACGGTTTCCACACCCTCCGCCACGACCGACAATCCCAGCCGGTGCGCCATCGCGATGATCGCGCTGGTGATCGCCTCGTCATCGCCGTCGCCGGGTATGTCGCGCACGAAAGTGCGATCGATCTTGAGCTGATCGATGGGAAAGCGCTTCAGGTAGGCCATCGAGGAATAGCCGGTGCCGAAGTCGTCGATGGCCAGGCGCATGCCTTCGGTCTGCAGCCTGTGCAGCAGCTCGACATTGTCGTGCACGTTATCCATCAGCACGCTTTCGGTGATTTCCAGCTCCAGCCGCGAAGGTGCGAGGCCGGCCTCGCGCAGCGCTTCGACGATGTCATGCATCAGGTGCGGGTCGCGGGTCTGGCGCGCCGACAGGTTGACCGACATGGTCAGCGGCGGCAGTCCCTGGTCGCGCCATGCGGCCGCCTGCAGGCAGGCATTGCGCAGCACCCAGCGGCCGATGGGCACGATCAATCCGCTGTCTTCGGCGATCGGAATGAAATCGTTCGGGCTGATCATTCCCTGTTCCGGGTGATTCCAGCGCAGCAGGGCCTCGACACCTGTCACGCGGCCGTCCGCGAGGCTTAGCTGCGGCTGGTAGTACAGTTCAAACTCGTTGCGCTCGAGCGCCTTGCGCAGGCTGGTTTCCAGCGAGAGCCGGTTGCGCACGCGGCGGTCTAGCTCGGGATGGAATTTCTCGAAGGCATTCTTGCCTTTTCCCTTGGCCTGATACATCGCGGCATCGGCATTGCGGGTGAGCGTCTCGATATCGGCGCCATCCTGCGGGCAGCAGCTGATGCCGATGCTGGCCGTGACATAGATTTCCTGTCCTTCGAGATCGAAGGGCGCGCCCAGGGCCGAGAGTATCCGCTGCGCCACCATGGTGCCTTCGACGGCGGAGGCATGGAGAATGATGGCGAATTCATCGCCGCCGGTGCGGCAGACGATGTCATCGCTGCGCATGCATTCCATCAGCCGCCGCGCCACCAGCTTGAGCAGCAGGTCGCCGCAGTGATGGCCGAGCGTATCGTTGACGATCTTGAAATTGTCGAGGTCGAGCAGCAGCAGTCCGGCGCCGCCGCCGTCGCGCCCGACCTTGCCGAGCGTTTCCGCCAGGCGTTCATTGAAGGTATGCCTGTTGGGCAGGCCGGTGACGGGATCGACGTGCGCCAGATAGTCCAGATGCGCCTCGGTGCGCTTGACCACCCTGCGCATGCGCGCCACCAGCAGATAGGCGATCCCCAGCGAACCGACGGCAATCAGCAGCATCATGCCGGCATAAGCGGCCGTGCGCGCATAGAGCGACGAGGTGCTTGCGCGTATCGCCACCAGGCCGATGCGCTGCCGGTCGGCCTGCACCGGCCGCACCAGCCGCAGGTGGCGGACGCCGAAATAATGCCCTTCCTCGATCAGATCCGGCGAAGGCTCCTCGATGGGCGCGAAGCCGTCGCGGCGGAACGAGGCCAGCAGTTCCCCTTTCAGGCCGTAGATGCCGGCGGCTTCCACGCTGGGGGAAGCCGACAGCACGGCCAGCGTTTCGCGGCCGGCATCGCCATCGCGGAACAGCACGGCCGCGGCGCTGCTCTCGCTGATGATGCGGGCCTGCACGCTGACGTCGTCAATGAGTGCGCTGCGCAGCGACAGGAACTGGAAAAGGATCAGCAGCATGCTGGCGACCAGCAGCGCGGCGCCAGCCGTCGCCAGGTTGGCGATTTCCATCCAGCGGCCGAGGCGCAAGGGCTTGAAATTGTCGGATGGCTGCATACTCATTGCACGCTCCGCGCCAGGCGCAATAATTTCGAGCTCAGCACCAGGCGGGCATTGCGCGCGGCACGCAGATCGATATCGAACACGATCCGGCTTCCTTCGCTGGACAGGCTGACAATGCTGCCGTCATGACCGATTTCCATGTCATCCGAAATGGTAAGCACCGGCGCATTGCCGAGCGCCTTGCGGATCTGGGGCCAGCGCTCGCGGTCGGCCGCATCCGCAAAAAACAGGTGGCAGCCGCGTATGCCGTCCGGCAAGGCAAGCTGCCGCACCGCGATTTTCCGCCCCTTGATCATGCGGTCGTTGAGGCTGCTCAGCGCCGGGCGCATGGCGCTATACGGATGAACGCACAAGTTCAGCATGCCTGCCTCGAACGGCGTTTCCGCCGGCCAGTCGGTGAACAGCGCAAAGTTGTAGACGAATGCGGCCTTCAATTCGAACTCGGGCACCGGGGCGGCCGCCACGCCTCCCGCCACCAAACATCCGGCCAGAAGTTGCATCAGTCGGGACGGGATGGCGCACATCAGAAAGCGTAGCTCAGCTTGACGCGGAAGCTGCGCCCGTTCTGGGCGATCAGATCCTGCGCATGCTCTTCCGCGCCGGGATCGGAATAGCCGCGGTTGAACAGGTTGTAAATGCTGGCGGCCAGTTCCAGGCCGGGTGCGATCCGCACCGAGGACACCGTCAGGTTGCCCAGCCAGAATGCCGGCGCCCTGCCCCGCAGGCTGCGGCGCGAAGACAGGTACTGGACTTCCGCCCCGGCGCGCCAGCTGCGGTAGAACGGCGCGGACAGATTGAGCTTGCCGAGATGGCGCGGCGAATTGACGAGCTCGGCGCCGCTCATGCGGTCGACCGCCCGCTGCCAGCTGTAGCTGGTGCGCAGCCGCGCGCCGCGCGTCCATGCCTTCTCCACTTCGAATTCGGCGCCATAGGCGGTGGCTTGGCTGAGATTGCGGAAGGTGAGCAGGCCGTCGATGGGATCGCTGGTCTGCGAGATCAGGTCGGTGACGCTGTTGCGGAAGGCGGCCGCCATGATGCGGGTATCGGCGCCCAGCTGCTGCTCGGCCATCAGTTCGAGGCTGCGGATGCGTTCGCTCCTGAGGTCGGGATTGCGTCTTTGCCCGCCCTCGTCGGACAGCGCATAGTACCGCTCGTAGGCATTCGGCTCGCGGTAGGCCCTGCCATAGGAGGCCTTGAGGGTTGTGGCGGGCGTCATCTTGTAGATGAGCGCCATGCGCGGATTGAAGATGCTTCCGCTGGTGTCGGTGCGGTCATGGCGCAGGCCGGTATTGAGCAGCAGATCGTCGCGCAGGGTGATTTCATCCTGCAGGTAAACCGCATGCCGGTTGCCCGTGCGGCGGTCGTCCAGCCTGAGCGCGTAGGGTTCGACGTCGTAGTTGAATTGATCGCGCCGGTAGTCGCGGCGGTATTCGGAACCCAGCACGAGCTTGTGGCCGGATACGCGGGTACTGACCAGCTTGGCCTCGCCGCCCCACCAGCGCGAGCGCGAGCCGTCGCGGTTGAGCCCCAGCGGCGCGGCATCGTAGGCATAATCGCCGTCGTAATCGTAACGTCCCCAGTCGAGGCGCAGCGAGAGTTCGGTATCCGCCGCAAGCTGGCTGCGGTAACCCGCATCCACCATGCTTTGCGTATCGACGGTATGCGAACGCGGGTCGCCGAACGCCTGGCTGAACGACGCGGTCGGCATGCCCTTGGTGCGCTCGTTGTGCGCGATGCTCAGGCTGAACGGTCCGGCCGATCCCTTGATGAAGAGGCTGTCGGCGCGGTCATGGTCGAGCCTGCGGGCAATGCCGCCGCCGCTGCCCGGATTGTCGAACTCGGGGAAATACAGATCCGTGCCGCGCTCGCGGTAGCTCGTCGCCGACAGCAGCCATTCCGCCGCGCCGGTACTCATGCCGTAGCTGGCGCGAAGCTTGCGGGCGCCATGGCTGCCGGCTTCGATTGCCGCGCGGGCGCCGGGAATGTCGGTGGCACGGCGGGTGATCACGTTGATGACGCCGAAGAAGGCATTGGCACCGTAAATGGAAGAGCCCGGGCCGGACACGTATTCGATGCGTTCGACGAGATCGAGGTCGACCAGGAATTCCGTTCCCACCGAAGCCTGGTCGTAGACGCCGTCGTTGAGACGCTTGCCGTCGACCAGCAGCAGGAAGCGGGTGTTGTAGTCGCCCGGCCGCAGGAATCCGCGCGCCCCGAGATAGTCGTAGTTGCGATCGTAGTTAACGTGCAGCCCGCGCACGCTGCGCAGCACGTCGGCCAGCGTGCGCCAGCCGAAGGCCTTGATGTCGGCCGCGGTGATGATGCTTACCGCCGACGGCGCCTCGCTGACTTTCTGCACGAATTTTGAAGCGCTCGACACTTCCATGGAGAGCAGCTGCTCGATCGGCAGGGCGGCGAGATCGGATGCCGGCTCGCTGGCGTGCGTGTTGGCGCAAACCAGCGCGAGAGCGGCAAGAATATACGTCCGAGAATGATGATGGCGATGCTGCCGGAAAGGCAAACGACGAAAGACAATACGGCTTCGCATGGGAGGACCCTTGCTCGAATGAGATACGCATTTTCCGGAAGGGACTTTTGCCATCGTTTGGCAGACAGCCAGACAAGTCGGCCTGTCGACGACAACGGAGCCATTCTAACCGAGCGCCATGCAAAACGATGATGTAAAGCAATTTTTTTAATGGTGCGGCGCGGAATTCGCGCCATTCGGGAACCGCGTGCGCAGCGAGTGGCGGCTGGCTCCAGCGTCCTGCTACGTCCGGGAGGCGTCAGAACCGGCCAGATGCAAGGCATGACGACGTGGCAGGGTGCGGTGATGGCGGCTTCGGACCTCTTGTGTGGTGCATGACAGGCTCCAATCCGCCTCGCAAGCTATGCTACGCTATCGCTGCCCGGCGCTATCACGGTACTCCGGCTGCCAAACCAGCACCGCCCGCGGGGTCCCTCATCCGGATCGGGCCGCAAGCCGGCACGGCTGCGGAGCCTGTCTCCGCAGCGATGTTGATGAAAGTTTCCCCTCAATTCCCTACGCCGAAGTCTTATGCAGAAAGTTCGAAAAGCGGTATTTCCGGTAGCCGGTCTTGGCACCCGATTCCTTCCGGCGACAAAAGCGACGCCGAAGGAGATGCTTCCGATCGTCGACAAGCCGCTGATCCAGTTCGCCGTGGAAGAAGCGATGCAGTCCGGCATTACCGACATGGTCTTCATCACCGGCAGGAACAAGCGCGCGGTGGAGGACCATTTCGATACCGCCTATGAACTCGAGGCAGAACTCGACCTGCGCAACAACGACAAGCTGCTGGCGCTGGTGCGGGACATGTTTCCAAGTCATATCCGCTATGTGTTCATCCGCCAGTCGAGGGCGCTCGGATTGGGCCATGCGGTGCTATGCGCCAAGCACGTCATCGGCGACGAACCTTTCGCCGTCTTGCTGGCGGACGACCTGATCGACAGCAAGGCACCCGTCCTGCGGCAGCTGATCGACGTCTCCAACGCGCATCAGCAGGCATCAGTCCTCGGCGTACAGGACGTGGCGCGCAGCGAGACCGGCAGCTACGGCATTGTCAGCGGACATCCGCTGGCGGATGGCATTGAGCGAGTCACGCATATCGTCGAGAAGCCGAGACCGGAAGACGCGCCTTCGACGCTGGCAATCGTCGGCCGCTACATTCTTTCGCCGCGCGTTTTCCATCATCTGGAACAAATCGGGCACGACGGGCGCGGCGAAATCCAGCTGACCGACGGCATTGCCTCGCTCCTGTCGGAGGAAACCGTCGTGGCGGCGCGCTATGAAGGGACGCGCTACGATTGCGGCTCCAAGCTCGGCTACCTCAAGGCGATGGTCGAGTTCGGCCGCAAGCATGGCGAAGTCGGGGAAGAGTTCGGTCAATGGCTGGACAACGGCCGGAAATCACCCGGCTAGGCTGTGTTTGATAAGCGTTGCGAGCGGTTCGGATTGGTGCCGAGGAGCGCACGCGTACGCAGGGTACGCCGAGCACCGCAGGCGCCAATCCGGATCGCGCAGCAGCTTATCAAACACAGCCTAGCCGACTGCGCGACAGCAGATCAATAGCGAATCAATAACGGATTGTTACGTCAGCGCTGCAGCTGGCTGAGGCGGCCATTGACGAATGCGGTCAGTTCCGGAGAAAGGGAGTTGGTTGATTTCGCGCGCCTGAACGCCTCCGACGCTTCCGCCGTTCTCTGATCGGCCTGCAGGGAAATGCCCAGCCCCATCCACCATACGCCGTTCTGCGGCGAGCGCTGCAGGGCCTGGATGTAATACTCCGCCGCCTGCTGGTGGCGCTCGTCGCGCTGCAGCAGGGCGGCCAGGAACGCCAGGTAGTCGGCACGGTCCCTGGCATGAGGCAGGGTCCGCTCCAGCGTCTCGATGGCAGCCCGGAGCGCCCCCTTCTCCAGCCGCAGCCGCGCGAGAATCATGGCGAGCCCCGGTTGCGCCTCGTCGAGCGCCAGTCCTTCGCGGGCGCGTTCTGCCGCTTCATCCTGGCGCCTGGCATTAATCAGCAGGCCGATCAGCGACTGGCGGGCGGCGGCGTGACGCGCGTCGAGCTGCAATGTGGTTTCCAGGCCGTTGATGCCATCGGCGATCTTGCCTTGCTCGACCGCCGTCAGCGCCTTCCTGTACTCATTTTCCGCGCGTTGCTGCGGGCTGAGTTCCTTCGATTGCTTCGCACCCGCGAACGCCGGAGCCGCTTCGCCTTGGGTTTCCGATTTCGGAGAAGGCGCAGGCCTGGAGCGCGAGGATGGCGTCTGGGCAGGCGGCATTGCCGCCTCCTTTGCCGCCTCCTCCCTGGGGGAAGGACGCCGCTCGGATGCGGGCTTGTTGCGGGCCGGGTCCTTTTCCGGTTGCGGTGGTGTTTGCGGTTGCGGCTGGACAGGCGGCGCGGCAGTTACCGGCGGCGTCACCGGCTGTGAAGGCGATTTGCCCGCGGGGGCGTCCGTGACGGGTGCCGGCAGCGCGGCCACGCCGACGCCATCGACCGCGGCCGGTGTCGGTCCGATATTCGTGACCGGAGCCGCCGATGCCGCCCCGGCGCCGGCAGCTGCCTGCTTCTCCGTGCCAAGACGGGTTTCCAGCTTCAAAGGCAATTCCGGCCTGGCCACCTGGGGAGGGGCGTAAAGGTGGCGATACAGCGCCCAGCCGGCAACGCACAACAGGGCAATGCCCAGCGCGAGCGCCACCCACCAGGCCGGATGGACGCCGCGTTTTTCCGCCACCGCCCTTACCTGCTGTCCATATCCCGTGGTTCCCGCACCGTCGGCACGTCGTGCGTCCAGCTCCTGCAGCATCTGGTTGATAAGACTCATCGGAAATACGCCCACCCCATCATGCCGACGCCCGTGCCGAGCATGGCCAGCGCCGCGGCGGCACCCCATATCCAGCCGAAGCGACTCGTCCTGGCGGCGCCGGTATCGTTAGCCGCGGACTGGATGTGCCGGGCGGTGACCTTCTGCTTTCCCTGGCCATAGGTCAGCATCAGCGCCTTGTGCGCCAGGATGTTGACCAGCCGGGGAACGCCGCGCGTGGCGGCGTAGAGGGCTTTTACCGCGCTCCTGTCGAACAGCCGGCTGCCGGCATATCCCGCCACGCTCAGGCGGTGGGACAGATAGATCTCGAGGTCATCCTTGCTGAGCGGCCCCAGGTTGTAATGAAAAGTGATGCGCTGCATGAGCTGGCGAATCGCTTCCTGGTGCAGCTTGTGATCCAGCTCGGGCTGACCGAACATCACGATCTGCAGCAGCTTGCGCTTTTCGGTTTCCAGGTTGGTCAGCAGGCGCAGGGCTTCCAGGGTGTCGATCGGCATTGCCTGCGCTTCATCGAGGCACAGGACCACATGCTTGCCTTCCCGCGCCAGCACCAGCAGGCGGTGATTGATGGCCTTGAGCAGCTGATGCTGGTCGACGTCCTTTTCCTGCGGGACTTCCAGCTCGTCGGCCAGCGCCAGCATCAGCGCGCGCGGCTCGAGCAAGGGATTCGGGATGTAGGCCGTCACGAAGTTCTGGTCGAGGCTCGCCATGAACTTGCGGCACATGAGCGTCTTGCCCACGCCGACTTCGCCGGTGATCTTGATGAAGCCTTCGCCGTTCTTCGTGGCGACGATCAGCGTGTTGAGTGCTTCCTGATAGCTGGTGCAGGCAAAGAAATAACTCGTATCGGGCGTAATGCCGAAGGGAAGTTCGCGCAGGCCGAAATGGTTGTTGTACATGATTGCGTCGATGTGCCTCGGTATGCCCTGGTTTGCGTTACTGATCCGCCGCGCTTCTGGGGCGCAGGCCCTGCACGCGCTGCTGGCTTTCATTGACGTCCTGCGCCCAGGTGGTGTTGCTGTGCACGATCGTCGGCTTGAGCAGAATCACGAGTTCGCGCTTCTGCGTCGTCTGCCTCGTGTTGCGGAACAGCGCGCCAACGCCGGGGGCGTCGCCGGCACCCGGCAGCTGCGACCGGTCGGATATGCTGGCCTGGCGCATCAGGCCGCCGATCGCCACGATCTGCCCGTCCTGGCCGCGCACCACGCTGTCGGTTTCCGACACGGTGCTCGACGCCAGGGGCAGGGTGAAGTTGCCGGCGGCGCCGAGGTTCAGCGGCTTGTCCACCGTGGTGACGTTGCTTACCGAGGGATGAATGTGAAGAATGATGTTGCCGCTGTCATCGATCTGCGGCGTCACGTCGAGCGCAACGCCCGAGAAGAAGGGCTGCACCGTCACGGTCGGGCTGGTGGTGCTGGAAGTGCCGACGGCCGTGGTGGTGGTGCTGACGTTGGTGACGAAGAATTCATCGCGCCCCACCTTCAGCACCGCTTTCTGGTTATTCAGGGTCGCGATGCGCGGGCTCGACAGCACATGCACGTTGCCCTGCGTTTCCAGGAAGGAGATCAGCGCGGCGAAATTGCTGGTCTGGAAGGCGAGGCCGAAGAGAGAACCCGCGGCTGCGGCCGGCGCTGCCAGGCTGAAGCCCGGAAGGGCTGAGACGGCATTGGCGTTCCCGCCATTGAGCGCCGCTGTCAAGCCGTCAAGTGGCCGAGCGGACAGCGACGCCCCCGGTGACACCATGCCGAGCGACGCCCTGCTGTTGTTTGACGCATTCAGGGAAGAGAACGCAGCCCAGTTGACCCCCGACTGGAAGCCGTCGTTCAGTTCCACTTCGAGGATCTTCGCCTCGAGGATGACCTGGCGGTCGATCGACAGCTGGGCCGCCTTGAGATACGAGGCGACATTGCGCATCTCGTCCCAGCGCGCGCGCACGACCACGATGCCCGACTGCGGGCTGATGACCACGCTGCGCCCTTCCCCGTTGCCGACGATCGCTTCCAGCGAGGCGCGCAGTTCGGACCAGAAGTCGTTGGTCGAGGTGGTGCTGATCTTGCTCGAATTGAGCGCCGTCGAGACGACGCCTCCGCCCGCCTGCTGCGCATTGCCCGTTGCCTGGTTGCCGCCATTGCCGGCCGACCCGGCGGCGGACGTGTTGTCGCTGACCGAACCGGAATTGACGCGAATGTCCGAGGAGCCGCGGCGGCTTCCGGTCAGGTAATTGACCTGGAACACCCTGGTCTGCATGGTGATCGGCTTGACGTAGATGCGGTTGCCTTCCACCTTGTAGTCGTAACCGTAGAGTTCGCGCACCGCATCGAGGGCTTCGAACACCGTGACGTCCTTGAGGTTGACGGAGATGTTTCCCGTCACGTCGGGATGGACCAGCATGCTGTATGGCGTGCCGGAGACGATCCCCATGAAGAACTGGGCCGCCGGAACCTGATTGAAGGTGATGGCAAAGCGCTCCTCCACCGGCTGTCGTGGCCTGGGAACCTCGATCTGGATGGGCGGCAGCAGGGCGGCGGCCACGGCATCGGGCTGTGCCGGCGAGATTCCCTGCCTTGCTGCCTTCGTCAGCTCGGCATTGATGAGGTCAAAGGTCTCGTGTTTCCGGGGCGCGGGCGTACATGCGGCCAGGCTCAGGATCACGATGGCGGATGTAATTTTTTGCACTCTATCTCTTACCTTCACTATGCACCACTGCCTGCCCTGCATTCCTGCGGCCCGGCGCACGCTGCTTCTCAATCCCGGGGAAAAGCTTCAATACCCGCTGTTCCTTTCCTGTGCCAAGCACGACCTCGCTTTCCAGAATCCTGGTGACGCGCGCATCGCCGACCGTATCGCCGACGCTCACGGTCCGCCCGTCGATCGTCGCCACCCTGCGGGTGGGCGAAATCAGGATGGATTGCACCTGCGGCACGGCAGGGCCAGTGTTCTGGACGCGCTCCGGTTCGCTGACGATGTTCGGCGGCCGCGTCGGGTCCGGCATGCCCTGTCCTGCCGCCAGTTCCGTCATGGACAAACCCATGGCGCAGACGACGGCCATTGTGACGGTTTTGAACGTTTTACTCAAATGTTTAGCCATGATTTGTCGAGGCTGAGAGTAAAAAGCGTCAAAGTCAGCCGGGCCGTCGGATATGCCTCCACATCCAGGCGCGTGCCGGCCCAGAACAGCTGCCAGGGCATGCGCTCGAGTTCGGCGAGATAGTGCGCGATATCGGCATAGCCGCCCTCCACCACGATCTCGACGCCGTGCTTGTACACCGTTTCTCCCGCAGCCCGGGGAGCGGCCTTGTCGGCGGCCGGCTTCGGCGTCCCGGCCGGCGCGGCGCTGCCGTCGATCGATTCCGCAAGCGACGCCACCGGCAGCGTCTTCAGCGATTTCAGGCGCAGCTTGCCGTCCCGTTTCAGCAGATCTTCCAGCATGACCGCCATCCGGTCCGGCGATACCAGCCCGTTCTGCATGCCCTCCAGCTGGTTGCGCATCTGGATGCGCTGTTCGTTGAGCTGGGCGAGACGCAGCTTGACGGCGGCGTCCGGGTCCACCTGGTGGGCGCTGATGCGGTTCTTTATCTCGGCGTGAATCGAGTCGAGCTGCAGCTGATCGGCCTTGATCTTCTGCGACAGCTGCTGCTGGCTCGCGAACTGCGGCCCGATGAACAGGCGGTCGGCCACGGTCACGAGAAGCAGGGCCGCGATGGCGAACAGCATCAGCCGCTCGCGCATGCTGCGGGCCTCGACCAGGCGCTCGAATTTTTTCCAGTATGCCTTCATCATCTAGTGCGCTCCCGCCATGTCCCGCAAGTTGGGCAGCCCGCCCGGCGCGGCGGCCCCGCCAGGCGTCAGCGCGGGCAAGGCCTGCAACAGGTCTTTCGCCTGCGTTGCATTCTTGCCGATTTCCTTGCTGATGTCCCTGCCCGTATCCCTACCCGCATTCCTGCCCGTATCCCGGCCCGTATCCCGGCCCGTGTCGCTGCCCGGCTGGCCGCCGCCGGCATCGACGGAAGACTTCAGCACGAACTCCAGGTATTTCGCGGGCACGCGCCGGCCTGGGGCAGCGTCGCCGGCGCCCTGGTCATTCTTCTGCGCCCCCGCTTCCACTTCCGGCCTGGACATCATCAGCTGCGCGAAGGATCTTCCCCGCATCGCCGGCTCCTGCCCGAGCCGGTGAATGTAGGCCGGCACCAGTTCCGGCTGCAGGGCGCGGCCCTGCAGTTCCATGCGCCTGCCGACGCTGTCGATGGTGAATCCGGTGAGCCACAGTCCGTCCACGATCTGGCGGGAGAATGCCTGCAGGTAGGCGGAATAGCCTTTGGTATCGCCGACGCCGCCCTGGCGCACGATATCGAATGCCTTGCGCTGCGCGGCGATCTCGGTTTCCAGCCGCTGCAGCTCGGCTTCCAGATCCTTGCTTCTCTCGCGCGGCGCATTCTGCGCCATCACCGTGGCAAGCTGGGCCTTGGCCGCGCCGAGCCGGGCGGACACCGACGATGCCTGCTCCGTCAGGGTCCGGGTCTGCACGTGGGCATAACCGGCAAGCGCCGCCGCGCCGACGAGAATGACCGCCATGCCCTGCGCCATCGTCAACGCCGACAGGTGCTGCTTGCGCCTGAGCAGCGCCGGATTAAACAGATTGATCTGCTGGCTCATGCGGCCACCTCTTGCCGCAGCGCGGCGCCGAGCGTCAGCAGATATTTCTGCTGCGACTGCATGGACGCCAGGTCGGGCACGCGCGACAGATCGAGAATGCCGGCCAGATCCAGGGTTTCGGCGGCCACATACAGGTTGGATGAGAGATAGTTGCGCAGGGCTTCGCCGGCCTCTCCCATCGGCGACAGCACCAGCCGGGCCACGGTAATGAAACCGTACTGGCGCTCGAAATGATCGAGAGAGCGCTGCAGCTCGAGCGTGATGCGCTCGTGGCAGGACGTCAGCGCATCGCCGTAGGCCTGCTGCAATTGGGAGAACGGCACGTCGATGCGGCGGCTCAGGTACAGCTCGCCGGCATAGGTGACGGTCAGCAGCCCGCCTTCGCCGCCGAATGACAGAAAGGCAAGCCCGCGCCCTTCCTGGGCCAGCAGGGCCGACAGGTTGCGCTGCGCCATTTCGGGAATGTCGATCACGGCAAGCGGCACCTTGGCCCTGGCCATCAGTTCCTGGCGTTTCTGCACGATGGCGTTGCGCGCGGCGACGGCGTACATGGCCTGGCTGCGGTTGCCGCCATTCTTGTCGGCGGGGATGTTGAGCACGTCGACCGTCGCCTCGTCGACAGGGAAATCCAGCATGTCCTTGATGCGCCAGCGGATCGCGCCCTTCAACTCTTCGGCGGGCACGGACGGCGCATCGACCGACAGCATCTGGTAATCGCCCGACTGCAGCAGCGTGGCGCAGCGATAGCGCGATGCGCCGACTTCCCTGGCCAGCTTTTCCAGGCCCTGGTCGTGCGAGGATCCGTCGAGTCCCTGGAAGGCGGCCAGCTCGACGATCGGCCTGGCGTTGTCAGGCCGCGTGATGTGGGCTGCATAAACGCCGTCGTCCTGCAAGCTAATGGCCATCCATCCCGGATTCTTTTTATTTTTTGCAAAGGAAAACATGCCGTGCGCCGGGGTTTAGAAACGACTTGAAGTTATGGGATTAAGCCCATGCTGTCAATCAATTTTCCCTTGGTTGATGCCTGCGGCGTGGCATTCCGGACGAAGTTGCCGGAATGGTTTTCCTGTCTTGAAATATCAGGCGCGGCATCACGGACATTGCCCTGCCCCGGTGCCCACCGGGCAGAAGGCAATGACCTGCCGCACCCGCTCGACGTAACCCGCGGTGACCGCCGCCGTATCGTCCGGACAGGTCCCGGCCGAGTTGCATGCCGTTGCCACGATCTGAAATCCCCTCACCTGCTGTGCGGTGCCGATGGCCGATTCGCCTTCCGCGTAGGTGGCGGTGGGATTGCATTGCACGGTGACGCGAAAGCCGGTGTGCGCGCTCAGGTCGAGCGTCCGCCGGCTGGCCGCGCCGTTGCAGGCGCCGGCGGCGTGCCATATGCCGCCGTTCTGGAAGGCCTGGTACAAACCCCATTCCGTGCCGGCCTTCGCCGCCTGCCATGCGCGGGCGGACTGCATGTCCTGGGCGCTGCTCAGGTGCTGCGTGGTGCCGAATTTCATGATGGCGCCGGCCAGCGCGGCCAGGATGACCAGCACCATGATGGCGGCGATCGCGCCGAAGCCGGAGTCAGCGCGGCGCTTCATGGCACATTGTCCACATGGGCGCCGAACGACAGGGATACGGTTTCGAACGCTCTTGTCAGTTCGATCTGCATCGATACGAAGCCGCGCTGCTGCGTGCCGCCGTTCGGGCTGTAGACGAGATTGCAGCTGCGCACATTGGTGGCCAGCACCGCCGCGCCGCCGGTTGCCGGGCAGGCGGTGGGGAACGCCGGAACAAGAGCTCTGTTCAGGCGAAACAGCGTGCCGGTGCCGTTCCCATTGGCGTCGATGCCGGTCGCGTTGGCGCAGATGTAAAACACCGCCGGCGCGCCGCCATTGCCGGGGACGATGGAAAACCGTCCGCCGTCATAACCGACCGGGAACTGCTGCGAACCGAAGGAAAGGCGGCTGGTGCCGAACGCGGCATTCGGCGTGGTGACGCCGGTGATCGCCGCAACGCTCTGGCCGGCATACACTTCATTGGCATCCTGGTTGCCGACGACGACCAGATCTCCGATGGAGGGCACGGCCGACAGCGGTGAAAGCACGTCGAAGCCGGTGGAGGGCTGTGAGGTATCGAGCGGCGCGCTGCAACTCGCGCTGGCCGGGTTGGGCTCGGCGGGACAGGAGGCTGCCGCATCCATGGCCGTGTGCGGTCCCATGCGGTAGCGCCCGCCGGTCAGCGTCGGCAGCAGTTCGAAGCATTGCGTGTTGGGGCTGCGGATCGAGTTCGGCACCGCCAGCCGGATGTCGCGGGCCATGCGGCGCAGCGCGGTATCGGCGCTGTCGGTCAGCTCCGCCCGGCGCCGTGAATCGAAATACGCCTTGACCGCCGGCGTGAAGAAGACGACCAGGGAGGACGCGATGATGCCGGTCAGGACAATGACGATGACGAGTTCGAACAGGGTAAAGCCGCCTTGCCGGCGGTTGCGGCGATGCGCGGCATGGCGGCGAAAGCGATGGCGGTGACGGTGGTTGCGCATGGTCACAGTAGTCCATTCGCATAGTTGGTGCGCCAGCCATGCAGGCGGAAGCTGTCGGCGCCGTGCGTGACCGTGACCGTGATCTCATACACATGCGCTCCCGTCAGGCTTCCCGTGCCGGACACGGTGGCCAGGCTGCCGTTCTGATTGATCTGCACGCCCACGTTATACGATGCCAGGTTGGGCACCACCGTGCCGTCCACGGTGCAGACGCCGCCGACGGTCTGCAGGTTGTGGTAATCGAGAACGTCATTGAATGCGCTGCGCGCGCCGCACGGCCCCGGGCCGTTGGCCGGCGCCGCGCCTTCCGCCGCGAACGGCAGCAGGACGATTTCCTCCATCATGCCTTCGGCGATCGCCAGCATCTGCTTCTGCACCAGCGGATCGACGCTGCGGCTGACCACTACTGTGAAGGCCGTCATCACGCCCGCCACGCCGATCCCGAGGATCACGATGGCCAGCACGAGTTCGAACAGGGTCATGCCCCGCTGGCGTTTATTCAACATGGCCGGTCGCTCCGACGACGGTCACGGGGGAAGCGCCGCTGATGCTGATGGTATGGGTCGTCACGACACCGTCCGCCGATGTCACCACGCCCGAAGGCTGGAAATGGAGGGCAGGAAGGCCGCTGGCCATCAGGTCGCTGGCGGCCTGCGCGAAAGCGGTCTTGCCATCGGGGCCATTGAGCGTCGCGCTGCCGCAGGCGGCGGCGGGATTGCTTGCGGCGATCCGCAGGGTGACGCTGTTGGCGGTGAATACGGCGCAGACCAGGCGGCGATGGCTGACCGCCGACTTCTGCGCATAGCGCAATGCGGCCGCGACTTCATCGCGGAAAGCAATGTTGCGGAATTCCGAGCTGCCGGAAAACCTGGGAAGAGCCACGACGGCAAGCAGGCCGACCAGTACCAGCACCATGACCAGTTCGGCCAGCGTGAAACCGGCTGTCGCCGGCCGTCGGATGCAGCTCCGTCCCGCCGGTTTCAAAACAGCTCCCGCACATGCACGGTGCGCCGGGTTTCGGGCGTGTAGACACCGAAGCTCGCGCGGCCGAAGGGATCGTTCCGGAACGTGTTGCCCGTTGTCCAGCGGCCTTTGAGGAAGGGTTGATTGGATGGCGTGCCGGCGGTGCAGGCAACGCCGCTGGCAGGATCGGCGCCGAGATCGATGCAGATGTCCACCGTTCCCGAGGTGATGCCGGCCGGGCGCGTCAGGGTGATGGCGCCCTGGCCGCCGGCAAGGTTCACGTCCCCGCCGATAGTGACCGGCCATGCGGTGGTCGCGGCGCTGCGCGCATCGCGATAGCTGTTTGGACGAATGGCGGTCGCCGGAATAATGGTGCAATCATCTTGCGAATTCACCACCCATGAGCGCCCGCTCCAGAACTGGGCCTGTACCGGCAAGGTGAGATTGGTGCGCCCCGAGACGGTATTGCTGAACACATTCAGGCGGCCGAAACGCAGCCTGCTGGTGCCCAGCGGGAACCGGTTGCCACTGAGCGTCAGGTCCGAGGTTTTCAGGGTGATGCCGTCGCCGTCGCGCGGAGCAATGCCGATGGCGAGGTTTTCAAAGGGTCCGTCCAGAGCCGCTGCGCGCGCAAATGTGACGATTGCGCCAATCTCATTCTCGCCATTGACCCAGCCGGACGCCGACGGGTTGGCGACCGCAAGCCGTGTCGACAAGTCACCCTCGACATCCAGTGCGCCAAGTCCGACCGACCCGCCCGCTGCGACAGCCATCGACCTCCACATTTGCGTCGCGGCAGTCGGTTCGGCGACGACAGGATTGAAAAAAGCATAGCTGTTCCGATAGTTCAACGTCGCCTGTCCGCTGGCGTTGCGGGCGGTCAGCCTGAAGGTGATGTTGAACGGTTCATCCATGTAGGTGAAGCTGGAGCCGGCGCTGCAGGTCGGCCTGCGGACGATGGAAGGCGCGCTCACCGTAAAGTGATCCGGCGTGATGCGCCCCACCACATCGCTGAGTATCGGCACATTGACACCGGCGGCGCCAAGATAGTTGGTGACCGCGTATTTCGTCGTGCCGCTGCCTGCCACGCCGCCGAACTGGAAATTGCCGACTTCGCTGTAGCTGATGGCGTCGTTCAGTGTGACCGCGCCGGAAGCCAGCGTCGCCGTGGCGGGCGACACGCTGCCCAGCACATAGGTCGAGGTATCGGCAGGCGCCCCCGCCGGTGGAGCCACTGCCGGGATCAGATTGACCACGCCGGCGTTGTTGGTCGTGCCGGTGAATTTGGGGGTGGGCGTTAAATTAGCGGTCGCAATCGTCGCTGCGGTGACCGAATTGTCCGGAATGCCATTGCCCTTTGCGAGTCCGGTGGCATTCGTCTCGCCATCTGCGCTTGCCAGCCAGGGCCATGCCTTGAGTGTTCCGGAGAATTTCGCGCCGGCCCTGGCGAAGGCGGAGTTTCCAGCCGGATTGGCGACCCCGGCCCTGGCAAATCCGGTCGCCGTGATCGCGAACGGCCGCACCGTGAAATCGGACGATGCGCCGGTGACGGGAGTGCCATTGGTGCCGTTCAGGTTCAGCGACAGGTTCAATGCATACTGCCCGACGTCGGTGGTGCACAGATAAAAGGTCGCTCGCCCCGCTACGAAATTGAGCGTGATCGGCGTTCCGCTCGTGGTCAGCGGAGGCGTTATTGCGCCGGGGCAGGAGGCCGAGGCCGTATTGATTGTCGGGCCGGCGGCGCCTGTGGGATGGTTAATCCCGGGCACGTAGCGGATCGTGCCGCTGTACGCTGCGGTCGTGGTGGACAGCGCTCCGCAGTTCGACAATGTCGCCCGTATCGCGTGGGGCCGTCCGGCGACCGCGCCGTAGGCCGGGGTCAGCGCGTCGATGTCGGTGAGCGTGATGCCGGTGGTATCGCTGGTGAAGGTGATATTGCCGGAGGAGCCGGTCATGACATAGGTATCCCCCGCATACACGGCATCCAGCGCCGACACGGTAAAGGTCTCTTCCACCGGGTCGAGCAGGTAGAGCGAGACCGTGCCGTTGGTCAGCTGCACGGTGTTGCCTGACAGCGCCGTGCCGTTGCTGTTGTACCACTTCGGATTGGGCGTCGACGCGGTGAGAGTGACGACGCCGTTATAGCTGGTCAGCGGCACGCCGCCTCCATTGGCGGCGCTCATCGCCGTGATGGTGACCTTCGGGCCCAGCAGCGGCGAACTGGTGCAGGTGGTGCTTGAGGCCGGGCTGACGCTGATCGCGAAGCTGGGCGTATTGGGCGAGCCGATGGTGATGTTCGCGAAGTCGGTCTGGTTGGAATCGAGGCCGACGGTGCGCGCGGTGTTGACGAAGCTGTGGCCCGGCGTCGCGTTCGCCGGTATCTGCATCTTGATGTACAGCTTGGACACCGTTCCGCCCGCGACCGCCGCCGGCGACCAGGTGACCGTCGGCGCCGTGATCGACTCACCAGTCGTCGTGTTCGGATTGACCGTCGTATAGCTGCCGACGACCACCGGCGGATCGGCGGGATTGCTCGAGGTGGCCGAGATATAGGTCAGCGTCGGCGGCAGGTTGTCGATGATCTGCACGCCGGTCATCGAGGAGGAGCCGGTATTCGCCAGGTTGAGGGTATAGGTGACGGTGCTGCCCGGGGTCGGCTGGGAATTGTCGACGGTCTTGGTGAAGTTGGTATTGTTGCTGACGCACTGGGTGTAGGTAGTGCCGGCGCCGGTATTGCTGGTCAGGTCCCAGACCGGCCCGCCGTCCGGATCGCGCGCCATGTCCTTGTTGCCGTAATTGCCCAGCACCAGCATGTTGTACTGCTGCGGCTTGGTGGCAGAAGTGGCCGCCTGCGATGTCAGCGCGTCGGCCAAAGGCTTGCAACCGGTGCTCGCGTTCGCCAGGCCGTTGAACCAGTTCAGGGAAGCGTCTCCTGGCCAGGGCTCCGGCAGTTTTCCAGGATTGTTGTCGAAGACGAAGGCATCGACATATTTTCCATCCCCGTCCTTGAGGATGACAAGTGCGTTCTGCTGCCGCAAGCCGCCCGGCACATTGGCCGTCAGCCAGGTCTTGTTGCTGACGGTGCATGCGGTCGCGGTCGAGTTATTCAGCGGATAGGTGGTCTTGACGTCTTTCGAGGAATAGACATCGACGCTCCAGCCTTGCCAGGAGGCGGGAAAGGCGCCGTGCATGGAATAGACTTCGAGGAAGTTCGGCGGCGCGCTGCCGCCGGAACCGAAGAAGTATTCGTTGAACCAGGCTTGTTTCTGGGGGCCGCGCCAGGGGGAGCAGTTGTCGGCGTGGGCGAGGATTGGACAGAGAAAAATTAGCGCCAATACTAATAGGCAGTATGATTTGAGAGTCTGATAGCACTTCAAATGCAATGGCAGCAAAATTTTTCTCGTGTCCACGCGCATATAGGCATGCCAGTCACGTGGCGTCCACACGATCAACAACAGTTTTCAAGCTATAAGCAGTTATAAATATAATGCCGCCACTATAAAGTAGCGACGCGTATTTATCCTGTACAAACAATCGTAGCCGTTACTGAGGCGCCTTTGTAGCCTTGAACTGTACATGTAGCGATTTCACCAGCCTTTTTCCCTGCACAGGTTTCAGTACCACCTACCTCAAATTCGTTGGACGAAGTTGCAGTTGCAGCATCTGTAGGCTTAGCTCTTGCCGCAACAAGTGTCACTCCAGTAACAAAATCTTTTAAAACTGTGTCTGTACAGACTGCGCCATCCAGCGGTTTAGCAGTTGCATTTCCCGCTTGCTTAGCACCATAGTTCACAGCAGTACCAGAGGTAATGGCCGCTGCTACGCCATTCGCAGCCGCCTTACTAGCATCTCCACTCAAATCCACAAACTTCGGCAATGCCGTAGCCGCCAAAATCCCGAGAATCACAATCACCACCACGAGCTCAATCAGGGTAAAGCCAGCCTGAGCACCACGAATCTTTTTCATTTTTCTGTCCTGTGAATTAAGAATGTCCAAATATGTGCCGTCGGCTTTACCAAGGCGGTTCGAATATAACAGCTCTTTTTCGAAGTTTCCAGATGGATAGTCAAGTGCAGTTGTCCAGTGTTGCATTCACGGTAAACGTCGGCTGGTTATTGGCCGCCGCCGGGGTGACATAGGACACGGTGCAGTCGTTGGCGGCGCTGCTACCGGTATGCTTGCTGTCGGCCGCCACGACGCGCGGAGAGGTGAGGCCTGTTGTCACATAGTCGTCGGCCAGTCCGGCCAGCGCGACGATGCTGGTCGCGTTCGGATAGCCGTTCACATAGGTGACCTCGACACCCTCGATCACAATTGCCGGGTCGGGGGTGCCGGTAAAGCCAGCGGAGTGGCCGCGGGTGATCAGCGTCGCATGCGCCATCGCGGCGGCGGCCTTCATCGAGCCGGCGGCGCTTTGCATCTTGGCCATGCGCGCATCGGCCTGCAGCGCCGCGAATTTGGGCAGCGCGAAGGCGCCCAGTATGCTGATGATGGTGACGACGACCACCAGTTCGACCAGCGTAAAACCCTGGTTGCCGGCCCGCTTCGATGGCTGCTTTTGCTGGTTTTGCTTGTTCCGCATTGTTCGCTCGTTCATAAAGGCGCTCCCTTTCCCTCCGGCAAATGATACCGGAGCTTCCGCCCGCCATGCCGCTTTTTCAGGCAAAACCGCATCGGGTTCCACAAAGCGGCGCTTCACCGTATCCATTCGTAGGCGCGATGCTTTTGCAGGGCGACCGTGACGCTGGCGCCGTTGTCGGGCGGTCCGCTTCCTTCGGCTTGGGGCGGCCCGACCAGCCTGGCCTGCAACTCGATCATCTTTGCGACGCCGCTGCCTCGGCTGTCTTCGCTGCCATCACCATAGCGGAAGTGCTCGCCGTGCTTGACCAGGTACACCAGCCGTCGGGTCTCCAGGTCGAAATACCAAGTGCCGGGCTGGAGCGTATCCCGATCGGGGCGGATGAGTTCGCCGGCATAGTTGTCGGGATGCCGTTCCAGCCAGTCGATCGGATTCTGCCCCGCCAGCCGGTACGCTTCCCGCCCCCTCCCCTCCAGCATCATCGCGGCGATGCGCAGGCGCAGCCCGCTGCGCATGCCGTTGATGGCGTAATCGACATAGGCCTTTTCGGCGACTTCCTGGTAATAGCGCAGGCGCTCGAAGATGGGCAGCGCGATGGCGCCGATGACGATGACGGAGATGACCAGCTTCAGCACGAAGAAGCCCCGCGCCCGGTGCGATGGGCGCAGGCTGCCGCGTGCCCTGGCCGGCGTTGCCACGCTAGCGCCCCATCGCCGCCTTGCCGAGGTCCCAGATCGGCAGGAACACGCCCAGCGCGAGCACGAGGACCAGGATGGCGAGGCCGGAAATGAGGATGGGTTCGATCTGCGCGGACAGGGTCTTGAGCTCGTAATCGACTTCGCGCTCGTACATTCCGGCGACCTCTTCCATGAGGCTGTCGAGCTCGCCGGTTTCCTCGCCGACCGCCACCATCTGCAGCACCACCGGGGTGAACACGCCGGCCGAGGCGGCGGTGCGCAGGATGGATTCGCCGCGCTCGACGCCGTCGCGCATCTGGTTGATGCGGCTGGCGATATAGGCATTGTCGACCGTCTCGGACACCACGCTCAGGCCTTGCACGATGGGCACGCCGCTCTTGCTGGCCAGCGCGAAGCTGCGGGCGAAGCGCGCCAGCGTGGCCTTGAGCATGATCTTGCCGACGATCGGTATGCGCAGCTTGATCCGGTCCCAGCGAAAGCGGCCTTCCTCGGTGCGGATAATCATCCTGAAGCCGAGGCCGGCGCCGATGGCGGCAACCAGGATCAGCGGCCAGTAGCTGATCGTGAAATTGGAAGTGGCGATCAGAATGCGGGTCATCAGCGGCAGTTCGGCATTGAAGCCCTTGTACACGCCGGCGAACGCGGGAATCACGAACAGGTTGATGACGGCGATGGCGGCTACCATCGCCGTCATGACGAACATCGGATAGCGCAGCGCCGACTTCACCCGCGCCCGCATCTCGCGTTCGAATTCGATATGGACGAAGAGCCGCATGAAGATTTCCTCCATGCGCCCGGTGGCCTCGCCGATGCGCACCATGCTCAGGTAGAAATGGGAAAACACGTCCGGATGGCGACGCATGGCGGCGGACAGTTCCCGGCCCGCATCCAGCGATTCCCTGAGATCCTTGAGCACCTTGGCGAAGGAGCGGTTGACCGCCGACTCCTGCAGTCCGGCCAGCCCGCGCATGATGGGCACGCCGGCCTTGAGCAGCGTGTAGAGCTGGCGGCTGAACAATTGCACGTCGATGGACGTGATCTTCTGTTCGGTCAGGCGCACCCACCAGGCTTCGCCGCCGCTGCCGCTGCCGGCGGGCTTGCGGGTTTCGGTGATGTCGACCGGGGTCATGCCGGTGCTGAACAGCTGGTCCGCGACCGCGTTGCGGTCCGCGCTCTCGAGCACGCCGCTGAGCAGTTCGCCGCGTGCGTCCCTGGCTTTATAGGCAAAGAATGGCAAGCTTGCTCCTTACTTCGCTGCGGTGGCGGTGGCTGTGTCTATGGCGGTGGCCGGCATGGTCATCCCGTTCAGATATCGAACTGGTTGCTGACCCGCATCGCTTCGCTCACCGTCGTCTTGCCGGCGGCAACGAGAGCGACCGCATGGCGGCGCAGGGTATTGCCGCCCATCTGCGCCTGCGCCACTTTCATGAAGTGGCCGGGTTCATGGTGATTGGCCGCTTCGGCGACCTGCTCGGACATTTCCAGCATTTCATACACGCCGGTGCGGCCGCGATAGCCGGTGCCGTTGCAATGCGAGCAGCCCCGCCCGTGCACATAGCGATGCTCGGCGGCGCCGGCGCCCAGCTCCAGGCGCAGCCATTGCTGCTCGGCCGGCTTCAGGTCGTAGGGCTCGGTGCAGCTCTCGCAAATGACCCGCACCAGGCGCTGCGCCAGCACCGCCTGCAGCGAGGTGGCCACCATGTAGCGCGGCACGCCCATGTCCAGCAGGCGCACCGGGGTGCTGATCGCATCGTTGGTATGCAGCGTGGACAGCACGAGGTGGCCGGTCAGGGCGGCGCGCATGCCGATCTGCGCCGTTTCCTGGTCGCGCATCTCGCCCACCAGCACCACATCCGGATCCTGGCGCAGGGCCGAGCGCAGCACGCGGGCGAAGCTGAGTTCGATCTTTTCATTCACCTGGACCTGGTTGATGCCGGGCAGGCGATATTCCACCGGATCTTCCACGGTGATGAGCTTGCGTTCCACGGTATTGAGTTCGGCCAGCGCGCCGTACAGGGTGGTGGTCTTGCCGCTGCCGGTCGGCCCGGTCACCAGGACCAGTCCGTTGGGCCGCTGCAGGATGCCGCGGAAGCGCTGCACCATCGCGGCCGGCATGCCGATCGAATCGAGCTTGAGAATGCCGCCGCTCTGGTTGAGCAGACGCATGACGACCGACTCGCCGTACTGCGTCGGCATGGTCGAGATACGGACATCGACCTGCGCCTGCTTGACCTTGATGGCGAAGCGGCCATCCTGCGGCAGGCGCTTTTCGGAAATGTCGAGACCGGAAATCAGCTTCAGCCGCAGGGCCAGCGCCTGCGCGATCTTGATGTCGGCCTCGGTCTGCATGTGCAGCACGCCGTCGATGCGGAAGCGGATCTGCAGCCGGCTTTCCTGGGGCTCGATATGGATATCCGATGCCCTGACCTGCGCGGCGTCGTCGAACACCGACTGCAGCAGCTTGACGACCGGCGCTTCCTCAATGCCCGGCGTGCCGCCGAGGTTGCCGAAATCGACATAGCTGTCGCCCAGGTCCTGTTCCAGCTCGCGCGCCAGGCCGGTGATTTCATCGGTGCGGCGATACAGGCGGTCGATGGTCTGCAGCAGTTCGCCTTCATTGACGACCGCGAGTTCGATATTGCGCCTGACCACCCGTGCCACTTCGTCGTAGGCGAACAGGTCGGTGGGATCGGCCATGCCGATCAGGAGCGCGCTGCCCCGGTCTTCGAGCGCAATGGCGCGGAAACGGCGCGCCTGGGTTTCCGGCAGCAGCCGCACCACTTCGGGCCGGGTGTTGTAAAACTTGAGGTTGATGTACGGGATGTTGAGCTGGCGGGCGAGCGCACCGGAGATCTTTTCCTCGGTGACGAAGCCGTTCTCGATGAAGACGCGTCCGAGCTTGCGGCCGGTGCGCTTTTGCTCGGCGAGGGAAAACTGGAGCTGCTCTTCGGAGAGCAGGTTTTGCTGCACCAGGATTTCACCAAGGCGGACCTTTTCCGGCCGGGCCATACACGCTCCTCATCAGGACGAACCAACGCGTATTTTAGCCACAATCGTGTTTCCCTAGTGAATTGTTTTTATTGGGAATTTTGATAATTAGAGCTTTGGCATGCGCCGCGCTCCGCCGGTTCTGCGCCGTCGCTCCGCTGCTTGGCCGCCTTGCCGCGCTTTCCTTATCCTTCCTTTGCCTTCCCTTTCGCGCAAGGCCATCGCACCGAAGCTTGCGGTGGCAACGACAGGCATCCATTTGCCCAATGCCGGATTGTCATGGAACCGGACGCGACTTGCCGCCACTTATGCTCACTTATGCTCGCTCGTGCTCGCGCCTGCACTCAAGGATGCCGGCATGACATGCCACCTCATTTCAAAACATTATCCTTTTCCATGGCAGCGAAACAATGAATCCATCCCGCATATCCCGTCCGCCGTCCCCGGCATGTCCACCGGCCGAAAGCCTGGCCGAACGACCGCAAACCAATGTCCCCTCCACGCCCGACCCGTCCCCGCCATCGTCTTCGG
The DNA here is from genome assembly GCF_008929045.1 of Noviherbaspirillum aerium. GTDB lineage: Bacteria > Pseudomonadota > Gammaproteobacteria > Burkholderiales > Burkholderiaceae_D > Noviherbaspirillum > Noviherbaspirillum aerium. Next base: position 3,574 of record NZ_VFAH01000009.1, on the reverse strand, counting down.
TGCCGGTGCGCCATGGTCCATCCGGGACAGCCGCCGCGGCGAAACTGCGTGCCTTGTGCCAGCCACCGGCTGCCACGCCATCCGGGCACAAGCGCGATACCTCGACGGACCTGGATGAGCTTTACAAGCAGCACCAGCCTGCCGCGCCCGCCCTTAGGCCGCCGCAAGCGCCCGCAGGCTCCTCTTCCGGTGCTTCCCCGCAACCCGCAGGCAGGCCTGCCTTGCGGCATGCCGTTTCAACCGGCGCCCTCGAAGAAACACCAAAACGCGAACACGTTCGGGAGCTTGAGACGGGCCATGCCGGAGACATTGATACAAAAGCCCTTTCCCAAAAGGACTGGAGAGAAAAGGCCATGCGGACCCCTTTCTATCAGTACGACCCCAATAAGAAAGAAGACGGTCTGGCGCTGGACAAAGAGGGGCAGGTTCGCATGAAAAAGCACGACAGCGTTTCAGGAAATGGCGCACCGTCCGTGGTGTATTTGAGGGCCGCCATTGTTCTGGTCAAGGAGAAGGACGGATTCGATCCACAGCTCAAGCACCACTCCACGCTGATCAGGCAGACGGACGGCACATGGAAGCTGAAGAATGCAGAGACCGGAGCGATGTCGGAACCGCTTCCGAAGAAAAGATATGTTTTCGTCACCATGCTGGACGGAACGATTCGCGTGGCCCCCAAGACATCGGGCGGCCATGGGCATGCGCAGGTTTCCGGTTATGCGCCTTATGTGAAGTATGCCGGTGAAGTCATGTTCGAGAACGGGAAGGAGCTGCATGCCACCCCGCAGTCGGGCACCTACCTGCCGCCGCTGGAAAAGGCCCGGCAATATTCCGGATTCAACTGCGACTTTACCGAGAGTTTTCCAAAGACGGCTTGAGCACCGGCCCGCAGCCTTGGCGGCTCCGGCAGGTCCATCATGGACTGCCGGAATGCATATGAACAGGCGCTGGCGCGGTTTCAGTCCTGGCTGTGTCGGACCAGTTTGCGCAGCAGTACCATGGTGCGCTCGGTCGCACCGCGGTGCTGCCGGGCAAAGGCGAGCGCCTTGCCGCCCATTGCGGTACGCCGCCCCTCGTCTGCCAGAAGGCGCCGCGCTTCCCGCGCCAGGACATCGGCATCCTCGATCCGCATTGCCGCGCCGGCGGCCACGGCATCATCGCTGACCGCCGCGAAATTGAAGGTATGCGGCCCGATCAGCACCGGCTTGCCGACCGCGCAGGCTTCAATCAGGTTCTGCCCGCCGAGCGGCAGCAGGCTGCCGCCGATGAAGGCCAGGTCGCAGGCCGCGTAATAGGCGAACATCTCGCCCATGGAGTCGCCCAGCAGCACCTGCACGTCGGCGGCGACGGGCCGGTCACCCATGGCGGACCGGCGCGCCAATGCAAAGCCGCGCTCCTCAACCATGCGCGCCACCTCGTCGAAACGCTGCGGATGGCGCGGCACGATCAGCAGCAGGGCCTCGGCGGCATCCGTCTTTTTCCAGGCATCGAGAATCAGGCCTTCCTCGCCCTCGCGCGTGCTGGCGCAGAGGAAGACCGGACGTCCGCCGATCTGCGCGCGCATCGCGAGCCCCTTGTCGATGGCTGCCTGCGGCGGCGTCACATCGAACTTGACGCTGCCGGTCACCGCGACATGCGGCGCGCCGAGCGAGCGCAGGCGTTCGGCATCGGCCTCGGTCTGCGCGGCGACGCAGGACATGGCGCGCGCCGCTTCGGTCATCAATGCCGACAGCCGCCGGGCCTTGGCCAGCGAACGCGCCGACAGCCGCGCATTGACCAGCGCCACCGGCACCTCGTGGCGGCGGCATTGGGCCATCACGTTGGGCCAGACTTCGGTCTCCATCAGGATGCAGATCGCCGGCCGGAAATGGCGCAGGAAACGGCCGACCATCCAGCCGGTGTCATAGGGCAGGTAGGATTGGCGCAGGCGTTCGCCATGCTTGCCGTACAGCGCCTGTCCGGTGGCGCGGCCGGTGGGGGTCATGTGCGTCAGCAGGATGGCATGGCGGGGATAGGCGGCAAGCAGCGCGTCGATCAATGGCTCGGCGGCGCGGGTTTCGCCGACCGAAACGGCATGCACCCAGAGCAGCGGCGCCGCCGGCCTTGGCGCGTAGAAGCCGAAGCGTTCGGCCAGATGCCGCCGGTAGCCCGGCTCCTGGCGGCCGCGCAGCCACAGGCGGCAGAGCACCAGCGGCAGCGCCAGCCACCATGCAAGGGAATAGAGAAGTCTCATCGGCAATCGGTGGAATCGCTGGAATCGGCAGTCAAGGCCGAACGCGCCGGACATCCGCCGCGCCCAGCAGGCTGGTGATGGCGGTGGCAACGTCGGCCACCGAAGGCGGCGCGCCCTGGTCGCCGAGGTTGATGATGCTGGAGGACCAGTTGCCCTCGGTCTTCCAGCGCGGCGAGTCGCAGTACAGCTCGATGGTGGGCCGCTCGTAGGCGGCGGCGATATGGGTGAGGCCGGTGTCGACGCCGATCGCCAGGCTGGTCCGCTGCGCCAGCAGCACGGCTTCCATCATCGACAGCTTCGGCAGTACGGTGGCATTGACCATCCGCGCGGCAAGGCGCTGCGCATCCGCCCTTTCGGCATCGCTGCCCCAGGCCAGCAGTACCGGCAGGCCGCGTTCGGCTAGCAATCCGGCGGTTTCGATCCAGTTGTCCGGCGCCCATTGCTTGGAAGCGCGCGCGGTGGCATGGAAGAAGACCGCATAGCGGCCGTCCGGCAGCCAGGCGGGACTTTGCTGCTCCAGCCGCGGCGGCGCCAGCAGGAAATCGGCCGGCGTGTCGACCACGTAACCGAGCGCGGCGGCGGCCACCAGGCGCCCGCGCAGGACGGCATGCGTCCTGATGTCGACCGGAATGCTCTTGTGATGAAAGATGCGCGAGACGCCTTCGTAGCCCGAACCCTCGGTGCCGTTGGCCAGGCCGATGCGCCTGCCTCCGGGCGCCAGTCTCGCCATGCGCATGACGATGCCGGTCTTGGTCAGGCCCTGGGTATCGAACACATAGTCATAGGCTTCCTCGCGCAGGCGCTCGCGGAAGCGACGGATTTCCGCGCGCGTGTCCGCCGCCAGCAGGCTCTTGCGCCAGCGCCGCAGCGCGAACGGAATCACGTGGCGCACGCCGGTGTTGAGCCGCACCAGGCTGGTGTAGGCTTCCTCCACCACCCAGTCGATCTGCGCATCCGGATGGCGGCGCAGGATGTCCGCCACCATCGGCATGTTGTGCACGACGTCGCCGAGCGAGGATACGCGGACGATCAGGATCTTCATGATCGATGCCAGGGCGCCGGGTCAGAACGACAGCTTGGCATCCGCCTTGGCGGCGAGAATGGCGCGCTTGAAGTCGTTCTGGATGCGCTCCAGCGCCTCTTGCGACTCGCCTTCGAAACGCATCACCACCACCGGCGTCGTGTTCGACGAGCGCGCCAGGCCGAAACCGTCGGCATATTCCACGCGCAGGCCGTCGATCGTCACGATCTGCTCGGCATCCGGAAACTTCGCGTCCTGCTGCAGCTTCGCAATCAGCGCCACGTTCTCGCCCTCTTCCAGGTGCAGGTGCAGCTCCGGCG
>NZ_VFAH01000087.1 GCF_008929045.1 Noviherbaspirillum aerium | reverse complement strand
GGGCGCTTACCACGGTAGGATTCGTGACTGGGGTGAAGTCGTAACAAGGTAGCCGTATCGGAAGGTGCGGCTGGATCACCTCCTTTCTAGAGTAGGCTTGCCAAGTCAAGCGTTCACACTTATCGGTATGTTGGTAAAACAAGCCAAGACAGCATTTGGTCTGTGTACTTACACAGGCGATCATGCAAGCAACGGGGGTATAGCTCAGCTGGGAGAGCGCTTGCATGGCATGCAAGAGGTCAGCGGTTCGATCCCGCTTACCTCCACCAGACGTCAAACCTAAGTAAGGTGCCGTATTGATAAATACGACTGCCGGGCTATTTAGGTTTGATCGTTTCGATCATGAGCTGTTTTGTTCTTTAACAATCTGGAAGAAGTAGTAAAGATTTATCAGTGGCACTGATGCCTTTGTGATGAGGGTATCGGTAAAACTGGTGGGTTGTGATTGTCATCAATCATATGTAGGAAAGAGTTCTCGCAGCAATGCGAGTAGTCTGGAATACGGCATATTCATACTCAAGCTCCATAACGTTTC
>NZ_VFAH01000086.1 GCF_008929045.1 Noviherbaspirillum aerium | reverse complement strand
GGCGGTCTGGACCTTGGCAGCCAGACCATTGAAGCCACTGCGCATATCAGTGAACCCGGCTGCCAGCCACACGCGTGTACCCGCCGGCAGGCCCATCATTGACGCAACAGCGCCAGCACGGCGCGCAATGTCTTGGTGTCAGCGCAACTGCCAATGCGTACCGTACAGTCGGCAAAGACAACCTCAATGCCGCTGGCGGAATGGGTCGCTGCAACGGCAGCAGGCTTGGCCACGTCGACCTCTGTGGAAGGTGGCGAAATGAGCGTCACAGGCAGCAACGACGTACCTGTGCTCGGCTGATCGAACAAACCGGCAAGGTAATGACGACGCCACTTGAAGAGCATGTTGGCATTGATGCCGTGCTCCTGGGCCAGGCGGGATACGGATATGCCGGCCTCACATGCTTGCTGCGCCAGGCGGCGTTTGAAATCGATGGGATGATTCGGGCGACCCTTGCGGGAAGGCCGTTTAGCTTCAATGGACACTGTGGTTCCCACTACTCGTTTGGTGGGAGGTACTTTGGCTTCTCCTGCAAACAATGTCCACACGGCTCAGAGACGACGCTTAC
>NZ_VFAH01000085.1 GCF_008929045.1 Noviherbaspirillum aerium | reverse complement strand
GGGCGCTTACCACGGTAGGATTCGTGACTGGGGTGAAGTCGTAACAAGGTAGCCGTATCGGAAGGTGCGGCTGGATCACCTCCTTTCTAGAGTAGGCTTGCCAAGTCAAGCGTTCACACTTATCGGTCTGTTGGTAACACAAGCCAAGACAGCGTTTGGGTCTGTAGCTCAGCTGGTTAGAGCACCGTGTTGATAACGCGGGGGTCGTTGGTTCGAGCCCAACTAGACCCACCATCCTGATATTGGGGGTTTAGCTCAGCTGGGAGAGCACCTGCTTTGCAAGCAGGGGGTCGTCGGTTCGATCCCGTCAACCTCCACCAAACATCAAACCTAAGCGGGTTCGGCATCACGACGGTGCCAACGGGAATGCTGCTTAGGTTTGATCGTTTCGATCATGAGCTGTTTTTGTTCTTTAACAATCTGGAAGAAGTAGTAAAGATTTATCAGTGGCACTGATGCCCTTGTGATGAGGGTATCGGTAAAACTGGTGGGTTGTGATTGTCATCAATCATATGTAGGAAAGAGTTCTCGCAGCAATGCGAGTAGTCTGGAATACGGCATATTCATACTCAAGCTCCATAACGTTTC
>NZ_VFAH01000084.1 GCF_008929045.1 Noviherbaspirillum aerium | reverse complement strand
GGGGTCCCCTCGTTTTTAGTGCAGATAACGACGGTAGGCAGACCTAGCATTTATGCCAGTTTGCGGGAAGCATTTTCCAAATAATCCCATTGAATCAATAACTTGCTGTCTAACCCTCTTTCCCGCTATCGACACTGCAATTAGCTGGTCAGCTTTGGTATGTGTCCATGACGGATTTCAGGTACCTGTAGCAGGAACTGCCGTGCTGGTCGGCGGAATCCGATGCTCGTACTTTGCTAAAGGAAAGTCGAACGTCCCCCGCAATTTGCTAGTACGCGTCCAGCGTACGCCCGGCCATGCGGACAAGGTCAATATGCAGGGTCAGCGCCAGGCACTATAGATCTGAGCGCCGCGAATCATTCAATTCAATCTCCTTGGGTGAGAAGTAAAGAAGATGTCAATTCGAAGGCATTGAGATCGTAGGGTATCTGTCGTAAGCCAAGATAAGGTATGCGCCAATGGTCCATTGTTCCGTTGTGAAAAAGGAAAGGACTGGAATCTTACCGCCTTAGGCAGAGGTAGACAGCAAGTTATTGATTTAATGAGAATATTTGAAACACGCTCGCCGCAAAGCCGCATGGATGCTTGCTCGCGCTACCGTCGTAATCTGCAGTAAAAACGAAAGCACCCCT
>NZ_VFAH01000083.1 GCF_008929045.1 Noviherbaspirillum aerium | reverse complement strand
CGCCGGAAGTGCTGCTGTTCTCGAAGAAGGTATGGGACGGCTTGTCCAAGGACGACCAGGCGCTGATCCGCAAGGCGGCCAAGGAGTCGGTGCCGGCGATGCGCAAGCTGTGGGACGAGCGTGAAGCGAAGGCGCAGCAAGTGGTCAAGGCCAGCGGCGCGCAGATCGTGACGGATGTGGACAAGGCCGGCTTTACGGCGGCGATGAAGCCGGTGTATGAGCGCTTCGTGACCGACCCGGCGCTCAAGGACGTCGTCGCCAAGATCCAGAAAAGCGCACATTGATTCCCTGTCCCTCATGACAAGCATGAGGTGACACGACACTGATGGAAGCCTGCCGGCTTCCATCATTGAACCGTTTCTGGATTCTGGAGGCCGTATGTTAGATGCAGCGATCAAGGCGGATGTCGCTCCGCCTGTTGAACAAGACAAGATAATGTTTCTTACCAAAATGAATGGGGCCCTGTGCCGCGCGGCGATGATCCTGGCGGTGCTCGGCCTGTTCGGCATCGTCTTCGTGGTGATATGGCAGGTGTTCGGCCGCTATGTCATGAACGACACGCCGACCTGGGCCGAGGGCGCCGCCCTGGTGCTGGTCATCTATGTCACCATGCTCGGCGCCGCCGCCGGCGTGCGCGACGCCGGCCACATCGGCATGGAATCCATCCTCGTGCTGCTGCCCGAAAAACTGCGCGAGAAGTTCGAGATCGTCATCCACTTCGTCGTCGGCT
>NZ_VFAH01000082.1 GCF_008929045.1 Noviherbaspirillum aerium | reverse complement strand
CACTCTGCATCGCCAGAGCGAAGCCCGCTATGCGCTGGCCGACCGCGACGGCCTGCGCCATGTCTTCGAGCGCCATGGCGACGGCCGCCAGGCGCGGCTGGTGGAAATGCGCAATGCCAACCACCTGCGCATCCACATCCAGTACAACGCCCACGGCCAGCCGTCGCGCATCCTCGACAGCGCCGGCCGCACGCTGGTGCTGCACTACGAACGCAACCGCCTGCGCGGCGTGGCCCTGCAGCGCGCACACCTCGATGCCGCCACCGGCCTGCCGGCGCATGAATTGACCCTGCTGGTGCAGTACGACTACGACGAAGCCGGCGACCTGGTGGCGGTGCGCAACCGCGCCGGCGAGGTGGTGCGCGAGTATGCCTATCGCCATCACATGCTGGTGCGCCACGCCACCCCGGGCGGCCTGGTCGCCGAATATGCGTACAGCCAGGATAACCCTGCCGGCAAGGTAGTGCGGCACTGGACCAATGCCGGCCATCACTTCACTTTCGACTACGGCCCGAATGAAACCATCGTCACCGACGGGCTCGGCAGGACACAGACGTACCGCTACGACGACCACAAGCGCCTGACCGGCCAGACCGACGCCGCCGGCGGCGCCACCACGATCAAGCTCGGCAGGCACGGCCATCCGGTCGAGCTCACCGATGCCGCCGGCCGCCGCACCGGCTATCGGCATGACGCGCTCGGCCGTCTCATTGCCGTCGAGCAGCCCGACGGCGCCATCACCAGGATTGCCTACGACCCGCA
>NZ_VFAH01000081.1 GCF_008929045.1 Noviherbaspirillum aerium | reverse complement strand
AGAACGTGAACGATATTTTTTTGTCCAAACCGGGTTTGTGATGACATTGATCCGGAATGAGCAGGAAGTATTATCCAAGCGATATCACTCGTGAACAGTTTGACCAAGTTCGTCCCCTGTTGGAGGGCAGTCGCAAGCGCACCAATCCAAGGAAGGTCGACTTGTACGACATCTTTTGCGCAATCCTTTACCTACTCAAGAATGCAGCGACCTGGCGTGCCCTGCCGTCGGACTTTCCACCAGTGAGCACGGTGCGTTACTACTTTGATACCTGGACGCGCATTCCCGATGACAGTCACATGAGCCTGCTTGATCAGGCATTAAAAAAATGTGGTGGAGCAAGAGCGCAAGAGAAATGGGCGGCTGCCCTCGACGAGCTTTTGCATCGTGGACGCGCAAAGCGTCAAGAATACCGATACGGCCCGGCACAAGGGCTATGACGCTGGCAAGAAGGTCTCCGGCATCAAGCGGCATATTGCCGTGGATACGCAAGGCCTGCCACACGCCATTCTGGTCACGACCGCTGAAGTCAATGATCGCAATGGGGCATTGCTCATGTTTATAGCCCACGATGATAGGCTGGCTCAGGTCAAGCAGGTACTCGTCGATGGTGCCTATACCGGCGAGCGATTCGAGGATCTGACTTACCAGACACTTGGGGCCAGGGTACAAGTGGCCAAGCGCAATGAACTGCACACGTTTGCTGTCATCCCACAGCGCTGGGTGGTCGAAAGGTCCTTTGCGTGGCTTGAAAAGTGCAGAAGGCTATGGAAGAACTGTGAGCGAAAGCTGCATACCAGCGAACAGTTTATTGTCCTCGCGTTCCTCGCTCTCCTGCTAAAAAGATACTGAGCACGCTCT
>NZ_VFAH01000080.1 GCF_008929045.1 Noviherbaspirillum aerium | reverse complement strand
GCGGCCGTGCCGTCGGGCGCATCCACCGGCTCCCGCGAAGCGATCGAACTGCGCGACGGCGACAAGAGCCGTTACTTCGGCAAGGGCGTGCTCAAGGCCTGCGAAAACATCAATACCGAAATCTCCGAAGCCATCATGGGCCTCGACGCCAATGAGCAGGCTTTCCTGGACCGCACCCTGATCGATCTCGACGGCACCGAAAACAAGGCCCGTCTCGGCGCCAATGCGACACTGGCCGTCTCGATGGCCGTCGCCAAGGCCGCCGCGGAAGAGTCCGGCCTGCCGCTGTACCGCTATTTCGGCGGTTCCGCCGCAATGCAGATGCCGGTGCCGATGATGAACGTCATCAACGGCGGCGCGCACGCCGACAACAACCTCGACCTGCAGGAGTTCATGATCATCCCGGTCGGCGCTCCGTCCTTCCGCGAAGCGATTCGCTACGGCGCCGAAGTGTTCCACACCCTCAAGAAAATCCTGCACGACAAGAACCTGACCACCGCGGTCGGCGACGAAGGCGGCTTCGCTCCTTCGGTGGACAACCATGAAGCCGCGATCAAGCTGATCCTGCAGGCGATCGAACAGGCTGGTTACGAGCCGGGCACGCAGATCGCGCTGGGCCTGGACTGCGCCGCCTCCGAGTTCTACAAGGATGGCAAGTACCAGCTGCACGGCGAAGGCCTGTCGCTGTCATCGGCCGACTTCACCAACCTGCTGGCGACCTGGTGCGACAAGTACCCGATCATCTCGATCGAAGACGGCATGGCCGAAAACGACTGGGAAGGCTGGGCGACGCTGACCAACGCGCTGGGCAAGAAGGTGCAGCTGGTGGGCGACGACCTGTTCGTCACCAACACCCGCATCCTGCGCGAAGGCATCCAGAAGAACATCGCCAACTCGAT
>NZ_VFAH01000008.1 GCF_008929045.1 Noviherbaspirillum aerium | reverse complement strand
TGGCCACGCCTGGGGCGAGGTCAACACCGAAATCGAAGAACAGATCCGCAAGGGGGCAGCATGAGCGCCATGGCACTCGAACTCAAGAACGTGCGCAAGAGTTTCGGCAAGTCCGAAATCATTCGCGGGGCCAATCTGGCGGTGCCGAAAGGCGAGCGCTTCGCCATCATCGGTCCCAACGGCGCCGGCAAGTCCACGCTGTTCAACCTGATCTCGGGGCGCTTCCCGGTCAGCTCGGGCGACATCCTGCTGAACGGCAAGAGCATCCTCGGGCTGCGTCCGTTCGAGATCAACCGCAGCGGCCTGTCGCGCAGCTTCCAGATCACCAACATCTTCCATCGGCTGTCGGTGTACGAGAACCTGCGCTGCGCGGTGCTGTGGTCGCTTGGCTACAAGTACTCGTTCTGGCACCGGCTGAACGGCTTGAAGGATGCGCATGAGCGGGCCGAGGCGGTGCTCGAGCAGATCGGCCTGCGGCGGCGGCGCGACACGGCGGCCGGGTTGCTGACCTATGCCGAGCAACGCGCGCTGGAGATCGGCATCACCATCGCCGGCGGCGCGGAAGTGATCCTGCTGGACGAACCGACGGCCGGCATGAGCCGCTCGGAGTCGGATGCGGCGGTGGAACTGATCCGCAAGGTGACAGTGGGCAAGACGCTGCTGATGGTGGAACACGACATGAGCGTGGTGTTCGGCCTGGCGGACAAGATCGCGGTGGTGGTGTACGGCGAAGTGATCGCCTGCGACACGCCGCAAAACATTCGCGGCAACCAGAAGGTGCAGGAAGCCTATCTGGGTGGCCACGCACCGGCGGAGGCGGCATAAATGGCGGCATTACTGGAAATCAAGGACCTGCACGCGTACTACGGCAAGAGCCACGTGCTGCACGGGGTGGACCTGAACGTCGGCGAGGGCGAGATCGTGAGTCTGCTGGGACGCAACGGCGTGGGGCGGTCGACCACGGTGAAGTCGACCATGGGACAGGTGGACGTGACCGGCTCGATCCGTTTCAAGGGACAGGAGATCACGGGGCTCAAGGCTTTCGAGATAGCGCACCGGGGACTGGGCTACGTGCCGGAGAACCGGGATGTGTTTCCGACGCTCTCGGTGGAGCAGAACCTGCTGCTGGGCGAGAAGAAAGGCAAAGGGGGAAAGAGAAGCGCGCGCTGGAGCATCGACGACATGTACAAGATGTTTCCGCGCCTGAAGGAGCGCCAGCATACGCCGGCGGGAGTGCTGTCGGGAGGCGAGCAGCAGATGCTGACCCTGTGCCGCACGCTGATGGGCGATCCGGACCTGATCATGATTGACGAGCCCACCGAAGGCCTGGCGCCGAAGATCGTGGAACTGGTGGCCGAGTACCTGATGGAACTGAAGAACCGCGGGATATCGGTGCTGCTGGTGGAGCAGAAGCTGGCCATTGCGATGGAGATCTCGCAGCGGGTGTATGTGATGGGGCATGGCGCCATCGTGTTCGAGGGCACGCCCGCCGATCTGCGGGGGAATGCGGCCATCCGCAAGGAGTGGCTGGAAGTGTAATCCAGCAGGCGGCAGGCACGGGAATGCGGCGCGACGGAGGCGCCGCATTCTTCTCATGTTCGACATCCGTTCAAGGGAGACAGCATGGCATTCATCGGACCTGACGTGGTTCTGGAAGAGCCCGCCTATGTACACGACAGCGCGGCGCTTTACGGCAAGGTCAGGATAGGCAGGAATGCCTCGGTCTGGATGAATGTCGTGGCGCGGGCCGAGCACGCCGAGATCGTCGTCGGCGAATACACGAATATCCAGGATTTCGTGATGCTGCATATCGGCGACCGGACTCCCACCATCATCGGCAGTCATTGCTCGATCACCCATCACTGCACCATCCACGGCTGCACCATCGGCGACAACTGCCTGATCGGCATCAATTCGACCATCATGGACGGCTGCGTGATCGGCGATAACAGCATCATTGCCGGCCACAGCTTCCTGAAGGAAGGCACGGTGATTCCGCCGAACTCGATTGTCATGGGTGCGCCCGGCAAGGTCACCCGCACGCAGAACAATTTCGTGCGCAACCGCGTTAACGCTTATCTCTACTATCGCAATGCCCTGGCGTATGCGGCGGGAGATTTCCGGGCCTGGGCCGCAGCCTCCTTTCCAGCCGAGATCGCCGAGGAAATGAAACGGCTGACGGCGCTGCTCGATAACGGTTGAACCGGAGAGGCAGGACACTCTCCATCACTGCCGGCCTTGCTATGCGGCCCCATGCATTCGCTTTGCTCTTCCCTGTAAAATACTTTCAGGAAACTTTTGCCGCCAATTAAAATAACCTGGTGCGGCATTGCGCTCCGACCATCCCGGCATTTGAAGATGGTCCCACCCGGATGCAATTACAGGAGACAAAAACATGCGGATCACACGCAGGCGTCTGATGCGAGCATCATGCGCGCTCGCCATCATTGAAGCACTATCCTTTCCCGCACTCGCCCAGAACAAGGAACCGATCCGCATCGGGGTGTCCGGTCCCTTCACCGGCGGCTCGAGTCCCATGGGCGAAAGCATGCGCAACGGCATACGACTCGCGGTCGAGGAAATCAATCAAATCGGCGGCGTCAACGGCAGGAAGATCGAACTCGTCGAGCGCGACGATCAGGCCAACAACGATCTGGGCGCAAAGATTGCGGAAGAATTGACCCGGGAAAAGGTGGTCGCCACGGTCGGCATTGTGAACACCGGCGTTGGACTGGCTTCCATCGACGCCTATCAGAAGGCGAAGATCCCGCTGATGGTTGCCGTATCGACCGGCACCGTGCTCACCCGCAAATACGCTCCGCCGGCGGCAGCCGAAAACTATATCTTCCGTGTCGCGCCCACGCTCGACCTGGAGGCAAGGGTGCTGGTCGCCGACCTCAAGCGCAAGGGCATGCAGTCGCTGGCGATACTGGCCGATGCGACCGCCTATGGCGAGGCCGGTCTGAAGGCATTCCAGGAGCAAGCCAGGCAGGCGGGTTTGGATGTCGTTTCCGAAGAGCGCTTCAAGATCGGCGACCAGGACATGAGCGCCCAGGTTCGCCGGGCCAAGGCCAGCGGCGCGCAGGCGCTGGTCGTTTGGGGTATCGGGCCCGAACTGGCCGCCATTGCGCGCAACCGCAGCGAGGCCGGATGGAAAGTGCCGATGCTGGGCAGCTGGACCTTTTCCATGCGCAATTTCGTCGAACTGTCGGGCAAGGCGGGCGAGGGCGCCCTGATGCCGCAGACCTTTATCCAGGATTTCGGATCGAGCAGCAAGAACAGTTTCCTGCTGGCCTACAAGCGCAGCTTCAATACGGACCGCATCCCGTCGCCGATGAGCGCGGCCCAGGGCTATGACGGCATGCACCTGTTGTATCTCGCGCTGCGGCAGGCAAACTCCACCGACGGAGAAAAGATCCGGGCGGCGCTGGAGGATCTCAAAAGCCGCTACCAGGGCGTGATCACCAGTTACTACAAGCCATTCTCCAGGCAGGATCACGATGCCATCACGCAAAACATGCTGGTGATGGGTGTGGTCTCCTCCGGAAGGGTCGACTACGCCTATGCCGATGATCAGAAGCGCGGCGCCTTGCTGCGCCTGAAGAGCCAGTAAGGAAACTGCGAGCCCTAAAAACAGGCTGCAACTCGCGCACGACGACCGGGTCTATTCGTGGCCCGGTTTTTTTTGTTGAAAATAATACGGCCGTGCTTTTTTGCGGTATAGTTTTGAGCGTCGCACAATAACATCAGCCTCGATGAATCTTGCATTGCCGCCGACGACTGTGCCGCAAGACCAGGTTGGCTCACTTGGCTCAGTCAGTGGCACCGCGGATTCGGACATCTAATTTAAAGGAAGAGATATGACTGCCGAATACAATGTGAATGGCGCGGTCGCCGTCATCACGCTCAACAATCCTCCGGTCAACGGTCTTGGCCACGCTACCCGCAGCGCCATCGTCAACGGCATGAAGCAGGCGCTTGAGAATGACGCGGTCAAGGCGATTGTCATTACCGGCGCCGGCAAGGCCTTCTCCGGCGGCGCCGACATCAAGGAATTCAATTCACCCAAGGCGCTCGCCGAACCGACCCTGCATACCGTCATCAATGTCGTGGAAAGCTCGACCAAGCCGGTCGTCGCGGCGATCCATACCGTCTGCATGGGCGGCGGTCTCGAACTGGCCCTGGGCTGCAACTACCGTGTGGCATCGGCCGGCGCGCAAATCGCCCTGCCGGAAGTCAAGCTGGGCATCCTTCCCGGCGCCGGCGGCACGCAGCGCCTGCCGCGCGTGCTCGGACTGGAAATGGCCTTGAACATGATCGTGTCCGGCAACCCGGTGCCGTCGGAGAAACTGGCCAAGACCGGCCTGTTCAATGAAATGATTGACGGCGACCTGCTGCAAGGCGCGATCGCCTTTGCCAACAAGGTGGCCGACGTGCGTCCGCTGCCCAAGGTGCGCGACATCAGGATCGATTACCCGAACTACGAAGGTTTCCTGCAGTTTTCCCGCAATACCGTCAAGGCCATGTCCGGCCCGTTCCCGGCTCCGCTCAAGTGCGTCGAAGCCGTGGCGGCGGCCGTCACCAAGAAGTTCGATGACGGCATCAAGTTCGAGCGCGAACTATTCGTCGACCTGGTGCAGACCACCGAATCGAAAGCCCTGCGCCATGCCTTCTTCGGCGAGCGCGCCGCAAGCAAGGTGCCGGATGTGCCCGAAGATACGCCGACCCGTCCGATCAAGTCGGCGGCCGTCATCGGCGCGGGCACCATGGGCGGCGGCATTGCGATGAACTTTGCGAACGCCGGCATCCCGGTCCAGATTCTCGAGATGAAGCAAGAGGCGCTGGACAAGGGCCTCGCCACCATTCGCAAGAACTATGAAAACACCCTGAAGAAAGGCAAGCTGACGCAGGAGAAGTTCGACCAGCGCGTCGGCCTGATTACCGGCACGCTGTCCTACGAAGAAATCGGCCAGGCCGACATCGTGGTGGAAGCGGTGTTCGAGGATATCGGCGTCAAGGAACAGGTCTTCAAGAAGCTTGACGAAGTCATGAAGCAGGGCGCTATCCTGGCTTCCAATACCTCCACGCTGGATGTGGACAAGATTGCCAGTTTCACCAAGCGTCCCCAGGATGTCATCGGCCTGCATTTCTTCAGCCCTGCGAACGTGATGAAGCTGCTCGAGATCGTGCGCGGCGCAAAGACCGGCAAGGATGTGCTCGCGACTTCGCTGCAACTGTCCAAGAAGATCAAGAAGACCGGTGTCGTGTCCGGCGTGTGCGACGGCTTCATCGGCAACCGCATGATCGAGCAGTACAGCCGCCAGGCCGGCTTCCTGCTGGAAGAGGGCGCGCTCCCGGAACAGGTGGACAAGGCGATCGAGAAGTTCGGCTTCGCGATGGGCCCGTTCCGCATGGGCGACCTCGCCGGCAACGATATCGGCTGGTATATCCGCAAGCGCCGCTATGTCGAAAAGCCGGAAGTCACTTATTCCAAGACCGCCGATCTGCTGTGCGAGATGGGCCGCTTCGGCCAGAAGACGTCCGCCGGCTGGTACGACTACAAGCCGGGCGACCGCAAGCCTTATCCGTCGCAGGTCGTCAATGACATGATCATCAAGCACTCGGCCGATCTTGGCATCGAGCGCCGCAAGATCAGCGACCAGGAAATCGTTGAACGCCTCGTCTACGCGCTGGTGAACGAGGCCGCCTACATCCTCGAGGAAGGCATTGCCCAGCGCGCTTCCGACATCGACATGGTCTACCTGACGGGCTACGGCTTCCCGCTGTTCCGCGGCGGTCCGATGTTCTATGCCGACACCGTCGGATTGCCGAATGTCGTGATGGCGATGGAGAAGTATGCCAAGGGACGACACGGAGAAGCCTGGAAGCCGGCTCCGCTGCTGGCCAAGCTTGCCGCCGAAGGCAAGAGTTTCAACTGATCTGCGGTTCACCCTGAACCAAGAAAAAGCCCGGAGCACTCCGGGCTTTTTTGTTGCATTCCTGTTTCAATCTGTTGAACCGGCATCAACAAGTTTGATGATTATCAAGCGCTGAAAGTTGTCTTTGGGCAACATAACAGGAGCAGACACGTCTCTCCATGAATATGGGATACCGGGAGTAAAAACATCGGACTATATTCGAACGATGTGTCACAAGACATTTCTAACATTGCCGGATCACCGTAAAAATAACCCCGGAAACCTTCTGCCCAGCGGTTCGGAAGTTTTCCTGGAACGCTTTTCGGTCCCGGGAATGATTCAAGTCGATCGCAGACTGTGTCCGGGCGGTCGAAACAGGGTGATATGGAAAGTGTTTTCCAAAAGACGATTCTGATCGTCGACGACGAAGAAAGAAATCGCAGGCTGCTGGAAGTGTTTGCAAGCGCCGACGGTTACAGGACGCTGAGCGCAACAACTGGCGAACAGGGATTGCTGCTGGCGAGGAATGAACTGCCCGACCTGGTGCTTCTGGATCTGATGATGCCGGGCATGGACGGCTTCGAAGTCGCCAGAATACTCAAGGGCCAGGCCGAGACCGCCGGCATTCCGCTCATCGTCGTTTCTTCCCTCGACGATGCCGCATCGCGCGGTCGCATGCAGGTAAGCGGCATCGACAAGATCCTCACCAAACCCATCGACCGCTGGTTGCTTTCCCGCGCGATCGCCGAATTGATCCAGGGAGCGCGTGCCCGATGAAAAGAAAGCAGGTCGCAAGCCTGGATCGCGCCAACCGCATGCTGACCATGCTCAGTCGGATCAACCGCAGCATCATTCGTGCAGAATCACCGGATTCCATTTACCGCGACGCCTGCCGGATTGCGGTTGAATGCGGCATGTTCCGCTTTGCCTGGATCGGACTGGTAGATACCGCAACGGACCGCTTGCGCCTGATCAGCGCCTTCGGGGAGCAGTGCGGAAGCGACGAATCGCTGGTCGTGGCCGGCGGATTTGCCGACACCGTGCGCAAGAGCCGGCGACTTTGCATTTACAACGACCTCATGACCCTGGACGAGAGGATGGGAACGACCGAACTGGTCCGGCGCGGCTTTCATGCGATGGCTGGCCTGCCGCTGTGCGAGGATGGCGAGGCCGTCGGCGTATTCCTGCTCTACACCGACCAGACAGAGTGTTTCGACGAGACCGTCGTCGATCTGATGCAGGAGGTGGCTGACGATATCGGCTTCTCCCCGGGGCATATACTCAATCACCAGCGGCGCCTCGCAGCGGAATCGAAGCTTTACTACATGGCGTTTTACGATGCCCAGACGGGTATGCCCAATCGCTCCCTGCTTGAGGAACGTCTTCCGGCGATGGTCCGGAAACACAAGGCTTTGACCTTGATTGACATACGCCTGTTGCGCCTGGATCGTGCTGCGGAAGCGTTTGGACGCCACGCCGTCGAACAGATGCTGCGCACGGTGGCGTACAGGCTGGACGGCAGCCGCGGCGCGGACGGCTTCCTGGCCAGCATTGCCACGGATGAATTCGTCCTGGCTATCCCTGGCATGGCGGACATGAATGCGTTTGAAGCGTTTGCCGCTGAACTGATTTCGAAAATCGAAGCACCGGTTCCGGTCGGCGACAGCGAGGTATTTCTGCATGCATCGATCGGCGGCGTGCATTTTCCCTCACAGGAAAGCGAGCCGGCGCAACTGCTACGGCGTGCGCGCGCCGCCGCAGACCGCAAGGGGATGGACAGCGGCTTCCGGCTTTACGGGAAGGCGCTCGATGAAGGCGCCGAGCTTCGCATGCGCATGGAGGCCGAACTGCATCGCGCGCTTGAGCGCAAGGAATTCCTCCTTTATTACCAGCCCCAGCTGTCGCTGCTCAGCGGCGAAGTGCTTGGCGTCGAAGCTTTGTTGCAATGGAATCATCCTGAGCGCGGCATGCTTTCGCCGGGCATCTTCATTCCCCTGCTGGAAGAGTGCGGACTGATGCCGCAGGTGGGAGCATGGGTTCTCGACACCGCCTGCAAGCAGGTGCTGCAATGGCAGGAACAAGGTTTGCCTAGGCTGAGAATGGCAGTCAATGTCTCGGCCCTGCAATTCCGGATGGCGAATCTGACCGTGGTGGTGCGGCAGGCGCTGGCCGGCGCAAAGCTGCCAGCCGAATGGCTGGAACTGGAACTGACCGAAAGCCTGATCCTGGAGAATGCCGAGGCGACCATTCGTGCGATGCATGAACTGAAAGCCCTTGGCATTACGCTGTCCCTGGATGATTTCGGCACGGGCTATTCTTCGTTGAGCTACCTGAGGCGTTATCCGCTCGATCGTCTCAAGATCGACCGTTCATTTATCAACGAGATGATGAACCATTCAAGCAGCGCGGCGCTGGTACGTAGTATCCTTGCCATGGCGAAAAGCCTGGAGCTGATCACCATCGCGGAGGGTGTGGAAACCATGCCGCAGATGGAATATCTGCGTACCCTTGGGTGCGAAGAAATGCAAGGTTACCTGTTCAGCAAACCGGTTCCTCCGGAAGAGATCATCAGGTTGTTGCGCGGTGGCGCGACTCTTCCGTTACAGGGATCGCGGACGTAGGCGGAATTCGGGAAGAGCATCGACATTGCTTCGATGCGAAGTTGCGACCGGACTTTTGCCATTTGATTTTGCCGTTTGATTGGCCGTATTAGGAGACCCGAGGGTGGATGTTCAAGGCAGGACCCGGCACGAGGCGATCGAGATACTGATTGCGGAAGACAGCCCGACGCAGGCCGGGAAATTGAAATTCCTGCTGGAGGGGAGAGGCTACCGTGCACGCATAGCGGTCAATGGCCGCCTTGCTCTCGACGCCATTCGCCTGAGGAAGCCTCAATTGGTGCTGTCGGACATTCTGATGCCCGAACTGGACGGATACGGCCTGTGCCAGGCGATCAAGGCACAGCCGGAATTGCGAGACCTTCCGGTAATTCTCGTCACCTCCCTGATCGACCCGGAAGATATCATTCGCGGACTCGAATGCGGCGCGGATAATTTCATCCGCAAACCCTATAACGACGATTATCTGCTCAATCGCATTGAATACGTGCTGATGAATCACCGCCTGCGCGACGGCCAGCAGGACGGCGACGGCATCGCCGTGTTTTTCAATGGCGCGCACCATCACATCAACGCCGAGCGCCGGCAGATCCTGGATCTGCTGATCTCCACCTATGAACAGGCGGTAATGGTCAATGAGCAGTTGCAGGAACGCGAACGCCAGGTCAATGAGCTGAATGTCCGGCTGGCTCAGCATGCCGCGCAGCTTGAAGTCACCAACCGGGAGATTGCGCATCAGAATCTGCAGCTCGAACAGGCAAGCCGTCTGAAGTCCGAATTTCTGGCCAACATGTCGCATGAACTGCGTACGCCGCTCAACGCCGTCATCGGATTTTCCGAGGCTCTCAAGGGCGGACTGCTCGGGCCGCTCGCGCCGGCGCAGACGGATGCGATCGGCGACGTCTACGAAAGCGGCAAGCATCTGCTGTCGCTGATCAACGATATCCTCGACCTGTCCAAGGTCGAAGCCGGCAAGATGGAGCTGGAACTGGAGCCGACGGACGTACAGCGGCTGATTCAAAGCACCATCAACGTGTTTCGTGAAAAGGCATCGGTCGGCCAGATTCAGCTGCAGCTGCAAATGGAAGCGGTAGGCTGGGCCATGGTTGACCAGCGCAAGATGCGCCAGATCATCTATAACCTCGTGTCGAACGCAATCAAGTTCACGCCGCCGAAGGGCAGTGTCGTCCTGCGCATGTGCCTGATGGATGCGGCCGACATCCCGGCCGCGAAAATCGTGGGCGGTGAAATGGGGATTGCATCGTCGGTTTCACGCTTTCTCACGATCCGCGTGACCGATACCGGCATCGGCATCAACGAATCGGATTGCAACCGCTTGTTTCAGCCGTTTGTCCAGCTTGACAGCGGTTTGGCCCGCAAATACGAGGGCACCGGACTCGGACTGGCACTCGTCAAGCAAATGGTGGATCTGCATGGCGGGATTGTTACCTTGAGCAGCGAGCCCGGCCGAGGTTCCGAATTTACGGTGTGGCTGCCGCATATCGAGGCAGGCGCACCTGGCATTGGCATCGCCGCCTCGCATTGATGCGGAATGCTCTTTTAGGCTGTGTTTGAGAAGCGTTGCGAGCGGTTCAGATTGGCGCCGAGGAACGCACGCGTACGCAGGGTACGCCGAGCAACGCAGGCGCCAATCCGGATCGCGCAGCAGCTTATCAAACACGGCCTAGTCCAGTCAGGACGAAAACGCTCCAGCAGGCAAGCCGTGATTCACCAGTAATTCTCGGTAACGAAATGGCCGGGCAGGGCACGGCGCACCGGACGCATTCCGCGTTCATGCAGCAGGCGGCGCATGTCCTCGATCATCTCGGGATTGCCGCACATCATTACGCGCGTTTGCATCTCGGAAAAGGGCAGTCCTGCGGCAGCCTCCAGTGCCCCCGATTGCAGCAGCGTCGTCAGGCGTCCATGCAGCACTCCGCTGCCGGCCACGGGCTGATCACGCGTGACCGCGCGTATGACGCTCAGCCTTGCCGAAGACGGCACCGGCGGTGCGGATTGCAAGCTCTCGAGCTCCTTTACGAAAGCGAACTCGTCCGCATGCCGCACGCAATGCAGCAGTACGAGATTACGGAACCGCGTCCAGACGTAGGGATCTCTCAGCATGGAGATATACGGACCGATACCGGTCCCGGTCGACATCATCCACAAGTCTTCGCCGTCGCTGAAACGATCCGGCGTCATGAAGCCGAAGCACTGCTTGTCGAGATAGATCTGATCGCCCGCCTTCAATGCCTTCAAACGGCTGGTGAAGAGACCGCCTTCCACGATGATGCCGTAGAACTCCAGCAGGTCCGCCTGCTGCGGCGATGAGGTCATTGAATAGGCGCGCCAGACGATACCGTGCTCGTCCGCCAATCCCAGCCGCGCATACTGGCCGGCGGCAAAGGAATATTCGGGCGGCCGCGTGGTCGTAAACGTCAGCAGACGATCGTTCCACCAGGTCAATCCGGTAATGGTTTGTTTGGTTGCCTTGGCAGCGATCTGTTCTTCGTTCAACATCCGGTTCCTTTCCGTGACGGGAGCGGCGAGAAAAATTGAATACCAAACCCAAGTCATACCATACCAGAGGAATTGGATGGATTTCTTCGACTGGCAAAGGCGAGGTGCGTTATCAGGAATCCATAGCAGGGCCATGAACAATGGATAACCCGCGCCATGCGGCCAAGCCGAAAACGGCGTGATCCGGTGGCGTGGCTCGGGATTGGTATAAGATATATTGTAAATGAATCTTTAAACAAGGATAGCCAATGACGAAAATCGTCCTATTAGAAAAGATCCATCGCAGTGCTGTCGAGCATTTGAACACAGCAGGATTTACCGATGTCGTGCAGTTGCCGACGGCACTCAAGCCGGAAGAACTGAAGTCGGTGCTGGCCGATGCGGATGCGGTCGGCATTCGCTCGGCAACGCATCTCTCCGCCGAATCGCTCGCGCAGCTGCCTCGCCTCAAGGCCATCGGCTGCTTTTGCATCGGCACCAATCAGGTGGATCTGACGGCTGCGACCGCCCACGGCATCCCGGTATTCAATGCGCCTTTTTCCAATACCAGGTCGGTGGCCGAACTGGTGATCGCGCAGGCCATCCTTCTCCTGCGCCGCATACCGGAAAAGAATGCGCGCACGCATCGTGGCCAGTGGGACAAGAGCGCGCAGGGCGCCTATGAAGTTCGCAACAAGGTGTTGGGCATCATTGGCTATGGCAACATCGGCGCGCAGGTCGGCATTCTTGCGGAGAGCGTAGGCATGCGAGTCGCCTATTTCGATGTCGAGAGCAAGCTGCCTCTTGGAAATGCAAGGCCGGCTGCCACCATGGATGACTTGCTGGCCCAGGCTGACGTGGTAACGCTTCATGTCCCCGGCGGCAAGTCGACGGAAAACCTGATGACGGCCGAGCGCATCGGTGCCATGAAACCGAACGCGGTCCTGATCAATGCATCCCGGGGTGGCGTCATCGACATCGACGCCTTGAATGCGGCATTGCGCGAAAAGCGCCTGGCGGGGGCCGCGCTGGATGTGTTTCCGGCGGAGCCGAAAAACGAGAAGGAGGAATTTGTTTCACCGCTGCGCGGTCTGGACAATGTGATCCTCACGCCGCATATCGGGGGCAGCACCGAGGAGGCGCAGGAGAATATCGGGCGCGAAGTGGCCGACAAGCTGGTTCGCTTCCTGCTGGCAGGGACCACGCGCTGGGCTGTCAACTTCCCGGAAATCCGCCATGTGGCGAAGGAAGCACAAAGCCGCGTACTGCATGTGCATCGCAATGAGCCCGGTGTGATCGCACGCATGAACGCGGATTTCGCAGAGGCCGGCCTGAACATCGTCGCCCAGCATCTGCAGACGCGGGGACCGATTGGTTACGTGATGACCGACGTCGATGCCGTCATTCCCGGTGCGCTGCTGCAAAAGCTGCGCACCGAACCGGCCACCATACGCTGCGAACTCGTTTGAACCCGGAAAGCCGCCGTCCTCCCGGAAGCGGCGTCATTGACGCTGCGGGAGGGTATGCGGTTCCTCCCGCGCGATTCAGTTTCTCTTGCTGGTAACCACCCTGGCTTCGCCGCGGTCGCCGACAGTGTGCAGGGTGACCGGCCGCCGCCAGACTCTTCCGATATATTCCAGCACGCGTTCGGCCCGCCCCAGATCCACGCCACGGCCATCCGTCTGATGGTCATGGATCAGCTGGAGGCTGCCGTCGACATGCATGTTGTTGGCCGCAATGCGGGGTGCGCCGAAATTGAATTTCGGCGCAAGGATCGCTTCATGCACCGCATGCACATCGTTATCGGAAATGCGGATGTCGCCGTCGTTGCGCGCTTCATAGACGAACAATTCCAGCTTTTGTATCAGATCCTTCGTCAGATAATTGCGAACGAAGCTGAAGTCATCCTCTTCCTTCATGATGCGCCGCGCATTGTCGAGACCGTGCTTCTCGACGATGTCTTCCCACATCGAAAATCCGAGATGGTAGGGATTGACGGCGAGAGCAAGCTGCCGCTCGGCGGCATAGGGACGCACCACGTCGGAATGCGCCTTGATGGCAGACAGATACAAGTCGTGGGGCAGGAAGTCGGCTTCTCGCAGCAAGCGCGCATGCCAGTAGGAAGCCCAGCCCTCATTCATGATCTGGCAGGCGAAGACCGGATAAAAATAGAAGGATTCCTCCCGCACCGCCAGGAAGATGTCGCGCTCCCAGCCTTCGAGGTCGGGCGCATAATTCGCAATGAACCACAACAGGTCGTATTCCGGCTGCGGCGGAATGGTCGGACGCTTGCCGTGGTCGTGATGCTCGGCATGCGGCTTTTCGCCCGGCAGGCCGCGGAAGCGCTTTTGAAAGGCGTCCAGTTGCGGAGGCGCCTCCTGCGCGGGGCGGCCGGTCGGATAGAGCGGCCGGTGCAATTCCCGATTCACATCGATATGCGGCTCCAGCGCGAGTGCCGCATCCAGCACCGATTCGACGCGTTCCTGGCCGTATTCCTGGATGGCGGTCTCGATGCGATGGGCACGTGCGGCTGCCTGTTCGAGGATATGACCGCCCGCCATTTCCATGAATTTGGCGAAGAGGTAATTGTTCTTCGAAAAATCGGCGTGACCGAGCACATGCGCGGTCACCAGCGTATTTTCCGGCAACGTGTTGCCGTTGACCAGATAGGCGCGGCAGGGATCGCCCGGGAACATCACCTCGAAGATCCGTGAATGTCCCATCCCTTGCCGGATCAGCTGATGGATATACCGAATGCCGAACGACCAGTGATGCATGCGCACCGGCAGTCCATAGACGGCAATTTCCATCATGAAATTGTTTGGCACCAACTCGAAGTCGACCGGGTAATAGTCAAGTCCGAGTTTGCGCGCGAGTTCCTCGATCTGCGCCGAGTATTGCTTCAGCGCCTCGATCGTTTCCGGCGAATTGGTGGTTGTGCACATTAAACCAGTCCTTATTCGGATTCCTGTTGCACGAAGAACTTGCGAATGGCCTTCCACACGTCTTCATGGCGGGTCAGAATGCTGCTGCCGATCGGCGCGCCGGTGCGTTCGATCTCGCCGCACAGCATCTTCATCTCCGTTTCGCTGGTGCGCGGCGAGCCGGGAACAGTCTCGACGTAACCGACATAATTGAGCAGGCGGCTCAGCCTGCCCAGGTAGTCGCTCGCCGCGGCGCGGTCCTCGGTGAAATTCTCTCCGTCCGAGGCATAGAATAGATAGCCGTTGTACTGCGACGGGTCATACTCGCTTTCGATCAGCTCCAGCGCCATCTTGAACGCGGTTGACGCACCCGTGCCACCGGTGCCCGTGACATTGAAGAACTCGCTTTCCGTGAATTCCCACGCCTGCGTGGTATGGGCGATGAAGCGGGTCTCGACCTTGCCGTAACGGCGCCGGATGCCCTGCAATACGAAGAAGAAGAAACTCTTGGCCAGCTTGCGTTCGGCATCCGTCATGCTGGCCGACACGTCCAGCGCGAAGATCACCACGGCGTTGGTGGCTGGCTTGCGCCGGTGCACGAGTTGCTTGAAACGCAGATCCTCGTTCGTGAACGGCACTGGATTTTCCTGGGTGGCGCGGCGCTTCACCGCTTCCTTCACCGTGCGGCGGCGATCCAGGCGGGCACGCGCGCCGTGCTTGTCCCAGCCTTCGCGCACATATTCGTCGTCGGTGACGGCGGTATTGCGCTTGGGCTGCAGATCGGGCAACTGCAGCTCTTCCCACAGCCAGTCGATGATGTCGTCGACCTTGAACTCCAGCATCAGCTTGACTTCGCCTTCGCCGCTGCCGCCTTCGCCTTCGTCGCCTCCCATGTCGGGCTGGGCCTGGCGAAGGATGTCGCCAGGCTTGCCCTGTCCCTGGCCGGCGCTCGAATGCGACTGCGAGGGCGATTCGGACAGGCGGAATCGCGCATGCTCCAGCATCTTCACCGGAACCTGCACCGTCCTGTCCTGCGAGCCGGTAATGACATCCGGCCCCGCCACCAGGTTGGGAAGGTTCTGCTGCACTGCCTCGCGGACTTTCTCGTTGTGACGAAGCCAGTCGCGCGAGCCCCTGGAGAACAAGTCATACCAGGGAGTTTCAGCAGAGATCGAAATAAGTTGAGTCATAGGTTGCCCTTATGTGCAAGGATTACTCCTGCGCCATTAGCGTGGTGACGTAGTTGAGCGCCTCTCGTGCGCTGTGGCTGTCGTAACCATATTCCTCGACGAGCCGCTTTTCGACCACCGAGATCTTCTGGCGCACTTCCTCGTCGGGACGGGTGGTGGAGCTGACCAGTCGCAGCACGTCGCGGCGCTGCTCGAACAGATATTGCTGGACCGCGTTATGCAGCTGAGCATGGCTGTCGAGCGTAAATTTCTCGCCGCGCTTGTATGCGCCCATGGCCTTGCGCACCACCTCCTGACGGAAGGATTGTTTGCCCGAGTCCGAGATATGGATCTTTTCCTCGACCGCGCGCAGGAAACGCTCGTCGGGCTTGCGCTCCTCGTTGGTGATCGGATCCTTGATATGACGGTTGTCGAGGGTTGCTTCCACCTCGTCCAGATACTTGTCAAGCAGGTCCTGTGCCTCCTGTTCGAAAGAGACGAACAGCGCCTTGTGCACGTCTTCCTTGACCCAGCGGTTGTAGAAGTCCTTGCGCGCCAGCACCAGGTAATCGATCCATTTGCGCTTGCGCTTGGGATCGATGCGCGCATCGTTCTCGATCGAATCCTTCAGGGCCAGCAGAACGTCCATCGTCGTAATGCTTTTCGCATTGGACTGGATGATCGCATTCGAGAGCGAATTGATGACGAAGCGCGGCGAGATGCCTGCCAGGCCTTCATCCGGCATGCGCTGCTTCAGCCGCTCGGTTTCCGCATGCGCATAGCCGTCCACCTCTTCATTGGCGTAGAGCCGGACTTTCTTGCCCATCTCCAGTTCCTTGTCCTCGCCGTCGTGCAGGCGGGTGAGGATGGCGAATACCGCAGCCGCATGCAGCACATGCGGATCGAGGTGCACTTCGCGGAAGGCGGCTGCAGCGGAGGAAATCAGTTTCTTGTAAATCCGCGCCTCATCCTTGTAATTCAGCGTATAGGGCACCTGGATGATGACCATGCGGTCAAGCAGCGCTTCGTTCTCGCTCTCCTGAAGGAACTTGCGGAATTCCGCCAGGTTGGTATGCGCAAGAATGGTTTCATCGAGATAGATCAGCGGGAAGCGCGAGACCTTCACATTCTTTTCCTGCGTCAGCGTGAGCAGCAGATAAAGGAATTCCCGCTTGACCTTGAGAATCTCGATCATTTCCAGCATGCCGCGGCTGGCGGCATAGACGGCGCCGGACCAAGACCATGCGCGCGGATCGCCTTCATCGCCGTACTCTGCAACCTTGGACAAGTCGACGGAACCGACCAGATCGGCGAGATCGGCGGTGGTGGGGTCATGCGGCGCATAAGTGCCGATGCCGACGCGTCCCGCCTCGGAGATGAAGACGCGTTCCACCGGCATGCGCAGGAAATCGCCCTGATAATCGTTCTCAAGGCGCGTGCGGCAGTGCGGGCAGACCTCGCCCTTGATGTCGACCCCGTAGGTATCGCGGAAGCGCGAACGCAGGGAATGCGGCACCAGATGCAGCGGAGATTCATGCACCGGGCATCCCTGGATGGCGTAAATGGCGCCGGCTTCGGTATGACTGTACTCTTCCAGTCCGCGCTTGAGCAGGATCACCAGCGTGGACTTGCCGCCGGAGGGCGGTCCCAGCAGCAGCAGCAAGCGGCGGCCGACTTCGGAACCGGCGGCGGCGGCCTTGAAATAATCGACCACGCGGTCGATGGACTCGTCGACGCCGAACAATTCCTGATCGAACAGGCGGCAACGGAAATTTCCCTTTTCATCTTCTCCGCCCATCCAGCGGATCATGTCCCACATGTATTGATGCGATGTGCGCGCGGCACCCTGCGGATCTGCAGTCATGACTCTCTCGAGGAACTCGGAGAGCGTTCCGGACCAGTACGTGGCGCGATGGTCTTTGGTGAATGCGATCAGGCTGTTCAGAAGATCTTCTTGCTGCTCGGTACGATTGACTTCACTTTGCGTCGTCATTGCATGTGCTCCCCGCAGGTTCATCGCATGTTCAGGATGGACACACGATATCGGTTTACGTTTCTGTCGCGCTCAAGTTAAGTATAGGGCGCGCTGGAAAAATTAAATGATGAGGATCGTCAATGATTTCACGTGCATCCGGTGTCCTGTTCATTCGAGGTGCTCGCGCACATAAATCGTTCAAGCAAGATGCATGCAAGCACCAACACAAGAGGAAGCTGGTCTCCTGCAGACTAAAATCACACCGGTGCCATTCCTGTTTTCGGGACCGCTTGCGAGACCGCTTTCGTGCCCCCGAAACGCTTTCCGGGGCAGCGGAGTTTGGCCGGATCGAACCATGTGCAGGATCATTTGTGCAGGGGTATTCATCGCGCCAACCCAAACATTTCCTTTGAAAAAATTACAGGTAATACACGCTGAGTTATCCGAACGCTTCATCATTCGTAGTGAGTCGCAGGTATCTCCAACGATGCAAGGATCGGTGCGATGATTGATCATGCTCAAGTGTCATTGGCAGTGTCGTTTTGCTGCTGACAGATTGACGGCTTTCTGCGCTAACGCAGAGGCTTTGCGGAGCCCGCCGATAAAGTGGACGCAAGCAATAGTGCATAGGGAGTGTGCAATGATGTCGGTACTGTTTCCGCTGCCGGGAAACGAAGCGTTCGCCGCTTCGGTCTCCACGGCGATGGCCTGCGAACTGGGTGATATGGAGACCAGGCTTTTCCCGGATGGCGAATCGTATGTTCGGCTGCTGACACCGGTGAAGGACAGGGATGTGGCGCTGTTATGCACGCTGCACAAGCCGGACGATAAACTGATCCGTCTATATCTCGCGGCCAGTACCGCACGCGAACTCGGCGCGCGCAGCGTCGGGCTGATCGCGCCTTATCTTGCCTATATGCGGCAGGACTCGCATTTCAAATCCGGTGAAGGTGCGGCCTCGAAACACATGGGGCGATTTCTATCCGGGGCCTTTGACTGGCTTGTCACCGTCGATCCGCATCTGCACCGCCATCACTCGCTCGACGAGATCTATTCCGTTCCGACGAAGGTGGTGCAATCCGCCCCCATGATCGCAGCATGGATCAGGGAAAACGTAAGCCGTCCTGTCATTGTGGGGCCGGATGCGGAAAGCGAGCAATGGGCGGCAAAGGTGGCGAGCGCGGTCGGCTGCTCGCATGCCATCCTGAAGAAGACGCGCTATGGCGACCGCGATGTGGAAGTCACCGCGCCCGAAACGGGCGGGTGGGAAAACATGACTCCGGTTATCGTCGACGATATTGCTTCCACCGGCAAGACAATGATCGCCGCGATACGGCATCTGCGGGCGGCCGGCATCGCCCCCCCGGTATGCATAGCGGTCCATGGGGTGTTCGCCGATGGCGCCATCGAGGAAATGCGCGCTGCCGGGGCCGGCCGTATCCTCAGCTGCAACAGCATCGTCCATCCCAGCAACTGCATTGCGCTGGAGGAAGCAGTCGCCGTTGCCGCCGCCGAATTCCTGCCGAGGTTTTCCGCCGCCGCTTGAACGCGGCGTCAATGCCGATCTCGTCCTGGCCATCTACCTTGCATGACATGGGAGTCGTCGCCTGGCGGCGCGGTGCCGGCGACTTCTATTCCTGGGGCCCTATGCGCGCACAGGCAAATGGGCGTAGGAACATATGCGGCATCCCGGTGCCTGGCTTGCATTTGCGCAACAGCATTCTCCTACCGCAACCGGTGTGAAACGAATTGCCGCGAATTGCCGGTTTGCCGGTTTGCCGGATTTTCCTCATCAATCTTCACCTTTGCGGCGTTCCTCGAGCAGTTCTCTGGACAGGCATTGACATCCGCCCGTGTTTTCGTTGGAATAAAGACGCAAGTGGCTTGCGGGAAATCCTTGCACTTGGAACAAAGCTTGCATAACCATCTGTATGTAGGTTTGCAAGACTGTGTGCCCCTGCGTCTGCTTGCAAAAAGACGGCAAAGGCAAGTCGAAGCGCAGTAAAGTTGGGAAAACGCAGACAGGATTGGCATTCTGATTGTAAATTTTGCCTGTACGCCCCCTTGAAAGATTGCATGCGAAAGAGGAGTTATTTATGACGATTACACTCGCCCGCTCTCATCCAATCTATAACATGAAGGACGTTGAGAACGCCCAGGCCAGAGCACGTGCACTGAAATCGACTGAGCTGGACGCCTTTTACGAAAACATGCTTGAACTCGGTGCGGAACGATTCGTCACGACGCCGTCCTCCACCAACGCCCTGGAACCGCTATATGATGATTGCCCGAATTTTGGTGAAGTACTTGACGATCTGAAGCGTTACCTTGGGTTAGCCATTGCCGGCGGAGCGGGATTCAACGTGATGCCGGTACTGCTGCTGGGCGATCCAGGGGTCGGCAAGACGCATTTCGGCAAACGGCTTGCGGCGGTGCTCGGCACGGAGTTCGAGTTCATCAGCATGAATGCCTTGTCCGCCGGTTTCGTGATCACGGGAAGTTCGTCTACGTGGAAGGGCGCCAAGTGCGGCAAGGTCGCGGAGCGCCTGGTGCGCGGCAAATTCGCCAATCCCGTGGTGCTTCTCGATGAAGTGGAAAAGGCTACCGGCTCGACCCAGTCCGATCCGATGGCCGCGCTATACCAGTTGCTGGAACCGGAGACCTCCCGCGCGTTTCATGACGAATTCATTGATGTCGATCTCGATGCAAGCCAGGTATTCTGGGTGCTGACGGCCAACAGCCTGGACGGCATTCCCGAGGCATTGCTGTCGCGCATGGCGGTATACGAGGTGCCATCGCCGACTGCGGAACAGTCCGCCGTGATTGCCCAGCGGGTGTACGAAGGGCTGTTGAAGGAACTGCGCCTCAAGGACGTTGATAACGAGCTGACCGATAGTGTGCTCGGCAAGCTGGCCGACGTCTCGCCGCGTGAAATGCGCAAGGCCTTGCTCGACGGACTTGGCTATGCCGTTGCTGCGGGAAGATCATCGCTTGTTCCTGATGACCTGCGGCTCAAGTCCGAGAACAACAAGCGCCGGATAGGCTTCTGATTGCGGCGCATGCCGGACAGCCTTGCAGCTTGAATCAAGGTCTGTCCTGTAGCCGGTTTTGCGGCTTGCCGCTGTAAGGGAATGCGCTGTAAAGGAACGATATGCGGAAATTGATACAGGGTTTGGTGCTTGCCGCCTTCGCCATATTGAATGCAGGCTGTGACAATAAGGGCCGCCCGATTGAGGAGTTCGGATTGGACAAGCTGGAAAAAGGCATTTCGTCGGAGTCCGATGTGCGGATGGTCATGGGCAAGCCGGAGACGGTGTGGGAGGACGAGGACGGGACTCGCGCGCTGCAATATCCGAAAGGGCCCGAAGGTGTTCGTACCTGGGAGTTTGTGATCGACAAGTCCGGCACTTTGAAAGATTACAAGCAACTTCTGACACAGGAAAGTTTCGCCCGCATCAAACCCGGCATGACGCGCGATGAAGTGCGCCGCCTGCTTGGCAAGCCTCGTACCGTGGTCCAGTACAAGCTCAAGAATGAAGAAGCATGGGACTGGCGTTATCAGGCTGGAACCGACCATCGGTTCTTCAACGTGCATTTCGATATCACCAGCGGACGTGTTACGCAAACCAGCAGCCAGGACGCCAACAATAATTCATGAACCGGATAACGAAGCGAAGTCGTTTGAGCCGGTTCGGGCCTCCGCATCTGAAACCGGAAACTGCTTCCGGAGTCATACCTGTACATCCATGCTGCATAAGCGTCAGCGGACCGGCGATGGACAATTTTCTGCTTTGCTCTGGAGGTGGTAATGTACATATCTAGATTGACAGTGCTCGTCTCGGCACTTGCATGCGCAGGCATTGCGCATGCCCAGTCACCGGCATCGGAAATCCGTGAAAGCACGGATCCGGCACGCGTGGCTGACGTGGAGCAGCGGGCTGCAGACATTCAGGCTCGCCAGCAGGCGGCAAGCCAGAACATGACATCCGGTTCCAGTGGTTCCAGTGGTTCCGGCAGCAGCGCGTCAGGTGACGGCCGCAAGCACGGCAAACAGCATTCTGGACGGCAGTCCGGCCATGGAAGCAGTCATGGCGCGGGCCACGGCAGCGCCGCCGGCCAGGGTGGCGGCTCAGCGAACAAGTAAATCCGGGGCATACACCCTGCGTCCGTCATGGTCGCTCCGCCCGAGACATCAATGCCAGTCACGGGCGATGTCTCCGGTCCATTCAATTACTTCCGGCCATATTTCGGCGTGGGCATTGTAGCCGACCAGCGCGCCCACATGGGCAAGGGCCACTCCGGTATCGCCGTGGTAGGCGATCAGTCTCTTGACTGGACTGGCAGCGGCCTCGTGAAATGCGATGATGGAAGAGGGCGGGATGATAGTGCTTCGGGGATCATAGATGGCCAGCAATGGCGACACGACGTCCTGAGGACCGATACGCTTGCCTCCAATCTCCAGTGCCCCCTGCATGAAGGCATCGCGCCGGTAGAGACCGTCGACGACATCTTCAAACAAGGCGGGAGACATGGGGGCTTCATCAAGCGTCCAGCGCTCGACCAGGAGATGGCTGCGCATATGTTTTTTCGAACCCATGCTGGCGAACATGTCTGCGATTCGTTCCGAACCGAAGGTGGCTGGCGACGCCACCATGCTGGCCAGGTTGAGCACCGAACCGGGAATACAGCCAAACAACTGCGTGACTTTCTCAGGCTGTGGTCCGAAGGCCACCAAGGGCCCGAATGATCCCGACCCGCGCGCGAAATGCAGCGGAGACTCGACCTGCACCAGTCCGGATACCCGCTCCGGCCTGAGTGCGGCATAAATGGTGGCGAAGACGCCGCCAAGGGAATGGCTGTACAAGGATAAAGCCGCCGGACCGCCCTCATTGCGGATGGCGTCGAGGCATTGGTCGAGCATGTGCAGCGCATAATGCTCAAGGCCGAAATGATGGTCGGCCTCGCCGGGTTCCAGCCACTCCACCAGCCAGACCTGGAAACCTTCGTTGAGCAGGCGCTGCACCACGCTGCATTCCGGATCGAGATCCCAGATGTAATGACGCTTGATTGGTGCCGGCACGATGAGCACGGCCTTGCCGGTGCGCGGCTTGGCACTGTACCGGCGCAAGCGCATGCCCTGAGCCGACAACACAACTTCATGCGGCGTTTCGACCGGGCCGTAGCCCATGCGATCCATCACCGCGCCGCGGTTGCGACGGGTCCGGTCCATCGACTCAAACCACCAGCGTATGCCGGATGACATGGGATGCATGCTGTTTCCTCCAGGAGCTAAATCAAGATTGCAAGTTCTGCTTGGTCAACAGCGGGAAGCGATTGTTCAATTCCACAGGGCTTTTCGTCAAAAGCAATATTGCAGGCTCCGCGGCGTGGCTCTCCACGGAAGCAACGAAAGCGCTTGGCTCCGTGTTCCTGCTACCGGGAACGGCGTCTTCCGCCTACCGGCGTATCTCCGGCTGTGCATCTGCCGCCTCCGGGAACTTATTGTCCAGCGCGCCTTCCCGAGAACAGGACGATCGACTAGATGCTCCGAGCTTCATGCTTCGCTTTCTTGAATCTGATGAGCTCGAATTTAACTCTGGAAGACAACAACGACGGCCCCCGCGAATGCGGGTCATGGTCATCGAGGACAACGAGGATCTTGCCACATTGTTCTGCCACCTGCTTGAGGTGATGGGCTGCTCAACCCAGGCTGCCTTCAACGCCCGTACAGGTCCTGCGACCATTCGAAACAGCCTTCCAGACCTGGTGTTTTGTGATCTGAGGTTGCCGGGGGAGAAAAACGGCCTCGATATCGCCCGCGAGTTGAGAGCCGACCCGGTCTGCTCTCATATCCCCCTGATTGCCGTCACCGGCTTTGACGACCCGCACGAACATCAGCAGGCACGGCAAGCCGGATTCGAACTCATCTTTGACGAGCCGGTCAAGTTTGCGCAATTCCGGGCGGTGCTGAAGGGATATGGCAAGCAGGACAGGGCGAGATGATATTCAGTTCATCATCCTTGGACGCGCACGCCCGCGGGTCCGCCGGTAACTTCCCCGATGACCGCGGCATCATTGAATCCCTGTTCCCGGAAAACCGCCAATACCTGGTCGACCTTGTCTGCGCCGCAGGAAACCAGCAATCCGCCCGAAGTCTGGGGGTCGGTGAGCAGCGCCTGTTGCACCGGTGAAATTGAATCCTCGAGCAGTACGTCGTTGCCGTATCCCGCCCAGTTGCGGGCCGATGCACCGGTAATGAATCCCCGCGTCGCCAGGTCAGTGACACCGGGAAGGAGCGGCACCTTAGGCATGTCAATGCGGATACCGAGGCCGGCTCCGCGCGACAGTTCCAGCGCATGGCCCAGCAGCCCGAAACCGGTGACGTCGGTAAGCGCATGGACGCCGGAAAGATCGGAGAGGGCCTTGCCCGGCTTGTTGAGCTTGGTCGTATTGTCGATCATTGCCTGGTAGCCCGCGGCATCAAGCGCTTCCTTCTTGAGTGCGGCCGAAAGAATGCCAACGCCCAGCGGTTTGCCTAGCACCAGCTTGTCGCCCATTTTCGCGTCTGCATTCCGCTTGACTCTTGATGGATGTACAAGGCCCATCACGACCAGGCCGTAGATCGGTTCGACCGAGTCAATCGTATGGCCGCCGGCAATGGGAATGCCCGCCTCGGCGCAGATGGATTCTCCGCCCTGAATGATCTTGCCGATGACGTCAACCGGCAACTGATTGATCGGCATCGCGACCAGGGCCAGCGCCATGATAGGCGTTCCGCCCATTGCATAAACGTCCGAAATGGCATTGGTGGCGGCGATGCGGCCGAAATCGTAGGGATCGTCCACGATGGGCATGAAGAAATCCGTCGTGGCGATCAGCGCCTGCTCATCATTGAGCTTGTAGACCGCGGCATCATCCGCGGTCTCGATGCCAACCATTAATTCCTTGGGAACAGGGAAGCCGCTCGACTTCTTCAGAATGTCGGCGAGGATTCCCGGGGCGATCTTGCAGCCGCAGCCGCCGCCGTGGGAAAAAGAGGTCAAACGCAGTGCGGATGAAGGAGTAGCGCTCATGATTTTCGTAGAGGGAATAATAAGTGTCGGCCAAGGCGGTGATTATCGCTGATGTAGGCCGGCGCTGCAGTCGGCTTTCTGCCGGTCGGGCGGTTGAGGAAGGTGATACGGAAACCGTTCCGGCCGGCCTCAAAGTCGATGAATCATGAAGGGATCGGGCTGAAACCCTTTACAATGCGCGGTATGTACGATTTCAAATCCTTTGACCTGATCATCGACGCCCGCAGTCCGCGGGAATTCGATGAAGACCACATTCCCGGCGCAGTCAACCTGCCAGTTGTCGACAATGCGGAATTCGCGGAGGTCGGCACACTGCACCGGACGAATCCGCTTGCGGCCTACCAGTTGGGCGCGCGTTATTCGCTTCAGAATATCGCCCGGCATATTGAAACCCACCTTTCGCAGTACGGCAACAGGAGCCGTATCCTGGTGTACTGCTTCCGCGGCGGCAAGCGCAGCAAGGTATGGCAGGATGTGCTGGAAACGATCGGTTATCGGGTGGAGCGTGTCAAGGGCGGCTGGAAAGCGTACCGCCGCTGGGTCAATGAACAACTTGGCATCGTGCCTTCCCGGTTTCACTATATCGTCGTGTCTGGTCCAACCGGCTGCGGCAAGACCCGCCTGTTGACAGCATTGCAAGACAACGGCGCTCAGGTGCTTGATCTTGAGGATCTTGCAACGCACCGTGGCTCCATCATCGGTGCGGTCCCGGGCAAGCAGCAGCCTACGCAAAAACTGTTCGACAGCCGGCTGCTTGAACGGCTTTCCACATTCGACAGCACACGGCCTGTCTGGGTGGAATCCGAAAGCAAGAAAATCGGACAGGTACAGTTGCCTGATGCGTTGCTCAACACCATGCGCGCAGGCACGACGATCTCGATCGATGCGCCGATGGCGCAGCGCGTACAGCTGCTGCGCGAAGAATATGCCCATTTCGAAGAGGATCCGGGATCGTTGATCGAGCGCCTGCGATACCTGCGTTCGCTGGTTGGCGGCGAGGAATTCGAACGGTGGGAAAGCCTGGCGTCACAAAAGAATGTGCCGGAGTTGTTCGAGCGCCTGATGCGGCATCATTATGATCCAACCTATCGGCGCTCGATTCTGCGCAATTATCCGGAGATCGATGCGTCTCCGAAAATCATGCTTGATGGCTTGTCGATGGCGCAACTTGACCCGGTTGCCCGGGAATTGATTGCGCGTATCGAACAAGTCGCTGTCGCTGTAGAAACCTGATTGAAGCCCGTAAAAAAGCCCCGAAGCGGAATTCACGACGGGGCTTTTTGCATACCGGGTAATGATTGACCTTATGCGGCCTTGCGCGGCGGTTCGGTCAATTCGGCGAGCAACTCGAAGACTTCATCTTTCGACAATACGTAACGTTCCAGCAGGGTGCCAGTCAGGGCGCTGATCAGGTCCTTGTAATCCTTCATGGCTTCGAGGGTACGGGTATAGAGTTCATCGGCCTTGGCTTCTACCTGGCGCAGCGCTTCGTCGGGCGAGGCCTCTCCCTTGAGCTGGCTATAGTCCAGCTTGGAGCGGGAATACATCGACAGGCGGTTGACCATCAGGTCGAGCATCGAGGTCACTTTCTGAATGTCGTTCTGGCTGCCGGTGGAAATACCGCGGGCGCCGTAAAACAATTCCTCCGCCGCAACGCCACCGTACAACTGCACGACGTCCTGCTCCAGTTCTTCGAGCGTGCGCAGCGATACATCGCTGGCCGACGACAGCACATAGCCGAGCGCACCGATCTTCGATACGGATTCCGTGCTGATCTTGAGCAGGTTGGATTTTGCCTTGACTTCATCCCAGCTCAGTCCTTCGCGGATGTAAGGGTCGATCTGCATGAAGAAGTGGCCGAGTTCGTGCAGGGCGACGCGTTCGCGTTCCTTGTTCTTCTCTGCGGTGGTGGCGCGGTCGGTCAGACCGATGGACGCGCGTTCGAAGGCGCGGAACAGCACGTCGGTATCGATCAGGCTTTTTTCCTGGATAGCGATCATGCTGGCACGGTCCACCACGGTTTCCAGCAAAGCCGGACTCAGGTTGGCCGTGATCTCGGCGACGTAGTCGAGATTGAGATTGCTCCAGTCGATGCACTCCACATCCTTGCGCGACAGGAATACGTTGAGCAGTTCACGGCGCTCGGATTTGTTGGGCAGACGGAAGTTGATCTTCACCGCGAAGCGCCGCAGCATCGCCTCGTCCATCTGACTGTTGGCATCGTCGAAGTTGGAGGCGACGACCCAGATCACTCCCGAGCCTTCCTCGCTCTTGACGCCGTCAAGCAGGCCAAGCAGGGTGTTGGCAGTATCGTCATCCCATTTCTTGTCGCCGCGGCCGCGCGGCATGAACAAGCTCTGCGCCTCGTCCAGGAAAATGATGCAGCGGCCTTGTGCAACGGCCTTCTTGTAGAGGGCGTTGAGGGCCTTGGAACCGCCGCCCACGAAGCCGGATTCGAGTCCGGAGCCGGATGCCTGAATCAGCGGAATGTCGAGTTTTTTCGCGAGATAACCAGCCAGTTTGGTCTTGCCGGTGCCCGCAGGGCCGGTCAGCATGACATTGAAGGGCTTGTCGATATTGTGCGATCGGTAAAGGTCGCGGTTGATGATCATTTCTTCCAGATGGGCGACTTCGCGCTTGATGTCTTCCATGCCGACGAGGTCATCCATGCTGCCCTTGAGATTCTCCGGCTTGATGACGGAAGCGCCGCTGCCCAGTCCAAGGCTGGGCATGCCCTTGCGCAAGCCGATGAACAGGAATACGAGCAGGGCGATACCAATGGCATTGCGCGCAAGAAAAGACCCGGCTTCGGCGAGAGCGGAACGCTGTGCTTCCTCGTCTTCGAGGATGGCGCGATTGGCGTTCAGAAATTCGTCTTTGGCGATGGCGTAGGGAATTGCATTTTTCAGCAATACCTCGCGCTCCAGATTCGTATGGGAAGTGCTCGGCACCTTGACCACATGGATTTCGTCAGCGTCCTTGTATTTGAAAACATAGCGCGGAAAATCGGAAAGCGGCTGGGCCAGTAGCAGGTATTCAAGCTTGTGGCGGTTGGCGACCAGCTTGGTGATCTCGGAGATATCCTGGGATTGAACCACGGGATTGCTTTGCGTGGTAAGCGGTTTGTACACCACGGCACCAACCGCGATGAAAGCAAGCAGAACGGAAAGCACCGCAACGACGTAGCCGTTCTTGAAGGAGTCATAAAGCTTGGAAAAACTTGGCATGCGTGATCCTGTGGAGAGTCAATATTTGCGAGCAGTTCAATGGACGTCCGTACTTGGTGCACGCAAAGTTTCTGAGAAGCAGTGATAGGACAAAGCAAGCCAGCTTTGGTTGCTTCGCACAAAAATTATTCGCAGGATTTTTTCTATGGGAAGGATGAAGAGTTCCTATATTTGGGAGTAAAAATGCAATAAATGCAAACACACCGAGGCGTAATAGTGAAATGGTGAGATACGCCTGGGCATTAGCGTTAAAAAATTGATTAAACGCAACCTTTCATTGCGTGCTAGTGCTTAAATGAATCAAGGATGGACTGTCCACACCAGGCAACTGACGGAGGCCGACGATGGTTTCGCTGATCATTCTGCTGCTGGGGTTATTTACTGCCGGAATTGTTGTCGGCGTCTTCATCATGGCGTTGCTTGAACTCAAGCAGATTGACGCCATGACGGGCAAGCATTCAGAAGCCGGCACGCCACGCCCACCTCTTGCTGCCGAGAGCGCTTCGTCGATTAAACCGTCATAGTTTATCGATATTAAACGTGCGGATCAATGTATTGTGCCCTGCAACCGCTGC
The DNA here is from genome assembly GCF_008929045.1 of Noviherbaspirillum aerium. Lineage (GTDB taxonomy): Bacteria > Pseudomonadota > Gammaproteobacteria > Burkholderiales > Burkholderiaceae_D > Noviherbaspirillum > Noviherbaspirillum aerium. The sequence goes on along the minus strand of NZ_VFAH01000008.1, from coordinate 238,410 downwards.
CTAGGACGGCTTTCTTTAGTTCTGCGTCGCTGTTTCATTAACGCTTGGCAATCCGACGCGGCGGTTTAATGGATATCCTGAAACACGGGAGGTCTTTATTCCACATTGCTGCCGAGTGGTAACATTGCAGGCATGGAAAAAGATCTCGCATTGCCGGTTGCATCCAGCCTGCAACTTACGCCTACATCGCCTGCCAGTTTCCTGCGTCGCCTTGCCGATGACGCGGGCGTTATCGTATGGGAAGCGAGTATCAGTGGCCCATATCAATATGTCGGGTCGGCTGCGCGGCGCGCCCGGCCAGTCAGTCAGCGTAGTGGTTATCTGGAACTTTCTCTAAAGGATTGGCTGGAATTCATCCATCCGGAAGATGTCCTGCGGGTAGAGCGTTGCGTCACCCAGGCGCGGGAGCAGCGGCGCGAATACCAAGTCCAGTACCGGATCCTGTGCAGCGATGGAACGGTACGCTGGGTTGCAGAAGCGGCCGCGCCGAAATTCGGTCCTGACCGGTCTTCGGATACCTACATTGGCACATTCCTTGACGTGTCCGAGAGCCATGAGGCAAGAGCACGGCTGGCAAGAAGCGAAATGGAGCACCGCCTCCTGACCGAGAACGCGCGGGACATGATTTCTCATACCGACGCGAATGACATCTACGTCTATGTTTCTCCTTCCCACAAGGATACCTTAGGCTACGAGGCGCATGAAATGCTCGGCACGCGGCTATATGACTATATACATCCTGAAGATCAGGAACTGCCGGCGGAAAAACGGAAACGGCGCGGCCTCCTGCATATCCGTTTCCGTCACAAGAACGGATCCTGGGTATGGCTGGGGGCCACCACTCGCACGTTGCGCGATCCGGCCACGAACGCCAAGCTCGGGACGGTGTCGATTGCACGAGAAATTACTGCCCAGATCGAAGCGGAGCGCGAACTCCAGCGCAGGGAAGAGCGGTTCCGCAGCCTGATTTCGCTGTCGTCGGACTGGTACTGGGAAACGGATGCCGAACTTCGCTTTACCTTCTTCTCCGAGGGCATCTATCACAAGCTGCGGGTCAAGCCCGAGCAGTTGCTCGGTTCCTCCTTCAGGGATCATGCGCAGGATCCACACGCCCCCGGGTTGCTGGTTTGCCTGGAAAGCATACGCGAACGGCGATCCTTCCACGACGTGATCTTCCCCGCAGCTTCTGCGGTTGATCCCGAACTGGTGCGCTTCCTGCGCATTTCGGGCGAACCGTTTTTCGATAACGGCATTTTCCACGGATATCGCGGCGTCAGTCGTGATGTTACCCGCGAGGTCCGCACGTCACGAGCACTTGAAAGACTGGCAACCCTGGACATCCTTACCGAATTGCCCAACCGGGCTCTGCTGCAGACCAGCCTCAGGCAGCGTCTGGACAGCCGGGAAGCCGGTGTCTTCATCGCAGTCTTCTTTATTGACCTCGATAACTTCAAGGAAGTGAATGACTCCTTCGGGCATGCGGCCGGCGATATCCTGCTCAAGGAAATTGCCATACGCCTCAACCGCTGCGTGCGTTCCGACGACACGGTCGCGAGACTGGGAGGCGACGAGTTCGTGGTGGTGGCGGAGTGCAGAAATGGGGAGTCAAGCGCGAAAAGGCTTGCAGAGAAACTGACGCGCTCGCTTGATCTTCCGATTCTGATCAAGGGACATGAGGTCAAGGCCAGCGCATCGATTGGCATTAGCATGTATCCCCAGGATGGCGACACCAGTGAGTCGCTGCTCCAAAGTGCCGACACCGCGCTCTATCGCGCGAAGGCTTTTGGCGGCGGAACCTACCGCTTCTTTACTGCCGACATGGGCGCCGCCTCAAGGTCCCGCCTCGTCATGCAGGCTGCCCTCCGGCATGCCGTGGCGCGCAATGAATTGCAGGTGTATTACCAGCCGCGAGTCCATTTGCAAAGCCATACCGTTACCGGAGTGGAAGCATTGCTGCGCTGGATGCATCCGGATCTCGGCACGGTGCCGCCCAGCGAGTTCATTCCCTTGGCGGAAGAGATCGGCCTGATCAATGACATCGGGGACTGGGTACTACGCCGCGCCACGATGCAGGTTCAGCAATGGAGCCGGCACTTCGGCCGGCCGCTCAAGGTCTCGGTCAACCTTTCGGCACGGCAGATTCGAACGAACAAGCTGGTCAGATCGGTCGGCCAGGCTTTGCAGGCGAGCGGGCTGCCGCCGGATCAACTCGAACTTGAACTGACCGAGTCGGCGCTGATGGAGGATGCCGACGTCGCAGCCTGTCTCCTGCGCGAGCTCAAATCGCTTGGTCTGCGTATTTCGGTGGATGATTTCGGCACCGGGTACTCCTCACTGGCCTACCTCGGCCGCTTCCCGCTGGACAGCCTCAAGCTCGATCGATCCTTCCTTGCGCAAGCCGATAAGGACGGCTCATGGAAGCTGGCGGAAGCAGTCATCAATCTCGCTCATACGCTGGACCTGTCGGTCGTAGCCGAGGGCGTGGAGAAAGAGGAGCATCTTGCTTTTCTGCGCACCACGGCCTGCGATGAAATCCAGGGTACCTGTATCAGCGAACCTCTGGCACCGCTTGAAGCGGAGCGACTGCTTCAAGACGCATTCGCCAGGCGATCATCCGATTCGCGATAGATCCGTTCCCGCCATTCGGGATGCGCAGAGGGGGAGGACCAGACATTGAAATGCAGTCTAGACATGGCGAGCGGATCATCCAGCAGGATCTTGCAATCCGCGGCGTTCAACGCGCCGGGGCCTTCTTGCAGCGCGGTATCGGCAAGAGCCTGGCGAGCTTCTATCGCGGGGCGCGGCAGGCCGGGATGAGGGCGCGCCGCGGCGCACACGACGGCATTGAGCAGCGGGTCCACCACGGCCTCGACGAAATCCGGCGTTGGCTGTCCGGCCTCATGCCGGGCATAGCTATAAGTGTCGGTGAGTTCCTTTGGCGGTGCCGATTCTTCGGGTATCAGGAAGAGGCCGGCATTGCGCATCTTCCGGCCCAGTGACACCCTGCTCGACAGCACGGAAATCGGGATCGAGAGCGTCAGGGCGCCAGCAATCGGCAGCAGCCACCAGAGGAAGGACGGATTCAGCTTGTAGACAGCCGCCCCCCAGGCAATGCCGAGAATCATGTGCAGACCGTGCTTGCGGAAGGCTTCGCCCCAGCTGGTTTCCGTGTCGTCGCGCGGCGGCGATTTCCAGCGCATTTCCCATCCGAGGAAGGCTGCGGTCACGAACATGGTATGGAACAGCATCCGCACCGGCGCAAGCATCATCGAAAACAGCAGTTCAAGCAGCATGCTTGCGGTAAGGCGCAGTATTCCGCCGAAACCCCGGGCGTCGCGCAGCGCGATGACCAGAACGCTCAGGAACTTCGGCAGGAAAAGCAGCGTCACCGTGGCGCTGAACAGGGCAAGCGCCTTTTCGGGATGCCACTGCGGCCAGATCGGAAATAGCTGGCGCGGCTCGACAAAATACTGCGGTTCCACCAGGGTATGCATGGCGAGCATGGCGGTCGACAAGGCGAGGAACAGGAACCAGAGCGGCGCCGACAGGTAAGCCATGACACCCGTGACGAACACCGCCCGGTGAACCGGGTGCATGCCGCGGGCCGGGAACAGGCGAAAATTCATCAGGTTGCCATGGCACCAGCGGCGGTCGCGCTTCAATTCATCCAACAGGTTAGGCGGCATTTCCTCATAGCTGCCGTGCAGGTCGTAAGCGATCCAGACAGCCCATCCGGCGCGGCGCATGAGCGCCGCCTCGACAAAGTCATGCGAAAGAATTTCGCCGGCCAGCGAACCCCGTCCGGGCAAGGGCGCCAGCGCGCAGTGGCGGATGAAGGGCGCCATGCGGATGATGGCATTATGCCCCCAGTAATGCGACTCCCCCAGCTGCCAGTAATGCAGTCCGGCGGTGAACAGCGGACCGTACACGCGAGTGGAAAACTGCTGGATGCGCGCGTAAAGCGTATCGCGTCCCGCAGCGATGGGAGCAGTCTGGATGATACCCGCGCCCGGATTGGCTTCCATGAGACGCACCAGGGTCGTCAGGCAATCGCCGCTCATGACGCTGTCCGCGTCGAGCACCACCATGTAGCGGTACTGGTTGCCCCAGCGACGGCAAAAGTCATCGATATTGCCGCTCTTTCGCTTGACCCGGCGCCGGCGGCGGCGATAGAAGATGCGTCCGAAACCGTCGAGCTCGCGGCATAACGCGTTCCAGGCCGCGAGTTCGGCGGCACAGGTATCGCTTTCGTTGCTGTCGCTCAGGATGAAGAAGTCGAAACGGTCTAGCTCACCGGTTGCCGTCACGGATTCATACGTGGCCCGCAAACCCGCCATCACGCGATCGACATCTTCGTTACAGATCGGCATGACGATCGCCGTACGGGCTGAAGCCTCGATCGGCTTGTCCCCTGCGGCGCTGCGCGATATGACGAAACGGTCGGTGCCGCGCAGCATGACCAGGAAGCCGGCCATTGCGGTCCAGAATCCGGCGGAGACCCAGCAGAACAGGATTGAGAACAAGGCCAGCAGGGCGATTTCATCCTTGGCAGTGCCCTGGTAGGGCAATACCTTGCTCATGAACCACGTGGCGACTCCGGTCTGCGCAAGCATAAGAACGAGCAGTACCAGGCGTCGGATGTTGCCTTGATGCTGCCAGCGTCCGATCTTGTCCGGGCCGGTTTCGGCCTCGTCGGGCGGCAATTCGGCCGGCCAGGGGCGGCGGCGGCCGTTCTCCTGGCGTCGTTCCACCCACTGAGTGCGCCTTCGGGTCAACGCCTGCGCCCAGCGTTTAACCGGGTTCAGCGGATTCCACGGGTGCGGGACCATCGACGCACGATTCAGCGGCGGCGCCAGCGGTAGAATGGCTGCGCTTTCGGAGGCGGGCATTGACTGCGGACTCCCGCAGGCGAGGTTTATCCGTGCGCCGAGCGAACGATACGCGGGATTGCCGGCCAGGGACGCATCGCCCGCAAGTGCGTCGTGCAGGACGGCGAGGGCTTCATCTTCGGTGGCAGGTGCTGCCGCATCGATAGCGGCGGCAACCTGGTTGCGTTGGGTTGGGGATAGGCGCAGCCGCTCAATGTATCGCTGGCAGAGCGGCGAGCTGCTGTAGACTCGCTTCAATCGGGCGGAAGAATGTAGCTCCACGTTTCGGATAGTGTTGTGTTGTTGTGGCGCAGATAACCGCGCAGTTCGACTGGCTTCTTGTCATCGATTCGCTTGAAGCGGACCGAGGTACGCCAGCCACCTCTCATCTGGTTCGGATACGTATTCGTTTCCAGCACCTTCGCATTGGCATCGGTTGTGATGCTCAGCTCAAGTTTGGCGCCGTCTTCCAGTTTTTTCAGCGCCGGTCCTTCGAAATCGACGAAGAGCGCGATGCTGTCGTCCGGCTTGCGTACAAAACCATGACCCCGTCTTGTCTGCGCCACCCATGCCAGCGGCGGTTTCTTATCGACATCCTTCTGCCAGAGCATCCGGTATTCCAGACCGAGCGGAACCCCAGGTTTTGGCGGCACATCTGGCATCCAGTAGGCGACGATATTGTCATTTGTTTCGTCAGGCGTCGGAATCTGCACCAGTTCCACGCGGCCGGCTCCCCAATTTCCGCGCGGCTCTATCCACGCGCTCGGCCTGCGCTGATAATGTGCTTCGAGGTCCTCATAGCTGGAAAATTCCCGATCTCGCTGCATAAGACCGAAACCTTGAGGATTATTAAGCGCAAATGAGGTGATCAGCAGGCGTTTCGGGTTGACCAGCGGTCGCCATATCCATTCGCCGGTCCCCGACTGGATCGAGAGACCGTCTGAATCATGTACTTCGGGTCGGTGGTCATCAATGTTGGGCCGGTGGTTTTCCCCGAAATAATACATGCTGGTCAATGGCGCGATACCGAGCTTGGAGACGTTTTCGCGCAGATATAGCTCCGACTTGACGTCCACAACCGTGTCAAAGCCGGGTCTGACGATGAACCGGTAGGCGCCGGTTACCCGACGCGAATCCAGGAGTGCATAGATCGTCAGTTCCTTGTCATTTGCATCAGGCCGTTCGATCCAGAATTCGGTGAACTGCGGGAATTCCTCTCCGGAATTCAGACCCGTATCAACAGCAAGTCCGCGTGCGGATAAACCATATAGCTGGTTCTTGCCAACCGCACGGAAGTAGCTTGCTCCAAGAAATACGATGACTTCGTCCTTGTATTTCGCCGTATTCAACGGGTAGTGAACGCGGAAGCCCGCATATCCGAGATTGGCAAGATCCTTGGGGTTCAAATGGGTGTTCGCGCCATAGTTGAACAATTTCGGATCGAACTTGATTTCATGTACCGCCTTGCCTGTGATTTCATGGATCCTGACCGGCGTGTCGAAATATTGGCCCTGGTGAAAGAAGGCCAGTTCGAAGGGGAGGCGAGCGTTACGCCAATAGGATTTCTCCGGATTGAAGCGGATGTCGCGGTACTGATCGTAGGTCAGGGTTTCCAGTGCCTTCGGAAGGTTCTTTTCCGGTTTGACGTAGGAGGCGGCCGCAAGCTTTTTCGCCTTGGCGGACACATCGGCGAAGCCGAAGGCTTTCGCTTCGGTTGCAGGAAGCATTACGAATGCCATGCATACCAGAAAGGCATGAACATGCACTGCACGCTTGAACAGGTTAAGACGCATTGGATGATTCGAAAGACTCGATAGAGCCTTATGTTGCCAGCACCAAGTCTTGTTCGTTTGACACTAGGCAATATCTGGTCGACTTGCTTCGTCTTAGTCGTAACAAACTGTGAGGAGGAAAACTGCGGAGAGGAAAGAAGCGGGAAGGGGAGAGGACGCAAGCCGATGTTTGCGGGCTGGAGCATGTTGATGGCGCGCGAACATGCTCCAGCGAAGTGCCGGGAAATTGGAAAGCAAGGCAGGTAGCTTCCTTATTCCTCCTTCAGGGGGACCGAGCGCGACCTGCGGATTGCTGATTTGCGGGCGTCGATGACCTCGCGCAGCGCGGCGGCCAGCATTTCCTGGCGGCGCTGATAAGACACCATGCGGGTGGTGATGCTGTAGGCGCGTACGGTACGTTCAAGGTTACGGAGTGCACGCAATTCTTCACTATGTTGTTCGTCAAGCATCATGGTAGGACTCGTCAAAAAAACGGATGCACTCTAGACTCGAAAACGCACCAACTTGTTCCCTTGTGGAAAAATTTCATGTCGGCGACGCTGGAAGACTGGAAGATCCGATCGCATTTGCTACTGCAGTAGCGAGGAGTCCGCGTTGCCACATCGGTAATGCGCCAAGCAAGAGACCGCCATTTCGTTTATATTTTCTCCACGCCGCACCAAAGAAAAATAGACCTTCGAACAAGGAGACGCCATCTTGATTACGTTGAACCTCAACGGGCGCGACGTGCAATGCGATGCAGACCCCGCCACTCCCATGCTCTGGGCGCTGCGCGACAACCTCAACATGACCGGGACAAAATTCGGCTGCGGTGCGGCATTGTGCGGCGCATGTACCATTCACCTAAACGGCCAGCCGGTACGCTCGTGCGTGACGCCGGTATCGGCTGCTGCCGGACAAAAAGTGACGACCATCGAAGCGATGGAGAACGATCCTGTCGGCAAGGCGGTGCAAGCTGCATGGATCAGGCATGATGTGCCGCAGTGCGGCTATTGCCAGAGCGGCCAGATCATGAGCGCGGCTGCGCTGCTGCAAACGAAGAAGAATCCGACCGACGCCGATATCGATGCCGCGATGAGCGGCAATATCTGCCGCTGCGGAACCTATCAGCGCATTCGCGCCGCAATCAAGGACGTTGCCGGAACGCTTGCCTGAAAAGACGGGGCATGCGTATTGTCAGATCTGCAGAAGGGCGCCCGTCAACCTTGCCGGCATGGCCGCCCGCTGTCACAGAGAGCCAACATGGATAGTATCGATCTCGAGGTATTGAAAAGCTGTGCCCGCTGGCTTGCGGAGGGTTACCGCTGTGAGCTGGTCACCGTGATCCGGACCTGGGGTTCAAGTCCGCGTCCGGAAGGCGCCATGTTGGCACTGCGCGACGATGGACTTGTGGTCGGCTCCGTTTCCGGTGGCTGCATAGAGGATGACCTGATTGCGCACGCAAGGGAAAACGGTATCCGCCGCTTGGCTCCCGAGATCGTCCGTTACGGCATTACTGCCGACGAAGCGCATCGATTCGGCCTGCCATGCGGCGGCACGATCGAACTGGCAATCGAGCCATTGTCGGAGAAGAGCCGGATTCCGGAACTGCTGGACCGGCTTGCAGAACGACAGCTTGTCGCACGGCGGCTGCAACTGGGCAGCGGCGAGGTGTCTTATATGCCGGCGGGTCCGGGCATGTCGCTTCAGGTGTCGGATTCCGTGCTCACCACCGTGCATGGACCGCGCTGGCGCCTTCTCATCATTGGAGCGGGCCAGCTTTCCCGCTTCCTGGCGCAGATTGCAATCGGCATGGATTACCTGGTGACGATATGCGATCCCCGGGAAGAGTATCGGGAAGGATGGGATTTCCCTGGCGTCGAACTCGTCCGCGAAATGCCGGATGATCATGTTATCGCGATGCAGCCGGACAGCCGCAGCGCAATCATCGCGCTTACCCATGACCCCAAGCTTGATGATCTGGCATTGATGGAAGCGCTCAAGTCCGAGGCGTTTTATGTAGGGGCAATCGGGTCGCGCATCAACAATGCAAAGCGCCGGGAACGGCTCAAGCTGTTCGAGCTGACGGACGCCCAGATCGAAAGACTGCACGGGCCAGTGGGAATTTATATCGGCAGCAAAACCCCGGCCGAGATCGCGATATCGATTCTGGCTGAATTGACAGCGGCAAAAAATGGCGTCGCCCTGCCTGATACGGTCAAGGTTGCCCGAGCCAAGGAGGGTATGCCAGGACATGGCAGCGAAGCCTGTATCAGGTCCGCAGTGGTTGATGACGAGATCCGGCAGGCCTGATCAGGTCGGCGGCGGAAGGAACCGGGGCAGCGCCGTCACTGGTTCCGGCAGATGAATAAATTTCAAGCATTCGGCGCTGCGGCAGCGGGGTTGCGTGGATTAAACTTGCGCATCATTGCAAGGAGCACCGTATGCCTATCATTACCACCATCGAAGACTTGCGCAAGCTGGCGCACAGGCGTGTTCCGCGCATGTTCTATGACTATGCCGATTCCGGTTCCTGGACGGAATCGACTTACCGAGCCAACAGCACCGACTTCGAACATATCAAGTTCCGGCAGCGCGTAGCCGTCAATATGGAAAACCGCACGCTCAAGACGACGATGGTAGGGCAGGAGGTTGCCATGCCGGTTGCGCTGGCGCCCACCGGATTGACCGGCATGCAGCATGCGGATGGCGAAATCCTGGCGGCGAAGGCGGCCGAAAAGTTCGGCGTTCCGTTTACGTTATCGACCATGAGCATCTGTTCGATCGAAGACATCGCTGCCCATACCAGCAAGCCGTTCTGGTTCCAGCTGTATGTGATGCGCGACCGCGAATTCATCAAGCGGCTGATCGCCCGCGCCAAGGCGGCGCAGTGTTCCGCACTCGTGCTGACTCTGGACCTGCAGGTGCTCGGACAGCGGCACAAGGATCTGATCAACGGCCTGTCCGCACCGCCCAGACTTACCGTGCCCAATATCCTCAACATGATGACAAAGCCACGCTGGTGCCTGGGCATGCTGGGTACCAGGCGCAGGAGTTTTGGAAATATTGTCGGCCATGCGAGCAACGTATCCGACATGTCCTCACTGTCCGCATGGACAGCCCAGCAATTCGACCCGCGCCTGTCCTGGGATGACGTGAAATGGATCAAGGATCAATGGGGAGGCAAGCTGATCATCAAGGGGATTCTGGACGAGGAAGACGCCCGCCTTGCTGCGGCCAGCGGCGCCGATGCCTTGATCGTATCGAATCATGGGGGACGCCAGCTCGACGGAGCGCGGTCCTCCATTTCTGCAGTTCCTGGCATCGTCGAGGCAGTCGGTGACAAGATTGAAGTTCACATGGACGGCGGCATCCGCTCCGGCCAGGATGCGATCAAGGCGCTGGCGCTCGGCGCGAAGGGTGTCTATATTGGGCGAGCGTTTCTGTTCGGCCTGGGTGCGATGGGTGAAGAGGGCGTCAGTCAATGCCTGCAAATTATCCGCAAGGAGCTGGATCTGACCATGGCGTTTTGCGGGATTACCGACATTCGAAAGGTGGATCGCAACATACTGCTTCCCGGTACGTATTGAGGCGAAGTTACGGTATTGAAAATTGACCGACACGGTCTCCTTTGGAACTTACGTACGTCAGCGCATGACAAACCGCTAACAGATCGAGATCGGGCGCGAACAGAAAGATAGCGTCATTTACGGCTGGCCGCGTCCAACATTGCGGTCCGGCATTCCAAGGAGACGTGCCATGCATGCTTACATCATCAAGACTCCGGACGGCTATCTTTATCCGTTTGCAGACGATTTGTCACTGACGGATGATGCTTCGCAAGCCGGTCGATTCCGCAGCGTCGAAGAAGCCCGCACGACAGCGGAGGAACGCGGATATTACGATGGTGGTTTCGAGATCGTCCGTGTCGATCTGGATAACGAAAAAGCATCCAAACATTGAATTCGACAACGCTGGAGGCGGTTTGATGAACGAATGCGAAGACTGTGCAAGGCTGTTCGGCACGAATGCGACGACGTCTCCGCACGCCAATCTGATTCTTCATTCAGATGCGCTCATCAACTACGGCGCGACTGCCAGCGGACGGATCGAATATTACCGTTGCAATCGCTGCGGAGCGAAATGGGAACGGATCAGGGCGAGAAGTGAGCCGGAAGCACGGTGGACATATACAAGTAAAGAACTTCCGTAGGCTCACTGGAGCAAGCGGCATCTTCTTACTAGCACTTGGCATTGACAAGCCGACTAGGGTTTTATTGGACAAAGGCTTGTACGAACGCTGGTAAGACAAGAAGAGCGGAGACACGATTGATGACGTGTGGCTCGACCTGAAAGCGAATCGACTGAAAATGGTAGAGGGAAAAGAAATATTCTTTGCCACGGACATTATTTAACATAACGCAAATTCTACCCAACCTCGATATATTGCAAGATCACCCAATATCCATCCGAAGACATATTTCGTTGCCTGTTTGCAACAAGGCGTATAAAAGCGTATTTTTGATTTGGTAGCGCTTTTACACTTAGCGTTCAGTACCGGGTGTTGCATAAGCAAACATCTGTAGCCCTGGACAATGGATTCATTCAATAAAACGCATAAGGGAGACAGCATGAGCACTGTCCAGCAAGAAGTCGATGAGCGTACCAATCTGACCGCCTCGAACAAGTTCGAACTCCTGCTGTTTCGTCTCGGCGGCGATAGCAATGGCGAGCAAAATGAACTGTACGGCATCAACGTTTTCAAGATCAGGGAAATCGTTGCGATGCCCCCGGTGACGCCGATTGCCGAGAGCGCACCCTACATGATGGGCGTGGTTAACCTGCGCGGCGAAATCCTGCCTGTCATCGATCTTCCGGGCCTCATTGGATGTAGCCCGACGACCGGTCTCAACATCTTGCTCGTGACGGAGTTTGCAAGGACGACGCAGTGTTTTGCCGTGGAAGCGGTCGATGAAATCGTTCGGCTGGACTGGAGCCAGGTCCGCCCGTCGGCTGGAAGTTATGCCGACAATACCGTTACCAGCATCGCACGCCTCAACGACGAGGTGCACGGTACACGCCTGGTTCAAGTGCTCGATGTCGAAACCATCGTTCAGAAGTTCGTCCCTGGCAAGGAAACGCCATCCGCTCATGCCAGCACAGATATCCGTTTGCCGCCCGGCGCGGTCATTCTTGCGGCGGATGACTCTGCCATCGCCCGAACCATCATCCAGAAAGGACTGGATGAGATGGGGCTGCCTTACATCATGACGAAAAGCGGCAAGGAAGCATGGGAAAAACTGCAGGAGCTGGCGACCGAGGCAGACAAGGAAAACAAGACCTTGCGAGAAAAGGTGGCGCTCGTCCTGACCGACCTGGAAATGCCCGAAATGGACGGGTTCACGCTGACCCGGCAGATCAAGACAAGTAATCGTTACAACAGCCTGCCAGTGCTGATCCACTCTTCGCTGTCGGGTTCTGCCAACGAGGCTCATGTGAAAAGCGCGGGCGCCAATGCCTATGTTGCAAAGTTTTCCCCGGTAGAACTTGCTGAAAAAATCCGCCAGATTCTTTAACTCCCCTATCAAGCCTACCTGTTTACCTGCATCTCGCCGAGAGATGCAGACCCCTTGAGGCCCATTTCCCGTCTACAACCTGCACCACCGAGTGCTTTCACCGACGGATCTGGTGCCACGCTTTAGGCATACACCGACGACGCAGCACCGGAAACGTTTCCTGTGCGCCTTTGCTATGACCTGGCGGTCGCCAATCAGGCTGTGTTTGCCAAGCTGCTGCCAGATGCTGATGCGCGCCGGGGTCGCTCGTTTTCGTTCATACGAATGCACTCCTCCATGCAACTCCGGACCGCTCGCGACACTGCGCAAACACAGCCCGCGAAGACGTGAAGCCAATTGGCGTTACAAGCGCTTACCTGTGATACACAAGAGCGCTACAACGTCGAATCGCCAGGCGGTATTCTGATCCTGCCTTCTTACCAAACCGATGGAAACCCCGAAATGGAAATGTCGCAGACTTCTAACCGTATTCATCCCTTGATGGCTGGTGCCGCTGCTTCTGTCATGCTTGTAAGCTTGCTCGGGGCAGCTGCGATTGTCGGAATCATTCCCGCGTCTCAAGGCACAGTGTCGGACAAAGCCCCGGTAGTGGCGCCCACGTCTCAGGTCATCGTTCCGGCAAGCGTGCCGGCTGCCGCACCGGCATTACCGGCAACCGCGCTGGCGGCCGCTCCCCAGCCTGCGACTGCGCCTGTGGCGCAGGCGGAACCGAAGGAAGTCGTTCGTCACAAGACCGTCGTGCATCATAAGTATGTGCAGCACGCTGCGCCTTCCCGCACGCAACCGGCGCAACCGGTGCAGGTCGCGCAGGCGGAGCCGCAACGAACCTACTCCCCTGCCCCGGTCTACCAGCCGGTTCAGCAACCGGCGCCCGCGGCGCAGAACAGCCCGATCGGCATCGGTGTCGGCGCCGTGGTGGGTGGCTTGATCGGCAACCAGATCGGCAAAGGCTCCGGCCGGGCCCTGGCTACGGTTGCCGGCGTCGTTGGCGGCGGCTACATTGGCAATGAAATTGCAAAGCGGAATCCTTGAGTCGATATTAAAGCCTCGTATTGATTCGTACCGACTTTACACGCCCCTGTTCAAGGGGCGTTTTTCTTTGGAAGACGCCTCAGTTCAACTTCATGTCCGGCTTGTTCTAAACATCCTGCATGATGCAATGAACGGCTAGAGCGCTTGCTCCTGTCATCAAGCCTCGACGCATTTCCTCCCAGTTGCTATATTTCGGCCCAAGCCGGCATGGTTTTGACATGCATGGCTGCTGAATTAAGGGATGTCATGCGTTTCCTGCACACTTCGGACTGGCACCTGGGCCAGACCCTCCACAATTTCGATCGATGTCATGAGCATGAGAGCTTTCTCGCGTGGCTCGTGGAGTCGCTTGTCGCCGAGGAAATTGACGCCTTGCTTATCGCAGGAGATGTTTTCGACAATGCCAATCCATCCGCTGCCTCGCAAAAGCTGTTTTATACCTTCCTGCAGCAGGCCAAAAGGCGACTGCCTTGCCTTAACATCATTATCATCGCGGGCAATCACGATTCGCCCGGACGCCTCGAAGCACCAAGACCGCTGCTGGACGGCCTGAATGTTGCGGTTGTAGGGCATGTTCGCAGGTTTGACGATGGAGAGATTGACCTTGACCAGTTGCTGATCCCGCTCTTCCGGCAAGACAGGACAATCGCCGCATGGTGCCTGGCGGTTCCATTTCTCCGTCCCGGTGATGTACCACGTGTGGAAGACGCCGGCGATCCATATCAGGCAGGAATCGCACTGCTTTATCAGCGACTGCTTGCGCGCGCTCGGGAACGGAGGGAACCTGGACAAGCCATTATCGCGCTGGGTCACTGCCATATGCTTGGCGGCGAAGCGTCGGAGGACTCCGAACGGCGCATTGTCATGGGCAATGCGGAAGCGCTGCCCGACTCGATCTTCGACGATTCGGTCGCCTATGCGGCGCTCGGTCATTTGCACAAGGCTCAGCGCATCGGAAAACGCGAGCATGTCCGTTATTGCGGTAGCCCGCTTCCCATGTCGTTTACCGAAATAGACTATGCCCATCAGGTCTTGTGCGTTGACCTCGAAGGAGAAGGCGTAAGCAAGATTGCCGAACTGCGTGTGCCACGAACCGTGGACCTGCTGCGCATACCGCGCCGCCCTGCTCCCGTGGATGACGTGCTTGCAGCCTTGACCGCCCTTGAACATCCCGTTCATTCCGAGCATCGAAGGCAACCTTATCTCCAGGTCAGAATCAGTCTGGATCGCCCCGAGCCTGGACTTCGCGCGCGGATCGAAGCGGCGCTGGAGGGCAAGCATGTGCGCCTTGCGAAAATAGAAACGACGTTTACGCGTAGGGACCAGCCGAGACAGATATCGGTTGCCACGGAAGACCTCGAACGCGTCCAGCCGGAAGATATTTTCAGGCGCTTGTATGCCGGCAAATTCGGCACCGAGGCATCTGCGGAACAACTGGCTGCCTTCGGTGAACTGTTGCTAGGGTCGGCGGATGAAGCGGGCCGCAAATGAAGATACTAAGAATCGCCGGCAAGAATCTCGCGTCGCTGGGCGGGGAGTTCGAACTTGATTTCATGCAGGAGCCGCTGGTCTCCGCCGGATTATTCGCCATCTGCGGCCCGACCGGCGCAGGCAAAAGCACTCTGCTGGATGCGCTGTGTCTTGCGCTCTATGACGCCACGCCGCGTCTGTCGCGCGCGGGGAGCAAAGGCATCGGCTTGCCGGACGTGCGGGATGAAACGGTAACGCCGCAGGATACGCGCAATCTATTGCGGCGAGGCTCGGCAGACGGCTATGCCGAAGTCGACTTCATCGGCAACGACTCTTGTTGCTACCGCGCGCGCTGGAGTGTCCGGCGCGCACGTGCCAAGGCCGACGGTGCCTTGCAGCAGGTTGTGATGTCACTCCAGAGCTTGCCGGAACGGCAGGCAATTGGTGGCACCAACCGCGAAGTCAAGGCGGAGATCGAAGCCCGCATCGGTCTGAATTTCGACCAGTTTACCCGTGCGGTCCTCCTCGCCCAAAATGAATTTTCTGCATTCTTGAGGGCCGATGACGGAGACCGCGGAGAACTGCTCGAAACCCTGACTGGGACGGCGATCTACAGCGACATGTCCAAGCGTGCTTTCGAGCGTTCAAAATCCGAGCACCAGATTCTCAATGCAATCAGTCAGCGCATGGCGGATCAGCAACCTCTTGATGCGCAAGCCCGTCTGGAACTGGAGCGGGATTGCGCGCTGACGCATGACGCAATGACTGTGTTGGAGCAGCGCAAGGGCGAGCTCGAGTCACAGCTGCGCTGGCACGCCGCATTGCAGGCGGCACTGCGTGACGAAGAGCACGCACGCCTTGAGGCGGAGCGGCTTGCCTTGATATCCCGGAACATGGATGAGCGGCGACATCGACTGGCCTTGATTGAGCAAGTGCAGCCTGCTCGCGCCATAATGGACGACACCGCGCGCCTGTCCGCCGCCATTGAATCGATCAGAGCCGAGATTGAGCACATCGAAACACAACTGGCGTCGGCACACCGAAGCCGCCAGGATGCGGAGCTTGCCGCAGGCGCGGCCGAACAGGCGCACAAAATCGCCTTGCAGACTCTGGAAGCAGCCCTGCCTGATATCGACAAGGCGAAAGCACTTGATGCGCAGATCGCCGCACTTGTCCCCGACAATGAAATCGCGGCGACTGCAGTGGCGCGGATCAAAACAGACAAGGCTGGAATTGAAGCCCGCATGGATGCCGGGTGCAAGGCGCTGGAGGAGGCAAATGGCGCAAGGCAGGCGGCTGAACGGTGGCTCTCGGATCAAGCAAGCGTGCTGCCGCTGGCATTGCAGTGGCCGCGCTGGGACTCGATGTTGAAACACTCAGCTCTGCAGCTTGATTCGTTGAATGTCCTCGAGCAGGAGCTTGCTGCTGCCAGGGAGGCGTCGCATCGGTTTGATACAAGGCTGGCGGAGGTGGAAGACCTGCTTGCAAGCGCCACTCGTGCCCAGGCCGAGGCCGAGATGCAAAGGCTTACCTGTCAGTTCGAATCGGCCAGTCATTCCAGATCAGCAATACGGCAGGAAAGGCAGCAACTCGAACTAAAGCGCGAAAACCTCGACGATGGCGCACGCCTATGGTCGACCTTGAACACCGCCAGACAACAGCTGCGAGTTTTGAAGGATGAGGACAAGCAGCTGCGCAGCGCGGAAACTGAAGCGGCCTTGGCGAACAACCATGTCCGAACCGAGATTGCCGCGGCGAAGGCCGCACTCGGTCAGGCGGAAAAAGCCCAGGTCGCTGCACGCATAGCCTGCAGCGACTCGGTGAAAAACCTGCGTGACGCGTTGGAAGACGGTCTGCCCTGCCCGGTCTGCGGTTCAACCGAACATCCCTATGCGGACAGCGGCGGGCGACTGCACGCCCTGCTGGAGGAATTTGATGCTGAAGTTGCCCGCTGCCGCGAACGGGTCGACAATTTCCTCGCGCGGCAGGCGCGCAGCGAGGCGCTCTTGCATGAGGGTCAACGGCGCCTTCAGCAAATCTCCCGGCAGATGCAGGATGCGCAGGAACGTGTTTCAACTGCGGAATCTGAATGGTCTCAGCACCATCTGTCAGCGCAGGCGAACGTCCACGCCCGCGAGGACGTCGAGCGATGGCTGGCAGACGAAATACGCACCGTGCGGGAACGTCTCCATGAACTGGCCGTCGCCGAAAGCAGCGCGGAACAGGCTGCTCAACGCCTGGACATGGCACAACAGACGCTTGATGCCGCGGCAGTGTCACTGAGGGAGAGGCAGACGCAGTTCGACTTGACCATGACCGAGGCACGTCAGCGAAAACACGAAGTCGACCGTCTTATCACCAGTTCGACTGAAGCAAACGCAAGGGTCGCCCTGGCTCTGGATGAATTGAGTGCCGCATTCACAGCATCGGCGGATTGGCGCGAGCACTGGAGACGTGACCCGGCAGCGTTTCGGCTCGATTGTGAACAACGGGTTCAACGTTGGCAGGAGCAGTGTCGGATTCGCGATGAAAATCTCGCGCGCGTAGCAGAACTCGAAGCCTCTGCCATGAGCTTGAAGGAGGCCAAGTCACGCTGCGACGCCGAGCTTCAACGTGCGGATGCAATGCTGGAGGAAAGCAGCCGGCGCATCGCAGGCATGCGTTCTGCGCGGGCTGAAATCTTCGAGGGCAGAGCCCTCTCCGTAATCGAGGACCAACTTGCCGCAGCAGTTTCGCTCGCAAAGACTGCCATGCATGCGCAATCGATGCGCATGCAGGAATGTGCCATTGCGGTAGCCCGGCACCAGGAAAGCATGGAAAAGACGGCGCGGCGACTGGCGACGCTCGAAGCGGAGCATGCAGACTCGCGTGCCCGCTTGTCGGACTGGCTGACGCATTTCAACGCAGCGAAAGCCTTCGCTGCCGACACTCAAGATACGGAAAGTCTTCAGGTGCTTTTGGGTTACAGCCTTGAATGGATTTCCGCTGAAAGAGATGAACTCCATGCCGCCGTTACCGCGATGCAAACGGCGAACGCCATACTTCAGGAGCGCACCGAGCGCCGCACGGCACATGAACAAGGGCGTGTCGGCAGCGAAGATGCGAATGCCGTCAGCAGCCTGCTTGATGAGCTGATGGTTCGGTTCGAAGCAGTCCGTACCGATTTCACCCGCCAGAAGATTGCGCTAGCCGAGGACGATTCTCGCCACGAGAAATCAGTCGCCATACTTGATGAGTTCGAGCGCCAGCAAGAGAAGGCAAGGTTGTGGGGGCAACTGGCGGAACTGATTGGTTCTGCGGATGGGAAAAAATTCCGCAACTACGCACAGCAATTCACGCTTGATGTTCTTCTGGCCTACGCTAACCGGCATCTCGAAGATCTGGTGCGCCGGTATCGGCTGGAGCGTGTCAAGGACACCTTGGCGCTGCTTGTCGTCGACCAGGACATGGGCGATGAGATCCGTTCCATTCATTCGCTTTCCGGCGGCGAATCCTTCCTGGTTTCCCTTGCTCTTGCATTGGGGCTCGCATCGTTGTCATCAAATCGTGTGCGCGTCGAGTCGCTTTTCATTGACGAAGGCTTTGGCAGCCTTGACGCGGATACCTTGTCCATCGCCATGCATGCATTGGATAGCTTGCAGTCACAGGGCCGCAAGGTAGGCGTCATCACCCATGTTCAGGAGATGAGCGAAAGAATAGCTACCAAGGTCATGGTGCAACGAGTCGCAGGGGGCAAGAGCCTGGTGCGCATCGATAGCGAATCGATCTTGTGACGGAGATATTTCAGGCGTTACACTTGATAACATAGTGACAATGAATCTTTTTAAGGAATGCGGTCTGACGTAGTGACACGTTGATGTCACTTTTATTTTCTTTGAAAGGAATTCAATGAATAAATTCGTCGCCGCTCTTATTACCGGACTGTTTGCCACTTCCGTATATGCTCAAACCGGCACTGCCGAGACAGTTGGCTCGACGCCCGCATCTTCAGCCGGCATCAGCTCCGGAGCATCTACAACGACGACTGTCGAAACTCCCGTAACCAAGGCAGATGCAAAGGCCAATGCCAAGGCGGAAAAGGCGGATGCGAAGGCTGAGGAGAAAGCCGCCAAGGCTGATGCCAAAGCCGAAAAGAAGGTAGCGAAAGCGGAGGCCAAGGCGAAGAAGGACAAAGCCGAGGCGCATGCCGATGCCGCGGACAAAAAACATTGATACCGTAATTGACGACACCTTCGTTTGACTGGCCCATGAAGGTGGAAGGCGACATCCTCGATGTCGCCTTTAATTATGTCAGCTGAATATATACTCGGCTCGATCTGAATAATATCAAGGCAGACAATTTACTTCGCTTCATTAAGTATGGCATTCCCGTTTTAAATATTTAATAGTCCAGCCGTGCCATGAAGGGATCTTAATCCGCTTTGACCCGCGCGTCTGCCCACCCTCGCTTCATACCCTCCATCTAGTGTATCGCTCACACCCTAGGCGATATGTCTTTCCTTAACGAATCCTTTCCTGCAATACATATTGCGCCGCATCTTGCTCTGTGGTGATTACTGCCTATACTGCGAAAAGCCAAGGAGGTCATCGTGGACAAGTACCGTTTGTTGGATCTAATGATGCAGGAGCACGAGGAAGCACCCGATACAGATTTGTATTGCATCTCTGCATTGCTGGCAAAGCATCTGGAGTCTGTCTCTAACAAGTTAAGCGAAAGGGAGATGGAAAGGTTCATCGAAATCGGCGCTGCCATCTGCCGGTATGCAAACCGCGAATTCGGCATGAATGTACCGGTCGAAGATCTTTTCCCTCCGAGCGAAATCTGGCGCAACGTTCGCTAGGATAGATGTTAAGTATTGCCTGCCGGATCCGGTGTATCACGCTACCAACGCTACCCAATGCCTTGTTTAAAAAATGGGGTAAGTTGTTTTACACAGCGGTGCCAGAGGCATATACTAATTCTTGTGCACTGCACTGTAGCGAGGCCGACATGCAAAAATCCATCTCACGTTCTTTCCCGCAAAAAAACGTTTCCGGGACTGAACTTCCCCCTCAGATCAATAGCTTTTTCGAGTCTCCCGAAGCCAAAGGAAACTCGAACGAGATAACGCGCGAAGATGTATCACGCTGCATTAATATCTGGGCGAAAATGTATAGATTGAGTGATGAGGACACCCAACCTTCAGATCTGTGCATGCCTCCGCGTACCTGGATGGGACGAAGCCCCGACAAACTGAAGCGCTTTGATTAAATCATCTTGAAGACTGGAAACTCCTTTTTCCAGTCTTCATGGTTTTAATCATTTGACTAACATGCCACGCTCCGCATAGGAGCGGGTATGGTTATGCATTCACTAGTCTTATCTCTCGAATGTTGACTAGCGTTACCGCGAATCTTCATTCGCGGTGTCATGTCTGGATGCCCTCATGACGACGCTAAGTTCGTCACGTCCGTTTACTTGCCCTCCGTTACGAGAGTCAAGTCCTTAATCAAGGCCTATCGCCTAATTGGATTTGGCGTCTGAGGGAGAATGCGTTCCCGCGATTGCTCTTCTTTGTGCCTTCACGAATGACTGTGCCAATATGGCTGCGGTTATTAGGGCAGCAGCCACGTCGACATACCAATCATGAATCGTGCCGTGGCGATATGGCAGGAACGACTGAATAAATTCATCCAAAGCGCCCATCAACGAAACAATTATCACAGTACGCCATACCCTCCTGGCGGCACTGCCAACTTGGCCGGTAAATAGCAGTGCGGCAATGAAGGCGTACGTTGTGAAGTGCAGGAAAAAGCTCGACGCAACCTCCCCTACTTCAGACCGCGCCCCAGGAATCATTCCAAGAATGATCACAAGCGCGTAACCAAAATATCCAAACCGCCGCCGCAGGCTGACTTGATAAGTATCGGCAGGAAACAAAATCGAATGCATAGCTGTGCGAAAGTAAAAACAACGAAACCATACCGCAGTGATTCTCAGTGCAGGTCAACATTGCACAAACTTGGTTCTCGTTCAGCAGCAAATTCCCATTTGTCGCTTAACGGTCTCTTATGCCGGTCCCAAGTTACGTCATCACATATGAGCACAATGTATTTTCCGGCCCACAGGCGCGGGAGGAGCCAGTAGTGAGTCTGCGAACAAGGGGCGGCGGGCGTCGTGCTGGCTTTTGAAAAAGACACGCTCTCATCGATTGGCAGGCATTGGTATGGAAATTGACTGCCAAGAGTTGCGTTGGGGTATGCCCGCAAGCGATATCCTTATGCGGAAGCGTTCAATGCATCCTGTCTCCGGGACAAACGTCAAAAGATGCAAATTGTTCCCAGCGTTCCGTGCGACGGATCTGGATTAATTCCAATCGCATTACCCCAATTACGTTAACGGCCCTAGAAGTCGGCCGGCGACTATAGGTCGTGAGTATGCAGTCGACCGTATTATCTCGCCTCCGGGTCCTATCATGTTCTTTCGGGTGAATTGGTCGATCGGCACCATATGGATCGAGACAAATTTTTCGATGGGCAGTCGATTCATGCAATTCCTGCGCCGGGAAAATGCCTGTGCGTTTCATAAATCGGTAGCGGAGTTCTCTCCTGCGCGGCCCCGCTTTGCACAAGCGCTTTCTGCGTTTTTGATCGTCGCACTGTCGCACGTGCGCGCAATGGTTCGGACGTCGATACAGGGATGCCGATAACCAACCCGGCATGTAAAATGATCGCCTTTTCAATGGCCTGAACCGCCCTCACCGTCATCGGACTCAACTCATGGACTCATCTAAAGACATCGTCCGGGACCATCGAAAAAACAACTTTGATTTCCTGCGCATCGCAGCCGCACTGCTCGTCCTATTTAGTCATCAATATGCGTTGAGCGGCCTTCCCGAGCCGGCTATCTTCGGCATGAGCGCCGGGACATTCGCGGTGCTCGTTTTCTTTTCAATCAGCGGATTTCTTGTATCCCAGAGCTGGCGCCAGGATGCCAATCCGCTGCGCTTTCTTGCCAAACGTTTTTTAAGGATTTGGCCGGGTCTGGCGGCAGCTACCCTGCTGACCGCTTTTGTGCTGGGCCCCGCCGTGTCGTCACTCGATGCGCAGGCTTATTTCTCCCACCCGGCCCTGACGGATTTTCTTCGTAATCTCAAGATAACGACGGTCCGCTATTTTCTTCCCGGGGTATTCGAAGACAATATCTACCCCAAGGCGGTCAACGGCTCCCTTTGGACCATTCCGCTGGAAGTGCGCTGCTACTTCGCATTGCTCGTCGCCGGCTGCCTCGGCTTGATGAGGAAGCCGGTGCTGGTTGTGCTTGCTACCTTCGCACTGGGAATCCATTATTTTGCCTTCAACCCGGACCCGAATAGATACCAGGTTCACTTCGGTTTGTACTTCTTTGCCGGAGTCTGCCTGGACTTGTTCAGGCGGCATTGGGAAGGCAAGTCGTTTCTACTGCTCGCCATACCGGCGGCCATCGCACTTGCACTTCATGCAGCGGGCTTGCCGCAGCTGGCATTGGTACTGGTCGTTCCGTGCGCCGCGATTCTTATCGGATGCCAGTCGACGCCAGGATTGAAAGACGCCGGAAAATATGGCGATATTTCTTATGGCATCTATATCTATGCATTTCCGGTGCAGCAGACTGTGCTCTGGGCATTGGACAAGGACACCGCATTCGCATCGGGCCTGGCGCTGGCGGTGCTGATGACAGTCTTCTGTGCGCTGTTGTCCTGGCATCTGGTAGAAAGTCCTGCCCTGCGCCTGAAATCCTATCTGCCGCAATGGCCGACCTTGCCTTGGCTCTCGCCTCGCATGAAGATCGTCAATAGGTAACGCCCGGCTTCTTGATACGCCAGTCACTATGCTCTTTTCAGCGAGAAGGACTTTGCTTGCCGGCGCAGTCTCCGCCACGCGTCAAGCTTGATGCTTTGCTGAACAGCATGGTAGAAACCGCTCTCCTCCGCACCAGTATTCGCCTTGCCAAGCGTTAAAGTCTGTCTGTTACTGTGATCGTCATGTAGAAGGAAGCGTATGTTGAATGCCCTGTGGCTGGGATTTTTCATCATTGCAGCCATTTGCGCCTTCGGGCGCTGGCTGTTCGAGGGGAACGCCGCCGTATTTGCCGCCATGGTCGACAGCCTGTTCGCCATGGCGAAGCTGTCGGTGGAAGTCATGATTCTGCTGTTCGGCACGCTCACCCTGTGGCTGGGCTTTCTGAAGATCGCCGAGAAAGCCGGCGTGGTGGATGTGCTGGCGCGTGCCCTTTCCCCTTTGTTTCGCCGCCTGATGCCGGAAGTCCCGGCTGGGCATCCTGCGTTGGGACTCATGACGCTGAACCTGACTGCCAACGCCCTTGGCCTGGACAACGCGGCGACGCCAATGGGCCTGAAGGCAATGCGCGCGCTGCAGGATCTGAACCCCGATCCGCAAACCGCAACGCGGGCGCAAGTGCTGTTCATGGTACTCAACGCGTCTGCGCTCACACTGCTGCCAGTCTCGATCTTCATGTACCGCGCACAACAGGGCGCAAGCGATCCCACACTGGTGTTTCTGCCGATACTGCTTGCGACCACGGCCTCCATGCTGACCGGCTTCGTTGCAGTGGCAATCGCGCAGCGCATCCGTCTCTGGGATCCGGTTGTGCTTGCCTGGCTGGCCGGCACGGCGCTGGTGCTGGGCACGGCCATCGCGGTGCTGGCAGGCATGTCGGCGGCGGCGCTTGCAGCAGTATCGTCGCTGCTCGGCAATCTGGTCCTCTTTCTGCTGATCCTGTTCTTCCTGGCGTTCGCCGCGTTGCGCCGGATTCCCGTCTATGAAACTTTTGTCGAAGGAGCGAAGGAAGGATTCGAGGTGTCGCGCAACCTGCTTCCCTACCTGGTGGCCATGCTGTGCGCTGTCGGAGTGATGCGTGCGTCCGGCGCGCTCGACATTCTTCTGGAAGGTTTGCGCTTGCTGGTGCAGACCTTCGGCCTCGACACACGCTTCGTGGATGCGTTGCCGACGGCGCTGGTGAAGCCCTTCTCAGGAAGCGCGGCGCGCGCCATGCTGATCGAATTGATGAAATCCGGTGGAGTGGACAGCTTTCCCGCGCTTGTTGCCGCAACCGTGCAGGGAAGCACGGAAACGACCTTCTATGTACTGGCGGTGTACTTCGGATCCGTCGGTATCCAGCGGGCTCGTCACGCGGTCAGCTGTTCGCTGATTGCCGATGCGGCGGGCATTGTTACGTCGATCGGGGTGTGCTACTGGTTTTTCGGATGATTCTGCGATGCGCAAGCTAAGAAATATGCCGGAGGCTGTCCACAGATCCCCGGCAGTTGCCCGGTCATGCGAATTTCCGCGCCTTGGACAGGATCACCAGCCAGCGACGGAGAATCAGCAGTTCCACATGGCCCGCCTGGACGCCGGGGCTGCAATCGAGCACCGGATTGACCTTGTAGTAGCGATTGCGGAAGTCACGGCAGACGAACAGTTCACGCTTGCCGAAACGGACCAGGAAGGACATCGGCGCATATTCAAGACCAAAGCGTGTGCCGAAAGAGTTGTTCAGGTAAGCCATGTCAGTTCTCCTTTAACTACTTGCCAATGAATGAGTAGTTAATGTAACACAAGTACTGTACGGAAATACAGTACTTTTTTAAACATGGCTTTTCCCTGACCTTGCCTCGACCCTGCACGTTCAAAAACAGGCGTCGCGAACCGGCGAGAATTCCTGTCTGCGTTGCGGCGGCAATGATGCCACGTAGGACGGTCGAAGGAATAATCGGACTCGATAAAACGAAAGGCCGTTATCCGCCGCCTCCGCCGCCGCGATACGACATGTCGTCACCCGGCAGGCTAGGCCTTGGAGGTGGAGCAGGCGCAGGACCCGGCCCCGGAACCGCGCCTTGCGGCCTGTTTCCGAATAATTTTTCCCAGAAACTGCGAGTATCCTCCACGCCAACCGAGCGAACCGCATTGCCGTTCGCGTATTCCTGATAGATCCAGTCACCGTCGAGCTGCGCAACGCCCTCGGGAACTGAGCGTTCGAGCAGCGGCTTGCCTTTTAGCGCAGTGCGCATGTAATCGATCCACATCGGCAGCGCGACCGTGCCGCCAAATTCGCGGCCACCCAGCGAGCGGGGCTTGTCGAAGCCCATCCAGGACACCGCGACGATATCGCCGCCATACCCGGCAAACCAGCCATCGATGGAATCATTGGTGGTGCCGGTCTTGCCCGCCAAGTCGCGCCGGCCGAGTTTCTGGCTGGCTGCGAAGCCGGTGCCGCCATTGACCACGTCGCGCATCATGCTGTCCATGATGAAGGCGTTGCGGGCGTCGAGCACGCGAGCCGCTTCGTCGCCGGCTTTCGCCGGTTCGGAATTGATGAGAACCTCACCGCGGTTGTTGACGACCTTCTGGATCAGGAATGGCTTTACCTGGTAGCCGCCATTGGCGAACACCGCGTAGCCGCTTGCCATCTGCATCGCCGTGACCGACCCCGTCCCGAGTGTCATGGTGAGGTTGGCCGGATGCTTGTCCTGTTCGAAGCCGAATTTCGTCAGATACTGCTGCGCATACATTGGCGAGATCGACTGCAGGATGCGAATGGAAACCAGGTTCTTGGATTTCTTGAGACCGGTCCTCATGCTTACCGGGCCGTCATATTGTCCGTTATCGTTCTGTGGGTCCCAGCTCTGCCCGCCGGAGTCGCCGGAATTCAGGGTCAGGGGGGCATCGTTGATCAGCGTTCCAGGAGAGAAGCCTTTTTCGAGCGCGGCAGAGTAGATGAAAGGCTTGATGGTGGAGCCCGGCTGCCGCCAGGCCTGGTTCACATGGTCGAACTGGTTGAGCGTGAAATCAAAGCCGCCGACCATGGCCCGTATTGCGCCGTCCCGCGCATTCATTCCGACGAGCGCTGCCGACACTTCCGGCAGCTGGGAAATCCACCATTTTTTCTTCGCGTCGCGCACTACCCGGATGATGGCACCGGGCCGTATCTTGTTCTGCCCTTTCCCCGACAGGGCCGGCGCCGCGAAGCGCAACCCGTCGCCGGTTACTTCCACGTCTTCCCCGGACAGCAATTCGGCCTTCACCAGTTTGGCTGTCGCCGATACCACCACGGCTGACTGCAGTTCATCGCTGTCAGGATACTTGAGCAGGACTTCGGAAATAGCCTGGGCACGGTCGTCCGCGTCCCGCGGCAGCTCGATGAATCCTTCCGGTCCGCGATAGCCGTGGCGGCGGTCATATTCGATGACTCCGCGGCGCACCGCTTCATAAGCCGCAGTCTGCTCGGTGCTGTTCAAGGTCGTATAGACGTTGTAACCGTGGGTATAAACGTCGTCCTTGTACTGCGCCACCATGTACTGGCGAACCAGCTCGGCCGCATATTCCGCATGCGTGCTGAAACGGCGGCGGTCGCCGCGTATGAGCAGCTTTTCCTGGGCGGACTTGGCGTACTGCGCTTCGCTGATATAGCCGAGTTCGCGCATGCGCTTGAGGATGTATTGCTGGCGTTGACGCGCGCGGGTCGGATTGACAATCGGATTGGCGCCGGCCGGCGCTTTCGGCAGACCGGCGAGCATCGCTGCCTCCGCCACCGTGATTTCCTTGACCGGCTTGCCGAAATAGACACGTGCCGCGCTGCCGAAGCCATAGGCCCGCTCGCCAAGATAGATCTGATTCATGTACAGCTCGAGAATCTGGTCCTTGCTCAGCTTGCGTTCGATTTCATAAGCCAGCACGATTTCATGAAGCTTGCGGGCGTAAGTCTTCTGGCGGGAAAGGAAAAAAGTGCGGGCGACCTGCATCGTGATGGTGGATGCACCCTGCGAGCGGCTGCTGCGCAGATTCGCCAGGCCAGCTCTCAGTATCCCGATATAGTCGACGCCGCCGTGTTCGTAGAAGCGGTCGTCTTCAATCGCCAGGAGCGCCCTCTTCATGACTGCGGGCATTTCCGCGATGGGCACGAAATCTCGCCGCTCCTCGCCGAATTCGCCGATTAGCACCTCATCGGCGGTATAGACCCGCAGCGGCATTTTCGGGCGGTAATCGATGAGTGCGTCCAGCGAAGGCAGGTTTGGCATCACGAACAGAGTGATGTAACCGAACATGACCACGCATACCAGCACCAAAGAGCCAAGAAGGATGGCGCCGACCTGTCCGAGCCGGCTGGCGAACGGCTTGAAGAACGACTTGCGAGACCTTGATCCACGCGATGTTTTTGCCAACGAAATCCCCTCTTGTAAATGTGAAGCACCGTCACTTTAACAGGCTGAGTCATCTGCGATGTAACGCGATGTTACGGTCTTCCGACAGTAGAGATTCCGGCTATTTGAACGCGGCGGAAATTTGTCTGAACGGAAGCGTTGCCTGTCCGGCCCGGACCGCATTTTACGTTGAGCAATCCCGCCCGTCATGTCCCGATTTTTGTACTTTATACATCCACTTGGTAAAGATGGGTAGCGACTAAGCGGAGTAGCGCCCTTCCCGGCCACACAAACCATGGCAAACATCTTGCAGGTTCTCGATCGGGGTTTCTTGAATGGAGGCAGCCATGGGGCAACGGCGTTTCGGCAATCGCAGGGAAGCAGGACGCCAGCTTGCATCCGCACTGGCATTCCTGAAACAGCGTTCGCCGGTGGTTCTCGGCCTGCCGCGAGGCGGCGTGCCCGTGGCCTACGAGATTGCATTGGCGCTACAGGCGCCTCTTGATGTGCTGCTGGTACGCAAGCTGGGGTCGCCGGTCTCTTCCGAAGTCGGCATCGGAGCTCTTGTCGAAGGCGACCCGCCGCGCAGAGTGCTGAACAGTGAAATGATCGACCTTCTGCGCCCGTCCTCCCTGTTCCTGGCCCAGGAAGTCGAACGCCAGACACGGGAGCTGCAACGCCGCCGCCAGCTGTATTGCGGCAACCGAGCACGCGTGCCGCTCGCCGGGAGGACCGTCATTCTTGTTGATGACGGTATCGCCACCGGAGCGTCAATGCAGGCGGCGGTGGAAGCGGTGCGGGATACGGGGCCGGAGCGCCTGCTACTGGCGGTGCCGGTGGCGCCCGCCGAAACCCTGAAAAAGCTGTGCTCGCTTGCCGATGATGCCATCTGCCTGCAGGTGCCCGAACATTTTCGCGCGGTAAGCCAGTATTACGACGATTTTGCGCAGACTGATGACCAGGAAGTCACTGCATTGCTCGACGACGCGGCGATGCGCAGCCTGCGAGCACCAAGCGAAAGGATTGCCAATATGCCAACCGTATCGGATCTGATGGACCATGATGCAACTGTCGTCGGCCCGCACGACAATGTCTCCCGTGCAGCAGCCATCATGCGTGACTGGAAGGTGGGCGTGCTTCCGGTATGCGACGGACGACGGCTGATCGGCATGATCAGTGACAGCGATATTCGCGTGGCTGCGGCACGGGAAGGCCGCCCGCCGGAACATATCCATGTGGCCGAACTCATGAGCGAGGAACTGGCATGGTGTTTCGAAGACGAAAGCATGGCCAGCGTCATGCAACGCTTCGGCGGCTCGCTGCTGGAACGCATCCCTGTACTGGACAGTGAAAGGAATCTTGCGGGAATGCTCACTCTCGACCGCAGCATGAGCGATCCGCATGTATCCCATGAGGGATCCGATTTGAGCCGCCTGAACCGCCTGTCGTCGGACCAGGCAAACGGACAGTTTTGAGGGCGGCGCCATGGATTTCAGTCACCTTAGCCGGCGCGACGCGATGCGCCTGATCGCGGCGGCGCTTGGCACCGTCGGCACCGGCGCCAATGCCGTACCGCCGGCCCCCGGCGGAAATGCGATGCTGTCGCGGCGCATTCCTTCCTCCGGGGAGATGCTCCCTGTCATCGGCCTCGGTACCTGGCAGACCTTCGATGTCGGTACGACCGCAGCCGACAGGGCCCCGCTGGAACAGGTTCTTGCGGCGTTCGTCGAGGGCGGCGGCAGGCTGATCGATTCCTCGCCGATGTACGGCCGGTCCGAAGAGGTGGCGGGGGAGCTTGCTTCCCGCATGGGACTGCGCGACAGGCTATTCATCGCCACCAAGGTATGGACGCAGGGAAAGGAGTCCGGCAAGCGGCAGATGGAGGAATCCATGCGCAAGCTGAAAGCCGATCCGATCGACCTGATGCAGGTCCATAACCTCGTCGACGTCGACAGCCACCTTGAAACTTTGAATGAATGGAAGCGCGCCGGACGCATTCGCCATATCGGCATCACGCATTACACCGCCAGCGGCCAGCAGGACGTGGTCCGCGTGCTGGAACGGCACAAGGTGGACTTTGTGCAGATCAATTATTCGGCGGGCGAGCGCGAGGCGGAACAGCGGCTGCTTCCTTTCGCTGCCGAGCGCGGCATCGCCGTGATTGCCAATCGGCCATTTGCCAGCGGAGAACTGCTGCGCCGGCTCAAGACCAGGGCCTTGCCGCCCTGGGCTGCGGAAATCGACTGCAGCAGCTGGGCGCAGGTGTTGCTCAAGTATGTGGTGTCCCATTCGGCACTGCATTGTGCAATTCCCGCCACGGCCAATCCTGCTCATGTGCGTGACAACCTGAGGGCCGGATACGGGCGCATGCCGGATGCGGCGTTGCGCAAGCGCATCGTTTCCGAAGCGCTCGGCTGACACGCCCGCGCTCACAAGGTCGAGCAGGTACGCAGTTTGCTCCTGTGTTGTTTTCGCCTTCGCGGCGAGAACAACATTTACAAAAATGGAGAGCGCCATGATGAAAAGCTTTACTGACAAATTGTCCCCCAGCATTACCAACATGATCCGCATGGACCATACCTCCGTACTGGAAACCTTTCACCAGTATGAAATGGACTCCGCACCGCAAACCAAGAAGGCATTGGTCGGCACCATCTGTCTCGCACTGGAGATCCACGCGCAGCTGGAAGAGGAAATCTTTTATCCGGCAATGAGCCATTTGGCGGCGGACACGCCTATCGTCGGCAAGAGCGTCCCGGAACACAATGAAATGCGACGCCTGATCGCGCAGCTGCGCGCAATGGAAGCCACCGATCCCACCTTTGACCAGACCTTCCTGCAATTGATGAAGGACGTCATGCATCACGTGGCAGATGAGGAAACGACTCTGCTTCCTGACGCGGAAAGACTGATCCCGGATCGCCTCGGCGAACTCGGCATGCAGATGACCAAACGACGCCTGCAGCTGATGGCGCCGCACGCCGGCGAAATGGCAATGAATACGGCACGCACCTTCCCGACCAGCTCCATGCTGGTGGCGGCTGGAGCAGTCCTTGCCGGCACCTACTTCGCCAAACGCACCATGTCGCGTCATCATTGATAAGCGATGCGCCAGTAACGAAAGGATCGGCCCGTTGTCCACCGCGGCCGATCCGCAAGATCGAGCGAACTTAGGTGGACTCTAGTCCGGCACGGGTACCGGCTAGAACGCATTCGTTCTGAATGGACTCGACGACGCCGAGAAAATATCCCTGTGGGCGCAGGCTGGTGACGCGACATGGCGAGCCCGGTGTTCCCGTACCATGGCAAGGAGGACCCGGCGTTCACACGCAACCCAGTGCCGCCGGCAGCTTGCCCGGATCGTCAGTCTGTTCAGGACGAAAGCATCCTGGCAAGCCAGTACCCGTGCTTTCATACGAGGAGGATTATGCGGATTCCGGGATTGCGCGGCCTGAAACCAAGCCTGGTCATAAAAAAAACCATCAGCGACTTCTTTGACGACGACATGACCACCTATGCGTCCGCGCTCGCTTACCAGGTACTCTTTTCCATCTTTCCCTTCATTATTTTCCTGATCGCCCTGCTGGGCTTCCTGCACCTTTCGGATTTCTTCGAATGGCTGCGAAGCCAGGCGCAGTTCGTCGTTCCGCGCGAAGTCATGCCGACGGTCAATCAGGTGATTGATGAACTGCAGCAGGAAAAAAGCGGCCTGCTGTCATTCGGCGTGATCGTTGCACTTTGGTCGGCATCAGCGGCGGTACGTGCGACGATGAACGCGCTGAACGTGGCGTATAACGTGCGCGAAACCCGCCCTGCCTGGAAGCTCTATCCGCTATCGATTCTCTATACGCTCGGGCTTGCCGTTCTTCTCATTCTCGCTGCCGCCCTGCTGGTCGTCGGACCGCAGGCGATACAATGGCTTGCGCACTGGGTTGGCCTGGAACAGCTGTTCGTGACGCTATGGGCATGGCTGCGCTGGCCCGCCGCCCTGTTCCTGTTGATGCTGTCGGTGGCGGTAATTTATTACGTCGCTCCGAATGTGCGGCATGAATTCAGCTTCATTTCACCAGGCGCACTGCTCGCCGTGCCGGTGTGGATCGGCGCCTCGATCGGCTTCAACTACTATGTCAGCAATTTCGGCGATTACAGCGCGATGTACGGCAGCGTCGGCACGATCATCGTGCTGCTGCTGTTTTTCTTCATTTCGGCCGCCGTCCTGCTGTTCGGCGCGGAACTCAATTCGGTCGTCGAACAGAATGCCGGCAATACGCGCGCTAATTCGCCTGAAGAATTAAGATAGCAATCGCAATCACTTGGAGCGCCTGCCAGCATGCCGCCCGGCGCGTTGCACCTGCTTGCCGCAGGTGTCAGCCGTCTTCGTCGGTGCGACGTGCCATCGTCATTACGATAAACATTCTTGAACCCGCAAAGGAATCCCATGCAAACACTGCGTCTGCTTGATTTGCCCGACGAACCCGAGGTTCCGGTACTCGGACAAGGCACCTGGTGCATGGCGGAAGAGCCGCGCAAGCGCGCCGGGGAGATTGCGGCCTTGCGGGCAGGTATCGACCTCGGCATGACGCTGATAGACACTGCGGAAATGTATGGAGACGGGGCATCGGAGACCCTGATCAAGGAAGCATTGTCCGGCCGCCGCAGCGACATTTTCCTGGTCAGCAAGGTCTTGCCTCACCATGCGAGCCGGCGCGGCACCGTTGCCGCCTGCGAAGCCAGCCTGCGCCGGCTAGGCACGGATTACCTGGATCTCTATCTGCTGCACTGGCGCGGCCAGGTGCCTCTGGATGAAACGCTGGAAGCGCTGCAGGCACTGGTGCGGGACGGCAAGATCCGCCGTTGGGGAGTCAGCAATTTCGATCTGGCCGACATGGAAGAACTCGAACGACTCGCAGGCGACGACAAGCCGGCCGTCAATCAGGTGCTCTACAATCTGAGCCGGCGCGGCATTGAATACGACCTGATGCCGTGGTGCGCCGAACGCCGCATTGCCGTGATGGCTTATTCGCCGATCGAACAGGGCCGCCTGCTGAGCAATCCCGCACTTCGACGCGTCGCCGAACGGCACCGGGCCAGCCCCGCGCAAGTGGCGCTTGCATGGGTACTGCGCCAGCCGGGAATGATCGCGATTCCGAAATCAGGCAGGGTCGAACATGTGGCCGATAACC
Organism: Noviherbaspirillum aerium; assembly: GCF_008929045.1. Lineage (GTDB taxonomy): Bacteria > Pseudomonadota > Gammaproteobacteria > Burkholderiales > Burkholderiaceae_D > Noviherbaspirillum > Noviherbaspirillum aerium. The sequence continues at coordinate 206,330 of NZ_VFAH01000008.1, read as the reverse complement.
GGCATGCGCTGGAGCTTCGCCTCGGCGACGACGATCTGGCCGAACTCGACCGCGCCTTCCCTCCTCCCGCCGGACCACAGCCGCTGGAAATGATCTGATATCTGGATGGCCGCTTCGATGCAGGAATGACGGATCAAGGGTCTGCCGATTACCTATTGCCTATTGCCGATTCACCCCGCCAGCAGCGAGTCAACAATCGCATAGCCCTTGACGAAGCCGGCCTCGATCGCCGCCTCCTTGGTCGGATAATCGCCGCTGTCGCCCGAGGCGGCGGTCAGCTCGCTCTCGTAACTGGCATCTTCGCCGGGCTGGGAGATGCGTACGCTGAAGTCCCAGGAGGTGCCCGCGTCGTCATGCGCCAGCGGCGACACATGCACCTCCATGCCCTTGTATTCCTCGGTATGCCAGTCCTGCTCGAATGCCATAGCTGCCGTCCGCGATTCAAATAATGATCCGCAGATCGTAACGCGCGCCGGCCCGCCGCTGGTTGAGATATCTCACGCCGGCTGGTGCCCGGCCTGTGCCGGCTGGCTGGCCAGCAGCGCGTTGCGCCGCTTTGCGAAATCGATGAAATAGGCAAGGCTCCCCGGATTGCTCATCGCATCCGGATTGGCCACCTCCTCCACCGCCATCCCGAGCAGCAGCTTCTTCACCGGCAGTTCCATCTTCTTGCCCGACAGCGTGCGCGGTATTTCGGTCACCGCGAATACCTCGTTCGGCACATGGCGCGCCGAGAGCGAGGTGCGTATGCTTGCGGTGATCCGTGAAATCAGCGGTTCATCGAGCGCAATGCCCGGACGCAGCACGACGAACAGGGGCATGTAGGATTCCCGCCCCAGGTACTCCAGGTCCACCACCAGGCTGTCGAGGACTTCCGGCAGCCCCTCCACCACCCGGTAGATCTCGCTGGTACCCATGCGCACGCCATGCCGGTTGATGGTGGTATCGGAGCGTCCGTAAATGATGGCGCCGCCGCGCGGCGTGATGCGCAGCCAGTCGCCATGCCGCCACCAGCCCGGATAGGTATCGAAATAACTGTCGTGATAGCGCCGCCCATCGGGATCGTTCCAGAAGAACAGCGGCATCGACGGCATCGGCCTTGTCACCACCAGCTCGCCCACCGCATCGTCAAGCGGCTTGCCCTGTTCGTCCATCGCGTAGACCGCCACGCCCAGGCTGCGGCACTGCATTTCTCCCGCATACAGCGGCAGGATCGGGCAGGCGCCGACAAAGGATGCCGCCACATCGGTGCCCCCGCTGATCGAGGCCAGCAGGATGTCGGGGCCCAGCTGTTCATAGATCCAGGCGAAGGCATCGGCGGAGAGCGGCGAGCCGGTCGAGCCGACGGTATGGAGATGGTCGATGCGCGCCAGCTTGCGCGGTTCGATGCCGGCCTTCATGCAGCCGGCATAGTAGGCAGCGCCGGCGCCGAACACCGTCAGGTCAGCCTCCTCGGCGAACTTCCACAAGGTCCCGAGATCCGGATAGCCGGGATTGCCGTCGTAGACCGCAATGGTCGCGCCGACCAGCAGTCCGGTGACCTGGGAGTTCCACATGATCCAGCCGGTGGTCGAAAACCACATGAAACGGTCGTCTTCGCCTATGCCGTTCTGCAGCGCCTGGCCCTTCAGCGACTCGAGCAGGGTACCGCCCTGGCCGTGAACGATGGGCTTGGGCATGCCCGTGGTGCCCGATGAATACACCACCCACAAGGGATGATCGAATGGCAGCTGCTCGAAGCGCATCTCGCTGTCACCGGAGATCAGCTCGCGCCAGGAATGAGTGTCGGGCAGCGTCACGCTCTGATCCAGATAAGGCAGCAGGATCACATGCTCCAGCGTCGGCAGCGAACGCGCCAGTTCCTTGACAACCTCGCGCCGGTCGAAGTCCTTGCCGCCGTAGCGGTACCCGTCCACCGCGAACAGCACCTTGGGCGAAATCTGGCCGAAGCGGTCGAGTACGCTGGGCGTGCCCATGTCGGGCGAGCAGCTCGACCAGATTGCGCCGATGCTTGCGCAGGCATAGAAGGCGACGACCGTTTCCGGAATGTTCGGCAGATAGGACACGACCCGGTCTCCCGGCTGAACGCCCATGCTCCGCAAGGCATTCGCCATGGCACCGACCTGCCGGCGCAACTCGCGCCAGGAAAGCCTCACCGTGGATCGGACTTCCGAGCGGCCTATGATGGCCGTACGGTCCAGGTCGCCTTCATGGAAGCGGAAAAGCTGCTCGGCCAGGTTCAGGCGGGCACCGTCGAACCACTTCGCTCCCGGCATCTTGTCGCCGTCCAGCACGCGGGTATAGCCCGAGGAGTGACGTACGTCGAAGTACTGCCAGATCGACTCCCAGAAGTCTTCCAGGCTATCGACCGACCATTGCCACAGGTCCTGGTAGGCGGTGAAGCGCAGCTTCTTTTCACGCTCGAGCCATTGCATGTAATCATGCAGCCGGCTGCGTTCGATTCTTTCCTTGCCGGGTGTCCATAGCAATACCGGGTTTTCCTGGCTCATGGTTGTCTCCTGTTTGTTATAAGTTGTTTGCCGTCTTACTGCCTTTTCTATGCCGATGATTGTCGCTGCGCTGCCGCGCGCTTGCGCAAGCGGTAGCTGAAATTCAGGGCTGCGGCCAGAACCCCCAGACCGCCGGCGAACATCACATTGACCGTGCCGATGCGTTCAACCAGCGCACCGGCGATGCCGACGCCGACCGACTGCCCGATGAAGAAACTGGAAGCAAAGGCCGCTACCGCCGCGCCCCGCCGTTCCGGCGCCATCTGTGTTGCGTTGATCTGCAGGGTATTGTGAAACATATAGAAACCGAGGCCGGCAAGGAAACACCCGGCCACGGCCCACCACCACACGGGCGCAAAACCGATACCCCACAGCGAAATCGCCAGAAAGCCGCCACCCCACCGCGACAGGCCGGCCTCGCCGAGTCGGCGCACCAGGATCCGCGACAGCATGGCGAATACGAAGCCGCCAAGGCCGAAGAGCATGACCAGCGCGCCGGATGCCGTCAGGGACAGACCGAAGGTATGGTGAACATGCGAGGCGATGAAAGCGAAGGCGCCGTAGAGGAAGGCGCCTTCAAGGAAAACGCTGATGAGCACCATGCGGGCCCATGGCTTGGACAGCACCTGGCGGAATTCCCCGATCATGCGCGGAATGGCCGCCCCCTCGGCGCGATGCTGGCGGCGGGCATGGGCCGGCAAGGTGCGGTTCAGACGCAGCAGCGCAATGCCTACCACCAGAAAGAGCACGGCGATGAGCAGGAAAGGCAGGCGCCAGTTGTTCGCGTCCGCAGCCAGCCCGCCGACCAGCACACCGGCCGCGAGGCCGAGGATCTGCCCGATCAGAAAGCGGGCCAAGACCGGCTGCCGGTCCTCGTAGGCGATCACGTCGCCGATCCAGGCCATGGACAAGGGAATGATGGATGCGGCGGTGGCGCCGGCGAGCAGGCGCGCGATCAGCAACGAAGAGAAATCGGGAGCCAAGCCGCAGAATGCGGAAGTCAGCGCACAGGAAAGCGAGCCGCAGGCGATGATGAAATACTTGCCGTACCTGTCGCCAAGCGGTCCGAACAGCAGCTGCGACAAACCATAGGCAATCGAAAATACCGTGATGACAAGCGATACGTTGCCAAGCGACAGGCCAAACTCCCTTGCCAGCTGCGGCAGCATGGGATCGGATACGCGCAGGGAAACTCCGCTTCCGAAGGCGGCCAGTGACAACAGCGGAACAGCCAGCCTGGAAATCGGAGCAATTTGGGCCGCAACCGCCCCTTCGGCCTCTCGGGTTTGCTGCGTGTGGGTGGTATGGTCGGTCTGCGTCATGAATCGGCGAAAGAAAACAGGCGGTTCCGCGCCGGGCCGTTGCCTGGCGACGAAATCCGTGCCGACCATTCTAGTGTGAATCCGGATCCGGCGTATTGGAGCGGATCGGCGCTTCCCTAATCCGGCCGTTTCATCCTGCAGCTGGTTGGCAGCATGGTCTTGGCCAGCGGCAGATAGCGTTCGGTCTTGAAGCCGTAGCCGCTGCCCTCGTTGTCGAAGCGCACGGAACCGTCACTGGTCTTGCGCATTACCGACACATACAGCGGCTGCATCAGCTGATGATCATCGGCGCGCATCACCGCTTCATGAAAGGCATTCTTGTAACGTGCGCCTTCCATGGCCTTCGCCACCGCCGCCGCCTCGGTCGTGCCCGCCTTTTCAATGGCGGCCGCCAGCATCTCGATCATCAGGTGCATGCGCATGTGCACATAATCGTCTTCCGGCTGCGGATAGCGCCGGCGGAATTTTTCGTAGTAGGCGTCGCTCGCGGAGTTGGCGATGCCCTGCCCGGCATTCGGATGCCACTCCGCTACCGCGCGCACGCGGCCGACGCCGGCTTCCCCGATGGCGGCCGGCGCACCGAGTCCGTTGCCGTAGAAGGTATAGAACTTGACGTTGAGTCCGCCTTCGCGCGCCGCTTTCACCAGCAGCGTCAGATCATTGCCCCAATTGCCGGTTACCACTGTGTCGGCGCCGCTGGAGCGTATCTTGGCGATATAGGGCGTGAAATCCTTGATTTTGCCGATCGGGTGCAGCTCGTCGCCGACGATGGCCATGTCGGGCCGCTTGGCGCCGATCTGGGCACGCGCGGAACGCGCCAGCTGCTGGCCGAAGCTGTAATCCTGTCCGATCAGGTAGACGCGCTTGGCACTACCGTCATCCTTGATGACCTCGGTCAGCGCATGCATGCGCATGTCGGCATGGGCATCGAAGCGGAAATGCCAGAAGCTGCATTTTTCATTGGTCAGCGTCGGGTCGACGGCAGAATAATTCAGGAAGAGCACGCGCTGATCCGGTGCTCGCTGGTTATGCTTTTCAACGCCGTCGATGAGTGCGGCGGCCACCGCCGAACTGTTGCCCTGGGTAACGAAGCCGACACGCTGGTCGGTCAGCTGCCGCAACGCGATCAGCGACTCCTCCACGCCCTGCTTGTTGTCGATGCTGACCAGCGCCAGCGGACGCGAACCACCGGGCAGTTTTACGCCGCCCTTTGCATTGATGCGCTCGATGGCGAATTGCAGGTTGCGCGCCACTGCCTGCCCGGCATTGGCAAACGGCCCCGACATGCCTTCAATCATGCCGATGCGGATGGGTTCGGCGGCCTGCGCCATGCCGCTGAAGATCAGTGCGGCGAGCGGGATCAGCTTGTTCTTGAGATTCTGTCTTGACATGGCGGTGCGGTTACGTGAATTCAGTCGCGGGAGAGTGATGGAATGGTATGCCGCGATCGGCCGACGAAAGAATTCACATGGCTCATCCACATGAATTCAATTGGCCCGGCGCGCGGAACTGTGCCGCAGCGTGGTACCACGCGGCACGCGAGATACGCACCGCACCAGGCCGGTCGCGGCAAAATAGACGACGGCATGCACGGAAGTCCGTGCATGCCGAAGGTCTTTGGGAAAGCCGACTATTCGAAATCGAGCATATGCCCGAGTTTTTCCTGCTTGGTGCGCAGGTAGCTGATGTTGTGCGGCGTATGCGCCGTCAGCACCGGGACGCGCTCGATGACGTTGACGCCGTACTCGGCAAGCTTGTTCATCTTGCGCGGATTGTTGGTCATCAGGCGGATCGACTTGATGCCGAGGTTGCGCAGGATATGTGCCGCCACTTCATAGTCGCGGATATCGACCGGCAGTCCGAGGTCGAGGTTGGCTTCGACCGTGTCTCGCCCCTGGTCCTGGAGCTGGTAGGCGCGAATCTTGTTGGCGAGACCGATACCGCGTCCCTCGTGGCCGCGCAGATACACCACCACGCCCTTTCCGGCGGCAGCGATCTTTGCCAGCGCGGCGTCGAGCTGTTCGCCGCAGTCGCAGCGCATCGAGCCGAGTACGTCGCCGGTAAGGCATTCCGAGTGCACGCGCACCAGCACGCGCTCCTGGTCTGTCAGATCCCCCCTGACAATTGCGACATGTTCCACCGTCTCTCCCGCCGGCTGGTAGACATGAATGCGAAACTCGCCGTGCTTCGTCGGCAGCAGCGAGGAGACGATGTGATCGAAAATCTTGCCGGAGCCGGCGGCCGCCGCTTGCTGCAGTTGCTGAGGCTCTCCGTTGTTGTTCATTATGCAGTGTCCTAAAAACGCCAGCCCGAAGTTTAACTGAAAGATTCGGGCGGCTTGCGTTCGGCGGGCAGCGGAATCCATTCCGTCTCATCCGGCACCTTGCCAAACTCCTGGGAACGCCACCTTTCCTTGGCGTCCTCGATCGCTTCCCTGCTGCTGGAAACGAAATTCCACCAGATGAAGCGGTCGCCGTCCATCGGCGCACCGCCCAGCAGCATCAGCCGCGCGCCGGCGCCAGCCTCTATTGTAATTTCCCGGGCATGTTCCAGTACAGCCATGTGTTTCTCCGCCAGCGGCATGCCGTCGACCGCGATCTCTCCGTCGACCAGGTAAATGCCGCGCTGCGCATATTCTGGCGGCAAGGAGAACGACGAACCGGCTTCCATCTCCACCGCCAGATAGAACATGTCGGAATAGGTGCGCGCCGGTGCCGTCTTTCCAAACGCGGACCCGGCGATCAGCCGCATGTTCACGCCCGGATATTGAATGACAGGCAAGCTTGCCGCCGGATGATGTTCGAAGGCCGGCTCGGCCCGCTCATCGCTCTTGGGCAGCGCCACCCAGGTTTGTATGCCTTGCAGCGTGCCTCCGCTTTCGCGCAGCCGCTCGGGACTGCGTTCGGAGTGCGCGATGCCCCGCCCGGCTGTCATCCAGTTGACGTCACCAGGCCGGATTTCCTGGACGGTGCCCAGAGAGTCGCGGTGCAGGATGGCGCCCTCGAAGAGGTAGGTAACCGTTGCCAGGCCGATATGCGGATGCGGCCTCACGTCGAGTCCGGCACCGGACTCGAAGTCGGCCGGTCCCATATGGTCGAAGAAAATGAAAGGCCCAACCATCTTGTGCGGATGGCTGGGCAAAAGGCGGCGAACCGTGAAACCGTCGCCAAGGTCCTTGACGTGGGGCTTGACTAGCGTAAACGGGGTGGTGTCCATGGGTTGCACTCCTCTGAAGTGATCTCCCTAGCATTATCCACGCAATCCGCTCAGGCGGCAGGTTGGGTGAAATTACCCTGCTGGAAGTCCCGGATCGCCTGCTCCACCTCTTCCATCGTATTCATCACGAAGGGACCATATTGCGTCACGGGTTCACGCAGCGGCCGCCCGGCCAGCAGCAGGAAGCGTGCGCCTCCAGGCTCCGCGACGACCTCGATTTGTTCGCCCGGCGACAAGATGCCAGCGCTTTGCGGCTTGAGCAGCCTCTGCGCGCCGTCAGCGCCGATCTGCACCGCGCCTTCGTAGGTGTAGAGAAATACATTGTGCTGCGCATCGACGGCATGCACAAACCTGGCGCCTTCCGGCAGGTGCACATCGAAATACAGCGGTTCTGTCGACAAGCCCTGGATCGGCCCTGCAACCGAGTGTCCGTTCTGTACCAGGGTGCCGGCGATGACCTTGACGCTGCCGCCTTCGGGCAATTGCGCAGTCGGAATTTCGGATGCAGGAATATCACGATAGCCGGCAGGCTTCATTTTTTCCTTGGCGGGCAGATTGATCCAGAGCTGAAAACCGCGCATGCGCCCCTCTTCCTGCTGCGGCATTTCCGAATGGATGATGCCGCGCCCGGCCGTCATCCACTGCACGCCGCCGCTCATCAGTTCGCCGACATTGCCGAGGTGGTCCTCATGCCGCATGTGGCCGTCAAGCATATAGGTCACCGTCTCGAACCCGCGATGCGGATGCGGGGGGAAGCCTGCAATGTAATCACCCGGGTTTTCAGAAGAAAATTCATCGAGCATCAGGAAGGGATCGAGCCGGGTGCTCTGTCCCTGTCCGAGTGTGCGGCGCAGCTTGACGCCGGCGCCGTCGGAAGTCGGCATGCCTGCAATCACGCGCTGCAACGAACGGGAAACGACGGTGGTATCCATGATGATGTCCTTGTTGTCAGTTCAGCAATCCATCTGCTGGTGTTCAATCTACGCATTGCCTCGGCCAGGCGGCGGCGCATGCGGCAACGACATCCTTCTCCTTCAGGATGCCGTCGCCCTGCGCGATCAGGCCGCGGTGCGCAGCGGCTCGACGAGTTGCCCGATCGCGTCGCTGGCGTTCGTCAGCGACTTCTGCTTGCTCTCGTCGCCCATTGCCAAGCCTTCGGCGTAGACGAATTCCACGTCCGTGAGACCGAGGAAAGCGAGAAAATCGCGCACATAGATAGTCTGGCTGTCACGCGGGGTACCCGCGTACAGGCCGCCACGGGCTGCGAACACGTACACTTTCTTGCTCTGCAGAAGACCTTCGGGACCGTTCGCCGTATAGCGGAAGGTTACTCCGGCGCGCGCCACATGGTCGAAGTAGGCTTTCAGTGTTGAAGGAATCCCGAAGTTATACATCGGCAGACCGAGCACGATCACGTCGGCAGCGCGCAGCTCGTCGATCAGGCGGTCCGAGAAATCGACCACCGTCTGCTGCTCGGGCGTGCGCGCTTCAGGTGCGGCCAGGAAGGAACCGAAACGCTCGGCAGTCAGGTGCGGCACCGGTTCGGCGGACAGGTCGCGGGTGACGACCCGGCCTTGGGGATTGGTGGCTTTCCAGGCTGCCACGAACTTGTCGCTCAACTGGCTGGATTGGCCGTTGCCGGCAAAGAGGCTGGAGTTGATCTGCAGAAGCGTTGTCATGTTTTTTCTCCTAGTGATGGTTGGGTGAGTTCATTAAACTATTTATTCAGACGATAAAAAAGTAGAATAATTAGCCTAAATCTATCTAATGATCTGATAAATCATCTTTTCGCCCATGGATACCCAGTACATCACCCTTGAACAATGGCGCACCCTCGTTACCGTTGTCGACACCGGCGGGTATGCCCAGGCCGCCGAAGTTCTGCATAAAAGCCAGTCCTCGGTGACCTATGCGGTGCAAAAAATCGAATCCCTGCTTGGGGTAAAGGCATTTGAAATCCAAGGGCGCAAGGCAATCCTGACGCCCACCGGCCAGTTTCTCCATCGCCGCGCGCGGGCGCTGCTGGATGAGGCGGCGTCACTGGAACGGGCGGCGAAGCGGTTGTCGGCGGGATGGGAAGCGGAAATCAGGATCGCGGCGGAAATCATCTTTCCCAGCTGGTTGCTCCTTGCCTGTTTCGACAAGCTGGGTGAGGAAAGCCCGCATACCCGGATCGAATATGTGGAATCCGTACTGGGCGGAACCATGGAAGCGCTGCTGACCGGACAGGTCGATCTGGCGATTGCCAACCAAGTGCCGCCGGGGTTCCTGGGCTTGCCGCTGATGCAGCTGCGCTTCATTCCGGTCGCCAGTCCGGACCATGCTCTTCACAGGCTGGATCGGGAACTGACGCTGGAAGACCTGCGCCGACACCGGCACCTGGTCGTAAGGGAATCAGGCAGCAGGCGCGATACCCGGGTCGCCTCGCTGGAGGCGCCGCAGCGCTGGACCGTCAGTCATACCGCCACCTCGATTGAAGCGGTAAAGCTGGGCTTCGGATTTGCGTGGTTCCCCGAAGAAAAAATTCGCGATGAACTGCGCAACGGCAGCCTGAAGCCGCTTCCGCTGCGTGACGGCGCGGAACGCTTTACCCACCTGTACCTGGTTCTGGCCGACCCTGACAGCGCCGGGCCGGGAACACGGCGCCTGGCGGAAATCATCCGCTACGCCGTGGCGCATGAATGCATGCGGTTCAGCGATCAGCAGCGCGGCCGGGACGCCGAACCCGCGGGCGATATGAGCGAGGATGCGCGGACCGATTGAAGCTCTGGTGTCCATATGTCCGCATTACACAGATAAGAAAGAGCCGGTCGCGATGCAGGGAAAGCTGGAGGAATCCGGATGCGACGGGCATCCGGCAATACTGACATATGAAAATGGCCTTTTGAAATAGCCTATTCAAGCACGCCCTAGAAATCCTTCAGAACCAGCTTGCCGATCACATGCCCATCTTCAAGCCGGCGATGCGCTTCACGCAGGTTGGCGGCATTGATCGGACTCATCACTTCGGTACCCGTTGCGCGCAACTGGCCGGATTCGACCAGACGGGCGATTTCCTCCAGCAGCCTGCCCTGCTCGATCATGTCTTCGGTCCCGTACATGGATCGGGTGAACATGAATTCCCACACCAGCCCCGCGCTCTTGGATTTCAACGGACTGACGTCCAGCGTATCCCTGTTTTCCACGATGGTGCAAATGGTGCCCTGCGGCGCAATGATGCTGGTGGCCGCAGGAAAATGACGGTCGGTGTCATTGAGGATCAACACGTAATCGACCGTCGGAAAGCCGGCCGCCGTCAGTTGCGCCTGCATGTCGCCAAAATGATCGATCACATGATGAGCGCCCAGCTCCCGGACCCAGGCGATCGACTCGGGGCGTGATGCAGTGGCAATCACTTCCATCCCGGCGACCCGCGCCGCCAGCTGCACGGCGATCGAGCCGACCCCGCCGGCACCGCCGATCACAAGAATGGATTTGCGCGGCATCGCATGCGGCGGAGTCGGCACGCGCAGCCGGTCGAACAGCGCTTCCCATGCGGTGATGGCCGTCAGCGGCAGCGCGGCAGCGGTCTCGAACGGGATGCTCTCGGGCAGGCGGCCCGCGATGCGCTCGTCCACCAGATGAAACTCGGCGTTGGTGCCAGGCCGGGTGATATCTCCCGCATAGAACACGCGGTCGCCCGGCTTGAAGCGCGTGACCCCGGGACCGACCGCTTCCACGATGCCGGCCGCATCCCAACCAAGCACGCGCGGCGTCTTTTCAACGGCATCCTTCGGCGCCCTTACCTTGGTATCGACCGGATTGACGGAAATCGCCTTGATGGCGACCAGCAGATCGCGGCCGGCGGCAACAGGCCGTTCGATCGTAGTATCGAAAAGGGAATCGGGGTGGCTGATCGGCAAATACTGCGTCAGTGCGATGGCTTTCATTGCTGCTCCTGGTTGGCTTGATCACGGTAAAGGTAAAGGTGCCCGCGGCACCGGCTGCATCCGGTTTCCTGTCTTGGCCGGCCGCGCGTTAGACAGAGCAATTATCTTCACCTTGTTATATTTGATAAATATCCCAATAATGAATTGAATTTCAAAAACTTTTTGATAATGTATTCCACAGCCGATCTCCACCTCTTCGTCAGGACAGCCGACTGTGGCAGCCTGACGCGCGCCGCCCGCATGCTGCACCAGAGCCCGGCCGCCGCAAGCGCCGCGCTGCGCCGCCTTGAACAGCGACTTGGAGTCCTGCTCTTTGCCCGTTCCACGCGCAGCCTGCGGCTGACGCCGGATGGTGAAATCTTCCTTGAATACTGCCGCGATGCGCTCGCCAGCCTGGCCGAGGGCGAAGCCTTGCTGATGGCGGGCAAGGACAAGATACGCGGCCAGCTCAGCTTGTCCGCGCCCTCGGATCTTGGCCGCCAGGTCTTGCTGCCATGGCTCAATCATTTCCAGGAGATACATCCCGACCTGAAGCTTTCCCTGCAGTTCGCCGACCGCGTCATCGACCTGCGCCGCGATCCGGTCGACATCGCTCTGCGCTACGGACGGCTGGACGATTCCTCCCTGGTTTCCCAGCATGTGGCGGCCAACCGCCGCGTGATCGTGGCCTCGCCCGATTACCTCGCCCGCCATGGCACCCCGAGGACCTTGCACGAATTGAGTGAACATAATTGCCTTCTCTACTACCTTTCTCCCGGCCTGTTCAATACCTGGCGTTTCAATGCGGGGAAGGAACCGCTTGAAATCAAGGTGCGCGGCGACCGCATGGCCGACGACGGCGGCATCGTGCGTGAATGGGCGGTGGCCGGCATCGGTATTGCCTACAAATCGTGGCTCGATGTATGGCCGGACCTGAAGCGCGGGACGCTGGTCACCATCCTTGACGATTACGCCGGCGAGGACACTCCCCTCAATGCCGTCTGTCCGCATCGCAACAGCATCTCGCCGGCGGTGCGGGCGCTGGTGGCATTCCTGCGGGAAAAGTTCGAGCGGCAGCGCGACGCGACAGGCACGGGCGGAGCGGCCAGCGATTAGAATGATGCGTTCGAACTAGAAATGTGCACGGAGGTCTACGACAGGTCCTCAGGTCCGCCTTCCGATCCGACGCAGTTCGCATTCCTTCCCAAGGCAACTTGGGATGGTGCCAGCTGCGGCAGGATCGAACGTTGTCGGTACGGCAAATCCGATGGCGTCAAAGTCTGTCCGGCAAGGCTGTCATAGGATGGTGTCGGACACTTTTGCACATTCACCAGCATTCAACAGGTTCCCGGGTTAATACGTGACACAAAAACAAGTAGCCGTCATCGGAGGCGGCATCGCCGGCGTCTGCACCGCCTATTTCCTGGCCGAAGCCGGGCATGACGTCGTCGTCATTGAACGCCACCATAACGTGGCGGAAGAAGCAAGCTATACCAATCCCGGCCTTGTCGCTCCCGCCTATACCGGACCATCGGCCGCGCCGGGCATGCCGCGCAAGATTCTTTCCTCGCTGTTCAAGTCGGAATCCGCAGTCAGCTTCAAGCCCTCCGCCGACCGTGCGCTATGGCGCTGGATCAGCCGCTGGCTGGACGAGTGCGATCTGGAGCGCTTCCGGACCAACAAGCTGCGCATGCATAGGCTGGCGGCTTACAGCCGCGACATCCTGCACTTGATGCGCAAGCATTATGAGATCGACTATGAACAGACCCGCGGCGTGCTGCAGCTGTTCCGCACGGCAAAGGACTTGAAGCTGGCCGAACCGGCAATCAACCTGCTGGCCGAATACGATGTGCCTTTCCTGATGCTGGACGCCAAGGGCGCACAGGCAGTCGAACCAACCCTGTCCACGCATACGCCGCTGGCCTCGGCCATCTATCTGCCGGAGGACGAAGCCGGCAACTGCCCGCTGTTCACCAAGCGTCTCAAGTACATCTGCACCTCGATGGGCGTGCAGTTCCATTTCACCAGCGCCGTCGAGGCACTCGAACCCGAAGCCGGCGGCGTCGGCCTGCGCATCAATGGCAATCGCTTCACCGCGGATGCGGTTGTGGTCGCCGCCGGCGTGGACAGCATGCGGCTGCTCAAGCCGCTCGGCATCCAGGTGCCGATCTATCCCGTTAAAAGCTACGTGGCGACGGCCATTATCAAGAACTTCGACCAAGCGCCGGTGGCCACCGTCATCGATGAAGCCTACAGCGTCACGCTGGCGCGCATGGGCGGGCGCATACGCATCGCCGGCATCCCGGAGTTCGGTACGCGCACCGAGGAACTGCAGGATCGCGCATTGCGTACGCTTGCACGGGTGGGCAGCGACTGGTTTCCGCATGCCGCCATCTATGGCAAGGCGAATTTCTGGAGCGGCGCCCTGCCGACCCTGCCCGACGGTCCGCCGCTGCTTGGCGCGACGCCCGCGCGCAATGTCTACATCAATATCGGCCATGGCTCGGGCGGCTGGACCATGGCGGCGGGCGCAGGCAAGCTGGTGGCCGATCTTGTCACCGGCAAGCCGCCCGACATAGACTTGGATGGACTAACCCTGGCACGTTATGGATAAAGTTGATTGCATCGTGATTGGGGCCGGCGTGGTCGGGCTGGCGACCGCCCGCGCGCTCGCCCTTGGCGGACGCGACGTATTGATCGTGGAACAGCACCCGGCCATCGGCATGGAGACGAGTTCGCGCAACAGCGAAGTGATTCACGCGGGACTTTACTATCCCACCGGCAGTCTGAAGGCACGCTTGTGCGTCAGGGGACGCGACGCGCTCTATGCTTACTGCGCGGACCGCGGGATTCCTCACCGGCGCTGCGGCAAGCTGATTGTCGCCACCTCCGAGGCGCAGCTGGCCAAGCTCGGGCAGATCCATGAACAGGCCATGGCCAATGGCTGCAGCGAAGTCGTGTTCCTGACCGCGCGGGAAGCGCGCGAACTGGAACCCGAGCTGTCCTGCGTCGGCGCCCTATCCTCGCCCAATACCGGCATCATCGACAGCCATGCCTACATGCTGGCGCTGCAGGGCGATGCGGAACATGCCGGAGCCGTGCTGGCCGTCGGCAGCCAGGTACGGAATGCGCGCCTGCACGCGGACATGGTCGTGCTGTCGGTGCAGGCATCCGACGGCACCGAAATGGAGATTGCCACCGAACTGCTTGTCAACTGCGCAGGCCTGTGGGCGCCGCGCCTTGCCGGGCTGATCGAAGGACTGGATCAGCGCCAGACTCCCCGGGCCTGGTTTGCAAAGGGAAATTATTATTCCCTCGCAGGCAAGGCTCCGTTTTCACGGCTTGTTTATCCCGTGCCCGAACCTGGCGGCCTGGGCGTTCACTTGACGCTTGACCTCGGCGGCCAGGCGCGATTCGGCCCGGACGTGGAATGGCTCGAGACTCCCGACGGCGAACCCGACTATCGTGTGGCCCCCGAGCGGGCGGACCGGTTTTACCAGGAAATCAGGGCATACTGGCCCAAGCTGCAGGACGCCGCGCTGCAGCCGGCCTATTCGGGCGTGAGACCCAAGATCAGCGGGCCGGGTGAACCGGCCGCCGACTTCATGTTCTGCAACCATGGCAGCCCGCACTATCTCGGCCTGTACGGTATCGAGTCCCCGGGACTGACCGCGGCGCTCGCAATTGCAGAGCATGCCGCATCGCTTGCCGGCAGACGCGGATAGCACGCCCGACAGGAGGCAGACAGATCGCTGACCGATATCAGCGCAATAGCGGATCATCAATTCATCATTAGCTGATCGCTTGCGGACAAACATCCTACGACGACATAACAAGATTGCGAGACAAGCCATGAACAGACCACCCGCCAGCTACCGGATTCCGTCACCGCCCGCCAACACGCACCGGCAGGATCCCACCGCACTGTTCAGCGTGGCGGAGATCCGGGCGATCGAGGAAAAGGCCATGGCGGATATTCCGCCGGGCACGCTCATGCAGCGCGCCGCGAAGGCTGCGGCTTCCCTCGCCCTTGCCCTGCTCAGCCGCGTGACGGACTCTCCCAAGGTGCTGCTTGTCGCCGGGCCGGGAAATAACGGCGGCGACGCGCTTGTCATGGCATGCCTGCTGGCCGATGCGGGATTGCATCCGACGGTCATGGTCTGCGCCGATCCCGCGCGCCAGCCCGACGACGCACAGCGCGCGCTGGAACGCGCGCAGGCGGTCGGGGTGCGCCTCATCGCACCGAATCCGGAAGCGGTACGCCATCCTGTCCACTGGGACCTCGTCGTCGATGGCTTGTTCGGCATCGGACTGGCACGGCCGATTTCAGGCGCCCTGCACAGCCTGGTCGGGGCCATCAACAGCCTCGACTGCCCGGTGCTTGCGCTGGATGTGCCGAGCGGACTCGATGCCGACACCGGCTGCGTGATTGGAGGCGGCAGCGAGGGCGGCATCGCGGTGCGTGCCACGCATACGCTCACCTTCATCGGCAACAAGCCTGGCCTGCATACCTGCGATGGCCGCGATCATGCCGGAGAGGTCCAGGTCGCGGCGCTGGATATTGCGCCCGAGCTGTTCGTCCCTGCTCATGCATGGCTGGGCAGCATCTCGCAATTCTCCTCTTCCTTGCGCAAGCGGCTGCACAGCTCCCATAAAGGCAGCTACGGCGATGTCGCCGTCATCGGAGGGGCGCATGGCATGGTCGGCGCACCGGTGCTGTCGGCCCGGGCTGCCGCGAAATCGGGCGCCGGTCGCGTGTTCATCGGCTTCCTTGACGAGCCGCTCCCCTACGATGCAGCCCACCCCGAACTGATGTGCAGGCACGCCTCGGAACTGGATTTTCGCGCCGGCGCGGTTGTCATCGGGCCGGGACTCGGCACCTCCGACCAGGCGCAGGCCGTGCTGCTCGGAGCGCTGCAAGCCGACATGCCGCTGGTGCTCGATGCCGACGCCTTGAATCTGCTCGCATTGCATGTACACCTGAGAGAGGCATTGGCAGCGAGAACGATGCCATCACTGATGACGCCCCATCCGCTGGAAGCCGCTCGCCTGCTCCGCATCAGTACGCCCGAGGTCCAGTCTTCGCGGCTTGAAGTTGCGCGCAGCATTGCCCGCGAATGCAATAGTGTTGTCATTCTCAAGGGCTCCGGCAGCGTCATTGCGCGGCCCGACGGCAAACTCATCATCAACGCCACCGGCAACCCCGCGCTTGCCACCGCCGGCAGCGGCGATGTCCTCGCCGGCATGTGCGGCGCCCTGCTTGCGCAGTCCTTCCCGGTATGGGATGCGGCACTCGCCGCGACGTGGATGCATGGGCGTGCGGCGGACCGGCTGATCGAAGACGGCATCGGACCGATCGGCGTGACCGCGAGCGAATTGATCCCCATGGCCCGGGCTGTTTACAATGAATTGACCGAACAGCATGCAGGACGCGACCCAGCGATCTAATCTCTGGCTCGGCATCGCCTGCCTGATTCTCGGACAATGGACCCTCTCCCTGCTCGATACCGCCGGCAAACTGCTTGCACTGAGCGGCTATCATGTGGTGATGATCGCCTGGATGCGGTACACCATCAATACCGCGTTCATGGCGGTGACGCTGGCGCCGTTGTACCAGCGGCGTACCGGCAGGAACATCCTGCGATCGCGTCATCCAGTGCTGCAGGTATGCCGCGCATTGCTCCTGCTGCTTTCGACCATCGTCTTCTTTTCGGTTCTGAAGATCGTGCCGCTTGCCGAAGGCACGGCGATGAACTTTTGCGCGCCACTGATGGTGCTGGCGGTATCGCCATGGCTGCTGAAGGAAAAGTCCTACCCGTCCAGATGGATTGCGGTCGCGCTCGGCTTCATCGGCATGCTGGTGGTCATGCGTCCCGGCGGCGCGATTTCTTCCGCCGGCGTCATGCTCGGTGCCGCATCGGCCTGCATCTTTGCCGTCGTCTCGATACTTAACCGGAAGATGAATCAGTTCGACCCGCCGATCGTTACCCTGTTTTACGGCGGCCTCGTCGGAATGATCGCCAGCACCTGTCTCGTTCCCCACTTCTGGTCCTCGCATGCGCCGGATCTGCGCGAGGGCTTGATTCTCGCCTCAACCGGCGTGTCGAGCACGCTGGGGCACTATCTGGTCAACAAGGCTTATCGCCATGCAGAAGCGTCTTTGCTCACGCCGTTCTTTTACCTGCAGGTGATTTCCGCGACAACCATGGGCTGGCTGGTGTTCGGTCAGCTGCCTGACCTGGTGACCGCGGCAGGTATTGGCATCATCTGTGCAAGCGGCATGGGAGCCGCCTACATGGAGCATCGGCGGTCGCACCCAACCGCAAGATGACATTGCTGCCGCAGACGAATCCGGACGAGCCGTGGCCTGCAAAAGCGGCCTACGTCAGCTGCCCCGCCGAGATGGTAATCGTTCTGCCGCAACGCGACGCAATCGAGGGATCATGGGTAACGAGGACGAGCGTCGATCCGCGTTCCGCGTTCAGTTCGAACATCAACTTGATAACCGCGTCGCCGGTCGCGGCATCGAGGCTGCCGGTCGGTTCATCGGCGAACAGCAAAGGCGGTTCGGTGACAAACGCTCTCGCAAGCGCAACGCGCTGCTGTTCGCCGCCGGACATGAACTTCGGATAGTGCCGCAAGCGGCTCGACAACCCGACCCGGCCAAGCATTGCTTCCGCCTTTTCACGCGCCTGGTCTTCGCGCCGCAGTTCCAGAGGAAGCATCACGTTTTCCACCGCGGTCAGATGAGACAGCAGCTGAAAGGACTGAAATACGAAACCCAGTTTGGCCTGCCGCAATCCCGCACGTCCATCCTCATCTAGCGCAAAAATATCTGTGCCATCCAGTTTGACGGTTCCTGCAGACGGCGTGTCAAGGCCCGCCAGCAGTCCCAGCAAGGTTGACTTGCCGGAACCGGATGCGCCGACGATGGCCAGCGTCTCGCCTGACTGCACGGTAAAATCAATGTCCCTGAGAATAGTCAGCTCGCCAGTGGCATCGGCGACACGCTTGCTCAAATGAACCACTTCAATCGCTTTATTTTTCAAGGAAGGTTCCGGCATGCAGGATGATCTGGAGAATGTTGGAAGGAAATGGGGATTCTGGTACTGGTTGCTGACATGCACTCTGCTGGTTGCATCAGCTTGCGCTCATTCTGCACCAAAAACCCTGCTTGTGCTCGGGGACAGTCTTTCTGCCGAGTATGGCTTGGCGCGGGGCAGCGGCTGGGTCGCATTGCTGGAGAAACGAATCAAACAGGAGAAGCTCGACATCGTCATTGTCAACGCAAGCATCAGCGGCGAAACCACCAGCGGAGGAAAGGCCCGCCTGCCGGCGCTATTGAATCAGCACCGGCCTGACGCAGTGGTCATTGAACTCGGAGGAAACGATGGCTTGCGCGGTCTGCCTGTTAAAGCGGCGATGACGAATCTGCATGACATGGTGAAGTCGTCACAAGCCGCCAAGGCAAAAGTTCTGCTCGTGGGCATGCAGATTCCGCCCAATTATGGGCAAGACTACGCACGTCAGTTCGCGCGGATGTATGGCACGATCGCAAAGGAAGCCAATATCGCACTCGTTCCTTTTCTGCTCGAAGGCGTAGCCGAAAATCCGGAGTTGTTCCAGGCCGACCGGATTCATCCGCAAGCCGAAGCGCAACCCATCATGCTCAACAATATCTGGCCCCACCTCAAGCCATTGATCGCAAAATAGGCATCATCGTCAATCATGTACTGCTCGCGCAGCCATCGCAAGCCCTCGCCCGCAGATGGACTCGATATCGCCGCTCGCCTCGATCAACGCATCATGATGCGTATTGGTCAAGAATTCTGATATCAACCCCGCGTCATTCGATGCCATGAGCCCGCGTCTTCTTCCTACTGGACTCGACGAGGCCGAAAAGTTTTGTCTATGGGCGGACGCAGGGTTACGCCAATCCCTGGTTGGCGCTGCCGTACCCGGATCGGTTTGCAAGCCGGTCCGCGGGCGAAGGCGTAGCGATGCGACACGGTGTACTCGGTGCCTCCATACCATGGCAAGGAGAACTCGGCATCCTTACACAACGCAGTGCCGCAGGTAATTCTTACGGGATCTTCAGCCTGGTCGGGACGAAAGCGCTCTAGCCATCCATCGTTCATCGCTCCGCCTTGATTCCTGATCTGCCACCTCCGCCTTGTCAGTCGAAAAATGGGTCAAGCTCGTCCGCCTTGTGATGACACGGGATTGGCGTCAGATGACATTCATGGCATTTATGGCATCTCCAATACGGTATCTGATCAACATTGCGGGCAGACCGCGGGTGTTGGCAAAGTCGAATCACGAACAATTTCTACAGGCGAAAAAAAACCGCTGAAAGCCTTCGCTTCAGCGGTTTTCCAGGATTGCCTGGCGAGATGTCAGTTGGCTTCCGGGGCCGCCTTCTGAGCCGCCACCGGTTTGAGCACTTCGACCTTCGCCTTTTTCTTGAGCACTTCCAGATAGGCCAGCGCCTCCTGTTGAGCCAGTGCATTGGCAATCTGCTGCTGCTCGGCATTGCGCCTTGCGGTGTCGGGATTGGCCGGCTGGCCAAGCTTGGTGATCTTGTACACGCCATAGCCTTGGGCACCGAGATCAACACCGACGTAGGCCGGAAGCTTGGTCGCGTCGGCCCTCATGATCGAGGGCAGTGCCGCCTGATTCACGCCTTCTGCCTTGGTGCGGGACACCGTCCGGACTTCACCGAATCCTGCGTTGTCGCCGGACTTTGCAGCAGCCAGCTTCGCTTCACCCGCCTTCTTGGCGAGTGCAGCAGCCTCCTCCTGGATAACACGCTGACGCACGACCTCCTGCACTTCCTCGAACGGGCGCTTCGCAACGGGCTTGTGTTCCACCACACGTCCGGCAATCAAGGTGCTCGGTGCAACTTCAATTGCCTCGGTATTGCGCTTGTTCTTGATTGCCTCATCCGAAAACAAGGCATTCAGAAATTTCGGATTGTTGTAGAGCGCGGTCGGTGCCGTCGCGGGATTCGGCGTACGGGTCAAGCCTGCGGCTGTTTCGATCTTCAGGCCGAGCTTGTCGGCAGCCGGCTTCAAGCTTTCCGACTGCTCGTACACCATATTGGTAAATTGCTCCGCCATCTCCGTGAATTTTTTAGCAGCAAGCTGCTTTTTGATATCTGCCGCGATCTGGGATTTGACTTCGTCGAGCGGTTTCACGACAGCAGGCTTCACCGCAGTGAGCTGGATGATGTGATAACCGAAGTCCGATTCAACCACTTCGCTGATGTCGCCCTGCTTGAGCTTGAACACGGTGTCCTCGAAAGGCTTGACCATCATGCCCTTGCCGAAGAAATCGAGATCGCCGCCACGCTCCGCGGAACCCGGATCCTGTGAATTTTCCTTGGCCACCTTTGCGAAATCGGCCGGAGTCTTGCGAACCTGAGCGAGCAGTTTTTCCGCTTTTTCCTTTGCAGCCGCCTTGTCGGCAGCCGATGCGCCCTTGTCCGCCTTGATCAGGATGTGGCTGGCGCGACGCTGTTCTTCTTCCGAATAACGCGCGGCATTCTGATCGTAATAGGATTTGATATCGGCATCGCTGACGGTAATTTGCGCAGCAACCGCATCACTGTTCAGCACCACATATTCGGCTTTGACCTGCTCGGGAATTTCGAACTGCTTGGCATTCTTTTCGTAAAAAGACTTCAGCATCTCGTCAGTCACCTTCACTTGCGATGCATAGTCGCCCGTCTTGAAAACGGCTTCCTGCACAGTGCGTTCCTGATCGTTCAGATCGGATAGGCGATTCGCAACGGTCTTCGGCGCGAATGCCGTGTCCTGCACGCTTCCACTGACCTGCTGCATGACCAGGTCCTGGCGCAGACGTGCTTCATACATCGAGGGAGTCATCCCTTGCGCGGCCAGCAGGGATTTGTAGCGCTCGGAATCGAATTTACCATCCGCGCCAATGATGCCGGGAATGCCGAGTATGGTTTGCTGAAGTGCCTGATCGCTGACGGAAAGACGCTTGCTGCTGGCCTCGGCAGCGATGGCGCGCTGTGCAATCAAGCCGTCCAAGACACCTTGACGGGCCTCCGGCGTATCCAGCATTGCGGGATCGAATTGTCCGCCGAACATCTGGCGGAAGCGGTCCATTTGCTCCCGCTGCGCCGCATCGAATTCCTGCTGCGTAATCGACGTGCCGGCAACTTTTGCGACCGCATCGTTGCCCTCGCTAAACCTGGTATAGCCCTCAAGACCAAAAAATACAAATGAAGGGAAGATGAATAGCAGCAGCACGAACTGCATCAGGCGCTGGTGCGTACGAATGAAATCAAACATCGTTCAGTCCACAGAAGACGGATTGCAAAAACAGCGTTTCAGCTTAGCACTCAAGAGGCCCATAAGCCAGCGTCGCTGAAGCCATTGCCAAAAACGTCGCCACATAAGAAAAAAGGCGAACTTGCGTTCGCCTTTTTTCAGTTTTTTGGCGGAGTGGACGGGACTCGAACCCGCGACCCCCGGCGTGACAGGCCGGTATTCTAACCGACTGAACTACCACTCCTGATTAACTACCTGTTTGACTGCTTGGTGGGTGCTGAGAGGCTCGAACTCCCGACCTACGCCTTGTAAGGGCGCCGCTCTACCAACTGAGCTAAGCACCCGGATCCACTCTTAGTCAGTCAAACTTCCCACACGTTTGTCACCACGTCGAGAAAGTCGAAATTATATAGGATCTTTTATTCCTGCGCACTACTTTCTAAGGCATCGAAGCAATTTCTTCACCAAAGCTTTCCGCATGATGCACATCTTGCCCAAGCGGCCGTAAATTTGTGGTGCCGTTACCAGTGATGGCGCTTAAAAAATGTTGGCCAAATGATCGGCGAAAAACACTCCGTGACTGCCTCGGCAATGCATGCAAGACCCACGGCTTCGCAAGCTCTTTCCAATGCTCAGCATGAAATCGTGAAATTTGCCCCCCAAAAATTTCTAACTCACACTACTCGGCTGTATTTGCTAGAGCGTTTTCGCCCTGACTGGCCTAGTCCAGGCCGAGGCAGTTTGACGTTGGAACAGAGCGTGAGGACGCGACACGACCAAGCCATGGAATGGAGTCACAACGCATTGCCGGCGATAGTCTGTTCGGGATCGACAGGCAGATCGGGGCGAGGACGCTCTAAGCATCACAAGCGGTTCAGAGCAGACTTGAGGATCGCGGCGCACGCGCGGGCGCATTCCAAGTACCAGCGGAGCGGTCCGTACCGCGCAGCAGCTTTGCAGACACATCTCCGATCTGCCTCCAAGAAATTGAAGTGAAAATAAAAACGCGCTCCGTAGAGCGCGTTTCATGCAGTCATCGCTTATTCACCGATATCCGTGATTAATGCTTCACCACGCTGGGATCGGATTGACCGGTGGCTTGTGCGACTGCCGTATCCACCGGGGTATCGACGTCCGACAGGGCTTCAGGCTGACGCTCCAACGCCACTTCGAGGACTTTGTCGATCCAACGCACCGGGATGATTTCCAGCTTGTTTTTCACATTATCCGGAATGTCGGCGAGATCCTTCACGTTTTGCTCCGGGATCAGGGCGGTCTTGATGCCGCCGCGGTGCGCGGCAAGCAGCTTTTCCTTCAAACCACCGATCGGAAGCACCTCGCCGCGCAGCGTGATTTCCCCCGTCATCGCGACATCGGCACGGACCGGTATGCCAGTCAGTACCGATACCATTGCCGTCGTCATGGCGATACCTGCCGACGGACCATCCTTGGGCGTTGCGCCTTCCGGTACGTGGATGTGAATGTCGCTCTTGTTGAACAATTCGCTCTTGATGCCGAGACGCTTTGCTCGGCTTCGAACAACAGTACGGGCCGCTTCGATCGACTCCTTCATCACGTCGCCCAGCGTACCGGTGCGGATCACATCGCCCTTGCCCGGCATGGTCATCGCTTCGATGGTCAGCAAATCACCGCCGACTTCTGTCCATGCAAGACCCACAACCTGTCCAATCTGGTTTTCCTTCTCGGCCATGCCGAAGTCATAGCGGCGCACCCCAAGGAACTTGTCGAGGTTCTTGGAGGAGACGATGATTTTGCGCTCCTGCTTCTTCAGGAGCAGCATTTTCACAACCTTGCGGCAGATCTTCGAAACTTCACGTTCGAGCGAGCGGACGCCTGCCTCACGCGTGTAGTAACGAATGATGTCCCGGATCGCGGACTCGGAAACATTGATTTCGTCTTCCTTGAGACCGTTGTTCGTGATCTGTTTCGGCAACAGGTAACGCATTGCAATGTTGGTCTTTTCGTCTTCCGTATAGCCCGACAGACGAATGACTTCCATACGGTCCAGCAAGGCCGGCGGAATATTCAGCGAGTTCGATGTCGCCACGAACATCACGTCGGACAGGTCGAAATCGACTTCGATGTAATGATCCGAGAAAGTGTGGTTCTGCTCGGGGTCAAGCACCTCGAGAAGCGCTGATGATGGGTCTCCGCGGAAATCCTGACCCAGCTTGTCCACCTCGTCGAGCAGGAACAGAGGATTGCGCACACCGGTTTTTGACAGGCTCTGCAGAATCTTGCCGGGCATGGAACCGATGTAGGTGCGACGATGGCCGCGAATTTCGGCTTCGTCACGCACGCCGCCGAGCGCCATGCGGACGAACTTGCGGTTCGTTGCACGTGCGATCGATTGTCCCAGGGAAGTCTTGCCGACGCCTGGAGGACCTACCAGGCACAGGATGGGTGCCTTGACCTTGTCGACGCGCTGTTGAACCGCGAGATACTCAAGGATGCGTTCCTTGACCTTTTCAAGACCGTAGTGCTCGCCTTCAAGGACCTGCTCGGCATTTGCAAGGTCGTTATTGACCTTGGACTTCTTGCGCCACGGCAGGCTGAGCATGGTGTCGATATAGTTGCGCACGACGGTCGCTTCGGCCGACATTGGCGACATCAGCTTGAGCTTCTTGAGTTCGGACTGGGCTTTCTCGCGTGCTTCCTTGGGCATCTTGGCGGCGATGATCTTCTTCTCGAGCTCTTCGAGATCCGCACCCTCCTCGCCTTCGCCGAGTTCCTTCTGGATCGCCTTGACTTGTTCGTTCAGGTAATACTCGCGCTGCGACTTTTCCATCTGGCGCTTCACGCGGCCGCGGATGCGCTTTTCGACCTGAAGAATATCCAGTTCGCCTTCAAGCTGTCCGAGCAGATGCTCATGTCTTTTCGCGACGTTGAAGATTTCGAGGATGACCTGTTTCTGTTCAAGCTTGAGCGGCAGGTGGGCGGCAATGGTGTCGGCGAGCCGGCCAGCATCATCAATGCCTGCCAGGGACGTCAGAATTTCGGGAGGAATCTTCTTGTTGAGTTTGACGTATTGGTCGAACTGCTGGACGATGGCGCGGCGCATCGCTTCGACTTCGGACTCGTCGCCAGGCTCTGATTCGACCGGAGTCAGTTCTGCAACGAAATGCGTCTCAAGTTCGGTGATGTTGTGGATGCGCGCACGCTGGGCGCCTTCCACCAGCACTTTGACAGTACCGTCAGGCAGCTTCAGCATTTGCAGAATGTTCGCCACGCAGCCGATTTCATAAATGTCGTCAGCGGAGGGTTCGTCCTTGGCTGCAGCCTTTTGCGCGGCGAGCATGATGCTCTTGCCTTGCTCCATTGCAGCTTCGAGGGCCTTGATCGACTTGGGACGGCCGACGAACAACGGGATCACCATATGCGGGAAGACAACAACGTCCCGCAACGGCAACAGCGGCAGTTGGGTGTGTTCAGTTAATGTTGTAGAAGTCGTCATGGCGAACCTTATTTAAGAGCCTGTTAATGATGTAGGCACGAACAACCTAAAATTCAAGTCCAAGCAGCAACAGAAATAACTTGTTTTATTGCTCTCATTAAAACATCGCAATAAAAAAAGCCACACACGAAGTCGCCCTCGGGTGGCTTTGCTTTGGCAGCCTGAAGTGATCCCTGTATTTCAAATTGTACTGCTTCCAGGAAAAAACGGGCTTTTAACCATTTTGGCCAAACTGCTGTGCGATTATTTCGCTCCTGACACTTTGGGCTGCTCGTGGTAAATCAGCAAGGGCTTGGCTCCATTGACAATCGTATTTTCGTCGATTACCACCTTGGCCACGTTCTGCTGACTTGGAAGTTCAAACATCACTTCCAGCAATGCATGTTCAAGGATGGAGCGCAAACCACGTGCGCCAGTCTTGCGTTCAAGCGCTTTTCTAGCAATTGCGTGCAATGCTGCCGGCCGAACCTCAAGCTCCGCGCCTTCCATCTGCAGCAGCTTCGCATACTGCTTGATGAGCGCATTCTTGGGTTCAAGCAATATTTGGATTAGGGCTTCCTCGTTTAGTTCACTCAGCGTTGCGACGACCGGCAGACGGCCGACGAGCTCCGGGATGAGGCCAAACTTGATCAGGTCCTCGGGTTCCGCATCGAGCAAGACTTCGCTGGCATTCCGTTCTGTCTGAGTCTTCACGCTGGCTGAAAAACCGATTCCGCTCTTTTCCGAGCGATTGGAAATGATCTTTGCCAGGCCATCGAACGCACCACCGCAAATGAACATGATGTTGGTCGTGTCGATCTGCACGAAATCCTGGTTCGGATGCTTGCGGCCGCCTTGCGGTGGCACCGATGCCATTGTGCCTTCAATGAGCTTGAGCAGTGCCTGCTGTACACCCTCGCCGGACACGTCGCGCGTGATTGACGGATTGTCGGACTTACGCGAAATCTTATCAATCTCATCGATATAGACGATACCCTTCTGGGCCTTCTCGACTTCGTAGTTACAGTTCTGCAGTAACTTCTGAATGATGTTTTCGACATCTTCGCCAACATAGCCGGCTTCAGTCAGCGTTGTTGCATCAGCGATAACAAAAGGCACATTCAGCATCCGCGCCAGCGTTTGTGCGAGCAGTGTCTTGCCTGAACCTGTCGGGCCCACCAAAAGAATATTGCTCTTGGCAAGCTCGACTTCATCTTTCTTGCCGAGATGCTTGAGACGCTTGTAATGGTTGTAGACCGCGACGGAGAGAATACGCTTGGCGGTTTCCTGGCCAATCACATACTGGCCTAGCAGCTCGAAAATTTCTTGCGGCGTTGGCAGGTCGGATTTGGGGCCAGCGACCGACTCAATGCTGGACGCTTCGTCGCGGATAATGTCATTGCACAAGTCGATGCATTCATCACAGATGAAAACGGAAGGACCCGCGATTAGTTTCTTCACCTCGTGTTGGCTCTTACCGCAGAAGGAGCAGTAAAGCAATTTTTCGCCGCTAGAGGATTTTTTGTCAGACATAGAGCTATGTGTGGGTGGAGAATTGATCCGATATTACCTGCGAATTCAGTATTCGTCACGACGCTGCTCAAGAAATTGAGGAATCACACTGAATTCGTCGTCATAAATGCAAAACGCCCGAACGCGAGACGTCCGGGCGTTCTTTCGCATGGACGGTCGACTTAGACGCGGCTTGTCAGCACCTTGTCAATCAAGCCATAATCAGCCGCTTGCGCAGCAGACATGAAATTATCTCTGTCTGTATCCTTGGCGATTTGTTCCACGTCGCGGCCAGTTTTTTCTGCCAGGATGGTGTTCAGGCGCTCACGCAGGTAAAGAATTTCACGTGCCTGAATCTCGATATCGCTGGCCTGCCCTTGGGCGCCGCCCAGGGGCTGGTGAATCATGATGCGGGAATTCGGCAGCGAGAAGCGCTTGCCCTTCGCACCAGCCGCCAGAAGGAAAGCGCCCATTGAAGCGGCGAGTCCCGTGCACAGTGTCGACACGTCCGGCTTGATGAACTGCATCGTGTCAAAGATCGCCATGCCAGCCGATACCGAGCCGCCGGGGGAATTGATGTAAAGCGAAATATCCTTGTCAGGATTTTCACTTTCCAGGAACAGCAGCTGCGCGACGATCAGGTTCGCCATCTGGTCATTGACCGGACCGACGAGAAAGATCACGCGTTCTTTCAGCAGGCGCGAATAGATATCGTATGCGCGCTCGCCCCGGCCGCTTTGTTCAATCACCATCGGCACCATACCGAGCATTTCCGTATCGAGTGCCGAATTTCTAATCATGCCTGACATGTGCTTTCCTTATGGAGTGCGCAGAAGCGAATCTCAGCCCTGCGCGTTGTTGCCCATCAACTCGTCGAAGGGAACGACCTTCTCGGTCACCTTCGCCTTACCGAGTACATAGTTAACGACGTTTTCTTCCAATACAAGAGCTTCGACTTCAGCAAGGCGGCGACGGTCGCTGTAATAGAACTTGAGAACCTGCTGAGGATCTTCGTAGCTCTGTGCGAATTCTTCCACTTGTGCCTTCACCTGATCTTGTGTCGCTTCAAGCTTGTTGGCTTTGACGACTTCAGCAAGGATCAGACCGAGGCGTACACGACGTTCTGCCTGTGCAGTGAACAGTTCCGGCGGGAACGGCATGTCCTTGACATTCATTCCGCGTTGGGTCATGTCCTGGCGGGCCATTTCCATCAGACGCTCAACGTCCTGATCAATCAGCGCCTTGGGAACGTCCAGTTCCGAGACCTTGATCAGTGCATCCATCACGCTGTCCTTGGTGCGTGCCTTGACGCGGCCATTGACTTCGCGCTCGAGATTGGTCTTGATGTCTTCGCGCATCTTGTTCAGATCGCCGTCTTCGATACCCAGCGACTTTGCGAACTCGGCATCGACTTCAGGCATGTGCGCCCACTCGATCTTTTTCATGGTGATCGTAAACTCGGCGGTTTTGCCGGCCACGTCCTTGCCATGATAATCCTCGGGGAAGGCCAGCGGGAAGGTCTTGGATTCGCCGACCTTGAGGCCGGTTGCGGCCGCCTCGAACTCGGGCAGCATGCGGCCTTCGCCCAGTACGAACGGGAAATCTTCGGCTTTGCCGCCCTGGAATTCGACACCGTCGATCTTGCCGACGAAATCTACGGTAACGCGATCGCCGCTCTGGGCGGACTGGTCAGCACCGCCGTCGCCGTGCGCACCCTGCTCGCCCTTGACATGATAATGAACGCGCTGCTTGCGCAGGATATCGATGGTCTTGTCGATTTCGGCGTCCGTGACTTCGCCCTTGGTCTTTTCGACTTCAACCTCGGCGAGTTCACCGACCTTCACGTCCGGGTAGACTTCGAAAGTCGCGTCGAATGCGACCGTGCCCTCGGCCACGCCTTCGCCGGCCTTCGGCTCGATCTTCGGATAGCCTGCCACGCGCAGGTTGTTTTCGCTGGCGGCCTCGCTGAAGGCGCGTCCGACCTTGTCGTTCAGGACTTCAGTCTCGACCTGAAAACCGAACTGCTGCGCCACCATTTTCATCGGCACTTTGCCAGGACGGAACCCCGGTGCCTTTGCGGTGCGGGCGCGAATTTTCAGGCGCTTTTCCACTTCCGCCTGTACGTCTGCCAGCGGCAGGGTAATGGTGATGCGGCGCTCGAGTTTTTCCAGGGTTTCGACTGCAGTTGCCATGTGAATCGTCCAAAAAATTAAATATGCTGTGGTGCGAGGAGGGGGACTCGAACCCCCACACCATTGCTGGCGTCAGGACCTAAACCTGGTGCGTCTACCAATTTCGCCATCCTCGCGGGAATGTGCTCTGTGCTTCGATACCGGCGTTGAATTGCAGAAAAGCAGAGGGCGACCATGAAGTGAATCCGGTCGCCCCCAGAGTGCCTTGTTATTAGCTCTTCAACTTCAACCGCGCATTTTACTGGATTTTTCCCCGTCATGTCCCGATTTTTCATTGCACGGAATCAGGCCGGACCGGAAAAGCCATGCTGGTTTCATGGGATAACCGCCACTTCCGGCTCCGGTTTTTTCACCCTGAACCAGGTGGCATACAGCGCTGGCAGGAACAGCAGGGTCAATGCGGTGGCGATCACGAGTCCGCCCATGATGGCAACCGCCATCGGTCCCCAGAAGACAGAGCGCGACAAGGGAATCATGGCCAGCACTGCCGCCGCGGCGGTCAGAATGATCGGGCGGAAACGGCGGACGGCCGACTCCACGATCGCATCCCAGGGCGCGGCGCCTTGCGCGATGTCGTGCTCGATCTGATCGACCAGAATGACGGAATTGCGGATGATCATGCCGAATAATGCGATGACGCCAAGCTGGGCCACAAAGCCAAACGGGCGCTGCAGAAGAAGCAAGGCCATGGCCGCGCCCGCAACGCCGAGCGGACCGGTCAGGAACACCAACAGTGCGCGGGAAAAGCTGTGCAACTGCAGCATCAGCAAGGTAAAGATGATGAAGATGACCAGCGGTACATTGGCAGCGATCGACTCCTGCGCCTTTCCGCTATCGGCAGCCGCGCCCGCCAGTTCGATCCGGTAGCCTGCCGGCAGCGAAGCGCGCAGCTTGTCAAGGGCGGGATTGATCTGGCTGGATACGGTCGGTCCCTGGATGCCGTCGACGACGTCGGACTGCACCGTGATGGCCCATTCCCTCCCCTCTCTCCATACAACGCCCGGCTCCCAGACGAAGCTCACGCGCGCCACCTGCGCCAGCGGAATCGCACGGCCGCTTGCCGACTGGAGGTTGGCCTGCTGCAGCGCGGTGATCGTGGAACGTTCCTCCACCGGCTGACGCACGACGATATCGATCAGCTTGTTGTCTTCCCGGTACTGGCCGACCGTCGTGCCGGTGAGGATCGTGTTCGCAGCGCGCATGAGGCTTTGCGAACTGATGCCCAGCGCGCGCAGCTTGTCCTGGTCGACATCGAGACGGACGACCTTCACGGATTCATTCCAGTTGTCGTTGACGCCTACCGCATTGGGATTGGCGCGCATGACCTCCTTGACCTGGTCCGCAATGCCTCGCACCTTGTCGACTTCATAACCGGTCACACGGAACTGCACCGGATATGGCACCGGCGGACCGTTGGGCAGCAGCTTGACCCTTCCTCGAACGCCCGGGAAATCATTCTCGAACACATTGGCGATCTTCAGCCGCAGCGCTTCCCTGGCTTTCAGGTCCCTGGCCAGCACCACGATCTGCGACACGTTCGTCTGGGGGAATATCTGGTCGAGCGGCAGGTAGAAGCGCGGACTTCCCGTGCCGACATAGGTGGTGACGCTTTCCACGCCATCCTGCTTGCCGACGAAAGCCTCGAATTTCTTTGCCTGCGCTTCGGTGGCCTTGAACGAACTGCCTTCGGGGAGCCACATCTCCACCATCAGCTCGGGACGGCTGGAGTCCGGAAAGAACTGCTGTTCGATGAAACGGAAGCCCACCACGCCAAGCAGAAAGACCGCCAGGGTCAGCAGTATCGTGGTCTTGCGCCACTCCACGCACCAGGTGACGATGCGGCGGAAGCGGGAGTAGAACGGACTGTCGAACAGTTCGTGATGGCCGTCCGCTGCCGCCGCGGGCTTTACCTTGAGCAGGATGTAGCCGATGTATGGGGTGAACAGCACCGCGACGAACCAGGAAATGATCAGCGCCAGCGCGTTGACGGAAAACATGGAGAAGGTGTATTCGCCCGCGGCGGATTTTGCCAGGCCGATCGGAAGAAAGCCGGCGGCGGTGATCAGCGTGCCGGTCAGCATCGGCATCGCGGTCGACGTATAGGCGAACGTGGCGGCGTCGAAGCGCGAAAAGCCCTCCTCCATTTTCCGCACCATCATTTCGACCGCAATGATGGCATCATCCACCAGCAGGCCGAGTGCGATGATGAGCGCGCCCAGCGAGATCTTGTGCAGGTCGATGCTGAAAATGCGCATGAAGAGAAAGGTCACCGCCAGCACCAGCGGGATGGTGAGCGCAACCACCAGGCCGGGTCGCACATCAAGCCGCAGCGGCTTCGTATGCAGGCCCAGCGCGATGAAACTAACCGCAAGCACGATGAGCACCGCTTCCGCCAGCGTGCGCAGAAATTCATTGACCGACGAGGAAACCGCCTTCGGCTGGTCGGATACCCGCTGCAGCTCGATGCCGACCGGGAGCTTGGCTTTCAGCCGCTCCACCGTCGCTTCCAGATTGCGTCCGAGGGAAATGATGTCGCCGCCCCGCTCCATCGAAATGCCGAGGCCGATGACTTCCTTGCCGTTGAAACGCATCTTGTCCTGCGGCGGATCCTTGTATTCACGCGTGACGGTGGCGAAATCGCCGAGCCGGAAGGTGGTTCCGCCGGCGCGCAGTTCCAGGTTTTCCAGGTCTTTCGCCGAGGCCATTGCGCCGGTTACCCGCACTTGCAGATTATCGGTCGGCGTCACCAGCACGCCGGTTGCCTCGACCGCATTCTGCGCATTGATCTGGCTGACGATGGTGTCGAAGCCGATGCCGAGCTGGGCAAATTTCTTGTGGGAGAACTCAATGTTGATTTTTTCGTCCTGCACACCGAACATTTCCACCTTCGACACCGACGGCACTTGCAGGAACTGCTGGCGCACGAAATCGGCATAGTCCTTCATTTCGGCATAGCTGAAGCCGTCGGCCGAGATGGCAAAGATCGAGCCGTAGGTATCGCCGAACTCATCGTTGAAGAACGGCCCCAGTACTCCGCCGGGCAAGGTATTGCGGATGTCCCCGATTTTTTTTCGCACCTGGTACCAGGCGGCCGGCACGTCCTTGGGCGGCGTGGATTCCCGCAACTGCAGGATGATGAGCGTTTCGCCCGGCTTGGAATAGCTGCGGATCTTGTCGATGTAAGGCGTCTCCTGCATCTTCTTTTCCAGCTTGTCGGTGACCTGTTCCGCCATCTGCAGGGAAGTGGCGCCGGGCCAGATCGCCCGTACCACCATGGCGCGGAAGGTAAAGGGAGGATCCTCGTCCTGGCCGAGACGGCCATAGCTCAGGATGCCGCCGATCAGCAGGGCCACGATCAGATAACGCGTGAGCGGAATATGTTCGAGCGCCCAGCGCGAGAGATTGAATCCACCTTTCATTTGGCGGCTCCGGCTGAGCTTTCGCCCGACACGCCGGACACGCCCGATGCCTGCGCGGGATGTGCAGCCGCGTTCATGGCCACTTCCTCACCGAGTATCTTCACTTTCTGACCCGGCTTCAGCAAATTCACGCCCGCGGTCACTACCGTCTGCCCCGGAGCGACTCCGCCCGACACCAGGATGTCGTTGCCCGCGGTACCGGCAACCTGCACCGGCACCATCTTGACCACGCCGTTTTCCACGACCCAAACCGCGGTATTGGATTTATCCTGGAACAGCGCCGTCAGCGGCAGGCGGATCGCCGGATTCTCCGTCTTGGCGGCGAACGTGACATAGGCGGTCATGCCAAGCCTGACGTTTTCCGCGCTGGCCGGAATCGAGACCTTGGCGGTATAGGTACGCGTAGCCGGATCGGCCACGGGAGAAACTTCCCGGATCTTTCCGGGAATGATCTGCTCGCGATCAGCCCAGGTGCGAACGCGCACATCGGACACGCGGCGCAAATCCTCGACCTTGTCTTCGGGTATGCCGATGACGATTTCCCGTTCGCCCGTCTGTGCAACGCGAACGACCGGCGTGCCGGCAGTCACCACCTGTCCAGCTTCTGCGTCAATGCTGGTCACCACGCCATCGACATCGGCCTGGAGCACGGCATAGCCAGCCTGATTCGACTGGTTGCGGTAAGCCGCAACGGCCTGGTCGTAACTGGCCTGCGCGGCCTTGTAAGCGGTTTCCTTGCTATCCAGCACCGCCTGGCTCACGAAATTGCGCTCGCGCAGATCCTGATAGCGTTTCAGTTCCGCCCTAGCGAGGTCGCGGTTGCTTTCGGCCGCCTTCAATCCGGCATTGGCCTGTGCCTGCGCCAACTGCAGGTCCTGCGGATCGAGCTGCATCAATACCTGGCCGCGCTTGACCGCAGAACCGACTTCCACCTTGCGCGCAACGATTTTTCCACCCACACGGAAGCCAAGGCGCGACTCGTAGCGGGCCCGTACTTCGCCAGGAAATTCAGCCACCGTATCGATATTGCCCGACGCCAGCTTCATCACGCGTACAGGACGCACATCTTCGGTTTTCTCCACCGGTTTTGAACAGCCGCCAAGCAGGAGAATGCTGCTGCATGCCAGAATGGCGAGCTTTTTCCGGAAGGGTCGTGCAGAGCCGAATGGTTTTATCGAAGCGACCACGGTAATTTCCTTTACTATTCAGGACTGAGTTGCCTGGCTTGCAATATTGTTTGGGAATTTTTTAATGACCAGGCGGTTAGTAATTATAAGCAGGTCGTTTTTGTTTGCATATGACTTTTTGGTCAGTTAGTAATCCATGCCAGTAGAACACTACGAGAATTTCCCGGTCGCCTCGCTTTTGCTGCCTGCCCGGCTCCGCCCCGCAGTCGAGGTAATCTATGCATTCGCCCGCAGCGCGGACGATCTAGCCGACGAGGGGGATGCGCCTGCTTCTGAGCGGCTTGTCAGCCTGGAGGCCTATGACCATGCCTTGCATGGGATCGCCGGTGGCACACCTCCGGCGCAGCCCTTGTTCCAGTCGCTTGCCAAAGTCATTGCGGATTACCGGCTGCCGCTGGCGCCTTTCCACGATCTGATATCGGCATTCAAGCAGGATGTGGCGACGACCCGTTACGCCGATGTTGACGGCTTGCTCGATTACTGCCGCCGTTCCGCCAATCCGGTCGGCACCCTGATGCTACATCTCTATGACGCAGCCGACACGGCCAATCTGCGGGATTCCGATGCCATTTGTTCCTCGCTTCAACTGATCAACTTCCTGCAGGATGTGGCCATCGACTGGGAAAAGCAGCGGATCTACCTGCCGCTGGAAGAGATGCGGCGCTTCAATGTCTCCGAAGATCATATTGCCCGGGCGAATGCGGATGACGCATGGCGCGCCCTGATGGCATTTCAGGTCGGGCGCGCACGCGGCATGATGCTGTCAGGCGCGCCGCTGGCATTCCGCCTGCCGGGCCGTGTCGGCTGGGAACTGCGGCTGATCGTCCAGGGCGGCCTGCGCATCCTGGAGCGCATCGAAGCCAATGATTACGATGTGTTCCGCCGCCGTCCGCAGCTGGGGCCGACGGACTGGCTCGCCATGCTGTGGAAAGCCGGCAGCATGAAAATACGTTTGTCGCGCATGGCGCATGTCGGCTAGCATAGCGGCTTTCGATCAGTCCCCCTAGTTCATGTCGCCCGACGAATACTGCCAACAAAAAGCCGTACAAAGCGGCTCCAGCTTCTATTACAGCTTCCTGTTCCTGCCGGCCGAGCGCCGCCGAGCGATCACGGCGCTGTATGCCTTCTGCCGGGAAGTCGACGACACCGTGGACGATGCTACGGATGCCGGCATTGCCCGGAACAAATTGCAGTGGTGGCGCCAGGAAGTCCAGGCCATGGTGAAGGGCACGCCCAGCCATCCCGTGATGCAGGCGCTGCAACCTCACATGGCGCCCTATTCCCTCGATCCCAAGCATCTGCTGGCCATCATCGACGGCATGGAAATGGACCTTGACCAGACCCGCTACCTCGATTATCCCGGCCTGAAGCGTTATTGCTGGCATGTGGCTAGCGTAGTCGGGATTCTTTCCGCCAGCATTTTCGGCGCAACCCAGCCGCAGACGCTGCAATACGCGGAAAAGCTCGGCCTCGCCTTCCAGCTGACCAACATCATTCGCGATGTCGGCGAAGATGCGCGCAAGGGCCGCATCTATCTGCCCGTCAGCGAACTTCAGCAATTCAATGTCACCGCCGCCGATATCCTGAATGCGCGGCACGGCGAGAATTTCGAAAAGCTGATGGCTTTCCAGGCCGAGCGCGCCAAGGCAATCTATGCGGAAGCCTTCGCCCTGCTTCCCGCCGCCGACAGGCGCGCGCAGCGTCCGGGCCTGATCATGGCCGCAATCTACCGCACGCTGCTTGACGAGATCGAGCGCGACGGTTTTCATGTGCTGAACCAGAAGATTTCGCTGACGCCGATCCGCAAGCTCTGGCTTGCCTGGAAAACCTACATCCGCGCCTGATGAAACGTGTCGCGGTCATCGGCGGAGGCTGGGCAGGCTGCGCTGCGGCGGTCGAACTGGCCCGTCGCGGCGCACCGGTCACGCTGTTCGAAGCGGCAAGGAACCTGGGCGGCCGCGCCCGCATGGTGGAACTGAACGGCCGCAAGCTTGATAACGGCCAGCATATTTTGCTCGGCGCCTATGCCGACACCTTGCGCCTGCTCGAGACAGTCGGGCTTTCCGTATCCGATGTGCTGCTGCGCCTGCCCCTGCAGATGCGCTACCCGCCTCAGGCCGGCGGCATGGACTTCGTCACGCCCCGCCTGCCGGCGCCGTGGCACATGCTTGCCGGACTGATTCGAGCGAAAGGCTTGCAGCGCGAGGACAAGCTGGCGCTCGCGCGTTTTTCCACGACGGCGCGCTGGATGGACTGGCGGCTCAACAATGACTGCAGCGTCAATGAGATGCTGGAACGCTTCGACCAGACTGACCGCCTGATTCAATTGATGTGGCGTCCCTTGTGCATCGCTGCCCTGAACACGCCGCCCGAACGCGCCTCCGCGCAGGTATTCCTGAATGTATTGCGGGACAGCCTCGGCGCGAGAAGATCCGCGTCCGACATGCTGATCCCCCGGGTCGATCTGTCGGCGCTTTTTCCCGCACGGGCCGCGGCCTTCATCGAGCGTCACGCCGGCAGCGTGCATTGCGGCGCGGCCGTCAGGCGCATCGTTGCCTCCAGCAACGGATGGCAGCTTGAAACGGGCGATCCGGAAACGGAAGATGGCTTTCAGTATGACGCCGTGATCGTGGCGACTTCCGCCTGGCAGGCGGCTAGCCTGCTTGCCGGCCATGCCGACGTGGCAGCACTTTCGTCGTTTTCCCATGAGCCGATCACCACCTGCTTCCTGCAATACCCGCCGCAGGTCCGGCTTGCGCATCCGCTTCTCGCGTTGATTGATGATGCCCGCAAGGAGCATTGGGGGCAATTCGTTTTCGATAGAGGCCATCTCGACGCCGAGCAGGCTGGACTGCTCGCCGTTGTGGTGAGCGCCTCTGGCGATGCCATCACTCACGGCCACGAAGCGCTGTCTTCGGCCGTCGCCGGTCAGCTTGCCGAAGTCCTGCGGCGCCCCGAACTGGCGTCGCCGTCATGGAGCAAGGTGATTTCGGAGAAGCGGGCGACATTCGCCTGCACGCCCGGGCTGCAGCGGCCAGCCAATGAGACCGGCATCAACGGCCTGGTACTGGCGGGCGACTATACGGCAAGCGACTATCCCGCGACGCTGGAAGCGGCCGTGCGGAGCGGCTTACGGGCCGCCCTGCTGGCGCTTGGCAGCTGACCGCGACTGCTGACTGCTCACTCGTCGCGCAGGCGGTTGAGCGCTTCATCGATGCGCTCGACGCCAATGACCTTCAATCCTTCGATGGCCTGCTTCGGCGCATTCGCTTTAGGTATCAGTGCCAGGGAAAAGCCCAGCTTGGCCGCTTCCCGCAAGCGCTCCTGTCCGCGCGGCGCCGGGCGTATCTCGCCCGCAAGGCCGACTTCACCGAACACCACCAGGCCGCGCGGCAGCGGCTTGTTGCGCATGGAGGAATGAATCGCCAGCAGCACGGCCAGGTCGGCGGCCGGCTCGGTGATCTTTACACCGCCCACGGCATTGATAAAGACATCCTGGTCGAAGGCCGCGATCGATGCATGCCGGTGCAGGACGGCCAGCAGCATCGCCAGGCGGTTCTGCTCCAGGCCGACCGACAGGCGGCGCGCATTCGGCACATGGGAGGTGTCGACCAGCGCCTGGATTTCCACCAGCAGCGGCCGCGTGCCTTCCTGCGTCACCATCACGCAGGAACCGGGCACCTGGTTGTCGTGCTGCGACAGGAACAGCGCGGACGGATTCGACACGCCCTTCAAGCCCTTTTCACTCATGGCAAAGACGCCAAGCTCGTTTACTGCTCCGAAACGGTTCTTGAAGGCGCGCACCAGGCGGAAGCTGGAATGGGTATCGCCTTCGAAATACAGCACGGTATCGACGATGTGCTCCAGTACCCGCGGACCGGCTAGTGCGCCTTCCTTCGTGACATGGCCTACCATGATGATGGTAATACCCGACTGTTTTGCAACCCGCGTCAGCTGCGCGGCGCATTCCCGCACCTGGGCAACCGAGCCCGGCGCCGAGGTCAGCGCATCGGAATAAATGGTCTGGATGGAATCGATCACCACCACCTGCGGCTTGTGCTCGGCTAGGGTATTGAGGATTTTCTCCAGCTGGATTTCAGCCTGCAGCTGCAGTTCCTTGGCATCGACCGCGAGACGCTTGGCGCGCAAGGCGATCTGGGAACCGGACTCCTCGCCGCTGACATACAGCGCCTTCTTGACGCGCGCGAGGTTGGCCAGCGCCTGCAGCAGCAGCGTCGACTTGCCGATGCCCGGGTCGCCGCCGATCAGCACCACGCCGCCGGCGACCAGTCCGCCGCCCAGCACGCGGTCGAACTCTTCAATGCCCGTGCCGAATCGCGGCACATCGATGGCTTCGATATCGGACAGGCTCAGCACCGGCGAGGTTTGCGCCAGGGCCTGGTGCTGACCTGAAAATCGGTTGCCGACGGGCTCGACGAGGGTTTCCACCAGCGTATTCCACTGTCCGCAGGATGGGCACTGGCCGGCCCACTTGCTGACGACGCCGCCGCATTCGGTACAGGTGTAATTGGTTTTTTGCTTTGCCATTGGATATTTACCTTTTGTTGGCCTTGTCCGGCCTTGTGTGGCTGGTTCTGACCGGTTCTGACCGTTTCCCGCCGTCTTAGTCCTCGATGACCGCCACGCGGGGCGCCAGTGCGCACATCAGCTCATAGCCGATGGTTCCGGCGGCGCCTGCCACCTCGTCGATGGGAATATGCCGCCCCCACAATTCCACCTTGCTGCCGAAGCCGGCATCAGGCAGCTCGGTCAGATCCACCGTGATCATGTCCATGGAAACCCGGCCCACAATACGGGTGCGCCTGCCGCCGACCATGACAGGCGTGCCAGCCGGCGCATGGCGCGGATAGCCGTCCGCGTATCCGCCGGCCACCACGCCGATAGTCATGTCCTTGTCGGCAACGAAGCGGCTGCCGTAGCCGACGGCATCGCCGGCCCGGATGCGCTGAACGCCGATGATCTCGCTTTCCAGCGTCATTGCGGGCTGCAGTCCGAACTGCTCCGCCGTTTTACCGCCCGGCGTGCCGCCATATAACATCACGCCCGGCCTTACCCAGTCCGCAGCAAGCTCGGGATGACCAAGCACCGCGGCGGAATTGGCGAGGCTGCGCCTGCCTTCCAGCCCGGAGCTGGCCGCATCGAAGCGACGGATCTGCTCGGCCACCGGCATGGCGGCATTGGCGGGATCGTCCGCATTGGCGAAGTGCATCATCAGCGTAATGCTGCGGACCGCGGGAATGGCTTGCAGACGCTGATAGGCATCGCGGTACTGATCCGGTTGGAAGCCCAGCCGGTTCATGCCGCTGTTCATCTTCAAATGCACGTCGACCTGCCTGTCGAGCCGAGCCTTTTCCAGCATGTCGATCTGTTCATGGCAGTGAATCGCAAATTCGATCTCGCGCGCCGCCAGTTCGGGCAGGTCGGATTCGTCAAAGAAGCCTTCGAGCAGCAACACCGGCTTTCTCCACCCCAAGTCGCGTAGGCGAAGAGCGCCGTCCACCTCGATCAGGGCCAGGCCATCGGCCGCATCGAAGGCCCGGCTGGCGCGCGCCAGGCCATGTCCGTAGGCATTGGCCTTGACTACCGCCCATACTTTGGAACGGGGCGCCGCGCGGCTGGCAACATTCAGATTGTGCCGCATTGCAGCAGCGTGGATTCGGGCGACGATGGGTCTTGGCATGGGGCTGAAACTATTTGCTGTGGGACATGTTTGCGAGGGTTTATTCTACTGGACGGCTACGGAACCATGCCTATCAAAACCCTGTCCGTCAGGATTTTCATGGTATAAAGCAAGCCGGAGACAGTAGAGAAACACGGGTACCCCTCAATATGCGGATGAATCGCGGTTTTTACACCATCATGGCAGCGCAGTTTTTTTCTTCGCTTGCCGACAATGCTCTCCTCATCGCGGCCATCGCACTGTTGACAGCCATGAAATCTCCGGCATGGATGACGCCGCTGCTCAAGCTGTTCTTCGTTCTCTCCTACGTTCTTCTTGCAGCCTTCGTCGGCGCCTTTGCGGACTCGCTTCCCAAGGGCCGCGTCATGTTCATTACCAACCTGATCAAGATCGCCGGCTGCAGCCTGATGTTCCTGGAAGTCCATCCTTTGTTTGCCTATGCGGTGGTCGGCTTCGGCGCGGCCGCATATTCGCCGGCGAAGTACGGCATTCTCACCGAATTGCTGCCGCCGGAGAAACTCGTGGCGGCCAACGGATGGATCGAGGGATTGACAGTCATCTCCATCATTCTCGGCACGGTGATGGGTGGCGCGCTGGTCAATGCGCAAATTTCAAGCGCGCTGCTTGCATT
Organism: Noviherbaspirillum aerium; assembly: GCF_008929045.1. Classification (GTDB taxonomy): domain Bacteria; phylum Pseudomonadota; class Gammaproteobacteria; order Burkholderiales; family Burkholderiaceae_D; genus Noviherbaspirillum; species Noviherbaspirillum aerium. The sequence continues at coordinate 166,980 of NZ_VFAH01000008.1, read as the reverse complement.
CGATTTTCCGCTATTTGATCTCGGCATCGATACCTCGGCCGAAGCGGCCTTGTCGGTCATCATGGTGACCTATGTATTGGCAGCCATCTTCAACCTGCGGATTCCGGATACCGGCGCGCGTTATCCTCACCAGGAACGCAATCCGGTCAAGCTGATCGCCGATTTCTCGAATTGCTTCACCACCCTGTGGCGGGACAAGCTGGGCCAGATTTCACTTGCCGTCACCACCCTGTTCTGGGGTGCGGGCGCGACGCTGCAATTCATCGTGCTCAAATGGGCGGAAAAGTCGCTCAACATGCCATTGGACAAGGCGGCGATCCTGCAAGGCATCTTTGCCGTCGGCGTGGCCGTAGGCGCGGCTGCGGCTGCCCGCTTTGTCCCCCTGAAAAAATCACTGACCGTCATGCCGCTGGGCGTGGCCATGGGCCTGATCGTATGCACGATGACGATGGTGCATACGGTATGGCTTGCCTATCCGCTGCTGGTGCTGGTGGGTGCGCTGTCGGGCTATTTTGTCGTGCCGATGAATGCCCTCCTGCAGCACCGCGGGCATGTGCTCCTGAGCGCGGGGCATTCCATCGCCGTGCAGAACTTCAACGAGAACCTTTCGGTCCTGACGATGCTCATGCTGTATGCGCTGATGGTCAAGCTCAATCTCGATATCAATATCGTCATCATCATGTTTGGCGTGTTCGTTTCCGGGACCATGATGCTGGCCATGCGCAAGCATGCGGCCAATCAGCGCGAACGCGATTCGCTGTCGCTGATCGGCGAACACAAGCATTGATTGCAAGCCGCGGCAGGAATTTAATGAAGGATTCGATAACCGGCGCGTTGAAGCGCTGAGGAGTCATCCTGCATGCCGGATGCGTACCTCGGCGCGGCTGCGCCAGTCGTCCGGAACGATGAACCCGCGGTCCGATTCAAGCAGGAAATCCTGCCCACCCTCTTCCAGCAAGGCGATCAATACCGGAGCGTCGTTCTCCTGAAAATGCCGCTGGAGCTGCCGTGTCAGTTCCTCATGGCTGAGTGCCGCCGGACGCGGCAGCTTCGCCGGCGCGAGCCAGCCAAGCCGTGGAAGCACGGCATAATGCCGCGCCGATAATTGCCGGACCTCCTGCAGAGCGCACCAGAATCCCTTGCAGTGTCCATGGGAAATGCCCTGAGGCTGCGCCGGCAGCGGCGTTTCGCCATGATAGAACAGCCACCCCTTGATCAGCGCCTGCGCCAGGTTGACCGGTTGCGGCAGATGCGCCAGCGCGGCGGGATGCTGCGACAGCATCAATTGCTGATCCATGATCTTCCGGATCTTCGCGCCCAGCGTGTCGGCCAGATTCGGACCGACATAGTAATCCGCCTGCCTCCCATGGCCGCCGGATTCCAGCAGATAAAGCTTGGTGGCGAATTCCCAGTGCACCAGGGCATCGCCCTGCCTCAGCAGAAAGTCGAACTCGCCGATGGTCTGGTTTTTTCCTGCACGCACCTGCACGCCATGCGCGACCAGCCACCGGCGATGCTGCAGATAGAACGCCATGAGCTGCTCCGCATAGCGGCCCAGGCGCTTGTGAGGATGAACTTCCAGTGAAGCTTGCAGTGCGGCGGGCAGGCTATCGAGCTCGTCCAGCCATGCACGCGTCATTTCGTCAACGGGCTCCAGGCTGGCAACCCGGCCCTGCCATTCTTCCGCCCTGGGGTCGAGCAGGTCGGGCGCGTCGAGCAGCCAGGCCAGCGTACGTACATGCGGATTGTTGAGATGACTCCATCTCTCATGGAATCGGACTTGATAGCGGTGCCGGTGCCGGTGCGGGTCGGTCGGCCCAACTGGCTCAATTGGCCCAGTTGGTTCAGTCGGCACCAGCATAAGTGGCCATGGCCAGGCTGAGATCTTCCCAGGATTTGCGCTTGTCCGCCATGTTGCGCAGCAGATAGGCAGGATGGTAGGTCACGACCAGCGGCCGGCCGGCATAGCGATGGATCTTTCCGCGCAGGCGCGATACCGGCGTATCGGGATCCAGGCCGAGCAATGCAAGCGCGGCAGTCTTGCCGAGCGCCACCAGCATGGTGGGCTGGATGAGTTCGATCTGCCGCTCCAGATAGGGCAGGCAAGCCGCAACCTCATCGGCCGTCGGCGGCCGGTCGCGGCCATTGTCATCGGTAGGACGGCATTTGACGATATTGGCGATGTAGGCATTCTCGCCCCTGCGCAGTCCCATGGCGATCAGCATGTTGTCGAGCAGCTTGCCGGCTTGGCCGACGAAAGGCTCCCCCTGCAAATCCTCATTGCGGCCCGGTCCTTCGCCGATGAAAAGCCAGCGCGCTTTCTCGTCGCCGACACCGAATACTGTTCGGGTACGGCCGCGGCACAGATCGCATTTAACGCATCCGGCGACATTGGCCTTGAGCGTGGCCCAGTCCATCAAAGCCACTTCGGGCTGCGGCGGCGCGCTCGGATGCACCGGCAGGCCAGCCTCCTCGACTGGCATGGCAACCTGCGCCGAACGCTGCGCGCCAGCCTCCCGGCCCGGCATGGCCGTACCGTCGTCCGGCGCCGCCAATGCGTCTTCCGGTCCGGACGGCGCGTGGCGCTGCGTCCACAACGGTCCGAGATCCATCTCTTCAAGAAAAGCCTTGCGGCGATTCGAATTTGCGGTCATAGATGAAACCTCATCACGATGGCGTCCTCGCGCGTGCCGTTGGCGGCGGGATAATATCCCTTGCGCTTGCCGATCTCGGCAAAGCCGTAACGCCGGTACACCTCCAGCGCGCGCTGGTTGGACGGCCTGACCTCAAGCAGCACCGAGGACATGGCCTTCTCTCTTGAGAGTGCGACGATGCGGTCGAGTTGCATGCGGCCCACGCCGTGTCCGTGCAGGTCGGGGCGTACACTGATGTTGAGCAGGTGAGCTTCGTCGACCGCAAGCATCACCAGGAAATAGCCGGCCAGCAGACCGGACGCTTCGCGCAAGGTCCAGCTTTCGTAACCGCTGTAGAGGGAATCGAGAAAGTTGCCGCGCGTCCAGGGATGCGGATATACGTCGTTTTCGATGGCAAGCACATCCGAGAGATCTTCGACCCGCATGGGCGCGAAGCGCAGGGAGTCCGGTGCGGGCGATTCGGCGACGACTCTGTAGACGGCATTCATGCCGCCGCCTTTGCCAGACGTTCGGACGTGGTCAGGGCAACCTTGTTGCGCAGGTAGATCGGCTGGGCTTCGCGTGCATGGATGCTGCGGCCTGCAAGCAACTCCTCCAGAGCAAGCGTGGCTACCTGGGCGGCATGCGGAACAATGTCCGGACAGATGGCGAATTCCTTGCCTGCAAAGGCGGGGGCATAGGCGATCAGGCCATTGCCGCAGGCGGTCGCCCTTGCCGATGCCGTCACGGCCGAAGCGGCGGCGAGCGCGGGTCCGGCTACCGTGTGCCAGCCATTGTCGAATCGATATTCCGCCCAGTACACCTCTTCCATGCGGGCGTCGAGCGCAACCAGAACCTCGTCGGCACCGCAGCGTTCACGGCAGGCCTGCGCCATGGCTTGCAGGGTCACGACAGGAACCAGCGGTAGATCCGCCCCGAAAGCCAGGCCCTGCGCCACGCCGCATGCGGTACGAACGCCGGTGAAGGAGCCGGGACCGGCGCCGAATGCAATGGCATCGCATTGCGAAAGCGGCACGCCTGCCTCGGCCAGCAGCTGCTGAACCATGGGCAACACGGACTGGGAGTGGGTCTGCACGCCGGAACTGTCGCGTGCGAGAAGCCGGCCATTGTGCAGCAAGGCGGCGGAAGCGAGATCGGAGGATGTTTCGATGGCAAGAATGGTACGCATGCCGTTATTTTACCGTGCCGGTATGCTTCTTCGGGCCAAATAGCTAAAGCTTGGCATGACTTTGCCGTTACCGATGAAAATGACAGGAGAGGCTTATGGAAGTGACGGACATCGCGAGGCTTGCGACAACGATGGCATCGACCGCCACGGCGGACGCGGTAAATGTCGCCGTTCTGAAAAAGGCAATGGACATGCAAGCCAGTAATGCGACGGCGCTGCTGCAGGCGCTGCCCCCGGTAACGCCGGCTGCGAATCTGCCTCCCCACCTTGGACAGAATGTCAATACGACTGCCTGAGCAATACTGCTGCCCGGGTTGATCGAGCCAGTTGAGTGACTGCATCGTCTGCTGATTCTGCTTCACCGAGCGGCAGGCAGGTCCTTGCCTTACAATAAGGCTCCCGTCGACTTGCCACGCTGCTTTCACCTTCATGTCCTGGACCGGCTTTACCCTTGATGAGAACAATCGCGCCCAACTGGCCCAATGGCTGGAAAATGACACCTGGGTGATTGCCTGCCTCTGCGCTGCGTGGTGCGGCACTTGCGATTCCTATCGCGCCAGCTTTGAACAGCTTGCCGCATTGCATCCTGACAAGCATTTCGCCTGGATAGACATCGAAGACCAGGCCGATTTCATTGGCGATATCGATGTCGACAACTTCCCGACGCTACTGATCCAGCGCGGCGGCAATGTTGCCTTTTTCGGCACGGTGTTGCCTGACATGAAGATTGCAGACCGGCTGATCGCGGCACAGGCCGAGAAAAGCGGTGAGCAGTTGCAGATGGAAGCCGACTTGTCCAAAGAGCGACGCGAATGGCAGCGCATCTGCAACCTGCGCGTGCTATTGGACAACGCAGACGCTGCCTGAAATCAAGCTGCCTGGCTTATTGCTTCGGCCCGAAAGATGGTTCATTTTTCGGACCGGACCTATAGCTTGAGCGGCAGGCTGCGCAGTCGCCGGCCGGTCAGCTTGAATACCGCATTGGCGACGGCGGGCGCGATCGGCGGCGTACCGGGTTCGCCCACGCCTTCCGGCGGCGCGGCGCTTTTCATCACGATGGTATGGACTTCCGGGGCCTGATTCATTCTCAGTACCGGATAGTCGTGGAAATTCTGCTGCTGCACCCTGCCGTTCTTGATCGTCACTTCCCCGAACAGGGCGGCGCTCAGCCCGAACACGATCCCCGACTCCATCTGCTGCGCAATGATGTTGGGATTGACGGCGAGGCCGCAATCGATGGCGCAAGTCACCTTGTGCACCCGGATGTCATTGCCTTCCATGGAGACTTCCGCCACCTGCGCCACGATGGATCCGAATGAAGCATGCAGCGCCACGCCGTGCGCCCTGCCCGGTCCCGGCTTGCCGGCCTGCGCCACCGCCGCATCCAGTACCGCCAGATGGTATGGATGCCGCTGCAGCAGGCCGCGGCGGAATTCCACTTCATCCTTGCCGGCGGCATGTGCCAGTTCATCGATGAAGCTTTCCTTGAAAAACGCATTGTGCGAATGACCGACCGAACGCCAGTATCCGAGCGGGACAGGCGTTGGCACGGTCACATGCGCAATGCTTTGATGGCTGAACTCGTAGGGCATGTCGAATGCGCCTTCAGCCGTGGTCTTGTCGGGCCCCACGCCCTCGTAGCCGATCGTACGTGCGAGCACTTGATGCGTGATCGCCCCGGAGGCCAGCTTGTTTCGATAGCTCACCACACTGCCGGCCTTGTCCAGCACCGCAGTGAAACGCGCCAGCGCGGCAGGCCGGTACATGTCATGCGCCATGTCGTCCTCGCGGCTCCATATCACCTGCACCGGCACGCCGTTTGCCTGCGCGGCAATCGAGACCGCCTGGGCAATCATGTCGGTCTCCAGCCGTCGGCCGAAGCCGCCGCCGATGTAAGTCACGTTCAGCTCCACCTTCTCGACGGATGTTTTGGCGATGCTGGCGGCGACATTGATGGCCAGGCTGGGCACTTGCGTGGGGACCCAGAGAATGACCTTGCCTTCCTTGACAAGCGCTGTGCAATTGACCGGTTCCATGGTTGCATGCGCCAGGAATGGCGCCCGGTATTCCGCCTGCACGGTCTTGACGCCCGTCTTCATCGGATCAGGCGTCCCCGCTTCGTGATATACGTAGCCGGATTCCGCATCGATGCGCTGCTCCAGTTCCCGGAACACGCTTTGCGTTGATAAAGCCTCGTGCGGACCGGCATCCCAGTCGATCATCAAAGCCATCGCCGCCTGCTTCGCCTGCCAGTAAGTCCTGGCCAGCACGGCCAGCCCTGCCATGCCGGGCGCGGCGCCGGAAAAATTGATCACATCCAGCACGCCGGGCATGGCCTTGGCCGCGTCGGTTCTTGCGCTGCGCATGGATCCGCCGATGGCCGGCGCCATTCTGACTGCGGCATACACCATCCCCTCGGGACGGACATCCATGCCGAACGCAGCGGAGCCATTGACCTTGGCCGCGGAATCGCGGCGCGGCTGTGCGGTACCGATCAGCCTGAATTGATTGGGGCGCTTGAGCCTTACCGCGGCGGGCCTTGAGTTCAGCGCCTTCTCTGCCAGGTCGGCATAAGCAGCGCGCCTGCCGCCGGCATGGATGACCGCGCCGTTCTCGGTACGGCATGTCTGGGCATCGACATTCCACTCCGCGGCGGCGGCGGCCACCAGCATTGCGCGCGCCGCGGCGCCCGCCTCGCGCATCGGCATCCATGCATCCTTCACAGAGGTCGAACCACCGGTGATCATCAGGCCGAGTTCGCGCGCAGCCTTGCCGGTGAACCAGCGCGCGGTCTCCTTGAAGGTTCCGGCTCCATCCGGATGAAACGGCAGGCTGTCGGTCAAGACTGCCATGTTCCCGAAAATGCGATCGACCGGAGCCTGCTCGATCCTTACCTGTTCCAGCGGCACATCAAGTTCTTCCGCGACCAGCATCGGCAAGGCGGTGAACACGCCCTGCCCCATCTCGCACTGCGGCATGGCGACAGTGACCGTGCCGTCGCGCGCCATCCGGATCCAGCCATTGAGCATCACTTCGCCTGCTTTTGCGGGCAAGGGATTGGACATATGGAGGCGCTGCCGGGGCGGCATCACTCCCCAGCCGACAATGAGGGCGCCGGCCACACCCAGTCCGCCGAGCAGGAAGCGGCGGCGCGACTTCTTTTTTGATTCGGTGGATCGCATGTCTCATCCGTATTTTGTTTTGCGGTCTTTATGGCATGCTACGCCATTCGCCGGCTTGACAGGGCTCTCTCGTTCCGAGACATCACTCTATAAGAACATTTCAAGAAAGAGATTAACGCCATGACCGAGAATTTCTTCCAGTCGTTCATCATTCTCTTGCTTGTCACTGATCCGTTCGGCAACGTGCCCCTGTTTGCAAGCGCCCTGGCTCATGTGCCGCCGGAACGGCGGGGCAAGGTCATTGTCCGGGAATGCCTGATCGCGTTCCTGCTTCTGCTGGTCTTCATGTTCTTCGGGAGGCATTTTCTCAACGCCTTGCAGCTCACCGATATCGCACTGCGGATCGGCGGCGGCGTCATCCTGTTCTTGATCGCACTGCGCATGGTATTCCCGCAGCCCGGAGGCGTGCTGGGCGATGGCGGTGAAACCGGCGAGCCATTCATTGTGCCGCTGGCCATTCCGGCGCTGGCAGGGCCTTCCGCGCTGGTGACGGTCCTGCTCTTTTCCTCCAGTACCACCATGGAAATGATGCTGCATACGGGTGTTCTGCTGTCCGTCGCCGCCATCTGGCTGGTGGTATTGCTGAGCGCGGAACGCATGCAGCGGGTGCTTGGCCCTCGCGTCATGACGGCGTTCGAACGCTTGATGGGGTTGATACTCACGGCCATGGCGGTCGAGATGCTGCTTGCCGGTATCCGCGCCTATGTGAAGTCGCTTTGAAGACTCTGGTATCGCTTTAAAGGCTTAGACGCAGCCAGTCCGCGAACTCCCGGTCGGAGCACTGCCCGGCTTCCAGCCTGTGCATCATCTGCCGCTGTGCTTCATTCGGAGCGGTGATGTTCCAGCCGTTCTGCAGCAGGAAGAGCTCCATGGCGAGCAGGCCTGCCTGGGCATTCGACCGGGGAAACGGCGCATACTCCAGCATGCCGCGCATGTATGCCACCGCGATGTCTGCAATATCGGCGGCGCCTGCGGCTGCCACGGTCAGCGGATGCAGCAATGCCGCCTCCAGCTTGCCGCGATCATGCGCCGCCGGCTCCGCGTACGCATCCGCGTACGCGAGCAGCAAGGCATCGGCTTCGATCGAGCGCAGATTCATATCACCCCCTTGGCCTGATAGCTTGCCTGCATGGTGGCGCGCTGTATTGAGGGCGCTTAAGCGCTTTCGGAATTTGGCCGCATGCCGCATGCCGCATGCCGAGGAGACAGCGGAGCGTCCCTTACAAGGTCTTGTAAAAGTAGAAGAGCGTCAGCAGCATGCCCACCGTGATGATGAAGCGACGTAGCCACAGCGCGGGAATCCGGCGGGCGATGGTCGCGCCCCAGTAACCGCCCAGCGTTGCCGTGGCCAGCATGATCAGGGTATAAGGCCAGTTGACGGCGCCTGCTGCGACAAACGTCAGTACCGTCACGCTGTAGATAATGGCCGACAGCAGATTCTTGATGGCGTTGATCTCGTGAACGTCGTCGTGTCCGGCCATGGCGAGACTGGCCAGCATCAGGATGCCCATGCCTGCACCGAAAAAGCCTCCATAGACCGATACCACCGCCTGCCCGGCCAGCGAAGTCGGACTGTTGCCGGGCTTGCCGGACTCCGGACCGCGCAGCCATGATGAAATTTTCCCGGAGAAGGCGAAGAGGATCGTGGCAAACAGCAGCAACCAGGGAATGAGCTTGGAAAAGGTTGCGTCCTGGGTGGCCAGCAGCAGCAACCCGCCGCCGATGCCGCCGATGAAGGAGACGATTCCCATGGGAATCAGGTAACGCTTGTAGCGTGACAGTTCCTTGCGATAAGCCCATGCGCCCGACAGGCTTGCCGGCCACAGCGCCACCGAATTGCTGGCGTTTGCCGCGACCGGCGGCACGCCGACAGCCAGCAAGGCGGGAAAGGAAAAAAAGGTGCCGCCGCCAGCCACCGAATTCATCGCGCCCGCACAAAAAGCCGCAATACCTACGAGAGCGATTTGCCAGCCTGTCATTGATATGATCTCCATGATGTTGTTTGGTGAAGCGGAGAAATGCCTTGGGAACGGACCACTTTCCACTACTCAATGCATTCTCGGCATGCATGAGTATATTAAATATAATTAAGCAAAGGCCGAACGAATAATCACTTTATTATTGCGTTTTAATATCAAATCTCCTATCTTCCCGGCATGGATCAGTTCAAGCAAATTTCGACCTTTGTGGATGTCGCCGCCAAGGGCAGTCTTTCCGCAGCGGCACGGGCGGAAGGGATTGCGCCTGCGATGATTGGGCGCAGGCTGGACGCGTTGGAAGAACGGCTTGGCGTCAAGCTGCTCCAGCGCAGCACCCGCAAGATTGCACTCACCAACGAAGGAATTGCCTTTCTCGAAGATTGCCAGAAGATCCTTGCCGATCTTGAAAATGCGGAGTCCGCGGTATCCGAACGCAGCGCAAGGGCCAGCGGCCATCTGCTGATTTCCGCGCCTGCCGGTTTCGGCCGCCAGCATGTTGCTCCGCTGCTCCCCTCGTTCCTCGCGGAGCATCGTGATGTGGCGGTGACACTGAATCTCAATGACCGGGTAGTGGATCTGATTGGGGAAGGCATTGATGTTGCCATCCGCATCGCGGCATTGTCGGACTCGAACCTGATCGGCGTCAAACTCGCCGACAACAAGCGCGTTGTCGTGGCCTCGCCCGCTTATCTGAAGCGTCATGGAATGCCCATGTCGCTGGATGATCTTGCCAAGCACAACTGTCTTGCCATGAGCAGCGAGGGTAGCCAGCGCGGCTGGACCTTTCGTCAAAACGGCAAGAATGTCACCTTGAAGGTAGTCGGAAACATGGTGTGCAATGACGGTGCGGTCCTGCATGAATGGGCGCTGTCAGGCAAGGGGCTGGCGTGGCGGTCGATGTGGGAAGTGGGGAGCGCGATCGAGGCCGGCCAGCTTGTCACGGTACTCGACGAATTTGCCGCGCCGGGCAATGACATCTATGCAGTATTTGCACAGCGGCGCCATCTTCCGCTGCGCATTCGGGCGTTTGTCGATTTCCTGCGGCATGCTTATGCCGCGCCCGATTACTGGCGGAAGTCAATGACGGATAACGCAAATTGAGCTTACTCTCGGAAGATACGGTGCAGGACAGGAACATCGCTCCGGATCAATGATAAGGGTATCGACGAATGGCGCACCCAGAAAAAAACCCCGGCATGCCGGGGTTTTTCATTGCGCTTGGATCAGCTGGCTATTACAGCGGCTGGATCGCGGAAGCCTGCTTGCCCTTCGGGCCAGTCGTGACTTCGAAAGAAACGCGCTGGTTTTCCTTGAGCGATTTGAAGCCATTGGACTGGATCGCGGAGAAGTGCGCGAACAGATCTTCGCCGCCTTCGTCCGGAGTGATGAAACCAAAGCCTTTAGCGTCGTTGAACCACTTAACAGTACCTGTTGCCATTACTTACATTCCTATCAGTTAAATTGGGCTTGCGCCCGGGTCGATCCTTTGAAGCAAGAAAGAAATGACAGACAAATACTGCACTACTAGTTCAAACTTCAATCGGTCGTGGCATTGTAACCGATATGATGGGCATGGATGAATAAATTTTAGTTTTTTCCCATCTCCGCCATGCGGGCTCCGAGAGAGGTTTTTCATAGGAAAAAGATGCATTTCAGCATCGATGGTCTAGGCATGAATGCTGCATCGGGCATCGCATCAAATTGACTCGGAGCTGCTGATTCATGTCTATTCATACCTCGCCGTCGACAAGAAGCGGCGGACGAAAAATGTCGCCCTCTTCCATGGCGCGGCGTCCGCACACAAAAATATCCAAGGCCGAGCTGCACGAGACGCTGAATGAAACCTTCGGTATCGAAGAACTGCGTCCAGGACAGAAGGAAGTGATCGACAACGTGCTGCATCGCTGCCATACCCTGGCGATCATGCCTACCGGAGCAGGCAAATCGTTGTGCTACCAACTGCCGGCACTGAAGATGCCGGGGATGACCCTGGTCGTCTCGCCTCTTATCTCGCTGATGAAGGATCAGGCCTCCAAGCTGGAAAATGCCGGCGTTGGCGCAGCCGAGGTCAACAGCACCTTGAGCACGCGTGAAGAAGCATCCATTCTCGAAAGCATCAAGCAGGCGGATCACGAATTTGTGTTCGTCACGCCCGAGCGGCTCTCCGATCCCGATTTCATCGATACCATCTCTCATAACAAGATCAGCCTGTTCGTCATTGATGAAGCCCATTGCATTTCACAGTGGGGGCATGATTTCCGCCCGGCCTTTCTGAACCTTGGCGCAGCCATCAAGGCATTGGGAAATCCGACCGTGCTGGCACTGACGGCAACCGCGACGCAGGAAGTCGTGGATGACATCGTCAAGCAACTCGATCTTGATGACATGCATGTCATAAATACCGGCATATACCGGTCAAATCTTCACTATCGGTCCATTGCGGTGACCGACGACGCGGAGAAGCTGAGTCAGATCATCCGTCTGGCGCGAGAGGAGCAAGGCGCGGGCATCATCTACGCGGCGACGGTGAAGGCGGTCGAAGAAGTGCATGAAGCGCTGCAGGCGGCCGGCGAAAGCGTCACCTACTATCATGGCCAACTGTCAGCCAAAGTGCGTTCGCAGAACCAGGATGCGTTCATGAATGGAGAAAGCCGCATCATGGTCGCTACCAACGCATTCGGCATGGGCATTGACAAGGCGGACATCCGGTTCGTGGTTCACTTTCAGATACCGGGCAACCTGGAGGCGTATTACCAGGAGTCGGGACGCGCGGGGCGCGACGGCGAACCGGCAGATTGCATACTGCTCTACCATGCGAAGGACAAGCAGGTGCAGCAGTTCTTCCTGGCCCGGCGTTATCCGGGCGTTGACGATCTGAGTTCGGTTTATTCGGTCTTGCAATCCTTGACGGCCAATGGCGGCTTCGTCTCCTTCGCGCGTCTGCATGAAGAGCTGGAAGAGCTGTCGGATACGCGCCTGCAGGTTTCGCTCAAACTGCTCAGGGATGGTGAACTGATGGAGCAGAACGAGGAACTGGCCTACCGTGTTACCGGCATCCGTGCGAAGTCCAAAGATTTGGCAAGGCTGGTGGAAACCTACCGCGACAAGAGTGCGAGGGATCATGAAGCACTGGAACGCATGGTGTTTTATGCGCAGACCGGATTCTGCCGCTGGAAGGTGCTGATTGATTACTTCGCGGAGCAGGCCGACTGGTCGCGCTGCGGCAGTTGCGACAATTGCCGGCAGCCTCCGGAGCAGGCGCTGAGTCCGGAACACGTACGCGACCATGCGCCGCCCCCGCTGCACGACGACAAGGATCCGTTACCGGATGTCGGTACGGCCGTACGCGTTCCCAAATACGGAGAAGGCCGCGTGGTTTCATCGGCCGGCGACAAGGTGACCATCGTTTTCCCCGATCGGCAGACCAAGACCTTTCTGAGGGATTATGTCAAGGCTGCCTGAGCAGTTGCTGCAGGACGCACAACGTCATGCGTCGCCATAGTGGCGCCGTATGTCGCCGTATGTAATGCCAATGCAGGTGGCTGCTGCTCTTGCTTGCCCGGCTCCATCTTCACCATTACCTTCTCGGGCACGGTAATAAGGCTTTCCTTCTGCAGTTCACCCATTCACTGCAGAAGGAAAATTCGGGACGGCTCTATGGAAAGGCTTTCTCTTTACCGGTGCTTTGTTCCCGCTAATGCAGAAGCCGAAATCTTATTCTGCTGTTGAAAAAATCATATTCACATTGAGGTTTATCAAGACTTGTGCAGGCACTTAAGCCAACCAAGTTTCTCCAATGGCCGTGTACTTGCTTACAACTATATTTTCTTGAGAGGAACCGACATGAAATATTCAGTATTGCTCGCGGCGCTCGTAGCCACGCTGACCCTGGGTGCTTGCGACAAGAAAGATGGCGGCACTGCTGGCGCTGGTGCTGGCAGCACCAGCAGCAGCACTGGGGCAGCCGGCAGCACCGGCGCCACCGGCGGAACAACAGGCAGCACTGGTGCGGCAGGCAGCACCGGTAGCACTGATAGCAGCGCTGGCGCTACAACACCTGGCGCAGCCGGAAGCACCGGAAGCACTGCCGGCGGCACCACTGGCGCAACGCCGGGTGGTACGGGCAGCACAGGCAGCGATGCATCGAGCGCAGGCGCTGCTGGCGGCGCAGGAAGTACCGGCGGCTCCGCAGGCGGAGCATCGAGCACTCCGGGCAGCAGCGGCGGCACAACCGGTACGACCGGCAGCGCAGGTAGCACTGGCAGCGATACCAGCTCCAGCAGCGCAGGCAGCACCGGCGGAAGCGCTGGCAGCACAACTGGTGGCACTACCGGTTCCACAGGCAGCACGACTTCGCCTTCCGGCGGCAGTGCAGGCAGCACCGGCGGCACCACAGGCGGCGCATCGAAATAAACGCAACCGCCATACCGGCCAAGGCCGTGCCCGGCACATACCGGCGCACGGCTTTTTCATTTCGCTTTCATCTGCGCCGATCGCCATGCGCCGCCGCTTCCAGAAGGCATACCATCTTTGAATCTTTTCAGGATCGGTAGCGCGCCTGGTTGTCTGGCTCCTTGATTTCAGAGCTGAACCGGCTGTACGAACAATTCACCGCGCAGCATGGGCTTGACCAGTATCTTGTAAGTATCGACATCAAATGCCCGCCTGGCCGGGCGCTTGACAGGCTTCGCCCCCTTGGCGTGATCAATCGAGCCGAGATAGGCCCAGTGGTCCACCACATGGGTCTGCTTCCAGCCGTCGCATTCCTCGACAATACCCATGGCACCTTCATAAGGCCAGATCATGACGCGCATTTCATTCAGCGCAGCCTTGAGGCGCCGGTAATGTTCCTGCGCCGTCTCGACACCAACGCAGGCGCCAAGGCAGCGCGATATCTGGTGGGCAAAGCAGGCCCTGCCCCGCATGGATGCTTCCAGTCCGGTCAACGCAGGACACAGCATCTGCATCTCGACGATTTCGCGCAGCTTCTCCTGCGCGGCCCTGCGCGTGGCGAACAAGCCGTAGAGGTCGGTCGTGCAGGCAAAATCGAGATCGCGCGCATACACCACTTCGGGCATCGACTTCACATGGGCTCCAAGGCGCAATGAACACATCTCGCGCGTGCGTCGCAGCTTCTTGTTATGCAGCGGCTGCATTTCCTTGATCAGGCGCGACTCCAGCAGCAACGCGCCGATATCGCCCGCCGTGCGCTGGAATTCGACATAACTGCTCTGCTGCAGCATGCGCGCTTCCTCGGGCGTACGCAGATGGGACAGCACGCGCGTGCGGATATTGATGCTTTTGCCGATGTAAAGAGGCCGGTCGTTTTCATCTCGAAAGATGTAGATGCCGGGCTTCGACGGCAGAGCATCCAGACTGGCGCGATCAATGTGATGCGGATATTCGAAGGCATCGGCGGGATTCGGCTTGATCAGCAGGCCGAGAGAGGTGACATGGGGTTGCATAGGACACAAGACTCTTTAAAAAAATATAAAGACAGATCAATCACATGACAAATTTGACTAAGCTGTCTCCACGTTATACTGTATATTTATACAGTATAAATTGATGCCTGGCATCGCCGTGAAAATACTAGGAGGTCCGCATGTCCACATTAGTTTCCGCTGCAAGGCTGCTCGATGGAGGTTTCCCCTCCCTGCCTCACGCGGTGTGGCGCGCCGACCAGATGGCATCAGGACATTGCGCAGTCACATCCACGGGTCATCCGCTTCTTGATCAGGAATTGCCGAATGGCGGCTGGCCGAAGGCAGGTCTGATCGAACTACTGATGGAGCAGCCGGGCATTGGAGAAATGCGGCTGCTGCGCCCCGCTTTGAAAGCGGTTGCCGGCAAGCGCCGTATCGCCCTCGTGCAGCCACCGCATCTGCCCCATATCTCCGCCTGGGCAAACTGGGGTCTGCCGCTCGGCAGCCTGCTCTGGATTCAGGCTGAGCGCAGTGCGGACGCGCTGTGGAGCGCGGAACAGATTCTCAGCAACCGCAGTTGCGGCGCCCTCATCTTCTGGCAATCGCATGTGCGCACCGACTCGCTGCGACGCCTTCATCTCGCGGCGCAGGGAAGCGATACCTTGTTCTGGCTGATGCGGCCGCTGGCCTGCATGCAGGATGCCTCACCCGCTCCGCTGCGGCTGGCGCTGCGTCCCGCCGCCGACGGCGTGCAGATCCAGATCCTCAAGCGCCGTGGTCCGCACCGTGACGATCCGCTTCACCTGAGCATGAACGACATGCCTGCGGTGCCTCATCCATTCAACATCCCGCAAGACCCGTCTTCCCGCCACCGGACCAGCCATGCTGGACAGGCCGGGGCACGCGCGCAAGGTGCCAGCCTCACCGAGGCGATTGCCGCCCAGGCGCAAGCTCATCCTGTCAATTGACGCAAGACGGGAAAACGGATGCGCTCCTGGATCGGCATACACCTGCCATTGTTTCCGCTTGAAGCCCTGCGGCCGTGCTGGAGCGAGCCGGGCAAGCATGTGCTCATCCATCGTGAATATGTAATGGCGATGAGTCCGCAAGCAGCGCATGCCGGCGTGCGTATCGGCATGCGCCGCGCCGGCGTGCAGACTATTTGTCCGGATGCGACGTTGCATGAACGTGACGAAACCAGGGAACGGGAAGCGCTCGACAGCATCGCGCTTGCTCTCTTGCAGTACACCCCGGAAGTGGCTTTCGCCGAACGCTGCAGTCTGCTGCTCGATGTCACCGCCAGCCTGCGCGCATTCGGCGGCCGCCTGGCGCTGTCCCGCCTGGTGCGTCATAGCATGCTCGTGCTCGGCTTCACGCCGCAGCTGAGCATGGCACCAACCGCGCAAGGTGCCTGGTTGCTGGCCTGTGCCCGTTCCGGCCGCAGGCCGGCACGGCGTCGGATGATACGCATGGGGAACATGATGCGCCGTCTCGACGCCCTGCCCTGCATGCTGCTGCCGCAAGTGCAGCCTTACCTGCAATGGCTGGAAGGCATCGGTTGCAAGACGCTTGGCGACCTGCGCAAGCTGCCGCGCGCCGGCTTGCAGCGACGCTGCGACAAAAGCGTGCTGGATGCGCTCGATCGCGCCTATGGACAAGCTGCCGAACTGCACGACTGGGTGCAGCCGCCGCAGAGCTTTGCCGCCCGGCTGGAACTGCCCGATCGCATCGAGCATGCCGATTCCGCCTTGTTCGCCGCGCGGCGCCTGCTGCTGCAAATGACCGGCTGGCTGGTTGCCCGGCAGCTCGCGGTATCGCGCTTCCTCCTGCTGCTCGAACATGAACGCGGCCGCACCGCAATTGCGCCGACGCCGCTGGAGATCGCACTGGCCGCGCCGGTATGGCAGGAGGAGCACCTGACGCGACTGCTCAAGGAAAGGCTGGCCCGCGTCGAGCTCATCGCTCCAGTCATCGGGCTTCGGCTCGAAGTGGCACAGATTTCCCCGATGCTGCCGCCCACCGAATCACTGTTTCCCGAACCCGGCGGAGCACCGGCCGACTTTCACCGCCTGCTGGAACTGCTCAAGGCAAGGCTGGGCGACCATGGCGTTCTGGCCCCGTCGCCGCAGGCAGACCATCGCCCGGAAATTGCCAATGCATGGACGCCTGGCCATGCCGCGGAAAGTGCGGCCGGCCGAAATGTGCATTACGCGGAAAGGCCGTTCTGGCTGCTCAAGCAACCGGTCGAACTGATCGTGCGCAATGAGCGGCCCTACTACGGTTCGCCTCTGCGCATGGTGAAAGGGCCGGAACGCATTGAATGCGGCTGGTGGGATGGCAGGCTGATCATGCGCGACTATTTTGTCGCGCAGGCAGAAAACTCGAATTTCTACTGGATATACCGGGAGCGGCACGGCATGGAAATCTGCTGGTTTCTTCAGGGCCTGTTCGGTTGAAGCGGCAAAGGGCAAGTGGGCAGGCGACAGCCTGTGAAGGAGGAGCTACCGGCGGCGCGGCATGGCATGCCATCGACGCAGGCGACATGTGCATGACGCGGGTATGCAACATCCATTGGCAATAGCAGATTTACATTGACAAAAAGACAGCTTGCCGTTTTATACTGTATTTTTATACAGTATAAATTCAAGCCAACGTGAGTCTTGACCAGTCGCCAAAGTTCTCCAGCCCGTCCTCTCCTCTACTGCCCGCATATGCCGAGCTGTACTGCCTCTGGAATTTCACTTTCCTGCATGGCGCCTCTCATCCCGAGGAACTCGTGCTGCGAGCCTCGCAGCTCGGTTACGCAGCCCTGGCGCTGACCGATGAATGCTCGCTGGCCGGCGTGGTGCGTGCCCATGGCGAAGCCAGGCAGTGCGGGCTGCATCTGATCATCGGCAGCGTCTTCCAGCTGGCGCATGCGGACGGCCGCCCCGCATTCAGACTGAGCCTGCTCGCCACCGACAGGGATGGCTACGGCAATCTGTCGGAACTGATTACCCTGGCTCGCACGCGCACGCAGAAAGGAACTTACCGCCTTACCCTGGAAGACTTCACTTCGCCGCCACAGGACTATGCTCACTTGCGCGGCATGCCAGGCTGCCTTGCCATTCTGCTGCCCCCACCCGGCATTGCAGCCGATGAATTGGATTGGCAGGCGGAATGGATGGCGCGCGCATTTCCGTCACGCGCCTGGGTCGGACTGACACTGCTCCTTCATCCCGGTGATGACCGCCATCGCGCCGTTGTCAATCAAGCCGCCGGCCGGGCGGGCCTGCCGATCGTCGCCGCCGGAAGCGTCTGCATGCATGTGCGCTCGCGCAAGCCGCTGCAGGATACGCTGACCGCCATCCGACTTGGCAAATCGATTGCCGAATGCGGCTACGACCTTGCGCCGAATGCAGAGCAACACCTGCGCTCGCGGCTGCGGCTGGCCAATATCTATCCGGCTGCCGCTCTGGCGGAAACCTTGCGCATCGCCGAACTGTGCACATTCTCGCTCGATGAACTGCGCTATGAATATCCGGACGAACTCGTCCCCCCTGGCTATACACCCGTCGCCTATCTGCGGCGAGAAGTCTATGCCGGCGCCATGGAGCGCTTTATCAACGGCATCCCCCCGGCAGTGCAGCAGCAACTCGAACACGAGCTCAGCCTGATCGAGGAGAAGCGTTATGAGCCCTATTTCCTGACCGTGTACGACATCGTGCGCTTTGCGCGCAGCGCGGGCATTCTCTGTCAGGGGCGCGGTTCCGCCGCCAATTCGGTGGTCTGCTATTGCCTGGGCATCACCGAGGTCGATCCTTCGCGCAGCACCCTGCTTTTCGAGCGCTTCATCTCAAGAGAGCGCGATGAACCGCCGGACATCGATGTCGATTTCGAACACCAGCGCAGGGAAGAAGTCATCCAGTACATTTACAACAAGTACGGACGGCTGCGCGCGGCCCTGACCGGGGTCGTCATCAGCTACAAGCCGCGCAGCGTGCTGCGCGATGTCGGCAAGGCCCTTGGCGTGGATCTGGGCATCGTCGACCAGGTCGCGAAGTCGCACCGCTGGTGGGACGGCAAGAACAGCCTGGCCGAGCGCTTTGCCGAATGCGGGATGGAGAAGGAATCGCCAATGGCCGTGCAATGGGCCGACATCGCCGAAAAACTGATGCGTTTTCCCCGCCACCTGTCGCAGCATCCTGGCGGTTTCATCATCGCGCGCGGCAAGCTTTCCCGGCTTGTGCCGATTGAAAATGCCGCGATGAAGGATCGCAGCGTGGTGCAATGGGACAAGGACGACATCGATGCGCTGGGCCTGCTCAAGGTCGACATTCTCGCACTGGGCATGCTCAGCATGATCCGCCGTGCGCTGGATTTCATCACCGACCTGCGCGGCGAGCCCTTCAGCCTGCCGGACATCCCGCGCGAAGATCCGGCCACTTACGCCATGATTTCCAGGGCCGACACCATCGGCGTGTTCCAGATCGAAAGCCGGGCGCAGATGACCATGCTGCCGCGCCTGCGTCCCAGGGAGTTTTATGATCTGGTGATTCAGGTGGCGATCGTGCGCCCGGGCCCGATCCAGGGAGGCATGGTGCATCCCTATCTGCGTCGCCGGCAGGGACTGGAGCCGGTCACCTACCCCAGCGAGAAGATCAGGCAGGCCTTGTCGCGCACGCTTGGCGTTGCCATTTTCCAGGAACAGGTCATGCAGATCGCCATTCTGGCGGCCGACTTCACCGCCGGGGAAGCCGATCAGTTGCGGCGCGCGATGGCGGCATGGCGGCGCAAGGGCGACATCGGGAAATTCCAGGACAAGCTCATAGCCGGCATGAAAAAAAATGGCTACGAGGAGGAGTTCATCGACGCCATCGTGCGGCAGATTCACGGCTTCGCCGAGTATGGCTTTCCTGAAAGCCATGCGGCAAGCTTTGCCTTGCTGGCCTATGCGAGTTCCTGGATCAAATGCCATGAACCGGCTGCCTTTCTGGCTGCGCTCCTGAACAGCCAGCCGATGGGTTTCTATTCGCCTTCACAACTGGTCCAGGATGCCCGTCGCCACAAGGTCACGGTACGTCCGGTCGATATCCGTTACAGCGACTGGGATGCCAGGCTGGAATGGTCCGACGGAGAGGCGGCCATGCAGCTACCTGATGTCATGCAAAAAACCGGCGCGATGGCAACGCCGCCCCAAGGCCAGCCTGCGGTGCGCCTGGGTTTCAGCATGGTTCGCGGCTTGTCCCGCGAGACGGGCTGGCGTATTGAAGAAGCACGCGCGGTCAGGTCTTTCCGGGACTTGGCGGATCTGGCTCTGCGCGCGCAGCTGACGCGGCATGACCTGGAGATGCTGGCCAATGCCAATGCCCTGGAGGCGCTGGCCGGGCATCGGCGCCAGGCGCTGTGGCATGCAGTGACATCCGAGCCGGACAAGGGGCTGCTCAAGACGGCAGGCATCGAAGAAGAACCGGTGCGGCTTGCTGCGCCAACCGAAGGAGAAGACATTGTGGCGGACTATCACTCCACCGGCCTCACGCTCGGCAGGCATCCACTGGCCCTGCTGCGTGCCTCGCTGGCGGCAAAGCGTTTCCTGCCCGCGGAGACATTGCATACCTTCGCGGATCGCCAGCTTGCACGAGCATGCGGCATTGTCACGGTTCGCCAGCGCCCGCAGACGGCCAACGGCACCATGTTCGTCACGATCGAGGACGAGACCGGACTGGTCAATGTCATCGTATGGCCGGCGCTGATCGAACGCTACCGCAGGGAATTGCTTGGATCGCAGCTGCTAGGTGTGTATGGCGTATGGCAATGTGAAAGCAATGTGCATCACCTGGTGGCCAGCCGGCTGGTGGACATGTCAGGATTGTTAGGGCGGCTGCAATTTCACAGCAGGGACTTTGCGTGAAAGATTAGAGCGGATTGCAGGTGGATGTATGGAAGAATCGGTTTGCCCTGGGATGCAGGGCAAGGCGCAAGGAGCCCCGTGTGGCGGGCCACACCAGCGACGAACAACGCGGCCAAGTGCCCAGGGCAAGCCGAGGCGGCCGACCATTCACCGGCAATCCGCTCTAGTTATTGGCGGCGATGGGCTTATGGGCAACCGCTGTCCCGTTGCCAAACCCAAGAGGGTCATGGCATGAGACCACGTGTTTTGCACTTGGCCAAGTTGCGTTCGCCATCCGACAACTGTTCATCAATCCATGACTGCAGCATCAACCTTGACGAAAGAAAGAAACATCGAGTTCGGAAGAAAAAGCATCTAAGTTTTTTGACATGACATGTCATCGATACCAGAGGCTCAGCTGAATAATGCATCCGAATTGATCTCGGCCAGTGTGGCGCAGCCGCACAAGGCCATGGCGATTTCCAGCTCATCGCGAAGCAGTCTTACCACATGCGATACGCCCATGGCTCCTGCGTTGGCCAGGCCAAATATATAGGGACGTCCGATCAGGACCGCATCGGCGCCCAGTGCAATCGCCTTCAAAACATCGGTGCCGCGCCGGATGCCTCCATCGGCCAGTAGCGGAAATTGCGGCCCCACCGCGGCACGAATCCTGGGCAGCACGGCCGCTGTTGCAGGCAGGGTATCTAGCGTCCGGCCGCCGTGGTTCGAGACGATGACGCCATCCGCGCCATGGTGCGCCGCAAGCTGCGCATCTGCGGGATGCATGATCCCTTTGAGAATGATCGGCAAACGCGTGATGCCACGCAGCCATTCGATGTCTTTCCAGGTCGGAGCAGTCTTCAATAGTGCATCGAACATGCGGCTCTGATTTGCTTCCAGCATGAATGGCTTGGCGGCCGGCAGGCCGGCAAGATTGACTGCGGATATGCCCGATGGCAACTTGAAGCCTGCGCGGCGCTCCCGGTCCCGTACGCCGCTGCTGGAGGCGTCGATGGTAACCACCAGCGCTTCGTATCCGGCATTTTCGGCACGGCGCACGAGTTCTTCGGTAAAACCGCGATCGTGCTGAAAATAGAGTTGAAACCACAGCGGTCCGCGCTGCCGTTCAGCCAATACGGCGAGTGCCACATCTTCAAGCAGCACGCTCGCCTGCGAACTCAGCACCAGTCCCGCGCCCTGCATGCTGGCCGCGTAGGCGGTCGCCATTTCGCCATCACGATGCGCCATGCGCTGAAACGCCACCGGGGCCAGCAGGATGGGGTGAGCTAGCGTGCGGCCGAACAAGGCCGTGCGCGTATGGCCTCCGACCAGATCGCGCAACACCCGGGACGACAACTGGATGCCGTCCCAGGCGACCCGGTTGGCACGGAGCGTGATCTCATCGGCGGCGCCCCCGCAGAAATAGGCTAGCGCATTGGCATCCAGGCGTTGGGTCGCATGCCGTTCATGATCCTCAAGGCTTACAACACCCTCGGGGATGGGTTCAACGGAGGGAAGTCCGCTCACGTATCCGCCCACATCCGCAACAGGTTGTGGTAAGTGCCGGTCAGCTGCACCACTGAAGGCTCCTGTTCTCCAAGAGAGTCGCGCAGTTTCAGCAGCGCCATGTCCATCTCGAAGAGCAGCTGACGCTGGTCGCTACCGCGCACCATGCTTTCGATCCAGAAGAAGCTTGCCAGGCGCGTTCCCCGTGTCACGGGTGTCACCTGGTGCAGGGTCGTGCCCGGATAGAGCACCAGGTCACCGGCCGGCAGCTTGATGCGGCGCTCGCCCTGCGGGTCCTGCATTACCAGCTCGCCGCCATCGTATTCGTCAGGCTCGGACAGGAACAAGGTGCAGGACAAGTCGGTGCGTACCCATTGCGCGGGGTTGCGGGAATAAAGCACGGCGCCGTCTATATGCGCGCCGTAATAATTGCTGTCGCCACGATAACGATTGAACAGCGGATTGAAGATCTTGCGCGGCAGGGCTGCGGAAAAGAACAGCGGGTCGCGCTGCGCCGCAGCCAGGATCAACGACTGCAGCTGGCGAGAGACATCGCTGTCCTGTGCCAGTTGCTCGTTGTTCTTGCGGGCAACCGCCTGGCCGCCCGCACTCACCCGTCCGTCCACCCACGGTGCCCCCTGCCCGAGCAGTGCCCGGGCAGTCGCCAGTTCGTCGCGGGAGAGGACGTTCTTCAGGTGCAGAAGCATCAGAGATTTCCTAGAACATCGCTTTCAGCGTCAGTTCCACACGACGCGGTGCGCCAGGCGCATAGAAACCGCGGTACAGGGAATCGGCATAGAGCTTGTCAGTCAGGTTGGTTACGTTCAGCTTGGCGGACCACGTCTGATTGATCGTGTACTCGGCCATTGCATCAACTACGGTGAAGCTGTCTGCCGTCACGTGCCGTGCACCCTCCGGGTTCTGCTGGCCGCGGTAGGTCAGGCCGGCGCCAAGGCGAAGATCCGGCAGGATACGGTACGTGGTCCAGAGGCTGCCGCTGTGCCTTGGCGTCAGGCCCGGACGGTCGCCCTGCACTTGCGGACCGGTGCCTGCCGCGTTGAGGGCGACATTGCTATTGTCGATCTTGGCGCGCGGAATCCAGGTATGGTTGAAGAACACTTCCCACTTCGGCGTGATGCGGCCGGCGAGGTTGAACTCCAGGCCCGCTGCATGCCGTTTACCCGACAGGAGCTGCTGGGTGGATGCGGTATCCGGGTCGGTGTTGCGCTCGTTGTACTTCTCGCTGTAAAACGCGGCGAGACCGAGCGAAGTGCGCTTCTCGAAAAGCTCCCACTTGCCGCCCAGTTCGAAGTTGCGGCTCTTCTCCGCCGGTGTATTGGCGTCCCGCTCCGCCTGCGAACCAGGTGTCGGCGCGGCCGGAGTGAACTGGTAGGTGTCGCCGGAAGTATTGTAGGAAGTACCGTAGGACACGTAATACGATGCCCAGTCGCTCGGCTGGAACAGCGCGCCGACGCGGGGCGACCAGAGGCTTTCGCTGCGGTCATTGCTCAGACCGGCCGCGGTATTGTATTTGGCGGTGAAGTGGTCGAAGCGCAAACCGCCGAGCAGCTTGAAAGTGTCGGTGATGCTGACCATGTCCTGCGCATACAGACCGATGTTGCGCGCGTCGAAATTGTTGTACACAGGATTTCCCCGCGTATCGGCGCGCCAGTCGCCATCATTCGGCGTGCCAACCGTGGTCGTCAGCGGACTCGCGGTGCCGGGGAAGCTGTTGTTGCGCTTGGCGTCTTCCTGGTAGAAATCGACCCCTGTCAGCAGTTCATGCTGGCGGCCGCCGAAGTTGAACTTGCCTGAGTAATCACTCGACAGTTGCGTGGTGTCGCTGACGGCAGTGCGACCTTTAGGCGCCCGACGCAGGACGGTGGCGTCGCTGAAGTTTTCCCTGGTCGTGCCGGGGGCAAACTGAATTACGCTGGCCCACAAGTCGCGCTCGTAGCGGCCATGACGCACCTGGGTCTTGACTTGGCTGCCGTCATCAAAGCGATGTACGTGGGCCAGCGTGCCGTAGGTGGCGCGGGTATCAAGGTAATCACTGGCGAAACCGTAATAGTTCTTGGCCGGCAGCGTCTCGAGAATAGTGCCGCGATTGCCACCGGAAAGGAACCAGGGATTGCTGTAGTTCGGCCGGCCGTCGATATCGAGGTGGAACAGACCCACGGTGAACTCGTCACGGGTCCCGATGCCCCAACTGTAAGTCGGTGCGATGCCGAGCTTCTTCTGCTTGGCGCCCCAGTTATCCGCATTGTGCACCATCGCATTCAGGCGAAGGGCTGCATCGTCGCCCGTCTTGATATTGAAGTCGCCGGTAAAGCGGTGCAAGTCGCCGCTGCCGAGGGTATAGGTAACCTCGTGCTGGTCAAACAGGAAAGGCATCTTGCTGACCTGGTTGACGATGCCGCCGGTCGAACCCTTGCCGAACAACATCGAGGCCGAACCTTTCAGCACTTCGATGCGATCGTTATTGAAGGTGTCGCGCTCGTACAGCGCGCCGTCGCGCAGACCGTCCGTATAAATATCGCCGGCCTGGCCCAGCGAAAAGCCGCGCAGGCGTACATCCTCCTCCCCTGTTTCGCCGGCCTGGAACGTGACGCCTGCGGTGGTGCGCAGCACTTCACGGAAATCATCCAGGTTGCGGTCGTCGATCAGGCGCTCGGTCATTACCGTCACCGACTGCGGTATGTCACGCAGTTGCTGGGTGCCCTTGCCGATGCCGGTGGTGGTCGTACGCAGCGAATCCTTGCTCAGGGTTTCGCGCTGGCCCTGCACTTCCACAGTCGGCATCACCTGATCTGAGGAAGCGGGGGCCGGAGCGACGTTCTGCGCGGTTGCGGAAACCGATGCAGCAAGCATCAGTGCGCCCAGCGGCAGGCTGGACGTACGGCGCGTTTCGGCCTGTGCCGAGGTCTGGACTTGCCGTGCACGCTTCCCAGCCTCGAGTGCGTGGCGTTTTGCAGATTTCTTTTTCATTTTATATTTCTGTGGATAGTGAATTGAATCGTCAGGCTGGCTATCAACAGGGAGTGGCTGGCTGCGACATGAGTGATGGAAAAGTGAAAGCGAAAAAATTATTTGTAGCCGACGCGATCGAGTATCTTCTGGGCCGCGATCTGGTTCTTGCCGATGGCAGTAATCGATACGTTCTCGGTCTTGAATTTGCCCATCTGCTGCAGCACCGGGTTCTTCGGCACCGCAGATGAGACCACCGGCCATTCGTTATTGCCGTTGGCGAAATAGGCCTGGGCTTCATCACCGGCGAGGTATTCAAGGAATTTCACTGCGGCCTCGCGATGGGGCGCGTACCTGGCTACCGCACCGCCGGCAACGTTGATGTGAGTCCCGGAGCTCTCCTGGTTCGGCCATACGAAGCCGACCTTGTTCATCATTTCGCGGTCTTCGGACTTCGTCGAGCGCAGCAGGCGCGCGTAGTAGTAGGAGTTGGCCACCGCAATGCCGCACTCGCCCGAGGCCACGCCCTTGATCTGGTCGGTATCGCCACCCTGCGGCGGACGCGCGAAATTGGCGACCATCCCTTGTGCCCATTTTTCGGTCGCCGCTTCACCGCTGCGCTCGATCATCGAGCCGATCATGGAAAGCATGTACGGATGGTTGCCGGAACGGGTGCAGACCTTGCCCTTGTTGATCGGGTCGGCCAGCGATTCATAGGTAGCGACATCTTCACGCTTTACGCGCACCTTGTTGTAGACAATGATGCGGGCACGGGTGGACAAGCCAAACCACTGGGCGCCCTGCCCCTCGTCCCCGCCGCGCAGATTGGCGGGGATTCGCTCTTCCAGCACTGTCGAACGCACCGGCTGGAACTGGCCTTCCACCTGCGCGCGCCACAGGCGGGCCGCATCGACCAGCAGGATCACGTCGGCCGGACTGTTCTTGCCTTCGTTGCGCAGCCGCTCCACCAGCGCGGCATCATCCGCTTCGATGCGATTGATACGAATACCGGTCTGCTGCGTAAAGTTATTGTAGAGCTGCTCGTCGGTCTGATAGTGACGCGCCGAATAGAGATTGAGAACTTTCTCCTGCGAGTACACAGTCGTTGCGCAAAGCAGGGACAGGACGGCAACGGCAATACGCTTCTTGGCGAAAATATTCATGAGAAATCCTTATTCTTGAACGGTGCAATGGCGCACCAGACGGCCCATCGGCAGCCCGGGTGCTTCATTGGTAATGCAATGACTAGCGTGGCGCATCAGGATCGGTGACGAATCCGATCTTGTTGAGGCCACCGATCTGCGCGGCGGACATCAGACGCGCGACATTTTCATAGGGTGTCTTGCGGTCTGCGCGCAGGTGCAGCTCCGGCTGCGGCGACAGTGCGGCAGCCGTTGCGATATGGCCCTTCAGGGATTGCTCGTCGACCGCGGCGCCATTCCAGCTGACGACGCCGTTGGCATCGATGGCAACATCGATATGCGCCGGCTTTACATCATTGGGCTGGCTCTCGGCGCGCGGCAGGTCGAGCTTGACCGCATGGTTGATCACGGGGACGGTAATGATGAAGATGATCAGCAAAACCAGCATGACGTCCACCAGGGGCGTCATGTTGATCTCCGACATCACGTCATCATCCTTGTCGGAAGCGCCGAAACTCATGCTTATTCTCCCTTGGCACGCAGGCTGACCACATTCTGGCTCTGTCCCACGCGGCCGCCGGTGATCAGATAGGCATGCAGGTCATGCGCAAAATTCGACAGCTGCGCCAAAATGGCCTTGTTGCTGCGTGTGAGCGCGTTGTAGCCGAGCACCGCCGGAATGGCGACGACGAGGCCGAACGCGGTCATGATCAGCGCTTCGCCCACCGGGCCTGCAACCTTGTCAATGCTGGCTTGCCCGGATACGCCGATGCCCACCAGCGCATGGTAGATGCCCCACACCGTGCCGAACAGGCCGACAAACGGCGCGGTACTGCCCACCGATGCCAGTACCTGCAATCCGCTCTGCAGGCGGCCGGTGATGTTCTCGATGGAGCGGCGCAGGCAGCTGGTGACCCATTCGCTGATGTTGAGCGCGCCATGCAGGTCTTCCTTGCTCATGGCATGGTGCATGGCCGCGTTGGCGCCGTCTTCGGCAAGTGCGCGGAAAGGATTGTTGTTGCGGTCCGGCGCCAGCAGGTTCATGCCCTCTTCCAGGCTTTTGCTATGCCAGAAATGCTCGCTGGCCACGGCCGCCTGACGGCGCAGGCGGATCAGGCTCCAGGCCTTGATGGCCATGACGTACCACGACAGGATTGACATGACGAGCAGAATGATGGCAACAGCATGGGTAACCGAATCACCTTGCTGCCAGAGATTGGCGATACCGTAAGGGTTGTTCATGACACGCTTTCGAAAAAATGGTTGGGTTCGTTAATTCAGTTTGAAATCGATCGGGACCTGGACCCACTCGGCGACTGCCGTATCGCCGCGCTTGGCGGGGACGAAACGCCATTTGCGCACCGCTGACAAGGCGGCTTCGTCGAACAGCGCCGAACTGCTGGGGCGCAGCACCTGCACTTCGCCGGCAATGCCTTCCGCCGTCACGAAGACGCGCAGTACGACTCGCCCCTCCTCGCCGGCGCGACGCAATATGGGCGGATATACCGGTGCCGGATTGTTCAGGTAGGCCGCATTGAAGCGCGGCGGAGTCACGGGAGCCGGCGCCGGAGGTCCGGGCGGCGCGGGTGGTGAAGGCGGGGCGCTGGGTTCGGGCGGTGCCGGTGCGGCCGGCTGCACCGGCGGCGCTTCCTGCTTCGGTGCCGTCAAGGCTTTCTCGCTGTTGGTTGTGCGCGGCGCTTCCTTCTTGGGCTGCGGCTTGGCCACTTCCTTCTTCGGCTGAGGCTTCGGCGTTTCCTTCGGCTGAGGCTTGGGCTCGGGCGGCTTCGGCTGCGGGATCTGCTGTTGAACCGGCTGGACGGCAGGAAGCATTTCAACCATTACCATAGGCAAGGGTGCGGGCGGAGCCAGTGAAGGTTTGTTCAATCCGACTGCCAGCATCCACAGCGCAGCCAGGTGAAAGGCGGTAATCAGTGCAAATGCGCCGAATTTTTCGTGAAGGATTTGGGTCATGTTCTGGGTTTCGGCTTTTCGTCAGAGACGAAAATGGCGGCGGCCTGACGGGCGAGACGCGGCCGCAAAATCAATTACATCCGGTTTCAACATTAACATTAACGATAATGATAACAATTCTCATTTGTTTAGGAAAGTCCTAATTCACGACTTGATAAGATTCTGTCTAGGGAACTACATGTTTTGAAGGGACGATCAGGAAAATTGCACAAACGACATGGTCATGTGCGCTTGCTTGGAGCGTTTTCGGTTCGACTATGCTGGCGATGCTTGAACATTTGCCCACAGCACCGCGTTGTGTGATGACGCGAATTCCTCCGCGCCGTGTCCCAGGGCGCCGATCTCGCCATGTCCGGCGGTCAAGTCTTCTCGGCCTTGCCTGATCCAGCCAAGCCGAAAACGTTTGGCATCCTGAGGCGCAGGAGCGTCTTGAGGGCAAGAATTGGAGCAGAAGAAACGTAATGGCGCGGAATGGCCCCATCTCCATGCCGGGCGTCAGGACCACCAAGGTGGGTTTTTCTCGGTTGTCGAACAGCTCAAGCGTTGCCGTATAGCCCGGATCAATGAGCGCTGAGGCTCAAGACCGGACGCGGGCGTGCATTAGCGCAACCGCGAGTGCCCGCAGCACTTTCAGGAAAAGCTAGGACATCAAACCCAGAGTCTCGAACTCTTCAATCTTGCGGTAAAGACTGGAAAGCCCGATGCCAAGATTGCGGGCAGCCAGACGGCGGTCTCCACCCGCATCGGCAATGGCCTTGACGATGACCGAACATTCGAAACGCCTGACAAGTTCCCGCAGGCCGTCCCCTGTCGCTGCCGCCGATTCCGGAGCAGGAATCAGCCGTGCAATCTGGGGCGGCAGGTCGGCCCGGGTGATGCGTCCGTCCTCGGCCAGAATCAGGGCGCGATCCACCACATTTTCAAGTTCACGCACATTGCCAGGCCAGTCATAGGCGTTCAAGACCTGCTCCACATCCGGATCAATCACCAGTTCCTCCGATCCGGCGTTCAGTCGTCTTGCGCCTCGCCGCATCATGAAACGGACCAGGCCGGGAATATCCTGCCGCCGTTCCCGTAACGGCGGCGCATGCAGATGAAAGACAGTCAGTCTGAAATAAAGGTCTTCGCGAAACCTGCCGTCGGCCACCATCTGCGCAAGGTCGCGATTGGTCGCGGCCACAATCCGGACATCCGCCTTCTTTGCCTGTTCACTGCCGACAGGACGTACCGACTTTTCCTCGATCACATGCAGCAGCTTGACTTGCAGCGAAAGGGGCAACTCACCGATTTCATCCAGGAAAATGGTGCCCTTGTCCGCCTCCAGGAAAAGTCCCTTGCGTGCTTTGTCGGCTCCGGTAAAGGAACCCTTGACGTGGCCGAAGAGTTCGCTCTCCATCAGGTTTTCAGGAATCGCACCGCAATTGACAAGAATGAACGGGCCGCCCGCCCGCCCGCTCTGCTGATGTATCTTGCGGGCGATCACGCCTTTTCCGGTTCCGCTTTCCCCGGTGACGAGCACCGTGCTGTCCGTCGGCGCCACCTTGGCGATCAGCCGCTCGAGGTCGCGCATGGGCGGAGAGGCAAAGCCGTACACTTCCTCCTGCGTTGCATTGACCATGCTGCGCAGGACCCGATTCTCGCTGCTGAGCCGGCGCATGTCCGCCATCTTGGCCACACGATGCAGCACTTCATCATTGCGCACCGGCTTGATCATGTAATCGGATGCGCCGGCCTTGATCGCCTCGATCGCGGTATCGACCGACGCATAGGCGGTCATCATGATGAAGTTGGTATCGACGCCGGCGGCCCGCGCCCTGCGCACCAGTTCGATGCCGTCGAAATCCGGCATCTGGATATCGCTGATGGCCACCTCGAATTCCCCCTGCGCCAGTTTCTGCAGAGCTTCGGTGGCATCGGCTGCCTGGACGACGTGACAACCGGCCTTGGCCAGGCGTACGGCGAGGATCTGCCGGATAGCCGGCTCATCGTCCACCACCAGGACCTCCAGGGATTTCAGAATCTGCACGTCTGCTTGTTTCATTGGATCTAACACGATGGATCGCCCTTACACACCCTACTCATATCTATGACTCGCTACCCGCGACTGCGCTCCCTCAACGATACCGCAAACCTTCCATCTCAGAGCCGAATCGCCATCGTTTTTCTTTCCATTGAGAAAAATTGTCTTTGGTCTTCCCGGTTTCGGGAAATATTTTAAAAAACGGATGGGATTTATCCATTTGGTTACAGGAGAAAACAGCAACAAAGCTCTAATGTAACAATGAAATTTGGTGGCACATTACTTGCTAAAAGGAAATATCAAGACTAAATCGTCCTTCTTTACAACCACCAAAGAAAGCATGATGCGCAAGCTGACCTCCCATCTGCTACTTGTGATGTTTCTTGTGGGAGCCGCCTCCGGCTTTTTTGTAAGCGTCACCGGTTGGTGGGGGCTGCAACAAGGAAGCGGTCACCTGAAGCAACTGCAGATCGAAACGGCGGCACTTCCGGCCTCGCCAGCCGTCGTTGAAATCATTGCCAGTGCCGTAGCGGATATTGACTTCGCTCTTCATACCCTATTGGCCCTGTCACTGCTGGCGACCATTTTCTTCTGCGTGATTGCGGCATTGACCTATCGGCAATCGGCCGCAAAGCAACGCCAGTCGGTGGAACTGGAAAAGCGGCACATGCTGTTCCGCATCCTGTTTGAAGGCACCAGCGAGGGTGTCATCCTCATGACTGCCGAGCGGCTGATTGATTGCAATCCTGCCGCACTTAGGCTGCTGGAAGTCGGAGAAGCAGAGGATTTGCGCGTACTTCTTCCCGAGTCGTCCATCCCGATGCAGCACGACCAGCAAGCGCTGTCCTTCACGGGCCTGCGCCCGCGCATCAGAGCCGCCGCCACGGCGCCAGGCATCCAGACCTTCGAATGGACATTCCATGCGCTGGACGGCACGCCAACCTTTGCCGAGCTGACACTGCAATCGGCCGCCGTCGGCAGCGAAACGGTCATCCGGTTAAGCATCCGGGACATTACCTCGCGCAAGCATGCGGAAGCATCGATGCGCCTGGCGAACCAGGTTTTCGACAATTCGCTGGAAGGCATCGCCATCACCGATGCACAGGGAAACATCGTCAAGGTAAACAAGGCGTTTTCCAGCATCACCGGATATGCTGCGGAAGAAGTCATCGGAGACAACCCCCGCCTGCTGAGTTCAGGCCGCCATCCGGCTTCCTTTTACCAGGAAATGTGGCGCGTGGTGAATGACACCGGAAAATGGCAGGGTGAAGTCTGGAACCGGCGCAAGAATGGCGACATCTACCCCGAATGGCTGAGCATCAGCCGGATTCTCGATGAACGCGGAAAACTCACAAACTATGTGGGTGTATTCAGTGACATTTCCGATGTCAAGCTTGCCGAAGAACGACTGCTTCGCCAGACCTACTACGATACGCTGACAGATCTGCCCAACCGCAGCCTTTTCACGATGCGTCTGCAGCAGGCGGTGGCGGCGCATGGGCCTGAATCGAACAGCCTCGCACTGCTGCTGCTGGACATCGACCGTTTCAAGGTCATCAACGACAGCATAGGCCATGAACAAGGCGACAATCTGTTGCGCCAGGTTGCGCACAGGCTTCGGCGCCAACTGCGCGAGGCAGACATGATTGCGCGCATGGGGGGCGATGAATTCGCCGTGCTGATTCACGGCGCGCAGGATGCCGATCATGTGGCGTCGCTGGCGCGCAAGCTGCTTGACGCATTGCGCGAACCCTTTATCGTCAATGCGCATGAACTCCATGTCAGCGGCAGCATTGGCATCACGCTTTACCCCAATGATGCCGCCGATGCCGAGAGCCTGTTGAGAAATGTCGATGTCGCTCTATATCGGGGCAAGGCGCTCGGCGGCGGCCGATACGAATTCTTTACCCATGACCAGCACGGCATCGCCCTGGAACGCCTCCATATGGAAATCGGCCTGCGCGGTGCCGTCGAGCGCAACGAACTCAAGCTGGTCTTCCAGCCGCAGCGCAGAATCGTCAGCGGAGAGATATACGGCGCGGAAGCGCTGGTGCGTTGGCATGAGCCGAAGCTCGGAATGGTCTCTCCGGCCAGTTTCATTCCCCTTGCCGAAGAGTCGGGCCTGATCGTCATCATCGGCGAATGGATCCTGCGCCAGGCCTGCGCGCAGGCACAGCGCTGGCTTGCGGCCGGCGTTCCCTTGCGGGTGGCGGTCAATGTCTCGCCCCGCCAGTTTCATGACGGCGATCTTGCGAACCTGGTCGCTGCCGTTCTGCAGGAATGCCGCCTGCCTCCGCACCTGCTCGAGATTGAAATCACCGAAAGCATTCTGATGCAAAACGCCGAGCAGACGCTGGCCATCCTTAACCGCCTGCATGCCATGGGTGTCAAGATAGCCATTGATGATTTCGGCACCGGCTACTCTTCATTGTCCTATCTGAAACGTTTGCCGATCGACGTGCTCAAGATCGACCAGTCGTTCGTCAGGGATATCGCCGACGACGCGGATGACAGGGCAATTGTTTCCGCCATTATCGGCCTCGCCCACAGCCTGCAGATGGATGTCATTGCCGAAGGCGTTGAAACGGAGGCGCAGCTGGCATTTCTGCGTGAGCGTGAATGCGGCATCATGCAGGGCTATCTGTTCAGCCGCCCCATCGGCGGCGATGAAGTTCTGAAGTTGGTAACGGCAAAGACAGTCGCCGCATGATGCGGCACGCTCCCCGAAACCATGGCCGATTCGACAAGCGCAAGACACGCCTTTGCAAAAAGCTTCCAAAATTAGTTGAATGGGTGCTATACTCTTGTTCTTCGCGGCTGTAGCTCAGCTGGATAGAGTACTTGGCTACGAACCAAGGGGTCGTGGGTTCGATTCCTGCCAGCCGCACCAGATTGATCGAGGGGGTTAAACCGAAAGGTTTAACCCCCTTTCTGGTTTCCGGGCGGACGATCGTCTGTATGCCGTAGTCTGTCGCGGCGTACTGCAACATCCTGCCAGGCTCTCTTTCTGCCCTTCTCCTCCTTGTATCAATGCAGCTCATGCGCTCATGCTGTAGCAACTTTTCCCTGTTTTGCTCGCACAATGGAATTGTGATCATTGCTTTTGAAAAAGCTTGTGCTAAAGTCGCCGGAGCAACTTGCTACTGAGCAGGTTCCCAATGCAGTGCCTTGATATTCCATGAATCCATTTGCTTGCTCGTCCAACGCCTGTCTTTCCGCACTCGCGGCGCACCTTGCACCTCGGCCGCCAGCCAAGGCAAGAATGCCTCGCAACAGATCAGACATGCAAAGAAGGCATGATGAACTCTTGAGCGAGGCGATGGACCGCAATGCCATCAAACCACCTCATCTTGCAGGCAACCCAGCTTCAATCGCAAGGCGAGCCATCGTCTTCACTGCGCTCGCAACATCCGCCTTCGTTGCCCACGCGGCGGCGCTGACCGTGCAGGTACTCGATGCCAGTGGCCAGGCATTGCAGGACGCCGTGGTATATGCCGAAGCCGCTGCCGGCCATGCGCCACCGAAACTGCAGAAAATCGTCGAGATTGAACAGAAGGGCCGCAGGTTCATACCGCTGGTCACGGCGGTACAGGCAGGAACCAGCATTGCCTTTCCAAATAATGATACGGTTCGGCATCATGTCTATTCCTTTTCTCCTGCCAAGGTATTCGATCTGAAACTCTATACCGGCCAGCCGGAGAATCCCGTCACCTTCGACAAGCCGGGCACCGTGGTAATCGGCTGCAATATTCATGACCAGATGGTGACGTATATACATGTCGTTCCCACTCCCCATTTCGCCAGGACGGATGCGAACGGCAAGGCAAGAATCGAAGGACTGGCCGCCGGAAAGTATCAGCTCAAGGCCTGGCACTTCGGCTTGCCCACATCGGCGCCGATTTCCGAACAACCCTTGGCGATGACGGCGGGCGATAGCGCGGCATCGTTCAAACTGGACGTGAAAGCCAGATAGGAATGTGTCATGCGCTTGCGCAGCCTTGAAAGCCGGATTGTTCTCCTCTTCCTCGTCCTGATCCTTGCCGTTCAGTTGGCGGGATTCTTTGCCATCCAGACCGGAATCCAGGAAAACGCGCGCGCCGCCATCCGGGCGGAACTCATGATCGGCGAACGCGTCTTCAGGCGGCTGGTCGACCAGTACGCGCACAACCTTGCCCAGGGCGCGCGCCTGCTTGCGGCGGATTACGGCTTCAAGCAGGCCATCAGCAGCAATGACCGGGAAACCGTGGAATCGGCGCTGGCCAATCATGGCGAACGCATCCAGGCTTCGCATGCCATGCTGATCGGGCTCGACCGCACGATCAAGGCCACGACCACGGCCGCTCCTGCCGGCAGCCTCGAAAGCTCGATCCTGCGCCTGGTCGACCGCGCCGAATCGGCAGGCAGCGCTACCGAAACAGGCGTCCTTGGCAATCATCCTTACCAGATCGTCGTGGTGCCCGTCAAAGCCCCGGTGACAATAGGCTGGGTTGCGATGGCCTTCTCCATCGAGAAACGCATCGCCGCCGACATGCGCGAACTCTCCTCCCTGCAGGTCTCCATCCTGACCAAGACAGCCGAAGGCCCATGGATACCGGATGCGTCGACCATGTCGGATGCGGATGCCGGCAGCCTGGCGAGCCAGCTGCGCGGCATTCCCGACGACAAATCCTTTCTTCCCCAGCTGACGATAGGCGACAGCGATTTCACCGCGCGCGTATTGCACCTGGCCCAGGACTCCGGCCAGCAAGTCATCGTGGTGCTGCAGCGCTCCATCAGCGAGGCCGTCGCGCCCTACCGCCGCCTGCAGATCAGCCTGCTGGTGCTGACCGTGATCGGCATCATGGTGGCCGTCACCGGCAGCGTCTTCGTCGCCCGGCGCATCACGGGACCGCTGCGCAAGCTCGGCCATATCGCGCGGCGCCTGGGCACGGGCGACTATCAGGGGCCGATCGAGATGCGGCGCGACGACGAGATAGGCGAACTGTCCAAGGCGTTTGCCAGCATGCGGGACGGCATCGCCAACCGCGAACTCGAAATCCGGCGCCTGGCTTACTGGGATACGCTGACCGACCTGCCCAACCGCGCGCAATTCATCAACCTGCTCAATGATGCGATCATCGAGGCGCAGCAGAGGCAGTCCGCCTGCCATGTGCTGATGATGGATCTCGACCGCTTCAAGCATGTCAACGACGTCATGGGGCACAGTTTCGGCGACGCGCTGCTGCGCCGCATGGCCGAGCGACTGCAGGCGCAGCTCCATAGCCCTGAGCACCGGATCGCGCGCCTGGGCGGAGATGAATTCGCCCTGCTCCTGCCGCGGACCAGCGAAGACGATGCCAGGCAAGTCGCCAACCGCATCCTCAAGTCGCTGGAAATTCCCATCTCGATCGATGATCAGAATGTGGACCTCGGCGCCGGCATCGGCATCGTCGGGTTCCCTGCGCACGGCACCGATGCGGAGCTGCTGCTGAGTCGCGCGGAAGTCGCCATGTATGCCGCTAAGACCAGCGGCAACGATGCCGTCGTCTATGCGCCGGACATCGACAAGGGCAGCCAGGAAAGCCTGTCGCTGCTGAGCGAACTGCGACGCGCCGCGGAAGAGAACCAGTTCCGCCTGTACGTGCAGCCGAAGGTCAGGCTCAGCACAGGACAGGTGGTGGGCGTGGAAGCCCTGGTGCGATGGGTTCATCCGGAACGCGGCATGGTGTTTCCCGATCAGTTCATTCCCTTTGCCGAAAAGACCGGATTCATCCGCATCCTGACCCAATGGATGCTGGAACGTTCGGCTTCGCTGTGCAGCGAACTCATCGCCAGCGGCGTCCGCCTTCGCATCTCGGCGAACCTGTCGACGCGCGACCTGCTCGACCAGGACCTGCCGTCGAAATTCATGGCCATCCTCGACAGTCATTCCCTGAATCCATCCTCGTTCTGCCTTGAAATCACCGAAAGCGCGATCATGGATGATCCGGTGCGCGCGCAGCAGACCCTGGAGCGCCTGCATGCGATCGGCGTCGATCTTTCCATCGATGATTTCGGTACCGGATATTCTTCCCTCGCCTACCTGAAGCGCCTGCCGGTGCACGAGTTGAAGATCGACAAATCCTTCGTGCTCAAGATGGAGAGCGACATCGACGACATCAAGATTGTCCGCTCCACGATCGACCTCGGCCACAACATGGAGCTGAAAGTCGTTGCGGAAGGCATCGAAACCATCGCGGCATGGGAATTGCTAGACAGAATGGGATGCGATGAGGGCCAAGGTTATTTCATCAGCAAGCCAATGCCTGCCGAACAGCTTCGCTCCTGGCTGCTGGCCTGGCAGCCGCCGGGTTTCCTGACCGAGCCGGCCATCCTGCAGGCGGACGGGAAATGACACGCCTTCCCTCCTCGCCCAGGCAATGCCGCGGAAAGCGGGACCTAAGGAATGCAAGGAACGTAAAGAAAGTACAAGAGGAAGAAAAATCGACATGATGCTGCAGGCGGAATGGCTGCCGATTGTACTGGGGGGCTCGTTCAGCGAAATCTATGTTGTCGACGCCAGCATGATGCGGCTGCTGCACGTGAATCAGTCCGCCCGGAATAACCTGTGCTACAGCGAGGCTGAACTCGAAAGCATGCATTTTTTCGATATCGCCGGCACACTCCCGCACGAAGCGCTTGACCGCCTGCTGCAGCCGCTGCGCGAGGGACGCGCCGCGCATGTCGATATTGAAACGATCCATACCCGCAGGAACGGCTCAAGCTATCCGGTTGAGCTGCGGATCTTTCATTGCCCGTCCGGACCGCAACCCGTTTATATCGCCATCGGCAATGATCTCAGCGCCCGCCTCGCCTCGGCGGATGCCCTCAGCGCCAGCGAAACGCGGTTCAGGGCAATTGTTTCCAATACCCCCGGACTGGTCTATCAGTTCCTGCTGCGCCGCGACGGAACCATTACCTTTCCCTATCTCAGCGACGGATGCCACGCACTGCTGGGCATCGATGCGGAAAAGCTGCGAGCCGACTCCTCGCTGTTCCTGCAACTGATCCTGCCGGAAGACCGGCCGTCCTATCTTGAATCCATGCAGAGTTCCGCCGCCGGCATGAAAGCCTGGAATTGGGAAGGCCGCATCTGGGTCGAGAAGTGGCATGACACCAAGTGGATCAATCTGCGTTCGACGCCGCGCGCCCTCGCCGATGACAGCGTGCAGTGGGAAGGCATCATGACCAACATCACCGAGAGCAAGCTGGAACAGGAAGAGATCCGCCGATCGCGCGCCCAGCTCGCGGAGCTTTCCGCGCATGTGGAAACGGTCAAGGAAAAGGAGCGCACCCGCATTGCGCGCGAGATCCATGACGACATCGGCGGCAACCTCACCGCCATCAAGATGGCGCTTGCCCGCATCCGCAAAAGCCTGCCGGCCGATGATGCCGCCCTGGCCGGAAAAACCGACTATGTCGATTCACTGGTCGATCGCACCATTGAAGCCATCCACCGGGTCTCGGTCGACCTGAGGCCGGGCATTCTCGATTTCGGGATTGTCGCGGCCATTGACTGGCAGGCCAAGGAATTTGAAAGGACCGCAGGCATTCCCTGCGCCGTTTCATCAAGCACGAAGGACATCAGCCTGCATACCGACCAGGCCACCGCCCTGTTCAGGATTTTTCAAGAAGCGCTCACCAATATCGGCAAGCATGCCGGCGCCACGCAGGTCACGGTCAAGCTGCTGCTCACCAATCGCAGCGTCAAGCTTGTCATCATTGACAACGGCCGCGGCATCGCCGCGTCCGATCTCGCGAAACCGAAATCCTTCGGCATACGCGGCATGATGGAACGCGCCAGCGCGCTCGGAGGTCAACTGACGGTGTCCAATGCCCCGGGCGGCGGCACCGAACTTGCATTGCGCATACCGCTTGCCCAGGAACAGGAATAATTCAGCAACATGACGGCCCAGACTCCCATCCGAATCATCATCGCCGACGATCATGCCATCGTGCGCGAAGGCTTGAAGCAGATCCTCGCCGACAGCGCCGACATGGTCGTCTCGGGCGATGCCGAAAACGGCGCGGACGCCATCAAGCTGGCGCGCAAGGATGAAGCCGACGTGCTCCTGCTCGACATCTCCATGCCGGACCGCAGCGGCATCGAAGTGCTCAAGCAGATCAAGAAGGAAGTGCCGAAGCTGGCGGTACTCATGCTGTCCATGCACCGCGAAGACCAGTACGCGATACGTTCACTCAAGGCCGGCGCGGCCGGCTACCTGAACAAGCAGAGCGCGCCGGCGGAACTGGTCGATGCGATCCGCCAGGTGGCGTGCGGGCGCAAGTACATCAGCGCCGCGCTGGCGCAGGAACTGGCCAACCAGGTCGGCGATGAAAACCGCGCCGTGCCGCCGCATGAAACCCTGTCGGACCGGGAATACCAGACGCTGATCATGATCGCCTCGGGCAAGACCGTGAGCGACATCGCGGGCGAGCTCTCGCTGTCGGTCAAGACCATCAGCATGTACCGCTCCCGCCTCTTGCAAAAAATGAAACTGCGCCACAACGCCGAGCTCACGCATTACGCGATCAAGAATCAGCTGGTTGAGTAAGTTCCCGCAATCCGGCCAATGCCGGGCAATGGTGCGAGTCCCGTCCGGGCATTGTCCGATTTGCAAAAATGCGTTTTTTTAATCCGGCAAGATCACCGGACTGCTTTCTCGGGCGATACTATCGATCCCTAATGCAATCATTTCGACGTCCGGGACGAGAGCCGCCATGCAAGACAAAGACAAGAAGCCGGAAACGCAAAGCCCTGCGGATATCGCGCGTGAGGCATTTCGCCGGCTTGCGATGCGGCGGGTGGCGCCGACACCGGATGCTTATCGCGACATCTATGAAGAAATAGCCGGTGCCAAGCCTCAGGTCGGCCCCGAACAGGTACTCGCCGATTTTGCCACCAGCCTCTCGAATCTCAACTCCAAAGCCGCCGAGCTTGCCGTCCACTTCCAGCGCGCCCTGCAGAAACGCGATTGGCAGGAATACGGCAACACGCTGTCGAAACTCGCGGAACTTCATCTTGCAGGCGGCGACCTGCAGTCCGTGCCGGCGGTCTCCTCCGCTTCCACCTCCGCGACAAACACCATAGCGGCCAAGGCAGAAACTTCCGCCAGGAGCGCGGGCATACCTCTCGTTGACGATGCGCCGCAAAAGAGTCTTAGCCTGCGCGGCATCCCGCTGGTCGACGCCGTTCCCGCAGCGAGTCCGAGAAATCTAGGCATCCCGCTGGTCGACGATGCGCCGACGACCATCCTGAGAAGTGCAGGTATTCCGCTGGTCGATACACCCGCCCCATCATCACCTGCAGCGGCGCCAGTGC
Source organism: Noviherbaspirillum aerium (assembly GCF_008929045.1). Classification (GTDB taxonomy): domain Bacteria; phylum Pseudomonadota; class Gammaproteobacteria; order Burkholderiales; family Burkholderiaceae_D; genus Noviherbaspirillum; species Noviherbaspirillum aerium. Next base: position 127,753 of record NZ_VFAH01000008.1, on the reverse strand, counting down.
CCGCGCCCGTTCCAGCCAGCCCCGCACCGGAATCGAAACAGCTGACCCTATTGCGGGACCTGCTGGTACGCACGCTGACACTGGCGCTCGGCTCCCTGCTGCGCAATGCCCCGGACCTGGCGGAAGAATCCGAAATGCTCGCCTCTTCCACCCGGAACGCAAACACCGAACCCGCGCTTCAGAACATCAGCGCGAGGCTCAAGCAGCTCTGCTTCAAGATCGAGCTGCGCACGGACGATCTCGCGGAAGAACATGAACTACTGCTGCGCCTCTTCCAGCTGCTGCTGGAAAACGTCGGCGAACTGCTGGAAGACGATTCCTGGCTGAGCGGCCAGGTGGCCAACGTGCAGGACCTGCTGGCCGGCCCGCTCACCCGCAGCGCGCTGCTCGAAGCAACCCGCAGCCTCAAGGAAGTGATCTACAAGCAAGGCGTGCTCAAGCACAGCCTGAAGGAAGCCAAGGTCACGGTGAAGAACATGATGATCACCTTCATCGACCGCCTCGGCGCGGTGGCGGCCACCACCGGCGATTTCCATGAAAAGATGGGCGGCTATACGCAAAAGATCAGCCAGGCAAAGAACATCATCGAACTCAATACCATTCTTGACGACGTCATGCGCGACACCAGGCTGGCCCAGGCCGAGGCTTTGCGTTCGCGCGATGAGATGGTGGCGGTGCGCCAGGAAGTGCAGGAAGCGGAGAACCGCATTCAGGAGCTGGAATCCAAGCTGCAGGAAATGAGCGAGCTGGTGCGCGAAGATCAGCTGACCGGCAGCCTCAACCGCCGCGGGCTCGACGACGCCTACGAGCGCGAAGTGGCCCGTTCCGCGCGCCGCAAGACGCCGCTGTGCATCGCCCTGCTCGATCTCGACGACTTCAAGCGCCTCAATGACACCTACGGCCATACTGCCGGCGATGAAGCCCTGATCCATCTGGTACGGGTCATCAAGGATACGCTGCGCAGCATGGACGTGATCGCGCGCTTCGGCGGCGAGGAATTCCTGGTCGTGCTACCGGAGACGCCGCTCGATGAAGCGGTGCAGACCGTGAGCCGCATCCAGCGCGAGCTGACCAAGCAGATTTTCATGTATGACAACCAGAAGCTGCTGATCACTTTCAGCGCGGGCGTGGCGCTCAGGCGCGACGACGAAGAACAGACGGATCTGATCAAGCGGGCGGATGAGGCTTTGTACGAGGCCAAGCGGGCCGGGAAGAACCGGGTTGTTGCCTCCAGCTAGTGGTGTGAGTTGGAAATTTGTTAAGACAAATGTGGCGAAATCATGGCGAGACAAGGAAACAAGCACAGCAAGGCCGGGGCCTTGCGCGCATTGTTGACGCAGTATCGGCGTGATTCTCGTCCATCATTTGACCAATAAATTTTTAACTCACACCACTAGTCCACTGCCTCCTCGGCATGCCAAAACGACATTTATTTTGTCATTTCCGCCACACGTATTTCATGAAGATTCAGGAAAGTCCGGCAAGGAGCGCTGATTCATGTTTTGCGTTTCCACTGGAACGCCGATAATGCACCCCGAGTTGGCAATCCTGCAGGAAAATATGCAACAGAAAATCGAGTATTCGCTGGATCCGGAAAACTGGGATGAACTGCGCGCCCAGGGTCACCGCATGTTGGATGACATCATCGACTATATGCAGCACTTGCGCGAACGCCCGGTATGGCAGCCTGCGCCCGATGAAGTGCGCGACACCTTCCGAGAGCCGCTGCCCCATGGCCCAATGGCATTATCGGACGTGCATGAAACGTTCATGCAGAATATTCTCCCCTACGCCATCGGCAACGCGCATCCCGGTTTCATGGGCTGGGTCCAGGGCGGCGGCACGCCGGTCGGCATGCTGGCGGAAATGCTCGCAGCAGGCGTCAATGCAAATGTTGGCGGCCGCAATCAGATGCCGGTGGAAGTCGAACGGCAGATCCTGTGCTGGGTTCGGGAATTGTTCCGCTTCCCGGAACAAGCGAGCGGCATCTTTGTCACCGGCACGTCAATGGCCAATCTGATCGGGGTACTCGTTGCACGGACCAAGGCCCTTGGCGTCGATGTACGCAGCACTGGCCTGCAGAACAGCAGCAAGCGCCTGACCGCCTACACTTCGGTTGCCGCCCATGCTTGCGTTGCGCAGGCGTTCGACCTCTCCGGTCTCGGCACCGATGCACTGCGCCTGATTCCCACGGATGCACGGGGCGAGATGGATACCGAAGCGCTGAAGCGTGTGATTGCCGCGGATCGCGAAAATGGCTGCACGCCCTTCTTCATCGCCGGTACAGCCGGCACGGTGGATACCGGCGCAGTAGACAAGCTCTCCGTACTCGCTGATATCGCTGAAAAGGAAAGCCTCTGGTTCCACGTCGACGGCGCTTACGGTGCGCTTGCCGTGATGGCGCCGGACATTGCGCCGCGCCTTGCCGGGATTGAGCGTGCCGATTCCATTGCCTTTGATTTTCATAAATGGGCGCAGGTGCAGTACGACGCCGGCTTCATACTCGTACGCGACGGTACGCTGCATCACGACACCTTTGCCGCGCCAGTCGCTTATTTGGCACGGGCCGAGCGCGGCATGGCTACGGCCTACCCGCCCTGGCCGTGCGACTTCGGACCAGATCTGTCGCGAGGATTCCGGGCACTGAAAACCTGGTTTGCGATCAAGACCTATGGCATCGAAGGCTTGGGCAAGGTGATCTCGGGTAGTTGCATGCTGGCGCAATACTTGAAGCAGTGTATCGAAGCAGAACCTGAACTGGAATTGCTTGCGCCTGTTTCGCTCAATATCGCCTGTTTCGGCTACCGCTGTGACGACCCGGACCGCGTTAATGCCAATCTGGCAATAGCGCTGCAGGAGTCAGGCATTGCGGCCCCTTCCACCACGCTGGTCAATGGCCGTCTTGCGATACGCGCCGCCCTCTTCAACCATCGCAGCACTACCCGCGATGTTGACGCATTGATCGAAGCGGCACTGCGCTTCGGAGCTGCCGAAGTGCGGAACACAAAAGCTTTCGAAAAGGTGGCTTGAGACGCTCGTGGCCAGGATGACGTGCTGAAGCCGCTTTAACGGCATATATTTTCAGAACTGTAGGGGCAACAGGCGTTGCCCCTTTTCTTTTCAGGAATCCGCCCTTTCCTGCCTGTGGTTATGCGCCCTCACCCACGAAATCGGCGGAAAATCCCTCAATGGCACTAAAGATTTTTCCAGGGCGGCCGAAGAATCAGGCATCCGGCAAGAGTTCGGATGGATCTGAAAAATAATTGGAAAAAAATCCTAAAGCTTTTTCAGACCCATCCGATAAAGATATCAACAGAGGTTCAAATGGATGTTACAGCCATGAACCGGAGTTGAAAAACTCAAACCGGAATGATTCGGCCCCCTTCAAATTAGGAGAAATACTATGGCCTCGTATATCAATACCAACGTAGCATCACTCAACTCCCAACGTGCATTGAGCTCATCACAAGGGGCTCTGCAAACTTCACTGCAACGCCTGTCTTCCGGTCTGCGTATCAATAGCGCAAAGGACGATGCGGCAGGTCTGGCGATTTCCGATCGCATGACCTCGCAAATCCGTGGCATGAATCAGGCGGCTCGTAATGCGAACGATGGCATCTCACTGGCCCAGACAGCTGAAGGCGCACTCGGTGAAATTGGCAACAACTTGCAGCGTATTCGCGAATTGGCCGTACAGTCGGCGAACGCCACCAACAGCGCATCTGACCGGGCAGCCCTTCAGGCTGAAGTTACACAGTTAGCTTCCGAAATAACTCGCGTCGGTAGCCAGACTCAGTTCAATGGATTGAACTTACTTGACGGCTCATTCGCCGACCAAGATTTCCAGGTTGGCGCTAACTCTGGCCAAACCATCAAAGTCGCCTCCATCAGTGATGCACGCTCGACTGGCCTCGGTCGCCATAACTTAGTTGCTGAAAGTGGCGCTGGAGCCACTGCTATCACCGGTAAAGTTGTGTCTGGCGCCGCTACTAATGGTGTTACCGCAATGACAGCAGCAGACGCGTTCACTATTTCTACCGATGCAGGCACAACTGCAGCAATCACTTATGCTGGCGACGCCAGCGCCAAGGATATCGCAGCTGCCATAAACACCGCTGGAACTGGCATTGGCGTAACCGCTCAGGCCAGCAATAGTGTGGAACTAAGTGATCTGAGCGCTGCAGGTGCAGTCACCTTTGACCTCAACGGCAAGTCGATTAGCGCCACAGTTACTGATACTTCTGACCTGACGTCCTTAGTTGCAGCAATCAATGGCTCTAACAGCGGAGTGACTGCAACATTTACTGACAATGGCAAGAAGGACTCAATTACGCTAAAGAATGCGGATGGCGACGATATCGTTATAGAAAATTTCGCACATGCAGCTGGTGCAGCCAGTGATGAAACCATAAAATTTGGTGGCACTACCCTTGACGAGGCTGCCGATGTCGATGCCGTTAAAGTCGGCACCATTGAATTGAACAGCAGCAAAGGCCGTATTACGACTGCAAATGCAAGTGAAGAAATCTTTGAAACAGCCGGTACTAACACCAGCTCGTTCGAATCGGTTTCGCTAATTGACATCTCAAGCGCAAAAGGCGCTCAAGACGCCCTGAAGGTCATCGATGCTGCGATGTCATCGATCAACAGCACCCGCGCTGACCTCGGTGCCGTACAGAACCGGTTCACATCAGTCATCGCAAATCTGCAGACAACATCTGAAAACATGTCCGGTGCGCGTAGCCGAATCATGGACGCGGACTTTGCCGCAGAAACTGCAAGCATGACTCGTTCGCAGATCCTGCAGCAAGCTGGCACCGCAATGCTGGCCCAGGCAAATTCATTGCCGAATGGCGTGCTGAGTCTGCTCCGCGGTTAATTAAAGTTCGTTGGACATGCAACAACCCGGCCGGTATCCCCGGCCGGGTTTTTCCCCTTGTGAGGACATCATGGAAATTCGGCCTATAAGCAGCAACTTGCAATCTAACCTTGCTGCCAATGACGTTGGGGTGTCATCTAAGCCAGTTGCGGTTGCCACGTCTGTCGCTGCTCCTGTGCAAACCAGTGTTACTGCCGTACAGCAGCCGGGAGCAGTGCCTAGCATGGGGGAATTGTCCGAAGCGGTAAAAAACATTAACAAAACCTTGCAAACCAAATCCCAGAATATTGAATTTGCCGTCGACCAGGATAGCGAGCGCATGGTGGTCAAGGTAGTTGATCGAACCAGCGGCGAAGTATTGCGCCAAATCCCGTCAGAAGAAGCGCTGGAGATATCAAAAGCGCTAGATCACGCACTCCAGGGATTGCTGATCAAACAACAAGCCTGAGCTTTTACGTTTCAGGAATAAGCACGTAATTTACCTTCTCAAGTCCGGTTTGAGCTTGCCGTTAACAGGGTACAGTTTCAACTTTCGTAGGAGACATACGTGGCTCTTTCCGCATCAGGCATAGGCTCGAATCTGGATGTCAATAGCATCGTCCAGCAACTCATGCAGGTCGAGTCTCAGCCACTGACTTCCCTCGCAAAAAAAGAAGCGAGCTACCAATCAAAACTGTCTGCATATGGCAGTCTGAAAGGAGCCCTTAGCTCCTTTCAAAGCGCAATTGCTGCTCTGGCAACTCCCTCGAAATTTCAAGCGTATTCCGCGTCCACAACTGATGCTGCGATTGCCTCTGTTTCAGCGAACAGTCAAGCTGTTCCAGGCAGTTACAACCTCAATATTACACAACTCGCGCAGGCTCAAACTCTGACATCGAGCGGCCGCACTAGTGCAACCTCCGATGTTGGCACCGGCACCATTACTTTTCAGTTTGGCACAATTAGCCTTCCTGGGGCACGCCTAAGCACAGCTGTCGCCTCTAGTGGAATTGCTGCTGGTTCGTTGACTATCAACGGCACAACGATCGCCACCAGTGCCTCTACCAATAGCGCGAAGGCGTTAGCCGTCCAAATTAACCTGGCAAGCGCTACCACTGGAGTCACCGCTGCAGCCCAACCCACCGACACAGGCAGCTTGGGAGCTTTCACTACCACTGTTGGTCCGGACGACTATTCACTCAGTGTTGGCGGCGTCAACATTATCAGTGGTGGCGTACCGGGCACAGACGCTGCGGCCATCGATACACAATTGGCGAATTCAAGTATTGCTGGCAGTCTTAAGTCCGCTGGCATTAGTTTCACTGGAACCGCAGTTGACGGCACATTGCGTTTTACACGAAATGATGGCGGCAATATTCTAATTCAGGAGTCGGGTGCTGGCGCTAATGGCGGATTCATGGACACCGTTGGCATCGGCCCCAGCAAAGTCTTCACCAGTTCAGTGGTGCTTACTCCTGCCAATGTGACTATTGGCGGGTCTGACCCTTCACTCGCAGGCTTTACCGCAGGAGCCGCAGCGATCAATGGCATTTATAGCAACAGCGCTTTTGCACAGGATGCATTGCAGGCGTCAACCAGCATCACGATTGACAATAGCAACCGGTCATTGCAAGGCATCAGGGATGCCATCAATAAGGCTAGTATCGGGGTAACTGCTTCCATCGTCTCCGACGGCAGCGCCCAGCCTTACCGACTGGTACTAACATCGAACAAGACTGGCGAAACATCGAGCATGAAGATCTCTGTTGATGGAGACGACGCGCTCAAGGAATTGCTGAACTACGATCCAGGCATTGCCTCGGCGCAAAAGATGACTGAAACCAGCGCGGCAAAAAATACTGCGCTTACAGTGAATGGTATATCGATAACAAGTCCAGCCAAGACACTTTCCGATGCGATTCAAGGCGTAACACTGAACCTGAATAAGACTGGCTCAACTTCTCTGACTGTATCGCGCGACACCAATTCCGTGAATGCCGCTGTCAATGCCTTCGTCAAGGCATACAACGACATCGACAAGACGTTAAAAAGCCTTACCTCATATAACGCGGAAACTAAACAGGGTGGCATTTTACTCGGCGACTCGACCGCACGTACTATACAGACGGGCGTGCGCCAGATGATGACCGCCGCGATCGGGGAGCTGAGCGGCAGTGCCGTAAATACGCTTTCGGATATTGGTGTGGCGTTCCAAAAGGATGGCACACTGGCAGTAGATTCAACAAAGCTGCAAAAGGCAGTAACAAACAATTTCAGTGATATCGCTGCGCTGTTCTCGGCAATAGGCAATTCCTCTGATAGCCTGACGAGCTTTGTCACTTCTACCAGCGCAACTAAGGCCGGTAAGTACGCTGTCAATATCACACAGCCGGCAGAGCGAGCAATGGTGACGGGTACGGTGGATTTGAACGCCTCCCCAGTTACGATTGCCTCCGGAACCCGGATAAAGCTTACATTGGATGACAAGAGTGCAACGGTCTCGCTAAGTGCTGGCAGCTATACCAGCTCCCGGCTGGCGGCCATGCTTCAGTCTGCAATTAACGGAACTTCGGCATTCAGTTCTACTGGCGTCGGAGTGACCGTAAGCGTAGATGAAAATGGTCATCTAGGTATAGTATCCAAGCGTTACGGGTCCGTCTCTAAAGTAGAAATTGCCGATGAGGCCGGAACGAGTATCACCACACTATTGGGTGCAGCGTCCCTGAGCGATACAGGAAAAGATGTAGCTGGAACTATTGGTGGAGCAGCAGCAACCGGCTCCGGACAAGAACTTACTGGTGCTGCTGGAACGTCCGCTGATGGCCTGAAAATACTTATTGCTGGCACTAGTGGTGGCGATCGTGGCACTGTCACCTTTTCGCGCGGCTACGCTGATCGACTTGGCGGTCTGATGAACACATACGTTGGAGCAGACGGACTAATTTCCAGCCGCACCTCAGGTTTAAACACAAGTATTAAAGACATCGGGAAGGCACGCAATGCACTCAGTCAACGCCTTGAAGCTACCGAGGCACGCTATCGTGCTCAGTTCACTGCACTCGACACGTTATTATCGAGCATGAATCAGACCAGCAGCTATCTCTCACAGCAGTTGGCGAGCCTTTCCTCGTTGTCTTCGTCGTAATAAAAGGATCTATAGGAAATGTTCGGATCATCCACCAAAGGCGCAAATGCCTATGCAAATATTGGCATCGAGACTGGCGTGGCCGCAGCTAGCCCACATAAACTGGTCGTAATGCTTTTTGAAGGCGCAATGGTAGCAATAGCGTCCGCAATTCAACATTTACAGGCAGGGGACGTCGCTCAGAAAGGTCTGGCGATTTCGAAGGCAATTTCCATTATTGACAATGGACTACGTGCAAGTCTCGACAAGAGTATCGGTGGTGAAATTGCCTTGAACCTTGACGCACTCTACGAATACATGAGCAGCCGACTTCTCATTGCCAATCTGAAAAACCAAGTGCAAGTATTGGAAGAAGTCCACCAACTGCTCAAGGGACTAAAAAGTGCATGGGAAGAAATCAATCCTGCGACAGTGAATGGTAGTCAACCACAGACGGCTGTTCCTACTAAAGCACAAGCCTACGACCCGCTCGCCCCGCAAGCGCCCTCCCGTTTAGCGAAAGCCTGATCAACATGGATAACCAAGACATCATTTCCCTGTACGAGACCGTCGCCGATATTACGGACCAGATGCTGGCTGCGGCCAAGACCGGCAACTGGGAACACTTGGCTGAGCTCGAGTCGCGCTGCTCGAGCCAGGTCGAGATCATCAAGATGAACGACCGGCCGCGCGAGCCGCTGACGCCGACCGCCCGTGAGCAGAAGACGCGAATCATCAAGAAGATCCTTGAAGATGACCGCCAGATTCGCGACATCACCGAGCCATGGATGGCGCGCCTGTCGGCAATGATGAAAAGCACCGGCACCGAGCGCAAGCTTGTCCAGGCCTACGGTGCCAATCAGAGCAGTTAAGCATCATGCTGCCGCGGGCTGACCTTACTTCGTCCAGGCCGCGGACCGATCTCAGTTCGTCCACGTCGCCTTCCCCTGTCGTTCCGACAACCAGCGTCGCGCCTTCCGGCGACGCACGGCAGGACGTTTTCAGGCGGCTAACTCAAATCGCGATCGGCAAGGAACTGCAGGCTCTCGTCGACGGGATGCTCGATGACGGGACCTTTCTCGTCAAGATCGCGGACACCACTGCCCGCATGGCGCTACCGCAAGGAACCAGGACTGGCGACGTACTGCCGATGGTATTCATTGCAAAGGAGCCGCGCCCGACTTTTCTTCTGACCCAGCAAGGCGGTAGTGCGCCGGCCACGCTGAGCAGTGCCGCCCGCCTGATCGGACAGGCACTCCATTCCGCCGAGCAGCAGGGCAAGCCGGCTGCGGTAGAAGCACGGCAACCGCTGCTTGCCGCGCCATCTTCCGATCCGCAACGCTTCGCCGACGCATTGCAGGATGGACTGGACCATAGCGGACTATTTTACGAATCGCATCTGCACGAATGGGTCAAAGGTACACGCAGCCTTTCCGACCTGTCGCGCGAACCGCAAGCATCGCAAACAAACCGTCCGCAGGACAAGCCGGAGTTGCCCCGGCAGCCATCGAGCACCAGTGCGGTTCAGATCGCGGCGCAAATGCGGGAATCCGGAGGCGCGGGCGAAAAACTTGCCCTTCTGATGCGCGACGTGCAAATGATAGTTCCTTCCACCGTGCGCACCGATGCCGATGTCTTGGCACGCACCGACATGATGGCGCCGGCCCTTGATCCGGAAGCCGCGCGCATGATCAGCCTGCAGCTCAATACCCTGGAAACCCAGCAGGTACGCTGGCACGGGGAGTTGTGGCCGGGCCAGCCGATGGAATGGGAAGTCAGCGAAGATGCCCCGGAACGGTCACCCGCAGGCATCCAGGAACCGGTCTGGAACAGCAAGGTGCGATTCGAACTGCCTCATCTCGGCGGCGTTTCGGCGAGCATCCGTCTCGTCGGCAACAGCGTGCAGGTACATGTAGAGGCAGCCGATGACGCGACGGTGGAATTCCTGCGCCGGCATGGTCCCGGCCTGACGGAGCGCATCGAAGCCTCCGGCGCCTCTCTCGACTCCTTTTTGGTGAAACGCGATGAGCAAGCCTAGCCTGCCGCCGAACGCGGTTGCCCTCGCCTACCAGGCGGGCGACTCGGCGCCCAAGGTCGTGGCCAAGGGGCGCGGCCTGATTGCCGAGGAGATCATCCGGCGCGCCAAGGAACATGGCGTATTCGTGCATGAATCAAAAGAGCTGGTGGCCCTGCTGATGCAGGTCGATCTCGACCGCAATATTCCGCCGGCGCTCTACAGAGTTGTGGCGGAATTGCTCGCATGGCTTTACCATATCGACGCAATTTCACATACTGGAGACAAAGGACCGCATCCCCGTCCCTAGTTTCACTTATTAGCAGAGTTCCATGGCATTCAACACGAAGTTCGGCACAGAAGACGTCAGTCCGTACCAGATCCATTCCCGGCGCGAGATCCTGAGCCTCATGCGCGCCATGCAGGAGCGCGGTCAGCTGGTCAGCATGCAGATCAACGGCGGCGCGGAAGCCGTCGTCACCTCGGTGCTGGAGGTCAATGATGAAGACGGCACCGTCGTGATCGACCGCGCGCCGAGCAATCTCGTCAATCAGCGCATCCTTGAGAGCGACAATGTTTCATTCGAAACCTTGCTCGACAATATCCGCATCATCTTCTTTTCCAATGACGTCACGGAATGCATTTTCGAGGACATGCCGGCCTTGTCCATTCCCGTGCCGGCCGTTCTCATCCGCCTGCAGCGCCGCGAGCACTATCGCGTGCCGACTCCGGTGGCGAACCCGTTACGCTGCACGGTGCGCATTCCCGAGGATGAAGCTTCCGGCAAGGCGGCAACCACGGCTGTCGTGACCGTCAAGGACATCAGCGGCGGCGGCATCGGCGTCATCGACGAGAAGAAGCTTCTCGACAACACCATCGGCAAGGTCTACAAGGGCTGCCGGATCGACCTCCCTGGCACCACCGCCCTGGTCGTTGACCTGCAGATCAGGAATTCGCATGAGCTCTCGCTGACTACCGGGAAATCGATACGCAAGCTGGGCTGCATGTTCGTCAATCCGCCTTCGGCGACAGAGGCTGCGGTGCAGCGCTATATCACGAAGCTGGAACGCGAACGCAACGCGAGAGCGACAGGCTTGGCTTGAGCTTGGCAGCAGGGCTTTCGATGACGCCGGCGCTCCGGCGACTGCCCTGCCATGAATTGACGAGATGCCGGTGACTGGTTGCCGACATGCTGGCCAAAAGACAAAGCGGGAAGTGTGTGAGGGCAGTCGATGCGCGCCCGTTTGGGTTTGACTGCGTCGGCCCGAACCGCTGCTCAGGCACCTTCATCGCACGGCGCCGCGAAGATGCCCGATGCCGCTGCACGGAAAAGGCTTTTTGTCACACCTGCATGTTCATGATGTCGTGATAGGCCGACACCAGCTTGTTCCTGACCTGGACGGTTGCCTGGAAGGCAATGCTGGCCTTCTGGGAATTGATCATCACGTCCGACAGGTTGACACTGTCGTCGCCCAGTACGAAGCGTTTGCTGAAATCTTCCGCCTTGCGCTGGGCACCGTTGACCTGATCGAGGGATGCCTTCAGCGCGCTGGCAAAGTCCACCCTGGCGGCGGGCTCGCCATCCGGCACGGCGCCTCCCATGCCCTTGACACCCTGCTCCGGACGCGTCGCGGCAGCCCTGAGCTGCGAAATCATCGCTTCGATGCGGCTTGTATCGATTATTCCAGTCTTCATGCTTTCCTCGCCGGGCATCGCCAAACGCAATGCCATTTTTCACAGCGCTAAGGTAGCACGTGGAAATCTCCTGTTTTCAGGTGATTAGCAGTCAAAAGCACACTCTGTTCCTGCGATCAAATTTCGCCAAGGCGACGAGAATTCCACACTAAGGCGAAAACCCCGAATTCGTAAAACACAACATGAATAACATTTACCTGAACAGCAGCAACCGGAAAGGCGGATCATGGCAGTAGCGGGCGACTCCACCGCCGTTATTCCGGCCGCACCTGGCGGCGTGGCCGGCTTCGTCCAATCGCCGGCGGGGCGCAATGTCCTGCTGATGGTCGGCGTGGCGGCCGTTCTCGCCGTGATGACAGGCGTCTGGCTATGGAGCCAGCAGCCGCAGTACCGCGTCCTGTTCTCGAATTTCTCCGACCGCGATGGCGGTGCCATCGTCGCGTCGCTGCAGCAGATGAACGTGCCCTACAAATATTCCGATGGCGGCACGGCAATCATGGTGCCTGAAAGCCAGGTTCACGACGTCAGACTCAAACTTGCTTCGCAGGGCTTGCCCAAGGGCGGCAATGTCGGCTTCGAGCTGATGGAAAACCAGAAGCTGGGCGTGTCGCAGTTTCTCGAGCAAGTCAACTTCCAGCGGGCGCTCGAAGGCGAGCTGGCGCGCTCCATCCAGGCGCTCGCGGCAGTCCAGGCGGCGCGTGTTCATCTCGCCCTGCCGAAAGCGTCGGTATTCGTGCGCGATCAGCAGAAGCCTACCGCTTCGGTCTTGCTGAATCTGCATCCCGGCCGAGCGCTCGACCAGTCCCAGGTCAGCGCCATCGTTCACCTGGTGGCCAGCAGCGTTCCCGAGTTGCCGATCAAGAATGTCACCGTCGTCGACCAGAACGGCAACCTGCTGTCTGACACTGGAAAGAAACCGGGCGCCAATGGACTGGACGCCACCCAGCTCAAGTATGTGCAGGAAGTCCAGCAGAGCATCGTCAAGCGAATCGAATCCATCCTTACGCCCATCCTCGGCGCCTCGAACGTGCGGGCCGAGGCGACCGCCGATGTCGATTTCTCCACCAGCGAGCAGGCTGCGGAAATCTACAAGCCGAACGGCACCCCGAACTCGGCGGCCATCCGCAGCCAGCAAAGCAGCGAATCGCAGAATGGAGGGTCGGCGAACGCGTCCGGCGTACCGGGCGCCTTGTCCAATCAGCCGCCAGCTCCGGCGACCGCACCGCTGAACGCGCCGGGCGCCGCGCCGAATGCGGCACAGGCGGCCCCGGGCAGTGCGCAGAAGGACATGACCGTCAATTATGAAGTCGACAAGACGGTGCGTTATGTGCAGCAGCCGATGGGCGGACTCAAGCGGCTGACCGTGGCTGTCGTCGTGAACTACCGCAAGGAAGTCGGCAAGGACGGCAAGGTCACCATGAAACCGCTGACGGATGCGGAAAAAGTCCAGATCACCGACCTGGTCAAGGAAGCCATGGGCTATAGCAAGGACCGCGGCGACTCGCTCAACGTTGTCAACAGTCCTTTCGCCAGCGAGGAAAAGGAAGCAGAACCCGAGGTCCCGCTCTGGAAGCGCCCCGAGGCGATCCCGCTTGGCATGGTCGTCGGCAAGTATCTGCTTGGCGCGCTGATCATTGCCTACCTGTTCTTCGCCTTCCTGCGGCCGATGCTCAAGAAGATCACTTCCCACTTCGCTCCGCCCAAGGAAGACAAGAAGGAGGAAGAGGACGAGGACGCGATTGTCCAGATCGGTCAGCATCAGGGCGGTGAAAAGGACGAGACGCAGCTTCTGGAACAGGAAACGAAGCAGCGCACTTATCATGACAATCTGGAAGCGGCCAAACAGTTGGCCAAGTCCGATCCCAAGATCGTGGCGAATGTGGTGAAGGCATGGGTAGGCGGAAATGAGTGAAGACGGCGTAATGAAGGGAGCAATCCTCATGCTCGCATTGGGTGAGGAAGAAGCGGCGGAGGTCATGAAGTATCTTGGGCCGCGCGAGGTGCAGAAACTGGGTGCCGCCATGTCGACCATGAAGTCGATCGGCAGCGAGCAGCTGGAAGCCGTGCTGCAAGACTTCAGGGCGGAGACCGAACAGAACACTTCGTTCGGCGTTGACTCCGATGAATACATCAGAACAGTGCTGACGAAGGCCCTGGGGGAAGACAAGGCCTCTTCCCTGCTCAACCGCATCCTCGGCACCCGCGACGCGAGCGGCATCGAAAGCCTGAAGTGGATGGACTCGCAATCGGTTGCCGACCTGATCCGCAACGAGCATCCGCAGATCATCGCCACCATTCTCGTGCATCTCGAGCGCTACCATGCCTGCGAGGTGCTGACCTATTTCACCGAGCGCCTGCGCAACGATGTGGTGCTGCGCATTGCGACCCTGGACGGCGTGCAGCCAGCCGCCCTGCGTGAACTGAACGAAGTCCTGACCAAGCTGATGGCCGGCAACGAGAACCTGAAGAAGAAGCCGATCGGCGGCGTCAGGGCGGCGGCGGAAATTCTCAACTTCCTGTCCGGCGAGATCGAGCAGTCGGTCATGGACAACCTGAAGAATTATGACAACGACATGGCGCAGAAGATCATGGACGAGATGTTCGTGTTCGACAACATCATCGACATTGATGATCGCGGCATCCAGGTGTTGCTGCGGGAAGTCCAGTCCGAATCGCTGATCGTGGCGCTCAAGGGAGCCACTCAGGATCTGCGCGAAAAGATCTTCAAGAACATGTCGCAGCGCGCGGCCGAGATGATGCGGGAAGACCTGGAGTCGAAAGGCCCGGTCCGCCTGTCCGAAGTCGAGGCGCAGCAGAAGGAAATCCTGCAGATCGTGCGTCGCCTTGCGGACGAAGGCCAGATTGTGCTCGGCGCCAAGGGCGATGATGCGTTCATCTGATACGCCTGATATTAGCCGCGCCCGCATTCGCCCGGTCTAGCAGACAGCATTGCAAGACCGGCTCTGACCGCAATGCGTTCCACTGCAATGCGGTCATGAACCACCAGGATATTTCATGAGCTCCACCATCATTCCGAAAGAACAGTTGTCCGCCTACCAGCGATGGGAGCTGGCGTCGCTGGGCGACAACCGCCCCAGCGCCAGGCAGGAGGCGGCGCTGGCGGAACAGCAGGCTGCCGAACAGCTTGGCTTGCAGCGCGAGGAAGCGAGGCGCCAGGGTTACGAGGAAGGCCATGCGGCAGGTCACAAGGCGGGTCATGCCGAAGGCTTCGCCGCCGGACATGCCGAAGCGCTGGAGACCGCGCGCGCGGCGCTCGAAACCGAACTGGCGCCGGTACGCCGCATCGCCGAGACCTTTGGCGGCGCGGTGGAGCGCGCGAATGATACGGTTGCCTCCGACATGCTTGAACTTGCATTGGACCTGGCCAAGGCCATGCTCAAGACCTCCCTGCAGATCCGCCCCGAACTCGTATTGCCGATCGTGAACGAGGCAATCCGCTACCTGCCCGTGGTGCAGCAGCCCGCCCTGCTGGCACTGCATCCGGAGGATGCCGCCCTGGTCTCCCGGCACATCGGCGAAGATCTGGCCCGCAGCGGCTGGCGCGTGACGGAGGACGCGCACCTGGAACGCGGCGGCTGCCGGATCGAGACTGCCAGCAACCAGATCGACGCCACCGCCGAAATGCGATGGCAGCGTATCGCCGATGCGCTCGGCAAGACCAACGGCTGGCTGGAATGAACGGCGGCCACACCGAGCGCTGGCAAGCTTACCTGCGCGATTGCAGGTCGCTGGTCGGCATCGCGGAGCCGATGCAGGTTTCCGGTAGGGTGACCCGCGTGGCGGGCCTGGTCATGGAAGCAGTCGGCCTCAAACTGGCGGTCGGCAGCGCCTGCACGGTCCCGCTCGGCAGCGGCGCAAAGATCGAAGCCGAAGTGGTCGGTTTTGAAAACGACAAGCTGTTCCTGATGCCGCAAAGCGACGTGGAAGGCGTCGTGCCCGGCTCGCGCGTATTCCCGCTTGAAGTGGTGCAGACCCTGCCCCGCCCCGGCACTGTCGATCATCCCCGCCGTCGCCCCAGCGACCGCGGCCGGCACCTGCCGGTCGGAGAAGAATTGCTGGGACGCGTGCTCGACGCCGCAGGAAGGCCGCTGGATTCCCTCGGACCGCTGCACGCGGCGCATTCCGCCCCGCTGAACGTCCGCCCCGGCAATCCGCTGTTCCGTGCACCGATCACGGACGTGCTGGACACCGGCGTGCGCGCAATCAACAGCATGCTGACGGTCGGACGCGGGCAGCGGATGGGCCTGTTCGCCGGCTCGGGCGTCGGCAAGAGCGTGCTGCTCGGCATGATGGCGCGCTACACCAGCGCCGATGTGATCGTGGTCGGCCTGATCGGCGAACGGGGACGCGAGGTCAAGGAATTCATCGAACAGATTCTCGGCACGGTCGGTCTCGCCCGCTCGGTGGTGATCGCCGCACCCGCCGACGTGTCGCCATTGATGCGACTGCAGGGCGCGGCCTACACCCACACGGTCGCCGAGTATTTCCGCGACCAGGGCAAGAGCGTGCTGCTGATCATGGATTCCCTGACGCGTTATGCGATGGCCCAGCGCGAGATCGCACTGGCCATCGGCGAACCGCCGGCGACAAAAGGCTATCCGCCTTCCGTCTTCGCCAAGCTCCCGGCGCTTGTCGAACGCGCCGGCAACGGCAAGGAAGGCGGCGGCTCGATCACGGCCTTCTATACCGTGCTGACCGAAGGCGACGACCAGCAGGATCCGATCGCCGATTCGGCGCGCGCCATTCTCGACGGCCATATCGTACTCAACCGGAGCCTGGCCGAGGCCGGGCACTATCCGGCGATCGATGTCGAACAGTCAATCAGCCGGGCCATGCACAACATCACCTCCGAGCAGCACCAGAAGCTGATGCGCAGGGTCAAGCAACTGTACTCGCGCTATCTGCGCAACCGGGACCTCATCAGCGTCGGCGCCTACAGCGCCGGCTCCGATCCGGTGCTGGACCAGGCCATCGCGCTTCATCCGAAGATCGAAGCATTCCTGCAGCAGGACATCACCGAAAAATCCGCCATTGCGGAGAGCTTGGGGCAACTTGCCACGCTTTTCGAGGGATGAGATATTGATTCGCAGAACTATAATGAATCATGGCAAAAATCTCCGCGCTCGACACTCTTATCGAACTGGCAACCACGCAAACCGATGAAGCCGCCAAGCGGCTCGGCATCGCCGTGCGCGCCTGTGAAGACACGGAGCAGAAGCTCGGGCTCCTGATGCAGTTCCGCGAAGACTATGAAAGCCGCCTCAGGACTGGCCTGTCGAACGGGATGACCGCCATGGGATACCGCAATTTCCAGCTTTTCCTGGAAAAGCTGGATACGGCAATCGCCGGCCAGCAGCAGATCGTGAACAACGCCAAGCGCCGCATTGTCGAGGAACGCAGCGCATGGCAGAGCTCCGAACGCACGCGCATGTCCTACAACACGCTGGCCGCACGCAAGCAATTGGTCGAGCAGCGCAAGGAAAACAAGCGCGACCAGAAACTGATGGACGAATACGCAACCCGCCTAGCCAACTATAAACGGTAGACCAGACATGCAAACGCCCCAGGTTACCAATCCAGCTGCGCTCTTCACCACGCCGGCACCGGCCGCGAAGAAGGCGGACGCCAATAGCCAGTCGCAGACGCAGTCCTTCGGACAGATGCTCTCGAAGGAAGTCGCAGAGCGCCAGCCGGCCAACGTGCCGGCGACGAAGGATACGCCTGCCGCGCCCGCCAAGGAGGCGAAGTCTTCCACGGCATCCGCCCCCTCTTCCCCCGCTCAGCCGGCAACGGCGCGCCCACCCGCCGGCGAAGCAAGGCCAGCGGTCAAGCAAAAGAGCGCATCGGAGAAGGCACCCGCCAAGGACGATCCTTCCGAAGCGAAGGCGGCTTCCGACCAGACACCGGAAGATCTGCTGGCCATGGTTGCCAACCTGCTTCAAATGCCGGCCGGCACCGATGCTGCAAACCCGGCAATACCCGCGGCGCCCGCCGAGGCTCTGCCGCAGCAAACGCAGCCGATGGTGGATTCCGCCATGCTTCTGGCTGCCACAGGCATGTTGCGCCCCTACCAGACTACGGTACAGCTCGACACCTCCGGCATCGCATCCGGCATGCAATCTGGCGGCACGACGCTCGGTCCGGATATCGACGGCCGCCACGCCGGCGCCAAGGACATATTGTTCCAACAGACCCTGAAGCCGCAGGTGGAAGCCACTGGGAACGGAGCGCCCGCTGGCGACCTGGCGATGATTGCACCCAAGGGGCAGGAACTGATGGCGGGCGCGGAAAACGAAACGGCACCGACGAATTTTGCGGCCAAACTGCAGGACACGCTCACGCAGGCTCCGGCGGCGGTGCAGGCCATGCCGCAGATGGCGCAGGTGCACGCCGCCGCTCGCGCCCTGGAATCCAAGGCGGCCGACCGCCTGGCTCCGGCAGTCGGGTCTTCCGCATGGGACCAGGCCCTTGGGCAGAAGGTGGTCTGGATGGTAACCGGGGAACAGCAGAGCGCTTCCCTGACCCTGAATCCGCCAGATCTCGGCCCGCTGCAGATTGTCCTCAACGTCAACAATTCACAGGCAAGCGCCACCTTTACCGCGGCACAGCCTGAAGTACGACAGGCGCTGGAAGCGGCGATGCCGAAACTGCGCGACATGCTCGGCGAAGCCGGCATCCAGCTTGGCCAGGCAACAGTCAATAGCGGATCGCCGAATCAGCAAGGCCAGCAAGGCCAGTCTTTCGGGTCACGCCAGGGAAGCCAGGGAGACCACCACGGCGGCGACGGCCCCGTCGCAGGGAATACCCAGGTGGGCCGCGTGGCACCGTCGGCTGGCGGGCTCGGCATGGTCGATACCTTTGTCTGAACCGGCAATCCACCGGTGACGGCGGACCGCGATCGAAGGAAAGCCGAGGCACAGACGGGAAAGCGGGAATGATTTGAGTCGACTTCTCCCCTCTGTTCAACGCATCCCGGAAGCGGCCGCTTGACGATAATGCGTCAGGAAACTCTGCAGGAAACACCGATCCGCGATGCGGACGGGACTAAGGAACAAACATGGCAACCGCCTCGAAAGCAAATGCGAAAGCCGTAGCCGCAGACGATGCCGGATCCGGCGCCGCGGCAAACGGTTCGAAGAAGAAACTGATCATCATCATCGCCGGTGCGGTGCTGCTCGCCGCCATCGGCGCAGGCGCCGCCTGGTTTTTCATGGGAAAGAAGGACGGCAATGACGAACATGCGGCCGCCCCGCCGCCCAAGGTTGATTTGAGCAAGCCCCCGGTCTTCCTGCAGATGGAACCGTTCACGGTGAACCTGCAGCCGGAGAATGGCGAGCAGTACCTTCAGGTTGCCTTCACGCTCCAGGTCGCCGACCAGACGCAGGTCGAATATCTGAAAATGTACATGCCCTTGCTGCGCAGCCGAATCCTGCTGCTGCTGGCAAGCCGCAAGGCATCGGAAATCGGCACTGCGGAAGGCAAGCAGAAGCTGCAGACCGACATTCTGGCCGAGGTGACGAAACCTTTCGTTCCGAACGCGGCGCCGCAGTCAGCTCACGGCGTGTTCTTCACGTCATTCGTCATCCAGTAACACCATGGCTGATAATTTCCTTTCCCAGGAAGAAGTCGATGCCCTGCTCAAGGGCGTCACCGGCGACCAGGACGAAAGCGCCGCGCCGGAAGACGATTCCGGGATACGTCCGTACAACCTGGCCACGCAGGAACGCATCGTCCGTGGCCGGATGCCGACGCTGGAAATCATCAACGAGCGTTTCGCCCGCCTGCTGCGCATCGGCCTGTTCAACTTCCTGCATCGCAGCGCCGAAGTGTCCATCGGCCCGGTGCGCGTGCACAAGTACAGCGAATTCATCCGCAACCTGGTGGTGCCGACCAATCTGAATCTGGTGCACATGAAGCCTCTGCGCGGCACCGCGCTGATGGTATTCGATCCCAATCTCGTGTTTCTGCTGGTCGACAATCTCTTCGGCGGCGACGGACGTTTCCATACCCGCGTGGAAGGACGTGACTTCACCCAAACCGAACAGCGCATCATCCAGCGCATTCTCGGCATCGTATTCGAGACGTATGCCAAGTCGTGGGAGCCGGTCTATCCGGTCGAGTTCGAATACGTGCGCTCGGAAATGAATACCCAGTTTGCCAACATCGCCACGCCCAATGAAGTGGTGGTAGCGACGACATTTACCGTCGAACTCGGTCCGGTCAGCGGCGAGATGCATTTCTGCACGCCCTACTCGATGATCGAGCCGATCCGCGACATCCTGACCAGCAGCCTGCAGGGCGAGACGCTGGAAATGGACAAGCGCTGGGTGCGCCTGATGACGCAGCAGATCCAGACCGCCGAAGTGCAGATCGTTGCCGATCTGGGAACGGCCAACACGACGTTGGGCGAGATCCTGAACATGAAGGTTGGCGACGTCATCCCGCTCGCCATCCCGGAAACCGTATCGGCCAAGGTGGACGGCGTGCCGGTGATGGAGTGCAGTTACGGAAAATTCAACGGGCAGTACGCGCTGCGCGTGGAAAAGCTGCTGACCTACAGCACGAACGAATTTATGCAAGGAGAAGACAATGGCTGACGAAAACGACCAGTCGAGCATGGATGACGACTGGGGCGCGGCGATCGCCGAACAGGCACAGGCGGAAGCGGCGGCGATGGCTGCGAAGCAGGCCCAGGCCACCGTATTCCAGGAATTCTCCGGATCGGCCGGCAAGTCGAACACCAACAACGATATCGATTTCATTCTCGACATCCCGGTGCAGTTGACGGTGGAGCTCGGCCGCACCAAGATCGCCATCAAGAATCTGCTGCAGCTTGCGCAAGGCTCGGTCGTCGAGCTCGACGGCCTTGCCGGCGAGCCGATGGACGTGCTCGTCAACGGCTGCCTGATCGCCCAGGGAGAGGTGGTCGTGGTGAACGACAAGTTCGGCATTCGCCTGACCGACATCATCACGCCCTCGGAACGCATCCGCAAGCTGAACCGGTGAGCGTCATGCGAATATATGCGGCATTGGCATTGCTCCCCTGCTCGATGGTCCATGCGGCGGAACAGTCCCCGGCTGCTGCCGCTGCGGCATCGGTCACAGCAGCTTCGGCAGCTTCGGCGGCGGCGGTCTCTCCCGCATCGGCCGGCAGCCTGTTCCAGGTACTGTTTGGGCTGGCCGTGGTTCTGGCCTTGATGGTCGGCGGCGTCTGGGTGCTCAAGCGCATGGGCGTGGCGGGTACGGCGAACAGCAATGTCGCGCGCGTGGTGGGTGGAGTCAATGTCGGTAACCGCGAACGCGTGCTGGTCATCGAGGTGGCCGACCAGTGGATCGTCGTGGGCGTTGCGCCCGGCCGCATCAGTGCGCTTTCCTCCATGCCGCGGCAGGAGTCGGCACCTACCGTGGAAACCCTGCCCGACAACAAGAATTTCGCCGCCTGGCTCAAGCAAACCATCGACAAGCGCAATGGCAGCAATGGCAAATAACGCCCGCCGCGCCTTCCTGAAGTGAACACTGTTTCCAAGACTCTTTTCCGCCTGCTCCCATTTGTCATGCTCGCGCTGCCGATCCTGGCCGAGGCACAGACCGGGCTTCCGGCGATCACCAGCAATCCGGCCCCCGGCGGCGGCCAGACCTATTCGCTCAGCCTGCAGACGCTGATCCTGCTGACCGCGCTGACGCTGCTGCCGGCGGCACTGCTGATGATGACAAGCTTCACGCGCATCATCATCGTGCTGTCGCTGCTGCGCCAGGCGCTCGGCACGCAGACGGCGCCGCCCAATCAGGTGCTGGTCGGGCTGGCACTGTTCCTCACCCTGTTCGTCATGGGGCCGGTGCTCGACCGCGTCTATACCGAGGCCTATCAGCCGCTTTCGGAAAACAAGATCACGATGAACCAGGCACTGGAACGCGGCGTGGTTCCGCTCAAGACCTTCATGATGAAGCAGACCCGCCAGTCCGATCTGGCGCTCTATGTGAAGCTGTCGAATACGCCTCAGCTCAACGGCCCGGAAGACGTGCCGCTGCGCGTGCTCGTACCGGCATTCATCACCAGCGAACTGAAAACCGCGTTCCAGATCAGCTTCGCGGTGTTCATACCGTTTCTCATCATCGACATGGTGGTGGCGAGCATCCTGATGTCGATGGGCATGATGATGATGTCGCCGGCGATTGTTTCGCTGCCCTTCAAGCTGATGCTGTTCGTACTGGTCGACGGCTGGCAGCTCCTGATCGGCTCGCTTGCCCAAAGTTTCTTCTAAGGTTAAAGGATTCGCGATGACTCCGGAAAGCGTCATGACAATGGGCCGCCAAGCCATGGAAGTCACTTTGATGGTGGCTGCCCCGATGCTGCTTGTAGCGCTTGTCGTTGGCTTGATTGTCAGCATCTTTCAGGCCGCCACGCAAATCAATGAAGCTACGCTCTCGTTCATTCCCAAGCTGATTGGAATATTCGTTGCGCTGCTGGTGGCCGGCCCGTGGATGCTGACGATCATGCTTGATTACATGCGGCAGATGTTTTCCAGCATTCCAGGCATGGTCGGATAGTCTTGCGCAGTCCGACGACTTGTCCATCATTTTCCTGCCCCTAACATGCTTGCCGTTACCAGCGCGGAGCTCAATACCTGGATCGCATCCTTCCTCTGGCCGCTCACGCGGATACTAGGACTGGTCGCTGCGGCACCGGTGTTCGGCAATCTGTCCATTCCGATACGTGTCAAGCTTGGACTCGGCATTATGCTATCGCTCTGCATTGCGCCGACCGTTCCATCCATTCCCGCTACGGATCCAATGTCTCTTTCCGGTCTGCTGATTGTCATGCAGCAGGCCGTCATTGGCCTTGCCATGGGTTTTGCAATGCGGCTGGTCCTGGCCGCAGTCGAAATGGCAGGAGAGATATGTGGCTTGACGATGGGCTTTGGCTTCGCCACGTTTTTCGATCCGCAGACGCGGGGGCGATCGTCAGCGATAGCGCAATTCCTGGCATTGCTGACGCTGATGATTTTCCTGGCCTCGAATATCCATCTGTTGATGCTCTCTACCCTCGCGGAAAGCTTTCAGACCATGCCAATCTCGGGCGCTCCTGTCGGAACCAGTTTATTCAGGCAATTGGCCAACTGGGGCGGCGTCATTTTCAGCTCGGGCATTCAGCTTGCCTTGCCCTTGGTCGCGGCTTTGCTGCTCATTAATATCGCACTGGGGATACTAACGCGGGCCGCGCCCCAGCTGAACCTGTTCGGCATTGGCTTTCCGGTCACCCTGGCTGTCGGCTTCATCGTGCTTGCCCTTGTATTGCCTTATCTGACTACCCCGATCGATAGGCTCTTGCATCAAGGCATCGAGTTCGTGCGACAGGCCACTATCCCGACGCGGGCAACGCTACGCTAGGCTGTGTTTGACAGGCTGCTGCACGATCCGGATTGGCGCCTGCAGTGCTCGGCGACCTGGTACTGGCAGATTGCTCTTTCCCGGCGATGGCGTGATCTGACTTGAATGCCTACAGCAACAAGCGTAACAAGCGCTGGGATAACAACGGCGCTTGAATAATCCGCTTAGATAAAGTTGAACAGCGACAGTCCAGATGTTTTTACAAAGGATTGCTGTGCGGCCTCGAGGGTGAACTTTTGCATCGAAAGATCGGTGATTGCTTTTGTGTAATCAAGATCCTGAAGCGTCGATAACCGATCCGCATATTGGACATCGATCGCCTCACCTTGACCATCAAGCGCCTCCAATTCGTTCAGGCGTGCTCCTACGGATGCCCTGACGGTCAAGACATTATCAAGCGCATTGCTCAGATTGTTGAGAGCCGAGTTCAGGCTATTGCTAAGCCTTGCACCGCCTGCCGCACCACTTGCAGGCGTTTCCAGGGCATTAACAAGGTTTTGCAATGTTGAAAATACATTCTGGTTCGTGCTCGGCTTTATCGAGAAGGTATCGCCAGTCGCTGGCGTACCTGTTATCTCGACCCGAAGCTTGCCGTCAACATTGATCGATTCGCCACTCTTGTAATTGGCTGCCGCTCCTATGGCCGTGCCTGCCGCCGAATCAGTCACATCAAAAATCTGAAATGTGGCCGGGTCCGCGCCAAATCGTATTTCGTACTGTCTTCCGTCGTATCCGGGGCCGGGCAACATGGCCCCGCTTGAAATCACGCCTGAACCGGTATTGGTGTCAGGGCCGGCGGGGCTGCCGGGAGAAGTCGCGAATTTTCCGTTACCCGTTCTGATCCGTTCAAAAACAGCGTCGCCGGAATCACTTATCGCGATCTGCCGCGCAGGGCCTACCTGCAGATTGCGTTGCCCTTGGTCAGCCGCATAGCTTGCACCGGAAGATGTACGTGCAAATGGCTGAGTTGTGCTCTGGTAGCCTGAAAAAAGGAAATTGCCGGTTCCATCCCGGGTATTGGCCAGGCCAATCAACTCCTCGAGACGACCATTGAGCTCGGTTGCCATGAACTTGCGCTCCACGTCGCTCAGCGCGGGATTTCCCGCGCTGACAGCGAGGGTTTGTACATTCTGGATCAACGTTGTGACGCTTTGAAGAACGTGCTCCTCCAAGCTCAGGGAGTTGGTCGCCGCTTGACGATTCACCGCATATTGGGCATTCACTTCCTTGCTTTGCGTAACCTCAAGTGCCTGTGCCGCCGCCAGGGGATCATCCGCCGGGGTCAATATCCTCTTGTTGGCCGCAAGCTGCTGCTGAGTCTTCGACAAGCCGGATTGCAATTCGCTCATTCGGACACGGCCGGATTCAAAGAGAGAACTTGTACTGATTCGCATGGTTTTTCCCCTCTAATGAAGCTTATTGTCCGCCGAGTGAAAGCAGCAGTTCGAACAGCTGGTTTGCAGTCTGCATCACTTTCCCGGCTGCCTGATAGGCCTGTTGATAACGCAGCAAATTGGTCGCTTCCTCATCGAGATTTACACCCGATTGCGCTTCGTGAGCCGTCACCGCCTGTTCCAGATATTTTGTTTCTGCCTTGCCGGTGACTTCCGTCTCCCGTGTCTTATTGCCGATCTGGCTGACAAGCTGCGCGTAAGCGCCCTGGAATGTTGTCGTTCCCTCGCCCGAGGATCCATTTCCACCGAGGGTAGACTTGGTCTGCAGGCCTCCGAGAAGGACAGCGTTACGATTATCACCTACGGCAGCGGCGCCATCATTCGGCACAATCGAGAAGAAATCATTGTTCTGCAGCTTTCCGCTGATTGCAAAGCTGATGCCGGCAATCGTGATTTTTTCACCATCTGTATAAGCTTTCGGAAAGCCAGGAGGCGAAACTGAAGCAGGTGTAACGGTGAGCGTCCCTGGCGCACCGCCCGCATAAGTCAACCTTATTTCGCTGGGCAGTGTCGGTGCTGCAGCCAGATAATCGCGATCCACCGTGCCCGCTGTAATTTTTCCGGTACCCGTATTTGTACCTGCCGCTGAAGTGCGAACAGGAGCGGCAGCCGCAATTTTCGAGATGTCCTTGATCGCCACTTCGATTTCCGAAGCCGCGCCTGCCGTCGGACGAATCAGGAACTCGTCATTCGCACTTAGCGTGCCAGACGCCAAAGACAGGCTTACCCCATCGATAGTGACGGGGAAGCCACCTGACGCAATAGGCGGAAAGGCAAAATTATCTGAAACGCGGGTTACTGTGAAATTGGCTCCGTCAGCACTGACGCGCATCCTGTAGTCGCTCGTCGTGACGGCGCTGATATCTGAAATTACCGCATTGACCTTCGCATTCGTAACGCTATTGTTCGTTGTAGCTGCGGTTACGCTGCGGTTTGTTGCTACAGAAAAGAAATCGCCGCCCAGGTCACCGTTCTGGTCCTCGCCCAGGCGATGCTGAGCATTGATCGTCATTGCCATCCCGAGGGCGACGCGTCCTAGCGAATTACGAGCGATGTCGAGCGAATTTGTACGGAATTCCAGCAGGCCGCCCAGTTTGCCTCCCGGCAGGCTGCTGTCGGCAACGGCAATGATAGATCCGTTCGACTGGACTCCAACGGTGATGCGTTCAGGGTCCGAAGTTGATTTTGCGGGCACCAGCTCGGAGGTCTTCACGCCGACGACGAGTGGCTGTCCGTTGCCAATGAAGACGTTATAGCTATTGCCCTGCTTGACAATGGATGTCTTGATCTCTTTGCTAAGTTCGGTAATTGCATAATCACGCTGATCAAGCAAATCATTGGGAATCTTGCCGTCGGAAGTCGCAGTGGCTTTTTCGATCGCATCATTCAGCTTTGCAATCTGCTTTGCATAGACGTTGATTGAACCGATGCTGGACTGTATCTGTGAATTGACGCTTGACTCCAATTCGGACAGTTGCCGATCAAGCCCTTGAAAGCGCGACGCCATTGCTTCCGCATTGGACAATGCAGCCTGTCGCGACGCAGCCGCACCGGGGTTGGACGCCAGGTCCTGCATGCCTTTGAAAAAATCCTGCAGGGCTGGCGTCAATCCAGCTGTGGTATCAGCCAGAACATTATTGATCTGACTGATCTGGTTGTAATAGGTCTCGGCCTGATTCTGGCTGGTCTGCGCGGAACGTACCCTCTCCGCAAGAAGGTTGTCATAAATTCGACGAATATCGGTGACTTCCGTACCTTTGCCAAGGAATCCGGACCCGTTGAACTGTGATCCTTGAGAGCCCTGGACCACTACCTGACGCGAGTATCCGGGCGTAGAAGCATTGGCAATATTGTGCCCGGTCGTTACGAGACCAGCCTGCGCCGCGGCTAGGGCACTCTGACCGACGTTGAGAATACTTGAGCCCATATTTTTCTATCTTCTTTCAGGTAGCGATGCCTTGTTAAACGGCACGCAGCCGCAAAACTTGAGCGGATAAGTGATGCCCGGCAGCGCAATTGTCAGGCAGACAACGAGTTCTTGATAATCTTCGCCAATTTCGTCGCGTAGTGCGGATCGGTGGCATAACCTGCCTTCTGCAAGCCTTGGGCGAAACTGAGCGCATCCTTGGAGTTGGCAATGACATTGTCATAGCGCGGATTGTTTTTCAACAGGTTGGCATAGTCGCGAAACGATTCGGCATAAGAACCGTAGGCCCGAAACTTTTCAATGCGCGTCTGTGGCACACCGTTGACATATTCCGTCGTCGCTGTCTCCACCACCTTGCCCTTCCAGTTTGATCCAGCCTTGATACCGAACAGATTATGGCTGCGCGCCCCATCGGCGCCGACAATCTCGCGACGGCCCCATCCGCTTTCCAGCGCCGCCTGCCCAAGCATGAACTTGGCTGGAATCCCGGTGACTCGGCTCGCTTCTTCTGCGTGAGCTTCCAGCTTTTGCTGGAAGTTGCGTACATGGGCAGGCTGCGACGGGTTCGCGGCGCTCGCCGAGTTCGCCGAGTTGGCCGAGTTCGCCGAGTTCGCCGAGTTGGCAAAAGACTGAACCGGGTTCGCAGGACTTGCAGAACCTGTCTGAGCTGGCTTGAACTGATCTTTTGCATTCGACAAGGGCTGCTGCTCGATTGCTTGTTGAATGCTCTTGAAGATACCGTCTTCGGTCTCTGATGCAGGAGTCGAAGGCGCATTGCTAAAGGATGCGAGCTGCCGGGTAAGTACCTCCGCCAGCCCTACCCCTTTGGAAGCCATGCTTTGACTAAGCTGCTGGTCCAGCATCGAGGTGTACATACGGCTTTGCTGACTGTCAAACATACCGTCTTGAGGAGAGGCATCACGCATGCTCTTCAGCATCATGTTGACGAACAAGGCCTCGAACTGCTGTGCAGTGGCTTTGAGCGCTTCCGGAGAATTTTCTTTTGCGGCTTGCCGCAGTTCACCGATGCCCTTGGTATCCAATGCAAAACCATTGGAAGTATTGATATTAAGCGGCTTGGTCATGATGTATCAGATAATTTCAAGTTCCGCCCTGAGGGAACCTGCTGCCTTCATCGCCTGGAGGATCGCCAAGAGATCCTGGGGCGTCGCACCAATCGCATTCAATGCCTTCACGACGTCAGCCAGCGACGTTCCTCCCTTGAGAAGCAATACCTGCCCTGGCTCTTTCTTGATATCGATCTGTGATGCCGATGTGACGACGGTCTGGCCGCCGGACATTGGCGCCGGTTGACTGATCACCGGCTCGGTATTGATTACGACCGAGAGATTGCCATGCGAAACTGCGCAACTATCGAGAGTCACCGCCTGATTCATGACAACCGAGCCCGTCCTCGCATTGAGGATGACTTTGGCATTGGTCTGCGCTGGCGTGACATTGATGCTTTCGAGTGCTCCAAGGAATGCAACGCGTTGATCGCTGGACTGCGGCGCCCGCACACGGATGACACGTCCGTCCTGTGCTGCCGCGGTTTCAGGTCCGAAGCGGCGGTTGACGGCCTCGACG
The DNA here is from genome assembly GCF_008929045.1 of Noviherbaspirillum aerium. Taxonomy (GTDB): domain Bacteria; phylum Pseudomonadota; class Gammaproteobacteria; order Burkholderiales; family Burkholderiaceae_D; genus Noviherbaspirillum; species Noviherbaspirillum aerium. The sequence continues at coordinate 99,685 of NZ_VFAH01000008.1, read as the reverse complement.
ACGCGGCTGGCGGTAGAAAAATCCGTATCATTCAGCTCAAGGTAAATCATTTCACCTTGTCCCAGCGACGAAGGAACTGCGCGCTCGACCGTGGCACCCGACGAAATTCTGCCCACGCTCAGGTGATTGATCTGGGCCTTGCTGCCGCTCGCCGCTGCCCCAACACCGCCTACCAGGACATTTCCCTGAGCGATGGCATAAATCTGTCCGTCCGCGCCTTTTAGCGGCGTCATCACAAGCGTTCCGCCGCGCAGGCTCTTTGCGTTGCCCATCGATGAAACCGTCACATCCAATGTCTGTCCGGGCTGGGAAAACGCCGGGAGCGACGCCGTTACCATGACCGCAGCGACGTTCTTGAGTTGCAGGCTTGTGCCGGGCGGCAGATTGACGCCAAGGCTTTGCAGCATGCTGACTACGCTTTGCACGGTGAACGGAGTTTGGGTTGTCTGGTCACCGCTTCCGTCAAGTCCAACGACCAAACCATACCCGATCAGCTGGTTCTGGCGTACGCCTTGAATACTGGCGAGATCCTTCAACCGTTCGGCATGAGCGACTTGCCAGATCAGAAGGGAGCCCGCGCACAGCGCAGCGCCAAGCAAAGCTTTGCCGATATTTGCAATCTTTAATTTCATTTTGATCGCCGTTGACATTACAGCGGCATGATACTAAGGAAGAATCGCGCCAGTTGCGACATGACTTCCGCCTTATCCAGGCGGGTATTCGTCCGATACTCGACGCGTGCATCGGCCACTTGCGTCGATGGCACCACATTACCCGCGGCGATCGTATCGGGACTGACGACACCGGAGAACCGGACGTACTCGATTCCCTTATCGAATGCGATCTGTTTCTCCCCGCTGACCACAAGGTTGCCGTTAGGCAGAACCTCGATCACGGTAGCGGTAATGGTGCCGCTGAACGTATTGCTTGACGACGCAGAGCCCTTATCCTCGAACTTGTTTTGGCCTGAAGCGCCGAGGGCAGCCTTGGCGGTCGTCGTTGCAGGTATGCCGAACAAGGTCGGCGCGCCGAATTCGACGCTGCCGGTCTTACTGGTAGCATTCGCGGCCGACTTTCCCGCGCTCGTTCTCTCACTAATCGAAATAGTCAGCACGTCGCCGACGAGACGGGCGCGGCGGTCTTCAAACATCGGGCGGTAAGCAGCGGACTGGAAGATTGCCCCGTTTGCCGGCATGCTGGGCGCTATGATTTGAGGGCGCACGTTTGCAGGCTGATGAACAATCGATTCCGGCACTGTCGAACATCCTGCCATGATCATGGGCAACAGAGCATAAGGAACAGACAGATAAGTTTTACGCATGATCTTGGACATGAAAAAGGATCAAAGCTGGGCCAGCTTTTGCAGCATCTGATCCGAGGTAGTAATCGCCTTGCTGTTGATTTCGTAAGCGCGCTGGGTCTGGATCATGTTGACCAGTTCTTCTACGACATTGACGTTGGACGTCTCTACGTATCCCTGATTCAACAAGCCGGCTCCGTTCGTTCCGGGGGTGCCGGTATTGGGCGTACCCGACGAGCCTGTCTCGACGTATAAATTTTCACCTTTGGATTCGAGGCCGGCAGGATTAACGAAGGTTACCAGCTGCATCGCGCCGATTTGCGTTGGCGCGGAAGTATTGGGCAAGGTTGCAGACACGGTACCGTCTCGTCCAATCGTCAAACTGCGCGCGCCCGCAGGCACGGTGATCGCCGGCTGTACCGCGAAACCGCTCGACGTAACAAGCTGGCCCTGACTATCGATGTGAAACGATCCGTCGCGGGTGTATGCAGTTGAGCCGTCCGGCATCAGTACTTGAAAAAAGCCGTCGCCCTGGATCGCAACATCCTTGTCGTTGCCTGTCTGCTGAAGGTTGCCCTGGGTGTGAATACGTTCCGTCGCAACGGGACGCACGCCGGTTCCGATTTGCAGACCGGAGGGCAGCTGGGTTTGCTGCGACGACTGCGCACCTGGCTGGCGCATCGTTTGATATAGAAGATCTTCGAATACGGCGCGTGAGCGCTTGAATCCGGATGTACTGACATTGGCCAGGTTGTTGGAGATGACATCCATTTGGGTCTGTTGTGCATCCAGACCCGTTTTCGAAATCCAAAGTGAGCGAATCATGATGTTTCTCCAGTATTTTTATTGCCAACCAAGGTTGCAGTGAGCCGCCGCGTCGACTCTATTGTGCATTAGGGATCAACCCGTCAAAGAGAGAAGCTGCGCGGCTTTGGTCTCATTGCTTTCGACATTCTTCAGCAGGTTCATGTGAGCTTCAAACTGCCGTGCGAGAGAAATCATATCCACCATCGCACTCACCACATTGACATTGCTTCCTTCAAGCGCCCCGCCCAGCAGCATGACATTGCCATCCACATCGGCAGGCGCGCCATCCCTCGTGCGAAACAGCCCGTCGTCGCCTCGCACTATAGATTCCTCCGGCGGATTGACAAGTTTGATGCGTCCCAGCACAGTGGTCGCGCCGGGCTTGAAGCCAGTAGGGATTGCTGACACCGTGCCGTCACTCGCTACACTAACGCGCACGTCCGGCGGAATGGCGATCGGGCCTCCATCGCCCATTACGGGAATTCCGTCATGCGTCTGCAAGATACCGTTCTCGCTCGTTTGCAGGCTGCCATTGCGGGTAAACGCTTCGGTCCCGTCCTCCAGCTGCAGCGTGATCCACCCTTTGCCTTGCACTGCAACATCCATGTCTCGCCCCGTCTGTTGAATGGGTCCGGCTGCGAAATCGGACCCTACGGTTGCATCGACGACGAAAGAGCGTGTCGGCAGCTGTGCGCCGACAACCGGAACGGCACGGAATGAATCAATCTGCGCACGAAAGCCGGTGGTCGTTGCATTGGCAAGGTTGTGCGACGTCGTTGCCTGCTTTTCCAGGATATGTTTCGCGCCGGTCATTGCCGTGTAAATAAGGCGATCCATGCTTCTTCCTTATCTCAAGTCTCTAGTGCGTCAGAAGGCGGTCAATCACCGCAGATTTACCAAGGTCTGCAACACCTGATCCTGCGTTTTGATCGTTTGTGCATTCGCCTGGTAGACGCGCTGTGCGGTAATCATGTTGACCAGTTCAGCGGTCATGTCGACATTCGAGTCTTCCACTGCGGACGACTGTATTACGCCGTTGTCTCCCTCGCCGGGCTGGTTTTCGACTGCGTCGTTCGAAGCAAAGGTCGACTGCCAAACGTTGTTGCCCAATGGTTGCAGTCCATTGGGATTGGGGAAGGTGGAGAGCACGACCTGACCAAGGACTTTCGACTGGCCGTTGCTGTAGCGGCCGAATATCGTACCTGACGAGTCGATGGAATAGGAAGACAGTTGTCCCGGTGCGAATCCATTTTGATTGATGGAATTTACACTGAATGCCACGCCGAACTCGGTACTTTTGCTGAAGTCGAAATCGATACTAATCGGGTTCGCACCGGATGCTCCGGGAAAGGTAGGCATGGGAGCAGCATCAGTTTGGGTGTTGAATGACCCGTCGGCATTAAACGTCAGCGTGCTGATCTGTCTTGCGGTAGTTTCGGTATCCATTCGGGCAAAGACGTTCCAGCTGCCTGACGGAGCCGGTGCATTTTGCTTGACATAGAACGTCTCCATTACGTGGGGAACGCCTTTTGAATCGTAGACTGTCGCCGAGCTTGCACTGTTGTATGTGCCGGCAGCCCTTACCGCCGGATCGAATGCAACGGCAGGCTGCGTTTCGCGCGAATCAAGATTAACCGCGGTGGTAAGTTCGCTCGTCGGATTGGGTGGACTATCCGCTGACAGATCGATCTTGAGCGGAAAGGTTTTCGTCCGCTCACCGGCACCAATAGTACCTGCGGCATTTGGAAGGTAGCCCATGAGCTGCGCACCGCTCGAATTGACGATATTGCCGACGCGGTCCAAGGTGAATTGCCCGTTGCGGCTATACACCGGCACGCCATCGGTGCCTTGAAGCTTGAAAAAGCCGTTGCCGTTCACCGCCATGTCGAGCGGATTGTTCGTTCCAGAGATGTTGCCTTGAGTGAACTGCTGCGAGATACCGGCAACCTTTGTTCCGATACCGTTCTGACTGCCACCGCCTGTCAGGGAATTAGCATACACATCTGCGAACTGGACTTGGGAACTCTTGAAGCCGGCCGTATTGGTATTCGCAATATTATTTCCAATAGCCTCTAGCGTCTTGGACGCTGCGTTCAAACCGCTCAAACCTTGCTGAAAACTCATTTCACGCTCCTTGCATTATGGGGTGACCGCTATGTATTTATTAAATAATCTGACGAATGTCAGCCAACTTGACAGGTTCACGGCCGGGGAGATTGACCAGCACGCCTTGTGCTCCGGTCGTCACACTCAACACGTCACCGTACGATAACGGGGTTGCGGACACCTTTTCGCCACCTCGGAGCGCTTTTACCTCAAAGGTGTACCGGCCGTCCGCCGCCACGGATCCGTTATCCGCCTTGCCATCCCATGCTAATGGGATCACTCCTGCGTCCTGTCCGTCCAGCTTGATGCTACGCACAAGGGCTCCGGAGCTGTTAAGAACCGAAATTTCGACAGAATCAGCAGCGTCGCTAAGCTCGATGCCGAATACCGCCTTGCTTTCCTTAAGCGCAATGCTTGATCCAGTCGTCAGCACACCGTGCCCAATCAAACTGGCGGCCTGCAGGGACTGGCTCGCCTGATAGCTTCCCTGCAGCGCCTGGAGTGTCGTATTGAGCTTGTCAATCCCGGTGACAGTCGACAGTTGAGCAAGCTGGCTGGTGACTTGCGCATTATCGAGAGGATTAAGAGGATCCTGATTTTTCATCTGAGTGACGAGCAGTGTCATGAAGCGATCCTGTGCTTCCTGCGTCGTATTGGTCGGCTTCTTCGCGGCACCGGAAGCCGCGAACGCATCACTCGTCGTATTGTTCGTCTGTACTGTCGTCATCCCGCCCTCCTATCTCACTGACCAAGGGTCAGGGTTTTGAGCAGCATGGTCTTGGCTGCGTTCATGGTTTCCACGTTCGTCTGGTAGGAACGCGAAGCCGAAATCATGTTGACCATCTCTTCCACCACGTTCACGTTCGGCATGGCGACATACCCCTTCTCGTCGGCCTGCGGATGCTTCGGGTCATAGACCATCTTGGGCGGCGTCTTGTCCTCGACCACCTGCTGCACCTTGACGCCGGCGGCGCCGGGGTTCCTGGTGGGTTCGACCTGGAACACCACCTGCTTGGCACGATAGACTTCGCCGGTCGAACTGGTGGTGCTGTCGGCGTTGGCGATGTTGCTGGCCACGGTGTTGAGGCGCTGGCCCTGGGCGCTCATGGCGGAGCCGGCCACGTTGAAAATGTTAAATAGCGACATGATTATTGTCCCGTGACTGCGGTGAGCAGCGTCTTGATCTGCCCGCTGGCGAAGGTGACGCCGGCTTCATAGCGAAGCGCGTTGTCGGCGAACTGGTTGCGCTCCACATCCATGTCGACCGTATTGCCGTCGACATTGCCCTGCACCGCCGTCTGCCGGTACATCAGCTGGGCGCCGCTGGCGGTGGTGGCAGTGGTGGCGCCGGCATTGCCGGACAGATGGGCTGCGGAGGTGCGCGCGAGCGCCACCGCGAGCGAGTTCAATGCCGGCTTGGCGGCTCCTCCCGCAGATGACAAAGCCGCCGCTGCCGGCGCCGTTGGCGTGGCGCCGGGACCGAGCGCCTGCTTGAGCGCCGCGTTGAAATCGACGTCGCGCGCCTTGTAGTTCGGCGTATCCGCATTCGCAATATTCGACGCCAGCACCTGTTGCCTCTCGGAGCGCAAGCTCAGTGCCGTCTGGTGGAACCGCAATGCCTCGTCCAGCTTTCCTATCATTTCAAACCCCCGCAACTCAAAACCCCGACCAGCCGCCTACGCGATGCGGCCATTGATGGATTGACATAGGCTGGATCATACGGATGCAAAAGTCGCATCGATCGCGCAATAAGACTCTGAAAGCCTTCCCTTTTCATCCTTTTGATTGCGGGCGGCGTGGGTAAGATTCTGGCCAGACAGTCTTGTATAGTCCCGCATTCCGGCCGACATGAAACCATCCGCATCAGCACTGCTAACCGCCCTCTGGCTCCTGGCCGCCACCGCCGGGCAAGCCGGCGCGCAGACCGCCGTTTCCGCGGCGCCGGCCGTGCCCGCCGCAACCGTCGTACAGCGTCAGGACACGGCGGCACTGCGCCAGACGGTCGAACAGTTCCTGCGCATCCAGAGCGCCGGCTTGCCCGGACAGGTCAACGTGAGCGTCGGCCAGATCGATGCGCGCGCCAACCTGCCCGCCTGCGCCGCGCCCGAAGCCTTCCTGCCCAACGGCAGCCGCGCGTGGGGGAAAACCACGGTCGGCGTGCGCTGCACCGCGCCCTCGCCCTGGACAATTTATGTCGCCTCGACGGTACAGGTCATCGGCGAATACCTGATCGCCGCCGCACCGCTTGCACAGGGACAGTTGATCGGCCCGAACGATGTGACCCGCATCAGGGGCGACCTGACTGCGCTGCCGGCCGGCATCGTGACCGATCCCGGACAGGCGGTCGGCCGCACCGTCGCCCTTTCTCTTGCCGCCGGCACCCCGCTCCGCGGCGACGCGTTGCGCAGCCAGGCAGCGGTCCAGCAGGGGCAGACGGTGCGCGTCGTTTCCGCCGGCCCCGGCTTTCAGGTTTCCGCCGAAGGCCGGGCACTAAACAACGCTTCCGAAGGTCAGATCGCACAAGCCCGCACCGCCTCCGGACAGGTCGTCAGCGGCGTTGCAAAGACTGGCGGCATCGTGGAAGTGACGTACTGATCGGCGCACTTGTTGACCAAAATGAAAATATTTTCAATCTGTTTGAATTCAGCGCTAAAGTTTTCCCGGATCGGGTCGATAGACCATGTGACAAGAACCGTAGAACCGCAAACAGCTAAGGAATTGCCGTGAAAATCGATGAGCCGTTGAAGAAAACCGGTGGTGCGGGCCTGCCCACCGCACCGACCCGCACCGGCAAGGGTGCCGAAAAATCGGCGGGGGTCAGTACGACTCCTGCCGAAACCGACAGCGTTCGCCTGTCGACGACCGCGCAGTCGCTCACCCTGGCGAGTGCCGGCGGCGTGTTCGATGCCGAAAAGGTGGAAGAAATCAAGGCGGCCATCGCCAACGGCACGTTCAAGGTCGATCCCGATAAGGTGGCCAATGGCCTGCTCGATTCGGTCAAGGACCTGATCAGCAGCCGCAAATAGCATCCAGAGTCATCAGCAAGGCAAAAAGTCATGCACAAGCCCGAAAGCCATCCCGGCATCAGCCTGAATGAAGAAATCGCCGCAGGCGCCGCCCTGCTGCAACTGCTGAAACAAGAGCAGGAACATTTGATCCAGGCCGATTTGGAAGGATTGACCGCGGTTACCGAAGACAAGGCGAAGATCGTCGCCCGCATGACCGAACTGGCGCTGGCGCGCCATCGCAGCCTCGGCACCGCTGGCTACAGCGCCGACGAATCCGGCATGCAGGCCTGGGTGAAGAGCGCCCCCGCCGACGCCGCCCGGGCATGGGGCGATCTGCTGAATCTGGCTCGCGACGCCAAGGAACTCAACCGCAGCAACGGCCTGCTGATCGGCCAGCACATGGCACGCAACCAGGATGCGCTGAGCGTTCTGCAGGGCAATCAGCGCGGCGGCACGATGTACGGCCCGAGCGGTCAGACGACCTCCGCCGGCGGTAACCGTACCCTGGTGGTCGGCTGAACAACTTCTGAATGACAGCTCAACGATAGCTGAATAAGGGCCGAGACACCCTCAAAGGCGGCACCGCGGCCGCCTGCACCTGACCCGCCCTTTCCTTCCCCTACCCGCAGTTCCTGCTTCCGCTTCCAGCGCGGCAACAGCACTCGTCGCACTTGTCGCACTTGTCGCACTTGTCGCATTCCTCATTTCCCGTATGGGACAGATTCGACGGCATCATGAATGCCACCCCGGTTCGGGCTTGCCGGTTTCGTTCTTTCCCTTCGGATGATTGATTGCGCATCAGGTCGCCGGCACGGCGAACCATCGCTCGCCCGAGCTGCTGCCCGGCTTGCCTGCCCCGCTTTGTCGAAGACTGGATCGGGATGGCAACAACAGGGCTAGGCGATGTTTGGTTTGCCTTGAGATGCAGGGCAAGGGGCAAGCGGAGGCGACGGGCCATTCACCTGCAATCCGCTCCGGGTTCAGGCTAGGCCAGCCCGGTCCATGCCTGTTCCTTCAACCGTGCCCGCATGCGCGCAATGGCCTGGCTGTGCAGCTGGCAAACGCGCGACTCGGACACGCCCATGACGGCGCCGATTTCCTTCAGGTTCATTTCCTGCTCATAGTAGAGCCCCATGAGGATTTTCTCGCGTTCCGGCAAGGCTTCGATGGCATGGATCACCGCCTGGCGGAAACCGCCGTTCATCAGGCTCTGCAGGGGGTCGCTGGACTCGTCGACGCAATAGCGGTCGAGGAAGTGCTCGTTTTCGTCCTTTTCGTGGAAATCCTCGTAGTACACCAGCTGGTGGCCGCTGCCCTCGGTCAGGAGTTCCTGGTAGTCCGCCAGCGACATCTTCAGCTCGCCGGCGATCTCGGCTTCCTTGGGAGGACGCCCGAGACGCTGCTGCACCTTGTTCATCGCCTCTTCGATCTTGCGCATGTTCTGCCGGATGCTGCGCGGCAGCCAGTCGCTGCTGCGCAGTTCATCGAGCATCGCGCCGCGTATGCGCTGCACCGCATAGGTTTCGAACTGGGCGCCATGCGTTTCCTCATAGCGGTTCACCGCGTCCAGCAAACCGATCATGCCGGCCTGAATCAGGTCGTCGACTTCAACGCTGGGAGGCAGCTTCGCTTTCATCTGGTGGGCCAGACGCTTGACCAGCGGAGCATGCATTTCCAGCAAGTGGTTCTTGTCGGATTTTCCGCTAACGGTATACATTGTGTTGATTCGTTTCGGATGTCCATGTGGGCATCCATCCCAGAAATGCCATGTTAGCCCGCCGCGGCCGCATCGGACAATACGAACTTTCCGGCGAGTCGGCGGAAGGCAACGGATGCGCCTGCCAGCGGAAAGGCATCGACCACCGCACGGCCGAGATGCATGGCTTTCTTCAGGTGTTCATCGGGAGGCACCGAGCCCATGGAATTGAGCTTGACCGCGAGATAACGGTTGGCCGCCTGCGCCATGTTCTGGTAGACCACCTGCGCTTCCTTGTCGGACGCGCCGGTCACCAGCAGGCTGAACGGACGGCGGCCCAGCTGGCCGTTGACGCGCTTGATCAGGGTATAGGCGGCCTTGATCGAGGCCGGACTGTTCGATACCTGCACCACGATTTCGGTATCCGCCAGCCCCGGGATCGGAAAGGCATCATTCTTGTCGAGCTCGGCATCGACGACGACGATATCGGCGCGCTTGGCCAGCACGTCGAAGGCATCGTCCAGGTGGCGGGCCCCATCGCTGCCGGTTTCCGGCAGCTTCTGCATGCCGCGCTTGAGTGCGGCGACGCTGAAGCCCTGCGGCATGGAATGCATCACATCGTCAAAGGCGCGTTCCTGCTGCGCCGCCTGCAGCAGCGAGCTGCCGCGCAGCCCGCTGAGACGCGAAGCGATGCCTTCCGAGGCCACGCAGGCGTCGAACAGCAGCACATCCCTTCCCGCCTGCGCGAGCGATGCGCCGAGGTTCACCAGCATTGCTCCTTTTTCTTCGGCGGAGGCGGCCGAGAGAAAGGTGAAGACGCGCGGCTTCGGACCGGCCAGCATGCGGCGCAGGCCTTCGGCCTGATCGAAATCGAAACTAGCCAAGTGTCACCTCGCGCAGGCTCTTGTCGTTCATGGCATGCGCCGTATTGGCGATGACCAGCGGCAGTTCCTCGTCGGAATACTGGAACGGCGCTGTCTCGCGCTTGAGCTTGAAGGCGCGGTCGACCAGGTAATGGGCATTGGGAACATGCAAGTCTTCCGGTACCCGCTGGCCGTTGGCCACATAGTAGAGGCTGAGCTTCTGGCGGATCATCACGTCCAGCACATTGCCCACCGTTGCCGCTTCGTCGAGCTTGGTCATGATGCAGCCGGCCAGGCCGCCGCCCTGATAGGAACGCACGACTTCGTTCAGGGTTTCGCCGGTGGACGTGGCCGACAGGCAAAGCAGGCGCTTGACCGTGGATTCGGTGCCGGAGAGCATCGCGATCTGTTCGGCCACCATCTTGTCGCGCTGCCCCATGCCGACGGTATCGATCAGCACGGTGTGCTTGTTCTTCAATTCGTCGAGCGCGATGCGCAGGTCGGTTTCATCCTTGACCGAGTGCACCATCACGCCGAGGATCTTGCCGTAGATGCGCAGCTGTTCATAACCGCCGATACGATAGCCGTCGGTGGTGATCAGGGCCAGCTTGCCGGCGCCGTGGCGCATCACGCAGCGTGCCGCGAGCTTGGCGGTAGTGGTGGTCTTGCCGACGCCGGTGGGCCCGACCAGCGCATAGACGCCGCCCTTGTCGAGGATCTCGTTTTCGTTGCCGATGATGCTGAGATTGCGCGACAGCACCGACTTGACCCAGGCCAGGCAGTTCTCGGCCGTCTCGTTCTTCGGCAGGTTCTGCGTCAGGTAGCGCGCCAGGCTGGCGCTGAAGCCGGCCGACAGCAGCTCGCGCATGACGGCGGCCTTGGCCGGTTCGCGTTTCTGCTGGGCGCTCCAGGCGATCTCGGCCAGCTGCGATTCGAGCATGCCGCGCATCGAACGCAGTTCGTCCATCACCTGAGCCAGTTCCGCGCCGCTCTGTGCAGCCGGTGCCGCATCGCGGCTGTCCCGGCTGTCGCGGCTGGCGGCGATGGCATCGGCCAGATTGGCGGCCTGGTTGTCGTCGGACGACGATTTCATGGAGGAGGCAGGCGCGGACCTTGCCGCGGGCTCCTGCGCACGGCTGGCACCGAAGGCGGCCAGCGTCGACTCCGACAGCGCCGGTCTTTCCACCACCGGTTCGGACAGCGAGGACATGTCTTCCGGCGCCATCGCCAGGATCTCGATCATGCCGTTGATGGTCCTGTTGGAGAGGATGACTGCATCCGGACCAAGGGCTTCACGCACCTGGCGCCATGCGTCACGCGACGAACTGGCAGAAAATTTTCTTACATTCATGCTTGGCCTCCGACCAGGCTGGTCACTCTAATCGTTTTTGAATCGGGAAGTTCCTGATGCGACAGCACCTTGAGCTGCGGCAGCGCGCGGCGCAGGAAGCGCGCCAGCAATGCGCGCAGCGGACCGGGCACCAGCAATACGGGTGTCAGTCCCATCTGTTCCTGCTGTCTTGCCGCCTGCTCCGCCTGCGCGGCGATGGTATCGGCAAGCCCCGGCTCGATGCCGGCGCCGTCCGGTCCGCTGGATTGCAGGGCCTGCATCAGGATGCGTTCGAGACGGCTGTCGAGGGTGATCACCGACAGCTCGTTGGTGGACGGGAATATCTGTTGCACGATCGCGCGGCCGAGGGCGATGCGCACCATCGCCGTCAGGTCGTTCGGATCCTGGGTCTGCGGCGCATACTCGGCCAGCGTCTCGATGATGGTGCGCATGTCGCGAATATGCACGCCCTCGATCAACAGGTTCTGCAGCACCTTCTGCAGCGCCGACAGCGAGATCAGCTTCGGCACCAGGTCCTCGACCAGCTTCGGGCTTTCCTTGCCGAGGTGGTCGAGCAGCTGCTGCACTTCCTGGCGCCCGAGCAAGTCGGCGGCATGCGACGTGATCAGATGGTTGAGATGCGTGGCGATCACGGTGCCGGCGTCCACCACGGTGTAGCCGAGTGCCTGGGCATGTTCCTTCATGCCGCTATCGACCCAGGTCGCGGGCAGGCCGAAGGCCGGATCGGTGGTGACCGTGCCGGGCAGCGTGCCGTTGACCATGCCGGGATTGATCGCCAGGAACTGGCCGACATAGGCTTCGCCGGTGCCGACTTCCACGCCCTTTAACGTGATGCGGTAGGCGGCGGGCTTGAGCTCCAGGTTGTCGCGGATATGCACCGGCGGCGACAGGAAGCCGACCTCCTGCGCGAACTTCTTGCGGATGCCCTTGATGCGGCGCAGCAGCTCGCCGTTCTGGCCCTTGTCGACCAGCGGGATCAGGCGGTAGCCGACTTCCAGGCCGAGCGTGTCGACCGGGACGATGTCCTGCCAGGTCGCCTCCTCCGACTCGGGTGCCGCCAATGCGGCTTCCGGCGCGGGCGGAGGTGCCGCCTCGGCCTTTTCCAGCCGCTGTTTCATCAGATAGGCGCCGCCGCACAGGGCGCCGCCGAGCAGGATAAAGGCGATGTGCGGCATGCCGGGGATGAGCCCCATGCCGCCGATGATGCCGCCGGTGATGTAGAGCACCTGCGGCTTGGCGAACAGCTGGTTGACCATCTGGCCGCCGATGTCCTGTTCGCTCGACACGCGCGACACGATGACGCCGGCGGCGGTCGAAATGATCAGAGAGGGAATCTGCGCCACCAGGCCGTCGCCGATGGCCAGCAGCGTGTAATTCTTGAGTGCCGCATCGAAGGCCATGTCATGCTGCAGCATGCCGACGACCAGGCCGCCGAAGACGTTGATGACCGTCACCAGGATGCCGGCGACCGCATCGCCGCGCACGTATTTGCTGGCACCGTCCATCGAGCCGTAGAACTCCGCTTCCTGCGCCACTTCGGTACGGCGCTTGCGCGCTTCCTGCTCGCCGATCAGGCCGGCGTTGAGGTCGGCATCGATCGCCATCTGCTTGCCGGGCATCGCATCGAGAGCGAAACGCGCGCCGACCTCGGCGATACGACCGGCGCCCTTGGTCACCACGACGAAGTTGATGATGGTCAGGATCACGAACACCACGATACCGACCGCGTAGTTGCCGCCGATGAGGAAGTGGCCGAAGGCTTCGATCACCTTGCCCGCCGCGTCCGGGCCGGTGTGCCCTTCGGTCAGCACGACGCGGGTCGAGGCGACGTTGAGCGACAGGCGCAGCATGGTCGATACCAGCAGCACCGCCGGAAACGCCATGAAGTCCAGCGGCTTGACCGTATAGAGACTGGTAAGCAGCACGATGATGGACAGCGCGATATTGAAGCTGAAGAACATGTCCAGCACGAAGGCCGGCAGCGGCAGCACCATCATCGCCAGCATCATGATGATGAGGATGGGCGCGGCCAGCGCCTTGCCCTGGCCGGTCAACCATGCGGGCAGTCTGAGGCTGTTCATTGGATGCGTCCGTCAGGTTTGCCGGACGCTTGTGCGGCGGGGTTGAGCGGATCGAGTTCCGGCGGGACGGCGAGGTCTTCGGGAGCCTGCGGGCGCAAGCCGCCATGCTGGCCATAGGCGCGCAGCTGGAACACGTACGCCAGCACTTCGGCCACGGCGGTGTACAGCGTGGCCGGAATTTCATCGCCGAGTTCGGCATGCTTGTAGAGGGCACGCGCCAGCGGCGGCGCTTCCAGCAGGGCCACGTTATTTTCTGCGGCGATCTCACGGATCTTGGCGGCGACTTCATCGGCGCCCTTGGCCACGACTTTCGGCGCGCGCATCTTGCCTTCGGTGTATTTCAGCGCCACCGCATAGTGGGTCGGGTTGGTGACCACCACGTCGGCGGTCGGCACTTCCGACATCATGCGCCGCTTGGCCATCTCGCGCTGCAGCTGGCGGATGCGCGCCTTCACATGCGGATCGCCTTCGGATTCCTTGTGTTCCTGGCGCTGCTCTTCCTTGGTCATCTTCAGCTTGCTGGCGTATTGCCACAACACGTACGGCACATCGATCAGCGCGATCACGACCAGTCCGCAGACGATCGCGATGAACCCTTTGAGCAGCAGATCGGCAAGGTGGGCGCTGCCCGACTGCAGCGGCTCGGTGACCAGCGCCAGCATCGGTTCGAACTCGCTCTTGATGACGATCCAGGCGATGGAGCCGACCAGCAGCGTCTTGCCGACCGCCTTGAGCAGTTCGACCAGCGAACGCACCGAAAACATGTTGCCGATGCCGCTGACGGGATTGAGACGGGAGAAATTGGGCATCAGCGACTTGGTGGTGAACAGCCAGCCGCCGATGAGAAGAGGCGATGCGATCGCCACGAGCAGCAGCAGGCCGGCGAACGGCAGCATGGCGACCAGCGCATCGAAGGCCATGGTGCCGAGACGGACCATGAGCAGGCTGGCATCGAACGCATGTTCCCTTTCCAGGGAAAGCCCGGACGCCAGCATGCGGTTGAGGCTGCGCACCATGCCCTCGCCCGTGAACATCATGCCGAGGCCGGCAGCGAGCAGCACCGTGCAGGTGGCAAGCTCCCTCGATCGGGGAACATCGCCTTCCTCCCGCGCCTGTTCCAGTTTTCTGGACGACGCTGGTTCGGTTTTTTCGAGATCGCTATCCTCGGCCATTGCCGACTCCTGTTGCAGACCTCCGCATGCGTCGGATGACGCATTGGGGGCCAATAGGAAGGATTATTCTCGAAATATCAGTTTGACCATCCTCAAAACAAGTGCGAAAACCCGTCGCTATTCAGAGTGAACGGGATGCTGCGATGAAGGATTGCAAACGAAGACGCACGACGACGATCAAGGCGCTGCTCAAATCGCAATGCGCTGCGCCCACGCGAGGGCGGAAAGCTGCGCCTGATTCACCTGGCGCGCGTCGATGCAAAGCGAGCCCGCCATCTCATTCACGTCCTTGCTGTGCAATTCGCAAGCTTCGGCCAGCGCAAGAAAGGGACCGTAGATGCCTTCCCGCGTGAGGAGTGCCTGAGTGACCGGTTCGGACAGCTGGATTTTTTCCAGCACATCATCCATCGGCACGCCGAGCAGCTTGTCGAGCAGGGAGAACATGCCTGCCACGAACAGATTCTCGGCTTCATGCCGTGGCAGGAAGGTACTGCCGAGCAGTTCGGCGAAACGGCCGCGCACGATGGCTGCATGCATCAGCACCGGTGAATATCCGGTAGTGGTGGCGGTTGCCAGCAACAGGGCCAGCCAGCGGTACAGCGGCGAATATCCGAGCATGGTCACCGCATGCTTGAGCGACTGGATCTCGCAGCCGAGTCCGAATCCGGCCGAGTTGATGTAGCGCAGCAGCTTGTAGGACAGCGCGGCATCCCGCTTGAGCACGCCCTCGAGCTGCTTGACGTCGGCATTCTGCCGCACCATGTCCATCAGCTGGAGGATCAGCGATTGCGCAGGATTGAGCTCGCGCGCATGCTGCCCCGGCCGAAGCGTGAGATGCAGATTGCCGACAAACGCCTGAATACCAAGCTTCTTGCATAGCTCAAAGGCCTGCCAGCTGTCGACGCAGCGCGCCACAAGGCGGATTGTCAGCAAGTTGAGTGCCCGGAACTGCTGCACCTGCGCCGGAAAACCGGCGGAATTAATGTTGGTTTCGATATGCGTGACCTGTTCCAGCACCGCTCGGTCGAGGCTGGCGATGTCGACGTCACGCAGGGAAATGCCGTAGCCTTTTGCGCGCGCGGACTTGATCGCTTCCGGTACGCCCTCCGCCGACAGGTCGTCGCCGCGCAGGACAAGAATCGTGCCGTTCGGCGGAAGCCTGCCGAACTCCTCGTGCTCGAGCAGCATGGGCCTGGCTTCGATGAAGATGACCTGATCGCCGAGAAGCGCCCCGCTATCGGTGTCGTTGAGCTGCTCCGCCACGAAGCTGGCCAGGAGGAGAATATCGGCATCGGGGCGCAAAGGATCCGATGCCGCCGTGCCGTGCCAGGTGATCTCATAACCAAGCACCCGCTCCTGGGAATTGACCAGGGGTTCGCGGACGATGAATTTCTCTGCATGCATGAGTGGCTGTCCGGGATGGGTTGGTGATCTAAACGAGACTGCAAAAGCGCGTGTTGTGCGTGGTACCGGCTGCGCGGAGGCCCGGGCCTGTATCAGGTCCGCGGAACGCGGATCAGAATCCCAGGCTTTCGAGGAGATCGTCCACTTGTCCCTGGTCCGATACGACGTCCGCATTGCCGGCGGGATTGATCTGGGGGCCGTTCAGGAGGCCGTTGCCGCCGTTGTTGCCGCCCGAATCGCGGCGCATGTCCTGCGGCGAATAATCCAGCAGCAGCTGCACCAGCTGCTGCTCGATCCCGTGGGCCAGTTCGGTCACCTTCTTGATGACCTGTCCGGTCAGATCCTGGAAGTCCTGCGCCATCATGATGTCCAGCATCTGCTGGCGCGAGGTCGAGGCATTGACGCGCGTCTCTTCGAGATAGGCCAGGGTACGCTGCATCAGCTCCCTGTCCTGCGGCATGGAATGCGGCGCGTCCAGGGCCGCGCGCAATTCCACGGCGAGCGCATTGGCGCCGGTTTCGATGCGATCCTGCAGCGGCATCGCATTTTCTGTCGCGGTCAGCACCCGCTGCGCGGCCTGCTCGGTCATTTTCGCGACATAGTCGAGACGGTCGCGCGCATCCGGAATGTCGTGCGCCGCCTTGGCGATGAGCTTGTCGAAGCCGAGTCCGCGCAGGTTGTCATGCAGCATGCGCGTCATTTGCCCGACGCGCGCCAGCATTTCTTCCTGCGCCTCCTGTGACTCCTGTGCTTCCCGGGCCTCTTGTGCCGCCGGATCGATGCCCGTCTCCCTGGAGAGCGGCTGATTCACGTCAGGCTCCAACCTTTTCGAGTTTCTCGAAGATCTTGGACAGCTTTTCGTCGAGCGTCGCCGCCGTGAAAGGCTTGACCACATAACCGTTGGCGCCGGCCTGGGCCGCCGCGATGATGTTTTCCTTCTTCGCCTCGGCCGTTACCATCAGCACCGGAAGCTTGGACAGCGCCGCGTCGGCACGGATGTTTTGCAGCATCGTCAATCCGTCCATGACCGGCATGTTCCAGTCGGAAATGACGAAGTCGAATTGCTCGCTGCGCAGCTTGGACAGCGCCATCGCGCCGTCTTCAGCCTCGTCGACGTTCGTATAGCCGAGCTCCTTCAGCAGATTGCGAACGATACGACGCATCGTCGAAAAGTCGTCGACCACCAAGAATTTTGTATTCGGACCCGCCATGAATTACTCCATTGATTCTGCAAACTGTTATCGACAAGCCGTTCTCACGCAGACCCGAACGGTAGGGCCAAAGTATAATCGCGCCGCTTCCGATTATGCACTCAAAATATTTACTTGAGGAAACTTCGGGCGCCGGCAACGAAACATTTTCGCTACATGCGCGACGCATGATGCATTTTTGCCAAGATCCATTAGCCCGATCAGACGCGCAGCGCCCTGCTGCTGTTGGCGGCAAGGTGGCTCAGCACCATGCCCGGCAGCGCGGACAAGGCACCGACCTCATGCGCGGCGCCGACGGCAATGGCTTCGCGCGGCATGCCGAACACGACGCATGAAGCCTCGTCCTGCGCAAAGTTGTGGGCGCCTGCATTCCTCATCGTCAGCATGCCCTGCGCGCCATCCTTGCCCATGCCGGTCAGGATGACGCCGACAGCGTTCTTGCCGGCGAAACGGGCAGCCGATTCGAACAGCACGTCGACAGAGGGACGATGCCTGTTGACCGGCGGTCCCTGGTCGAGCTGCGTCACATAATTGGCGCCGCTGCGGGCAAGCTGGAGATGCGAGTGGCCCGGAGCGATGAAGGCATGTCCCGGCAGCACCCGCTCTCCTCCCTCGGACTCCCTGACCGTAATCTTGCACAGGCTGTCGAGACGCTTGGCAAACGACCGGGTGAAGCCCTCCGGCATATGCTGGGTGATCAGGATGCCCGGACAGTCGGAAGGCATCTGCATCAGAAAATCCTTGATGGCTTCGGTGCCCCCGGTGGAGGCGCCGATGATGATCAGCTTCTCGCTGCTTGTCAGCGGATTGCGGATCAGCGGCAGCCCCTCGCCCGGCGTACGCGAGGCTTCCTGCTGCGCGATGGTGCGCGCCTTGACGCGTGCCTTGGCGGCGGCGCGGATCTTGTCGGTAATGAGCTCGGCATACTCGAGCATGCCGCTCTGTATCGACAGCTTGGGCTTGGTGACAAAATCCACCGCGCCGAGTTCGAGCGCCCGCAGCGTGATCTCGGAACCCCGCTCGGTAAGCGAAGACACCATCACCACCGGCATGGGCCGCAGGCGCATCAGCTTCTCGAGGAAATCGAGACCGTCCATGCGCGGCATTTCCACGTCCAGCGTCAGCACGTCGGGATTGGTCTGCTTGATCAGTTCGCGGGCGACGATCGGGTCGGGCGCAACGCCGACGACTTCCATGTCCGGCTGCTTGCGGATGATTTCATTCATGACGCTGCGTATCAGGGCGGAGTCGTCAACGATCAGTACTTTAGTTTTCATGACTATGGCTTTCTTGGAAGCGATGCGGTTCGCCGTTCAGCTTGGCGCCGGCGCGGTTCAGCTGAACAGTTCGATATCTCCCGCCACCGGCGTGGTCTGAAGCCGGCTGGCATAATCCTGCTCGCGGTTCACCAGGGTATTGTTGTTGAGCTGCTTGAGTTTCTTGACGAGCACCTTGCCGGAACGCGGAAAGTAGTACACCTTGCGCGGGTGAATGTCATTGAGATCTTCGGCCACGATGCGAATGTTTTCGGCACGCAGGTAGTCGCGCACGAACTGGGCATTGCGCTCGCCCACGTTGATGGCGATGAAGCCCCGGAGCACATTGCCGCCGCCGAATACTTTCGCCTCCAGGTTCTCGCGGCGGGCGCCCGCCTTCAGCAAGTCGTTGATCAGCACTTCCATGGCATAGGTCCCATATCGCATCGACGCCGACACCGGGCTGTCGCTGTCGCTGCCGCCGTCGGGCAGCATGAAATGGTTCATGCCGCCGATGCCCGTGACGCGATCGCGGATGCAGGCCGAGACGCAGGAGCCAAGCACCGTCACGATGAGCATGTCCTTGCAGGTGTAGTAATACTCTCCCGGCAGGATCTTTGCCGCATCGCAGTCGAACTGACGGTCGTAATAGACATTGGTGGCGAACTGCTCTTCGATTCCGTTGCTCATGGCTTATTTCTCAGTCCTGGATGCGGCTGCGCGCTGTGCGGCGCCGCTCCGGGTTTCAAGTTCGTAGACGGTTTTGCCCTTCAGCCTGAACGCATCCGAGACGTATAGAAAATTCTCCGAATGACCGGCGAAGAGCAGCCCGTCCGGTTTCATCAACGGAGCAAAACGCGCAAGAATCTTGCCCTGGGTCGGCTTGTCGAAATAGATCATCACGTTGCGGCAGAAAATGACATCGAATGGTCCGCTCACGGGCCATTCGCCGGCCAGCAGATTGAGCTGCCGGAACGTCACCATCTGGCGAAGTTCCGGCCGTACGCGAACAAACCCTTCATGCTGCCCCTTGCCTTTCAGGAAGAAACGGCGGGCGCGTTCCGGATCCATCTTGTCGAGCCTGTCCATGGAATAGATGCCTGCCGACGCGGTATTGAGCACATTGGTGTCGATATCGGTGGCAATCACATGCGACTGCGCGGCGGCGGACCCGAGCGCCTCGCACAGGGTCATCGCAATGGAATACGGCTCTTCTCCGGTCGAACTGGCGGAACACCAGACCGTGACCGGCTCCTTGCGCTTGCGCACATGTTCGGCAAGGATGGGAAAGTGATGCGCCTCACGGAAGAACGAAGTCAGGTTGGTGGTGAGCGCATTGGTGAAGGCTTCCCACTCGCCGTCATCCTGGCGGCTTTCCAGACTATCGAGATACGCCTGGAATGAACGTATGCCGGTGGCGCGCAAGCGCCTCGCCAGGCGGCTGTACACCATTTCCTGCTTGCTGTCGGCCAGCGCGATGCCCGCCCGCCGATGTATCAGCGCGCGCACTCTCTCGAAATCACGCGACGTGAATTCAAACTCCTTGCCGGCTTCGTTCTTTCCTGTTTTCACGACATGCATTGCGTCCGACATCTTTCTTACCTGTTCCACTGCAAAACCCTTGGTGCGTGCATTCGCTTTATTTCGCTGCTCTATTGTTTCACCGCCCGGGCGCAGCCCGATTGCCTGCCGCGCCTTGCTCTCGGTTCCCGGTCCCCGGTTTTCGGTCCATTGGAACGGCAGCGCCTTACTTCTTCCCCGGCTTGCGGGGATTGGCCTGTACCTGCCGCACCGCCCTGGTGGCCGGAGCCGGCGTGTGCACCGGTCCCGCCGACGCAGGCGTCGACGTACCGGCATTCGGCGCCAACGCCGAGGCTGAACGATAACCGATCCTGAATCCTCCCCAGTGCCTGCCTTTCACATAAATCGGTGCCGACAGGTCATGCATCACTTCGCCCGTATCCCGCTTGTAGGTCTGCAGCAGGAAGGGCTTGGTATTGGAACCGCAGCGCGAACCGGTGCGATCGTTGAAAATGCGCTTGGTCCGGTTATTGACGAGGTCGGTATCATAATCGCCAGTCAGCGGCTTGGAGAATTTCCGGTTGTGCGTCGGGAAATAGCCATTGTTGTCGACAGCGCCGGCGTACGCGATCTGCGGCATATCTTCAAGAATCTTTTCCTGCAGGGCCGGCAGCATGCGATCGGTAAAACTGTCGAAACTGGTCGTGTGCTTCGGCGGATTGGTGTTCGGTATCGGCTTGTAGCTGCGGTCGAACAGCGCCGCCTCGGTGATCTGGCCATTGGCGATCGCCTGTTCGAACAGCTTGCCGACCTCGCGCGCCGCACGCTGGGCCACAACCTTGATTTCATCGTGGGAAGTCCTGGCATTCGAGCGGGCAAGGGCATCGAACAGCACTTCGCCTCGCTCCGACAAAATCATCGCGGACCGCGTGGCACGCGGCAATTCCTCTTCGGTGGCCAGCATGCCGTCACGAATGCGCGAGATGGCGTCCGAGATCAGATGCGACGTTTCCACATGCTCGCGCGAGGCGGATGCGATCTGCTGGATCTCGTTTTCCGAAATCCCGGCCGAGCGCTCGATATTGCCAAGATAGCCATGCACCTTTTCCACGTTCTGCGCCGCATCGTTGACCTTGCCCGTCAGCGCCGACATGCCGGCTGCCGCGCGTTCGGCTTCTTCATTGATTTCCCGCACCATGGCGCCGATATCATCGGTGGCGGACTTGGTGCGCTGTGCCAGCTGGCGGACTTCTCCCGCAACGACGGCGAACCCCCTCCCGTGCTCGCCTGCGCGCGCCGCCTCGATGGCCGCATTCAAGGCCAGCAGATTGGTGCGGGCGGCGATCTCGTTGATCACCTCGGTGATGACATGAATCCGGCGCGCCCTTTCCTGCAATTCGCTCATCAGCCGGGATGCCGTCTGCGCATCCTGCCGCGCATTGCTGATGCGCTGCAAACCCTGGTCAACCTCGGTGCGGCCGGCGACGCTTTCGGAGCGCACATCCGCGGCCACGCGTGAAGCCCGCTCGGCGTTGGCGGCAATCTGTTCCGTCGCTTCGACGGTCTGTGCGGCGCGCCCGGCGATCTGCTCGGTGGTTTGCAGATCCTGGTCCACCTTCTTCTTGATCGAATCGACGAAATAGGAAGTTTCGGCGGCGCCGATCATGATATGGTCCACTTCCTCCCCGAGCTCGGCAACGCCCAAGCTATCGCTGGCGCCGGCCATGCGATAGGCCAGGCTTGCCACCACGGCCGAGGCCGCCGAAGCGATGGCTGCGGAGATCACGGGTCCCACGCTATTGCCCCCGATCGCGTAGGCGAGCGCACCCGACACCGTACCTGCGGTAATCGTGCCGGCTCCAAGCGCTAGATATTGAAAGGGTTTCTGTTTCATGATTTCCATTTCGTCTCCCAAATAAGACTGCTGCTGCATATCTCCGCTTGCTTCCATTGCGCCGGCGACGCGCACGCCGGTGAGAAGGAACGTACTGTTTTTATGGCTGCTCTTTTCTTATCGGCCTCTTGCCATCCGTCTTGAAATCTGCCTGCAACACCCTTGCGCCGGGAGCGCCGATGACGGGCATGACACAGAAGCCGGCCGCCGGGCACGCAAGAATGTTCAGGCTGCGCAGGTTCACGCAAATGTCCCTTCGTATGAGGTGACGGGTCTTCCGGTCATCTTGATCTGCAATGTTTCTGCGACCAACATCGCCTGCGCCACCGGCGGCAAACCGGTGTTTCACTAGGAATATATTACCCCGAAGAAATGCAGGGAGCCATCTTAATTACCGAAAAAGCGCCATTATCTGCAGCCTTCGCAGCTGCTTTAGACCGGAAGCCACAACCGGATCGGAGACGCCGGCGTTCAACCGGCCGGACAGGAACGCAAAGGAAGTGGAGATCGTGCGAATCCGAAAACAAGAGCTGCCCAAGCCTCGGCGCCAATGGGGGCATGCACAGGAAATTGAGGCGAAGACGGCATTGTCCGCCTCGCAAGTTGATGCCACATGAGCATGGCTGGCCGCCATGCTCATGCATTCTTGATCAATCGGGCCGGAAAGCCGTCGACAGTCCTTCAGGCTTTTGGCGGGGGATCAGAACTCTTCCCACTCCTCGCCACCGCGCGATGCCTGAACTTTCGGCGGCAGAGCGGCGGCTGACCTTGCTGAACGAAGCGCCACCGCGGTTTCGGCGGCCGCCTTGGCACGTCGATCGGAACGGGCAGGAGACGAAAGAGGCACGGCCGGGGCGACCACTGCCTGCGAGTCGAATGCGTTGAGCCGGAACACGGCGACCGCCTGTTCCAGCTTGAGCGACTGATCCTGCATGCTGCCGGCGGCGGCGGCGGCCTGTTCGACGAGCGCGGCATTCTGCTGGGTCATCTCGTCCATTTCCGCAATGGCGCGATTGACTTCCTCGATACCCGAGCTCTGTTCCTGGCTGGCGGCGGTGATTTCGTTCATGATGTCGGCCACATGCTTGACCGAGGTGACGATCTCTTCCATCGTCTTGCCCGCCTCATCGACCAGCTTGCCGCCAGCATCGACCTTTTCCACCGAATCGTTGATCAGCGCCTTGATCTCCTTGGCCGCGCCGGCCGAGCGCTGCGCCAGGTTGCGCACTTCGGCCGCCACCACCGCGAAGCCCCTGCCTTGTTCGCCGGCGCGGGCCGCTTCGACCGCCGCGTTGAGCGCGAGGATGTTGGTCTGGAAGGCGATGCCGTCGATGACGCCGATGATGTCGACCACCTTGCGCGAACTGTCCTTGATCGAGCCCATGGTGTCTACCACCTGACTTACCACCTGGCCTCCCTTGATCGCATAGTCGGAAGCGGAAACCACCAGCTGGTTGGCCTGGCGGGCGTTCTCGGCGTTCTGCTTGACGGTAGAAGTCAGTTCTTCCATGGAGGACGCGGTTTCTTCCAGCGAACCGGCCTGCGATTCGGTGCGGGATGACAGATCCGCATTGCCCGATGCAATCTCGCGTGCGGCCACGGCAATGGTTTCAGTCCCGCGCTTGATGTCGTTTACCGTATTGACCAGGTTGCCCTGCATGACTTTCAGCGAATGCACGAGGCGGCCCGCCTCGTCGTTGCCCGTCTCGGCATCGATGCGCGCGCTCAGGTCGCCGGCGGCGATCGTGTCCGCAATTCTTGCGGCGCTCTGCAAGGGCACGGTAATGGTGCGCGTAATGACAAGCGCGATAATGCCGCCAATGGCAATGGTCAGGATGCCCACGGCCAGCATGCCGAGCCGCGTCGAGACAAAATTTTCCTGGGAAGCCGCATAGGTGGCCTGCATCATCTTTTGCTGATGATCGGCCAGTGCGACAAGCGAGGCGCGCCATTTTTCCTGCAGCGGAAGAAAATCGTTCTTGAGCATGGACGCCGCGTCGAAATAATTGCCCCCGGCGGCATGTCCCTTGATCTTTTCAATGACCGGCAGGATCGCCTGGCCTTGCTCGATGGCCGAGCCAAGAATGGCTTTCGATTGCGCATCGGTGGAGTATTTTTTCACCACCGCTTCCGCCCTTGCATAGTTTTCGAGCAACTGTCCCAGGCGTTTCGATTCACGCTCGCCTTCGAGCGCATCGGTCGGCGTCGCGATCTGGCGCAGGGCCAGTGCGAGCGACCAGCCGGTCTCGCGCATTTCCATGGCGCTGGTCAGGCTCCCCATCTTTTCGGAAACGATCACTTCGGTGTTCGCATGCAAGGCCGTCATGCGCCACAACCCCAGGACCAGCAGCGCGGTAGCGCCGAGCAGCACCAGGCCGAAGCCGAGGGCGAGCCGCGTTCCGATTCTGATATTGGCAAGTTTCAACATAAGGTTTCCTTTTTCCTGGGTTTGATAGAGAGCAGCCGAAAAGATCTCTCGAAGGCCGTTTCACAAGCGACTGCGGCACCTGATCCCGGCACGGCGGTGCCCGGCGTACCGCTCGTACGCGCGGGCTCCGAACACCAGGCTCAAACTGCTTGAAGCAATTTCCGAACGGGCTTCCGGCAAGTCTGATTGCGCCCTTCCGTTTCTGCGGCTACTGCTGGCGGCATCAGAATTCCTCCCATTCGTCGTTTCCGCCACGCGCCGCAAGTGGCGTTGCCGACTTGGCAGGCGCGGCGGATTTGGCGAGGTGACTTACCGCTGTTGACGGGCGCGGCGGAACGAGTGCTTCAGACGTCTTGCCTGGAATTCGCCTGGCAGAGGCAGATACGGATGCGGCGGCGTGCGAAACAGCGCCGGCGGCGGGCTGCACGCCGGCGCGTTCCGCGGGATTGAGGCGGAAGACGGCAACCGCCTGCGCAAGACTGGCCGACTGGTTCTCCATGCTGGCTGCTGCGGCGGCGGCCTGCTCGACCAGGGCGGCATTCTGCTGGGTCATCTCGTCCATTTCCGCAATGGCGCGGTTGACTTCCTCGATACCCGAGCTCTGTTCCTGGCTGGCGGCGGTGATTTCGTTCATGATGTCGGCCACATGCTTGACCGAGGTGACGATCTCTTCCATCGTCTTGCCCGCCTCATCGACCAGCTTGCCGCCAGCATCGACCTTTTCCACCGAATCGTTGATCAGCGCCTTGATCTCCTTGGCCGCGCCGGCCGAGCGCTGCGCCAGGTTGCGCACTTCGGCCGCCACCACCGCGAAGCCCCTGCCTTGTTCGCCGGCGCGGGCCGCTTCGACCGCCGCGTTGAGCGCGAGGATGTTGGTCTGGAAGGCGATGCCGTCGATGACGCCGATGATGTCGACCACCTTGCGCGAACTGTCCTTGATCGAGCCCATGGTATCGACCACCTGACTTACCACCTCGCCGCCGCGCACGGCGACATCGGAAGCGGAAACCACCAGCTGGTTGGCCTGGCGGGCGTTTTCGGCGTTCTGCTTGACGGTGGAAGTCAGTTCTTCCATGGAGGACGCGGTTTCTTCCAGCGAACCGGCCTGCGACTCGGTGCGGGATGACAGATCCGCATTGCCGGCGGCGATCTCGCGCGACGCGACGCCGATGGTCTCGGTGCCGCTGCGCACCTGGCCGACGGTGTGCGAAAGGCTCTCGGTCATCGCCTTCAAGGCCATGAGCAGCTGGCCGGTTTCATCATTCGATTTGATCTCGATACGCTGCGCCAGATCGCCCGATGCCACGGCGCGCGCAATACGCACCGCCTCGTTCAGCGGGGCGGAAATCGCCCGGATCAGCCACAGTCCGATCAGCGCCGCCAATCCCACGCCGAACACCATCGCGGCGATCGACATGTTGCGCACCATGACATACATGCTCTGGGTCTTCTCGAACTCCTTGCGCGCATTGGCTTCCTCATGCTTGATGAGCTTGTCGATATTTTCCTGGAAGCTTGCGAAAAGCTGACTCATCGGCCCTTGCATGACTTCCATCGCCTGCTGCACGTTGGCCGCGCGCAATGCCTCGACCGTCGGCTTCAAGCCTTCCGCGACATACTTCTGGCGGCTCTCCAGCGACTTGGCTGCGCGCTCCTTCTCCTCCGCATCCAGTCCGTTTGCCATGAACGCGGTCCACAGCTTGTCGACTTCCGCAGAGCGGCGGTCTACCTCATCCATCCGCTTGACCACCACGGCGGGATCGCCATTCATGGATTCCGCAACGGCCATGCGATTTTCGGACGTCAGGCGAACGATATGGTTGAGTTGCCCGATCGGCACCATGCGATCGTCATAGATCGCCTTCAAGGACGAATTGGCCGAGCTCAGGCTGGCAATGCCAACGACGCCGCTGCCGATCAGCAGCAGCGACAGCAGGCTGATCACGAACACCAGCCGGGATTTGATGGTCAGGTTGTTAAACATTGTCTCTTCTTCTCTCCGTGTAATTGCCAGGCCGAACGGATAAGCAATGTCCGGGAGTGAAGATCAATTGCCGCCCGATCCTTCCCTTCCCTGTACGTCGCCTTCCATTCCTGTTTCTCCGGCATGCATGCCGGTACGTTGCCGGCATGCCGATTTTTATGGTTGTTTGTTTCTGTATTGCTGCGGTGCTTGCCGATTACGTTTCCCGCGGCATCGGCACACTTGCCGATGCCGTGGGCACCGATTGGCGGCGTCAGGCGGCGAGCTGTTCGATCAGGCCCATTTCAGAGCTGGACATGAGCTTGTCGATGTCCACCAGGATCAGCATGCGCTGATCGATGGTGCCCAGACCGATGAGGTAATCGGTGTTGAGCGCCGTGCCCATTTCCGGGGCCGGCTTGATCTGCTCGGGCGAGAGAGTGATGACGTCCGACACGCTGTCGACCACCATTCCCACGACGCGTCCGCCGATGTTGAGAATGATAACGACGGTGAACTGGTCGTAGGTCGGCTCGCCCAGGTGAAACTTGATGCGCATGTCCACGATCGGCACGATGATGCCGCGCAGGTTCACCACGCCTTTGATGAAGTCGGGTGCATTGGCGATACGGGTAACGGTTTCATAACCGCGGATTTCCTGAACCTTGAGGATGTCGATGCCATACTCTTCCTTGCCCAGGGTGAAGGCAAGGAACTCCTGGCCGGCAATGTCCTTGTCGGATTTTTCTCCGGCTGCCGGAGCATTCATCTGTACCACTTGTGTCATGTTGAGGTCCTTCTCGGGGAAATTCAGAATAATCAGGAAAAAATCGATTCGTCGGCAAGCTGACGGCTGGATCGCAGCAATGCCGCGACATCGATGATCAGCGAGACGCCGCCGTCGCCCAGGATGGTGGCGCCGGAAATGCCTGCCACCTTGCGGTAATTGGATTCAAGATTCTTGACCACCACCTGCTGCTGTCCGACCAGGTCATCGACAAACAATGCGGCTTTTCTGCCCTCCGATTCGAGGATCACCACGATGCCTTGCGAAGGATCGGAAAAATTCGGCTCGATACCGAACATCTGGTATAGCGGAATCAGCGGCAGATATTCTCCGCGCACTTTTACCACCCGTCCCTGTCCGCTGATTTCCTTGACGTCGGCCGGGTCGGGCTGCAGCGACTCCACCACGTAGCCGAGCGGAAGGATGTAGATTTCCTCGCCGACCTTGATCGACATGCCGTCGAGGATGGCCAGCGTCAGCGGCAGCGAAATCGAGATGGTGGTGCCGAAGCCCTTGGCCGAACGGATATCGACCACGCCGCCCATCGCCGCGATGTTCCGCTTGACCACGTCCATGCCGACGCCGCGGCCCGACACATCGGTCACGGTCTCGGCGGTGGAGAAGCCCGGAGCGAAGATCAGCTGCCAGACATCCGCGTCGGCCATCGTGTCGGAAACCGCCAGGCCCTGCGACTTGGCCTTGGCCAGGATTTTTTCGCGGTTCAGCCCGCCGCCGTCATCGGTCACTTCGATGACGATGTTGCCGCCCTGGTGGCCGGCCGACAGGGACAGGCGGCCGCGTTCGCTCTTGCCGGCCGCCCTGCGCACTTCGGGCATCTCGATGCCGTGGTCGATACTGTTGCGCACCAGATGCGTGAGCGGATCGACGATGCGCTCGATCAGACCCTTGTCGAGTTCGGTTGCGGCGCCATGCGTGACGAATTCGATGCGCTTGCCGAGCTTGCTCGCAAGATCCCGCACCATGCGCGGGAAGCGCGAAAACACATAGTCCATCGGCATCATGCGGATCGACATCACCGCTTCCTGCAGGTCGCGCGTATTGCGCGTGAGCTGGCTGACGCTGTTGAGCAGCCGCTCGTGCAGCATGGGGTCGAGCAAGCTGGTGCGCTGCTCGATCATGGCCTGGGTAATGACGAGTTCGCCGACGAGATTGATAAGCTGATCCACCTTCTCGATGCCGACGCGGATCGAGGAAGTCTCGGCGTTGTGATGTACCTTGTCCGCCTCGCGCTTTGCCGACGCCTTCTTGTCGGCAAGGGCGGCGTTTGCCGCCTCCTGCTGCAGCGCGGCGGCGGCCGCCTTGGCTTCGGCTTCAGACACGTTTTTCTGCGCCGGAGGTTCGAATCCCTCGAAGAATCCGTAGCCTTGCGCTGCCTCCTGTGCCGCCTTCGCCGCCTTCGCCGCCGCGGCGTTCTCGGCGTCTGCGGCGCCAGGCTCGATCGGATCGAAGAAGCCATAACCCTGCGCCTCTTCCTGGGCGGCCCTGAGTTCGGCCTCGGTCCTTGCGCGCGGCGGTGTCTCTTCAGTGATCTTCAGCTCCTCGGTGTCGACGATGAAGGAGCAGATGGAAATGATGTCGTCCCGGCTGCTGCTGCCGACCAGCGTGAATATCACGTGGCCGTCCGCCGTGGTTTCCTTGCCGGCATGGCCGAGCAAGCCAAGTTCGGCGAACAGCGCATCCACGTCGCGCTCGGCGATCTTCGGCAGTTCGATGCGGAAGCAGCGTGCCGATCCGTCCATCGGAATGGCGGGAGCGGCCGGCCCGGGTGCGATCTCCAGCGTAGCCGTCGCCACGGCCCTGGGCATATCGCCTTCCGACAGCGCTTCCAGCATCATGCGCACATCGGCGACGGCTTCCTGGTCGACCGGCGTCTGCAGACGATGTCCGTCCAGCTGCATCTTGAGTACGTCCTTGGCCATCAGGAAAGCGTCCACATGCTCGGCGGACAGGGCCATCTCGCCCTTGCGTATCTTGTCCAGCAGCGACTCCAGCACATGGGTGACTTCGGTCAGGTCGTTGAGGCCGAACGTGCCGGCGCCGCCCTTGATGGAATGGGCGGCACGGAAGATGGCATTCAGATCTTCCTCGCCGGGCGACGAGATGTCGATTGCCAGGAGCAGTTTTTCCATTTCTGCGAGAAGTTCTTCGGTCTCGTCAAAGAACACCTGGAAGAACTGGCTCATATCAATGGTCATATTGGAACTCCGTGATCTACGCGCTACAGGGTTGCAGTGATGGCGGGGGTGCGGCGTTCAGCCGATCACCTTCTTCACGACTTCCGTGAGGCGCTGGGGATCGAAAGGCTTGACCAGCCAGCCGTTGGCACCGGCGGCCCTGCCCTTGGACTTCATTTCGTCACTGGACTCCGTGGTCAGCATGAGGATCGGCACTTTCTGGTAGGTCGGCAGACCGCGCAGCGAGCGGATCAGGCTGAGGCCATCCATGCGCGGCATGTTCTGATCGGTCAGCACCAGGTCGAAAACCTGGGTCTTCGCCTTGTCGAGACCATCCTGCCCGTCGACCGCCTCGGTCACCTGGTAGCCGGCCGCCCGAAGGCTGAACACGACCATTTGTCGCAGCGAACCCGAGTCGTCTACCGCCAATATCGTTTTTGCCATTTTTCCAACTCCTGCTGTTTTCGTTTCCGGATCGTTCCGGTTTTCTTGTATTGCGCTGTCCGTGTCACATGCCGGCCTGCAGACATGTCGGCAGGCTGCGGTGCCGTTCAAAACAGCTCGATGTCACCGCTCTCCATGTGCGTCTGGCAAACCGCCTTCCACAATGCACTCTCCAGTTTCACGCTCTGCTCCTCAAGTACCTTGTTGATCGCATGAAGGGTCCTGACGATCTCTTCCGCGTTGCTGTCCGAGATGCCGGTACTGCCCGCGCCGAGTTCTCCCAGCACTTCCCTCAAGCCGGTCACCCGCCGTACTGTCCGGCCGATCAGCTGGCCGGTCATGTCCTGAAACTGCAGCCCGGTGACCGCCGCATTGACGTGCTGGCTGATCTCCGCATGCCTGGCCTTGATCTGGCCGGCCAGTTCCGGTGTCAGCGACACGCCAGACAGCAGCATGTCGATGGTGGCCTGCTGCGAGGTGATTGCCTCATGAATGGCCATGAAACTCGCACCCAGCTTCTCGATCGCTTCGCCGAGCAGCAGACTGGTTTGCGCCAGGTCGGTCTCGACTTCGTTCAGATGCTGCGTGCCATGATCCGACAAATTGGAGAGCAGGTTCTGCACCTGCGAGCCCAGCTGTTTATCTCTAGTCATGGAAATGTCCCGTCCCCATCCCGTTAGTCTGTCGACTGCTGACGACCATGCTTCACTTGACCGGCTCCGGTTTTGCAACCGTGCTGCCTATATCCGGCTTGACCTGAGATGCGTTTTGCACCTCGACCGTGCCGCCATCCTTCAATGCGCTTTCCTCCGCCTTCCGGTTCATGACGATGATGCTGATGCGCCGGTTGATCGGATTGAGCGGATTTTCCTTGTCGAACAGGACCGCGGAAGACAATCCGACCACTCGCAGCAGCTTGCTTTCATCCATGCCGCCGGCGAGCAATGCGCGCCGCGACGCATTGGCGCGGTCGGCCGACAATTCCCAGTTGCTGTATCCCTTTTCGCCGCTGGCGTAAGGCGTCGCATCGGTATGCCCGGACAGGCTGACCCGGTTGGGCATGTCGTTCAATGCCTTGCCGATTTCATACAGGATGTCCTTGGTATAGGGTTGCAGCTCGGCTTTCGCCAACGCGAACATCGGCCGGTTCTGCTCGTCCACGATCTGGATGCGCAAGCCTTCGGTGGTGATATCGATCAGCAGCTGGCTCTTGAACTGGCGCAGGGCCGGACGCGCCTCGATGGCTTCCTCGATGCGCGCTTTCAATGAACGCAGGCGGGCGATTTCTGCCCGCTCAAGCTGCTCCTGCGCCTCCTTCAGATGGGCGGCCTGAAGGTTGTAGGTCTTTTTCATCTCCGGGTCGTCGCCCTTCTTGACCTGGCCGTCCTTGCGGGTGAGATCCTTGCCTCCGCCCTGGACAATGCTGGAGCTGTCGCCGGAGCCTGAGCCGCCCGACATCGCCACCTTGAGCGGCGTCTTGAAATACTCCGCAATACCCTGCAGGTCGCCCTTGGCGGTGGAGCCGAGCAGCCACATCAGCAGGAAGAACGCCATCATCGCCGTCACGAAGTCGGCGTAGGCGATCTTCCAGGCGCCGCCGTGATGGCCGCCGCCGCCCTTCTTGATGCGTTTAACAATGATCGGGCGTAAGCCTTCGTCAGCCATGTCGCGGTTTGCCTGTCGGGTATCGAGGTGTTATTTGGACTTGGATGACTTGATGTGTTCCTCAAGTTCGCCGAACGTCGGGCGCTCCGTGGAATAGAGGACCTTGCGGCCGAATTCCACCGCCAGCGCCGGCGCATAGCCGTTCAGGCTGGCCAGCAGGGTCACCTTCACGCACTGGAACATCTTCGACGACTCGTGCAGCTTCTGTTCGAGCAGCGCGGACAGCGGACCCACGAAGCCATAGGCGAGAAGAATGCCGAGGAAGGTGCCGACCAGCGCCTTCGCGATCAGCATGCCCAGTTCCGAGGGCGGCAGGCCGACCGATTCCATGGTGTGCACCACGCCCATCACCGCCGCGACGATACCGAACGCCGGCAGGCCGTCGCCGAGCTTGGCCACGCAATGAATCGGCACCTCGCCCTCGGCATGATGCGTCTCGATCTCGTTGTCCATCAGGTTCTCGATCTGGAAGGCGTCCATGTTCCCGGACACCATCAGGCGCAGATAATCGGTCATGAATTCGACGATGTGATGATCGCCCAGAATGCCGGGGTACTTGCTGAAGATGGCGCTCTGCTCGGGGTTTTCGATATCGCCTTCGATCGACATCAGGCCTTCCTTGCGGACCTTGCTGAGGATTTCAAACAGCAGCGTCATCAGCTCCATGTAGAGCGCCTTGCTGTACTTGGAACCCTTGAACACGGAGGGCAATGCCTTGAGCGTCGCCTTGATCGACTTGCCGTTGTTGCCGACGAAGAAGGCGCCGAAGGCGGCGCCGCCGATCATCAGGAGTTCGATCGGCTGAAACAGCACGGCGACGTGCCCGCCCGCCATGACGAAGCCGCCGAACACGGAAACGCAAACGATGATGTATCCAACAATGACTAACAAGGGCTGCGCTCCGGTCTTGATGTTCCCGCGCCGCGCCGCCGAATCTGAAGCAATGCTGCCGGCGGGCGCGGTGTTCCAATTAGTTGTATTTCCTTAGGTCAACCATTTTGCCAATTCGCGAAGCCCTTCACAACCATTCTCTGCATCGGTGTGGTCAATCCGGCTTTCGCGGGCAACGTTGATGCGAAATTAACGGCAAAAACCGGCCGAACTTGAACAGCCTCCATCGCCATGCCCTCTCATCGATACCATCCGTACAAGACATCGCGCCCGTTGCCGGGATGAAGAAGCAGCTGCGGCTCCACGCCGGGAATGGCGAATTCATGACTGAGCAGCAAGCTGCCCGGCTTCATCTCCGCCATGGCCTTGGATGCGAGAGCGGGCATTGCCGCCGGCGACAGATAGGCAAAGATCACGTCATAGTCGCCAAAGTCGAGGTCGGCATAATCTCCCCGGAGGAAGCGCCCTCGGCTGCCACTCAGCCTGGCGCGCACAAGGCTCGCGAACCATGGCAGGGGAGCGAGCTCGATTCCCGCGAAGTCGCCGTCAGGCCGGCGCCGGGCGAGATGCATGGTGAGACCGCCGAAACCGCTGCCGATATCGATGAATCGCGGCGGACGATCGGAAGGAAGCAGGCGCTCGACTTCATGCCAGACGGCGGCACGGGAGGGATAGTAAGGAACCTGCGTGCGGAAAGTGCTCCAGTAGAGAATGAGCAGAACGCTGAAGGCGGACAGGTATATCCATGACGGCAGGCCCAGCGACAGGACCAGCACCAGTGTCAAGGGAAACAGGAATTGAATGAACGGCCACCAGGGAGCGAGCCGGCGCCATCGGGTCAGCGCCGCCGCGATACCGCCCTGCAGCAGCACGGCCATGGCGACATTGACCTGCACATCCAGCAGCGGCAATGCGTGAAACGCCATGCCCAAGGTCGCCAGCAGCGCGAGCAACTGGATCAGCAGCGCCTGGACCGCGGGAGGAAAGGAAGGCAGCCGGTGCGGCGAGGCGCCCGGCTGCGAGCGCCTGCTGTGCATGAGAAGCGAACGGGAAGAAAGACGAAGATCAGGCCTGGAACAGCGGAGCGGACGATGCCGCGCCCTCTTCCTTCAGCTTCTTGGTCTTGCCGGCGCGCGAGGGCATGTGGCAAAGGCCGCAGATATAGTCGTTGTGCAAATCCAGTCGGTGCACGACGAAATCGCCGCCGCACTTGCTGCAGCAGGCGGTCTCGAGCATCTTGCTTTCGAAGAAGCGGACCAGCGTCCAGGCACGGGTAAGCGACAGCACGGGTTCGCCCGAGGCATCCGGCTCGACCTGCTCGAGATAAAGCTTGTAGGCCTTCATGACCGCCTCGATGCCCGAGATCTGCGCATGCTCGACCAGGTATTTATGGATATTGATGAACAGGGAAGAATGGATATTGGGCTGCCAGGTGATGAACCAGTCGGTCGAAAACGGCAGCATGCCCTTCGGCGGCGACACGCCCTTGAGCTCCTTGTAGAGCTTGAGAAGTCGTTCACGCGAAAGCGTCGTCTCCGATTCTAGAAGCTGCAAGCGGGCACCCAGCTTGATCAGTTCGATCGCGAGCTGAATTTCCTGTGCTTCCGTGACCACGCTCTTTTTCGCCATGTTGTCCTCTTGTCATCCAAAAACCTGAATCGGCACTGCCGTTCAGGACAATTCTTCTATCTTTTGTCCGGCCATCAGGATGGCGGAATGCGTCTGCGACAGGCCGCGGTCCTTGGTGTGACTGGTCAGCATGCCAAGGATCGCGCCGTCGTCGAACCGGAAGCGCGCCAGCATCATGTTGGTGCCGGCAAGCTTCAGAATCTGCGCATTGTTCAACCCTTCGAGCAAGTCGGCCATTTCACCGCTGATCCCAAGCCGGAACACCGCCGCCGCCTTGTCGGAACGAATCATCTGTTGCGCCAGCATGAGGTAACTCAAATTGGCATCCCGAATTTCTGCCAGCATGTCGTTCGTCGTCATCGTGAACCCCCGTCCTAGATTGCAGTTGCCTGATGGCATTGCATTGGAAGCGATTCTGACCGCGGTCGAAAATTGGGAAAAGCGGAGCGCGCCCATATTTTGCGTCAGACGCAAGGCGGCATGGCCTGTCGGTATTTGTCCTACAAATGCCGGGCGTGGGGAATCCCGCACTTCTTTCGAAGTCCGGAAAATGGCTTGGCATCTGGCTTGCAGCCGGAATGGCCACCTGACATCTGCCCTCGCCGAAGGGAAAATTTTTAAAAAACTTGCCTCCGTTGCCTGCTTCCGGCAGTGCAAAATCCTGCTTTTGCAGCGTGCCTTACTGGCTACAACGATCGACTTTGTTGTATTACGGCAGCAGAAACGCGAACTTTAGGGTTCCGGCAAAAAAATTTCCGCCTGTGTGTTCATTGCTCTTATCGGCATGAAGGACGCTCGATTTAGGCCGGAAGACATTTTTCGTGCCTTGACGCCGGAATCGCCGGCAGGCTTGCCAAAGGTGCAAAGCGGAAAAATATTTCATCCAGAGCGGGCACTTTCCGGCCGCGCCGCCGGTCTCCTGCAAAGCCTCCAGCCATGCTGCAGGCCAATTCCCCAGACCACACGGCACCGCCTTGAGAAGCCTACCGTCCCAAGCGAGCCGCCCCGCCATTCAAGGATGAGACATGAGCGCAGTACTGCAACCCCGATATGACGAATTTGACACCGCCGATATCATGCGCGGCCTTTACGGTGACGGCATCATCGGCCTCAAGGGGGCGTTCGAACGCAGCTGGGTGCAAAGCCTGCGCCAGGATATCGACATGCTGTTCGAGGAAGCCCAGCGGCGCCCCGGCGGCGCCCTGGGACGCGGACCGAACCGGTTCTATGTCGAAGTGCATCCTGAACGCATCCGCGGTTTTGTCGACCTGATCACCCATCCCTGGGCTGTCGCCGTCTGCACCGCGGTGCTCGGTCCGCAATACCGGGTTGTCGAAACCGGTTTCGATGTCCCCGGTCCGGGCGCTGCCAATCAGCCCTGGCATCGCGACTTCCCCATGCCGGACGCCACGCGCGTCGGACGCCGCCTCAATTCGCTGGCATTCAATATCACGACGGTCGACGTCGAGGAAGACATGGGGCCGTTCGAAATCGCTCCCGGCACCCAGTGGGACGAATTCAGCGGCTGCGACAAGGGCATGTTCCCTCCCCCGTCGCACTATCACCGCTACGAGGCCCGCGCCCAGCGCAAGCTTCCGAAAATGGGAGACATCTCGGCACGCTCCGCGCTGACCATCCACCGCGGCACCGCCAATCGCTCGAACAGGTCTCGGCCGGTCTTCGTGCTCGGGGTCGACGCGCCCGATGCCACGAATTCCCAGCATCACGACATGCAGGTGACCCGGGCCTATTACAACGCATTGCCGCAAGAGGTCCGGTCGCACCTGACCTGCCGCATCGTCGATGAGCTGGAACACGTGGTCCAGGCGCATACGATCGAAGGTCTGATCAAGGGCGTCGACTGAAATTCCGAGCATGCTTCACCCGTGCTGCAGCTTGCCTGTGCTGCTGGCAGCTGCGCTGTTCGACTCGATGAGAAATGCCCTGCGGGGCATTTTTCTTTTGATGCAAGAAAAGCTGCGCCCGCGCGGCCGGCGGCTTCCTGCTGCGCCGGCCATTGCCACATTACCTGACCGAGAATCGTACGCTCGCCGTCTTCTTGTCCGCGAAGGTAATGGCCGCAATCGCTTTCGACCCCGATGCAATCTTCGCATCGCTTTTCGAAGCCAGGGCATTGTCGCCGGCAGGCTCCAGCGCCACTTCGGTTTTCTGGCTGCCGTTCAACACGGTCAGTTTGCCCGAGGCGCCCGTGGTGGCCACCGGCTTTCCATGATCTTCCACGTAAATCATGGTCTTTCCGTCCTTGCTCACCAGTTCAAGGCTGATGCCCGCACTGGATTCCTGGACGATGCCGCCATGCTTTGCCGTCTCGCCGTGTGCGAGCGCCTGGCCGGATGCGACGGCCATTCCGATTGCCGCCAGGGCCAATAGTTTTTTCATTGCTTTCTCCTTAGGGAATTCGGCAGCGGCTCTTGCCCGGGCGCCGCTGCAACAGCCCGTTATCAATACGCTTCCTGCGACTTGCCGGCGACGATGCGCTCCAGGGGCCGGCGGCCAACCAGCCAGAAAATCAGCGGGGTCAGCAAGGTATCGAGCAGCGTCGAACTGATCAAGCCGCCGAAGATCACCACCGCCACCGGATGCAGGATTTCCTTGCCTGGCGCATCGGCCGCCAGCAGCAGCGGCACCAGCGCGAACGCCGCCACCAGCGCGGTCATGAGCACGGGCGTCAGCCGTTCAAGCGATCCGCGCACAATCATGGTCGTGCCAAAGGTTTCCCCCTCGAACTTGCAGAGGTTGATGTAGTGGCTGACCTTCAGGATGCCGTTGCGGGTCGCGATACCGGTCAGGGTAATGAAGCCGACCATGGATGCCACGGACAGCGAAATGCCCGCGATCCACATCGCGATGACGCTGCCGATGAGGGCGAACGGAATATTCCCCATGATGACCAGCGCCAGCGCCGCCGATTTGTAGCGCGAATAGAGCACCAGGAAAATCATCGCCAGCGATATCAGCGACAGGCCGACAATCAGACGTGTCGCCTGCTCCTGCGCCTGGAACTGGCCTTCGATGCTGATGAAATAGCCGGCCGGCAGGGTTGTCGCGGCCACCGCCTTGCGAATGTCGGCGATGATGCCCGACATGTCGGAACCGTCGGTGTTGGCGTAGACGACGATGCGCCGCCGGCCGTTCTCGCGGCCGATCTGGTTCGGGCCGTCGCTCTCCTCCACCGCTGCAATCGCCGACAGCGGCACCTGTCCGGCCGGGCTGTCGAGCATGATGCGCGACAGGTCCTGCGGCGAGCGGCTCTGGTCAGGCAGGCGCAGCATCAGGTCGAAGCGGCGCGGTCCGTCAACCACCTGCGCCATGCGGTCACCCTCGGACAGCGTCTCCAGGGCCTTGAGCACCTGGCCGGGAGCCAGTCCGTACTGCGCCGCCTTGCGGTAGTCGACGCGCACCTTGATTTGCGGGATCAGTACCTGGCGCTCGACGGAAAGATCCACCAGCCCCTGTACGCTGGAGAACCTGCCGCGCAGCCCCTCGGCGAGGCCGCGCAGGGTGTCGAGGTCGTCGCCGTAGACCTTGACGGCGATCTGCGCGCGCACGCCGGAAAGCAGATGGTCGAGACGGTGCGAGATCGGCTGGCCGATGGAGACCGCGGCCGGAATGACAGCCATCTTCGCCCTCAGGTCGGCCATCACCTGTTCCCGGTCGCGGTCCGAACGCTTCAGGTCCACGTCGATTTCCGAGGAATGGACGCCCTCGGCATGCTCATCCAGCTCGGCGCGGCCGGTACGGCGCCCCACCTTGCTGACTTCCGGCACCTCCTTGATGAGCGTTTCGGCAAGCGCGCCCATCCGGTTGGCTTCGGCGAGGGATGTGCCTGGCGTGAAGGTCATGCCCATCACAAGCGAACCTTCATTGAAGGGCGGCAGAAAGGCTTTGGGAAAGAACGGCACCGTTGCCGCGGCCGCCGCCACGAGCAGCGCTGCCACGGCGAGGATGGGCCTGGCGCGCGGGAAGGACCACTCCAGCGCCCTGGCATCCCATTCCTTGAGCGTGCGCACCACCGGACTGTCTCCATGCCCAAGCTGCTTCATGTGCAGCAGGAGGAAATAGGAAAGCACGGGAGTGACCGTCATCGATACCAGCATGGATGCCAGGATGGAAACGATGTAAGCGATACCGAGCGGCGCGAACAGGCGCCCCTCGATTCCGGGCAGGGCGAACAGCGGCACGAAGACCAGCACCACGATGGCTGTCGCGTAGACAATCCCGGAACGCACCTCGACCGAGGCGTGCCAGATGGTGTCGAGCACCGATGCCGGATTCATTTCTCCCTGGCGCTGCTTGAGTCTTCGAAGGATGTTTTCCACGTCGACCACGGCATCGTCCACCAGTTCGCCGATGGCAATCGCCAGTCCGCCGAGCGTCATCACGTTGATGGATTGGCCCAGCAGGTGGAATGCCGCCGCGGTGACCGCCAGCGACAGCGGTATCGCGATCAGCGAAATCGCCGTGGTCCTGAAGTTCAGCAGGAATGCGAACAGCACGATCGCGACCATGATGGCGCCGTCGCGCAGGGCGTCGACGACGTTGCCGATGGATGCCTCGATGAAGTCGGCCTGGCGGAAGAGGATTTCCGGCGCCGCCAAGCCGGCCGGCAATCCCTGCCTGAGTTCGCACAGCGCCTTTTCAATGTCGTCGGTCAGCTTGACGGTGTCCGCGGCCGGTTGCTTCTGGACGCTGACGATGACCGCCGGCTTGCCGTTCATGCCGGCATCCCCGCGCTTGAAGGCCGGGGCATAACGCACCGACGCCACCTGTTCCAGCAACACCGGCGTGCCGTTGCGGAATGCCACCGCTATCCCCTTCACGTCTTCCAGGCGCGTCGTGCGTCCCAGGTTGCGGATAAGGTACTCGCGCGCGCTCAGGTCGATGAAACCGCCGCTCGTGTTGGCGGCAACTCCCTGGAGCGCATTGGCAACCTGCTCCAGCGAAACGCCGAACTGCGCCATGCGCGCCGTGTCGGGTTCGACGCGCAGCTGGCGAACTTCGCCGCCGATCGGAATGACCTGCGATACGCCCGGAATGGACAACAGGCGCGGCCGCAGCACGAAGTCGGCATACTCGCGGGCCTGCATCGGGCTTGCCTTCGATACGTCGATGGGCAAGGCGATCAGCATGATTTCGCCCATGATGGACGAGACCGGCCCCATGATCGGGGTGACGCTCTCCGGCAGCTGCTCCTTGACGAGCGTGAGTCGTTCCGAAACCAGCTGCCGGTTGCGGTAGACGTCGGTGCCCCAGTCAAACTCGGCATAGACGATCGACAGCCCGACGCCCGACACGGAACGCACCCGCGTCACGCCGGGCATGCCGTTGAGCGAGGTTTCCAGGGGAAACGACACCAGCTGCTCGACCTCCTCCGGCGCCATGCCTCCGGCCTCGGTCATCACGGTCACCACGGGCTTGTTCAGGTCGGGAAAGACATCGACCGGCGTGCGCCGGGCCATGAACGTGCCGTAGATCACCAGGATGATGGCGGCGGCCAGAACGAACAGCCGGTTCGCCAGGCTCGAACGAACTATCCAGTTGAACATAGATGTCCTTATCGAATCTGGTTGATCAGCGCGGCGCCGGAGACCACAACGCGGTTGCCGGGCCCCAGCCCCTTGACGACGACGACTCGGCTGGCGTCCAGCGGACGGGTCTCGACCGGTTGCGCGACGAAACGCTCGGCGCCGGACTTGATCCACACGATGGGCTCGTTGGACGGGTTGCGCACCACCGCCTCGGCAGGCACGGCGATGCCCTTGACCGCATCCTTGAGCTTCGCCACCAACGTTACCGGCTGGCCCACCGCGAGTGCGGCGTCCTTGGCGCTTGCACGGAAGTTCAGCGGCAAGGCGCCTTCACGCAAGGAGCGCCCGCCTCCGATGAACGCCAACTCGACGCCCGGAATGTTCGCCAGGGCGGCGGACTCCACGCGTGCGGCCAGGGAGGGCTCGGTCGTCACCGCTTCGACCATCATCCGGGCGGGATCCACGATGTCGAAGAGCATGTCGCGGGCCTCGACTATCTGGCCGTTAAGCGCATTGGCCGCGGCGATGACTCCGGCAGCGGGTGCGGTGATTGCTTCGCTGCCTCCCACCGTGCCGGCCACGGCTTTTTCGCGGCCGGTCAGGCTGGCGAGTTCCGCACGCGCTGCCTCGATTTCCTTCTGCGGCACGGTGCCTTCCAGCGATTCGAGCCTTCTGACCCGCTGTTCGGCGAGACGGCGGCTGGTTTGAATTTCGACCAGCTGCGCCTGCTGATTGCCGCGCTCGATGGCCGCCGCGATCGGACGGACGTACAGGAGCACTTGTCCCTTCTCGACCCGCTGGCCGGCAACCGGCAATCCCTTGGGTCCGGGCTCGAGGCGGCCGGCGAATGGCGCCTGGACGCGGCCGCCGGCATTCGGATCCATTGCGACCCGCCCGTTCAGTTCGGCCGTCATCGGATGCTCGCCCGCCTCGGCGACGATGGTGCGCAGGGCCATCCGGCGTTGCGCAAGCTTTGGCACATTGACGCTGCCGTCGGGCAGGCGCGCAAGTCCGGTGGTGCTGGCTGACGCGGGAGCGTCCAGGTGTTCGCCGTTTGGGCCGTGGGCGCCCGGCCCTGCCACAGCCGACGCGGAAATCAATCCGGCCAATCCAGCCGCCGCCAGGCCGAGCATGGGGAATGAAAGCTTGTTCATGTTCAGTTTCCGGTGGAAGGTTTGCGGCGTGCCAGCACGATGGCAATTGCAGCCAGAACGAGGGCGAGAATGCCGCCAATGATCGCTGCGGTGGAGAGCGGCACATGTCGCAAGCCGGTCTTGCCATCCGCGGTCGCGTAAGTTTCACCGCCGACCGTCATCGTGGTTTCGAGAAGGTCGGTGTCATCGCCCGCGGAAACCGTCAAC
The DNA here is from genome assembly GCF_008929045.1 of Noviherbaspirillum aerium. GTDB lineage: Bacteria > Pseudomonadota > Gammaproteobacteria > Burkholderiales > Burkholderiaceae_D > Noviherbaspirillum > Noviherbaspirillum aerium. The sequence goes on along the minus strand of NZ_VFAH01000008.1, from coordinate 59,103 downwards.
ATCAGAACGTGTTTTCCCGGTTTCGCCAGCGCCTTGATGAACGCCTGGTCGCTGACCGAATAGTCGCCGTGGTCCGCATGGAACTTGGCGGCAGCCTTCTGGCCATTCACCTCGACTTCGACATTGCCGTTGAGGACCGGCTCATTGGTCGCAAACCGGTCTATCAGCAGCGAGAGTTCATTGTTCTCCAGGCGGCCGACGATCTCGAAGATTTCCGTTGCCGTTTCGATGCGCGGCTGAGCCGATACGGATGCTGATGCTGCGGGGGCATCGTCGTGGCTGTGGTCCGCCCCTCCATGCGCGAAGGCGAGTACCGGGAACACCAGGCAGAAAATGATGATTTGTATGGCTTTCATGGAGTTACTCCCAATGCTTGATTCAGGCGGGCGCAGGCCAGGCCGACGGCAATACGCTGCTGCCGCTCGCCCGCCTCCGCCTCATGCAGGATGCTTCGGGCCCTGAGCATTTCGGTCAGGCCGCGTTCACCCATGCGAAATGCCTTCTCGATCAGTTGCGCATGTTCGCGCGCGATGCCGGCGCGGCTGACGGCCGCGTCAAGTGCCTGTTCGGAAGCCGCGACCTGCTCGCGCGCGAGCGCGATGTCCGCCTGCAGGCCCGCTTCGGACTGGACCGCTTCTGCGGATGCGGTGACCAGTTGCGTTTGTGCGGCCGTCTCGAGAGGCCGATTGCGTGCGGCGGTTCCAATGGGAATGTCAATGCCGAAGCTAACGCTGGAGGCCGATTCGCCGCCGATGGCTTCCCGTTCGCGGCGATAGGCGACGCCGACAGTCGGCGGCTCGCTTCGGTTTTTAGCGACCACGTTGAGCGACGCCTGCGCATTCCGGATGGCCGCCCTTGAAGCGGACAGGCGTGGATGAGGCTCCACCGGCGCATCCGCCACGGGCTCCGCTGCCGGCGGCGGTATCTCCGCCAGACCAGTCAGGGTAGTGAAGCGCAGCAAGGCTTCGCGCAGCTTCAATTGAGCGTCGACAACGCCAGTCCTGGCGGCAAGCGCCTCCTGTCGGGCGAGCATGCCGTCCGTGCGAGCCAGGTCGCCGGCATTGACCCGCCGCATGACTTCCTCCGCAGTCGCCTCAAGATATTTCTGGCGATTGACAGCTTCGGCCAAGACTTCCCTGGCTGAGGCAACAGCCCACAGGCGCTCCCGGACCTCGCCCGCAAGGCTAAGCCGCAGGTTGGCAATCTGTGCCTGAAGTTCGGCCGCACCAGCCTCGGCTTGCGCCCGGCGTGCGGCAACCTGCCCGGGGAGCCAGACCGGCGCCGACAGCGACACCTCCCTCTCTCTCGCACCGGCACGGTCGGTCCAGCGGTCGCTGCGCTCGGACAGTCCGACGGAGGGCGAACCCGCAATCCAGGAGCGCGCGGCCTCATGGCCTGCCAGGATCTCGTCCTGTCTCGACTCCAGCGTTCGAGCCTGGGGTGATCTTTGCCATGCTGCCTCGACGGCAGCTTTGAGGCTGTCTGGAACGGCTTGCGGGTAAGCGGCCGTTGAACCCAGTGTCAGGACAGCCGAGACAATAACAGTGTGAATCGTAAAATGAGCACGCATGCAATCTCCAATCGGTAACCGTAAGGACGGCCGAAGGCAGTTGCACAGGTCGCGGCTAGGCGCGAACCCTCACGGCTTTGGAAAAAGCCGGATGAAGTACGGAGATGCCTTCGGCGGATCAGCCTAGGCTTGCAGGGGGGCGTTGCAGACGCTGCGGAAATGGGTCGGGCAGGTAGTGTTGAGGCTGGGTGTCCGACGCGCGAGTCGCGCGTACGCTCACCAGGGCAGGAATTGTGGATGGAATGGCGGCGCAGTTGTGAGCCGCCGAATGTTCAGCCAGATGCTCCGACGATGCCGTCGAGTCATCGTAATGAACCCCGCCGTGGTGATCATCATGATGATGACTTTCCCCGATGAGATGGTCGATTTCATGCGCAATGCTGAAAGCGGCCTTTCCGGACGCGTGCCATCCGCCCTGCATCGCAAAGCTATGCAAAGGCAGCAGCACAAGCAGAAAGAGACAGAGCAGTCGGCGCACGGATTGATTCGGGACTTGGGGTTGATGCGCGGATTATAGCATCCGGGTTTCCGTCTCAAAGTGATCGCAGCGTAGTGATGCATTTTTCCGCCGGTTCACTTGCCTCGCCGTCCAACCAATGCAGGAAGGCACCGCGTGGCAGGCACGGCATGATTGCCGGACGGCCTTGCTCGTTGGCGAGGCCCGGCGTTTATTTTCAAACAAGTGTCGCGCCATTACATCTACACAAGCATGCCGATTATTGTATTTTCTTGATTTTTCCTGTGCAACCAAGGATTGACTATGCGCATTTCTCGACTGACTTCCATTCTGCTTTGCGCCGGCGCGCTGTCGACACCCGCGCTCGCTCAGCACAGCTCGCATTCCGGCACGCATGAGCCGAATCAAGCCCATGGCCAGATGAACCACGGTGCGATGAAAAGCTCGCCCAACGCCGCCAAGGCGGAATATGACCATCAATTCATCGACACGATGGTTGTGCATCATCAGGGCGCCATCGAGATGGCTCAACTTGTCGATAAGCGTGCCGGCCATGAGGAACTGAAGCAGCTGGCAAAAAAAGTGATGGATGACCAGCAGAAGGAAATCAGGCAACTGCAGGACTGGAAACAGCAATGGTACGCCGGCAAAGGCGACGCCATGAACATGAAGCTTCCAGGCATGGCGGAATCAATGAAGGACATGTCGATGGAAAAACTGGCGGCGAAAAAAGGCAATGCCTTCGATGCCATGTTTATCGACATGATGATCCGCCATCATCGTGGCGCCGTCAAAATGGCTCAGGACGCCTTGAAGAAGGCGAAGCATTCCGAAGTGAAAGAACTTGCCCGTGCCGTCGTCGATGCACAGAAGAAAGAAATCGAGCAGATGACGGCATGGAAAAAGGAATGGAAACTCGCGGCCAAATAAGGTCTTGACCTTCCAATTGCTGGAAGGTCTATCCTGGCTTCACCTGATCTGAAGGAGAAACCGGATGTTCACTTTGCTAGTCGAGGGCATGACCTGCGGCGGTTGCGCCCGCCGTATTACCACTGCCGTACAGGCGGTCGACAAAGCCGCCGCAGTCGAAGTAGACCTCCCTGCCCGGCTCATCCGCGTGGTTTCTGCGGAGGATGCCGAGATAGTGGCAAGGGCCGTGACTGCAGCGGGCTATCCCGCATCGGTAAGGCCTGCCGCTCCTGCCTGAACGTCTGTCCACGTTCGAGCGCAAACACCAACACCAACACCAGCAGCAGCCTGCTAGAGCGGTTTCGCCTTGGCCGGTCTGGTCGAGGTCGATGCCGAGGCCGAGGTAGATTGCTGCTGGAATCAGGCGTGACGACGCGACATGGCCAGGCCATGGCAAGGAGTCACAACGCAGTGCCGGCGGCAATTTGTCCGGGATCGACAGGCAGGTCAGGGTGAAACCGATCTAAAGGGCGCGAATGGCAGCCGACGCGGCCTTCCCTCGCTCGGCTCCAATGCAGCGCCTGCCCGATGTCGACACCGCATCGGATGTCCGGCTTTCAGCCGGCCTGCATTAAGCCGGTCACCGGACAATTGCTGTCGTCATTGATTGCGGCCCGTGCCATGGGCTTGAGTTTGGTATCCATGATGACGAATGCAACGCGTCTGCGCGCGGGATCGCGGTGATACGGCGGATTTGGTTTGAAAGGGAGCGCTCCCGTTCCGCCAAAAAAAATGCCCCTTGCGGGGCATTTTTAAATCCTTGGCGGAGACGGAGGGATTCGCCTACATTCCGCAGGCCGCGGCTTGGCCTGCATGCCAAGCCCTTCAAATCCCGAACGCGCGCAGTGCCCGCTCCCGTTCCGCCAAAAAAAAATGCCCCTTGCGGGGCATTTTTAAATCCTTGGCGGAGACGGAGGGATTCGAACCCTCGATACAGGTTTAAGCCCATATGCTTCCTTAGCAGGGAAGTGCCTTCGACCTCTCGGCCACGTCTCCACACATGAAACGCGCTTGCGCTTGCTTCACTGAAGTCCCGCATGATAGCGGGTCAGGCGGGATTGGTCAATGGAACAATGCAATCAGTCGAGCTGGATCAAGCTTTTTCCAGATCGAATGCCTTGTGCAGTGCACGGACGGCCAGTTCCATGTACTTCTCGTCGATCAGTACGGAAATCTTGATTTCCGATGTGGAGATCATCTGGATGTTGATGCCCTCTTCCGACAAGGTGCGGAACATCTGCGATGCAATGCCCACATGGCTGCGCATGCCGACGCCGACCACGGATACCTTGGAGACCTTCGTATCGCCGACAATGCTTCCAGCGCCGATGTGCTCGCGCACGCTCTTGTTGAGAACATCCATGGCCTTTGCGTACTCGCCGCGAGGCACGGTGAAGGTGAAGTCGGTCTTGCCGTCAACGGACTGGTTCTGGATGATCATGTCGACTTCGATATTGGCATCCGCCACCGGACCGAGGATCTGGTAAGCAATGCCTGGCTTGTCCGGCACGCCCAGTACGGTGATCTTTGCTTCATCGCGGTTGAACGCGATACCGGAAATAACGGCTTGTTCCATGTGTGTATCTTCCTCAAACGAAATCAGTGTGCCGGAATTGGCTTCCTCTTCCAGCGGCATGAGCGGGTCGGTCAGCGACGACAGCACGCGCGTTGGAACCTTGTAGTTGCCGGCAAATTCGACCGAGCGGATCTGCAGCACCTTCGAGCCGAGCGAGGCCATCTCGAGCATCTCTTCGAAAGTGACGGTCTTGAGGCGGCGCGCTTCGGACACGACGCGCGGGTCGGTGGTGTAGACCCCGTCCACGTCGGTATAGATCAGGCATTCCTGCGCCTTCAGCGCGGCAGCGACCGCAACCGCGGAGGTATCGGAACCGCCACGGCCCAGCGTTGTGATATTGCCGCCCTCGTCCACACCCTGGAAGCCGGTGATGATGACGATCTTCCCTGCACCGAGATCCTTGCGCACGCGCTCGTCGTCGATCGACTGGATGCGGGCCTTGGTGAATGCGGAGTCGGTCTTGATCGGAACCTGCCAGCCGGCGTAGGAAACGGCCTGCTTGCCAATGGACTGCAGCGCCATGGACAGCAGTGCCACCGATACCTGCTCGCCGGTCGAGGCAAGCATGTCGAGCTCGCGCGGGTCCGGCTGCGGCATGATGTCTTTCGCAAGTGCGATCAGGCGGTTGGTTTCACCGGACATTGCGGAGGGCACCACAACGATTTGATGACCTGCGTCGTGCCATTTGGCGACGCGCTTGGCGACATTCTTGATGCGCTCGGTCGAGCCCATGGAAGTGCCGCCATATTTGTGGACGATTAAAGCCATAAGGTGGGAAAGATACGCTGAACGGAAAAAAGAAAATTTTGATAAAAATCAACCCTTTACTTTACCCGCTGCTCGTCGCAAAGGCAAGTCCGCGCCGTGGAAATAACGTTAATGAAATGAAAAAACCGTTGAAAATCCGGTCGATTTGGTGTGAAGGAGCTCAAGCCTGGTCCGGCACCCACCGCAACGCCATTCCGTTTTCCGATCCGGGGGCCTCGTCGTGCCAGTGCATGCCGATGCCGCCGGCATAGAGCATCCGTCCGCCTGCAGTAACGACGGGAAGGCGTTCCCGCTCCCAGTGCGGTATGCCGAGCGCCTGGTAGTGCTGCTTGAGCGAGCGCGTCGGCCGGTTCGCCCCCAGCTTGAGCCTGTCGCCCGCAAGGCGAAAACGCAGTTGCAGCGACTGTCCACGCAACCAGGCTGGATCAATCCCGTTAGACTTTTCTTCGAAATGCAGCGTGCCGCCGTAACGCTCGAACCGAAGCGACTCCTCGCCGCCCCATCGAAAATCGACGGCCGGCATTTCCAGATCCCTGTCATCAAAGCGGCGTGTGAGATGGATGCGGTCGCGGTGGCGGCGAATTTCTCCGTCCGCATGCGTGATGCGTATCCTCGCATCCTCCTTGGCGCTGAATAACTGGATGCGCATTTCATCGAGCCAGGCCGCTGCCGGCATGCGCAGTCCATGCGAGGCCAGCCAATATCGCAGCAGGTTGTTGCAGCGGTCGTCGCTGAATGCCTTGAGGGCAGACAGCCTGATGGCTTCACCTTCGGAGCAGCGTTCCAGGTCTTGGGCAGCCACTTCGTCGAGGATGCGCTGCGCAGCCTGCGCATGGGAGGCGGAACGCGCGATGCGCTCCTGATAGCCCTGGAAATGCTGCCCGATCACCGGCATCACCCGATGCCGCAACGCGTTGCGGGCATAACGCGGATCTGCGTTCGATTCGTCTTCGACATGATCGATGCCATGCATTGCCGCGTACTGTTCAAGCTGCGAGCGCGTGATGCCAAGCATGGGACGCCCCATGACCAGGTGCTCGTTGCCGAGCAGAGCCGGCGCCCTGTTCGCGGCATCCATGCCGGACAGGCCAGCCACGCCGGAACCTCGGAAGAGCTGGAGCAGCACCGTTTCCGCCTGGTCATCCTGGTGATGTCCGGTGATCAGGAGCGGAACGGCATGGCTTGCGCAGAGCGCTCCCAACGCGGCATAGCGTGCATTTCGCGCAGCTTGCTCGACACCATGCCTGCGAGCGCCGTCAAGGGTAATGCGGCGCGCCTCGAACGGCACGTCCAGTTGCGCGCATTGCTGTTCGCAGCGCTGCATCCAGTCGTCCGCATTCGGGCTCAAGCCATGGTGGACATGGAAGGCATGCAGACGGATGCCCCGGACTGCGGCATAGGCGTGTGCCAGATGCAGCAACACGGCGGAATCCAGACCTCCGCTGTAAGCCACGGCCATTGGCGACGACTTGCCGCCATGATCCGGCATCCATGCGGAAACGCGCGCCCGGATCGCTCCGAGCGCGCGTTCGAATTCCGCAACAAGACCGGCTTCAGATGATGAAGACTGCTTGTCGACCACGTTTATTCCGGCGAGGAGATTTCCTTGAATCGGCCATAGCTCATGAGCTTTTCATGACGCGCCGCCAGGAGATCCTTGGCTTTCACGCCCTGGAACTGGCGCAGCGAATCGGCCAGCGCGCGCTTGAGCATCACGGCCATCTGCTTGGGATCGCGATGCGCGCCGCCCAGAGGCTCGTTGACGATCTTGTCGATCAGGTTCATCGCCTTGAGACGATGCGCGGTGAGGCCGAGGGCATCGGCGGCATCCGCCGCGCGTTCGGACGTCTTCCAGAGAATCGATGCGCAGCCTTCGGGAGAAATCACCGAGTAGGTTGCATACTGCAGCATCAGCACGGCGTCGCCCACGGCGATCGCGAGCGCGCCGCCCGAGCCGCCTTCACCAATGATGGTGGCAATCAGCGGCACCTTCAGTTCGGCCATCACGTAAAGGTTGTGGCCGATGGCTTCGGACTGGCCTCGCTCTTCCGCATCGATGCCGGGAAACGCACCAGGCGTATCGACGAAGGTGAAGACGGGCAAGTTGAATTTTTCGGCAAGCTTCATCAGGCGCATCGCCTTGCGATAGCCTTCCGGCTTGGGCATGCCGAAGTTGCGCATGGCGCGTTCCTTGGTGTCACGCCCCTTCTGATGACCGATCACCATGCAGGCCTGGCCATTGAACCGCGCAAGTCCGCCAATGATGGACAGGTCGTCGGCATAGCTGCGGTCGCCATGAAGCTCATGGAAGTCGGTGAAGATTTCCCTCACATAGTCCATCGTGTACGGCCGTTGCGGATGACGGGCAATCTGCGATACCTGCCAGGGCGTCAGCTTGGCGTAGATGTCCTTGGTGAGTTGCTGGCTTTTCTTGGACAGGCGGTCGATCTCCTCCGAGATGTCGACTGCCGAGTCGTCCTGCACAAAGCGCAGCTCTTCGATTTTTCCTTCGAGTTCGGCAATGGGCTGCTCAAATCCAAGAAAAGTTGTTTTGCTCATCGTGCTTCCTTTATAACAACACGAGGTGAATGTGTAATGCCGCTATAGATTCGGGCCGAATCAAAAAGGCCGCTAGTAGACCACCGGCGTGGCGTCGGCGTCCAGGCTGCGCCACAGATACCAGGTTGCCACGGTGCGCCAGGGTTCCCAGTTGGCGGCGACTTCACGTACGTCGCTCCGGGACACCGGCTCGCCGGAAAAGTAATTGATACTGATGCCCTTGAGCAAGCCTGCGTCGTCCAGCGGCAAAATATTGGGACGGAGCAAATTAAATATCAAAAACATCTCCGCTGTCCAGCGTCCGATTCCCCGGATCTGTATCAGTTCCGAGATGACTTCCTCGTCCTCCATGTCCGCCCATTTGTCGGCATGCACCCTTTTTGCCTTGAAATGCTCGGCCAGATCCAGAACGTATTCCGCCTTGCGCTTCGACAGTCCGCAGGCGGCGAGCTTTTCCGGACCCGCCTTGATGACTTGCGCCGGCGTGCATTTCGGGCAGACTTCGAGAAAGCGCTGCCATACCGCCTCTGCCGCCTTGACCGAAATCTGCTGACTTACAATCGAACGCGCCAGGGTATTGAATGCCTCGCTGCGTCCGATGAGATGCATGTCGCCGAACTGCGGAATGAGCTTGCGCATGATCCGGTCGCGCTTCATCAGCTCTTCCTTGGCGTCATGCCAGTAGACGGGCACGCCCCCGCCCGCAGCCTGCAAAGAGGTTGTCATGCCGGTTAAGCCCTTCGCCACTCGGTAATGCCGCCCGGCTTGTCCTCGAGAACGATGCCGGCCGCAAGCAACTCGGCACGGATGCGGTCCGCATCGGCGAAATTCTTCGCTTTCTTGGCAGCCGCGCGCGCACCGATCTGCGCCGTGATCTGGTCTTCGGTCAATGCGCCTTCGCCGCCGGCCGCCGGCGCCTGCAGGAATTCCTGGGGCGAACGCTGCAACAGGCCGACGATCCCGGCCAGCGCCTTGAGCTGGCGCGCCAGTGCCGCGGAACGCGTCTTGTTGACCTCATTGGCAAGATCGAACAGCACCGAGATTGCGATGGGCGTGTTGAAGTCGTCGTTCATCGCCTCCGCAAAGCGCTGCGCATGAAGGTCTTCGCGATCAAGCGGCTTGCCGTCGTCAGCCACATCCTTGAGCGCGGTATACAGCCTGGTCAGCGCATGCCTCGCATCATCGAGATGCGCGTCGGAGTAGTTGAGCGGGCTGCGGTAATGGGCGCGCAGGATGAAGAAGCGCACCACTTCGGCGTCGTACTTCTTCAGCACGTCCCTGATGGTGAAGAAGTTGCCGAGCGATTTCGACATCTTTTCATTGTCGACGCGGATGAATCCGTTATGCATCCAGTAATTGACGAAGGCATGCTGGTGCGCGCCTTCAGACTGGGCGATCTCGTTTTCATGATGGGGGAACTGCAGGTCTTCGCCGCCGCCGTGTATGTCGAATTGCTCGCCGAGCAGTTCATTGCTCATGGCGGAGCATTCGATATGCCAGCCGGGACGGCCCCTGCCCCATTTCGAATCCCATTTCACCTCGTCCGGTTCCGACTCCTTCGACGCCTTCCAGAGGACGAAGTCGAGCGGGTCGCGCTTGCCGGTGTTGAGTTCGACACGCTCGCCTGCCCGCAGGTCGTCGAGCGACTTGCCGGACAACTTGCCGTAGCCCTGGAAATCGCGGACCGAATAATTGACGTCGCCGTCGGTGGCCTTGTAGGCAAGGCCGCGCGCTTCAAGCTTTTCGATCAGGCCGAGCATCTGCGGCACATAGGCGGTTGCCCGGGGTTCATGATCCGGCTTCTGGACGCCGAGCGCCGTGGCATCTTCATCCATTGCCTGTATGAAGCGGGATGTCAGCTGTGAAATCGTTTCCTTGTTTTCCACTGCCCGCTTGATGATCTTGTCGTCGATATCGGTGATATTGCGCACGTAGGTCACCGCATACCCCGAGGAACGCAGCCAGCGCTGTACCATGTCGAAGACCACCATGACCCTCGCATGTCCAAGATGGCAGTAGTCGTAGACGGTCATGCCGCATACGTACATCCTTACCTTGCCTTCCTGCATCGGAACGAAAGTCTGCTTGTCGCGCGCGAGCGTGTTGTAGATCTTGAGGGCAGTCATGGGCGGTTTTCCGTTTCGGCTGGGGAGTAGCTGGCAAGGCGACTGGCTCGCCTGCACATGTCATCGCGCCCTGGCGCAAATGGCAATATGCAACAGCGCTGCCGAAACCCTTCTTCGATGCTTATTTTGATAAAATGCACAGTTTCGCCGCAGTATAACATTGATGCCTTGCCGTTCCGGAAAGCCATTCTGGCGATCCGGAGACGAGGGTCATGGAAGATACACAATCGGAATTTTCCTGTAAAGAGAAAAGGAAACAGCTATGCCTTCTTCACGCCGATATTTCATTCGATTGCTTGCCGCTCTGTCCATTGCCGGCGCATCGCATGTGGCATTTGCCGCGGAAAATCCGCAGGTGGCGCTGAAAACCAGCATGGGCAGCATCGTGCTGGAACTCTATCCCGAGAAGGCTCCCAAATCGGTTGCCAATTTTCTTGAATATGTGAAGAGCGGCCATTACAGCGGCACCATCTTCCATCGCGTCATGGACGGCTTCATGATCCAGGGCGGCGGCTTCGACAAGGCGATGTCGCAAAAGCCCACCAGGGCGCCCATCGAAAACGAAGCGAAGAACGGCCTGAAGAACGAAGCCTATACCGTCGCCATGGCGCGCACTTCGGATCCGCATTCGGCAACGGCGCAGTTCTTCATCAACGTCAACAGCAACGCCTTCCTCGACTATCCGAGCCGTGACGGCTGGGGTTATGCCGTCTTCGGAAAAGTCATCAAGGGCACCGAGGTCGTCGACAAGATCAAGACGGTCGACGTCACCAGCAACGGCATGCATGCGAACGTTCCGGCAAAACCGGTTGTCATCGAGTCAGCATCCATCGTCAAGTAAGCCAAGCAAAGTCAAGCAAGATCAGGCAAAACCACTTTCATAAAGGAATATCATGGCTGTCCTCCTCACCACCAATCACGGCAAGATCAAGATCGAACTCGATGCCGCCAAGGCACCGAAGACCGTTGAGAATTTCCTTGCGTACGTGCGCTCCGGCCACTACAACGGCACCATCTTTCATCGCGTCATCGACGGCTTCATGATTCAGGGCGGCGGCTTCGAGCCCGGCATGACGCAGAAGCCGACCAACGATCCGGTCGAAAATGAAGCGAAGAACGGCCTGAAGAACGAGCCCTACACTCTCGCCATGGCGCGCACGTCGGCACCGCATTCGGCCTCCGCGCAATTCTTCATCAACGTGAAGAACAACAGCTTCCTCGACTACCCCGGACAGGATGGCTGGGGCTACTGCGTATTCGGCAAGGTTGTCGAAGGCACCGATGTGGTCGACAAGATCAAGTCGGTGAAGACGACCCGTACCGGCATGTTTGCCGACGTGCCCGTCGAGGACGTCGTCATCGAAAAGGCAGAAGAGGTTTGAGCGGCACGTCGGATCACTCCGGCACCGACCTGAATAAACCATGATGACTTCATCAGCAAAAGCGCAATCGGCCCCGGTTGCGCTTTTTGTTTCTGACGTCCACCTGCAGCCCGGGCTGCCGTGTACGACAGATGCCTTTCTACTCTTTCTACGGCAGCAGGCGCCGCGGGCGCAGCAGCTCTTCCTGCTGGGCGACCTGTTTGAATACTGGGCGGGCGACGACGATCTCGATACGCCGTACCTGCTGCAGATTGCCGGAGCATTGCGCGAGGTCAGCCATGCGGGTGTTCAGCTTTACTGGATCGCCGGCAATCGGGATTTCCTGGTTGGCCAGGGCTTTGCCGACGAGACCGGTGCCCGGCTGCTGCAGGAACCTTATCTGACCGAGATCGCGGGACAATCCATCGTGCTGTTGCACGGAGATGCGCAATGCACCGATGACCACGGCTACATGCAGTTCCGCGCAATGGTGAGGCAGCTGGAATGGCAGCAACAGTTCCTGGCGATGCCGCTTGCCCAGCGCAAGTCGATCATCGATGGCATGCGCACCGGCAGCAAGGATGCGCAGCGCAATAAGTCCTACGAAATCACGGACGTGAATCCTGAGGCCATCGACGCCGTATTTGCCGGGACCGGCGCGAGATTGATGATTCATGGGCATACGCACCGTCCTGCGGTGCATCACCATGCGGTCGAGGGAACGGCCAGGACAAGATATGTCCTGCCTGACTGGGATTGCGATTCCGGATCGCCGCGCGGCGGATGGCTGGAAATCCGAGAGGACGGCAGCATCCATGGTTTCGGAGTCCAGGACCTGGCGTCGCGCTCCTGAACGAAACTGCGGCGAACGAGCGATCCGGACCTGGCGTGCCAGGGTGATGGGCGAGGCGGCGCAATTCACTGATGCCGCACGAGCGAAGATTTCCGTTCACTCGAACTGCTTGCGAAACTCCTGGAATTGCGCGGTCAGGCTTTCAACCTGGCCGCGCAACTGCGCAACTTCGGCTTCCAGCTGAGAGATCCTGTCCTGTCTTGGCGTTTCCACCTGCGCGGAAAAACTGGCCGCTGATTCATGGCGTGCCAGCACTTCCTCGCCCGAGAGCAGGTGCGCATAACGTGTTTCCTTGGTGCCCGGCGCACGGGCAAGACGGGCCACTACCGGCGGGTATTTGTCGATCAGGAATTGCAGCGCGGTTTCCACGTCCGCGACAGTGGCGAACTCGTGCAACCGGCCCGTGCGCACGCGAATTTCGCCGGCGGTCTGTACGCCGCGCAGCATCAGGATGGTCAACACCGCGAGCTTGTCCTGCTCAAGAGACCATTTCATCCGCATCCGGTGCTCGTACTTGGCTACGCGGCCGCCGGCCTGCCTGACTTCCGACACCAGCTTCTTCTGCATCAGCCGCTGCAGCACGTCCTGCACCGTGTCTTCGGAAATCGACATCACCGGGTCGCGGCTCGACAGCTGATTGCAGCCGTTCGTCAGCGCGTTCAGCGACAGCGGATAGTTATCCGGTGTCAGCGCCTCCTTTTCCGCCAATACCGCGAGGACTCGGGTTTCATAGGCATCAAGCAGTTCCGCGCCATCCCGCTGCGCCTGTACGTTGTCGGTGTTCTCTGTCACGGCGTTACCTTCATTCGACTAATTTGTTCAACTGGGCCGGATCAATGCGTCCGGTCTCTGCGACCTGCTCGCAATCCACGCCGGCCTTCTTCAGCGCTGCAATCAGCGTCTGCATCTGCTGATCCCGGGCGGCTGCATGATCGATCAGCTTGTGCAAGGCGGTCGCGAGAGGATCCTCTCCGCTGGTCAAGGTGACGCCATACGCGGCAAAAACCCGGGCGGTCGCTTCCTCCATCTGCCTGCCGGCATCCTTTTGCACGATATGCGCAGGATTGCCGACCGCTGTGGCTCCCGCCGGCACTTCCTTCACCACGACGGCATTCGAACCGACCTTGGCGCCGTCGCCCACGGTAAAGCCGCCCAGCACCTTCGCCCCCGCGCCGATGATGACAGCTCTTCCGAGGGTTGGGTGACGCTTCGCTCCCTTGCTGAGCGAGGTGCCGCCCAATGTCACGCCCTGGTAAATGGTACAGTCATCGCCGATCACCGCAGTTTCGCCGATCACCACGCCAAAGCCGTGGTCAATGAATACTCTTCGCCCTATTGTTGCTCCGGGATGAATTTCGATCGCCGTGAACCAGCGCGCCAGATGGGAAATGAACCGGCCCAGCCACTTCAACTCGTGGCGCCAGCACCAGCTTGCCCAGCGATGCATGGCGATTGCATGCAGGCCGGGATAGCAGGTCAGCACTTCCCACGAGGTACGCGCGGCCGGATCGCGTTCGATGATACTGGCAATGTCTTCGCGTAGACGGTTGAACATGGAACGGCAGTAATGGAAAAGACTCAAGCTAAAAAAGGCACGCCGCCATCACGGGCGGCGCACAGGCGCGAAACCAAAACAAGCGGCCCGAGGCCTAGGCTGTGTTTGATCAGCGTTGCGAGCGGTTCAGATTGGCGCCGAGGAGCGCACGCGTACGCAGGGTACGAGTACCGCAGGCGCCAATCCGGATCGCGCAGCAGCTTGTCAAACACAGCCTAGAGCGGATTGCAGGTGAATGGTCGGTCGCTTCGGCTTGCCCTGGGCACATGGCTGCGTTGTTCGTCGCTTGTGTGGCCCGCCACGCTGCGCTCCTTGCGCCTTGCCCTGCATCCCGGGGCAAACCGATTCTTCCATACATCCACATGCAATCCGCTCTAGTGATACGAGTTGACAATTTGCCGGCCGAACAATGGACCAGAATCACGCCGGTACCGCAGCGACAATGCGCGCCAGGCCCCGGCCCTGCTGTGCTTTTTCCCCTGTCTCAGCATGATTTCGCGGCATCCGCCGATGACAAATCGGCAAACCGGCAAACTTTCAACTCACATCACTAGCCCGCGACCAGCCGCTGGCGTCGCGCTTCGTACAGGCACACGCCGGAAGCGACCGATACATTCAGGCTTTCCACCGCGCCATGCATCGGGATGCTGACCAGCACGTCGCAGTTCTCTCGCGTCAGCCTGCGCATTCCCTCGCCTTCCGAACCCATCACCAGTGCGGTCGGCGCGACGAAGTCCGCTTCATACAAGCCTTTGTCGGCATCGTCTGTGGTTCCGATGACCCAGATCTCACGCTCCTTCAATTCGCGCAGCGTCCGTGCCAGATTGGTAACGGTAATGTAGGGAACCGTATCCGCCGCGCCGCTGGCGACCTTGGCGGCCGTTGCATTCAATCCCACGGCACGGTCCTTGGGCGCAATGACGGCATGAGCCCCAGCGCCGTCGGCCACCCGCAGGCATGCTCCGAGGTTATGAGGATCAGTCACGCCGTCGAGAATCAGCAGCAGCGGCGGTCCTTCGATCACATCCAGAAGTTCGTCCAGGTTACGGGCAAGCGACAGTTCGCCGGCCTTTGCCACCACGCCCTGATGGCGCCGCGTGCCGACCATGCCGTCCAGGCGCTGATCATCCGCATGGATGATCCTTACCTTCGCATCTTCGGCTGCTCGCAGCAGTTCCTGCATGCGCCGGTCATGCCGGGTGGCGTCGACATAAATCTCTTCGATCGAAGAGGCATCGTGACGCATTCTGGACGTGACGGCATGAAAGCCGAAAATCATTTTACTTTTCATTGTTATCTTTTCTTCTTGCCCGACTTTGCCGCGGTGCGGCCGCCTCGTGCGGTTTTGCTTGAGGTACTCGATGTTTTCGAGACTTTCCCCCTGCCAGCGCCAGTTGTCTTCGTCTTGACGGCGGCCGGCTTGGCCTTCGCGGCTTTTTTCGGCGCCCTTTCCTTGCCCTGATCCTGTTCGGCCCGGCGCGCCTCGTTTTTGATCGTGGTGCGGATATCGGGCTCGTTGACGAGTCGCAGGTCGATCTTGCGCGCATCGAGGTCCACCCGGCTGACCTGCACGGTGACGCGGTCGGTCAGCTGATAGCGGATGCCGGTGCGCTCGCCCCTGAGTTCGTGACGCACTTCGTCATACTGGAAGTAATCCGCGCCCAGTTCGGTGACATGCACCAGACCTTCGATGAACAAGGCATCAAGCTGCACGAAGATGCCAAAGGGCGTGACGCCGGAAATCGTACCGGTGAATTCCTCGCCCAGCTTGTCACGAACGAAATAGCATTTCAGCCAGGCCTCGACATCGCGGGACGCCTCATCGGCGCGCCGTTCATTCGCCGAACAATGGATTCCCAGCGCTTCCCATACCGCCAGGTCGCCTTCCTTCTTTTTCTTTCCTTCAGCCTTGTCCTGCGCCGCCATCCTGCGTGCCGCGGGCGACAGCATGGTGTTGAGCTGGCTGGTCTCGATGCCCTTGGGTTCGTAGCGCTTCCCTTGCAGGATCGCCTTGATGGCGCGATGAGTCAGCAGATCCGGGTAGCGGCGTATCGGGCTGGTGAAGTGTGCATAGGCTTCATACGCAAGTCCGAAATGCCCGATATTGTCGGGACTGTACACCGCCTGCTGCATGGACCGGAGCAGCATGGTCTGCAGCAGAACCGCATCCGGGCGCAGCTTGATCTTGGGTATGAGTTCCGCATAGTCCGATGCGGCCGGGGTATCGCCGCCGCCGAGATGCAGACCCATCTGCTTGAGGAAGGTGCGGACCTGGTTCAGTTTCTCCTTCGACGGCCCCGCATGGACGCGATATACGCCGGGATGCTTGTGACGGGCCAGCAGATCGGCGGCGCACACGTTTACGGCCAGCATGCATTCCTCGATCACGCGGTGCGCGTCGTTGCGGGTACGCGGGATGATCTTCTCTATCTTCCCGGCAGCATTGCAGACGATATAGGTTTCCGTGGTTTCAAAGTCAATTGCGCCCCGTACCTGGCGCGCCTGCAGCAGCGCCTGGAAAACCTCGTAAAGGTTGAGAAGATGCGGCACCAGCTCCTGCCGCTTCGCCGCCTCCGGCCCGCGCGTATTGGCCAGCACGGCCGCGACTTCGGTATAGGTCAACCGCGCCGCCGAATGGATTACCGCCGGATAAAACTGATAGGCCTTGATCTCTCCCTTGGCGCTTATCACGGCATCGCATACGAGCGTCAGGCGGTCTACCGCCGGATTCAGCGAGCAAAGCCCATTCGACAGTTTCTCCGGCAGCATGGGAATCACGCGGCGCGGGAAATAGACCGAGGTGCTGCGCTCCAGCGCATCCTTGTCGAGCGCATCGTTGGGCTTGACGTAATGGCTGACATCCGCGATTGCCACCAGCAGGCGGAAGCCCTTGCTGCGCCCGATCTTGATCGGTTCGCAATACACCGCGTCATCGAAATCCCGGGCATCCTCGCCGTCGATCGTCACCAGCGGGATGTCGCGCAGATCAACGCGATCGGCCAGGTCCGCGGCGCGTACCTCGCCGGGCAGTTTCGCTGCGAGCTTCTTCGCCGCCTCGGAAAATTCGTGCGGAACGCCATACTTGCGTACCGCGATCTCGATCTCCATGCCGGGGTCGTCGATATCGCCGAGGATTTCGACTATCCTGCCCACCGGCTGGGTATAGCGGGAAGGCTGTTCAACGAGTTCCACGCTGACGACCTGCCCGGTCTTGGCCTGGCCCGGCGTGCCGTGCAGCAGAATGTCCTGACCGATGCGCTTGTCTTCCGGCGCAACCACCCAGACGCCATTCTCGTTGAGAAGGCGTCCGATGATATGGCTGTTCGCCCGCTCGATGACCTCGACGATCGTCCCTTCCGGACGACCACGGCGGTCAGTGCCGACGATGCGGATCTGCACGCGGTCTCCATGCAGGACCTTCTGCATTTCCTTTTCAGGCAGGAAGATGTCGTCGCCGCCGTCATCCGGCGCGAGAAAGCCATAGCCTTCCCGATGGCCGAGAACACGCCCTTCGATGAAGTTGGGTTGATGCGCAAGCTGGTAATGCCCGTTGCGATTGGGCTTGATCTGCCCGTCACGTTCCATGGCATTCAGCCGCCGCGTCAGGCCCTCGATTTCTTCGGACGTGACGTTAAGCGCTGTCGCAATGGATTGCAGATCCTGCGGGCTCGATGCCGTGCGCAATATGCCGAGAATCTCCTCCCGGCTGGGGATGGTGTAGGAAAATTGGCTCAAATGGGTACTTCAGTTCATTGTTAGATTATTTAGAGAGTAAGTGTAACGGAGTCGTCTGGTATTTACCTAACACGCTTTGATTTTGCTTCCGCGCCGAAGCCGAATTGACATATTCCATTTTTCAGCTATACTTTCGGTCTTTCGCAGCCCAGATGGCGGAATTGGTAGACGCACTAGGTTCAGGTCCTAGCGGTGGCAACACTGTGGAGGTTCGAGTCCTCTTCTGGGCACCAGGTTGATAGAAAAAGGCTCGCATCAGCGGGCCTTTTTCTTTTTCAACGCTCTTCCGCATCTGCACCAAGTGGTTCACTGTCATTTCATGCAAAATCGTCTGGAGTCGACGGACGATACCGAACCGACCTCTCACTTACCGCTGACCGACATTGCAACCGGGCGGATACCCCGCATTACCGGAGCCTGAAAGGCCTGCCCGGCAAGGCGACCCCGTCTGATACTTAGAATCAACAGTCGCAAAAAGCAAAAGCCCGTTGGCTTTGCAACGGGCTTTTGCTTCTTACGATGTGGTTTTCCGCCCCATTACATCTGCAACTGCATTTTTGAGTATGAATCGGGTAGCAAGTTCGCCATCAACTCAAGCGATCTCGCCCTTCTTCAGCCATGCAGCAAGCTGGTGTGGCCGCAGGCTATCGTACTCCTCGAACGGCTGATGTATCCACGGATTGTTGGACAGGTACTGCAGATAGTAATCCGGCCGTACGGAAGAACAGGCCTTGCACCAGATGACCGCCGACTTGACTTCGGTCACCGCGGGAAAGTTTTCCTTGAGGTGACTTTGCACTCGCTCTAAGGTGACGCCTGAATCGACCAGGTCGTCCAGCAGCAGCACCTTCCCCGACAGGGTTCCGCGGGTCATCGTGATGTGCTTGGCAATGTCCAGATTGCCCTGCACCTTTCCCGCCTCTTCGCGGTACGAACTCGTGGACAGAATGGCCAGGGGCACATCGAAGATGCGTGAAAATACGTCGCCGGGACGCAACCCGCCTCGTGCCAGGCATAACACCTGATCAAATTTCCAGCCCGACTCGTGTACCATCCTCGCCAATTCGACGACGGCGCGGTTGTAATCTTCCCAGGAAACCCAAAGATCCTTTTCGCTCGACATGACGTCTTCTTTCTCGCTTTATGGGTTCAAGCAAACGGGTGACGAAGGACAATCGTTTCCTCGCGGTCCGGCCCCGTGGAAATCATGTCGACCGGCACACCGACCAGTTCTTCAATGCGCTTGATATAGGCGCGTGCCGTTGCAGGAAGCGCTTCCAGCGATTTCGCGCCCACGGTCGAGTCGCTCCATCCCGGCATTTCTTCATAAATCGGTTCGCAACGCGATGCATCCTCGGCACCGACCGGGAAGATATCTACCTTCTTTCCATCAAGCATATAGCCGGTACAGAGCTTCAACGACTCCAATCCGTCAAGCACATCCAGTTTGGTGA
This sequence comes from Noviherbaspirillum aerium, assembly GCF_008929045.1. Taxonomy (GTDB): domain Bacteria; phylum Pseudomonadota; class Gammaproteobacteria; order Burkholderiales; family Burkholderiaceae_D; genus Noviherbaspirillum; species Noviherbaspirillum aerium. Next base: position 40,120 of record NZ_VFAH01000008.1, on the reverse strand, counting down.
GGCACATGCCGGATACGCCGTTGATCTGGACGGAGCGGCGCAGCAGTGCGGCATCGAACCAGCCGCAGCGGCGCGCACGGCCGGTTACCGTACCGAATTCGTGGCCGACGCTGGCGAGGTGCTTGCCGATACCCTGATCGGTAGCCAGCTCGGACGGGAACGGCCCGGAACCGACACGCGTGGTATAGGCCTTGGTGATACCCAGGATGTAATGCAGCATGTTGGGACCGACGCCCGAACCCGCCGCCGCATTGCCGGCCACGCAGTTGCTCGAGGTAACGAAAGGATAGGTGCCATGATCGACATCGAGCAGACTTCCCTGTGCGCCTTCGAACAACAGATTGCCACCCGCCTGATATGCCTTGTAAAGAGCACTGGAGACGTCTGTCACCATCGGCGCAATGCGCGGCACGGTGGCCAGCGCGTCATCAAGGGTCTTCTGGTAATCGACCGTCTCGGCGTTGAGATAATTCGCCAGGACGAAGTTATGGTAGTCCAGGTTTTCCTTCAGCTTTTCGGCAAAGCGTCCTTCATTGAGAAGGTCGGCGACACGGATTGCCCGGCGCGCCACCTTGTCCTCATAGGTGGGACCGATGCCCTTGCCGGTCGTGCCGATTTTTGCAGCGCCGCGCGCAGTTTCGCGTGCCGCATCCAGAGCCGTGTGATACGGCAGAATCAGCGGACAGGCCTCGGATACCTTGAGTCGGGAGACGACTTCCACGCCATTGGCCTGCAGCTTGTCGATCTCGCGCAGGAGGTCGGGAACCGATAGCACCACGCCGTTGCCGATATAACACGCGACACCGGGACGCATGATGCCCGACGGGATCAGCTGCAAGGCGGTTTTCTGTCCGCCGATAACCAGAGTATGGCCGGCATTGTGTCCGCCCTGAAAGCGCACAACGCCTTGTGCGTGATCGGTCAACCAATCGACGATCTTACCTTTACCTTCATCGCCCCATTGGGTGCCGATGACAACGACATTCTTTGCCATGCTATTAACCTAGTAATTGAAGAATCCAGTTTCCATTGTTGAATACGACTGCGCGGTCGCAATCGAATTCGTCCTGCTCATTTTCGTGCCCGGGCAAGGTCTGAATGACAATCTCGCCGGCATCACGCAATTCATTGATTTTCAGCCGCAACGCCGGCTCTGTACCCCATGGAGCCCTGATCGCGCGCTTGCGTTCCGCCACGGGAAGCAGGCGCGCAAGTTCACGGAGATCGAGCGAAAAGCCGGTTGCCGGACGGGCACGGCCAAAAGCCTCGCCGACGTGGTCGTAGCGTCCGCCGCGGGCAACCGCGTTGGGCAGGCCCGGCACATACGCCGCGAACATGACTCCGCTGTGATAATGGTAGCCGCGCAGATCAGCCAGATCCACGGTCACGTCGGCATTGCCCACCTGGCGGATAAGCAAATCCAATTCGTCCAATGCGCGCGTGACGCCAGGCATGCGCGGAAGAACGTGACGTGCTTTCTCGATGGTCGAAGCGTCTCCGTACAGGGACGGCAATGCGAGCATGGCTTCACGGGTGGCCGGATTGAAATCCTTCGTCAGGTCGCGCAGCCCTGGGACATCCTTGGACTCCAGGAGGCAGAACAACTCCGCGTCGCGCGTGCGTGCCTTTTCGTCATCGGCGATGATGGCCCGCAGCACTCCCACATGGCACAGGTCGAGCCGCACTTTGCTTATGCCCGCCAGTTTCAACGATGCCAATGCCAGTTCCTGGATTTCGGCGTCCGCTTCGAGTCCGGCATGTCCGTAGATTTCCGCGCCGATCTGCAACGGCTCGCGGGTAGCATGAAGGCCTGAGGGTCTCGTATGAAGCACGCTTCCCGCGTAGCAAAGGCGGGTGACCGTTTGTCGATTCAGCAGATGGGCATCAATCCGCGCGACCTGTGTTGTCATGTCGGCGCGTACACCCATCGTGCGGCCCGAAAGCTGGTCTACCAGTTTGAAGATGCGCAGATCCATGTCCTGCCCCGCTCCGGTAAGCAAGGACTCGAGATATTCGAGCATGGGCGGCATGACCATCTCGTAACCATAGGAACGGAATTTATCGAGAAGCGCACGGCGCAATTCTTCTATCTTGCGAGCTTCGGACGGCAAGACGTCGGCAATGTTTTCGGGGAGAAGCCAATTCGGCATGACAAACGTGAACTGCTTTAAGAAAGATGTGAACGGACAGATATGTGATCGACGTTTATACAGCAGTTACTGCCGAAATGAACAGGTTACGTGTTGGTAGCACGTATTTTCTTATTCATTTATTAGCGAAGCCACAACATTCATCCTATAAAGGCGAAAAGAATAATGCCTTGTACAGGCATTATTCTTGTTGTGTTGGTTTGAGCAGTTCCAACCCGACTATACCTTCAACGCAGGATGTCGTACCGACACGGCTTGATCAGCCAGTCAGATTAAAACTGCTCTGGCACGTCCCGAAGGGCGCGCTGAATTTATTTCTTTGCCGGCGGTGATGGCGGCGCAACGTTGCTCGCACCGCCAGTGACACCCGCATTTCTGAAATACTTGAAAAATTCAGAATTGGGGTCTAGCACCATCATGTCGCTGCGGTTCTTGAAGCTTGCACGATATGCTTCAAGGCTGCGATAAAACTTGTAGAACTCGGGGTTCTGACCAAAGGCTTGCGAATAAATCTGCGTAGCCTTGGCATCGCCCTCACCACGCATGCCTTCAGCATCACGATAAGCCTCGGCCAGTATCACGGTACGCTGGCGGTCGGCATCAGCCCGAATCTTTTCCGACTCGGCAGCGCCTGTCGAACGCAGTTCATTGGCAACGCGAACCCGCTCCGCCTTCATCCGGTCATAGACCGAATTATTGATCTGTTCGACATAATCAACGCGCTTCAGACGCACATCAATAATTTCGACGCCGATTTGCTTCGCCTCATCGGTCACCTTTTTATGGATGGCGTTCATGACTTTACCGCGCTCGCCGGAAATCACTTCACGTACGGTACGCTTGGTGATTTCTTCGTTCAGCGCCGCTTTGATGATCTGGGACATCCGGTCCTGCGCGCGACGCTCTTCGCCGGTAAAGCTGACGAAATACAGGCGCGGATCGATAATCCGCCATTTTACATAGGCGTCGACAAGAATATTTTTCTTCTCCGCCGTGATGAAACGGTCTGCTTCCGGCGTGTCGAGCGTCAGGATGCGCTTATCGAGAAACAACACATTCTGGAACGGCGGCGGCAATTTGAAATGAAGCCCGGGTTCATTGATGACCTTCTTCACTTCACCAAGAGCAAACACGATTGCGTATTGCCGCTGATCCACGACAAACAAGGTCGACATCAGTACCGAAAGCAGGATCAGCGCCGCAATCGAATAAGAAACGAGACGGTTCATTATCGAGTCTCCCGATCACGCAGATCTCTGCTATCCCTGGAACGCGAGTCCCTTTGGCGTTGCGCGTCGACGGGCGGCAAGGGCTCGCCGGCTGCAGAACTGCCCGATGACGGCTGCGCAGCAGTGCCAACATTGGGCTTGCCGGCCACGGATTCGCTGGCTGACTGGGAAATCAATTTGTCCAGCGGCAGGTAAAGCAAGTTGTTGCCAGTCCTGCTATCAACCATGACTTTGGCCGTATTCGCAAAGATTTGTTGCATTGTTTCAATATACATCCGGTCACGGGTTACTGCGGGCGCTTTTTGGTATTCGGTCAGCACTTGCCTGAAGCGCGAGGCATCACCTTCAGCATTGGCAACCACGCGCGCGCGATATGCTTCGGCTTCCTGCAGTAGACGAGATGCGGCACCGCGAGCACGGGGGATGACATCATTGGCGTAGGCCTGACCTTCATTCTTTTGCCGCTCGCGGTCCTGCCCTGCCTTCACCGCATCGTCAAACGCCGCCTGCACTTGCTCAGGAGGTTGTACGCCCTGCATGGTGACGTTCGTAATCTGCACACCCGCCTTGTAGCGGTCTGCGATCTGCTGCATCAGCTGGCTCGCGTCGAACGCGACTTTTTCCCGTCCTTCGTAAAGAACGAAATCCATCTTGCTGCGGCCGACGACTTCGCGTATCGACGTTTCCGCTACCTGACGCACCATCTCATCCTGCTCGCGGTTGTTGAATATCCACTCGGCAGCATTTTTCAGCTTGTACTGAACAGCGAACTGAATATCGATGATGTTTTCGTCGTCGGTCAGCATCAGGGATTCGCGCGGCTGCTTGTTCCTGACATTCGAACGATAACCAACCTCGACAGTGCGAACTTGCGAAACATTGACCACTTCATGACTCTGGATCGGATAAGGCCAGCGCCAGTTGAAACCTGCCGGCGTGGTATGGCTGTATTTGCCGAATGTCATGACGACAGCGGTCTGGCCTTCCTGCACGATGAAGAAACCGCTGACCAGCCAAAGAAACGCAACGATGACGGCAATCAAGCCAACGCCGATTCCGGCGCCCTTCATGTCAGGGCTGTAATTGCCATCGCCACGGCCACCGCCACGGTTCCCGAACAGGCGATTGAGCCGCTGATTGAACTCGCGCCAGAGCTGATCGAGATCCGGTGGACCGTCATTGGGCCGTTTTCCATCCTGATTTTGGTTCTGGCCGTTGTCTTGAGAAGACCCCCGTCCCCATCTCGGGTCATTCAAAGAAAATTTAAGGCCGATTTTTTTGATTAGAGGAATAGGCATTCTCTCGCCATCCGGCTTATGTTAGTGGTTTGCAATTTAGTTGTCGTGAGCGCCTCGGGCAAAAGACACCGGTCGCGATTCGTTGTGCTGTTCCGGAACCGGCAGAGGATCAAGATGCGCCACCGCGTTCTCTTTTGCAAATTCGGCTACTGCCTCGCGGAGTAGATCAAGGCCAGCACCGGTTTGGGCGCTTATGGAAACACGGCGGATTTTATCATATTCATCACGTTCCACGCCCGGTTCTAGCCCAGCTGCATCAATCTTGTTCCAAACCAGAATCTGGGGGATATGATCCGCTCCGATTTCCGCAAGGACATCATTGACTTGTTCAATCTGCTCCATGCGCACCGGACTTGCCGCATCGACAACATGCAGCAGGAGATCGGCATGGATGGTTTCCTCAAGCGTGGCTCGGAACGCCGCGACCAGCTGGTGGGGCAGCTCCCTGATGAAACCTACCGTATCGGAGATGACGACATTGCCTGCCTCTCCGAGATAGATGCGACGCGATGTCGTATCAAGCGTTGCAAACAGCTGATTGGCGGCATAGGCTTGCGCCTTCGTCAGAGCATTGAATAGCGTCGACTTGCCCGCATTCGTATAGCCGACGAGCGACACCGAGAAGGTACCGTTACGCCCGCGAGCGCGACGCTGGGTCTCGCGCTGCTTGTGCAGCTTGTCAAGGCGGATACGCAATGCCTTGACGCGGTCGCCGAGAAGCCGGCGGTCGGTTTCCAGCTGCGTTTCGCCAGGGCCGCGCAGACCGATACCACCCTTTTGGCGTTCCAGGTGAGTCCATCCGCGAATCAGTCTGGTGGCAAGATGCTGAAGCTGCGCGAGTTCGACCTGCACCTTGCCTTCATGACTTTGTGCACGCTGAGCGAAGATATCTAGGATGAGACTGGTCCGATCAATGACGCGCACCTTGAGGTGGCGTTCAAGATTACGCTGCTGCGCTGGCGACAAGGCATGGTTGAAGATCACAAGTTCCAGATGCTCGGCAGCTACGGTCGCCGAAATTTCCTCGGCCTTGCCGGAACCAACAAACAACGCGGCATCGGGGCTTGAGCGTTTGGCTGTAATCGTGATGGCTGGATCTGCACCAGCCGATTTGGACAGCAGTGCGAGTTCTTCCAGGCTAGCGGCAAAGTCACCCTTGCCGAAATCGACGCCGACTAATGCAGCGCGCATGAGCTGAGTTGAGGTGGTAACGATCTCTTATTCCGAATCAGATTCAAGATTGATGTTTACCGCGCGAGCCGGTACGACGGTTGAAATCGCATGCTTGTAAACCATTTGAGTAACGGTATTACGAAGCAGGACGACGTACTGGTCGAACGATTCGATGTGCCCCTGAAGCTTGATGCCGTTCACGAGATAGATGGAAACGGGAACGTGCTCTTTACGTAAGGCGTTGAGGAATGGGTCTTGTAACAGTTGCCCTTTATTGCTCATGACAGCTCCATGGTGTTGTTGTGATGTGGAGTTGGAGACAACCTGATAGATTTCAAGTGTCTCTCTGATAATATTGCTTTAAGACTTTATCGATTTTTGTGCAACTTGCCAAGCTTGTAGTCATGTTGCAAAGATTATTTTTGATCCTTTGTAAAGGGATTTTTGCTAGAACGCAGCTCGATACGCAATGGAGTCCCGACTAGTGAAAAAGTTTCACGAAAGTGTTTTTCGAGATACCGCCTGTAGTTGTCGTCAATGGCGTCGAGCGCATTGCCGTGAATAACGACAATTGGCGGATTCTGACCACCCTGGTGGGCATACCGCAACTTCGGTCGGATCGAACCCTTGCGACGCGGCTGCTGGTGTTCCACCGCTTCGATCAGCGCACGGGTCAGGCGCGGCGTCGACAGCTTGGCCATTGCGGCCGCATAAGCGGAGTCGATTGATTTCATCAGCGGACCGATCCCGCTTCCCTTCAGTGCGGAGATGAAGTGGAATTTTGCGAAGAACAGGAAGCTGAGCTTGCGCTCCATGTCCATCTTGATTTCATCACGCCGGTCACTGTCAAGACCATCCCACTTGTTCACGCCGACGACCAGGGCTCGGCCCGACTCCAGAACAAACCCGGCGATGTGAGCGTCCTGTTCGGAGATATCCTGCTGGGCATCGAGCAACAGGAGAACCACATTGGCTTCCGAAATGGATTGCAAGGTCTTTACCACCGAGAATTTTTCGATTGCCTCGAATACTTTACCTCTTCGGCGAATGCCTGCGGTATCGATCAGCGTGTAATGCTTGCCCTCCCGCTCAAAGGGAATTTCAATCGAGTCGCGCGTCGTACCCGGCATGTCGAAGGCAATGACACGATCCTCGCCGAGAAGCGTGTTGACCAGCGTGGATTTGCCCACGTTGGGCCGTCCGACGATGGCGATCTTGATGCCGCGGGTCGCAGCGGTTTCGGCTTCCGCTTCCGGTTCACGCTGGGCGAAGGCCAGATCAAGCGATTCATTGACAAGGTCAACCACGCCATCCCCATGCGCAGCTGAAATAACGTAAGGATCACCCAGCCCGAGCTCATAGAATTCGGCGGTGACGGAGGTGTATTTCATTCCTTCGGCCTTGTTGACCACCAACATGACCTGCCGTCCTGATTTGCGCAGGAAGTCTGTGATGGTCTTGTCATGCGGTGTCAGACCTTGCCGACCGTCGACAATGAAGACCACGATATCCGCCTCGGCAACCGCCTGCTTGGTCTGCTTGGCCATCTCATGCATGATCCCTTCCTTGGCGACCGGTTCGAAACCACCGGTATCAATGACCAGGAAGGGACGCTCGCCGATCCGGCCCTCGCCGTAATGGCGATCACGGGTGAGACCAGGGAGGTCGGCGACCAACGCATCGCGCGACCGGGTGAGCCGGTTGAACAATGTGGATTTGCCGACGTTGGGTCGGCCTACTAATGCGATTACCGGCTTCATTGAATTCTTACTCGGTTGCCAATGCAACCACTGTACCTGCTTGAGTTTGGAAAAGTGCCGTCGTAGCGGCCACGGATGCTGCGCCCGTCACCGGGCTGCTATCAATACTGAGACGGGCCAGGAAGGCCCCATCATCGCGAGAAAGAAAGTGAACAAATCCCTGTCCATCGCCGACAGCGACGGAACGTCCGACGACGACAGGCGTGGAGAGGCGCCGATAGGCGAGCTTCGGGTTGCGCCATGCGCCGCTGCCGGATTCGCGCGACAGCGCGGTGACGGCCCCGCGTTCATCAGCGACGTACACGAAGCGTTCGTCGAGCGCCACGCCAACTTCGCTCGATGCCTCCTTGCTCCAGCGCGCTGTGCCGGTCACTGCATCAAAGCAGGCAACACGGCCCTGATAGGCAACGGCGCAGACGTCGCGACCGGCAATCACTGGCGTACCCGACAGATCGGCGATGCGTTCAAGTTCGGTTGTGCCGCGAGGATCGCCGACAGCGGCTTCCCAGCGGGCACCGCCGTTGGTGAGCGCCAGCGCGGAGAGGCGCCCCCCGGGCAAGGCCACGTAGGCGGTCGGCCCCGAGATCACAATGCCCGGCGCCGTACGCAAGGTCAAAGGCGGCGTCTGCCGCTGGGCAACCCAGCGCCGGTTGCCGTTTTCAATATCGTAGGCGGCGATGCGGTTGTCTACGCTTCGGACGACAATCACACCCTGCCCTACCGCAGGCGCCGAGAGGATTTCGCTGGACGCCTGGACCTTCCACCGCAACTTGCCTTCGGTATCGAAGGCAAGCAGCATGCCCTTCTCACCGGCTACCGCCACGGTATTGCCATCGCTTCCGACGCCCGCAGTCAAGGGCATGCCGGCGTTGATGCGCCACTGCGTGCGTCCGGACGCGGCATCGATGCGCGCGAGTGCGCCGTCGGCTGCCGCCACATAGACGCTGCCTTCCGCAACAGCCGGGGAAAACACGAACGCGCCGGCGCTGCCGATGTTGTTCGTCCATGCAGTGCGCACTGCCAATGTCTGCTGAATCGACTCAAGCGCGGCGGGTGGATTGCGCGGCGCCGATTTACTGGCAAACGGATTAAGCGACGAACAGCCTGCCAGCATGGCAACCAGTCCGACATAAGTGAGCTTTACTGCAGTATGCATGGATTCCCCTTTTTTACTTTTATGCTGCAGCCTTGGCTGCGCCGCCGATTGCGTCCAGTTTTAATTGGATAAGTTGACGCGCCGGGTTCTTTTCATCGGTCTTTTCAAGCGCAAGCTTGTAGGCAGCGCGAGCCTCCTCCGTTTTCGCCTGGGCAAGCAGAATATCGCCTTTGCGGTCGGCCACGGCACCGGCGAACTGCTCGGGGAACTGACCCTCAAGCAGTTTCAAGCCTTCGTCGAATGCCTTCTCATCCAGCAGTACGCCGGCGAGGCGAATCCTCGCGATTGCCTTGTATTCGTCGGTACCGTTTTCGGCCACCCATTGCAATTGTGTTTTCGCGGTGTTCAGATCGTTGGCGTCGAATGCACTTTTTGCAGCGGCCAGCGCACCCATCTGCGCATAGGCTGTCTTGCCGAACTTGCTTTCAAGGTCGGTTGCCGCCCGCTGCACTTTCTGATTGTCCTTGGACGTCACGCCTCTTTGCAGTTCTTCGTAGAGCTGCCCGGCCTGTGTGGCCTGATTGCGCTGATAGAGATTCCAGCCGCTCCAGCCGGCGTAAGCCGCGAGGGCGATGATCAAAATCCAGGTAATAAGGTTGCCGTACTGGCTCCACCAGGACTTCAATGACGCCAGCTGTTCCTGTTCTTCAAGATCGTATGCCATGATGCTTCCCGATTAATTATGGTGGTGAGTGGGATCGTCGCACTCGTCGCCGCAGACGATCTGGTCGAGGACGTAGGTGGCGACATTTTCAATCGGGACGGTGACCTGATTGTTGTCCGTGGACTCGGCGCGCATGTTCTTCACGGCAGCAACCGATTTTGCCACCTCATCTTCCCCGATGATGATGGCGAAGCCTGCGCCGCTGGCATCAGCGCGTTTCATCTGCGCCTTGAAACTGCTGCCGCCATTGGATGCGCCGCAATGAAGAATGACATCCAGGCCCGCGTCACGCAGGCGCTCGGCGACCACGAACGCCTGAAGCTGCGCCTCTTCTCCCTGATGCACGACGTACACGTCGCACTGGTTCGGCTCGAACCGTTCGCCATTGGCCTTCAACAGTTCAAGCAGGCGCTCCACGCCCATTGCGAATCCGCATGCCGGTGTCGGTTTGCCGCCGAACATTTCGATGAGCGGGTCGTAACGTCCGCCGCCGCATACCGTTCCCTGGGAGCCGAGCTGATCGGTCACCCATTCGAATACGGTACGGTTGTAGTAATCCATTCCGCGAACCAGACGCGGATTGATGGTGAACGGAATACTGTTATGCCTGAGGATTTTCTGCACGCCTTCGAAGTGCGCGCGCGACTCTTCGCCCAGATAGTCGAGCAGCTTGGGGGCGCCGTTCACCATCTCCTGCATCGCCGGGTTCTTGGTGTCCAAGATGCGCAGAGGATTGGAATGCAGACGCCTTTGCGCGTCGGCGTCCAGCAATTCCTTGTGCTGTTCGAAATAGGCGACCAGATCGGCGCGGTGACGGTTGCGCTCGTCGGCATTGCCGATGGAGTTCAGTTCCAGCCTGATGCCTTCCAGGCCGAGATCGTCCCACAGCCGCTGGCAGAGCATGATGAGTTCGGCATCGATGTCCGGCCCGGTAAAGCCGATGGCCTCCGCACCGACCTGGTGAAACTGGCGGTAGCGTCCGCGCTGCGGCCTTTCATGGCGGAACATCGGCCCCACGTACCAGAGCCGTTTCGGGCCGTCGTAAGTCAGATTGTGCTCAAGCGCCGCACGAACCACCCCGGCAGTGCTTTCAGGACGCAGCGTGAGATTGTCGCCGTTCATCGAGTCGACAAAGGAGTACATCTCCTTTTCGACGATATCGGTGACCGCACCGAGCCCCCTCGCGAACAATGCCGTCGGCTCGACAATCGGAGTACGGATCTGCTGGAAGCCGTAGCTTTTCAACACCGACTGCACGGTATTCTCAAACAGTTCCCAGAGAGGCGCATCGGCGGGAAGAATGTCGTTCATCCCTTTCACGCCAACGATTTTTTCAGCTTTTTTATTTTCTGACATGCTTTTTACTCAGTGTACGGCGCATTTAAATCGCAACCGCATTTTTCCCATAACGGGTCTTAACGTAATCCAGGACGATCGCCTGGAATTCTTCGGCGATATGCTCGCCGCGCAATGTCACCTTCTTTTCGCCATCGACGAAAACCGGTGCCGCCGGCGACTCGCCGGTGCCGGGAAGACTGATGCCGATGTTGGCATGCTTTGACTCGCCGGGGCCATTGACGATGCAGCCCATCACGGCGACATTCATGTTTTCCACGCCCGGATACTCCTTTTTCCACACGGGCATCTGTTCACGCAGGTAAGTCTGTATCCTGTCCGCGAGTTCCTGGAATACGGTCGAGGTCGTCCTTCCGCAGCCGGGACAGGCGATGACCATGGGAGTGAACTTCCGCAAACCCATGGTTTGCAGGATTTCCTGCGCCACCACGACTTCCTTGGTGCGGTCGCCGCCGGGTTCCGGTGTGAGTGAAATGCGGATCGTGTCTCCGATGCCCTCCTGCAGCAGGACGGACAAGGCTGCCGTCGACGCAACGATACCCTTGCTGCCCATGCCTGCTTCAGTCAGGCCAAGGTGCAGCGGGTAATCGCAGCGGCGTGCGAGCTCTCGATAGACCGCGATCAGATCCTGCACGCCGGAGACCTTGCAAGACAGGATGATCTTGTCGGCGTTCATCCCAAGTTCTTCGGCGCGCTGAGCATTTTCGATCGCCGACGTCACCAATGCTTCATACATGACGGCTTGAGCTGTCCATGGCTCCGCGCGCCGGGCGTTTTCATCCATGATGCGAGCCAGGAGCGACTGGTCGAGGCTGCCCCAGTTGACGCCGATACGCACCGGCTTGTCATACTTGCACGCGACCTCGATCATCTGCGCGAACTGGGTATCACGCTTGGCGCCCTGCCCCACGTTGCCGGGATTGATGCGGTACTTCGACAATGCCTGGGCACACTCCGGGAAGTCCGTCAGCAGCTTGTGCCCGTTGTAATGGAAATCGCCGACCAGCGGCACATCGATTCCCATGCGGTCGAGCTGCTCACGAATGGCGACCACCGCCGCCGCCGCTTCTGGATTATTTACCGTGATACGGACGAGTTCCGAGCCGGCGCGGGCGAGATCCTTGATCTGGATGGCCGTCCCGATGGCGTCAGCGGTATCGGTATTGGTCATCGACTGCACGACTACGGGCGCAGGGCCGCCAACCAGCACTTCGCGCGTGCCATAGCGTATCGATACACCCCGGGTGCGGCGCTTGGAAAGCGGGCCCGAAGCAATAGGAGAATAGGCTGTCGACATGAATAGGGTTATTTCAGGGTTAAGCGAGCGACATTGCCATTGCCCGGCACTTTCAGTTCGACGGGATTCCCGCGCAATGTAGCATCGACGCCGGAGGCATTGCCGATAACGACAGTAACTGGATCGGTCACTTCGAATGTTTCGGTTTCCCCGGCCTTCACAAGGCGGGATACCGCAGGCTTGCCGCTGCCGGCTGACTTGATCTCAATCCATGAATCCTGGCGCGCCTTGATTACCAGACTATTGCTGGCGTTCACCGGCGCCGCCGTGCTTGCTGTCGCTGCAACCGTGGATGATGGCGGCGTCGATGCGATAGCAGGAGCGGAAGGCGAGGCTGTCGCCGCCGGTGTGGCTGGCGGGGCGGCTGCGGATGACGTTGCAGGCGATTGAGAAGTTGCGGTGCCGTCTTGCCGGGGGGCGGAAGGATTCGGATTTGCGGCTTGCTGGTTTGTCCCATTACCAGCTTGTCCTGTCCCTGCCGCCTGCCCCGGCGGGTTCACGCCGTTGCCTGCAGCCGGATCCACCGGCGGCTGGGCGTTGATCGGCTCCGGCGGAGCGGATGCGGCGTCCGTCGTATTCGCCGTGGCCGGAGCATCAGTAGCGCTTTGCGATGCCGGGGTGGAGGGCGTCCCTATCTGGGACAGGCCATCCTTGACTTGAGAACTGGCCGATCGAGACATGCCGGCAAGGTCCACACCTTCACGCAACGCATAGACAGCGGCGCCGATGACGACCACCGCGACAGCCGCCACGATCCATTTCGCCGATAGGCCCGAGCGGGCATTCATTGACGGCAGGCGGGCATCCGAAAACGGGGTTGAAAGATTCTGGCGAGGCCGTATGGGCTCTTGCGCCAGCATTGTTTCCCCGCCGAGCGAAGCCAGCAGCGGCGCCGCATCGATCTTGAGCAGCTTGGCATATTGCCGCACGAAGCCGCGCACAATCGCCATGCCCGGCAGTGAAGGATAATCGTCCGCCTCAAGGGCAAGCACTTGCCTGGGTGCGAGATTCAGCTGGCTGGCCACCTGCTCGACTGTCCAGCCGCGTTCCTGGCGGCATGCGGCCAGACGCGCCCCCGGAGAAACCAGAATGGGTTGTTCCTTGCCGGTGTCGCCGGGCATGGCTTGATCATTCAATCCTGGCTCATTCATTGAAAGCTCCACGTTGATAAGCGGCATATTCGGCTGAACCGGCGTGGCGACGGCGCAGCTGGTTCGCAAGACTGGCCTCGGCTGCGCGGTCACCCAGCTTATGCTCGATGCGTATCGCAAGCCACAGTACGTCCGCAGTCATGACATCGGCTTTCATGACTCGGGTCACGTAAAAACGCGCCCTCTCATAATCGCCGCGTTCGAAATACAATCTGGCGAGGTTGACGTTCGTTGCCGGATTGGCAGGATCGGCTTGAAAGGCCTGCGAAAAGTATCTTTCGGCGGCAACCTTGTCGTTGATCTTCAGGCTGCAGAAACCGGCATTGTTCAGGGCCTTTGCGGGTGACTGGTAGGCACGATTTTTCAGCGCCGCCTCGAAGTACTGGATCGACTGTTTCTCCCGGCCGTTCTGGCACAGGAACCATCCATAGTTGTTATTGAAATCCGGCGTATTCGGCGCAAGCCGGATCGCCTGCAAAAAGTTGTCTTCTGCAAGCCGGTTTTCGCCCATGTCCATGTAGATCAAGCCGCGCATACTGTAGGCATCCGCAAAACTGGGATCCGCGGCAATTGCCTGCTTGATTTCGTCGAGCGCAACAACCATTTGCCGCTGCTCGTAATAGCCGATGGCAAGTTGAAGCCGAATGCGCGCCCGTTTCTGGTTGTCGGTCTGGTCGGACAGCGTCGGCAGTTCATTCTGCGAGCCGGCTCCGCCCGTGCTGGCGCAACCGCTCAGAAATAACAAAGAAGCCAGAGCAGAAAGAATTGTCAGGCGCAACGCGCCCGCCCTGCGTTGAATCACCGCGGCACCTCGACGATACGCCCAAAATTCTCGCCGAACTTTTTTTGATATTCGGCCATCTTCTGCATGCGTTCCTGCACGCGGGTACGATCCTGCACTTCACCGGCCAACTGGCCGCAGGCCGCGTCGATGTCATCGCCGCGCGTCTTTCGAATCGTCGTGACGATACCGGCATCCATCAGGATCTGCGCGAAGGCCTTGATGCGTGCATTGTTGGATCTCTTGAGACCGGATTCCGGAAAAGGATTGAAAGGAATCAGGTTGAATTTGCAGGGAACCGGTTCCGGGCCGTGCAGCACCAGATCGATCAACTGCCGCGCATGTTCGTCAGTGTCGTTGACGCCGTCGAGCATGCAATACTCGAACGTGACGAAATCGCGCGGCGCAAATTCAAGGTAACGCCGGCAGGCGGCCATGAGTTCGCTCAGCGGATACTTCTTGTTAAGCGGCACCAGGCCATCCCGCAAGGCATCGTTGGAGGCATGGACCGACACCGCCAGAGCCACCGGGCATTCCTGCGAAAGCTTGTCCATCATCGGGACAACGCCGCTTGTGGAAACGGTGACCCGCCGGCGCGACAGGCCATAGGCATTATCGTCGAGCATGAGCTTGAGCGCGGTTACCGTCGGCTCGAAATTCAGCAGCGGTTCGCCCATGCCCATCATCACCACATTGGTAATCTGGCGTTCGCCCTTGGGACCAGGCTCGATTCCCTTTGTACGCCGCAATTCGAATTCCGCCATCCACAGCTGGCCGATAATTTCGCCAACGCTCAGATTGCGATTGAAGCCCTGCTTGCCGGTGGAGCAGAAACGGCAGTTCACGGCACAGCCGGCTTGCGTGGAAATGCAAAGCGTGCCGCGGTTTTCTTCAGGAATGAAAACGGTTTCGACGGCGTTGCCCTGCCCCACATCGAGCAGCCACTTGCGTGTTCCGTCCGAGGAAGTGTGATCGCTGATCACGGCGGGCGCGGAAATCCTTGCATGCGTTTTCAGCTTGTCACGCAAGGATTTCGCAAGATCCGTCATTGAATCAAAATCGCTTGCGCCGAATTGGTGAATCCAGCGCTGCAATTGCTTGGCACGAAACGGTTTTTCACCCAACTCGCCGCAATAGGCAATAAGTTGCGCGGGATCAAGATCCAGCAGGTTGGTGATTTCCGTCATGACAAGTCTTCATTAGTGATGTTTGACCAGAATAATTGATTAAGGGCAAACAGGGTTGCGATTAGCGCGAATAAACGTTCAGCGCCGGGAAGAAATAGGAGATTTCAACTTGCGCCGTCTCCGGAGCGTCGGATCCGTGCACTGCATTGGCGTCGATGGAATCGGCGAAGTCGGCACGGATAGTGCCCTTGTCTGCCTTCTTCGGATCGGTTGCGCCCATCAGCTCACGGTTTTTTGCAATGGCGTTGTCGCCTTCCAGCACCTGGATCATGACCGGGCCGGAGACCATGAAATCCACCAGATCCTTGAAGAACGGGCGCTCACGGTGCACAGCATAGAAACCCTCGGCTTCAGCGCGGGAAAGCTGGGCCATGCGAGCTGCGATAACCTTCAGGCCGGCGTTTTCAAAACGGGTATAGATCTGGCCGATCACGTTCTTTGCTACAGCGTCCGGTTTGATGATCGACAGGGTGCGTTCAGTTGCCATCTGTGAAAACTCCAATAAAAAGAAAGGGTTAAGGTGAATAATTGAGAAATCAACTAACCTTCTATTTTAGCACGAATGCACTCGAACTCGGAGTTTCCCTACAGCCAGCGCGGTTGGACGCATGAGAACCTTTGGAGGTTCCGCATACCCTAAAGCCTAAACCAGCATGCTATGCTGTCAATATACACAGGAGTCGTACGTATTCCTTTTCTGGAGGTTCTATGGATAATCATCTGCAACAGACTTATTCCCCCACCGCGGCCGGCGAGGCTCTTGTTGTTCGCAACCGGGTCTTGCGCAATACCTATTGGCTGCTGGCCATATCGATGCTGCCCACGGTATTGGGCGCCTGGCTTGGAGTGCAATTCCGCTTTACCTTCTTTTCAGGAAGTCCGGTCTTCGGCTTCGTTGCATTTCTCGCCATCGCATTCGGCTTCTTCTATGCGATAGAAAAGACGAAAAACTCCGGACTCGGAGTTGCCGTATTGCTGGGCTTCACGTTTTTCATGGGCCTGATGCTGTCCCGCCTGATCGGCCATATCCTCGGCTTTTCGAACGGCGCTTCGCTGATCATGATGGCGTTTGGCGGAACGGCTGCGATCTTCGCCGGGATGGCAACTATTGCCACCGTTTCAAAACGGGATTTTTCCGGACTCGGCAAATGGCTGTTCGCGGGAGTGTTGGTCATTCTCGTCGCGGCACTGGCAAACATTTTCCTGCAAATGCCGGCGCTCTATCTGGCGATTTCCGTATTGGCAATCGCAATATTCTCAGCCTACATCCTGTTTGACGTGCAGCAGATCATCAACGGCGGCGAAACCAATTATATTTCGGCCACACTGGCGATCTATCTCGACGTCTACAACATTTTCAGCAACCTGCTTGCCTTGCTGGGCTTTGCCGGAGGCAGCCGCGAATAGTGCATGCCTAACAGCGCGCTCACCCAGTCAATAAAAAGCCGACTTTACGTCGGCTTTTTATTTTTCATTTGGGAACAGGCGTCCCCGTTCATCAAGGCAGATCGAAGACGGCAATCGACTCGACGTGCGCGGTATGGGGAAACATGTTGACCACTCCGGCCTGGGTGAGGCGATATCCGCCCTGGTGAACAAGATAACCCGCGTCTCGCGCCAACGTTGACGGACTGCATGACACGTAGACAATGCGCTTCGGGCGCAAGTCGGCAAAAGACTCGCCCAGTCCGACAATTGCTTGGCAAACCGCAATTGCACCTTCCCTCGGCGGATCAATCAGCATGCGGTCGAACTTGCCCAATGCGACAAAATCCTCGGTGGTTGCTTCAAACAGGTTCCGGCAGTGAAACGAAGTCTTTTCAGCGACGCCGTTGACCTTTGCATTGCCGAGCGCACGTTCGGTCAAGGCAGTACTGCCTTCGATGCCAACGACTTCTTGGACCTGGGTTGCGATCGGCAGGGTGAAATTACCCAGCCCGCAAAACAGATCGGCAACTCTCTCATCCGGTTGCGCATCGAGCAGCCGCAGCGCGCGATCCACGAGAACACGATTGATGTGGTGATTCACCTGGGTAAAGTCGGTGGGCTTGAAAGGCATCGTGATGCCGAACTCCGGCAGTACATAATCGAGTTGCACGTCCGTCGGATAGAACGGATAGACGGTGTCGGGTCCCTTTGGCTGCAGCCACCACTGAATCCGGTATTCGTCGGCAAACGCCCTCAACCTGGATTCATCCTCTGCGGTAAGCGCCGCCATGTTCCTCATTACCAGGGCGGTGACGCTTGCGCCCACGGCCAGTTCGATCTGGGGCATCTGGTCAAAGATCGAGAGCGATTCCACCAGGCGCCTCAGTGGCACAAGCATTGCAGACACATGGGGCGGCAAAATTTCGCAGGTTTTCATGTCGGCAATGAACGAGGATTTGCGCTCGTGGAAGCCAACCAGTACTCCTCCCTTTTTCTGCACATTGCGCACTGACAGACGCGCGCGGTAGCGATATCCCCAGGTTGGTCCGTAGATCGGACGCATCATGCGTTCGGCACGCACCTTGCCGATATGCCAGAGATTATCTTCCAGGACCCGCTGCTTCATGGCGACTTGCGCCGTCGGTTCCAGATGCTGCATGGCACAGCCGCCGCAAGTGCCGAAATAGGTGCATTTCGGTGCCACCCTCATTGACGATTCATTATGGAGTTCCGTCAGGGTTGCGGCTTCCCACTTTGGCTTCTTGCGGAAGGACTGAAAGCCGACACGCTCGGCTGGCAGGCCGCCTTCGACAAAAATGACCTTGCCGGGCGTGCCGTCCTCGTTCTGCAAATGACCGACTCCGCGTCCCTCCATGTCGAGGGATTCGATAACGATAGTACTCTGCTGCATAGGAAATATAGTTAGCCGGTCAGCCCCTGCCGTCCGTGATACAAAAGACAAGAAGGGGCGAAGGCCGGCGTTGGAATTCAGTGGGAAACCGTGGAATCTACCACGCGGAGAGGTATTCCTTCCAGTGCTCGCCGTCCAGCAAGGCCAGCGAATCGCGCACGAGGGCCATTTCCTCCTCGTAGGCTGCCTTGCTCATGACACCGCGCATCAACAGGAAACGGCAATATACGAGGTAAGTGTTGACGACGTCGGTTTCGCAATAATCGCGAATTTCCCTGAGGCGCCCTTCCTGGAAAAGCGTCCAGACCTGCGAACCGTCGACGCCCATCTTTCCCGGAAATCCGCACAGCTTGGCCAAGTCATCCAGAGGCGCATTGGCGCGTCCGGTATAAAGCGCAAGCAGGTCCATCAGATCCATGTGCCGGGTGTGATATCGGCTCAGATAGTTGTTCCATTTGAAATCGCGGTCTTCCTCGCCCATTTCCCAGTATCGGGATGCACAGACGCCATGGACCATTGCGCGGTAATGCAATACGGGCAGGTCGAAGCCGCCGCCATTCCAGGAAATCAGTTGCGGCGTATAACGGTCTATCACACGAAAGAAGTCCTGAACCAGTTTCGGCTCCTGGTCATCCAGGGTGCCCAGCGAACGTACGCGAAATCCGTCATCGTCACGGAAGACACAGGAAATGGCAGCGACGCGGTGCAGATGATGCTGAAGAAATTCCGACCCGGTTTTTTCACGGCGAGCGGCAAAGGCGGCGGCGGCCACCTCCGCATCATCCAGGCTGGAAAAATGCGGATTCAGTGCGCGCAATCCCGCAACATCGGGAATAGTCTCGATGTCGAATACGAGAACCGGAATCACAACAGCGCGTCCTTGCCGACGCCGCGCGCCGTCAATGCCCGCTTCAGTTTGACCAGGGCTTCCTGCTGTATCTGCCGTACCCGCTCGCGGGTGACGCTCATTTCGGCGGCAAGCTCTTCGAGCGTGGCAGGATCGTCGTTATCGAGGCCGAAACGGCGCACGATGACCACTCTCTGCTTGTCGGGAAGCTTCTTCAGCCAGTCGCGAACCAGCCCCATCATTTCATGATGCTCGGCCCGCGAGTCGGGACCATCGTCAGCGTCTCCCGGCAACATGTCCATGAGGCTTGCCTGCGGATCATTGTCCAGCGGGGCGTCGAGCGAGGTGGCGTGCTCGGACAAGGCGAGGATATCCTGCACATCTTCGACCGGACGGTCGACAAGGTGCGCAATATCTTCCGCAGTCGCATCCTTGCCGTCATGGTGCTGGGCTTCAAGATGGTACTTGGCCCTGAGAATCTGGTTAAGCTCGCGCACCATATGGACCGGCAGACGCACCGTTCGCGCCTGGTTCATGATCGCGCGCTCGATGCTCTGGCGTATCCACCAGGTAGCATAGGTGGAAAACCGGAAGCCGCGCTCAGGCTCGAATTTGTCGATCGCGCGCATCAGGCCGAGATTGCCCTCTTCGATCAGATCGAGCAGAACGACGCCACGATTGATGTAGTGCTTGGCAATCGAGACCACAAGCCGCAGATTGTGCTCGATCATTTTCTGGCGAGCTTCGAAATTTCCCTGCTTGGCCAGCGTTGCGTAATGCACTTCCTCCTCCACCGTCAGCAGAGGCCGCGCACCAATCTGGTTGAGATAATGCTGGGTCGTGTCGGTGGAAAGTTCCGCCGCCAATACCGTTTTCAGTTCGTCAACGGGATCCGCGGCCGGCGCAATGACATCCTCCCCGCGTTCCGCGTCATCGATCAGTTCATCGCCGTCTTCTGCGACATTGAGCGGCATATCTTCGGAAATGCCTTCCGAAGAAGCTTCGTCATCCATGGGATCGTGAGGAGTGCGATTCATTTAGCGGCTTGGAAGAAATTTTGACGGATCGACCGGCTTTCCTTGCTGACGTATTTCGAAATGCAGTTTTACCTCATCGGTATCGGAATTTCCCATCTCGGCAATCTTCTGTCCCTTAGTGACATTTTGATCTTCCTTCACGAAGATGGTTTTGTTATGCGCATAAGCGGATAGCAAATTGTTGGAGTGCTTGACGATGACAAGATTACCGTAACCACGAATGCCACTGCCAGCATACAGCACTTTGCCGGAGCCCGCCGCTACAACCGGTTGTCCCATCTTCCCGGCAATATCGATTCCGCGCTTCCCCTCGCTGAACTGGGAAATGACCCTGCCTTCGGCGGGCCACATCCATGCAATGTTTTCATCGTCTGCCGAGGGTGGTGTCGCAGGTTCCGGCTTTTCCGCCGCTTTCGGCGGTTCAACGCGCGACGGCATGCCGCCGGGTGCCGCCGGCGCGGCGATTGCCGAATCGGGTTTCTGCAGTTCTGCAAGAATGCCATCGGAATAAGGGCGCTTTTCTCCGCGCGGCCCCGACTTGTTGGGCACCGCGCCAGCCGCCGGTGAAGACGGTGTCAGCGGACGCACCTCGACGCCCTGCGACGGCGCCACGCTGCCAGTCTGCGGTGCGCCTTCCGGCGGCAGGACGCGCAATACCTGATCCACCTTGATGTCATTCGGATTGGCAAGGTTGTTCCATGCAACGATGTCACGATAGTTCTGTCCGAAGTCGAGTGCGATCTGGATCAATGTGTCGCCTTTACGAACAGTGTAGAAACCGCGATTGTCGGTGCGCGTCGTCGGCGCAGCCTGTTGTACGGGTGGTGGCACGGCAGGCTTCGGCGGCTCGGACACTCTTGGTCCGACGGGACGATCCACTACGGGCGCGGTTCCATGCGGAGTCGTACAGGCGGCGATCCACAGCGACAGGGCTGCGATTAACAGGGATTGTGTTGTTCTCATTCTCATACAATTTACATTTGGCGGCAGCTCACGACGACGCGCGTCGGAGACGGAAAATCAGACCACACCCGGACGCAGCGGAACGAAGTGACAGTCTTCCAGCGTGGTATTCGTCCACTCGAACTTGCTGACGCGTTCTATGAGTTGCAGCACCTGCCGCTGCGCGCCTACGGGAGCGACCAGCCTGCCGCCGATACTTAATTGATCCAGAAGCGCCTGCGGCACTTCCATTCCTGCAGCCGCGAGGATGATGCCATCAAACGGTGCCACTTGCGGAAGGCCAAGCATACCATCTCCATATTGCAACCGGATATTGGCAATGCGCAGCGGACGCAGATTGGATTTTGCCAGTTCATGCAAGGGCTTGATGCGCTCGATGGAATACACCTCCTTGGCCACCAGCGACAGTACCGCCGCCTGATAACCGCATCCAGTGCCGATTTCGAGCACCTTGTTGAGCGCGCCGCCGTTCGCGTTGGCCCGCATCACTTCGATCATGCGCGCGACGATATACGGCTGCGAGATGGTCTGGTGATGCCCGATCGGCAGCGACGCATCGACGTACGCCTGCCCTGAAAGTCCCTGCTCGACGAACAGATGGCGCGGCACTGCCGACATGGCGGCCAACACCTTCGCATCCTTGACTCCCTGCTTTGCAACCCGCGCCACCATGGCGGCCCGCACGGCATCCGAAACCATCGGTTCGGGACGGACGATCTGCACCGGATTGGATGCCGCCGCGCGCAAAACGCTACGCCCTTGAACCGCATCAATGACGGGAGCCGAGGAACGGCTCAGGCTGAGCGCCGCGTTTTGTGTGGCTGTCTGCGGCGTTGCCACTCTTGGCGCCATCGGTCTCGAAGGCTGCGCCTGTGACCTGCCCGACGGCTTGTCGACTACGGAAGAAAGCGGCAAGGGAAATCGTTTGTCCTTGCCGCTCATGGCATGCTCCGCTTGAGGGCATCGAGCTGCGTCGCATGCGTAAGATCGATCTGCAGCGGAGTCACCGATACATAGCCTTCGGCAACTGCATGGAAATCGGTGCCTTCGCCCGAATCCTTGGCTTTGCCGGCCGGGCCGATCCAGAAAATCTCGCGCCCTTGCGGATCGAGCGTCTTGATCACGGGTTCGGATTCATGGCGCTTGCCGAGCCTGGTTGGGCGCATGCCGCGGATTTCGTCATAAGGCAGGTTGGGAATGTTCACATTCAGTAAATAAGGTTTTCCAAGCATGTCGAAATCGCGTTGCACGAATTCGCGCGCGATGCGCGCCGCCGCGTCCACGTTGGCCCATCCCTTCTCTACCTGAGAAAAGGCGATTGACGGAATGCCGAAGAGATAGCCCTCGGTGGCGGCAGCCACCGTTCCCGAATACAGCGTGTCATCGCCCATGTTCTGGCCCTGGTTGATTCCGGACACCACCAGATCCGGCTGGAACGACAAGCCGGTCAGCGCAATATGCACGCAGTCGGAAGGCGTGCCGTTAACGAAATAAAATCCGTTATCAGCACGATAGACAGTCAATGGACGGTCCAGCGTCAGGGAATTCGAACTGCCGGACCGGTTGCTGTCTGGAGCAACCACCATCACTTCCGCAAATGAACGCATTTCATTCGCAAGAGCGATAATGCCTGGAGCAAGATAACCGTCGTCGTTACTAACAAGAATTTTCATACCGGAATTCTACCCGATGCCATTCAGTCTTCCAGCATGGTGCCGGGACGATGTTGACATTTTGCGGCATAAGCCTAGAATAAAACGATCGTTCTTTTTTACTATTATTGACAATAAGGAGACAACATGAAAGCTATCCTCTGCAAGACGTGGGGACTTCCTGATACCTTGGTTGTAGAGGAGCTGCCGGATGTTGTTCCTGCTGCCGGCCAGGTTGCCATCCGTGTGGAAGCCGCCGGCGTGAACTTCCCGGATGTACTCATCATTCAGAACAAGTACCAGTTCAAGCCGGAGCTCCCTTTCTCGCCGGGCAGCGAGCTGGCGGGCGTCATCACCGCGATCGGCGATGGCGTAACCAACGTCAAGGTCGGCGACAAGGTGCTGGCTTTCGTCAGTCAGGGCGCCTTCGCGCAGCAGATCGCGGTACCGGCACAGCTGGTGATGCCGATGCCGCCGGGACTGGACTTCGACACCGCGGCAGCCGTCACGCTGACCTATGGCACGTCTCATCATGCGGTGGTAGACCGGGCGCAGTTGAAGGCGGGCGAAACCATGCTGGTGCTCGGTGCGGCCGGCGGCGTCGGCCTTGCCGCGATCGAGATCGGCAAGGCACTGGGAGCGCGCGTCATCGCCGCGGCATCCACCGACGAGAAGCTCGCGGTGTGCAAGGACCACGGCGCCGACGCCACGATCAATTACACGACACAGGACCTGCGCGAAGCGATCAAGGCCGCGACGGACGGCAAGGGACCGGACGTGATCTATGATCCCGTCGGCGGTGTCTATGCCGAACCGGCATTCCGTTCCATCGGCTGGCGTGGCCGCTACCTGGTTGTGGGATTTGCCAATGGCGAAATTCCCAAGCTGCCGCTCAATCTGGCACTGCTCAAGGGCGCGTCGCTTGTGGGTGTTTTCTGGGGCGAGTTTGCCAGACGCGAACCCAAAGCCAATCTGGCCGCGATGCGTGAACTCATGGAATGGATGGCCCAGGGCAAGATCAGGCCGCATATTTCGGGACGTTATGCACTGGCGGATACGCCGCAAGCACTGAACGACATGGCGGCGCGCAAAGTCACCGGCAAAGTGGTGATACAGCCGCAAAAATAAAGGTCTTATGAGTAGCCGCAATGCCTGAAAAGCATTGCGGCCTGCTTCGCGGCTGCGTGCCGCATCATTTCCAGCTCGGATTGCGGGCGTTCGTAACGAAGAATCGGCTTGCCTTGAAAGATAAGGCGAGAGAAGCGCCGCGTGGCGGGCCACATACCAGCGACGAACAACGCTGCCATGCGTCCAAGACAGTCCGAGGCGATCTTGCACTCATCGGCAATGCGCTCTAATCCCCTTCGGCCAGCGTCTGATGAACAAAAGCCGAGAGGATCAGACGATCATGGATGGAGACATCGAGAAATTCGAAGCCGTGCTTGAATCCTTCACCGTGCTCCGAAGGCGCCACCGAACGCAAGACCATCCGCAGGCTCAGGAATTCATCCTGTCCGGCGGCATGCACCTTGAATTTGATCAGGCCTTCTTCGCCCTTTGTCCCCAGGATCTGCTTGATCGTTCCTGAAGTGCCGCCCATGCTCATGTCGGTCAGGGTTGCCGCTGCCGTCCTGTCCGGCGATCCGAGCGACACCGAGGCGATGATTTTCACCTCTGCCCGTACGCCCTTGCGCACCACGGTGCAGCGCACTTCCTTGGGATAGGAGAGGTGAAGATAGGGATGGGGACTATGCACCGACTTGACCGCCGCCGCTACAAACGCGTAAGCCTTCTTTCCCGAAAAAGAACGCACGATGAAGGTTTGCCCATCGCGAATGAAATCAAGTTTGCCATCCGTACTGGGCGCAGTCACGAACACCGTCTTGTTCCTGACGAAGCCGATCATTCTTACCGTATAACGGACGGATGGGCTGTCGATCTGCTGCAGATACAGCGTTTCACCGACATACCAGCGCACATCGTCCATACCGACCACGACAGTCTTCGCTGAACTGTCCTCATTGCGCCCCGCTCCCTGTACGGATGACTCCGGAACAGCAGGCTGCCGGACAGGCTCCTGAGGCGGACGCGCCGCGGATAGCGGGTTGAAGTCCCAGGCCGAGTCATGCATGAAACCGTTGTCGAGCAACTCGTCAAGCTGGCCCTGGTTTTCAAGCACGTAGCCTTTGGCCAGCAAAAGATTGCCGTGCCAGTCGTAGATCGGACGCGGTAATGGAGCGCCGACGGCGAGATCGCCGGCACGCACTGGAATCAATGACACTACGGGTTCAGACATGTAACCTCTCAGGCAAGCTCAGAACGTCCACAGCGTTGTAAGTATAGAGAGATTTCATGCAACATCGCAATCAGGCAATCGGCATGCGCTCATGCCACGCTATCCCGCTCATGCCAAGCTATCCACTACGTTGTCGGCAAGCTGTTCGACATCATTCCGTTCAAAGAACGCCTTTGCAATGCCGGCATCGCGAGTGCGCTTGAACGGAGGCAGGCTTTGCCAGATGCGGCGTCCGTAAGGCTTGGTAATCAGCCGCGGATCGCAGATCATCAACACTCCGCGGTCGGTTTCGTCGCGAATCAGGCGGCCGGCACCCTGCTTGAGGTTGATGATGGTGGCAGGCAGCTGATGATGCACGAAGCCGTTCAACCCCTTCCGTTCGAGCGCTTCGATGCGTGCTGCAAGTACGGGATCATCGGGTGGGGAAAACGGCAGCTTGTCGATGATGACCAGGGACAGCGCATCTCCCCGGACGTCCACGCCTTCCCAGAAGCTCTGGCTGCCGATCAGCACGGCATTACCGGCGGCGCGGAAGCGGTCGAGCAGCTCCGTGCGCCCTGATTCGCCCTGCACCATGAGCGGAAATGGCAAGCCGCGTTTTTCAAACTCCTCCCGCAGCCGCTCGGCAGCGCGGTTCACGGCGCGTATCGTGGTGCATAACAGAAAAGTACGCCCGCCCGCGGCTTCAATCATGGGCAGGGCGGCATCGATGACCGCATCGGTGTAATCGAAGGAATTGGGCTGCGGCAGATTTTCCGGCACATAGAGCAAACCCTGATTGCCGTAATCGAAAGGACTTGGCCACGACTGCGCCGGCTCATTCCACAATCCCATCTGCGAATTGTAGTGATTGAAGTCGTTTTTCACGGCCAGGGTAGCCGAAGTGAAGATCCACGCCCGCGGCGTGCCCTCGCGCTGCTTGTTGAAGATGGGCGCAATCGACAACGGCGTCTGGTGCAGCTGTAGCGACGACGTGAAGGCCTCCACCCACAACACTTTATCCTGCGGATACTCCGTGCT
Organism: Noviherbaspirillum aerium; assembly: GCF_008929045.1. Taxonomy (GTDB): domain Bacteria; phylum Pseudomonadota; class Gammaproteobacteria; order Burkholderiales; family Burkholderiaceae_D; genus Noviherbaspirillum; species Noviherbaspirillum aerium. Next base: position 14,264 of record NZ_VFAH01000008.1, on the reverse strand, counting down.
TTCCTTGGTCGGATGCCGGGCCGCTTCCCACTCGGCCAGCGTCTTTGCCAATTCCAGGCCGCGCGTACGGCATTGTTCGATCGTTTCCGCGCGCTCGGCTTGCCCTTCAAGGACACCGATCATGATGTCGAGCTCTTCCCTGAGCTTGTCCAGCGCCGGGAAAAAAGGGCTTGACGGCGCAATCTGGTTCACCGCAAGGCGCACGATATCCTGCGGAAAAGCCAGCCGCAGGTCCCGTGCCGCGCGCTCGACGGTGGACACGACCTTCGCCCAGTCGGCGCCGTCCCGCGCATGCGCCAGACCCTCCGCCAGCACGTCGCGGCAGAGTTCCAGCACTTGAGAAGTTGAAATCGTTTCGCCAAAAAACAGGGTCGCCGTTTCCGGAAGCTGGTGCGCTTCGTCGAAGATGACCGTATTGGCGGTCGGGAGCAATTCCGCAACCCCGGTATCCTTCAATGCCACGTCGGCAAAGAAGAGATGATGATTGACGACCACGACATCGGCTTGCTGAGCTTCCTTGCGCGCCTTCATCACGAAGCAGTCCTGGTAATACTGGCATTCGTTGCCCATGCAGGTATCGCGGGTGGAAGTGACAAGGTTCCAGACCGATGCCGACTCCGGCACCTTGGAGAGTTCGGCCTTGTCCCCGGAACTTGTGGTCTTCATGAAGCGGGATATCTCGCGCAGATGGCTGACATCCTCGCGCGCGGTCAGACGGCCGTTCTGCAAAGTTCGCTCGAGATGGAAATGGCACACATAATTCGCCCTTCCCTTCAGCAGAGCCACGGACACAGGCGTATTGAGCGCCTTGCGCACCGTCGGAATGTCTCGCAGATACAGCTGGTCCTGCAGGTTCTTGGTCCCGGTCGAGAGGATGACCTTCCCGCCCCAGAGCAAGGCGGGAACCAGGTAGGCAAAGGTTTTCCCGGTCCCCGTACCGGCTTCGGCGATCAGGGTTTGACGGTTGGCGATGGCATTGGCAATCGCCTTGGCCATCTCGGTTTGCGACTGGCGGGGACGAAAACCGCGTACCGCCTGACTGAGGGGGCCATTCGCATTGAACAGCTGGTCAATGTCGGTATCGTGGTTTTCCGGAGCGGGAGACGGTGCGGTAGTTTCGGTCAAAGCAGGCAATCAGGAAACGGTCCCTGGCGCATCAAGCGGGCACGTCAGGGATGAGTTGCATTTTCAACAATGTGATGTGATCCTTGAGCTGGAGCTTGCGCTTCTTCAGGCGGCGCAGCTGCAATTCGTCGTGCAGGACATCACGCGACATCAGGTTGATCACGGCGTCAAGGTCGCGATGTTCTACTTCCAGCTCGATGATGCGTCGCTGTATTTCTTCTGTCGGGATCATGGACGGCAAATGAAGTTCGATAACCTGTTATTTTAAGAGGGAAAGGCGTGCGCGCGTAGAAAAGCTTGGCTTGGCAGGCAGGAAATTTCATTTGCGATGCAGGCATGAAACAGTCTTTATCACTGGACAATGCGCTCTGCCGACGCATGCCGCGACGGCAGAGCGGATTCTTTCTGACCAGACTGACAAACCCGGAAAATTTGTCGACGGCACGGTGTTGTGCGGGGCGTCGAGTCCTCCTTGCCATGGCCCGGGAGCGCCGAGCTCGCCATGTCGCGTCACCATGCCTTCGTCCGCGCTCCGGATGCGGCAGCGCCAACTAGCGGTTTGCGCCCCCCTCTCTCTATCCACAGCCAATCTTCCCGACCTCGCCAAGTCCAGTCAGGGCGAAAGCGCTCCAGCCTGTATTCGACAAGCCGCTGTTTGGTCCGAGTCCTGATCCTCGCCTGCGGTGTGCCGCGTTCGTCCGTACGCGCGCTTGTCGAAGCAACACCGAACCGCTTGTTGCGCTGATCAAATACAGCCTCGCAGGCGGGGCCCAAGAGATGTAACAAAAGCCTACAAAAAAACGGCAAATATTTTGTCCATGCAATAATTTCCTGGAGGACTCCAACCACCCAAGCTTATGAGCCACTATAAAATCGAGGCAGGTACGGCACAGCACATTGGTGACCGTGCCGAGCAACAGGATCGGGTTTCCCTGCTCACTGCACCGAAAGCTCCTGGCTATTTGATGGCCGTCGTAGCCGACGGCATGGGAGGAACCAGTGGCGGCGCCATGGCCGCCGAACAGGTAATGCGCACCGCCAAACAGGCATTTGATCTCTTTTCCCCTCAAACAGAGGATGTGTCCGGCCTGCTCAGGACCATTGCCAAGGATGCGCATACGCTCATCAAGCTCAATGCCATTTCCTCCGAAAAGAAGCCGCATAGCACCATAGTGATACTGGTGCTGACGCCGGAATGCTCGGCAGTCTGGGCACATGTTGGAGATTCACGCCTGTACCGTTTCGACGGACCCAATTGTGCCGAGCGCACCATCGATCATTCCCATCTGGAACATCTTGTACAGCAAGGCAAGCTGACCCCTCAACAGGCGCGTGAACACAAGATGGCGCATCTGCTGTTCAGCGCGCTCGGCTCGGCCGAAAACGAACCGGAAATCACACTGGGAAAATGCGCCAATTTGAAGGCTGGCGACGCCTTTCTGCTTTGTACCGACGGACTCTGGCAATACTTCTCGCGGGCCGAACTGGGGGCCGCAATCGCGATGAACTCGCCGAGGCAGGCATCCGAGATGCTCATTGCCAAGGCGCGCGAACGTGCGCAAGGCCATGAAGCCGACAACTGCACGCTGGCCATCATCAAGCTGACCGAGCCAACTCGCGAAACCAAGGCCTATACCGTGGATCGGATGCGTCGCGCCGTGTAAGCATCAGAACTTGCCCGTCCGCCAGGCCCGCGGCGACTCATTCCCTGGAGTGGACCGCAGGTGTACATATGGAAGAACCGGTTTGCCTTGAGATGCAGGGCAAGGCTGGCGGGATGTCGCGCGGCGGTCTACTCCCGCGGCGAACGATGCTGCCATGCGCCCAGGGCAGGCCGACGCGCCCGACCATCCGCCTGCAATCCGTTACAAGCACACCGCAGTACTAGGGGCAAATGTTCCGCATCGTCAGTACGGTAAAACCGAAAGCGCTCAAACTGCCCGTTGTGACCGACGGACGGCTTGCAATGCGCTTTTACCGGGAAGTCGGCATGTCAGGGAAATGCTATTTTGGCCTGGCTTCCGCGTCGCGCCTCTTTTCTGCCAGCTTGCGCGCCTTTTCTTCCTTGCGCTTCGCGACCTCCTTCTGCCGTTCCTCCGCCTCCTTGACCTTGCGCTCATAGGCAGCAATATTCTTTGCGCGCTTGTCTTCTTCCGCGGCTTCCTTTTCTCTGATCAGGCGCATCTTTTCCTCGTGCTCCGCAATGCGGTTATCGCCACGCGGTTTTCCTGAAGGCAAAGGCTTTTCGCTCCGCTGCGGACCGGCGACTTGTGAGGACGGGACAGGCTGAGAAGCTTGAGTAGCTTGGGACGCGATGCCCGCTGCGTCCTCGCGCGCGGCGGCATCGCGCTCCAAGCTCGTGACGCCCTCCTTTTCCCGCTTCGCAGCCAGCGCCGCGTCGCGCGCCGTCACACTTGCCTGCCGCTTGACCTTGTTGGCCTCGATCTCAACGGAGCGTACCTGGCGCAATGCCTGCCGCCGCGCCTCGTTGGCATCTTCCACGCAGGAGCTGGAGAAGAATTTCGGGTTGCATTTCTGCTCTTCCTGCGCATAGCGCGCCTGGATCGCAGCCCGCTCGCGGCTGGTTTCCGCCAATGCCTTGTCAGCCGCTTCAACGGACTTGATGGATCCCGGCGGAAAGTGTTTGGCCGCAGCTCCGATTTCAGCCTGCGCATGCATGCCATGGGATTCCTGGGCTAAGGCAGGATGCAAACCGCCGGCGAACAGGATGGCAAGCAGCAAGGCAGCCATCCCGAATCTATCTTTGCGCCTGGTCTGGCGTCTCTGCTGGAATACTGAAATCATCCGCTTCACTTCTTTCGTAGGAAGGTGCCAGTCGTCAGGCAATGGAACCAGCGACATCGCGCCGCTCGCTGTTCATGTATTCCGACGACTGCATCTCGATGATACGAGACACGGTACGATGGAATTCGTTGGCGAGCATTCCTTCTGTGTACAGCTGTTCAGGCTCCACCTCCGCCGACATCAGCAGCTTTACCTTGTGGTCATAGAATACATCGATCAGCCAGGTAAAGCGGCGGGCTTCGGACGACATCGAAGCCGACATCTTGGGAATGTCCGAGAGAATCACGGTATGAAACCGGCTTGCAAGCTCAAGGTAATCATTTTGCGAACGCGGTCCTCCGCACAAAGTCGCGAAATCGAACCAGACCACGCCGCCAGCCCGCCGCAACGCCCGGATTTCCCGTGCCTCGATGTGAATCCGCGTATCCTCGTCGGTGGTCTCGGCAATGCCCGCGAACGCGGTACGCAAGGCTTCATTCGCCGCCGCGCTCAGCGGGGTATGGTAGGCCTCCACCTGCTCCAGCGCCCGCTTCCGATAATCGAGTCCCGCATCCACGTTCAATACGTCGAGCTTGTCCTTGATGAGGCCGATGGCAGGCAGAATGCGATCGCGATGCAGGCCGTCGGGATAGAGTGCATCCGGCACGTAGTTGGAGGTCATGATGAAAGACACTCCATTGTCGAACAGCGCCTTGAGGAGGTTGTAAAGAATCATGGCATCCGCAATATCGGACACATGAAACTCATCGAAACAGATGAGCCGGTATTTTTTGGCGATTCTGCGCGCCACTTCATCGAGCGGATCCGCGACGCCTTTCAGATCGTCCAGCTGATGGTGCACTCCGCGCATGAATTCATGGAAATGCAGCCTGGTCTTGCGCACTACCGGAACCACGGAATAGAAGCTGTCCATCAGGAAGGATTTACCGCGCCCGACGCCGCCCCACATATAGACGCCGCGCGGCACCGCCGGCCGGCTGATCAGCCGCTTCAGCTTGCTCGAGCGCTGCGACTTGTACGCGACCCATTCGTCGTAGGCCTGCTGCAGACGCGCTACCGCGCGCTGCTGCGCCTCATCCGACTGGTAGCCGCGCTGGGCCAGTGCGTGCTCGTAAAACTCCCTGACGTTCATATGATCTTTTCACTCATTTCCGCTGCCACATTCCTGCCGCATCATTGGCAGCGAATCGCATCGCATGTCAACCCGACGTAAAAATGGGCGAGACCGGCTCGCCCATTACTGTATCCCATCTGCTGCCCGCCGCCATCACAACAACAAACTGCTGCAAGCCTGCAGACAAGCTGCCCGCTATTGCGGATTCATTTCGACCGTCACGCTGGACGGATAACGTCCACCACCGAGGCTGATCGGAAAGCTCAGGCCGACCCCTACTCCCACATTGCCGCCACCGCCGCCGGCGCCGAGTCCGACGCTGGAGCCGAGCGGATTGGATGGCCGATATACGGTTTCGGAGGTACGGTAACCAGCCTTGTTGCATATCACCCGGAGATCTCCGCTTGGCGCACCCACTTCCACCGTCGCCGGGGTCGTGACATTCCAGCTTCCGGCGCCGGTCTGCACGATGCAATTCGCACCGGCCAAAGCCTGGCCGCGGCTGGCGGCATCGACCGTAATGGCGGTGCCGCCGGATCCTGTCGCGGCACACGCGGCAAGCGCAATCGGCAGCAACAGGATCAGGTGGCGCATGGATGTTTCCTTAGAAGTTGAGCGAACGCTTGTCGACTGCGAGAGCAGCCTCCTTAGTCGCCTCAGACAGCGAAGGATGTGCATGGCAGATGCGGGCGATGTCTTCCGACGATGCGCGGAATTCCATCGCCACGACCGCTTCGGAAATCAGTTCCGAGGCCATCGGGCCGACGATGTGCACACCGAGGATTTCGTCACTCTTGGCATCGGCCAGGAACTTCACCATGCCTGAGGTATCTCCGAGCGCACGGGCGCGGCCATTGGCCATGAACGGGAAGGTGCCGGCCTTGTAGGCGATGCCTTCGGCCTTGAGCTGCTGTTCGGTTTTGCCGACCCAGGCAATTTCCGGAGATGTATATATGACCCAGGGAATTGTATTGAAGTTCACGTGACCATGTTGTCCTGCAATGCGTTCCGCCACGGCAACACCCTCTTCTTCCGCCTTGTGGGCCAGCATCGGACCGCGCACGACATCGCCTACTGCCCAAACGTTCGGCAGGTTGGTCTTGCAGTCGCCGTCGACGGCAATGAAGCCGCGCTCGTCGAGCTTCAGTCCAACGCCTTCACCGTTGAGGCCGATGGTGTTCGGCACACGGCCGATGGACACGATGAGCTTGTCGAACACTGCCTTCTGCGCATTGCCCTTGTCGTCGGTGTACTCGACCGTGACGTCCTTCTTGCCAGGGGTAATGGCACCGATCTTGACGCCGAGGTTGATCGACAGACCCTGTTTCGTGAAGAGCTTGAACGCTTCCTTGGCGATCTGTTCATCGACGGCGGACAGGAATCCCGGCAGTGCTTCCAGCACGGTCACGTCCGCGCCGACACGGCGCCATACGCTGCCCATTTCCAGGCCGATCACGCCCGCGCCGATGACGCCGAGCTTCTTCGGCACCGCATCGATCGCCAGGGCACCGGTATTCGACAGAATCAGCTTCTCGTCGAACGGTGCGTCCGCCAATGCCCGCGGGTTGGATCCTGTCGCCAGGATGATGTGCTTGCCGGTAATGGTCTCTTCCGTTGCACCGGCGACCTTGATTTCGTAACCGTCACCGCCGGCCTTGACGAAGGAACCGCGTCCATGGAAGAAAGTGACCTTGTTTTTCTTGAAGAGATACAGGATGCCGTCATTGTTCTGCTTGACGATCGCGTCCTTGCGCGAAAGCATCTGGCCGAGGTTCAGGTTCAGGCCCTTAACTTCAATCCCGTGGTCGGCGAAGGCATGACCCGCATGCTCATAATGCTCGGAAGACTGCAACAGCGCCTTCGAGGGAATGCAGCCGACGTTGGTGCATGTGCCGCCGGGTGCCGGACCGTTCTTGGCATTTTTCCACTCATCAATGCAAGCCGCGCTGAAGCCGAGCTGGGCGGCGCGAATCGCCGCGACATAGCCGCCGGGGCCGCCACCGATAACAACCACATCAAAATTTTTCGACATATACGTAACCTATTATCCGCAGGATGGACAACGCACACGGAGCGGAAGCTCCGTGTTCCGTGTGCGTCTAGCGTGAGTCTTAGAGGTCGAGCAGGAGGCGGGCCGGATCTTCCAGCGCTTCCTTCATCGCGACCAGGCCCAGCACGGCTTCGCGGCCGTCGATGATGCGGTGGTCGTAGGACATGGCCAGGTAGTTGATCGGACGGATCACGATCTGGCCGTTTTCGACAACCGGACGCTCCTTGGTGGCGTGCACGCCCAGGATCGCCGACTGCGGCGGGTTGATGATCGGTGTCGACAGCATCGAACCGAACACGCCGCCGTTGGAGATCGAGAATGTGCCGCCGGTCAGTTCATCCAGGGTCAGCTTGCCGTCCTTGGCCTTGACGCCGAATTCGGCGATCTTCTTCTCGATTTCGGCAATCGTCATCTGGTCCACATCGCGCAGGATAGGCACGACCAGGCCGCGAGGAGAACCGACTGCGATACCGATGTCGAAATAGCCGTGGTAGACAATATCGTTGCCGTCGACGGACGCATTCAGGATCGGGTACTTCTTCAGCGCGGCAACGGCAGCCTTGACGAAGAAGGACATGAAGCCGAGCTTGACGCCGTGCTCCTTCTCGAACTTGTCCTTGTACTTGTTGCGCAGGTCCATGACCGGCTGCATGTTGACTTCATTGAATGTCGTCAGGATCGCGTTTGTCGACTGCGACTGCAGCAGGCGCTCGGCGATACGTGCGCGCAGGCGGCTCATCGGCACGCGCTCTTCCGGACGGTTGCCGAGATTCGGCGCCGCGGGAGCGGCCACCTGCTGCAGTGCCGGCTTCGGCGCGGCGGCGGGTGCGGCTGCCGGCGCGGGAGCCGCGGCGGGTTTGGTTTCGAGCGCATTGATCACGTCGCCCTTGGTCACGCGGCCGTCGCGGCCGGTGCCGGAAACTTGCGCGGCCGACATGTTGTTGTCTGCCAGCATCTTGGCAGCTGCGGGCATTGCAACGCCGGCAGAGGCGTTCGATGCCAGTGCCGAAATGGCGGCGGCAACCGGATCACCCGAAGCCTGAGCGGCGGCGGCGGACGGCGTGGTCGCCGGTGCCGGCGCGGCGGCAGGAGCGGCAACAGTGCCTGCGCTTGCTTCGGTATCCAGCTTGGCGATCACTTCGCCTGCGACGACGGTGCTGCCGTCGCCCTTGATGACTTCGACGATGACGCCGCCATCCGGTGCCGGCAGCTCGAGAACGACCTTGTCAGTCTCGATGTCGATCAGATTCTCATCGCGGGTGACGGCTTCGCCGACCTTCTTGTGCCAGGCCAGCAGGGTCGCTTCTGCGACGGATTCCGACAGTTGCGGAACTTTTACTTCAATAATTGCCATGTAACTCTCCGTTTCGGTGTGTTCGATCGGCGCGCCAGCTTCTAGCGCGCCGACGGGTCTTTATTTGGTCAGCACGAAGCCCTTGAGCTTCGAGAACGCGGTGTCGATCAATGCCTTCTGCTGCGCATAGTGCTTGTCGTAATAACCGACGGCAGGCGATGCGCTGGCCGGGCGGCCTGCGTACGCAAGCTTCTGGCCGTCTTCGAGGTTCTCGAAGATGTTGTGCTGGATCTGGAACCACGGGCCCTGATTCTGCGGCTCGTCCTGCACCCATACCAGTTCGGCAAAGTTCGGGAACTTGCCCAGCTCGGCAGCGAAAGCCTTGTGCGGGAACGGGTACAGCTGTTCGACACGCACGATCGCCACGTCGGAAACACCGCGCTCCTTGCGTGCGTTGACCAGGTCGTAATAGACCTTGCCCGAGCAGGCGAGTACGCGCTTGACCTTCTTCGGATCGATCTTCTCATCGACTTCGCCGATGACGGTCTGGAACGAGCCCTTGGCCAGTTCGGACAGCGGCGAGCCGGCATCCTTGTTACGCAGCAGCGACTTCGGCGTCATGATGACCAGCGGCTTGCGGAACAGGCGGATCATCTGGCGGCGCAGCAGATGGAAGATCTGCGCGGCCGTGGTCGGCTGGACCACCTGCATGTTGTTGTCGGCGCACAGCTGCAGATAGCGCTCGAGGCGGGCGGAAGAATGCTCCGGACCCTGGCCTTCGTAACCGTGCGGCAGCATCATGACGAGACCCGAGGCACGGCCCCACTTCACTTCGCCGGAGCTGATGAACTGGTCGATGACGACCTGGGCGCCGTTGGCGAAGTCGCCGAACTGGGCTTCCCAGATGGTGAGCGTGTTCGGTTCCGCGGTCGAATAGCCGTACTCGAAGCCGAGAACAGCTTCTTCCGACAGCACGGAGTCGATGACGTTGAACGGCGCCTGGTTTTCGGACACGTTCTGCAGCGGCAGGTAGGTGCCGGCATCCCAGCGCTCGCGCTTCTGGTCGTGCAGCACGGCGTGACGATGCACGAAGGTACCGCGGCCTGCGTCCTGGCCTGTCAGGCGAACCGCATAACCGGAAGCGACCAGCGATGCGTAGGCTAGATGCTCGCCCATGCCCCAGTCGAGATTCAGTTCACCGCGGCCCATCGCGGCGCGGTCGCCCAGCACCTTTTCGACTAGCGGGTGCACCTTGAAGTCTTCCGGCACCTTGGTGATGCGCTCGGCCAGGCGCTTGAGCTCGGCCAGCGGCACGGCGGTATCGGCCGCATCGGTCCACTTGCGGTTGAGGAAAGGCATCCAGTCAACCGCATACTTGCTCTTGAAGTTGGAGATGACCGGATCGACGGTATGCTTGCCAGCGTCCATTGCGTCGCGATACGCCTTGACCATCGCATCGCCGGTTTCCGCGGCGATGGTGCCCTGCGTGGACAGCTTGTCGGCGTACAGCTTGCGGGTGCCCGGATGCTGGCCGATCTTCTTGTACATCAGCGGCTGGGTCAGCGCAGGCGTGTCCTGCTCGTTGTGGCCGAGTTTGCGGAAGCAGATGATGTCGACAACGATATCCTTCTTGAACTCGAGACGGAAATCGAGAGCGATCTGCGTGGCAAACACGACGGCTTCCGGATCGTCGCCGTTCACGTGCAGCACCGGCGCTTCGATCATCTTGACGACGTCGGAGCAATACAGTGTCGAGCGTGAATCGCGGGGATCGGAGGTGGTGAAACCGATCTGGTTGTTGATCACGATATGCAGCGTGCCGCCGGTGCCGTAGCCGCGGGTCTGCGCGAGGTTCAGCGTTTCCATGACCACACCCTGGCCGGCAAACGCCGCATCGCCGTGAACCAGGATAGGCATGACCTGCGAGCCGTCCTTGTCGCCGCGGCGCTCCATGCGGGCCTTGACCGAACCTTCCACGACCGGATTGACGATCTCGAGGTGGGACGGGTTGAATGCGAGCGACAGGTGGATCGGGCCGCCGCGGGTGGAGATGTCGGACGAGAAGCCCTGGTGATACTTGACGTCTCCGGCAGGCAGATCGTCAGCGTGCTTGCCTTCGAATTCGGCGAACAGGTCCTGCGGCATCTTGCCGAGGGTGTTGACCAGAACGTTGAGGCGGCCGCGGTGCGCCATGCCGATGACGATTTCCTGGATGCCCCTTTCGCCCGCGCGCTGGATCGATTCGTCGAGCGAGGCGATGAAGCTTTCGCCGCCTTCGAGCGAGAAGCGCTTCTGGCCGACATAGCGGGTATGCAGATAGCGTTCGAGGCCTTCGGCCGCAGTCAGGCGGTCGAGGATGTGCTTTTTCTTTTCAGCGGTGAAGCTGGGTGTCGAACGAACGGACTCCAAGCGCTCCTGCAGCCAGCGCTTCTGCGCAGGATCGCTGATGTACATGAACTCGGCGCCGATGGAGCGGCAGTAGGTGTCGCGCAAGGCTTGCAGCAGATCGCGCAGCGTGGCGGTTTCCTGGCCGAAGTAGGTATTGCTGATGTTGAACACGATGTCCATGTCAGCATCGGTGAAACCGTAGAAGCTCGGGTCCAGTTCCGGGATCCCTGGACGTTCCTGGCGCTGCAGCGGATCGAGGTTGGCCCAGCGGTTGCCAAGGAAGCGGTAGGCGGCGATCAGCTGCGTGGCAGCGACGCGCTTGCGGCCCATTTCCACGTCTTGCGAGGCAACGACAGTACGGATGGGACCCTGTTTCGCACGTTCGGCGAAGGAGGCGATCACGGGTGCGTGTGCAACGTCGGGCTTGGTCGAACCGTCAACGGCAGGCACGTGCTGCATGGCATCAAAGTATGCACGCCAGTTGTCGGGCACGGAGCCGGGATTGTTGAGGTACGCTTCGTACAATTCTTCCACGTACGGTGCGTTGCCTCCAAAAAGATAGGAATTGGAGAAGTACTGCTGCATATCTTGCTCACCTTTCTTCGCGTTTCGCGAGATTAGCGGGTTTATATAACCTTCCGCGACACGGCCTGACCGGTTAGCGGATCGCACATCAAGTTGTGGGGGAAGGGCTGCGTGACGACCTGAGGTGGTACCATTTTTTGGAAACGCTAGCATAGCATAGAACTCTAGTCGCCAATATGGTCATTGATGCCTTGTCGTAAGAATGTCGGCCGACGATGCTTCCCTGCCCCGCCGCCGTGATCGGATACTTGATCCGGTAACAAAAAAGGCGAGCCCGGAAGCTCGCCTTTGCACTGGCACGGATGCCGATCAGGCTGATCAGCCGCGCTGAGCCATGGCAGGCACGTCGCGGCGCGGAGAGCCGACGAACAGCTGGCGCGGACGGCCGATCTTCTGCTCCGGATCGGAGATCATCTCGTTCCACTGGGCGATCCAGCCGACGGTACGGGCCATCGCAAAGATACCGGTGAACAGCGAAACCGGGATGCCGAGCGCGGACTGGACGATGCCGGAGTAGAAGTCGACGTTCGGGTAGAGCTTGCGCTGCACGAAGTAATCGTCTTCCAGCGCAATCTTCTCGAGGGCCATCGCCAGCTTGAACAGCGGATCGTCATGCAGGCCGAGTTCGTTCAGCACTTCATGGCAGGTTTCGCGCATCAGCTTGGCGCGCGGATCGTAGTTCTTGTAGACGCGGTGACCGAAGCCCATCAGCTTGACATTGGAATCCTTGTCCTTGACCTTGGCGATGAACTCGCCGATGCGCTCGACGCCGCCCTGCTTCTGGATGTCCTGCAGCATGGTCAGCGCCGCTTCGTTCGCGCCGCCGTGGGCCGGGCCCCAGAGGCAGGCGATGCCGGCCGCGATACAGGCGAACGGGTTGGCGCCCGACGAACCGGCCAGACGGACGGTCGATGTCGATGCATTCTGTTCGTGATCCGCGTGCAGGATGAGGATGCGGTCGAGCGCGCGCACCAGCACGTCGTTGACCTTGTACTCTTCGCACGGGTTCGAGAACATCATGCGCATGAAGTTGGCCGAATAGGACAGGTCATTGCGCGGATAGACGAACGGCTGGCCGACGGAATACTTGTAGGCCATGGCGACCAGGGTCGGCAGCTTGGCGATCAGGCGGATCGCGGACACTTCGCGGTGATGCGGGTCGTTGATGTCGAGCGAATCATGATAGAAGGACGACAGCGCGCCGACGGTGCCGACCAGGACCGACATCGGGTGCGCATCGCGACGGAAGCCGCGGAAGAAGAATTGCATCTGCTCGTGCACCATGGTGTGCTTGGTGACGGTGTCGACGAAGTTCTGCTTCTGTCCGGCATTCGGCAGTTCGCCGTTCATGAGCAGGTAGCAAGTCTCGAGGAAGTCGCAATTGACCGCGAGTTGCTCGATCGGATAGCCGCGATACAGCAGTTCGCCCTTGTCGCCGTCGATGTAGGTGATCGAGGAGTTGCAGGCTGCCGTGGACATGAAACCCGGGTCATAGGTGAACTTGCCCGTGGCGCCGTACAGCTTGCGGATGTCGATGACGTCCGGGCCGATGGTGCCTTTGTAGATGGGCATGTCCAGCGACGGCGAGCCGTCGGAGAACGAAAGGGTTGCTTTGGTTTCTGAGTTAGTCATGTCTCTTCCTTCTAGTGAGGAGGGGTGAGTCGATTGTAAAAAAAACCGAAGTTTCAGGAGCCTCCGTCAGCACAGGCATCGCCTTGCCCTGGCCATTGCATGTCGCGAACATCGCCAGCTCCGCGGCATCACAACAGCCAGTTCCGGCACCAGTCCGCCGGACACTCCACGCCTGCTTCAACCTTTTCCCGGTTGTTCTCAGGCTGCGCGCAGTCTCGCCAGCAACGCATGGACGTGCGGAAGATCCGCTTCGCCCACGGGTTCCTTGCGCGCCAAAAGCAAGTCCATTAATTCATTGTCCGACAGTTCCATCAGCCTGGAGAAGGCATCGACCTCTTCGTCGGTCAAGCTCGCTTCATGCTCATCCAGAAAACGCGTCACGATGAGGTCGTTTTCCAGCAAGCCGCGACGCGCCCGCCAGCGCAGGCGCGCACGTTTCACCGGATCGGATTGATGATTGTCGGACATGGATTTCCCGTTCACTCTATTTCATCAGCCTACTGCCCTGCTTGCGGCAAGGACAATGGACTCATGAAATAAGGCGGAAGCAAGCCTGCCTCCGCCCCTGCAGATGCTATTTATACCGCACGACGGACCATCAGTTCCTTGATCTTGCCGATAGCACGCGTCGGATTCAGTCCCTTCGGACAGACATCCACGCAGTTCATGATGGTATGGCAGCGGAACAGGCGGTACGGGTCCTCGAGGTTGTCGAGGCGCTCGCTGGTCGCCTGGTCGCGGCTGTCGGCAATGAAACGATATGCCTGCAGCAGACCCGCCGGTCCCACGAACTTGTCCGGGTTCCACCAGAACGACGGACACGACGTCGAGCAGCATGCGCACAGGATGCACTCGTACAGCCCGTCGAGCTCTTCCCGCTCCGCCGGCGTCTGCAGACGCTCCTTCTCCGGCGGGATCGTCTCGTTGATCAGGTACGGCTTGATCGAGTGGTACTGCTTGAAGAACTGCGTCATGTCCACGATCAGGTCGCGGATCACCGGCAGCCCCGGCAGCGGACGCAGCACGATCGGCTCGGTCAGCTCGTTGAGGTTGGTGGTGCAGGCCAGCCCGTTCTTGCCGTTGATGTTCATCGCGTCCGAGCCGCAGACGCCTTCCCGGCAGGAGCGCCGCAGCGCCAGCGAGTCGTCCACATCGGCCTTGATGCGCTGCAACGCGTCCAGCAGCATCTTGTCGGTGTCCTGCAGCGTCACCGTCAGATCCTGCATGTAAGGCTTGGCGTCCTTGTCCGGATCGTAACGGTAGATCTTGAA
>NZ_VFAH01000079.1 GCF_008929045.1 Noviherbaspirillum aerium | reverse complement strand
CACCGCACGGCTGCTGGCAGTGTCAGTTCCTTTCCCATCACTGGGATGAACCTTCTGTTGAGAGGCACGTTGTCCCCGGGGCTTCACACCCAACCGTTACCAGTTACGCACGCCCGGGTAGGCAACTGCTGGTCGTACAGCAGGTCACAGCCTCCTTTCAGATGTGTGACAAGACAAGAACGAGCTTTGCCGTCCAATTCCTACTACGAAACACGTGGACGGCTACACGTGTCGCACCACCACTTTGGACTATAGCTCTCTATATGGAGGCTGCCATGGAAACAATGTCGGTTCATCAGTGCACCTGTCCAATCTGCAGGGCAAATCAGCCGCATCCTGACCGGGCCTATCATCACCACATTAATGTATTGATGAGTAGGCTCAGTGAGCCACAGCGACGTTGGTTTTCTGCCGACGAAGCGCACCGTATAGGTTATGGCGGTAAAAGACTATTGGCACACGGATCACAGGCATGAGTCCGACGACGGTTCTACGTGGCTGTGTTGAACTGGAGTCTGACTTGACCCATTGCCCCGACGACCACTTGCGCGCTGCAGGTGGAGGTCGCACCGCCGCCGAGGACAAAGATCCTGAACTTGAGGAAGCTCTTCTTAACGTGCTGGCCTCGGAATCTGCCGGCGACCCCATGGGGCGTCGTGCCAAAGCCAAGCGAAGCTCGCTGCGGCATTTGAGCCAGGCACTCGCAGAAGAAGGACATCCTGCAAGTCGAATGACAGTGGCCAGACTGCTGCATAAACTGAAGTACTCTCCCAAGGCCAATTCGCGCCGCAACGAAGTAAGGGGAGCATCGCCCAAAGAGCGAAACGCACAGTTTGAACACATAGACGAGCAGCGTAGCCAATTCAAAGCCACAGGCGCCCCCATCATCAGCGTGGATACCAAAAAAATCTATGGTCA
>NZ_VFAH01000078.1 GCF_008929045.1 Noviherbaspirillum aerium | reverse complement strand
ATTCGTGTCGCAATCAACGGCTATGGCCGTATCGGCCGCAACATCCTTCGCGCTCACTACGAAGGCGGCAAAAAGAATGATATCCAGATCGTTGCCATCAACGACCTCGGCAATGCGCAGTCGAATGCCCACCTGACCCGTTACGACACGGCCCATGGCAAGTTCCCCGGCACGGTCGAAGTCGACGGCGACTTCATGATCGTCAACGGCGACAAGATCAAGGTCTTCGCTCAGCGCAATCCGGCTGAAATCCCGTGGGGCGAACTCAATGTCGACGTCGTGCTCGAGTGCACCGGCTTCTTCACCACCAAGGAAAAGGCCTCGGCCCACCTCAAGGGCGGCGCCAAGAAGGTCATCATTTCCGCGCCCGGCGGCAAGGATGTCGATGCGACCGTCGTCTTCGGCGTCAACCAGAACGTGCTCAAGGCAAGCGATACCGTCATCTCCAACGCCTCCTGCACCACCAACTGCCTGGCGCCGCTGGTCAAGCCGCTGCATGACAAGATCGGCGTGGTCAACGGCCTGATGACCACCGTCCATGCCTACACCAACGACCAGGTGCTGACCGACGTGATGCATGAAGACCTGCGCCGCGCCCGTTCCGCCACCCAGTCGATGATCCCGACCAAGACCGGCGCCGCTGCCGCGGTCGGCCTGGTGCTGCCGGAACTCAACGGCAAGCTGGACGGTTTCGCGATCCGCGTGCCGACCATCAACGTCTCCATCGTCGACCTGTCCTTCGTCGCTGCGCGCGACACGACCGTCGATGAAATCAACGCGATCATGAAGGAAGCCGCCGACGGTGCGCTCAAAGGCATCCTGACCTACAACACCGATCCGCTGGTATCGGTGGACTTCAACCACAATCCGGCATCGAGCAACTTCGATGCGACCCTCACTAAGGTATCCGGCCGCCTGGTCAAGGTCTCTTCCTGGTACGACAACGAGTGGGGCTTCTCCAACCGCATGCTCGACACCACGGTTGCGCTGATG
>NZ_VFAH01000077.1 GCF_008929045.1 Noviherbaspirillum aerium | reverse complement strand
ACTTCGAGGCTGCGGCTGCCGCTGCCTGCTTCGATCGCGCTGCCAACGGTATAGCCGCGCGAACCGACGCCGCGGCTCTTCATGTAGCCGTAGGACGTGTGCAGCGTGGTGCGCTTGGACAGCGAGTGGATGTAGCCCAGGCCGTAGAAGCGCGCGTCGGCCGTGCCGATGTCGTCGCTGCGGTTGACGAAGTTGGCCAGGATCTTGCCCGCGCCGACCGGCACCGAGACGCCGATCATCGCATCGTTGAAGTCCAGCGTGTCGCGGCCGCCGCGGTCGGCTTCGGTGACGCCGTAGGCGCCGTGCAGCATGACAGGACCGAAGTTGTAGGTCGCGCCCAGGACGGTGTTCTTGTCCGATCCGGCCAGAACCGCCGGTGTGGCGCCCACGGCAGCAGCCGGAACGGTGTTGGAATCCTGGTAGGCCAGGCGCACATACAGCGGACCTGCGGAATAGCCGGCCGAAGCGCCGATATAGCGGCCGGCGGCCGAGCTGCCTGCCACTTCGCCCAGGCCGTAGGTCACGTCACCCTGGAAGCCGCCGATGATCGGCGTGCTGTACATGATGGAGTTGTTGACCCGGCTGACGTAGCCACGCGCAAACAGGTTGACTGCCTTGCCTTCGAGACCGTTGAAGAAGGGATCGACGGCGCCCATGAGGACGTCGAACGCGGTGTACTGGCGACCCAGGCGCACGGCGCCGAAGCCACCCTGCAGGCCGACGAAAGCCTGGCGGCCGAACAGCAGGCCGCCCTGGCCGAGCGCGCCGGTGTCAGCCTGGAAACCGTTTTCCAGAGTGAAGATGGCTTGCAGGCCGCCGCCCAGATCTTCCGTGCCGCGGAAGCCCACGCGCGAACCGTTGGCGATGCCGCTGGTGAGCTTGGTGGTCGAACCGGCTGCAGGCGCGCCGCTTTCGCGAACGATGCCGACGTCGATCAGGCCGTAGATGGCAACGTTGGTCTGTGCAGCGGCAGAGCCGGAGATGGCGCCCAGTACGGCCAGTGCGAGTAGCGATTT
>NZ_VFAH01000076.1 GCF_008929045.1 Noviherbaspirillum aerium | reverse complement strand
ATCTGGAGCGGCCTGTGGGAAGTGCTGGCCGAATCGGCCATGTACCTGGGCGGCGGCATCGTCATCGGCGGCGCAGGCGGCGCCGCGCTCGGTTTCTTTGCCGGCGGCGGCGGTGCCGTGCCCGGCGCCATGGCCGGCGCCTCGGTCGGCCTGCAGGTGGCCGGCTACGTCATGACGCTGATGGGCTTGCCGGCCCTGGTCGAGGGCATCAGCGACGCCGCGGTAGAGGTGGCCAGGGCCTATGGCGGCGGCTTTGCCCATGGCTGGCAGGCCGGGCGCCAGCGGCCCGAGGATGCGGCGGCTTATGCGCACCACATGCAGCAGGCGGTGGAGAACTTCGCGCGCGGCCATGTGATGCTGGTGCGCGCCCTGCTGCGCTCCATCGTGCTGGTATTGCTGCGCGGCGGCGCCGGCAAGGCGCGCCTGCTGGGCGAGCTGGGCAAGAGCCGGCTGGGGCCGGGTTTCGGCAGCTGGCTGCAGGCCCATGAAGCACGCCTGCTCAAGCATCCGGCCCTGCAGCCGCCGATCAAGGCGGAAGCGAGAACGCCGGCAGTCCCGCCGCCGCCGGCAAAGACCAGCAAGCCGGCACCGGAGCCCGACGCCGCCACGCCGGCCAAACCGGTCAAGCAGGGCGAAGGCCTGGCCTGCAAGAGCTGCGTGGAGGTCGGCAAGCCGGTCAATCCCCTGTTCGGCTGCAAGCTGCTCGAAGGCGACACCGAACTCGACTTCGACCTGCCGGCGCCCCTGCCGCTGCCCTGGCAGCGCACCTACTGCTCCGACAACCCCCATGCCGGCTGGCTCGGACAAGGCTGGAGCCTGCCGATCTCGCTGGCGCTCAGGCTCGACGGCGACGACGTCGTGGTACTCGATCCCCAGCGGCGGCAGGTGACGTTCTCGCAGCCGGCCATCGGCGCCTCCATCCATTCGCCGTATGAACAGATCACTCTGCATCGCCAGAGCGAAGCCCGCTATGCGCTGGCCGACCGCGACGGCCTGCGCCATGTCTTCGAGCGCCATGGCGACGGCCGCCAGGCGCGGCTGGTGGAAATGCGCAATGCCAACCACCTG
>NZ_VFAH01000075.1 GCF_008929045.1 Noviherbaspirillum aerium | reverse complement strand
TTCGCAGGCGCAGCTTCGGCACAGGAACAGGTCGTCAAGATCGGCCACGTCGGCCCGATCTCCGGCGCCATCGCACACCTGGGTAAAGACAACGAATACGGCGCCCGCATGGCCATCGATGAACTCAACGCCAAGGGCGTCACCATCGGCGGCAAGAAGGTCAAGTTCGAACTGCTGGCCGAAGACGACGGCGCCGATCCCAAGCAGGGCACCGCGGCAGCCCAGAAGCTGGTCGACGCCAAGGTCAACGGCGTCATCGGTCACCTGAACTCCGGCACCACCATCCCGGCCTCGAAGATCTATCACGATGCGGGCATCCCGCAGATCTCGCCGTCGGCGACCAATCCGAAATACACCCAGCAGGGCTTCAAGTCCGCCTTCCGCGTGGTCGCCAACGACGGCCAGCTCGGCGGCACGCTCGGCCGCTACGCCGCCGAGAAGCTCAATGCCAAGAAAGTGGCGGTGGTCGACGACCGTACCGCCTACGGCCAGGGCGTTGCCGAGGAATTCATCAAGGGCGCCAAGGGCAAGGGCGTGCAGGTCGTGGCGCAGCAGTACACCAACGACAAGGCGACCGACTTCAACGCCATTCTCACCGCCATCAAGGCCAAGAGCCCTGACGTTGTCTTCTTCGGCGGCATGGATGCGGTGGCCGGTCCGATGCTGCGCCAGATGAAGGCGCTGGGCATCAACGCCAAGTTCATGGGCGGCGACGGCATCTGTACCGAAGCGCTGGCGAACCTGGCGGGCGACGCCATCGGCGACAACCAGGTGGTCTGCGCAGAAGCAGGCGGCGTGGAAGAGACGCAGAAGAAAGGCATGGAGGAATTCCGCGCCGCGTTCAAGAAGAAGTTCAACACCGACGTGCAGATTTATGCACCGTACGTCTATGACTCGGTCATGGTGATGGTCGAAGCGATGAAGAAGGCCAACTCCGCCGAGCCGGCGAAGTACCTGCCCGAACTGCAGAAGATCAACTACAAGGGCGTGACCGGCAATATCGTCTTCGACAACCGCGGCGATATCAAGAACGGCACCCTCACGCTCTACACCTACAAGGGTGGCAAGCGCGAACAGCTGGCTGTCGTGAAGTAA
>NZ_VFAH01000074.1 GCF_008929045.1 Noviherbaspirillum aerium | reverse complement strand
TGATCCAGGATGGCCGGATTTTCCAGCGTGGAGACATCCTGGGTGATCTGTTCGCCCTTGGCCAATACACGCAGCAGGCGCCGCATGATCTTGCCCGAGCGCGTCTTCGGCAGGTTGTCGCCGAACCGGATTTCCTTCGGCTTGGCGATCGGACCGATCTCCTTGCCCACCCAGTCGCGCAACTCCTTGGCAATCCGCTTCGCTTCGTCGCCACTCGGCCTGGCCTGCTTCAGCACCACGAACGCGCAGATCGACTCGCCCGTCGTCTCGTCCGGCTTGCCCACCACCGCCGCTTCCGCCACCAGCGGATTGGCCACCAGCGCCGATTCGATTTCCATCGTGCCCATGCGGTGGCCCGAGACGTTCAGCACGTCATCGATGCGGCCGGTAATCGTGAAGTAACCGGTCTGCTCGTTGCGCACCGCGCCGTCGCCGGCCAGGTAGATCTTGCCCCCCAGTTCTTCCGGGAAGTAGCTCTTCTTGAAGCGCTCCGGGTCGTTCCAGATGGTGCGGATCATCGACGGCCATGGCCGCTTGACCACCAGGATGCCGCCCTGCCCGTTCGGCAGGTCGTTGCCGGTCTCGTCCACCACCGCCGCCATGATGCCCGGCAGCGGCAGCGTGCAGGAACCCGGCACCATCGGCGTGGCGCCCGGCAGCGGCGTGATCATGTGGCCGCCGGTCTCGGTCTGCCAGAAGGTGTCGACCACCGGGCACTTCTCGTTGCCGATATTGCGGTAGTACCACATCCAGGCTTCCGGATTGATCGGCTCGCCGACCGAACCCAAGAGGCGCAGGGATGACAGGTCGTACTGCTTCGGATGCACCGCGGCATCGGCGTCGGCGGCCTTGATCAGCGAGCGGATGGCCGTTGGCGCGGTGTAGAAGATGGTGGCCTTGTGGCGGGCGATCATGTCCCAGAAGCGGCCGGCGTTGGGATAGGTCGGCACGCCTTCGAACACGATCTGGGTCGCGCCGACGGCCAGCGGGCCGTAGGCGATGTAGGTATGGCCGGTGACCCAGCCGATGTCGGCGGTGCACCAGAAGACGTCCGACGGCTTGATGTCGAAGGTCCATTTCATGGTGAGCATGGCCCACAGCAGGTAGCCGCCGGAGGCATGCTGGACGCCCTTGGGCTTGCCGGTGGAGCCGGAGGTGTAGAGGATGAACAGCGGATGCTCGGCATCGACCCATTCCGGCTCGCAGGTGCTGGCCTGGTTGGCGACGACATCCTTCATCCA
>NZ_VFAH01000073.1 GCF_008929045.1 Noviherbaspirillum aerium | reverse complement strand
TTCAAGGCATACGACATCCGCGGCATCGTCGGCAAGACACTCGACATCGGCGTAGCGCGCCAGATTGGACAGGCATTCGGCACCGCAGCGCGCATCAAGGGCGAACAGACCGTGGTCATCGGCCGCGACGGCCGCCTCTCCGGTCCCGATCTCTCCACCGCGCTGGCCGCGGGCCTGCAGCGTGCCAGCATCAATGTCATCGACCTCGGCGTGGTCGCCACCCCGATGGTCTATTTCGCCACCCACGTGCTCGATGCCCAGTCCGGCATCATGGTCACCGGCAGCCACAATCCGCCCGACTACAACGGCTTCAAGATGGTGCTGGCCGGCGAAGCCATCCACGGCGACGCCATCCAGAGCCTGTACCAGACCATCGTCAAGGGCGACTTCGCCCAGGGCAGCGGCAGCTACCGCACCCATGACATCAGGCAGGCCTATCTCGAGCGCATCACCAGCGACGTGAAAGTCTCGCGCAAGATGAAGATCGCGGTCGACTGCGGCAACGGCGTGGCCGGCGCCTTCGCGCCCGAGCTCTACCAGGCCATGGGCTGCGAGGTCGTCGAACTGTTCTGCGAAGTCGACGGCAACTTCCCCAACCACCATCCCGACCCGGCCCATCCGGAAAACCTGCAGGACCTCATCCGCTGCCTGCGGGAGACCGATGCCGAGATCGGCCTGGCCTTCGACGGCGACGGCGACCGCCTCGGCGTGGTGACCAAGGACGGCCAGATCATTTATCCCGACCGCCAGCTCATGCTGTTCGCGGCCGATGTGCTCTCCCGCCATCCGGGCAAGGAAATTCTCTACGACGTCAAGTGCACCCGGCATATCGGTCCGTGGGTGAAGCAGCATGGCGGCGTGCCGCTGATGTGGAAGACCGGGCATTCGCTGGTCAAGGCCAAGCTGCGCGAAACCGGTGCGCCGCTGGGCGGCGAGATGAGCGGGCATGTGTTCTTCAAGGACCGCTGGTACGGTTTCGATGACGGGCTGTATGCGGGCGCGAGGATGCTGGAGCTGCTGTCGCGGCTGGACGACCCGACGGCGGTGCTCAATGCCTTGCCGCAGTCGAGCAGCACGCCGGAGCTGCACCTGCACCTGGAAGAGGGCGAGAACGTGGCGCTGATTGCGAAGCTGCAGCAGGACGCGAAGTTTCCGGATGCCGAGCAGATCGTGACGATCGACGGCCTGCGCGTGGAATATGCGGACGGTTTCGGCCTGGCGCGCTCGTCGAACACGACGCCGGTGGTGGTGATGCGTTTCGAAGGCGAGTCGCAAGAGGCGCTGGAGCGCATCCAGAACGACTTCAAGCGCGCCATTCT
>NZ_VFAH01000072.1 GCF_008929045.1 Noviherbaspirillum aerium | reverse complement strand
CCGTCGTAAATTACTGAGATGGACCCGACACCTTCCCTTCGGGGAAACTACATGTTCGATCAACCGTTCTTCACCGGAGGTCCATCATGAAGGTTACCGTTCTCGGAATTGATCTGGCCAAGCGAGTCTTCCAACTGCACGGCGCTGACCGCCACGGGCGTGCACTGCACCGTTCCAAGGTGAATCGCGCTGACCTGCTTACAACGGTTCGGCAACTCCAGCCCGAGGTTGTGGTGATGGAAGCCTGCAGCTCGGCACACCACTGGGCGCGGCGGTTTCAGGAACTGGGCATGGAAGTCCGTCTGATCAGCCCTCAGTATGTTGCACCGTTCGTCAAGACCAACAAGAACGACCGCAATGACGCCGAAGCTATTGTGGAGGCTGCCTGTCGACCTTCAATGCGTTTCGTGGCAATCAAATCTGTCGAGCAACAGGATATCCAGGCAGCACACCGGGTGCGTAACCTGCTGGTGCAGCAGCGAACAGCTATCATCAACCAGGCCAGAGGTCTGCTTGGGGAGCGTGGTGTCATTATTTCCCAATCACCCGAAGCGTTCAAAAGGGCGATGCCGGACATACTGGCGCAATGTGCTGGCGAGCTAACTCCGTTCTGCCAGGCACTGCTGACTGAACTGCTTGAGCAGATCTCTGTACTTGAAGACCGGATTGACCACGCCGAAACCGCGATCAAGTCCTTCATGAAGGCATCTACCTTGTGTAAGAAGATTGCTGCCATTGATGGCATCGGTCCAATTACCGCAACGGCTGTTG
This sequence comes from Noviherbaspirillum aerium, assembly GCF_008929045.1. GTDB lineage: Bacteria > Pseudomonadota > Gammaproteobacteria > Burkholderiales > Burkholderiaceae_D > Noviherbaspirillum > Noviherbaspirillum aerium. The sequence goes on along the minus strand of NZ_VFAH01000072.1, from coordinate 623 downwards.
TCGCCGCCGTCGGTGACGCCAGGCAGTTCAGGAACGGCCGGCATCTGACCGCGTGGCTTGGCCTCGTGCCGAAACAGTATTCCTCTGGCGGCAAGTCACGACTCCAAGGCATCAGCAAGCGAGGAGACGCCTATTTGCGCACCCTGCTGATCCACGGTGCCAGATCAGTCTTGCGCTATGTCGGCAACAAGATGGATGTACGCAGTCGCTGGTTACGCGAATTGATTGCGCGTCGCGGCTATAACCGCACGGCGGTGGCGCTGGCCAACAAGAATGCACGTGTCATTCAAGTACTGCTCAGCAGTGATACGCCTTACCAAGCGCCAGCTTGAAAACGCGTTCGTTCTACTCAAGTCATAGCACTTCAAGCAAAGGAGCACCCCACTGGTTTGCGAGACTTCTCGTGATGACAAAATCGGTTAGACCAGCATTGCAGAACCTGTTTTTACTGCCGGCTGAGCTGTTGTCAAGCCGCTAAATTGCTCAGGATGTGATGCGCGGATCTCATCAAGGCTGCGGGCAGCGTATCGACATGGCCCAACAAGCTAGCCGTATACATGCATGCAGACCGCTTTTTCGTCATTCGAGGCCTTGCAAAAGGTGTCGGGTCCATACATGCAGTA
>NZ_VFAH01000071.1 GCF_008929045.1 Noviherbaspirillum aerium | reverse complement strand
TAGTCGTGCCTGAAGTACTGATGCGAGCCAGTACTGGTGCGGGTCGGCGGGGAACTTTGGGGATTTGAATTCACCAGAAACAGGGTACGCCGCTACGATTTTCCGGTGAATTCATGGCCCCCAAAGAGATTCCTCCTGCGCAAGATCCAGCCCTTGCGCCCCGTGAGCTGGCCAACATGGTTGACCCTCGGCATGCATTGGTTACCTTGGCTGGCAAGATGGATTGGCAGGCGGCAAGCGCCCAGTTCGGTCCCTTGTATGTCCCAGGACGTGGTCGACCTGCCATTTCAATTCGCCTCATGGTAGGCCTGCATTATCTTAAGCATGCCTTCAATCTCTCAGATGAACAAGTCGTCATGCATTGGGCCGAGAACCCATACTGGCAATACTTTTGCGGAGAACAGTATTTCCAGTATCGCTTACCCATCGATCCCAGCCAAATGTCGCGCTTCCGCAAACGCATTGGCGCGACCGGCTGTGAGTTCTTGCTTAAGCTAACGATCGATACTGGCTTGATCACCAAGACTATCGTACCAGCCTCGCTGGAGGCGGTTAATGTCGATACCACTGTCCAGGAGAAGGCGATCGCCTTTCCGACTGATGGCCGGCTCTATCACAAGGCACGTGTTACCTTGGTGCGGGAAGCGAAGAAGGCTGGCCTGCGCTTGCGACAAAGCTATGAGCGTCTTGGCAAACAGGCGTTGGTGATGAATGCGCGTTATGCGCATGCACGTCAGATGAAACGAGCACGACGTGAGCAGAAGCGGCTACGCACCTATCTCGGACGGGTCATGCGTGATATTGAACGCAAGATTCAATCAGCCCCCGTCCTGGAAGACCGTTTCCGGGATTGGTTAAACATAGGTCATCGGATTCATGCACAGCAGCGTCACGACAAGAACAAGATCTACAGCGTGCACGCGCCGGAAGTAGAATGCATCGCCAAAGGCAAGGCGCATAAACACTATGAATTTGGCGTCAAAGTCAGCGTCGTCACGACTAGCCGCGATAACTTCGTAGTGGGCATGCAGTCACTGCCAAGCAATCCTTATGACGGGCACACGCTCGAAGCGGCCATCGAGCAAACGGTCAATCTGACTGGCGTCACACCCAAACAGGCATTCGTCGATCGCGGCTACAAGGGGCATCGGCCGCAGCGCTTGACGGTGTGGATAGCCGGCGCCAAACGAGGCATGACCAACTTGATTAAAAAACGACTTAAGCGACGTAATGCCGTTGAACCGGTGATCGGACATATGAAGGCTGACGGTCGTCTCGGTCGCAACTTCCTCAAAGGTGCCGTAGGCGATGCCATGAATGCCATCCTTTGCGCTGCCGGACACAACTTGCGCAAAATCTTGCATCGGCTCAGCCATTCCTTCCCGCCAAATGATGCACCAGCCTAATTACTTCAGACTTTTTCAGGGACGACTA
>NZ_VFAH01000070.1 GCF_008929045.1 Noviherbaspirillum aerium | reverse complement strand
TTAGAAATGGTATGGACGCCGCCTTCTAGAATTAACGAGGCTTAAGGACATGGAGGTTGGAGGGACTCCTGCGCCGACGGCATCGATGTGCCAAAGTGGAAGTGTTGACCAACCACTTGAGGCGAGGAGTCCGATATGCATGCTACAACGATTGGTGTAGACCTGGCAAAGCAGGTATTCGCAATTCATGGCGTAGATCAACACGGCAAGACGGTGCTGCGCAAAACTCTCAGGCGCGCACAAATGGTTGAATTCTTTACCCGAATAGCGCCTTGTACAGTAGCGATGGAAGCCTGTGGTACCGCTCATTACTGGGCCCGGACGCTGTACGACCTGGGGCACACGGTCAGACTGATTGCGCCGCAGTTCGTCAAACCCTATGTTCAAGGCAACAAACACGATGCAGCTGATGCGGCTGCCATTTGTGAAGCCGCCAGCCGGCCGGCTATGCGCTTTGTTGCTGTAAAGACAGCCCAATCGCAAGCGGTACTGGCGTTGCATCGGGTACGTGACGGCTTTATCAAGTCGCGGACCGCAACGGCCAATCAGTTGAGAGGATTATTGGCGGAGTTTGGGTTGTCGATTGCGCAAGGGCTAGGCAAGCTGATCCAGGAGGTCAAAAGGCTCATTGCCGACATGGAGAACGGCTTGCCGGCAATTATGCGCGACTTGGCGCAGCGGCTGCTCTCGCACCTGCTGGAGGTGGACAGGCAAGTGCAAGAGATTGATCTACAGGTCAGGCAACTATGCCGGCAATCCGAAGTCTGCCGTCGGCTGGAACAGGTGCCAGGAATCGGTCCCTTGACTGCCAGCGCACTGGAAGCTACGGTCGGCGACAACATTGCCTCCTTCAAGAATGGGCGACAGCTCGCAGCCTTCCTCGGCCTGGTGCCCAAGCAACACTCCAGTGGTGGCAAGCAGCGGCTGCAAAGCATTAGCAAGCGAGGTGATGGTTACTTGCGCCGGTTACTGGTTCACGGTGCTCGTGCGGTTCTGCACCACACCACGCGCAAACCAGAGATGACGGATTGCTGGCTGCGACAAGTGGCCGTCCGACGAAACATGAATATCGCCTGTGTGGCTCAAGCCAACAAAACGGCCCGCATCGTCTGGGCGATGCTGGTTCATGGCAGCGAATTCCGTGCTGACTTGCCCACCGCAAGCGGTCGGCAAGTCAGCACGGTTTGAAGGAGAAATACGAAGTAAGGCACGTCAACAGGTTGCGCAGGTAAGAAACAAGTGATGGCAAACAGGTGAGACCGGGGCGACTCAAACCCGATAAGTGCGATGAGCTTCGAGCTCGCGTTAGAAATGGGGTAGTCGTCAGCGAATTCCATAGAGGCCAGCGGCCTAAAGCCGCACCCAAAGGCCGAATGTAAGCGAGCAACCTCTATCCTGCTTGTGTCATACGTTTATTACTTGGCAAATGGCGGCGTCCATGTAA
>NZ_VFAH01000007.1 GCF_008929045.1 Noviherbaspirillum aerium | reverse complement strand
TTGCGGGCAACCTCTTGCGAGGTGTCGCTCACTCAAAATACTGACAGAAAAATATCTTGCGATACTTCCTATTTGTTTCTCTTGTGAGCACTTCATGTTGTTTGAGCTTGCAGCTTGCGCCGCCGGCTCGCTTCATCAAGCGCCCACACTTATCGGTTGTTGGTTGTTAAAGACCTGTTGCCTGACAGAGCGTCGTGTCTGTCGCCGTCCACCTTATATCGGGTCCGGCTGGCGGGCTTCAAGGGTCGATATTGCGACTCCTGCTGCACCGTTTTGTCCCTGCCGCGCTTCGCTTTGTTTGCTGCGTTTCGCGACGGGAGCCGAACTATAGCAAAGGCTTTCGGCGACTGCCAACTATTTTTTTGGGTTAAAGAAATATAAAGATATTCTGGCAACGTCCAGTGCGAAAGCGGTCCTGAAACCGATGCCTGAACAGGCGCAGCACCAGAGTCCGGGAGTGCGACGCCTTGTGGTCTTGCCTCGTCGTAGTCATAAGGCTTTATCATCCATCCAGACAAGGATCGCCTTTCGGCGGTCACCGTTGCAGGAGCAAAACAAATCTTACGCTTACTTGTAAAAGCCGCAATGCGCATGCCAAAGCTGGCCGCCGTTATCTTTCTATTGATGCTGGTGGCACTGGCCAGCACCAGTACTTACGCCGGCTATCTCGTTGTCGGCGTTCTCGCCGAGTATCTGGATATTGGGCGTGTTGCCGCCGGTCTGCTTCTTGGTGTGATCTTCGCCAGGCTTCCCTGGGTGCGGCAGGGAAAGCTGCGGACTGTCGGCATGCTGCCGGGGAAAGCCAGGCTGCCGGTAATCGTGGCCCTACTGTCTTTCTGCCTGCTGCACTTTCTTTATCGCGGGGAGATGGTGCCGGTGGTGTTTCTCGGCCTGGCGGCGAGCTTTCTGCTCAGCTATCGATGGATGCGACGCACGATCGTCGCGCATGCATTCACATCTTTTTTCAGGACGTTCCAGGGTCCCGATCGACCGGGCGGCGCAGACAACAAGGTGATTGACGTCGAATTTCGGGAAAAGAAGGATTGAAGCCTGAAGGAAGCTAGAGCGGATTGCGGGTGGGTGTATGGAGGAATCGGTTTGCCCCGGGAGGCAGCGCAAGGCGCAAGGAGCGCCTTGTGGCGGCCACACAAGCGACGAACACGCTGCCATGCGCTTAGGGCAAGCCGAGGCGCCCGACCATTACCTGCAATCCGCTCCAGGCCTTACTCTCTTCACCTTACCTTCCGCCCGGGCTGACGCAACCGTTTGGGAAACGCCTCCTGTCTTGCTGTTTGAACGCTTGCCCAGGACCACATGGAGGCTGACCATGCGGTTCATGATGACATTTACCAGTGGAAGCCAATTCCCAGCCGTTCTCCGACCTGCCTCAGCTCTTCCCGCAGCGCGGCCGGTAGGGGAATGCCCTCGCGCAGGCGCTCCGCTTCACAGGCTGCCTGGCGCTGGCCCGGATAGCGGGCGAAAGGCCCTGAAGCCTGCAGGTAGTGCTGCAGCCATGCGCTGGAATAGGCGTCGAAGGCGGCGCGCCCGAACATCAATTCCGGGTTGATCACCAGCAGGAATGCGCTCGCATCGGAGGCCGAGCCGGCAGTGCCGGTATTGAGATTGCGGGCGGGCTCGGTTCCGCTGAAACTGCCTGCAAGACATTCGACCAGCATTGCCAGGCCGATTCCCTTGTAGCCGGCGACCGGCAGCATGGCGCCGGCCAGGGCCTGCGTGGGATCGGTGGTGGGCATGCCGTCCGGGCCGATGGCCCAGCCTTCCGGTATTGACGGCAGCTTGTCACGCACCGCCTGCAAGACATTGCCGCGCGCCACGACGCTGGACGCCATGTCGAATACCATGGGCGGCCCGTCGTTCACCGGCATGGAAAACGCGATCGGATTGTTGCCGATGGCACGCGCGGTCGATCCCGGCAAGGCCATCAGCGGCGGCGTTTTCTGGCAGAGCAATGCAAACATGCCCTGTTCACTGGCTTGCAGCAGGAACATGCCGAGCGCCGCGAGATGGCCGCTATTGCGGATGGTGCAGGCGGCCAGCGCCGTTGCTCGCGCCGTGGCGATGGTTTCTGCCATGGCGCGGCTGGCCACCACCTGCCCGAGGCCATTTCTGCCGTCGCAATGCAGCGCGCCGTGCCGGCTTTCGATCAGTGGCTGCGCATGAGGATCGACTTCGCCATTGCACAGCTTCTCGACATAAACGGGAAGGCGTGACACGCCATGCGTATCAATGCCGCGCAAGCTGGTGCGCAGCAGGACGCGCGCACCGGTGTCCGCGTCCTGCCTGCTCATGCCGCATGCGGCGAAGGCATCGCTGCTCCATTGCATCAATTCCTCGGCGGGAATGCGTTTGGACTGAGAGTCGGTGGTCTGTTCGTTCATGCATATCCTTGTTGATGTTTCCTTTCGTGCTCCGCAAGTGGATTGCAAAGATCACGGTCGGTTCACGGCAGGTGCAGATTGGCTTGATGGCAAGATCTCCGTCGCACATCGGCCCGACGGATTAGGTTGGCATCCCCGCCCTTGCTTGAATCGGTTGGCATTGATGATAGCGCCTTCGCGCCTCGTACATTCCGGGCCTCATGATGAATCCGGCGTCATGCGAATGCCATCGGAAACCATGCCCGAACAGGTCACTGTCCTTGCTTCGATCAAGGTATCCGGTGGTTAATTGAAGGAACGAAAGATTGCCTTTTTTCACCCTTGTGATGGAAGGATGTTGCCGCGCAAGAGCAGCAAGATAAGCGCAAAAGCAAAGAAGCGGACACTTTGGCCCGCCTCTTCTTCAAATGAGCCTGGAAAGCCTGGCGATCAGGAGCGTGCGGCGCGTGCCTTGGCGACTTCCATCTGCGACTGCTGGAAGCCGGTGGCTGGAACGATCTCACCGCTGCGTTCCGCCAGGTGGCCGGCGCTGGCGGCCAGCAGTTCGGCCGCGTCGGTACGCGCTCCGATATGCAGACCATCGGTGAGGGTGATATTGGAACGCGAGAAGGTGCCCGCGCCCGCGCACAGCACCGTCTTGGTCGGCGCATCGCGCGATACCAGGTACAGCATGCCTGGCGTGACGCTTTCCGGGGTCAGCAGGGCCAGGTCGTCGGCGCTCATCAACTCTTCCGTCATCCGCGTGGCGGCGGTAGGCGCGAGACAGTTGACGCGGACATTGTATTTCTCGCCTTCGATGGCGAGCGTTTGCATCAGACCGACCAAGGCCATTTTGGCCGCGCCGTAGTTGGCCTGGCCGAAATTGCCGAACAGGCCGGAAGATGAGGTCGTCATCACGATGCGGCCATAGTTCTGCTGCTTCATGATGTCCCACACCGCCTTGGTGCAGTAGACGGCGCCCATCAGATGGACATCGACGATGGCGCGAAAATCATCCAGGGTCATTTTGGAGAAGCTCTTGTCGCGCAGGAAGCCGGCATTGTTGACCAGGATGTCGATGCGTCCCCACTGCCTGATTGCCGCTTCCACCATCTGCGCCACGCTGTCCGGGTCGGTCACCGACGCAGGGCTGGCGATAGCCTCGCCGCCTGCGGCGCGGATTTCATCGACCACCCGCTGCGCTGCCGAGACGGCGGAGCCGGCGCCGTCGCGCGATACGCCGAGATCGTTGACAACCACTTTGGCGCCGCGTGCGGCAAGTTGCATTGCATGCGAGCGGCCGAGGCCACCGCCGGCCCCGGTCACGATGGCGACCTGATTGTCGAAACGGATGGGGGTAAGGTTTGTCTCCGGTGTTGTCATGTTTTTATGCTTGCCTGAAGGTATGAGGAACGAATTTGATCATACCTCAACTCAACTTCAGAAGGGGCCGCGGGCTGCCGCGGCTGGCCGATGATGAGCGGCGTGGAAAGCGGCACTATGAGATCTGTTGCTCGCACCATTGCGCGAACTGCTCCGCCGGCAGGGGACGGCTGAGCCAGTATCCCTGCGCATGATTGCAGCCGTGCGCCTTGAGGTACAGGAAGGCGTCCTCGGATTCGATGCCTTCGCCGATGACTTCCAGCTTGAGACTGCGGCCCAGGGCAATGATGGCTTCGGTGACCAGCTGGCTCGAGTGATCGCAACCGATTCGCCGCACGAAGGATTGATCGACCTTGAGCTTGTCGAGCGGCAGGCTGCTCAAATGACTGAGGCTGGAGTATCCGGTCCCGAAGTCGTCGAGCGCCACTTTCACCCCAAGCGACTTGATCCTGTTGAGGACGGCGGCGGCGTCATCGATATTTTCCATGACGGCGCTTTCGGTGACCTCCAGCTGAATGAAGGAGGGATCGATCCGTGCGTCGAGAATGATCTCCCGCATTTTTTCGGCGAACCCTTTTTCCCTGAACTGGAGCGGAGAAACATTGATCGCGAGCGAAACCTTCAATCCGCTGGCAAGCCAGGCGCGATGCTGCCGGCAGGCTTCCTTCACGACCCATTCGCCAAGTTCGCCGATCAGACCTGCGGATTCAGCGACCGGGATGAAGGTTTGCGGGCCGACCGCCTGTCCGCCATCGGCAAGGCGCACGAGAGCCTCCGCGCCGATGAGCAAGCCGCTGTCCATGTCGACCACCGGCTGGTAGTGAAGGCTCAGTCGGCCATGCCTGAGGGCTTGCCGCAAACGCGCCTCGAGGGAATAGGCTTCATCGGCGCGCTGATTGAATTCATCGCGATATTCCTGGAAGCTGGCGCGTCCTGATTGCTTTACCTGATACATGGCGAGATCGGCCGCATGAATCAGCTCGCTCATCCCTGTTGCATGAGCCGGATAATAACTAATGCCAATCGATGCGGAGAGGGACAACTCCAGCGAGTCGATGATGATGCGATTGTTGAGACTGTCGATCACATGCGAAGCCACGACCGCGGCCCGATGCAGATCCGGCGCAAGGTGGGGGAGCACGATCACGAATTCATCTCCCCCCAGCCGCCCGACCAGGTCTTCCGCCCGGGTGCAGGAGAGCAGGCGGCGGCTGACTTCCTGCAGCACCCTGTCGCCGACATCATGTCCGTAGAGATCATTGATGGGCTTGAACCGGTCGAGATCGATGAACAGCAGGGCGCCCTGGCCATGCTTGCGCTGCGCTGCGGCGAGCAAGCGGTTGCCGTATTCGAACACGAGAGCGCGGTTCGGCAAGCCGGTGAGAGGATCATGCAGCGCGGCCTCGCGTGCCCTTTGTTCCGCCATCTTCCTCGCATCGATGTCGGTATGCGTCCCCACCAGCCGGATTGCGCGTCCATCGTCGGAACGTTCGCTGGCCGTGCCCTGGCAAAGAAGCCAGTGCCAGTTCCCATCCGCGGTGCGATAGCGGGCTTCCAGTGAAAAACCGTCGCTGCTTCCCAGGATCACGTCATTGAGCAATCTGCGCGCGGTATTGCGTTCGTCTTCATGAATGCGCTCGATCCATTTGCCGACCGTATCCATCCCGGCGGCGGAATAGCCAAGCATGGAAAACAGCCTGTCGTCGGCGGGCAGCAGGCGCTCGCTCGTCACATCGATTTCCCATACCGCCGTATTCCCGGCCTTCAATGCGAGCGCCAGCCGGGATTCGCTGTCGCGGAGCTTGCGTTCCGCGGCGATACGCTCGGTAATGTCTTCGGCGGAAATGATGATGCCGCCGACTTCATCGGTATCGTCTGTCCATGGCCAGATTTCCCATCGATACCACTGTATCGTTCCATCGGACCGAACAAAGCAATCAGCGTCCGCCCTCAGTGCCTCGCCGGCGAGGCCGCGCCGATGCGCATCGCGCCATGCTTCCGGTATGCCCGGAACGAGCTCGTAATGGCATGCGCCGATCACTTCCCTGTTGTCGAGCAGCAGATTCTTCAGCCAGAGCCGGCTTGCCGCCAGATAGCGCATATGCCTGTCAAATATGGCAATGGCAACGGGCGCATGCTCGGTCACCGTCTTCAGGCGCGTCTCGCTCAGCCGGAGGGCCTTGCTGTGTTCGGCCAGGTCGCGCTCCCGGTCCCTGAGAGCCGCGGAACGCGCTTCAAGCAAGGCCGCCGCTTCCTTCAAAGCTGCCGTGACCTGGGCGGCCTCCTTGACTTCAACGCGCGGCAGAACGATCTTGTCGCCCATGCCCAGCGCCGCCGCCGGTTTCACCAGCGACTGAAAGGAGCGCGCTATCCTCTGGCTGAGGAGATGGGCGAGCGCCAGTACAAGAAAAATCAGGCAGAGTATGCCCACGCCGAGAATACCTAGCTGACGGGACAGTTCGCTGGCCAGCAATTCATGTGGAATATTGACAGCGACCCGCCAGCCGGTCAGCGGCGACTGCGCATAAGTGACAAGAACATCGACGCCATCACCATTGATTCCTTCGAAATTCCCCTCAGTGCCCTTCGTCAGATCCTTGAGGTAGCGTTCCGGAACTTTACGGCCCGTAAGCCTTTCGGCGTCCTGGCTGCGCGCGACGATGACACCGGTACTGTCGATTACCGTGGCCACCCATCCCGCGGGCAGGCGCTGGGCCCGGAGAATGTCGCTGAAGCCCTTCGACTCGATGGAGACGGTCAATGCGTAAATCACCAGGCTGTTGCGTATCACCGGCACGCCGACCGCCATCAGCAGCTTTCCGGTGATGGCGCTTGCAAAGAGGGGAGAAATCACCGGGCCGCTTTCCGCGAACACCCGGCGCACGAGTTCCGTATTGCCGTTCAATGGAAGGCTGCTCCCGTACTCCGCCCCGGTGTTGACGGCGAGCCGCCCGGCATTATCGGAGAGGCTGATGGTTGACCCGAGCCCTGCCTCGGCAAGGGTTTGCCTGGCCTGCGCGTGAAAGCGCTGAAGGTCTCCGGGTTCGATGGCGTCGGAGGTGGCCAGGCCCTGTCCGAGCCGCTGAACGCCGAGAATCTGCGTATCGATGGTCTGAACCAGCGCCCGCGCCGTCTGCAGCGTATCGCGCTCCAGTTGCGACCGGCTCAATCGATACTCGTGAATCAGCAAAAATACGGCGCCGAAGATTCCCGGCAGCAAACATCCGAGCACAAGCCATAGCAGCAATGTACGAACGGACCGCTGGGGCGGGCCATGATTTGCTAGAGAGGTGTCTTCCGATATCGGCACATCCAGGCAATAGAATTCGAGTGGGCGGACCCGTTTTGAGTCATCCGTGCCGAAAAGATTCGCCCGCGGCGGGCCGCGACATGCGGAGTTTTTGTCTTGTACCGATTTACGCCGATCCCGAGTCATGACCCGGGATGGGTATCAACGGCCATCAGCGCAGCCGGTGATCGAATTGCTTGAGCACATCCTCGTCGATCATTTCGAGAGCTGCCAGGTTGGTGCTTTCCAGGACCACCGGCGGCGCCATGTCCGCTTCCAGGGCTTCCATCCAGCGCAGCGCGCACAGGCACCATTGATCGCCGCCCTTGAGTCCGGGGAAGCCCCATTCCGGCACCGGGGTCGACAGATCATTGCCGCGGCTGGCGCTGAAGGCGAGAAATTCGTCGGTCATGATGGCGCAGACGACATGGGTGCCGATGTCTTCGGCATTGGTCTTGCAGCAGCCGTCGCGGAAAAAGCCGGTTAGCGGATCGAAGGAACAGGGAACCAGGGGTTCGCCGAAGATGTTGCGCGCCGGAGGCGTGGTAACGGGCATGGCAGTCTCTTGATGGTCAGTATGCTGTTGCGCAGGTGCGGAAGCCGACGAAGATATCGTCGCGATGCGCGCGGTAGAAATTGCGGTATTGCGGCGCGCGCATGCACGCCGCCGTGGCGAATGAGGCGCCGCGCACGGATTGATGGCTGCCGAAGAAGGGCGCGGAGTATTCACGGTAAGGACCGGGTTCGAATCCCGGATAGGCTTCGAAGACGGAAGCGGTCCATTCCCATACGCGTCCCCAGCGGAAGCGCCCGGGCTGCGAACGGGCCGCGTATTCCCATTCGGTTTCCGTCGGCAGCCGCCGTCCGGCCCAGGCGCAATACGCCTCGGCTTCGAACAGGCTGACATGGCGCACCGGCTCCTCCGGCGGCAAGGCGATGTCATCGGCAAAGCGGCGGCAGCGCCAGGCCTGGGGATCCTGCCAGTAGGCGGGCGCTTGGCGCTTCGTCTGCGCCATCCAGCGGCGGCCGGCCTCGCTCCAGAATTGCGGATGGCGGTAACCGCCATCCGCGATGAACTCCAGGTATTGCCGGTTTGATACGGCTTGCGCATCGATGGTGAAACCGGCCACTTCCCGCAGGTGCGCATGCTGCTCGTTATCGAAGGCAAAGCCTTCGCCGGGCGGCACGCCGATGCGAAACGCCGCACTGTCAAAGGCAATCTCTTCCTCGCCGGCCCCTTCCCCGCCCTGCGCAACCGGTGCCGCGGCCGGCGCGCCTTCCTGCAGCTGCGATGGCGGCCGGACGCCGAGGGTTTGCAGCGTGTAGAAGAAAGCGTCGCCATGCATGTTTTCATGCGCAAGCAGTAGACGGAAGGGGTAGAGCGCCGCATCGTCATGCGGGCTGCGGAGCAAGCGTTCCAGCACGCGCTCATGGACTTCACGACAATAGGCCAGGATCTCGCCGGAGGATGGAAGAGGCAATGTCCATCGCGCATCATGCGCTACCGTATTAGAATCGAACCAGTCGTCGGACCGGCTCAGCAGGGATGGATGCCGGGCTGCCGACGGCGCACTGCTGGCCGCTTCCCGCAAACCGTACCATTCCGCAAACCAGGCGGCATGGCCGATTTCCCAGAGCGGCGGGTTGATGACAGGCAGGCGGGGCACGCTGCCGGCGACGTCGAATCCGGCCGCGGCAAGGCTGCGAAACAGCAGCATGCTGCGGACATGGGCTTGCCGCAGCGCATCGGCCAGCTGCAGCGGATCGGCATTACGGAAGGAAACAGTCATCGGCCAAGTGTCGGAAACATTATCGGCAATCCATATCAGGCTAACCAGCGGGAAAGCGGCATTGAACAAAGCGCACGTCAGCATTATCAGTCCGGCAACGGCAAAAGCCAACAACGGCAATTGGCAGACCGCGAACCGCTGGGCGAATTTCCTTTCCATGGATTATCTGATCGACATCCAGCAGCGCTGGAATGGAAACCGGTGCGATGCGATGATCGCCCTGCATGCGCGCCGTTCGGCGGCCTCGCTGGCGGATTTTCATTCGCGGTTGCCGGGCCGTCCGTCGGTACTGGTGCTGACCGGCACCGATCTCTACCGCGATATCCATTGCGATGACGACGCCCGGCGCTCGCTGCAGCTGGCCAGCCGACTGGTGCTGCTGCAGGAAGCCGGCCTGCAGGAACTTGATGCGCCGCTGCGCGCCAAAGCCTGCGTGATTTACCAGTCGGCGCCCGCAACGGTGCCGCCGGCGGAGAATGCGGCGCCGGATGCCGGACTGATGCGGGTGATCATGATCGGACACCTGCGCGATGAGAAGGATCCGCTCACCTATCTGCGCGCCGTGCCGCTGGTCGATCCGGCCCGCACGCGCATGCTGCATATCGGCGGCGCGCTCGACCCGGAACTGGCGGAACATGCGCAGGCGGCGCAGCGCAGCCTGGCCCATTACCGCTGGCTGGGCGGCCTGCCGCATGAGGCGACGCGCCGCGAACTCGCGCAAAGCGACCTGCTGGTGCTGACTTCCCGCATGGAGGGCGGCGCCAACGTGATCATTGAAGCGGTGACCAGCGGCGTTCCCGTGCTGGCCACCGACATCCCGGGCAACCGCGGCATGCTGGGCGCCGACTATGCCGGCTATTTCCCGGTCGGCAAGCATGATGTCCTGGCGGCCATGATCACGCGCTGCGCAGGCGACCCGCTCTACCTCGGGCGACTCAAGGAGCAATGCGCCCGGCGCGCGCCGCTGTTCTCGCCGGGGCAGGAGCAGGCCTCGGTGCGCCGACTGGTGCAGGATCTGCTCGCAAACCAACCTCTTTCATGACATTTTCACCATGCCAGCCAACCTGACCTCCGCCCAGCTCAACGGCATCCTGAGTATTGCCGACGACGCCATCATCTGCGTCGACGGCGAACACCGCATCATCCTGTTCAACCAGGGCGCCGAGCGGGTATTCGGATGGACGGCTGAAGAAGCCAACGGCCAGGACCTGAACATCCTGTTGCCGAAACGGCATCATCGCGTTCACCGCACGCATATCGAGAATTTCGACCGCTCGGGCCAGAGCGCCCGCAAGATGGGCGAGCGCCGCGCGATCTTCGCGCGGCGCAGGGACGGCACGGAGTTTCCCGCCGAGGCGTCGATCTCCCGGCTGGACAGCGACGGCGGCCTGGTCTATACCGTGATCCTGCGCGACATCTCCTCGCGCAGGGCGTATGAAATGGAGTTGCAGGCCGCCAAGGAAAAGGCGGAGGCAGCGACCCAGGCCAAGAGCATGTTCCTTGCCAACATGAGCCATGAAATCCGTACCCCGCTCAACGCGGTCATCGGCATGACCAGCCTGCTGCTCAATACCCGCATCGATGATGAACAGCGCGACTATGCGCAGACGATACGTTCGAGCAGCGAAGTGCTGCTCACGCTCATCAACGACATCCTCGACTATTCGAAGATCGAGATCGGCAAGCTCGACATCGAGATGCATCCCTTCGACCTGCGCCGCTGCATCGAGGAATCGCTCGACCTGCTCGCCTCGGCGGCGGCGGAAAAGAAACTCAATCTTGCCTACTTCATTGACGACGGCGTGCCGGCGACGGTGATCGGCGATGTCACGCGCCTGCGCCAGGTGCTGGTGAACCTGCTGTCGAATTCGATCAAGTTCACGCAGTTCGGCGAGGTGGTGGTATCGGTCGGCGCCACGCTGCTCAGCAATGGCGAACACGAACTGCGGTTTGCCGTCAGGGATACCGGCATCGGCATTCCCGGCGAGCGCCTCGGCGAACTGTTCCAGGCCTTCACCCAGGTCGATACTTCCACCACCCGCAAGTACGGCGGCACCGGCCTGGGCCTGGCCATCAGCAAGCGGCTCACCGAAATCATGGGCGGGCGCATGTGGGTGGAAAGCACGGTGGGCTCCGGCTCCACCTTCTACTTCACCATCACCGCCAGGGCTTCCGGCGCCAGGCTGGCGCACAGCCTGCTGCAGGAACAGTCTTCGGCCCTGGCCGGCAGGCATGTGCTCATCGTCGACGACAACAGCACCAATCGCCGCATCCTGGTCAAGCAGGCGCTGCTGTGGGGCATGATTCCATCGGCCGCCGCCTCCGCGATCGAGGCGCTGGACCTGGTGCGTCACGGCCATGCCTTCGATGTCGGCATCCTCGACATGAGCATGCCGGAAATGGATGGCCTCGGCCTGGCGGTGGAGATACGCAAATACCGCGACGCACAGGCGCTGCCGCTGATCATGCTGACGTCGGTGGCCTACCGTCCGCAGGACACGCGCATTGCCGATATCGATTTTGCGGCCTACCTGAACAAGCCGATCAAGCCGACCGCGCTGTTCGACGTTTTGCTGCATGCCATGCGGCTGGAAACGGTGGCATCCCGTCCGGAACCGCACGCGGCGCCCTCCGGCAAGCTGGCCGATACGCTGCCGCTCAGCATTCTCGTGGCGGAAGACAACACCATCAACCAGAAGGTCGTGCGGCAACTGCTGGTGCATCTCGGCTACCGCGCCGACGTGGTGGCCAACGGCGCGGAAGCCCTTGACGCATTGGAGCGGCAGACCTATGACGTGGTGCTGATGGATGTGCAGATGCCGGAAATGGACGGGCTGGAAGCCACCCGGCGCTTGCGTGCACGCTTTGACGGCGGCGGTCCGCGGGTGATTGCAATGACCGCCAACGCCATGCCGGGCGACCGTGAGAAATGCCTGGCCGCCGGCATGGACGATTACGTATCCAAGCCGGTGGAACTTGATGACGTGCGCGCCGCGCTGATGGCGGCGGCATCGCCGTCCCAGGCGGGCAAGCCGGAGGACGTCGTCATCGACCAGCAGCGCATCGACCAGCTGCTGGAACTGCAGGATGAAGACAACCCGACCATCGTGGCCGACATCATCCAGCTCTTCATCAATGATTCCCCGCGCCACCTTGAAGCGATAGCCGGCGCGCTCGCCGAGGAAGATGCGAAGAAAGTGCAAGCGGCATGCCACCGTTTCCTGTCGAGCATCGAGAACCTGGGCGCCGTCCGCATGCGGCCTGCCTGCATGGAACTCGAAAGGATGGGCAAGGAAGGTGCCCTGGAGGGCGGCCATGACTTGCTTGACGAGTTGCAGAAGGAATTCGACGTGGCCCGGCGGGAATTGGAGGCGCGGATTCAAATGGCGAATCCCTGAAGGGCAGCGTTGCCAGTCCGGCTAGGCTGTGTTTGATAAGGGTTGCGTCCGGATCGCGCAGCAGCTTATCAATCACAGCCTAAACCATCCTAACGAGCGTTCAGCCGCAAAACACGTATTGCCGGATGAAGCACCCTCTTATTCATCTTGCTGTCTTGCTGACCTCCTATAGTCCTGTTTCCCGCCTGCACTAATCATTCAGCCTGGATGTCGGTCCGCAGGAATGCTGAGTCGCCGCAAATTCATCAACTACAAAGACGCTAAGAATTAATTACGGAATTGCTAATCCAACCACCCATGAAACCTGAGCGTACCAACCCGGCCGCTGCATTGATAGCCGGAAGCTTTGTCTAGAGCGATTTCGCTCCGACCGGCCTAGTCGAGGCCGAGGCAGATTGCTGTTGGAACAAGGCGTCACGACGCGATAGTCACAAGTAAAAAGTAACGACAGGGCGCCTCGACGCGGCGATCGCCCGTTATGGCGTCTCCAGTGGTGCGACCTAACAATTTGTTGATCAAAAGATGGACGCGTATCAGGCCGATACCGCATCGACGATGCACGCGAAGCTCCAGGCCTTGCCGTGCTGGTTTCCTTGCTGCGGCACGGTGTCCACCCATCTGCCTTCAACAAGATTCCGACCCACACCATCAGATGCAGCGAGATCAAGCTTTTGGACCCAGACCAGCGCTCCTCTCCGACTCCATGGCATGGCCAGCCCGCAATGCGGACATGGCGCAACAGGCTTGATTTTCTGCTGGTCAACTCCCGCATGGCGCTATGGTGGGCGATCGGCACCGTCATCATCCTCATGGCGGGCTGGCAGATGCTGCTGCATCGGCTGGACAGGGAAAAAACGCTGGTGGAGGAAACGGCCCTGGCGGAAGCCGGCATTCTCGCGCGCGGCTATGCCCAGCAACTGCAACGCACCATCAATACCATCGACCAGCTCCTGCTGGTCATCAAGGTGGACTGGGAGACCTCGGGCGGCGAAGTACGCCTTGAAGATTTCAAGCGGCGCGGCGTCTTTCCGGAATCCGCGCCGTTCAATGCCAGCATCGTCGACCGCAACGGCATGCGGTTCACCAGCACTTTCGGTCCGGGCGCCCTGCGTTCCAGTCCCGATGTCAGCGACCGTCCCTATTATCTTGCCCACAAGACCGCAGGCAGCGACTTTCTCTACATGAGCCTGCCGACCTGGGGCCGCTCGACCGGCAACGCCATCATCCAGTTTTCCCGGCGCCTGCTGGATGCGGAAGGCCATTTCGACGGCGTGGTCCTGATCACCGTGGAACTGGGCTTTCTTACCGCCAACTATGACGAAGTCACCCTCGGGCCATTCGGTTTTCTCGGCGTGGTCGGCACCGACGGCCTGATGCGGGTGGCACGCACCGGCGAGCATGTGCATGACCCCGCATCCAATCCTATCCCCGCTTCGCCGAATCTCGCCCTTCCCGCAGGCAATCATTTCTTCGAGGGCGCAACGCTGTTTCGCGACGGCCGCAGCCGTTTCGTCGGCTGGCAAAAGGTGGACGGCTACGACATTGTCGCCCTGACCGGGCTCGATCAGGAAACCGTGATGGCGCCCTACTGGCAGCGGCGCTCGGAAGTCGTCAAGACCGCGACCGCCCTGTCGATCGGCCTGCTGGCATTCGTGGTGGTCGCGGCGGCGCTGTCGTTGCGACTGACATGGCGCAAGCGCCAGCTGGAGATGGCGCAGGCCACTTACCGTATCGCCACCGAAGGCGGCAGCGAAGGTTTCTACATCTCCCGGCCCATACGGGACGCCAGCGGCCGCATCGTCGATTTCGAGGCGGTCGACTGCAACCAGCGCGGCGCCGCATTCTATGGGTACCGGCCGGAGCAATTCATTGGTGTCCGCCTGTCGGTGCTGTATGCGCCGCAAGATACCGACATCGTGATCGGCGCGCTCAGGACGGCGGCGGAACAGGGCGAGTTCGAAGGCGAGGTGTGCCTCGCAGGCGACAATGATCCGCATAAGCGCTATGTGTATCTCAAAGCGGTGCGCTCCGATGCGGATCTGGCGGTGACCCTGCGCGACATCACGCGCGAAAAGCAGCATGTGCTGGAACTCGAGCGCATCGGCAATGAAGATGTGCTGACCGGCCTGCCCAACCGCCTCTGGGTGCAGTCGTTTCTGCCGGAGGCCATCGGCAAGGCTGCCAGGTCGGGCAAGAAGCTGGCGGTCCTGTTCATCGATCTGGACGGCTTCAAGGGGGTCAACGATACGCTCGGCCATGCCGCCGGCGACGAGGTGCTGCGCAACGCGGCGCTGCGCCTGCGCGACGCCGTGCGCCCGCATGACAAGGTGATCCGGCTGGGCGGCGACGAGTTCGTGGTCGTCATCGAGAACGTGGTGCAGGAAGCGGATGCCGCGCATGTGGCCGAACGCATCCTGCATGCCTTCCGGGAAAAATTCAGGCTGTCGGCCGGCATCGCCGCGGTGAGCACCTCGATCGGCATCAGCGTGTTTCCCGATGATGCCGAAGATGCCGGCGCGCTGCTCCAGAATGCCGACGTGGCAATGTACCTGGCCAAGACCAGCGGCAAGCATACCTACCGCTTCTTCGATCCGAAATTCTATGACGCGCTGCGAAACCGCCTGCGGCGCGAAACCGACCTGCGGCATGCGATCGAGCATGACCAGTTCGTGATCCATTACCAGCCGCGCATCGACGTGCGGACCGGGCGCACCTCCAGCATGGAAGCCTTGGTGCGGTGGGCGCATCCGATCGAAGGCATGCTGCAGCCGGGCAGCTTCATCGATCTGGCCGAAGAAACCGGCCTGGTGGTGCAGCTCGGCGAACTGGTGCTCGACAAGGTATGCGCGCAGATCGCGCATTGGATGCGCAACGGCGACGTCATGGTGCCGGTGTCGGTCAATGTGTCGTCGCGGCAGTTCAACGAAGCCGACATATCGCGGATTTTCCGCGAGGCGCTGGAACGCTACGGCATCGATGCGCGGCTGGTGGAAGTGGAACTGACCGAAGCCACCATGATGAGCGGCGATCAGGACATCAACAGCGCCTTGCACGACATGCACAACCAGGGCCTGACGCTGCTGGTCGACGACTTCGGCACCGGCTACTCCTCGCTGGCCAAGCTGCAGCAGCTCGATTTCGACGTGCTCAAGGTGGACCGCGCCTTCACGCACGAGCTGGGCAAGAGCGACCAGGGCAATGTGTTCTTCCAGGCCATCATCACCATGGCGCATGCGCTCGGCATGCGGGTCGTGGCCGAAGGCGTCGAGGAAGAGCGGCAGCTCGAGATCCTCAAGGCGCTGGGCTGCGACGAAGTGCAGGGCTACCTGCTGGCGCAGCCGCTCGCGCCGACGGCGGTCCAGACCGGACTGTTCCGGGAACTGCACAAGCTGGCGCCATGAAGGGCCATGCGCCGTGGCACGGCACCTCATGTTGCCGCGCATTCATCAACGGCGAACGCACCGGGTTTGATCTGCGTCCCGTACTGCCGGCGTGCTAAACGCCAGAATCAGCATGATCGACTCCATAAAAACCGCGATGACAACCCACCAACACCTGCTGCTGGAATTTCAGCCGGAACACAACGACTTCTCCAAGGGCAAGGAACTGCGCGACGGCTTGTCCGTCGTGCTGCAGATCGACGATACGCTATGGGTCGCCAATGATGAAACCATCAGCCTGGAGCGGCTGTCGATTGCACGGGAAAAAGATGACGAGGGCCGCACCTGCGCGCGCGGCCACCGCCAGTTTCCGCTCAACGACTATCTGCGGCTGCCCGTACCGCCGACCGGCGATCCATGCGATCTGCAGGAAATCGACATCGAAGGCCTTGCCTATGGAGACGGCTACCTCTGGCTGGTGGGATCGCACAGCCTCAAGCGCAAGAAGCCGGGATCCGGCGGCGACGCGAAGGCCCGGAAGCAGCTGTCGAAAATCGTTTCAGAGAATAACCGCTATCTTCTGGCCCGCATCCCGGTAGCCGTGGAACAGGGCGAAGTGATGCTGAAGAAAGAGGTCGCGCACGATGGTGCGACGCGGACGGCGGCGCAGCTGCGCGCGCGCGGAAAGGGCAACGACCTGATGGAAGAACTGCGCAACGATGAACACCTCGCACCCTTTCTCGCGATTCCCGGCAAGGACAACGGCTTCGACATCGAGGGTCTGGCCGTTTCGGGCAAGCGCCTGTTCGTCGGCCTGCGCGGCCCGGTGCTGCGCGGCTGGGCGGTGATACTTGAACTGGAACTCAAGGAGGACAAGCTCGATGCTTCCGTCCTGAAGCTCAAGCGCATCGGCCCGGACGGCCGGCGCTACCGCAAGCACTTTCTGGATCTGGGCGGGCTCGGCATCCGCGACCTGTGCGTGCAGGACGACGACCTGCTGATTCTGGCCGGCCCCAGCATGGATCTCGACGGGCCGGTCACGGTCTTCCGCTGGACCGGCGGCACGCGTCCCGATGACGAATGCATGCTCGAAGCCGATGCATTGAAGCGGGTCGTCGACGTGCCATTCGGCCAGGGGGTCGATCATGCGGAAGGCATCTGCCTGTATTCGGAAGCGGGCCGCCCTCCTTCGCTGCTGGTGGTCTACGACGCCGCAGCCCCCGGCCGCCAGCTGCACGGCTGCGTGATGGCGGCGGATCTGTTTGCGCTGGCGTAGATGCCCTAGAGCGGATTGCAGGTGAATGGTCGGTCGCCTCGGCTTGCCCTGGGCACATGAACCGATTCTTCCATACACCCACCTGGAATCCGCTCTAGCGCTTCGCCTGAATCTGCTGCTGCAGCTGGCGGTAGCTGTCCAGCCTGGGGCCTCCCAGCGCGACTGCCTTCCCTATGGCTGCCATGGCTTCACGCGACTGTCCCTGCTCCAGCAGCGCCTGGGCAAGATTGTTCCAGCCATCGGCGATGCCCGGATGGGTCGCCACCAGTTTCCGGTATGCCTGGACCGCACTTCTCAAGTCGCCTTGCGCATACGCCGTGTTACCGGCCCCCAGCTGCAGCACCGGATCGGCTGGCCACCGGTTCAGCGCCGCCGCATAGGCCTTGCGCGCCGCCGCCGGCGAGCTGCGTTCCAGCGCCGCGATGGAAGCCGCATAGGCGGAGGCGTCCGCGCCCGCCGGCAGCCGGTCGGGCGCCATGGCCAGCATTGCCCAGCGGCCCGAGCGCTCCCAGGTCCGTTCGAAGGCATGGAGCGACATTTCCATCTTTTCGGTGCGGCCAGAGTGAAGGAGGATGGTGTTGCTGCCGCGGTCAAAGCCGATTGCCACCGCGTAATGCCATACCGGCGCGAACTGGAAGGACAGGTTCTGCAGCACGATCACCGGATTGCCTGCCGCCACTTCCTGCAGCAGCGCCTCCAGGTCCGGCCTGATCCGATGCGTGACCAACCCAAGACCGCGCCCGGCGGCGAGCATTTCCAGCTGCAACGATCCCTGTCGTGCCGGCAGATACACCTGGCCGACCAGTTGCTCCGGCTGGACCTGCACACCTGCCGCCGCGGCAATCATGGCCAGCGCCGCGGGACCGCATTGATAATCGTCCTGAGGATAAAACGGAACGCCGTCGATCCTTGCCGCCGGCGCCAGCGTCTGGGGCCATTGCTGCTGCAGGGACACGACCTGCGGCGCAGCGCACCCGGCCAGCGCCAGCACCAAGGCCGCGGAGGCGATGGCGCGCGGGCATGATGCCGGTGCGAAGACCGCCAGTTTCATCGGATCGATCGGGTGAACGGGAAGACCTTGGTGAGGCCGAGGATGTCGGTGACAAGGAGAACGATGAAGACGGTAAAGAGCACGCCGATGATGTTGCCGCCGGCGGGCAACTGGTCGATACGCCCGGCAAGCTGCTGGACTTCCTCATCCGACATGGCTTGCACGCGCTTGATGGCATCCTGCGGATCGACGCCCTGCGCTTCGATGGACTTGCGCACCTCGTCGCGCGACAGGAAGCTGATCACCCGGTCCCGCTCCCCGCTTACCGCACTGGCTGCGGGTGCGGCGGCAGCTTCCTGCGTGGACACGATGGCGGCGCTCGCCTGCAGCGGCAGGCTCAAGCCTGTGACGCACACGACGAGCATCGAAGCGGTAAGACGTTTGAATGCATTCATGTTGTTCTCCTTTGTTGATGAATGTGTCCATGGCGATTCTTCCCCGGCTGCATGCGGTCGCGCGTCATCTCAGCCACGCAGCCATGTGGTCATGCAGCCCTTGAGTCATTGAGTCGTCGGGTCGCTTGACTGCACAGTCGAGAGACTTCGGTCAGCCATCCGTATCGCGTAGGCGGAAGCGCTTGCCACGGGCATGGGTCCTGCTCTTGTTACTTCTACCGGATTTCCCCTGCATGGATTTGACAGCGCTCAATGGCGATCGTGCGAGGCAGCGAGCCGCGCAGGCCTTCCCCGTCGAGCGCCGGAGCGCAAAGAAAAAGGCCCGCACATGAGGCGCAGGCCCTTTGTGCCTCTCACTGATTGCAGTCGGAAAAGAGTCACAGGCAAAGAATAAGTGTCCAATGGAAAAATGATTTGCGAATCCGCAAGGCTTTGTCCTGCGCCAATGTCAGCCTTGTAGCCGGAGCTGGAAATTCGCTGAGGGCGGCATGGCAGCATCATGTCGGGACGAGGAAAAGCTGGGCATGTCCCAAGCCTTGTGCGCATTGTTGAGGAGGGATCGGCATGCTGCGTTGCGCCGAACCGTGCCTGTGACGCGTGCCGGCTTCTGGGGGACCGGCACGCGACTTGCTCCGCGGCGCGCCGGCCGTGTCAATCTGGAGCAGTTGCGTTGCATATTGGAGCAGGTTTCGCATTCCTGTTTTTTGCTCCAATTTTCGTTATGCAGACGCGGTTTTGCTATGGCAGAATCGGTTGAACATGCTTTCCGCCTATCTGTTTTCACATTGATTTTGCATCACCGGCTGCCAACATCGAAGCGATGCGGCAGCCATCGCAAGTCGACGGTGTCCATGCTGACGACGCGCTCATTCTGCAAGGGTGAACGGCTGCCGGCATCAAGTTTCCGTCATGGGTTGGTTGAAGAGTCCGATGAAGAGTCGATCGACAGATTCAAAACAAAGGAGACGAAACATGCAGAGGTCCTTACACATCGAGCCGGACAAGTGCACCGGCTGCCTGCAGTGCGAAATGGCCTGCAGCTACGAGAACTACGGGATGTTCAATCCCGCCAAGTCCCGCATCAAGGTATTCGAATTCCACCAGACCGGCGCCAAGGTGCCCTATACCTGCACGCAATGCGATGAAGCCTGGTGCCTGCACGCGTGTCCGGTCGAGGCGATCCGTATCGACCTGAACTCCGGCGCGAAGGTGGTCAGGGATGATCTGTGCGTCGGCTGCAAGGTCTGCACCATCGCCTGTCCGTTCGGCACCGTCAATTACGTGCAGACCACGGGCAAGGTGCAGAAATGCGACCTCTGCTATGACAACGTGGCCGGGCCGGCCTGCGCTTCGGCCTGCCCCACCGGCGCCATCACCTATGTGGACGCCGACTGGACCGGGCTCGACCGCATGCGGCAGTGGGCGGCGAAGCTGGGCAACAAGGCAACCGCCTGAGAGGGCAAGGAGAACGACATGTCCTGGACTGGAAAAATCCTGCGCGTCAACCTGACCGAAGGCACCTGCGCCGCCGAACCGCTCAACATGCAGTGGGCGCGCGAATACCTCGGCCAGCGCGGCCTCGCCACCAAGTATTTCGTATCGGAAGTCGATCCCAAGGTCGACCCGATGTCGCCGGAGAACAAGATCATCTGGGCCACCGGCCCGCTCACCGGCACCATGGCCTCGACCGGAGGCCGCTATTCCGTCATCACCAAGGGCGCGCTGACCGGCGCGATCGCCTGTTCCAATTCCGGCGGCTATTTCGGCGCCGAGCTGAAGATGGCCGGCTGGGACATGATCATCTTCGAAGGCAGGTCGCCGACGCCGGTCTATCTCAGCATCACCGATGACAGGGCGGAACTGCTCGACGCTTCCTGGCTGTGGGGCAAGTCGGTCTGGGACACCGAACCCGCGCTGCGCGCGCGGCACCAGGATCCGCAGATCCGCATTTCGTCGATAGGACGCGCCGGCGAGACCGGCTGCCTGTATGCGGCGGTGGTCAACGATCTGCATCGCGCCGCCGGCCGTTCCGGCGTCGGTTCGGTGATGGGCTCGAAGAACCTGAAGGCAATCGCCGTGCGCGGCACCCTGGGCGTGGGCAATATCCGCGACCCGCTGGCATTCATGCAGGCCACCGCCGCGGCCAAGAAAGTGCTTGCCGATAACGCCGTCACCGGCCAGGGCCTGCCGAAATTCGGCACCCAGGTATTGATGAACGTGATCAACGAGATCGGCGCGATGCCGACCCGCAATCACCGCGAGGTGCAGTTCGAGGGCGCCAAGGATATTTCCGGCGAAGCCATGCACGAGCCGCGCGCCACCGACGGCAAGCCGAACCTGGTCACCAACCAGGCCTGCTTCGGCTGCACCATTGCCTGCGGCCGCATTTCCAAGATCGACGAAACCCATTACACCGTGCAGAACCGTCCGCAGTACTGGGGCACCTCCGGCGGCCTGGAATACGAAGCCGCATGGGCGCTGGGCTCGGCCAACGGCGTCAATGACCTGGAAGCGCTGACCTATGCCAACTTCCTCTGCAATGAAGACGGCATGGACCCGATCTCCTTCGGCGCCACCGTCGGCGCGGTGATGGAGCTCTATGAGATGGGCGTGCTGACCAAGGAGCAGATCGGCATCGAGGCCAACTTCGGCAGTGCCAGGGCATTGACCTATCTCGCCGAAATCACCGCACGCGGCGAAGGCTTCGGCAGGGAGATCGGCATGGGCTCCAAGCGCCTGACCGCGAAGTACGGCCATCCGGATCTGTCGATGAGCGTCAAGGGACAGGAATTCCCGGCCTACGATGCGCGCGGCATCCAGGGCATGGGCCTGGCGTATGCGACCTCCAATCGCGGTGCCTGCCACCTGCGCGGCTATACCGTGGCCTCGGAAGTGCTCGGCATCCCGGTCAAGACCGATCCGCTGGTCACCGACGGCAAGCCGGAGCTGGTCAAGGCTTTCCAGGATGCGACGGCGGTGTTCGATTCGGCCGGCGTCTGCGTGTTCACCACCTTCGCCTGGACCATGGCCGACCTGCAGCCGCAACTGCATGCGGCCTGCGATGAATCCTTCGACATGGAGAACCTGGCGCTGATCGGCGAACGCATCTGGAACATGGAGCGCGACTTCAACAACCGCGCCGGCTTCACCCACAAGGATGATGCGCTGCCGAAGCGGCTGATGACCGAGCCCGCCAAGACCGGCCCCGCCGCCGGCCTGGTGAGCGGCCTCGACAAGATGCTGCCGGAGTATTATGCCGCGCGCGGCTGGACCCAGGAAGGCCAGCTGACCGAGCAGACGCGCAGTCGTCTCGGCCTGTAGGCTTGCGCATCGGCCCGGGCAAGACCGGAGCGCGGCAGAGCCGCGCCCCGGTCTTGCCCGCGTCTGATCGACGTCTGATCTGCGTCTATGAGCGCCTGCACCGCAGGCGATCTCCATGAAAGAGGACATCATGCAACATGTCATTATCGGCAACGGCCCCGCCGGCGTAATTGCGGCGGAGACCATTCGCAAGCATGCCGCCGGCGACAGCATCGTGCTGATCGGCGATGAACCGGAACGTCCTTATTCGAGGATGGCGATTCCCTATCTGCTGCACGGATCCATCGACGAGCGCGGCACCTGGCTGCGCAAGGAGGAAAACCATTTCGAGCGGCTGCGCGTCCAGCAGGTGCGCGGCCGCGTGATGCGCATCGATACCGGCACCCGGCAGGCGGTGCTGGAAGATGGTGCGCTGATTCCCTACGACCGGCTGCTGATCGCCACCGGCTCGGTGCCGGCCCGACCGCCGGTGCCCGGCATCGAACTCGACGGCGTGCGCAACTGCTGGACGCTGGAAGACGCCCGCGCCATTCTCGAGCGCGCCGCGCCGGGCGCCAGGGTGCTGCAGATGGGCGCCGGCTTCATCGGCTGCATCATCCTCGAAGCACTGGCCATGCGCGGGGTGCAACTGACCGTGGTGGAGATGGGCGAACGCATGGTGCCGCGCATGATGGGCGACGCCGCCGGCAACATGATCCGGCGCTGGTGCGAAGGCAAGGGCGTCGCGGTGCATACCGGCACGCGGGTCGATGCCATCGAACGCAACTTGTCCGGCAGCTCGCCGCTGCTGGCCCGCCTGTCCGACGGCAGCACTCTGGAAGCCGACCTCATCATTTCCGCCACCGGCGTCAAGCCCAATATCGGCTTCCTGCAGGAGTCGCCGATCAAGTGCCTGCAGGGCATCCTGGTCGACGAGACCATGCAGACCTCGGTGCCGGGCGTCTATGCCGCGGGCGACTGCGCGGAAGCCTATGATCCGATTCTCGACCAGACCATCGTGTCGGCCATCCAGCCCAATGCCGCCGACCAGGCCTATTGCGCGGCGATGAACATGGCCGGCAGGCATGCGGTGCAGCGCGGGGTCACGCAGATCAATGTGCTCGACACGCTGGGCCTGATTTCCACTTCCTTCGGCCGCTGGCATGGCGTGCCGGGCGGCGACCATGTGGAACTGACCGATGAGGCAGCCTTCCGCCATGTGCGGCTGGAATTCGACGGCGATGTGCTGGTCGGCGCCAATGCGATCGGCTTTACCGAGCATGTCGGCCTGCTGCGCGGCCTGATCGAATCGCGGGTCAAGCTTGGCGGCTGGAAGCAGGCGCTGCTGGCCAATCCGCTGTGCCTGCCGGAAGCCTACATCGCCAGCACCCGCAAGCAGCCGGAGTGGCGCCATCCATGAAAGTCACCTTCAAGCTGTTCGCCACCCTGACCGATTACCTTCCGCCGGAGCGCAAGTACAATGCGGTGGAGCTTGAAGTGGCGCCGCAGACGCGGCTCGGCGAGCTGATCGGACGCTTCAACCTGCCCGAGAAACTGGTGCACCTGGTGCTGATCAACGGCGTGTACGTGGAGCCGGCGCAGCGCGGCGAGCGTTCGCTCGCGGATGGCGATGTGATCGCGATCTGGCCTCCGGTGGCAGGCGGATGATGCCCGCTCGCTGATGGCTGGCCGCGACGATGCGTTCGACGGGCAGGACAGCCGGCAGGTCCCGGCGCTGCTGGTGCGCGAGATGGGCTGCACCGAAGCCGATCTCATACGCTGGCTGCCGGGCGCGACGCGCCATGCGGCCATTGAAAGCAGCGCCCTCGACAACGGGCATTGCTACAGGATCGCCATCGGTTCGGGAAAGGTGGAGATCCATGCCGCTCCCGCGCCGCCCCGGCGCATTGCCGGGATCGTGCTGCCCGTTCTGATGGTGCGCTTCCGTTTCATCGGCCTTGATGCCGCTGAACGGCGGGACTTCCTTGATTACTTCGATCGCTACACCCGCCGCGGCGGGGGTTGAAACGCAATATCCATATCAGTTCGGGCCATTCGCTGACCCGGGCTCGCATTACCTGCCATTGTTCGCGGCAGGGAAGAAGAGCTGCTGGCCATCGACCTTGAACTCGGCAATCTTTTTCTGGCCTTCGGCCGAAGTCATCCACTCGATGAGCCGGGTGGCGCCCTTGTAGTTGATGTCCTTGTACTTGGCGGGATTGACCGCGATGATGCCGTAGGGATTGAACATCTTGCGGTCGCCCTCCACCGCGACGACCAGCCCGGTCTTGGCGCGGTAGGCGCCGTAGGTGGCACGGTCGGTCAGGGTGTAGGCCTGCAGTTCCGCCGCCATGTTGAGCACCTCGCCCATGCCCAGCCCGGCTGAAACATAGGCGGCGCCCTGCGGCTTCATGCCCGCCTCCGTCCAGTAGGCTTTTTCCATCTGGTCGGTGCCGGAGTTGTCGCCGCGGGAGATGAATCTGGCCTTGCTGCCGGCGATCTTCTTCATTGCCGCGATCACATCCTTGCTGCCGGCAATGCCTGCCGGGTCGCTGACCGGGCCGACAATGATGAAGTCGTTGTACATCACATCGCGCCGATCGACGCCATGTCCCTCCGCGACGAACTTGTCTTCGGCTGCGCGCGCATGGACCAGCGTGACGTCGACATCGCCGTTCTTTGCCAGTTCGAGCGCCTTTCCGGTACCGACCGAAATGACATTGACCTTGCTGTTCGTCCTTGCTTCAAAGGCGGGCAGCAGGAATTTCAGCAAGCCCGAGTTCTCCGTGCTGGTGGTGGTGGACAGCTTGATGACGTCTTGCGCCCATGCCGGCAAGGCGGCCAGGCAAAGTCCCGATGCAAGGGCGAGAGCTGTGGCGTGGATCTTCCATTTGTGCATTCATGATCTCCATCGATTTGACATGGTGCCTGCCCGGGTTGCAGGCCGGCGGCGGTCAATCGTGACCGACATGGTTTCGCATGGTAACCTTCATTGAATATCAAGCCAATATCGAAACGTGTTCATATGCCTGGGCATGGCGCTGCGAAGGATGCCAAGTTGCGGCATGTGGTCGCGCGATCACCCCGCTTGCAAGCCCTTGGCAGCGATGCGAAGACCGCATCGGCATCTTTACCACCGCCGACGGCGTCGTTCATGCCTTGACTGTCAAGGGTCCTCGGCACCAAGGGATTCGTTCCGGCAAATGGCGATCATATGATGCGGCGATGCTCGCAATGGCACGGCACTTCAGCTGATCAACTGATCAACTGATCGCGTCCGTGCCGTGTTACTTCTTCGAAGGCTTACGGCCATCGGGTTTGCCAAGCGTAACGGTCGATGCGAATTTCTTGGCTTCCGCTAGAGCAGCCATGGCATCGTCAAAACTGTGGCTTTTCGCCCGGAAATTTTTCGTGGCATATGCTTTGCCTCCCGGCGTCTTTGCGTCTGCCCGGAAAGTCACTACCCATGAGCGCCCGCTGTCCATCCATGTAACGTACTTCATCCCGCTATGGTATTTAGCTGTGTGCACCGGTTTCACTCTTTGGCGTTCGGCAAGAAATTCTTCGAAAGTCAGTTCACCGGTCACCACGCGTTTCCATACGGATTCCGCCTCATCCTGCGCTAGCTTGATCGCGTGATTGTCATAATTTCCCTCCGAATCCTTGGACACATTGAAGATCTGCGTCAACGCAGGTTTCGCCTTTTCTTGCGAGGCCGGCGTACCAATGCAAGGCGTATTGAAATTTACTTTCCAAAAATGTTTTGTTGCACCCCAATGCACACCTGGAGCCGCACTGGTCGGTTTTCCATGAAGGCGCCACAACTCGTCACGATGCCCGGCTTCATCAAATCTGCCTTCCCGAATGTCCTTCCGGGTCTGCTCGGCGAGTTGCCTCGCTTCCGCAGTATTGTTCCTCTGAATCCGGTATGCAGCAATCTGAAGCTCTCCTTTGGGATTGAACTCGATTACCGCGAAATAAGGATTCCGACTTCTCACCCGGCGGATCTCTCCAGTCCTGGAATCTGTCGCCTGGCTGCGTGAAACGCCCTCCTCCATGCTGGCGGCCCGCGTAGCGACTGGCCAGGTATCGGGCAGCGCTTCGGCGAGGCCGATAAAATCAACCGCTGCACGTTCAGCTTCGATTTCCGGTTTTCGGTGGTCGCTCGCTACGTTATGCTGTTCATCGAATTTCTCCTGCAGCGCCGACCAGACTGCGGCAGGCGTCCGATTGACGAATGGCGCATTATCATGATCAAGATCCTGCATGAGCGTCTCCCAGGTCTCGCCGCGCTTTCTGACGGCGATAACGAACGGCGAGGTGCGCACCCAAAGCATCCCCTGGGAGTGACCCGCAAGATGACCATCAAGCCTATCCTGCAGATCTCTGCCTTCCCGGCCAACCGTCGGAAGCAATTCATGTGAGGCGCTTATGCCCTGCGACTGCAGGTATGCCGTCAGTCTCTCCGGGGTCAACACCGGATCGTCAGGATGTTGCTCCGCAAGCCTGTTCGACAGCGCCTCGATCGGCTGCGTGCCGTAGAGGCGGCCCAAAAGACGGCAGGCATAGGAAAAGGCGCCGTGCGCCAAGGCGTCGATGGCAATCCTGATGCGGGGCGAGGACTGCGACGGCACGGCAGCCAGCAGGGTGCTGCCTTCCGTCAGGCTTTCCGCAAGATATGCGGAGGCGTCGACTTTGCGGGGCGCCGGCTTCAACGAGTCGAGTTCATACCAGTCACCGTCCTGCTTGAGCAAGGCCGTATAGTGGCCCTGCACCTCTTCTTCCATCGTGTACCGTCCGCGATAAACCACCATTCTTTCCAACTCGCCCAACAACAAGGGTTCGATGGCGCGAAGTTGTTCCTTGTCGACTTCAAGTCGCATCATCTGCCGGTGTGCAAACCGCCCATCCCGGCATACGAGGCCGATGTCAGCCCCGTAACTGACATCGGCAGCGTCTATATCCCATGCGTGCGTTTGCCAGGCATTGTTGAAAGCATGCTGCAGGCATGTCAGCGTGCCGAGGCCTTGGTTCTCGAAGAAGGAGGGTCCCGGCTTCGGGCTTGCCGCATGCGGCTGCGCGGCCATGGTCTTTGCGCGTTTGGTGACGACTGCGGATGCGGCGGCATTGGCTGGCGGTGAGTCACTCCGCTCCCTGGGTCTTTTCGACGTAGCCGCCTGACGCGCCGCCAGCAGATGCGATGAAGCGTGTTGCGGCGCGGCGCCAGCCAATGCCAGTTTCGCTGGCAGTCCAAGGGAGGCCGGTACATCGGCCGCCGGTTCGGCGCGGCCCGGCTTTTGCGACAGAACCACCAGTAATTCCTCAGCCTCCGGCTCGGTCATATTGCTCCTCGGGGGAGACGATATTCTTTCAAGCGCTTTCGGTATCTGCGTCTGATGAATCGCTTCTGCCACCGGCGCAACGGAATCCCCAGCATGAACAAGATGACTGATCGAGACGCGTTGCCGCGCAGTAAGTGGCACAGAAGGCGTGGAAGGAGGTGAAATTGCCATAGGAACTGCTTTACAAGAGAGAGTTAATAAAAACGGCGGGCCGGGATTGCCGCAGCGGTCATCTTCATCATCAGCGGGGTGCAGGCCGGCGCGTGCCTGAGACCGAAGCCCCGGAAATAATGGCTCGCGCGGCGCTTGCCGTACTTCGGATGGCGTCGAGGACCGACTTGAACAGGGCGGCGTCGACTGCGGTGAGCCGGCACCGGGACGAGACGACGACGGTGCCGCTCCCGGTATCCAGGCCGACGTTCACGTCGGTGTCGCAGGACGGTCGGTGATTAAGCGCCAGCAAGCCGGAAAGCATTGCAGCCGGCGAAGCGGGCGGCAAGACGCCGGCTTCGCAAGCAGCGAACAGCACGGTGCCGGAGGCGGCGCTCATCACATAAAGGCTGGGCTCCTCGGCAAAGCGAAGGACGTAGGCGTCGGCGGCGGGGCCCGGTGCCACGGGAATGTTCAACTGCCGAAGCAGATCCTGCAGTCGCTGGTGGAAGGCGGCCCCGGGCTTGGCCGGGGGCGATGGAGCATTGGGACGATGGCGGAAGACATGCATGTCAATGGAAATTGAAGGGGTCCTGTTGAAGCAGCATGTGTGGCAGATCAAACAGGAAAAGTTCCATTGACCCTGTACCGCGTGTTCCCCCGCGCAGAGCGGCATGTTGTCTGCCAATATCAGGAAGCTCTTCTACCTGGCGACATCCGCTCGTCCGGAAAATGCATGCCGGTTGTTCCCGGCGACCGCCAGAACGGCGCGCCGGGTTCAGTATTCCCGCAAGCTACGCAGCACTGCGCTGTGCTGTAATCGGACCGGCTCGGCGCTCCCTCAAGTCTCGATCTTGTGGTCTTCCGCCTTGGCCTGCTGCATGGCCGTCGGCTCCAGGTTTTCCGCCGCCACGTTGCGGCTGACGAACCAGCCCCAGGCGGCCAGCATCACGCCGGCGGCCACGCCGATCGATGCGGCCTGGGGCAGCAGTTCGGGCGCGGTATGAATCAGCTGGAACACCGCCACCAGGCATTCGATGGACAGCGATACGATGACAACCACAAGAAAGCGCGAGATGAAGCGCCGCACCCGCGTCGGCGCGCTCATGCTCGCCGACCGCTGCACCTCTTCCTCGAGGATGGTCTGTCCCAGTTCGAAGGCCGCGACTGCAATGGTCAGCAAGCCGATGCACTCGAGCACCTGAACGAAGCGCTGGCGCATCGGCACGTCGGCCGCCGGGTCGACGGCAGCCCACATTTCGTTGGCGGCAAAACCCAGGAGCACAATGCCGCAGACGAGAAAGAACAGGACGGTGATGACGTAGCCGATGGAGAAGATCTTTTGTACAAGCTTCATTGCAAGGCTGGTTGTGTCTGGTGGTTGGGGATGTTGGGGATGTCGAAGCTGGCGAACGCAATTGGCGGATCGCAGATTGTTGACCCTGCTGTATCCCGTGCAGACCCATGCAATCCGGTAATCGCTTGGACGCCGCTCGCTGAATGGCTATAGCTTAATCCTCCGACACTTTCGCGGATTGATTATATGTAATGAAGCCTGTATGGCATCGGCGGAATCGGACACATATTGGGCACATACCGGGCACCTTCTGCAAGGCGATGTGTCGGCATGGAAATACGGGGCCATTGCGCTGCACCCGCACGCATGCCAGCAGACGCTCCGCAAATGCTGCTGAAGGTTGCCAATGTCTTTACCGCGATGCCGCAGCGCACTGGCCTCAATGGAAGCGGCATGGGCTTGAAGGGCGTGACGGTTGTGCATTCACCGCGCCGGTCGGCAGCTTCGCCCGGAACGCCTTCGGCTTGCATGACATGCATGGCAACCCATGGGAATGGACCGCCGACTGGCACGGCGACCGCTACTATGATGAATCTTCGGTCGACAACCCGCCCGGGCCGGCGACTGGATCGGTGAAGATGCGCCGCGGCGGTTCCTGGCATACCTGGGCCATGTGTGCGCGTTCATCGTACCGGAACTGGAATCCGGCGAAAACGCGCTACACCCTGGTCGGCATGCGTCTGCTGCGCGAAGCGCGCTGAGAGGCAGTCGTGCTGGAGTCAGGCCGGCGAAGCGCTCAGGCCGCCGTGCGCACGATGGCGGTGATCAGCGCAATGACGGCAACGGCTCCGCTCACGCCGGTTGCCACGGCCAGCGTCACCAGCCGCTTGCGATTGGCTTCGATGCGCTGGATGAGCTGCGCATTTTGCTCGGCGAGCGCCTTGATCAGTTCGGACGAGGTGCGCATCTGAGCGTGCAAGTCCGATATCCCGGCTTCCGCGCCGTTCAGCCGTGCATCGATATCTGCGATGACTTCCTGCGGCGAGGCGATGTGCACGTCCGACTCCGTATGCACCGGTGCCGCAGGCGGTTTTGCCACCGCGCCCCACAGCTTGCGTGCGTTTTCGGCAACGCCCGGCGCATTGCCGATGACTTCCGACCAGGGGACATGCTTCAAGACCTTCAACCAATCCATTGCCATTATTCAATTTCCTTCAATGTTGCCGCCGCCCGCATGACTGCATGCCGGTCAATACGGCGGCATCTCTGACTGAAGTATAGGGCAATGCGCGCCGTTCTCCTTCCACCGTGCCGGTCCTTTTTATCGGCCCGGCCCGCGCCGCCTCCATCGGCGCAATGGTGCTGCTTTCTTCCGGCAGGACTTCGAAGAAAAACAATTGAACGAGCCGCGCGTCTTCCGGCGTGGCGCCAAAGACATCGGTAATTGAATGGAAATAGTCGCCGCGATAAATGAGCAGGCGGTTCTGCCGCATTGGCACTTCAAGCACAGCCTGCCATGCTTCGCGCTGCTCCTTCAGCTGCCCGAATGGCAATAGCCGATGGTTCGGAAGCCATCGTTTCTGGAATGCCTTGAAATCCGCATAGCCCCCGGCGCGCAGTTCGCCCTGCGACGGGCGCTTCTCCCATCCGGTCGGCAAGTGCTTCCAGAAGCTGGTTCCGCCCTGGCATTGCCGGGGCGGGTTCAGATAAAGCACGGCGGCATAGAAACTGCCGCTCTCCCCTGTTTCATTATCGACGTGGATGTCGGTACGCGCCGTTGAATGGCCGAAGCTGAGCCGGTAGGCGCCGTTATCCGGGGACAGGGTCTTGATCGGCCTGCGCAGTATCGTCGAGATCCGCTCCATGATTTCCTGACAGGGCATGCCGTCGGTCTGCATGCCGGGATAATTCTGGCCTTCGTACTGCGTCTGCCGGAAGGCTTGAGCCAGGGCTTCGATCCGGTAAGCGGCCACGTCTTCCAGGAAATCGTCGATCACATGGAGATCGCGCAGGGGGCAGACCAGTTCGCTTTTTTCCGTGGGCGCAGCCGGCCGCGCATGGCTGATGCGGCACTCCTTCGCCAGCGCAGGCTTGAGCCGAACCGATTCCTCGTGACAGCGGGTCGCCTCCTCCAGGTGGTTTTCCCGGTAATGGAGCAATGCGAGCAGATGCAGGGTCTCGGCGGAGGGGGATGCGGCGGCATGCAGGCGTTCGAGCAAGGCAATCGCTTCGCCCGGGCGGGACAGGGACCGCAGCAGTTCCGCGTGATGGAGTGCGATGTCCCGATCGGCCGGCATGCGCTGTTCCAGGGTCTGCAGATGCCGCAGGGCCGCTTCCGTATCCATGGCCTGCAGCGCCTTGCAGTAATTGAGCTGGATCTGGACATCATCGGCGAGTGCGCTCAGCGACTGCTCCATCATGTGCATGCCTATCGCCTCCTGGCCGAGCTGATAGAGCGCGAGTCCGAGATAGTGGCGCGGACGGGCGGCGTCGGGTGTCGCCTGCAGCACTTGCTGATAGAAATTCACAGCGCCAATCAAGTCATTCTGGCGATGCCTTGCCAGACCCGCTTCGAGCCAGTCCGGCTCGGTTTGTCGTGTACCCATGTTCTTTCCCTTTCCCGTATCCGCGTACCCCTGCGCCCCTGAATCCGAGGCGTTCCCGGATTAAAAGCGCTTTGGATTCTAACGCTGAGCGCGGGTTATGGAACAGATTCCAAGACAGTCTTCCTAGATATATGACATACAAACAACATTGCAAACAAGGCAATTTATTATTATTCTTGCAATTTCTTTAACTCAAGACCGTGGCGGACATGGCAAGCCTTTTCATCCCCTGCCTACCGCACGCCAGAAAGAACATCCATGCCGCTGCACGACCACTGCTACATCATCAATGAAGGATCGCTGCTGCTGCCCGACGGCTACCTGGACCGCACCGCCAATATCTTCGTGCAGGCCGACACGGCGCAAGGCGCATTCAACCTCAACATCGGCCGCGACTCGATGGAACCCGAGGAAACGCTCGCCGATTACGTGGGACGCTAGATCGGCATCATGAAGGAAAAAATTCCCGGATACAGGATGCTTGGCCGCAATCCGGTCCGCCTCGGCGGCGGCGACGCCGCCATTGCCGGTGAACAGATCGACGCCTGCTACCGGAGCGCCAACCGGACCATCCACCAGCGCCAGGCCGCCTTTCCCTTCCCGAACCGCGGCATGCTGATTTTTTCGGCAACCGGCGCCGGCGCCTTCGGCGACCACGCCAATGCGATCTGGGCGGACTGGCTGGCAAGCTTCACTCCCCGCAGCACTACGGAAGACGCGTCGCCGCAGGCTTCCGCCTCTTCCGCCTTTTCCTCCCCATCCCCGGCCGGCGAGGGCTGAATGTACGAAGCCGCACGTATTCACGATGGCATCAGCCACAGCAGCGCCCTGGCCGGCTTCCTCATCGGCGCCGCCATCGGCGTGGCGCTCATCGCCGCTGTCGCCTTCGCAACATTCACCTGCGGCTTCGGGGTCGGCCTGCTGGCAGGACTGGTGGCGGGAGTCGGCGCAAGCGGCATCCTGATGCTGGGCGAAGCCATCGGCAGCGCCATACGAACGCCCTCCGGCAAGATCATCACCGGTTCGCCCAATGTCTACACCAACGGCCGCGCCGCCGCCCTGGTGCAGCTGAGCGGCGTGGCCTGTGACAAGCATCCGCCGCTGCCGCGCGTGGCCGAAGGTTCGGGCACGGTCTTCATCAATGGCCTTGCCGCCGCGCGCATCGACGACAGAACCGAATGCGACGCCAGGATACAGACCGGCTCGTCCGATGTCTTCATCGGCGGCGGGCGCACCGGCTACCTCAAGATCCATCCCGAAATCCCGGAAGCCTTGCGTACCGCGGTCGACTGGGCCTTCACGCTGGCCGGTCTGGCCGGCGGCCTGGCGGGACTGGCCGGCAAGGCCGCCGGCAAGGGCATGCGGGCGCTTGCGCCCTGCGCGGCAAGATACATCGCGGGCTTCGCCGCCGGCGAAGCCGTCGGCCGCTACGTGGCTGCTCCCGCCCTCAGCGGCCTGATCGGCCATCCGGTGGAGATCACCACCGGCCGCAAGCTGCTGCTGCCGCACGACGAGATCGACTTCAACCTGCCTGGACGTCTTCCGCTTACCGGCGCCCGCTTCTACGGCAGCGACCTGCAAGCCGAAGGCATGTTCGGCAGAGGCTGGCGGCATGAATGGGAAATATCCCTGCGCATCGAGAGCGAACGCCTGATCCATTGCGGCGTGCAAGGCCGCGAGATTCCCTTTCCGCTGCTGGAACCGGGACAGAAGGTTTATTCCCGGGCCGAACAGCTGACGCTGGGCCGCCTCAAGGACGGCCGCTACCTGGCGCACGGACTGGACGGAATATTCCACCTGTTCGATGCGCCCGATGCCAACGGCATCGCGCATCTGCAGCGCATCGAAGACCCGATGGGCAACTATCTGCAATTCGAGCGCGGAGAACACGGCAGACTGCTCCAGGTCGCCGGCCGCGGCCAGCGCGTCGCCCTGCATTATGCGCATCCGGTGCAGCGCCTGACAGCCATCGAACTGATCGAAGGCGGAATGCCCTGCATGCTGGTGCGTTATGCCTATGACGACAACGGCCAGCTTGCCAGCGTGACCGACCGCATGGACCGCGTGACGCGCCGCTTCGCCTATCAGGACGGCCTGATGTGCGAGCAGCACAATGCGCTCGGCATGCAATGCAGCTATCGCTGGGAAGAGATCGGCGGCAGCATGCGCGTCGTCGAGCACCGCACCAGCGAAGGCGAGCATTACCGGTTCCGCTACGATCCGCAAAACCGCACAAGCGGCGTCGAAGACGTACTCGGCCGCACGGCGCAATGGCGCTACGACCAACATTTCCAGATCACCGAAGCCGTCTGGTTCGACGGCGGCCGCTACCGATTCGATTATGACGAGGACGGCAACCTGACCGGCATGCACCTGCCCGGCCGGCGCAGTGTGCAACTGGCCTATGACGAACTCGGCAGGCTGATCAGCGAAACCGACCCGCTCGGCCGCGTCACCGCCACCGGCTATCACGCCGAAAGCCTGCTTCCGACGCAACAGACATTCCCGGACGGCAGTCAATGGACTGCCCGATATGACGAGCGCGGACAGCTGCTGTCCACCGCCGATCCGCTCGGCCGGGAAACGCAATTCGATTACCGGGCCGACGGCCTGCCGGAGTCCGTCACGGACCCGCGCGGCGGCATCAAGCGCATGCAGTGGAGCGAGCGCGGACAGATCACCGCCTATACCGACTGCTCGGGCAAGACCACCCGATATGATTACGACGGCAACGGTTACCTGCGCGGCATCACCGACGCCGCAGGCAACCGCACCATCGTCGAACGCCAGCCCACCGGCGAACCCATCCTGATCCTGCGGCCGGACGGCGCCCAGGAGCAATTCGAATATGATGCCGCCGGCTTGCCGGCAAGGCACCGCGACGCCGCAGGTCACAGCGAGCACTGGGAATACAACCGGCGCGGTCAGGTCATCAGATCTGTCAGCAAGACCGAGCGCACCGTCAGTTACCAGTACGACGCGCATGGCCGTCTTGTAAAACTCACCAATGCCAACGGCGCCAGCTACCAGTTCGACTACGACCATGGCGACCGGCTGGTCAGCGAAACCGGCGTCGACGGCATCGTCAAACAATACCGCTATGACGATGCCGGCAATGCGGTTGTCATGGAGCTCACCGGCCGCGACGACAATGGCAAGCTGCAACACCGCGTGACGCGCATGGAATACGATGCCGCCGGCCGCCTGAGCGCGCGGCACACCGACACCGCCGTCACCAGCTATGCCTATGACGCGCTCGACCGCCTCCTGAGCGCATCCCGCACGCCGACCGATGCCGGCAAGGCGCTCGGCATCGAGAGTGATACCGTCCGCTTCGAGTATGACGCCGCCGGTCAACTGATCGCCGAACACGGCGCCAACGGCAGCCTGCGGCACAACTACGATGAACTCGGCAATCCACTATCGCTAACCTTGCCGCAAGGGCAGCGGCTCGACATGCTCAGCTACGGCAGCGGCCATGTGCACCAGTTGCGCATGGGAGACCGGGTGATATGCGACATCGAACGCGACGATCTGCATCGCGAAATCCTCCGTACCCAGGGGCGTCTCAGCACCGGCTTCGGTTACGACGCAATGAACCGCCGCAGCTGGCAAAGCAGCATGCGCCCGGAACAGGCAGAGGCAGGGACAAACACGGTCCCCTTCTCGCCGAACAAGGGCCAGTTATGGCGCAGCTACGGCTACAACGCCGCCGACGAACTGTTCGAGCGCCACGACGCCTTGCGCGGCCATACGCAATACCGATACGACATGGATGGCCGCCTGCTAGGCTGCCTGACAAAAACCGGGACCGAACACTTCAGCTGGGACGACGCCGACAATCCCTGTGACACCTCCACCGGCCGCAGCGCCGGCGCCGTCCGCAACAACCGGCTCATGGTCTGGCAGGACCTGCGCTATAGCTACGACGCCTTCGGCAATGTCCTCAGCCGCAGGAAAGGATCCTGGCAGCAGCAGCATTTCACCTACGACGCCGACGACCGCCTGATCGAAGCGCGCGGTGATACCCGGCAGGGAGAACTCATTACCCGCTTCGCGTATGACGCGCTGGGGCGGCGTATTGGCAAGACCGTCCGATCGGCCCAGGACTGGGCGCCGGGGCAGCAGCGCAGCGACACCAAGTTTGTCTGGCAAGGCTTGCGGCTGTTGCAGGAAATCACGCCGGACAGGGCCAGCACTTATCTGTACGAGCAGGATGGCGGGCCAAGCTATGCGCCGCTGGCAAGACTCGACCAGTCGGTCAGGAGCGACGGGAGTATCGGCCATGGCCAGCTGTATTACTTCCATACCGACCAGATCGGCACGCCGCTGGAAGTCACCGATGAAGACGGGCGGCTGGTCTGGGCAGGCGAGTACGATGCATGGGGCCGGATGAAACGGCAGGTACTGGATGCGCCGCTGAAAATGGGCGAGGAGTTTGTACAGCCGCTGAGGTTTGCCGGGCAGTATGAGGATGACAGTACGGGGCTGCATTACAACACGTTCCGGTATTATGATCCGGAGGTGGGGCGGTTTCTGACGCGGGATCCGATTGGGTTGGATGGGGGGATTAATCTTTATAGGTATGCAGTTAATCCTCTATCGTGGAATGATCCTTTAGGGTTGAATCCAAGCTACATTGACCCAAATACTATAAATTACAGTCAGTCTTGGGTTAGCCCGAATGATTATGTAGAAGTGATGTTTAAGAAGGGATGGATCGGAGATCCATTGAACGTAATTAATCGAGACGGCGTCTTGGTAAGTTTTGATAATCGCCGCTTAGCCGCGGCACAGTCTCTTGGGCTAAAAGAAGTCCCGGTAAATATGGTAGCAGGATCTAGTGCATATCCGAAATCAACGACAGGAAAAACATGGGACGTTGCGTTCAATGAACGACTAAAGAAAAATGGACTTGGCCAATACGGAACGCCGGAAAAGCCCGCAATCGGGGCAGAGGATGGCACAAAAAGGATTACTCAAAATAGGAGCAACCGAGTTGGATGTTAATGAACTAATACGCAATGAAAAGTTTTTCTATGCAAATTGCATTGCAATTAATGGAGAGGCATTACTAAGTTTTAGACTGTTGAACGGAAAGGTAGTCATAGAAAATAAGATCAATTTTAGCGAAGATGACCTAACTGATATTTACAGTAGTTTTTCCAAAATTTTTGCAAACTCGGTCTATTCTGGTGGAGAAGCATCAGCACATGGATCTTGCGGTTTCTTTTATAAAAAAACTGGAAATATTATGGACTGGGTTGTAATGTCACTGGAGAGCGATCCGTTTATCGGCGTTGAACATATCGATGGCGAAGCGCGTTTTATTTCGAGCTCGGGCTCAGTATGGGTCGTTAATGAAACTGACGACAAAACTATCGATATTCATGTTATTCAGTCCAAGCGAATATGACAACCCATGACAAAATCCAACTGCAAAATTCAAATGTGCTGCGAGCTCTGGCGATGGGGGATTGTCGGGGCAAGCCTTCCAGCAGGGCATGAGCCAACGTGCCGCGGTCATCCAAGCTCGGATGGACCGCAGCAGTCGCGGCCAGCAGCATCCCGTTCGCGGTCGGTCTTGCGGATTTTTTTCCACCACCTCTGGCGTGACTTCCTCGTGCAGATGAACCGCACAAGCTTCATGCCACCAACAGAAGGCAAACGCACAACATACTAAGGTGTATTGACCCAGCAGAATCCGCTCAGATCATGCTTCTAAAGCGAATTCCTCTGCAGGTGTTTTCATGCTTTGAGGTGCCCCCGAAATCTAGACTTTTAGATGCCAGTCAGGCAAACGATGAGGACCGTACCCAAAACTCATTCTTCGCCATCTTGAAAACTCGCAACCGGGTGGGCAATAGGAACCGGACAAGTCGAGAAGCTTACGTCCGGTTCTGCAAGGGTGTAACGCTGGCATTCCCTGCATGACTGACCTACGAACAAAGCCGTCGGCATACACTTTTTAGCTGATCTTAAGCTTAAAGAACACTCGTTCCCGTCGACGCCGTCCAGATCGAGTACCACTCTTCCCGGGCCAGCGTCAACCCGGTCGCGGCAACCGCCTCCTCCATTGCCTCGATACGTTGCGAACCCGTGAGCACCAGCGGTCTGGACGGATGCCGGAGAATCCAGGCATAGGCGATAGTTGTCATCGACACGCCATGCCTTTCGGCGATGCTGGTCAGCGCCTTTCGCAACCGCTCCGCACGCGGGTCTTTGTCGTCAAACAGTCGTCCGCCGGCCAGGGCCGACCATGCCATTGGCGCAATGCGCAGACGCTGACACTGGTCGAGCGTGCCATCGTACATGGCATCCATGTGCATCACCGATAATTCCACCTGGTTGGTCATCAGCGGTACGCGCGAGGCCAGCAGCTCGAACTGTGCCGGCGTGAAGTTGGAGACGCCTAAGTGACGCACCTTGCCGTCGCGGCGCAGGGCTGTGAAGGCCTCGGCCACTTCATCGGCATCCATCAAGGGATCCGGACGGTGAATCAGGAGCAGATCAAGATACTCGACGTGCAGCGCCGTCAACGTATTTTCCACCGAGGCGATGATATGCTCGCGGCCTGTGTCGTAATGTTTCAGGCGATGCGCCGGACGGTTGGCGGATAGTAGACGGATACCGCACTTGCTGATGATTTCCATCTTTTCCCGCAGCGCTGGTGCCAGCGCCAGTGCCTCGCCGAACAAGCGTTCGCCGTCGTAGTCTCCGTAAATGTCTGCATGGTCAATGGTTGTGATACCAAGCTCGAGTGCCTGTTCGACCAGCGACAATCGCTGCGCCGGACTCATATTCCAGTTGGCAATCCGCCAAAGTCCGAGAACGATGCGGGAGAATTCAGGACCGTCGGACGCGATTTCGATACGGGGACTTTGCATGAGATAGCTATGGGGTCGACTAAACTTCCCATTTTGTCTCGAATTTTCGCTGTAGTGGGTAACATCAATAAATGAACGCGGATGCGGATTTGACGACATGTATATCCAGCGGCAAACCGATGCTGTATCCGTAAGCACTTAACCGTAGAAAATCCCTTGCGTCGGTGCCATGCTCGCTGCTGTGTGCGTGAGATCGCTTTTTCCACTCCATCCTCCCGCCGTACACCACTCCCGAATTTGATTCCAGTCGAGCCGTACGTAGCCGGAAGCTGTCACGCTCCGGCAAGGCCATGGCCGCGAATCGGCGCTGGAACAGGCGCAGGTCGCCCGCTACGGAACATTTGGACGGTGCCTGCACCGCTCCTGCTTCGCTCCGATAGCGGCGTAGTCTTCCCCAGTCGCGGCTATACCGCGCTGCTCAAAAGCTATGAGTAAAAGCAGGAATTTATTACGCCGCATTGTTCAGAGCAAAACGGCATGGTCGATCGAGTCATCCGGATCGTAAAGGAGGAGCAGTGTGTGCATCGCCATCGGTTCGAGACGCCGCAGCATGCGAGCAAGGTCATTGGTGACTGGATTAACTTCCATAACACCCGGCCTCCACATCAAGCGCTGGGCGTGAAAGACCTGCTGAGGCGTTTGCTTTGGCAGCCTGACTTGAACAGAATTCGGTGTGCCAATACATGAATCAATTGGAGTCAGGTTGCACCACACCGAATGTAGAGCAGGCAGCCTTCCACCGTTGTGATTTCCCCGTGCGGCAGTCCTTTTGGCGCCAGGTGGAAGTCGCCGGCGCGTATTTGAATACCACCAAGGCTGACTTCGCCTTCAAGGCACAGACATTCTTCGTCTGAAGCGTGCTCATGCGCTGGAAATGCACTGCCGGGCAGCATGCGGTACATGCAGGCGTTCATCTTTCCCGATTCACGCAACTGTTTTTGAAATACACCGGCTCCAATTTCTTTCCACTCGCCCTCGCATGTCCTTACCGTTACAAACGATAGAGGGGAAGTCTCCCTTATTCGGGATAAGGTGCGGCCAAGCATTCGAACATGAGCAGCGTCGCTCAGTGGTACAGGCTTGAGTTCGGAAAACATCGATGCCTGGATGTCGTCGTCTATAGGCACTTCGCCGGATATCTTCTTTTCATCGGACATTGCTGCACCTCAGCGTTTTGAGCTTCTCGCGCAAGAAGACCATCGTATACCGCATTTTGGTTTTTACCGTGCCAAGCGGCATGTCTAACTGCGAACTGATTTCCGAATAGGTGAGACCACGAAAGAACGCCAGCGTCAGGATTTGCCTGCTATCGGCGTCCAAGGCTTTGAGCGCGGCATGCAATGCGCTTTTTTCCTCTATCGCGCATAGAAGAAGTTGCGGGTCCGCCTCGGCTTCAGCCTCGTCGGCATAGGAATCATCATCCGTATAGACCACAGTGTTGGTGTCACGGGAACGAAGTAGCATCAGTGCCTGGCTTCGGCATATCACCATCATCCATTTAATCGGTGTGCCTCGCAGGACATTAAATTTCTGAGCGTTTTGCCATACATAAAAATAGGCATTCTCGACGGCTTCCTCGGCCATCTCATTTGACCGGGTAATGCGATATGCGAGGCCGTACAACAGGTTGACTGTCGCCGCGTAAAGCAATGAGAAAGCGCTCTCGTCACCTTTCGTTGTTGCCCATATCCATCGGGAAAGTTGAAGGTCGGCCTCTGCCTGTGAATATTCTTGCTTTTGCATGTTCAGGTTCGGCTGCCCATTTTTGTATAGCAGACAGTACTTCTGTCAATGATCGCCGTACTTGATATGCGCCAATCGATGCGCGTGGAAGCCACCGGTTTTAGCGACGGTTCTTGC
Organism: Noviherbaspirillum aerium; assembly: GCF_008929045.1. Taxonomy (GTDB): domain Bacteria; phylum Pseudomonadota; class Gammaproteobacteria; order Burkholderiales; family Burkholderiaceae_D; genus Noviherbaspirillum; species Noviherbaspirillum aerium. Next base: position 229,864 of record NZ_VFAH01000007.1, on the reverse strand, counting down.
GCAGGCGAAAAATTCCATTTACGTAACCGTGAGATTTATCAAACCAGACGCTAATCCTTTATGAAAATGGAATCCAAAAAACAAAAGCGAACATACAAGGATTGTTAGATCGCCGTTGCCTGCGTCAGCAGTGCAAGTTCTTTAAGAGATGCAAAGCTGCAGCGTTGCGTAAATCTATACCGGGTGCATGGGCAGAACGTCAAAGGATCGACTTCCTGCAAACCACCAGAACATTTTGTTCTACCTTCTCACATCGTTTGGAGACAAGCATGCCTGCAGTCAATTTTAAAATCCGATCGGCGATAGCACTTTCCATTGGAGCCATGAGTGCAGTGAGCTCTCCAGGCTTCGCTTCCAGCCACCGCGAAGCCCCCTTTATCTCCCAGAACCCAAGCGTCGATGCAACAGACTTCTACATGTTTCGCAGCTATGAGCCAGGGCGCGAAAACTACACCACCATGGTCGCAGACTATATTCCCCTGCAAGACCCGCCCGGCGGCCCGATTTTTTTCCCGATGAACCAGAACGGGCTCTATGAAATTCATGTCGACAACAACGGGGATGGCAAGGAAGACCTGACCTTCCAGTTTCAGTTCAAGAATGAATTGAAAGATATCGCACTGCCGGTTGGGGACAAGCAGGTCTCTATTCCTGTCATCAATGGCAGCAGGATCGAATCACCAAAGTCTCCCAATCTGCAGATGCAGGAGACCTATACGGTGAACATCGTCAGGGGCGACCGTCGCTCCGGCCAACGACAAGCTGTTACGAACGCCGCTGGAGGCGGTACGACATTTGACAAGCCGGTCGATAACATCGGCAAGAAAAGCATTCCCGATTATGCCGCTTATGCAGGACAACACCTATATAACGTCAACATTCCCGGATGCGACTCGCCTGGACGCATGTTCGTCGGCCAGCGCAAGGACCCGTTTGTCGTGAACGTGGGTGAAGCGCTCGACCTCCTCAACATCAAAACACCGGCCGTCGAACTCAATCCGGATGCGGAGCGTTCCGCCCGGGACGACCTCGCGCGCAAAAATGTGACTGCCATTGCGATCGAGGTGCCGACATCTTGCCTGCGTACCGCAAATGAACCGGTAATCGGGGCATGGACAACAGCAAGTCTTCGTCAGGGCCGGGTGATCAATCCAGCGCCTGACAGCGGACTATTCACCACCACCAAGGAGGGTGGCGCCTGGGCACAGGTATCACGCCTGGCTATGCCGCTGGTGAATGAAGTGGTCATTGGCCTGAAGGACAAGGATAAATTCAACGCCAGCAAGCCTAGCGGCGATGCGCAATTCCTGACGTATATCACCAACCCCACCCTGGCGGCCGTTATCGAGTCGCAGTTCTCAAGTGCCGGCGTGAAGGCTCCCACAAAGCTGCCACGGAATGATCTCGTGACTGCTTTCCTGACAGGTGTCCCGGGTCTTAACAAACCAGCCAACGTAGTGCCTTCTGAAATGATGCGCCTGAATACCGAGATCGCCCCGAAAGCCAAGGGTGCTCAGAATCGACTGGGGGTGATTGGCGGTGATACCGCAGGCTTTCCGAATGGTCGCCGCCCCGGCGATGATGTCGTCGATGTGGAGTTGCGGGTATTGATGGGCAAGCTGTGCACCCTTAACGACCCGGCCACCTTTGGATGCGCACCCGCTGATGCACCGTCGGGCACGCTGCAGTTCACGGATGGAGCTTATACCGACGACAGTAACTACGATGCCGCCTTCCCCTATTTGAGGACACCTCTGGCAGGCTCGCCGCAAGAGTAATCGAGGCCGCCACGTAGATCTCTCACTCATATCCGGAGCAACCTATGAAATATCTCTTGGCAATCGTATTCGCAACGGTGGCGCTTGCCGCATGTGGCGGAGGCAGCAGCAATAGTCCCGCAGTGGCGAACAACACCGGGAATAGCGGTAATGCGAGTCAACCCGGCTCCCCTGCGGGAGGAAGCGGAGCGAACACCGGCAACGCTTTCCTCGCGCTGGTCATGAGCATCATATCGAACAACTCGGACACCGCGGAACCAGTTGCCGTGGACGCCGGTCCTGTGTCTTCGCCTGACAACGAGGAGGCAGCACCCGTTAGTTGAAGGGTTGGTTGAAGGGCTTGATGCCCTTCATGTGGCCCGATGAATACGGCTGACCCAGAATATCGTTGGGTCGGCCGTCATTCTTCGCCGGGAAATCGACTATCAGCAAAGCCGGCTTTTTACGCAACTGGGATATTGCTCCATCACCGCCGTACTTTCATCCTCCGCTGATTGACGCATCCGTCCGCCGCCTTCGCCACCGATACAAGACCGCCCCCCTCCACCCTGCAATCGCAATGCCGAAGGCCAGCAAGCCCGACAGGATCGCCAGCAAGGGAACGCCAAGCAGCAGCGGCAATCCCGCGTCTTGCACGAGACCGTTCCAGTCCATGTTGACGGAAAACGTCGCCGTCTCCGGCCAGGCCAGCGGCTGACCGAGGCAGAATGCGCCCAGCATCCAGGCTGCGCCAAGTATGGGCAGCATGGTGAACGGATTGCCGATGAAGGTCAGCACCACCGCAGTCGGCAAATGGGCATTGAAGCGAATGGCGGCGAATGCGGCCAGCAGCGCCTGCGCCGGGATGGGCAGCACGCTGATCGCCGCGCCGATGGCGGCACCAAGGGCCACAGAACGCCGCCGGGGTATCCACAACAGCGGCTTGCCGCTGCCGAGCAGGCGGCCGATCTGCGGATGATTCTTCAACAGCTCTGATGCGTTCATCCATGAACGCCGCGTCTTCGGCATGCTTATTCCTTATGCACCGCGGCGGGATCGTGCGGCAAGGCTTCACGCCCGGGCTTCTTGCGCATCGTCATCGTCATCCGTTTCGTGCGATGCGCAGCGCGGCGCACTGCATAGTCGATCGCGGTGTACATGTTCTCCTGCACCTCATGCACCACCACGGTCGGCCGGTCGGGCAGCGTGACGCTCACTTCGCAGCGGTTTTCCCGCCCGCCGCGCGCGGCGCTGACTTCGCGCAGTTGCACGGCGACCTGCCTCACATAGTCATGCGTATGGGTGAAGGCGGAACGCACGCTGCGCTCCAGGTATTCCTGCAGGAAGGGAGTGAAGCAGTATTCACGGGCAACTATCTGCACGTCCATCGGCGCCTCCATTGACGGGTTCGGTAAATGAGATCGATGGAGCACAGTGTTGCCGATTATCCCGGCTTGAAAAACCTAAGAAACAGGGAGACAGTCTTCCTAAAACCAGAATTGTTTTTTAGAAATTGATGAAACGATCCGTGCAGGCACGGAGGCCTGCACGGCCGGTCGTGCGCGACTTGATGATCAACCCGAACGGCGGGACGCAAAGCCCGTGCAAACCTGCCCGTGCGCCCGCCGCCGATTGATCAATTACGCCGCGTGCGCGGTCGTCGTTCCCTTTGCCGCCGGCGCGTCGAACTCCTTCAGCAGCGCCGCTTCCTTTTCCCGCGCCGCCTTCAGATGCCTTTCCTTCACATGGCCGAAGCCGCGAATGGCGTCCGGAATGCTGGCGATCGCGGTTGCCGTCGCCAGGTTGTCCGGCGTCAGTTTCGGCAGCAATGCCGCGACCGTCTGCCTGTACTGGCCGATCAGCGCACGCTCGGTCTTGCGTTCCTCGGTATAGCCGAACACATCGAGCGCCGTGCCGCGCAAGACCTTCATCTTCGCAAGCATGCCGAAGGCCTTCAGCATCCACGGGCCGTATTCCTTCTTGATCAGGTGGCCTTCGGCGTCGCGCTTGGCCAGCAGGGGCGGGGCGAGATGGAACTTGATCTTGTAATCGCCTTCGAACATGCCGTCGATCTTGGCCTTGAATGCGGTGTCGGCATGCAGGCGCGCGACTTCGTACTCGTCCTTGTAGGCCATCAGCTTGTACAGGTAATGGGCGACCGCGCTGGTCAGCTTGTGCGACTTGTCGCCGGCGGCATTGCGCTCCGCCGTCCGCACCTGCTCGACGAACTCCCGATACTGCTGGGCGTAGGCGGCATTCTGGTACTTGGTCAGGTAATCGACGCGCGCGGCGATCACATCGTCGAGCGAAGGCGAACGCTTGAATTCGATCACCTGCGCCGCCGTGTCGTCGACCTTGGCAAGACGCGCGACCGCGGCCCAATCATGCGCCGCATTGCGGCCCCAGATGAAGGCTTGCTTGTTGAAGTCCACCGAGACGCCGTTGAGTTCGATCGCCCTGATCACGGCGGCTTCGGACAGCGGCACCCAACCCTTCTGCCAGACATAGCCGAGCATGAACATGTTGGTGGCGATGCTGTCGCCCATCAGTGCGGTGGCCACCTTGCCGGCATCGACGAAATCGACGTTGTCGCTGCCGCAGGCATTGCGGATGTCGGCTTCGACCGCCTGCCCCGGGAATTTCCAGTCGGGGTTCTTGACGAAGGCGGCGGTCGGGCTGCCGGTACCGTTGACCGCGGCATGGGTGCGTCCTTCGCCCATGCGCGACAAGGCATCGCGGCTGCCGGTGACGATCATGTCGCAGCCGATCACGAGGTCGGCCGCGCCGGTGCCGACGCGGGTCGAATGGATCTTGTCCGGACTGTCGGCCAGGCGCACATGCGACATCACCGGGCCGCCCTTCTGCGCCAGGCCGCTCATGTCGAGCACCGAGCAGCCCTTGCCTTCGACGTGCGCCGCCATCGCCAGGATCTGGCCGACGGTGACGACGCCGGTGCCGCCGATGCCGGTGACGAGAATGCCGAACGGCTCGGCCGTGGTCGGCAGCGCTGGATACGGCAGGTTGCTGCCGTCGAGGATCGGCAGCTTCTTCGCGCCGGCATCCTGGGCAACGGCGGCTTTCTTCGGCTTCTTCAGCTGGCCGCCTTCGACGGTGACGAAGCTCGGGCAAAAACCCTTGACGCAGGAAAAATCCTTGTTGCAGGACGACTGGTTGATCTGGCGCTTGCGGCCGAACTCGGTTTCCAGCGGCTCGATCGACAGGCAGTTCGACTGCACGCTGCAGTCGCCGCAGCCTTCGCACACGGCTTCATTGATGACGGCGCGCTTGGCCGGATCGGGATAGCCGGGCTTGCCGTCCTTGCCGATTTTTTTCCGGCGGCGGCGTTTCTCCGAAGCGCAGGTCTGGTCGTAGATCATGGCGGATACGCCCTTGACCTCGCGCAGTTCCTTCTGCACCGCATCGAGTTCGTCGCGATGGCGGATGGTCACGCCCGGCGCCCAGTTGACGCCGGCCGGATACTTCTCCGGCTCGTCGGTGACGACGATGATGGGATGCACGCCTTCGGCCGCGATCTGGCGCGAGATGGTGGCCGGATCGAGCGGGCCGTCGAAGGTTTGGCCGCCGGTCATGGCGACCGCGTCGTTGAACAGGATCTTGTAGGTCATGTTGACCTTGGCCGAGACCGCGGCGCGGATCGCCAGCAGGCCGGAATGGAAATAGGTGCCGTCGCCGAGGTTGGCGAAGACATGCTTTTCGCTGGTGAACGGCGCATGGCCGACCCAGGTCACGCCTTCGGCGCCCATGTGGGTGAAGGTGGAAGTCTGGCGGTCCATCCACAGCACCATGTAATGGCAGCCGATGCCGGCCAGCGCGCGGCTGCCTTCCGGCACCTTGGTCGATGTGTTGTGCGGGCAACCCGAGCAGAAATGCGGGATGCGGTCCTTGTTCGGATCGGGCTTGCCGCTGCCGACCTTGAGCACTGCCTCTTTCGCTTCGAGGTAGGCGATGCGCTCCTTGACGCGCTGCTCGATCGGATGGCCGGAGAAATATTTCGAGATGCGCGCCGCGATGGCGCGCGCGATCTGCGCCGGGTTCAGTTCATAGGTCGCCGGCAGCAGCCAGTTGCCATGGCCTTCGCGGTGGTTGCCGCTCCATTCGCCGGTGTCGTCGAACTTGCCGACCACGCGCGGGCGCACGTCGTCGCGCCAGTTGTAGAGCTCTTCCTTGAGCTGGTATTCCAGGATCTGCCGCTTTTCCTCGACCACCAGGATTTCCTCCAGGCCCTGCGCGAAGTGGCGTACGCCTTCGGCTTCGAGCGGCCAAGTCATGCCGATCTTGTAGAGGCGGATGCCGATCTCGCGGGCGACGCCTTCATCAATGCCGAGGTCGTCGAGCGCCTGGCGGGTGTCGAGATAGGACTTGCCGGCGGTAACGATGCCGATGCGGGCGCGCGGGCTGTCCCAGATGATCTGGTTGAGCTTGTTGGCGCGCACATAGGCCAGCGCCGCATACCACTTGTAATTGTTCATCCGCGCTTCCTGGTCGAGCACGGCATCCGGATAGCGGATGTTGAGCCCGCCGGGAGGCAGTTCGAAGTCTTCGGGAATGACGATGTTGACGCGCTCCGGCGCGAGGTCGACCGAGGCGCCGGATTCGACGATGTCGGTCACGCATTTCATCGAGACCCACAGGCCGGTATAGCGCGACAGCGCCCAGCCGTGCAGGCCGTAATCGAGATATTCCTGCACGGAAGACGGATAGAGCACCGGGATGCCGCAAGCCTTGAGTATGTGCTCGCTCTGGTGGGCGGTGGTGGAGGATTTGGCCGCATGGTCGTCGCCGGCCAGCACCAGCACGCCGCCATGCTTGTCGGTGCCCGCCATGTTGGCATGCTTGAAGACGTCGCCGCAGCGGTCCACGCCGGGGCCCTTGCCGTACCACATGGAGAATACGCCGTCGTACTTGGCGTCGGGGAAGAGATTGACCTGCTGCGTGCCCCAGACCGCCGTGGCCGCGAGATCCTCGTTCATTCCCGGATGAAACTGCACATGATGCTGCTCAAGATACTTCTTCGCCTTCATGGCGGTCATGTCGACGTTGCCGAGCGGCGAACCGCGGTAGCCGGTGATATAGCCGGCGGTGTTCAGGCCGGCCGCCACGTCGCGCTGGCGCTGCATCATCGGCAGGCGGATCAGCGCCTGCGTGCCGGTGATGAAGGCGCGTCCGCGCTCCAGCGTGAATTTGTCGTCCAGGGAAATGTTGTCGAGCAGCTTGCGCTGATCCGATGTCAGGGGTGCGTTCATCGCTAATGTCTCCATCCTTTTTGGGGCTGTAAGTTCAGTATAGTAATCCCGCAAGCTATCGTAAAATCACAAATACACAACTCTGGTATTCGAAATTCACATGGCGGAAAATGTCACTCTCAGGCAGCTGCGTTATTTCGTCGCCGCGGCGCGCACCGGGCAGTTCTCGATGGCGGCAAGCAATGAACATGTCTCCCAGTCAGCCATCACCAATGCCGTCCTCGCGCTGGAACAGCAGCTCGGCGTGCGCCTGTTCGACCGGCTGCCGCAGGGCGTCGCGCTGACCGCCGACGGCGAGGATTTCTTCCATCACGCGCGCCATATCCTTGATTCGGTGCGTGATGCAATGCACAAGCCGCGCTTCCGCGCCAACAACCTGCGCGGCACGGTCCGCGTCGCCGCGTCGTACACGGTGCTCGGCTATTTCCTGCCGGAGCTGCTGGCGCGCTTTCGAGCCAGTTATCCCGATGTGGAAATCGATCTGCGCGACATGGACAGGCCGGGCATCGAGGAGGCGGTGAGCAAGGGCGAAGTGGAGCTGGGCGTGGCGATCCTGTCCAACGTGCAGAAACTCAACCGTTTCGGACATGCCATCCTGGTTCGTTCGAGACGCCAGTTGTGGATGGCGCCGGAACATCCGCTCGCGCAACTCGCCTCTCCTTCGCTCAAGGATATCGCGCAGCACCCTTACATCCTGGTGACTGCCGACGAAGCCGAGGCCTCCACCTTCGCCTACTGGAAATCCAAGCGCCTGAAACCGAACATCGTGTTCCGCACCAGTTCCATCGAGGCGGTGCGCGGACTTGTGGCCCACGGTTTCGGCGTAACGGTATTGTCGGACATGGTATTCCGCCCCTGGTCGCTGGAAGGCAAGCGCATCGAGGCGCGGCCGATTTTCGACGTGGTGCCGCACATGGAAGCCGGCGTCCTGTGGCGGCAAGGCGTCGCGCTGAGTGCGCCGGCCGAAGCGCTGCAGCAATTCTTGCTGCATGCCTACGGCTCCTGAAGCCGGAATGCTGTCTTCACCGGTTCGCGATTGCCGATGACGATTGCGAAATGCACATTGCGAAGTGCATGCGGAGGGTCTCGCAGCAATGCGGCGGTGCAAACAATTTTGAAGTGAGCGCAGCCGTGAAGCTGGCCGTGAACCTTTTACGGTGAAAAGTACCTATCAACTTGTTAACTCTTTCATGCCGCGGCCTTGCAGACATTTGCGAAGCATGTGTACTGCCCGGCCGGCATTGTCACGTGATAAGGAGAATGAGCATGGCCCAAGCAATGAGTCCCGAAATGAAGCAGTGCCTTGACAACTGTCTGGCATGTCACCGCCTCTGCACCGAAACCGCGGCCCATGTCCTGCATGGCGGCCATGTGCACAGCGAGGCAAAGCATCTGGTGGCGCTGCTTGACTGCGCGCAAATCTGCCTGGTGCATGCCGACTTCATGACGCGCCGCTCGCCGCATCACATGCACCTTGCCAAGGAATGCGCGGAAATCTGCAATGCCTGCGCCGCCCTTTGCGAAGAGCATGCCGATCCCGATGGCGAGATGGCCCGTTGCGCGGAAGCCTGCCGAACCTGTGCCGCCAGCTGCTCGGCAATGTGACATCTTTGCAACCGTTTCCTTTCGCTCAAGCAATTTCGCAGAAGAAAGCGCAAGGCTTGTTGCGCAAACTCCATGCCATGGCGCGCAAGTGCGCCAACATCGAAGCGCATCCAGTATGATGGCAAAAAAACAAGCACCGCTTCAGGGAGCATTGCAAGGGATACGCAGCATTCATGTCGCATCAAAACCGCATGCGCTCGCCTGGTCTGGCCGCGGCAGCCACCTTCATCCTCGGCCTCATCACGACAATCGCGCTATTTGTCTTTACCTTCGAACTCGAGAGCGACAAGGCGAATCTGGATTTCCGCAGGCGAGCGGAAAGTTATATTGCCGACGTGCAGCAAGGAGTCGGCGATGCCATTGCCAGCCTGCAGGCAGTCAACCAACTGTTTGCGGCGGTAGGCGAAGTCACGCGCGAAGAATTCCAGACCTTCACCCTTCCGCTACTCGAGCGGCAGCCCTATATTGAAGGCTTCACCTATCACCGCTTTGTAACGGCAGCGGAACGCAGGCGTTTCGAATCCTCGATGCGCCGCGTCTTTCCGGGATATCAGATCACCGAATTCAAGGATCGCGGTTTCGTCCCGGCCGGCACGCGCGACATCTACCTGCCGACCGTCTATATCGCACCGCAGGAAAACAATGACATCCGCATCGGCAACGATGCACTGTTCAACCCGCAGCGCGCCGCCGCTACCTGGCGCGCTGTGGAAAGCGGCAAGCCGTCGGCCACGGGCATCGTGCAGCTGCTCATGGCGGATTCCCGCGAACCCACATTTTTCGTGATCATGCCGCTGTATCGCAGGGACATGCCGCTAGGCTCGGCGGAGGACCGCCGGCGCGCCATGTTCGGCGTGACGCAGGCGGTCTTCAATTCGAAGAGCCTGGTGGGCAAGATTCTCGGCAAGGAAGCGCTGTCGATGCCGGGGATAGACATCAGCATCTCGGCGGCAGTATCGCCGCAGGACAAGCATCTCGCCTTCCAGCATCATGCTGCCGAGGAAGGGCCGGATGAACCGCAGGCGGGCCTCCTGCGCAGGGTGCTGGAGCCGCCGATGCTGGTCAGCGAATCCTTCGACGTGGGCGGCACGGCCTGGCATGTGCAGGTGTCGGGCAACTCGTCGACCTTCATCTACAGCCATCGCGGTTCGCTGCTGGTGCTGCTGTTCGGCATGCTGATAACCCTGTTCGCGGCGAACAATCGCCGGGCCGCGGCCAACCGGGAACGGAAAATCGAACGCCTCGTGGAGCAGCGCACCGCGGAGCTGCGGCTCGCAAGCGAGGACCTGCAGCTGCGCCAGAGCGCGATCGAAGCCAGTGCCAATGCGATCATCATCGTTTCGGCGCGCCGCCCGCATTTTTCAATCGAGTATGTCAATCCTGCGTTTGAACGGATCTCCGGCTACGACGCCGATGATGTCGTCGGCAAACCGTTCGCGCTATTGGCCCGCACGGGCGAGGACCAGCCCGGCCTCGCCGACCTGCGTGCCGCGCTGCATGCGGGCACGCAGTCCCATGCCATCGTGTCGCAGCACCGGCGCGACGGCTCGCAATTCTGGAGCGACGTGTATGTGGCACCGGTAGCCATCGATAACGGCAGCGTCAGCCACTTCGTGATCACGCAGTACGACATCACCGAGATGCGGCGTTATCAGGATGAGCTGGAGTTCCAGGCCAATTACGACCTGCTGACCGGCATCGCCAACCGCAACCTGCTGCGCGACCGGGTCACGCAGGCGCTGACGATGGCGGCGCGCCATGGCGAACTGGTGTGCGTGGCCTTCATGGATATCGACCGCTTCAAGTTCGTCAACGACAGCATGGGCCACCGCGCCGGCGACCTGGTGCTCAAGACCATCGCCTCCCGCCTCAAGCGCGCGGTGCGCGATACCGATACCGTGGCACGCTACGGCGGCGACGAGTTCGTGCTGGTGCTGCCCGAGTCCGAAGACGTGGCCGAATCGGCCAAGGTGGTGCAGCGGGTGATGCAGGCGCTGGCCCGTCCGGTGCCGGTGGACGGCAAGGATTTCTTCCCGACCTGCAGCGTCGGCATTGCGGTGTATCCAACCGACGGCGAGGATTTCGAAACCCTGCTCACGCACGCCGACATCGCGATGTACAGCGCCAAGGAAAAGGGACGCAACAATTTCCAGTTCTACGCGCCGCGCATGCATGAACGCGCCGCCAAGCGCCTGCGGCTGGAAGGCGACCTGCGGCGCGCGCTGGAGCGGCAGGAACTGCTGCTGTACTACCAGCCTCAGGTGGACGTCAACACCGGGCGCGTGGTCGGCGCCGAGACGCTGATCCGCTGGCAGCATCCGGAACTCGGCCTGATTCCGCCATCCGACTTCGTGGCGCTGGCCGAGGAAACCGGACTGATCGGCGCCATCGGCGAGTGGGTGTTGCGCACCGCCTGCAGCCAGGCAAGGAAATGGGAGCAGGCCGGACTGGGACAACTGCGCATCGCGATCAATCTGTCGGCGCGCCAGTTCAGCCAGCCTAACCTGGTACGCACGATCCAGAACACGCTGGCCGAAAGCGGGCTCGATCCGAGCAACCTGGAACTGGAAATTACCGAAAGCACGGTGATGGTGGATGTGCAGCACACCATCCGCACATTGCACGAGCTGAAGAACATCGATGTCCACCTGTCGATCGACGATTTCGGCACGGGCTTTTCCAGCCTGTCGTATCTGAAGCAGTTCCCCATAGACGTGCTCAAGGTCGACCAGTCCTTCGTGCGGGATCTCACCACCGACCCGGACAATGCGATGATCGTGATGTCAGTCATCTCGCTTGCGCACAACCTGCGCCTGCAAGTCATCGCGGAAGGCGTGGAAACCGTGGAACAGCTCAACTACCTGAAGGAAAACAAGTGCGACCAGGTGCAGGGCTATTACTTCAGCAAGCCGCTGCCGGCCGACAAGTTCGAACGCTTCCTGCAGCAGGATCTGCCCGCGGAGGCATGAAGAGACCGGCTTGCGGGCTGACTATCGGCGCGATGTTCACGCGACGTCCGCGAATGGCAGGGCACTTTCTCTCGACAGCATCACTGCCCACTGCCTGAATTCAATTCTGTAAAGCGCGGTGGCGTATGGCCGTGATTTCGCGCAGGCTTGGCAGATCTCAGGCCAGCAGCACCGAGACCAGATCCTTCCTGCTGTCTTCCACGCTCTTGTCGAAATGCAGGGCGGACTCGACATGATCGAGATGTTCAAGGATCAGCTTGACGGCGCGGTCCACCTTTCCGGCCTTGGCCGCCTCGAGGAATTCCATGTGTTCGTCCGATGAGCAGACCGCGTCGAGATCGGACTGGTAGAGCATGGTGATGAGCGAACTGCGCGCCACCAGTTCCTTGAGAATTTCGGTCAGGACCTGGTTGCCGACCACTTCGGCCAGCAGCACATGGAAGTCGCCCAGCAGCTGCGAGCGGGCTTTCGAATCCCTGCCGCTGATGGCGGCGCGTTCCGCCTTGAGATGCTTTTCCAGCATCCGGTAATCGGCCGGCTTCGCCTTGGCGATGAATTCCCTGGCCATCGCCGCCTCAAGAATGCGGCGTGTGGCGAAGATCTCGCGCGCCTCGGTCTCGGTAGGCTGGCTGACGAAGGCGCCACGGTCGGGAATGATGTTGATCAGCTTGTCCTTGGACAAGGTCAGGAGCGCTGCCCGAATCTTGGTGCGGCTGACGGAATACAGGCGCGACAGCGCTTCCTCGCGCAGCTTGGTGCCGGGCGGCAGCTGGCGCGCGGCGATGGCGGCGGCGATGTCTTCGGCGATTTCATTGGCGCTTTTCGCTGCGGCCGGTTCTTCTTCTGTACGTGGCTTAACCATAAAGGGACGAAAACAAGTCAATCAGGCGACGCGAGCTTAACATGAAAGCAACATTGCGCCGCTTCAGGCAACCCGCCGCATACCCTGGATGCACTGTATTAGAGCATTACCCGGGCGACCGGCAATATGCCGTCGCTTATAGATAATATAGCAGTCGGCAGTCCAGGCACACCGATTTTGCGCAAAGTTTTTGTATACAATGTTTGAATACGATATTATACTTTTCAACAGTTGGAGACGGGGCATGTACCCGGCAGCGCACAAGGAGAAACCATGAATCATGCAGGCAGTACCGGAGCAATCATCATGCGCTGGGCCGACGAGCTGGCGGGCCATAGCGAGGCGGAAGGCATGCTCACCCGCACCTACCTTACCGCCGCCCATGCCGGGGCCGCCGAACAGCTGTCGCAGTGGATGCGCGAGGCCGGCATGAGCGTGCGGCGCGATGCCGCCGGCAATGTGATCGGCCGCTACGAGGGCACGGCTCCCGGAGCGCCGGCATTGCTGACCGGTTCCCACTTCGATACGGTGCGCGACGCCGGCAAATACGACGGCAATCTCGGCATCCTGCTGCCGATCGCGTGCATCGCGGAATGGAACAAGGCCGGCAGGCGCTTTCCGTTTGCGATCGAGGTGATCGGCTTCGCCGAGGAAGAAGGCGTGCGCTTCAAGGCGACCCTGCTGGGCAGCCGCGCGATCGCCGGCAGCTTCGACTACGGCGTGCTCGACAAGCGCGACGGCAACGACCAGACCATGCGCCAGGTGATGCATGCGGCCGGCTTTAATCCCGACGAGCTTCCGCGCGCCGCCTACCAGCGCGAGAAGGTGCTCGGCTTCATGGAAGTGCATATCGAACAGGGGCCGGTGCTGCTCGACGAAAACCTCCCGGTCGGCGTGGTGACCGCGATTTCCGGCGCCAGCCGCTTCCTGGTGCAGGCCACCGGCCTTGCCGGGCATGCCGGCACGGTGCCGATGAGCCTGCGCCGCGACGCGGCGATGACGGCCGCTGAAATCGGCTTGTATATCGAGAAGCGCTGCTCCGGCATTGCGGGCCTGGTCGGCACCGTCGGCCAGCTGGAAGTGCCGAACGGCGCCGCCAACGTGGTGCCGGGCAAGGCCGTGTTCACCATAGATATCCGCGCCGAGACCGACGCGGTGCGCGAGGCGGCGGTGAGCGATGTGATCAATGAAATGCAGGCCATCGGCGCGCGCCGCAAGGTCAGCCTGGACATCAACCGCACCCATGAGGCGAAGAGCGTGCCCTGCGCCGGCTGGCTGCAGGAACAATTGGGCGCCGCGATTACCCAGGCCGGCCTGCCGGTGCGCCACCTGCCTTCCGGCGCCGGCCATGATGCAATGGCCATCGCCAGCCTGACCGATGTGGCGATGCTGTTCGTCCGCTGCGGCAATGGCGGCATCAGCCACCATCCGGATGAAATCATGACGGCCGAAGATGCGGACATCGCGGCCCGGGTATTCGCCGGCTTCGTCGAAAACTTCAAGGTTCGCAACCGCTAGAGCGTTCTCGCCCTGACCGGCCTGGCTGAGCCGAAGGCTGAGGCGGAAGCAGGCCAGGGTGAAACCGTTCTCATCCAATTCCGGCGCAATGCGCCTCACAAACCCAACGTTACACGGTGACCATCATGACAACAATTCTTATCGACGGTTTCAATCTCACAGCGGAACAGGTGGTTGCCATTGCACGCGATCCGAGCGTGAAGGTCGATCTCGCCCAGTCTTCCCGCGCCGCGCTCAAGGAGAGCCGCGACTATATCGAAGCGACCTGGATGCACGATGAAGCGCCGATGATGTACAGCTTCAACACCGGCGTCGGCCTGCTCAAGGACACCCGCATCAAGGTCGAGCACATCGAACTGTTCCAGACCCAGCTGATCAAGGCGCATGCCGCCGGCATGGGCGAGCCCTTCTCCGAGGAAGTCAGCCGCGCCACCATGCTGCTGCGCGCCAACGCCTTCGCCAGCAACTATTCGGCGCCGCGCGTGGAAGTGGTGGACCGCCTGCTGGCCTTCATCAATGCCGGCATCCATCCGCTGATGCCGCAGAAGGGCTCGGTCGGCGCCTCCGGCGACCTGGCGCCGCTGGCCTATCTCGGCGCCGCCATTGCCGGCTTCGAGGAAGCGGAAGTCATGTACAAGGGCAAGCGCATGAGCGCGCCGCAGGCGATTACCGAGTCCGGCGTCGGTCCGGTCAAGTTCGACCTCAAGGCCAAGGATGCATCGGCGCTGATCAACGGCTGCACGGTATCGCTCGCCGTCGCCGTGCTGGCCGCGCATGATTCGCGCAACCTGCTGTCGGATGCCTGCCTGTCGCTCGGCCTGACGCTGGAAGCGATGCGCGCCGAAATGTCGGCCTTCGACGACCGCATCCACCAGGCCCGCCCGCATGTCGGCCAGATCAAGACCGCGGCCATCATGCGCAACCTGCTCAAGGGCTCCACCCGTACCACGCATGAAGCGCGCGCCGTGCAGTTCCCGGAAGAGCTGCGCCGCACCGACATTCCCTACACGCCGCGCATCCAGGATGTGTACTCGCTGCGCTGCGCGCCGCAGGTCTACGGCCCGGTCTTCGATGCGCTCGACTATATCGACACCATCGTATCGCGCGAGATCAATTCCGCGACCGACAATCCGCTGATCTTCTCGAAGGACGGCGGCGGCTTCGAGATCATTTCCGGCGGCAACTTCCACGGCCAGTATCTGGCGCAGGCCATGGACCTGCTGGCGATGGCCGTCACCGATCTCGGCAGCATCGTCGAGCGCCGCGTCAACCGCCTGATCGATCCGACCCTGTCGTGGGGCCTGCCGCGCAACCTGATGACCGGCATTCGCGGCGTCAATACCGGCTATCCGGTGGTGCAGTGCTCGATGAGCGCGCTGGTGATGGAGAACCGCACGCTGTGCATGCCGGGCAGCGTCGACAGCATCCCGGCCAAGGGAAACAGCGAAGACCATATCTCCAATTCGACCTGGTGCGCACGCAAGGCGGCGACCGTGATCGAGAACACCCAGTACATCGTCGGCGTAGAGATGCTGTTTGCGGCGCAGGGCCTGACCATGACCGAGCCGCTGCTGCCCGGCTTCGTGCTCGGCCAGGGCACGCAGGCCGCGTATGACGAGATTCGCCGCCAGATCCCGGCCTGCCTGGAAGGCGACCGCTGGTTCCACAACGATATCCAGATCGCGCGCTCCTTCATTACCACCGGTTCGGTACGGGCTGCGGTCGAGAAGAAGCTGGGCAAGTTCGTCTGAGCCTGTCAGATTCAGACAGTCAGGGAAACAGTCAAGGCGTAAAGAGTACCTGCGTTTGACGGGCGGGCCGCAAGGTTCGCCCTTTTTTATTTGGCGTCGTTCTTCATCCTACCTGTCGGCAAGACAGGCATGTCATGCATGGCCATATGCTTTGCCTTGCCTTGGCCCAACTTCATCCGTTCCACTCCGGCAGCCTGGCAAACTTTGCGGCGGTTGACTTGTCGTAGCCAGTGAAACCTTGTCAACCTTTCACTTTTGCCCGGAGGCTTTCATGACGCATGTTCCGCAGTCGAGGCAGGAGTGCCGGAATTCATTGCTGGCCATGCTGCCCGACGAAGCGTATCAGCAGCTTGTCGCCGACCTCGAATACATACCAACCCCCTTGCATTTCAGGCTGTTCGAACGGGACGGCCCTATCCGGCATGCCTATTTCCCGCTGACCGGCGAGCACTCCATCCTGACCACCATGGCCAACGGCTCCACGATTGAAGTCGGCACCGTCGGCCACGAGGGGTTTTCCTCCATTGACCTGCTTGCAGGCAACGGCACCGCCGTCACCTCTACCGTCTGCCAGATTCCGGGAGAGGCCCTGCGCATGAGCTCGGAACGATTTCTCGCATTGACGGCGGGCGACACGCCCTTGCGCAGGCTGTGCCTGCGTTACCTGCAAGCCTATCTTGCGCAAGTCTCGCAATCGGTGGCTTGCAACGCGTTGCATTCGGTCGAACAGCGGTTTGCGCGCTGGGTACTGATGAGCCATGACCGCATGCACCATGCCTCTTTCCAGCTCACGCATGAATATCTCGCTTCCATGCTCGGCGTTCACCGTCCCAGCGTCACGCTGGTTGCCGGCAAGTTGCAGGACCAGGGATTGATCGAATACAAGCGCGGCGTCATCACCGTGCTCGACCGGCCCGGGCTTGAACAGGCAAGCTGCGAATGCTACGACATCGTCAGGCAACAATTCCTGCGCCTGCTCGGCGAGGCGAAATGAAGTCATCTGCAGCGGCACGGCATCCATGGAAATGCTCCTGTTCATCGGCATCCAGGCCAGCGGCAAGAGCACGTTTTACCGGCAGCATTTCTTCGATACGCATGTGCGCATCAGCCTCGATCTGCTGAAGACCCGGCACCGCGAGGCACTGTTCCTGCAAGCCTGCCTGTCCAGCCGGCAGCGCTTCGTCGTCGACAATACCAATCCCGCACGCGAAGACAGGACCCGTTATATCGAAGCGGCAAGGAAAGCCCGCTTTCGCGTGATCGGCTACTTCTTCGAACCCGATCCCGCCGCCTCCGAGAAGCGCAATGCGCAGCGGGATGGAAAGCATGTCGTTCCCCCGGCGGGCCTGTTCGGCACGCTCAAGCGCCTGCAGCGGCCGATGATGGATGAAGGCTTCGACGAGCTTTACCTGGTGCGCATGCTGGAGGGGAGCTTCGAGGTCGAGCGGCAGGCGTAGCGGAACTCGCCCGCCTTCCGATTGCCTACTGAATGCACTTGCGCTCGCCGGGCGGACCTTGATGACCTGCCTTGCGGAATGCTGCGCGATTGCAACCATTGAATCAGGAGGATGCCGACATGAAAATGAGAAAGCGCAAACGCATGATTTACATGCGACTGTTCATCGGACTGCAAGTCGCGGCCCTGATCGCGGAACTGGAAAACATGGCCGAAGACTTGCGCGACGCCCTGAAGGAAAGCGATCCGCACTATACAAAGGCGGAAGTCGAGGTATGAGGCTGCGCGCTCCGGGCAAGCTGCGTGGCGAACCGCGGCGGCGCGCGGCTTTTCCTGCAAGGCATCGCCGGTGATGCGAACCCCGATCCGCCACGAACGCATAGACTGCGCTGGCGTTTTCCTGCACGCGGAGGTGAGCGGAGACGGTCCGCCGGTCATCCTGCTGCACGGCTTTCCGGAAAACCGCCATGTCTGGCGATTCCAGATCGAGCCCCTGGTCGCCGCCGGCTTTTCGGTCTGGGCGCCCAACCTGCGCGGCTATCCGCCTTCCGACGTCCCGCCCCGGCGCGAGGACTATCATCTGCGTTTTCTGGCGCAAGATGTCGCCTGCATCGTCAAGGCTACCGGCCATCCGCGTGCCGTGGTGGCGGGACACGACTGGGGCGGCGTCATTGCCTGGGCTTTCGCCGGCGCCTATCCCGAGCTGCTCGACCGGCTGATCATCCTGAACGCACCCCACATGCAGATCTATGCGGAAAAAGCCTGGCGGACATCGCAAGCGGTGCGCAGCCTGTACGCCGCCTTCTTTCAATTGCCATTCCTGCCGGAGCGCCTGCTGGCCGCGCGCGACTTTCTGGCGGTGAGGCGCATGTTCAAGACCATGCCTTACCGCAAGCCTGCCTTCGATGACGACGAGATCGACGGCTTCGTGCACACGCTGTCGCAGCCGGGGGCATTGAAGGCGGCACTGGATTACTACCGGATCAATGCCCGCCCCGGAGCGATGGCGCTCGCCAGGCATGCGCGCACCGATGCGCCGGTGCTGGTCATCTGGGGCGAGAAGGATCCGTCGCTGGGCGCTTTCCTGCTCGAAGGCTTGCAGCGTTTCGCGCCGCGGGTTCGCATCCATCGGCTGCGCGATGCGGGCCACTGGGCGCCGAACGAAGCGCCGGACGAGGTCAACCGGGCACTGCTCAAGTTCCTGAGCGAAGCCCGGCGCGGCACCGCTCCGGTTTTGGCGCCTTCACCGTCTTCACCGCCCTCGCCAGCCGGATGACGGGAGAGCTTGCCATGCGTACCGTTACCCGGATGGGACTAGCCGCTCTTGCCTTTGCCGCCGTGCACAGCATGCTCGCCACCCGCAGCGCAAAGCGGATCGCCGCCCGATGGCTGGGCGAGCAACGGCGCGATGCGACTTACCGGGTATTCTTCGTCGTCCAGTCGCTCGCCGGCTTCGGCGCACTGCTGGCCTATGGCTCGCGCCTGCCGTCGGATACGCTGTATCGGGTGGAAGGGCCGGGCGCGCTGGCGCTGCGCATCGGCCAGGCGGCGGGCGTGGCCTATCTTCTGGTGGGATTGAAGGAGGTCGGCGTCGCGCAATGGTCAGGCTATGCCAACCTGCAGGCGTGGCGGCAGGGCTTGCCGATACCCCCGGGCCCCGCCGCACAGGGCCCGGAACTGAAGCAGGATGGCGAACTCGGCATCGGCGGCCCTTTCCTGCATAGCCGGCATCCATTGAATTTCGCCGGCATTCCCATCTTCTGGCTGACGCCCCGCATGACAACGCGGCGGCTGGCATTCAACTTGGTCGGCACGCTGTACCTCGTGCTCGGATCGAAGCATGAGGAACTACGGCTGCGGGAGGCTTATGGCGAACCGTACCGGCGCTACATCGAACGGGATGTGCCGTTCTTCTGGCCGGCGATCGATTCGCCCGGCTCAGCCCTGGCCCGGCGCATAGGCCGCGCCCAGCAGCCAGGATACGAATAGCAGGAACACCATCAGCATCGCAAACAGGATGGATACGCGCCGGCCGTCCGCCTTGTTCTCCAGGACCGCGGGGCTGCCGTAGCCCATGCCGATGAGATAGGCCGCGAAGACCGTGGACAGATAATGCACGGCGCCGAACATCTCGCCCAGTTCGCCCTTGCGCGGATGCTCGATCAGCAGATGCGAGAGCAGGACAAGCAGGAGGTAGGCGAACGCCGCCGACAGCGGCGGGAGATACAGGCCGAACGATTCCACCCAGCGCTTGAGGGCCGGCCTGGAACGGGCGAGCAGCGGCAAGATGACGTTATGGGTGATCCCGACAAGGAAGATGAGCTTCACCAGGATGGTTTTGTGAAGGCTGGCACTGCCCAGTGCCAGGTTATGCAGGTTCGTTTCGAACTGCCGGTTGTTCTGGCGGAAGAATTCGGGCGACTCGATCCCCAGCACGCGCTGGAACCAGCTGATTTCCTCCAGCGCGGCCAGTGCGACCAGCAGGCTCAATCCTGCTATGCCGATCACTTCCAGGCGCATCCAGGATGAGCGGGCGGCGCGGTCCACCGCAACGAATCCGAGCAGCAGCGCCAGCACGGAGAAGCACAGGAACTGCATCCACTCGACGAGGCCATCCTCTCCCAGCAGGCGCCACAATGGCGCGGGGTCGGAGCCGGATCCGAGCAGCGCCAGCGCCAGCACCCCGCTATTGATAACGATGGCTGTCGCAATTACCGGATGAAGATAAGGACTAGAACGTTCCACAACACTGCTCCCTTTGAACTTGATTGATATATTGATTGATCCTGAACCCGCTCACTCCAATCCCGGGTCATACCGTACAGAACGGGATCGATATCTTGCGCCTGGCAAGGCGGAAAAGGCGCTCTCTCATGGCATGGCTTGGGATTGGCATCAGGTCTTCGCCTGCGGCGCCGGGACTTCCGCTTCCGCGAGGCTGCGTAATTTCCGCGCCTGCCAATTCCGGCATTGGCGGAGCAGCGCCAGGATGGCCCAGCCCCACAGGATCGGGTCGAGCAGGGCATCCCAAAGATTACCGGTGGGCAGGCGCAAGACCGAGAAAGTCACCAATGCGAAAAGCAGCGCGAGCGCCTGCGGCCGCGCACGGCCACGGATCGCGGCCACCGCACAGGCAAAGCCGAAGAACAGGGCAAGCGCGGGCGCGCCGTTCGGACCGAAGCCCCAGAAATAGAAGCCCTGGGAAATCCAGCCGATGGCGTCGATGTAAAGGGCGGCGCCCGCAAGCGCCAGCACCCAGGCCAGGCCGGAGGTCATGGCCGCGCCGGTCCGGCCTTGCCATGCGAAGTGCAGCTTGACCAGGCAAAGCCCCACCAGCGCCGCGCTCGGCCACTGAAAGGCCAGGCCCAGCCAGTAAGCCGGCGAGGCGTCATCCGGCAGCGCCTTCAGCGCGGCGGCGCCGGCCAGGATGATCAATATGCCGATGCGCGAAAGTTTCCATGCGCGCGGCCAGAGGGAGACGGCCAATGCCGCGGTAACGATGGCCCAGGCGCATCTGCCATAGATGATCTGCCACTCAAGCTCGGGTAGGGTCATTGCGGTTCCTCGTCATACGCGATCCGGTAGACATGATGCGCGATCGCCGTGCGCTGCGATGTATAGGTCACATGCAGTTCATCGCCGACCTGCTGCAGGGTGGGATAGGAGAATTCCTCGCCCGCGTCCCCGTGCGCCACGTCGAAGAGGTACTCCCAGGACCGGGCATCCCGCGAATACGACAGACGCAGCATGTTGCGGGAAGACCCGCCCTCCATGACATGGTTGTGCAACAGCACAAAGCCTCCCCCGGCGAGCCGCAGGGCCGCCACGGACGTACTGTGGTTGGGCAGGTCCAGCGCGGGAAGGTCTTCCCAGCTGACTCCGCCGTCGCGGCTGATGGCCTGTTGCAGACGCTGCTCGTCGCTGGCGTCCCGCATCCAGGCATATGCTTCGAAATCCGATATCGGCACGATGGCCGGCTGCAGGGTGGTGGTGCGTTTGCCGATGCGTGCAATCCACTCGGGGCTGCCGTCGTCGTCGAAGGCCATGATCATCGGATACTTGATGCCAAGCTCGAAGTAGGCTGGCAGCCACCAGCCCCCGTCAGCCATGCCGACGGGCGTGGTCCGGACCAGCACGCTGGTGTTGAACAGGGGCGACATCGGGAGCATCCTGTCGACCTTGAAATCTTCTCCATGATTGTCTGACACAAGATGCACGATGCGGGATGCGGCCCAGCCGCCCAGTCCCGTGGCCACGACGAAAAGATGGATCGTGCCGTCGCGGGCCGCCCATGCGACCGGGTTGCCGATGCGGCGGATGCCGAATCCAAGTTCCTCGCCCAATGATTCCCGGCTGGCGACTTCGCGCGGCGCGCCCCAGCTGCCGCCCTGCCAGCGTGATGAATAAATTTTCACATCGGGGCCGCTCTCGCGGCTGCCTGCCCACCAGAAGGCAAGCATTTCATCGCCTACCGCGGGCGCCAGGGAACTGGCATGCGCCGATGGCACACCCTGCGGCATGGGGATGAGCGAATCGGACAGCTTGGCAATCCGGACTTGCCGATGCCCGGCCGCTTCGGTCAGGTGAAGTGCGTTGCTCTCTTCCGAATTGTCGGACCAGCGCCTGATTTCCGCCGCCAGGGCGGCCAGAACGGCAGCACAGCACAACAATGCCATGAGCACGGCGGACCATCGCGGGCCATGTCGCCGGCCGGGGAGGGGAAGCCCGGCATTGCCATTCCTTGTCATTTCGGCGCCTCCTTTCCCGCTCGATGGGTTTTCGTCGTTCCGCATAGCTAGCATGAAACCTGCATTCCTTTCGTTTTCAACAAGACCGGCCTGATTGCAGCCTGGCAGATTGTCCCTGAATTCGCGTGACTTTGCCTTCTCCGCCGGCTCAGCCGAATCGGCTTGGGGCTTTGCTATTTCTTCGCTGTCTTCGCCGCCTGGGACTTTTTGGCTGGAGCCAGCCTGTCCTTCTCGCCCTGGTCCAGGCAGAGCAAGGTATCCGCGTAGGAAATGAAGCGGTTGAGATAGTCCGGGGAAATATCGCGCATCAGGGCCAGCGAGCGCAGCACCAGCATGTGGGAATTGATTGGTCCGGCATTCTTCGGCGCCTGCTCGATCGCCTGGGCCACCTGCTTGTGCACGCTCAGTCTTGCCAGGGTTTTCTGGAAGCTCCGTATGGTCTTCAGTTCGGGACGCATTGCCGCATGTTTTCGCACGCCGCCTTCGGCATCATCGGGGGAATGCTGTTCCAGCCGGCGCACCAGCGTTCCCAGGGAAGCGGTCGGCTGCGGCGTTTTCAGGTCGAGAACAAGCTTGCGCATGCCTTTGAAATCACCGGCGGCATGCAGCCGCTTCAGCTCTCCCGCCGCCTGCGGATATTGCTGCAGGCTTTGTTCCAGCATGTCGACGGCATCGGCCTGCGCAAGGGCGAAGCGTTCCCTGAACGTCGCCAGCGCCTGCGCCAGCCTGGCGTCAAGCAGGCGCCTGACGCTTCCCTCCTGGGCCGATGCGCGCCGGGCAAGCGCTTCGAGATAGTGCAGTCCAATAGGGTCGAAGCGGTCGGCGCCGGCCGCGCGCAGGGAAGCGATCGACGCATTGAAATCCGGGATGGCGTTCAGGGAGGCCGCCGGCGCATCCCCGCTGTGTCGCTGGTCGGGCGCACTCATGGAACGGGATTGCCGGTGCTGGTAGTGCTGGCGGTGCTGGTAGTGCTGGCGGTGCTGGCGGTGCTGGCGGTGCTGGCGGTGCTGGCGGTTTTGGGCACCGGCGCCATTTCCACCCGCCGGTTCTGCGCGCGCGCGGCGGCATCGGTATTGGGCACCACCGGCTGCTCGGCGCCGAAGGCCGCCGCGAACACCATCGAGGACGGCATGCCCTCGTCGATCAGGGTGCGCGTCACCGTCAGCGCGCGCTGGGCCGACAATTCCCAGTTGTCGGCAAAACGACCGCCGCGTATGGATTTGTCATCGGTGAATCCGCTCACCATCAGCATCTCGCTGCGCGCTCCGAGATAAGCCGAGAGCGGCGTCACCAGGCTCTTCAGCAATTGCCGGCCTTCGGGCTGCAGCTGATCGGAATTGACTTCGAACAGCACCTGCCCGCTGATGCCGATGCGGCCGTTGTTGAGGGTGATGCGTCCGCTGGCCAGCGGAATTGCCAGCGCCTTTTCCAGGCTCATGCGGCGCTGCTCCTCGACCTGGCGCTTCTTCACCTCGTCCTGCAGGTGCGATGTCAGTTCCATCTGCACGGCGACCACGCCCACCAGCACCAGCACGAATGCGCCCAGCAGGCTGGCCATCAGGTCGCCGAAGGCGGCCCAGACCGGTGCGCCATGATCGACGCTTGCGTCAGTCTCGTCCATTACCGGACCTCTTCGGCAGCCATGGCCTGTTTAGCCGGCAACTGGCGCAGTTCTTCAAAAATCTCCTTCTGCGACATCATGCTCAGATCAATGATTTCACGCGCCTGTGCGACGTAATAGGCAAGCTGCTCATCGCTTCGCGACATGGACTTGTCCATCGCGCTTTCAATGCGCTGCAGGCTGGCGATCAGCTTTTCATTGGCGTCATTGAAGGTGTTGACGGCAAAGCCCAGGGTTTCGCCGAGGCTCGACACGTCGACGGCGCTGCTGGTGACATGCGCGGAAATGTCGGCGAGCTTGGCCGTTTCGGCGGTGACCTTATCCGAGAACGCGCCGGCGGTTGCATTGAGCGCCGCCGCGGAAGACGCCACCAGGGAATCGATCACGCCGCGCTGTTCAAGGGATGCATGATTGATCGCTTCCAGCAATCCGTTCAGTGTTTCCAGGATGCGGCTGCGCTCCTCGAGCAGCTCGTTGTCGCGAGCGACGCTGCCCGAAATCTGTTGGCGCAGTTGCGCAATCACTTCCGCCGCGGCGCGCGGTGCTTCCGAGGCCGTGTGAATCAGGCGCGTGATCGGGTCTTCGAGTGCGGTGCCCAGCGTGGTCAGATGCGCCGTCACCGCTGTCTGCAGCTGCCCCAGCCTTTCCACCGCCGCATCGCTGCGGGCGGCTTCCTCGTTCCTGAGCGCGCCAAGTTCGTCGCGCAGCAGGCTCGCCAGCTGCTCCATGCGCTCGCGGTGCTGTTCCATCCATTGCGCTTCGGAGGCAATGCGGGAGCGCATCAATTCTTCGGCGCCGGCAAGCAGGCGCGTCGTTTCGGCCAGCGTACCGGCGGCGCCTGCCTGCACCTGTCCGGCCACGTCCCCGGCCATCCGGGCCAAGGTGTCGCAGACAGCCTGCTGCTGGGCCAGGGTTTGCGCGCCCGTTTGCCGCAATTCCCCGGCGAGCGCCGCCGCCGTGGCTTCCAGCGATTGCGTCCATGCCTGCTGCCGCTGCGCGTCGCGCTCCGCCTGGCCGGCCTGCAGGCTGGTATAGGACTGCCCCACCGTGGCGACGAGGGCAGCCGCGCGCTGTTCGAAAGTGTCGTTGAACGCCTGCAGCGAGCGGCCCACATCGGCAACGACGGCTGCGCTCGCCTGCTCTTGGTTCCTGAGCGCCTCGGTCCAGGTGTGGGCGACGGTGGCGGCGGTATCGCTGAAGCGTGCGGAAAGTCCGTCGAGCTGCATCTGCACCGTACCGGCCATGCGTTCATGCATCGCCTTCGCTTCGCGTGCGACGCCGCTCATCGCGATTTCCACCACCGGCTTGATGCTTTCGCCGGCGGCATGCGCACTCTGGCTCAGGCTGTCGCGCAGGGATTTATCCACTGCGCGCGCCAGATCGGTATAGACATCCTTGACGTTGCGGTGGAACTCTTCCTGGTTGCTGAGCAGCCGCTGGTTCAGCTGCTGGCTCATGCTGTCCATCTGCGTCATCATCGCCTGCAGCTTGCCGACCACCTGGGGCAGCGCCTCGGACTGCAGCTGCAGCGCCTTGAAGGTTTCCTGGCGCTGATGCGTCAGGGAAAAACGGCGCAGTACGGTGGCGATCCTGGTGTCCAGCACTTGCGCCGCCTGCATTCTTTCGCGCCGGCTGAGCGCCGACATCAGGCCCAGCATCGCGGAGGCGGCAACGCCGGCCACCGAGGTGCCGAAGGCCAGTCCGAGTCCGGAGACCGGCACCGACAGCGCGGAGCGGATGGCCTCGAGATCGGTCGTTTTCTCGAGCGCGAAGACGGCGCCCTTGAGCGTGACGACCATGCCGAGGAAGGTGCCGAGCATGCCCAGCATCACCAGCAGTCCTACCAGGTAGGGGGCAAGGGCAGGACCGGGCAAGGCGACGCGTTCGCCTTCAATGCGCAGGCGGACCGCATTCTGCAGGGAAGCGGGAACGCTCGCCAGCCAGGCATCAAGGTCGGAAAGCGTGTCGGGAATCGCCGCCAGCGCAGCCGACAATGCGGTTGTCGCCTGGCGGAACCGGTGCAGTTCGAGCGCACCATACGCGTAGACCGCGCCGATGACGGCCGTCATCAGCAGCGCCAGGAAACTGGAGCCGAAGAACCCCGCGCCAACCCACACGACCGCAGCCGCGCCGAGGATGAAGA
Source organism: Noviherbaspirillum aerium (assembly GCF_008929045.1). Classification (GTDB taxonomy): domain Bacteria; phylum Pseudomonadota; class Gammaproteobacteria; order Burkholderiales; family Burkholderiaceae_D; genus Noviherbaspirillum; species Noviherbaspirillum aerium. Next base: position 204,170 of record NZ_VFAH01000007.1, on the reverse strand, counting down.
CGACCGTGAATAAATGTTGTTTCAGTCTTTTCATTGCGTATCTTGTTTGAATGCTTCAATGAGTCCCATTGCCGGCTGCAGGCGGAATTCCAGTTCGGCCAGCAGCAGCACCTGCATGTCGTTGCAGAAGCGCGCCAGCCAGCTTCCCGGCTGCATCCAGGCGGCGGGATCGTCCGCCTGCCCTGTTTCAGCAAGCTTCTGCTGGTGTTCCTTGAATAATTGCTCGAAACGCTTCTTGAGCAATACCGGCACTTTCGAGAGCAGTTTCGTCTCGCGATCGCGCAATATCTTTTCCAGCGTCGCATCCAGCTCGGCAAGCTTCCTGAGCGCTGGCGAAGCCTTGGCGACGGCATTGCGGACATTGACCCTCAGGGGCTGGATGTTCGATTCCATGTCGCGCTGATGCGCTTCGTAGAAGCGGCGGTACGGCGGGTAGGCCGTCGCGGGATTGAGCGGCAGTTCGGTTTCCGGTTCGGGCAGGCTGATGAAGGCCTTTCCCTGGCCGGGCGAGCAGCTCCTTGTGATCGAATTGATCAGGAATGTCTGGATGCGCTCGAATTCGGCAGCGGCGGCGTCGCGAACGGTGGAATGCGCGGCATGCGCACCGGAGTGCGCTTTTGGCAAGGCCGCGATGCCCTCGCCGTGCACGGCGGACAGGGTGATCGCGTCGGCAAAGTGAATCCACTGGCCCAGCTTTTCCGCGAACGCCGTCCCGGGATCGACCGCATCGACCAGGGTCAGATCGGCGAGGCAGCGAATGAGCTCGGAACTGTGGAAGTTGGTACGCGTTGGCATTCGCGTCATAGGCAGGTACCGTCAAAATCGAAAAAGCGGGAACTGTGCTTGCCTGACAAGCGTCACGGGCGTTTCGGTATCGCCCGTTCACGCCGCCATCTGCATGAACACTCGTTTCGGTCCTGCTTTAGCGAATCTGAGCCACTTTCGGCGACCATTCCGTGACATACAAGGAGCCGGGATTATATCGCGGCAAGGGAGGGAACTCAAACGAGTAAGAAATACATGTCTCATTGCCAGCGGCTTGCAATCAGGCCTTGTCCTCCATGCTGCGATGACAACAAGCCCTGGCAGACCGCGCCAAACCGGTGGTCAACCGATGATCAAGCGATGAGCGACGCAAGCGCATGCGGTTTGTCGGAACCTGCCTGCGTTGGCAAAAAGCCACGTGCCTTGCCCGATTCCGGGCTGATGGATACGGCCCGAACACAGGTGGGGCTGGAGTTCCCCGCATGATGAGCGCAGGATCAGTTTTTCGACAGCCGCTCGAGGATATAGTGCGTCATGCCCTTGGCAAGCTCCTGCTCGCCTATGAAGACACGGCATGCGCTTTCCCGGCGCAGCAGCCTCGCCTCCTCATCGTTATGGCTGCGCACGATAGTCTCGATCGAGGGATTCAGCGCGAGCGCGATTTCCATCATCGTGCGCACATGGAAGGTATCCGGCGTGGCGATGACCAGCACGCTGGCCCTTGCAATATGGGCTTGTATCAGCACCGCCGGTTCGGCGGCATTGCCTGCGACCGCGGGAATGTCCTTCTCGCGCAGCGATTGCACGATCTCGCGGTTTTCCTCGACCACGACATAGTTCACGTCTCTTGCGGCCAGTGCGGCGCCGATGCGCCGTCCGACACGCCCGTAGCCGACCAGCACCACCTGCCCGCTCAGTTTTTCCTGCGGCACCGCCATCGGCAGTTCCGCCAGCGGGTCCACCCGCCGGTCGAACTTCCTGGCCAGGTCGGAATTCGACCTGAGCCATCGCTGCACCGGCTCGATGGCCTTGAAGGTGAAAGGATTGAGTGCGATGGACAGGATGGCGCCGGCCAGTACCAGGCTCTGCGCTTCCGGCGGCAGGAGTTCCAGCGAAAGACCAAGGGCGACGAGAATGAAGGAAAACTCGCCGATCTGGGCCAGGCTGGCAGACACCGTCAGCGCCGTGTTCAGCGGGTAGCGCAATGCCAGCACCAGCAGGAAGGCGGCAGCCGATTTCCCCAGCACGATGATCAGCACCACCACAAGCACCTGCAGCGGCTGCTGGATGATGACCTGCGGATCGAACAGCATGCCGACCGAGACGAAGAACAGCACGGAAAACGCTTCCTGAAGCGGCAGCGATTCTTCGGCGGCCCGATGGCTGAGCTCGGATTCCCGCAAGACCATGCCGGCGAAGAAGGCGCCCAGCGCGAACGACACGCCGAACAGCTTCGCCGAACCATAGGCGATGCCGACGGCCGCGGCAATGACGCACAAGGTGAACAGCTCGCGCGAATTGGTGCGCGCCACCTGCCAGAGCAGCCAGGGAAACAGCTTTCTTCCGACAGCCAGCATGAACACGATGAAAATGGCGACCTGGCCCAGCGTGAATACCAGCGTGGTCCAGAGAGAATCGGCTGGCTGGGGCGTCTTCCCTCCCAGCCAGCCGGACAGGGCCGGCAACAGCACCAGTACCAGCACCATGACCAGGTCCTCGACGACCAGCCATCCCACCGCGATGCGCCCATTGACGGAGTCGAGGATGCCGCGCTCCTCGAGCGCGCGCAACAGGACCACGGTGCTCGCCACCGACAGGCACAGTCCGAATACCACGCCGGCGCCGATGCTCCAGCCCATGACCATGGCCAGTCCCACGCCGAGCATGGTGGCGACCGCGATCTGAAGGACGGCGCCGGGCAGCGCGATCTTCTTCACCTCCATCAAGTCGTCGAGGGAAAAATGCAGGCCGACGCCGAACATGAGAAGCATGACCCCGATTTCGGCAAGCTGGGTAGCAAGGTCGACATCGGCAATGAAACCGGGCGTATGCGGGCCGATGAGGATGCCCGCGAGAAGATATCCCACCAGGGCGGGCAGTTTCAGCTTCACGGCGATGAAGCCGATGACGAGGGCGAGGCCCAGAGCGGCCGCAATGGTGGCGATCAGGCTGACGTTATGATGCATGAAGAATTTTTCCCAAGACTTGAAGAAGGGCGGGCCGCGCCGCCCCGCATGGCGCCCATGATGCCGTAGAGGCGGTCGGGGCGGTAGGGGCGGTAGGGGCGGTAGGGGCGGCTAATGTTGAATGCGGCGCCTATGGAAAGACTAGCACCGGAATCGAGGATTTCCTCAGCAATTCCTGCGTTGTGCTTTCACCGAAGAGCGTATCGATCACTCCCATTTTTCCTCGGGTGGCGATCGCGATTGCATCGCACTGCAGGCGGTCGGCCGTGTCGAGGATTTCGTCGCATGGCAGGCGCGACAGGGCAACCACCGCTTCGCAAGGCACATTGGCGCTCCTGGCCGATGCCAGTGCCCTGCCTATGTTTTGCTGAGCGGTGTGAAGATTGGCGGTTTCGACTGCTTCGCCGGTGCGTACGGCATCGGCATCCGATGCGTTGAAGAGCCGAGGCTCCGCAATCGACAGGAAAACGAGCTTGGCCTTCAGTTGTACTGCGAGAGTGATGACAGCGGGAAGAGGCTTGAAGGAAAGCGACGAGCCATCGATGGGCATGAGTATGGATTTGAACACGGTCTTGCTCCCGGCGATCCGCGAACACCGGCACGCCCCCGCCGAATCAGGCAGCAGTGGCGGCGGCGTGCGAAGTAATGGAAATCTGCAGCATGCGACGAGGCTCGCGAGGCCCGAGGCCCGAGGCCCTGGTCCTGTGCTGCAGGCATGACAGGAAGAGCGTTCTCAGACTCTGGGAGGCGGCAATGCGCGGGGAAGATCGATGGAAGAGAGTACGAGTGCAATCACCGGCGGGCTGAGCACGGGTTCGCGCGGCTGCTTCAGCGCCATATCCGGAGGAACATAATCGGACATTTCCTCGATGGAGGACGATACCTGCAGATCGTCCAGATCATTCAGAGCAACATCCGGGCCGACGTTGTCTGATGACATTGTCGATAGCGTTTGCTCCATGCCGAGCCAGTCCCCTGCAACGGCACATCCGCCGCCCGATGCCACGACGGCACCCTGGGCGGAGAAAATGAAAAGCAGCAGGATGACCAGAACCTTTTTCATCAGGACGACGACGCCATGCTTTGTATAGATGTCACGACTATAACAGACAGGGGCTGATTCGATCCAGATCGAAGCGGCCGGGGGCGGCGCTTGGCGTCGTCATCGACCGCCGGCGGCGTACGCGGCGGCGATGGCCATTCACTGCGGCAATCATCTTCCTGCATCGGGCGTCGAACGCAACAAGGAACATGCTGATTGTGCAACGCCGGCGGATGCGCCTTCAGCACGGCTCCCCGAAGATTTTCCAGTATTCAAGAAACATGGTGCGCCGCACCGGCGTCATCCGCACCCTGCCCGTACTACGTCCGCAGCATGGCCGACGGCAGACGGAATTGCGCCACCGCATCATTAAGCAGGCGCGCCTGCTCTTCCAGCGCCTCCGCGGCGGCGGCGGCTTCCTCCACCAGTGCCGCATTCTGCTGGGTTACCGTATCCATCTGCGAAACCGCGATGCTGACCTGGTCGATGCCGCTGCTCTGCTCGACCGAGGCGTGGCTGATTTCAGTCATGATGCTCTCCACGCGTCCCACCGCGCCGACGATCTTTTCCATGGTCTTGCCCGCCCGGTCGACCATCACCGCGCCTTCACTGACCTGGCGCGCCGAGTTGTCGATGAGTGCCTTGATTTCCTTCGCCGCCGCGGCCGAACGCTGCGCCAGGTTGCGCACTTCGCTCGCCACCACCGCGAAGCCGCGCCCTTCCTCGCCGGCGCGCGCCGCTTCCACCGCGGCATTGAGCGCGAGAATGTTGGTCTGGAAGGCGATGCCTTCGATGACGCCGATGATGTCGACGATGCGCGCGGAAGAGGCGCTGATGCCGCTCATCGTGACGACCACATGACTGACGACTTCGCCGCCTTCCTGCGCGATCTGCAGCGCATCGCCCGACAGGCCGCTGGCCTGCTTCGCATTGTTGGCGTTGCGCTTGACGGTATCGGCCAGGTTTTCCATGCTGCTTGCCGTCTCCTGCAGCGAGGCCGCCTGCTCCTCGGTGCGCTGCGATAGGTCGGCATTGCCCGAGGCGATTTCCTGGCTGGCGGTGGCGATGAGTTCGGCACCGGCGCGCAGCTTGCCGACCATGGCCGACAGGCTTGACTGCATGCGGACCAGGCCATCCATCAGGCGCCCGATCTCGTTGCGGCCGCAGGACTCGATGCGCGCACTCAGGTCGCCGGCCGCGATCCGGTCGAACTGTTCCATCATTTCGCCCAGCGGCCGCACGATGGATCTGCGGATCAGCCATGCAACCCAGGCGCCCAACAGCACGCCGAACACGATGACCGCGAGCGCGATGCGCGTAAAGAGCCTGAATTCCTGCTGGCCCTGCTCATACTCGCTTCGTGCGCTTTCCAGCTGCTGCCGCGCCAGTTCCGTGCCGCGGGCATTGAGCTCCCGATCCAGCGCCGGCAGCACTTCCATCACGTTGCGCAGGATCGCGTCGCGGTCGAGCGCCTGCAGCGACTTGATCAGCGGTGTGACGCCATTGCTGAAGAAAGCTTCGCGCCTGGCGGCCACATCGGCCGCGAGCGCCTGTTCCCCGGCATTGCGCGGCAGCGCGGAATACGCGGCCCACGCCTCCTGCGATTTCTGCCGGAAGGCCTCGGCTCCCGCGACGCGCTTGGCAGCATCGGGGGACTCGGGCGCGAACGCCGCCTGATCCAGCAACACCCGCACCAGCATCTGGTTGGATCGCGCATCGGCGAGATGGATGCTGGCCGCCAGCTGGTTCTCATACAGATGGCGGGTGGCCTCGTTGCTCTTGTAAAGCGATGCCAGCGCCGCGGCGCCGGAAAGAATCAGCAGCAGGCTGTTGAATGCGATCAGCCAGACAAGGCGCATTCCGACACTGGTATTACGAAACATGCAAGCCCCCTACGGCAAGAACAAGGAATTCGGCGTCGGCGCGAAGCCAGCCGTACATGCCGCGAAGCTTAGCTTACGATACAATTTTTGTATACAATATATGCGCCACGGATAGCCGGTGTTGTGTCGACGCCATGCATCTCGGGCCTTATCAGGAAGCCATGCCGATGACAATGCGTCAGCTGTTCACCAACCGGACCCGACTCCTTGCCTGGCTGGCGGGGTGGCTGCTCTTCCTGGCCGGCGGCGTCGGCCTGATCTGCCGTTTCGAATTCGATCAGCAGCGCCGCCTGTTCGAAACCGACAGCCGGATTGCGCACCGGCTGCTGACGCAGCGCACCGTGCAGCACGACACCATTCTTGCCACGCTCTCAGCAGGCGGGCCCAACGATGCCGGTTGCGCGCCATCGGTCCGGACGCAGGTCATGCGCATCTACCCTCAGCTCGTCGCGGTGCTGTGCAGCCGGATGGAGGGCCTGTGGGACGACAGCCTGCGCAAGGCGGAAGCGGCTTCCCGGCGCAGCGGCCATGCCGAAGTCGCCGGCGCGGAATTTTCCCGTGGCCGCTACTGGCTGGTGCAGGCCGGAGAACACGGCGGCTGGGCCTTGCAGATCGACATGCGGCAGATGATTCCACGCGCCGAATGGCCGGGCGCTCCGCTGCAGGTGCAGCTTCGCCACGAAAGCGATGCGGCCGCTGCGGATGGCCTGATGCTGCTGCAGCCCGGCCCGCTGGCGGATGCGGCGTGGCAGCTGGATTTCAGCAAGCATCTGTCTTCCGACAGCCAGCCGTTCAGTCTGATCATCCGCCGCGGCTTTGCATGGTCGGATCTGCCTTTGGCGGCAATGGCTTCCTGGGCAGTGATATCGGGACTGATCATGACGGCGGCTTACATGCTGCGGCGGCAGCTGGTGGAACGCCGGCGCGCGGAAAGCCTGCTGCGCCTGCGCCGCGTTGAGCGGCTCAACACCCTTGGTGAGCTGTCCGCCGGCGTGGCGCATGAATTGAACCAGCCTCTGACCGCGATACTCGCCAATTGCCAGGCGGCGCGGCGACTGCTCGGGAAGGAACGCTCGGATGCGCAGGCGGCCGCACTCGACCAGGCGCTCGGCCACGCGATTGCCCAGGCCAAGCGGGCCAGCGCCGTCATCAGCCGCCTGCGCAGCCTGGTGGAACAGCGGCAGCAGGAACAGGCCGTGCAAACGGTGGCGCTGGGCGATGCGGTGCGGCGCGCGCTGCATCTGCTGGAACCGGAGCTGCAGCGGCGGCACACGGCCCCGGTGCAGGTGGACGAAGCCAGGCCGGTGAGCGTGCCGGCCGACCCGGTGGCGCTGGACCAGATCCTGCACAACCTGCTGCTCAATGCCCTGCAGGCCATGGACGGCATGCCGGTGGCAGCGCGCCGCCTGCGCATTCATATCGAAAGCGGACCGCGGGACGACGTGCTGCGCATTGCCGACAACGGTCCCGGGATTCCGGCGCAGGCGCTGCCACGCCTGTTCGAACCGTTTTACACCACCAGGGAAAACGGGCTGGGCCTGGGACTGACGCTGTGCGAAACCCTCGCCGGCAACATGAACTGTGCCATCAGCGCCGCCAACGGCGCGACGGGCGGCGCGGAGTTTTCTCTGCGCTTTACAAGAACGGAGCAGGAGATCGCAACATGAATTCGGTATTGCCGGTGATTTATCTGATTGACGATGATGATGCGGTGCGCCAGAGCCTGGCGCTGCTGCTGTCGACCGTAGGCATGCAGGTGCAGGCGCATGCGAGCGCCGAGGCCTTCCTGCTGCGCTTCGATCCGGAACAGCCGGGCGCCATCCTGCTCGACGTGCGCATGCCGGGCGGCAGCGGCATGAGCCTGCTCGACCGACTGATGGCGATGAACGTGACGCAGCCGGTCATCATCCTCACCGGGCACGCGACGGTGGATCTGTGCCGGCGCGCATTCAAGTCCGGCGCGGCGGAATTTCTGGAAAAGCCGGTGGATGATGAATTGCTGATCGATACGCTGCAGAAAGCGCTCAGGACGCACCTGCTGCAGAAAAGCCGCAAGCAAGCCGAGCGTGTCGCACGGCAGCGCTTTGCCCGCCTGTCCGCGCGCGAACGCGAGGTGCTCGAATTGCTGGTTGCCGGCCTGACCAACCGCGAGATCGGCCGCGCCCTGGATCTTTCGCCGCGCACGGTGGAAGTGCATCGCGCGCATCTCGCGGAAAAACTGGAGGCCGAGACGCTGGCGCAGCTGGTGAGGCAGTATGCGCCGCTGGTGGAGCAATGACGTCGCGGCGCCGATGGCTTCATCCGTTTGCCGAGCTTCTTTGGCGTCAGGGTTCCGTTACTGTAGGCACGTTGAACAACCCGATCGATAGATGCAGATTGGTGCAAACTCCGTCAGGCTGCGTCAGATAAGCTGCTGCGCGGCCCGCGCCGGGCAGCGAGACTGCATCATGTCGAGAAAGTTTTTCGCGTGCAATGATTTTGCCGCAGCGGCATCCAGCGCTGCTTCGAGCGAACTGCGGGTACCATCGACGGCCAACACTGCCATGCGCCGAGGCCAGCCCGGGGCGTCCGTACGCGGATTCGCAATCCGCTTCATTCTTTGGCAATGCGTCAAATGCCCGCGTCGAATTGACGCTGCGCCTTCCTATACACTCATGCAAGGATCGCGCTAGGGCATGCTCCCATGCGCTGGAGCAAGACAAACATCGATCGGAATGGCCGCGACATTTCCCGGAGACGACATGCAAAGGACATGGCAATGCGACTGATCAAGATGCTCGCCATCCTGATGCTGGCTGCGGCCGGCAACGCCCCGGCGTTCGCACAGACCGAAGTGAGGCTCTGGACCCTGCTCGGGGGCGGAGACGGCGCGCGCATGCGCAGCATGATCAAGGATTTCAACGCCAGCCAGCGGGAGGTGAAGGTGGTCGAAACCGTCCTCAAGTGGGGCGAACCCTTCTATACCAAGCTCATTACGGCTTCGGTGGTCGGCGCCGGACCCGACCTCGCCACGATTCATCTGTCGCGCATCGGCAATCTGGCCGGCGGGGGCGTGCTGCGTCCCATCAGCGATGAGGAGCTGAAAGGCGCCGGCCTGAAGCAGGAGGATTTTTATCCGCGCCAGTGGAGCGGCGCACAGTACCGGAACCAGACTTATGCGGTGCCGCTCGATCTTCACATGCTGGTGCTGTATTACAACAAGACGCTCGCGCGCCGTGCCCGCCTGCTCGATGAAGAAGGCCGGCTCAGACCGATCGAAGACATCGGCGCACTGACGCAAGCCTTCAGGGCGGTCAGGCAACATACCGGCGAGCATGGCATGACCATGGAGAGCGGCCCCAATTCATTCGCGGTCTGGCGGCTCTGGCTCTCCATGCTGGCGCAGAGGAATGCCACCCTGATCAACGGCAGCGGTTTTGCCTACGGCAAGGCGGGGGAAGAATCGCTGGCCGTCATCAGCGACTGGTTCGCACAAGGGTATGCAAGCCGCGGCCTGGATTATCCGGCATCGACCAGCCAGTTCACGAGCGGCAAGGCGGGATTCATGATCAATGGGGTATGGGAAGTGCCCGAGCTCGTCGCCGCGCGGAAAGCGGGCATTCTGGGCTTCGATTTCGGCATCGTCCCGTTTCCCCGCCTGTACGGCAATCGCAGCGTCTGGGGAGATTCGCATGGCTTTGCGATTCCCGCCAATGCCGGCCGCCCCTTGTCCGGCGAAAAGGTGCGGGCAGTGCTGAGCTTTGTTGCCTATGTCAGCAGGCATTCGCTGGAGTGGGCGCAGGGCGGCCATGTGCCCGCCTACCGGCCGGTGGCCGAATCGGCGGCGGCCCGCGCGCTCATGCCCAATGCGATGTATGCGGGCAGCGTCGAACATGTCATCGACGAAGCGGCGGGCTGGTATGCGGGCGCGGCCGGCCCCCTGCAGTCGATTGCTTCCAAATATCTGCCGGCGGCCCTGTCGGGACAGCTGACCGCGCCGCAGGCGCTGCACAGGTTCGAGACCGAATCCGCCCGCCTGCTCAGGAAACCGCCGCCGCAATACTGATACCCATTCCCGCGCCCACCCCGCCACCGCATGCAACCCTCATCCGACCAAGGCCTTGCGTTGATGTCCGACCCACCTGACAGCGGCACGCCCTCCCGCAGCGGGGCCGGCTACCTGATGCTTGCGCCCTTCCTCTTCGTATTCCTGCTGTTCTTTCTTATCCCGGCGCTGCAGACCTTTTACATCAGCCTCACCGAGAGCAGCCTGACGCGCACCAGCGCCTTTGTCGGCACCGCCAATTATGCGGCGCTCCTGCAAGACCCCGCCTTCCTCGATTCCTTGCGCCATACGCTCTATTTCGCGGCGCTGACGGTCGTGCCGCTTGCAACGCTGGGCTTGCTGATGGCGCTGCTGGTCGAGCGCGCCGGGCGCGCAAGCGGTCTGCTGCAGGCGGCATTTTTCCTGCCGTATGTCCTGCCGATCTCGGTGATGACGCTGATCGCCGGCTGGATCCTGCATCCCACGCTGGGTCTCGTCAACCGCCTTGCCGGCGGCGAGCGCGCCTGGCTGGCGGATCTCGACTGGGCCATGCCCGCCGTGGCCATCGGCACCATCTGGTGGACGGTGGGCTTCAACATGCTGTTGTTCGTGGCGGCCCTGAGGAATATCCCGCGGGAATTGTATGAAGCCGCCGCGCTCGACGGCGCGGGCGGCTTTCATGCGTTTCGCGACATCACCTGGCCGGAGCTGCGGCCGACCTTTGCGATGGCGATGATCCTGCAGCTGATCGCCTCGTTCAAGATTTTCGGGCAAACCTATATCCTCACCGCAGGCGGACCATTCAACACCACTCGCGTAACCCTGCACTACATGTACGAAACTGCGTTCGTCCAGAGCGATGCCGGCTATGCCGCCGCGATTGCGATCGCCTTCGTCGTCATCGTCGCCGTGCTGTCGCTGCTGCAGGCCGGCTTCATCCGCTGGCTGGGAAGGAGAGGGTAATGGTGCGCAAGCCTTCGCTGTTCTGGGGACTGGCCGCGGTCGCGGCTTCCGCGGCGCTCGCCCTGCTGTGGAGCGCGCCGTTGCTGTGGGCGTTGAGCACCGCGCTGCGGCCGGAGCATGAGACGGTCTCGGCAAGCCTGCACTGGTTGCCGCAGACCTGGACCGCCGCCGCCTTCGCCAAGGTGCTTGCAGCCGGCAGCCTGCCGCGCTGGCTGTTCAACAGCGCGCTGGTTGCCGTGCTGGTGACGATACTGACCATGGCCATCAGCATCGCGGCGGCCTACGCGTTTTCGCAGCTGAAGTTTCGCGGGAGGGGAGTGCTGTTCGCCATGACGATGCTGGCCTTCATGCTGCCGTTCGAAGCGCTGATCGTGCCGCTGTTCCGGCTGATGAACCAGCTGCGACTGGTCGATACCTATGCCGGCGTCATTCTTCCGCAGCTGGTGTCGCCGATGGCCATTTATGTGTTCAAGCAGTTCTTCGATGCCGTTCCGTCCGACTTCCGCGATGCGGCCGCCATCGACGGCGCATCGCACTGGCAGGTGCTGCGGCATGTCTATCTTCCGGTGAGCGCCAATATCGTCTGGGCCATGGCCATCATCGCCTTCATCGGCGCCTGGAACAATTTCCTGTGGCCGTTCATCATCATCACCTCTTCCGACATGATGACGATTCCGCTCGGCCTGACGCAAACCCAGGACGCCTTCGGCGTCCGCTATGCGCAAGCCATGGCGGCCGCGCTGCTGGGCGGGCTGCCGGTGGCCGTGGCGTATCTCGTTTTCCAACGGCGCGTGACCGCCGGACTGCTGGCCGCCACCGGGCTCAAGGGCTAGGCTGTGTTTGATAAGCGTTGCGAGCGGTTCGGATTGACGCCAGCGGACGATGGCAACCCAGTCCGAAGTCATCACGCGCCAACGGAGTTCGCGGGATGTTTTCGACTGGGACTGGCGGGGCCGAGGCGGCAGATCGGGAATCCATGGCGGGGCCATGACCAATGGATGGCAAGCGCAACGCGGGCACGCGGAAAAACACGCGGCCTCATCCCATGGAACGGCTTGGAATATCAGACGTCCAGCAGTTTGTTGAGCTCTTTCTGTGACAGGGTTCCGACGCTGTTTCCCTCGCCAATCTGCATTTTGCTCCAATTATCGTGAACAACGCCCGCGGCCCGGATGACCTCCGGATCGTCGATCATGACGAATTCACGCCCATTCTTGGTATTGAGATACATTCCGTGTGAATCTCCGATGAGCCTCAGATCTTTTTCCTTCACTGTCCAGCCGTTGCCCACCTTTTCAGTCAGGTAGTCATCGAGCACTTCTGCGGCCTGGGCGGGCGGCATGTCCTCGTTTCGGTTCCGCCAATACCCTTGCGCGGAATGCTGTGTCGTTCCATGCAGTCTGCCGTTCTTGATTGCAGCGTCGATATCCCATTCACCCATTTGAAAATCATGCGTACCGTTTTCACCCGAGTCCAGCCTGCGGAACAATGTTGCGCCGTCTTCATTGAATTTTCGGAACGCCGCTTTTTCCTGCTCGGTGAAGTTATATGTCTTTCCATCCACGGTATGGGCGCCCGAACCGAGCTTGTCCAGCTTCGCCAGCTGCGAGAGCATTCCTCCGTTGATCATCCCTCCCGGCATATTGGCATGCATCCAGTTGCGAACCGTTATCGCGGCCTGATAGTCGGTAAGCTGGTATTCGCCGTTCTTTTTCTTGTATTCCGGTGTGACGTAATTCGTGGGGTCGAAGTTATACTTTTTTTGTTGGTTGGATACGCCAGTCATTGCAGCCTCGTCAGCAGTAGGGTTAGAGACAACGTCTTCGTTGTCAACATTCACGGCGTCCGAATTTTTCATCCGGACTGCCCGCTATTACCGGTATGTGGCGAAACGGTGTCATGCGGTTCCCCGGCATGACATGCTTGACTGCTGGTGCTGGTGCTGGTGCTGTCCCTGCGCCGGAAACCGGCGGGGAGCTGCGAGTTGCAGGCATGGCGTGCCGGCATGGACGCCATCGCCCGGCTCAACGATTAGCTGGCGTAGAAGCGGGTGCTGACTCGCCCGTCACCAGGGAAGGATTGAATCAGCAGACTGCCAACGCGCCACTGGCGCTGCTTAGAACTCTTCCCACTCCCCGCCCGCATGCGCCGCCGGTTCCTGGCGTTTCCGAGTCAGGGCGACGGCCGTTTGCCGAGTCTGCGGCCTGGCCGCGACACGGCGCGTCGCGGGCTGCGCATGAACAGGGGCTGCGGCGGCCGTCGCTGCCGTGCCTTGCCTTGCATCGACCTTGAACACGCTGACCAGCTGCGACAGGCGCGCCGCCTGATCGCGCATTGCATCCGAGGCGGCGGCGGCTTCTTCCACCAGCGCGGCGTTCTGCTGCGTGACTTCATCCATCTGCGCCACGGCTTGATTGATCTGCTCGATTCCGGTGGTCTGTTCCTGGCTGGCGGAAGTGATCTCGCCCATGATGTCGGTGACGCGCCGGACGCTGTCGACGATCTCCTTCATGGTGGTGCCGGCTTCGTTGACGAGCGTGCTGCCTGCCTCGACCCGCTCCACCGAGTTGTCGATCAGCGACTTGATCTCCTTCGCCGCCGCCGCGCTGCGCTGCGCCAGCGTGCGCACTTCGGCGGCAACCACGGCAAAGCCCCTGCCCTGCTCGCCGGCGCGGGCCGCTTCCACCGCCGCGTTGAGCGCGAGGATGTTGGTCTGGAAGGCGATGCCGTCGATGACGCCGATGATGTCGACGATCTTGCGCGAGGAATCGGTGATGTCGCCCATTGTCGCGACCACTTGTCCGATCACCTCGCCGCCGCGCACGGCGATGTTCGATGCGGTGTCTGCCAGCGTGTTGGCCTGGCGCGCATTGTCGGCATTCTGCTTGACCGTGGAAGTGATTTCTTCCATTGAGGATGCGGTCTCCTCGAGGGTGCTGGCCTGCTGTTCGGTGCGGGAAGACAGGTCCTGGCTGCCGGCGGCGACTTGCGACGAGGCGGTGGCGATGGTTTCCGTGCCGGTGCGCACATCGCTGACGATGGATGCAAGACTGTCGCGCATCTGGCGCAGGCCGAACATCATGCTGCTGCGGTCGTCCGGGCGGATAGGGATGGCGACGGTGAGATCGCCGGCGGCGATGCGTGCCGCCACCTCGGTCGCCTCGGCGGGTTCGCCGCCCAGCTGGCGGGTCAATCCGCGGGTGATGAGGATGCCGAGAGCAAGACCGGCCAGGGCGCTGCACAAGATCAGGGCGATCATGAAGTTGCGGCTATTGGCGTACACTGCCGCGGCTTCGTCCGCCGACGCCTTGGCGCGGGCCTCCTTCTGCTCGGCGAGATCGGTCAGCAACTGGTCGAGCGTATTGGCATGCTTGCGGGTTTCCGTGAGCACCGCCGCCAGCTCCGGGCTGCGCTGCGCCAGCGCTTCCTGCTGCGCCAGGGACAGCGACTTGGCTGTTGTCTCGGCATACAGGGCGGCTACGCGGTCGTATTCGGTGAACATTTCGCGAGCCTTGTCCGTGACGAACAGGGACCGCGCCTTGTTGATGTGCTCGCGCAATTCATTGCTGTACTTGCGGATGTTCTCGATGTTGGCGCGGCGCTCTTCTTCCGTGGTGGATAGCAGCACGTTGCCGCGCGCGCGCCCGATGTAAATGAGATTGATGTTGGCTTCCTTGATATGGGAAAGGCCTTCCAGCTCGTTCTCGTACATGCGCTCGGCAAGGGTATTGATACGGCTCATGTTGAAGATGCCGATGGCGGCCACGATCGCACCCAGCACGGCGATGGACAGGAAACCTGCCAGCAGGCGGGTGCCGAGTTTCAGATTCTTGAACATGTATTTTTCCTTTCATGCGGATGCGTTGATCCGCTGGCGGCACAAACACATGACAGGCGCGCCGTCCGCGACATAAGGGCGCACGAACGCACCGGCCAAGTGCCTGGCCGTTGATTTCAATGGTTTTATTAATGCTGCAGGAACTGATTACCGCGGGGTTTGGGCGGAGGAGTCATACCAGTCTCAAGCCATAACGTGGCATGGGATCCAAGGAATTTTTTCGACCGGCGAGGCGTGGTGGCGGATCAGAAATCCATAGCGGGGGCCATGGATCAAGAGCGCAACGCGGGCGGTCGGAAAAAGACGCAATCTCATGGCATGGAATGGCCTGAAATTCATTCAGGGTACGGCAAAAGACATGGGCTTATTCTCAGAATAATGTTGCCCATTGTCAACTAAATGGCGGCTTTATTTGTCAGGTGCAGTACATATCGGCATGAAAGCAACAGGTGGTTACACACAAAGTTAATACTTAGGCACCAGGTTCATGACGGTTGAAAGAGGGCAAGGCATTGAATTGGACTGGCTTGGCAGATTCTCGCCGGAAGCTCTTACGGCTACGTAAGCTTACTTATTCCCGCACGTGACTTTGCGGATTTTTCGCACGCCGACCATTGCTAATCTGCCTCCATGGTCATCAAGGCCAACAACCAACCATTCCAAGGAGCTCAAATGCATTTCGCCTTCAAGACACTGTCCGCCACACTGATCGCACTCGCCATGTCGGCCTCGCATGCGCAAGTGCGCACCGAGCGCAACATCGGCCTGGAACTCGCCAGCCAGATTGCCGCCGCCGGCGTCGCGGCATGTGCCGAGAAAGGCTATGCCGTGGCGGTCACCGTCGTTGATCGCGCCGGCACGGTGAAGGCGGTGCAGCGCGCGGACGCCGCCGGTCCGCATACGCTCGGTTCGAGCCAGCAGAAGGCCTACACCTCGGCTTCGGCAAAGGCCTCGACATTGATGATGATGGAGAATGCGCAGAAGAATGCCGGCGCCGCGAACCTGGTGTACCTGCCGGGCTTCCTGCTGCTCGGCGGCGGCTTGCCGATCAAGGCGGGCAACGATGTGATCGGCGGCATCGGCATCGGCGGCGCGCCGGGCGGCCACCTCGACGATCAGTGCGCGCAGGCGGCACTGGAGAAGGTCAAGGAACAGCTGAAGTAAGCATCGCAAGCCTCGTAAGGCTCGCAAGCATCACGGCAGTGCAGGCCCGCGGCCCGCACTGCCGTTTTCCTTCGTCAGAAGCGGTGGCGCACGCCGACACCGAAACTGCCTTCCCTGCTGGCGCCGGTGATCTTGTCCGACATGTAGATCGCATAGACATCGGTGCGCTTCGACAGCAGATAGTCATAACCCACCGACATGGTATCGCGCTCGAGATCGGATGCGAGCAGGCTGCCGTCCCGCTTGGTCCTGGCATAGCTGGCCAGCACCGAGCCCGGCCCCGCCGGCACGCTGGCGCCGAGGCTGAAGGTCTTGTCCTTCATGCCGGCTGCGGTCGCGGTGTCGTCATCGTTGATCTGGTAAGTGGCGAACAGCTTGGCGACCTGGAAGTTGTAGCTGCCGCCGAGGAAGTACGCCCTCTGCTTGTTGATGGCGCGGTAGTTGACCGGCGCCGCGGTGGCGTCGATCAGCGCGGCGCCGCCGTTGGGATTGCTGGCCTGTGCATTGTGATAGAAGGCCGCCAGGCCGAGCGGGCCCTTGAAGTACAGCAGGTTGATGCCGACGTTGTTGATGCCGTTGCTGCCGGCGGCCTCGCCGAACTGGTAATGCAGGTTGGCCCGCAAGCCGTTGAAGTCGGGTGTGGAATAGATGATCTGGTTGCTCCAGCCGCTGTCGGACGCATTCGATGCGATCCAGCTGCGCGCGCCGAAGGCGCCCGACGGCACATAGGCATGAACGACCAGCGGCGCGAAGTTGAAGGAATCGCCGAAGGGATTAAACAGCACGGTGGGCAGGAAGCTCGGCGCCAGTCCGCGGCCGAACTGGATCTTGCCGAAACCGCCGGCGATGCCGACATTGGCATCGCGCGAAAACAGATTGTCGCCGCCAAAGCGGCCCGAGGTGCCGGTGTCGCCCTGGAAGAAGCCGTTGAGCGCGAACTCGGCGCGCAGGCCGCTGCCCAGGTCTTCGCTGCCCTTGAAGCCGAAATACGATGTGGTCATGCCGCCGCTGTTGACGACCGAACGGCGGGCGGCGTCGCCGCTGTTTTTCAGCGAACCGGCGAACAGGTCGACCGTGCCCTGCACGGTGACATTGGTTTGCGCGTATGCCGACGCGGCCTGCAGGCAGGCGGCGGCGACCAGCAGGGATGTGGTCTTGTATTGCATGGGGTCTCCTCCGGAATATGTGATGGCGATGATGTACCTGCATCGCTTTGGTGCTGCGTTTGCCGTTGCGTTTGCCGTTGCGTTTGCGTTTGCTGCGGCCGCATCGGGCGCGAGCATGTCCCGTCTTCCCTGTCTTGCGCCGGAAGACGGATGGCTCGTTCTGCTTATTGGTTAGTGCGTGATAGATCCGGCCTGAAAACAGGTTGGGCCGGGTCTCCTCACCCCGGCCCTCTCCCGAAGTAGGGGGCGAGATGATCTGCTGCAGGCATGTGCAGGGCTGCGTTCCCGCGCATGCCCCTTCAGGCAAGCTCAGGCAAGCTCAGGCCTGCACGCTGTCGGCAAGACGGAATCCGCCGATGCGGATGATCTGCTCGATGCATTCCTTCGCTTCCGCATCGCGCTGGTTTTCCAGGCGGCGCGCAAAGTTGTCGAGAATGCTGTGGCGGTCATGGCCCTTGACGGCGATGACGAAGGGGAAGCCGAACTTCTCGTTGTAGCGCTGGTTCAGGTCCTGCATGCGCGCGAATTCCTCCGGGCTGCACTGGTCCAGTCCCGCCCCCTTCTGCTCGCGCGTCGATTCCTCGGTCAGCTCGCCGCGCACCGCCGCCTTGCCGGCCAGCTCCGGGTGGGCGCGGATGAGCGCGATGCGTTCCTCTTCGGTGGCGCCGCGCACCGCATCGGCCATTGCCTCATGCAGCTGCTGCACGCTGGCGAAAGGACGCCTTGCCGCGGCGCGTTCCGCGACCCAGGGCGAATGTTCGAAGATGGCGCCGAGCGTGGCGGTGAAATCGGCAACGCTCATCGCGTTGAGCGTATCGAGGGAAGTGGTCTTGGTCGTCATTTCGCTTGGTAGGGGTAGGTGTTGATCCAGTGGTTGGCGATGTCGATGCGGCGGCAGATCCAGACCTTGTCATGCGACTGCACATGGTCGAGGAAGCGCTGCAATGCGCGGAAGCGGCCCGGCCGCCCGAGCAGGCGGCAATGCATGCCGATCGACAGCATCTTCGGCCGGTCCTGGCCCTGCGGGTCACCTTCGGCATAGAGCACGTCGAAGCTGTCCTTCAGATACTGGTAGAACTGCTCGCCGGTGTTGAAGCCCTGCGCGGTGGCGAAGCGCATGTCGTTGCTGTCGAGCGTGTACGGCACCACCAGGTGCGGCTTGACCTGGCCGGAAGAAGTCTTCACCTCGGTCCAGAACGGCAGGTCGTCGCCGTAGTAATCGGAGTCGTAAGTGAAGCCGCCCTGCTCGACCACCAGCCGGCGGGTATTGGGTGAATCGCGGCCGGTGTACCAGCCGAGCGGCGCGTTGCCCGTCAGTTCGCGCTGGATGTCGATCGCGGTGCGCATGTGCTCGCGCTCGGTCGCTTCATCCATGTTCTGGTAATGAATCCAGCGCCAGCCGTGGCAGGCGATTTCATGGCCGAGGTCGACGAAGGCCTGTGTGACGTCGCGATGGCGCTGCAGTGCCATCGCGACGCCGAACACGGTGAGCGGCAGCTTGCGCTGCTCGAACTCGCGCAGGATGCGCCATACGCCGGCGCGCGAACCATATTCATAAATGGATTCCATCGACATGTGCCGCGCCTCATAGGCGGCCGCGCCGATGATCTCCGACAGGAACTGCTCGGAAGCCTTGTCGCCGTGCAGAACGCTGTTTTCGCCGCCCTCTTCGTAATTGAGTACGAATTGCACGGCGACGCGGGCCTGGCCGGGCCAGCGTGCGTGAGGCAGGTTGCGGCCGTAGCCGATCAGGTCGCGTGGATAACTGTTTGAGTTCTGCATGGCGATAAGTTGAGGTTGGGGTTATTCGCTTCCGTGGGAGTTGGCCTTGGCTGCCGCTTCAGCCTCTTCCTGCGATGCGATGCCGTTGAAGAAAATGTTGAGAAGCACGGCGACGATGGCTGCCAGCAGGATACCGCTGTGCAGCAGGGGCGACAGTGCCTTGGGCATATGCTGCGCATAACGCTCGGCCACCAGCGGCAGCATGCCGAAGCCGATCGAGATCGCAACGATGAACAGGTTGTGGCGGTTGGTCTTGTAGTCGACCGAGGACAGGATGCGGATGCCGGTCGCGGCCACCATGCCAAACATGACCAGGCCGGCGCCGCCGAGCACGAACTGCGGCACGGCTTCGGCGGCCTGCGCGATCTTGGGAATCACGCCCATGATGATCAGGATGACGCCTGCCGCCACGCACACCCAGCGGCTCTTGACGCCGGTAACCCCGACCAGCCCGACGTTCTGCGAGAACGAGGTGTACGGAAAGGTGTTGAAGATGCCGCCGATGATGGTGCCCAGGCCGTCGACGCGCAGGCCGCGGGTGATGTCTTCCTTGCTGATCCGCTTGCCGGTCAGTTCGCCGAGCGCGAGGAACATGCCGGTCGATTCGATCATCACGACCAGCATCACCAGCGTCATGGTCAGGATGGCCACGACGTCGAAGGTCGGCATGCCGAACTGGAAGGGCGTGACGATGGCGAAGGTTTTCGCCGTGGCGACCTTGTCGAAGTCGACCTTGCCGAGGAAATAGGACAGCGTGGTGCCGGCGACGATGCCGGTGAGCACCGCGATATTGGACAGGAAGCCCTTGCCGTACTTGGCGACGAGAAGGATCACCACCAGCACGAACAGCGCGATGCCGAGGTTGTCGAGTGCCGCATAGGCGGGATTGGGAACCATCGGCGCCGGGCCGGCCGGCAGCGCGGTGCCGGCTTCCTTGGCGGCGGCGACCATCTGCGCGAAGCCGGGGTCGGGAATGGTGGCCATGTTAGGCGTGCCGCCCATGGCCCAGTTGACGCCGACGCGCATGAGCGAAATGCCGATCACCGCGATGATGGTGCCGGTGACGACCGGCGGAAACAGCGTCAGCACGCGGCCGACGAAGGGCGCGATCAACAGCGAGATGACGCCCGCGCCGATCACAGCGCCGAAGATGCCGGTGACGCCGAGCGTCGGATCGGCGCCCATGGCCAGCATCGGGCTGACCGAGGCGAAGGTCACGCCCATCATGACCGGCAGGCGGATGCCGAACAGCTTGCCGATGCCGAGCGACTGGATCAGCGTGACCACGCCGCAGCAGAACAGGTCGGCGCTGATCAGCGCCGCCACCTGCTCCGGCGACAGCTTGAGGGCGCGGCCGATGATCAGCGGCACCGCGATCGCGCCGGCGTACATGACGAGCACATGCTGCAGGCCGAGCATGGTGAGCTTGCCGGCCGGCAGGCGTTCGTCAACGGCGTTGACTGCGTTTGACTGCAGGCTTTCGGATGATTCCGATGAGGAAGGCACCGCAGGCGCGGGCGCTGTCCGGGATGTATTCATGTCGTCTCCAATTCTGGAAATGGGGTGTGAGTTGATTTTTTATTATGGGATGCTGTCTCTGCAGCTTATGTACGCCGTACCTGCGGGTATTCGGTCGGTGCTTGCCGGTCATCGGCCATCGGTCATCGGCTATGTTTCTAGGCGTCGTTTCTGCCGAGGGCGGCGCGCAGATCAAAACGCTTTTCCGGGCGCCTGAGCATCCGGCATGCGCATTGTTCGAGGTGGTGCGCCATTTCATGCTGCGCGCCTTGTTCATCCTTCTTCTGGAGAGCGTCGATCACCAGGAGATGTTCATCGAACGAGCACGGCTGCTGGCCGGTGGTTTCGGTGGTGGAAATCAGCAGGGTGGTGCGCGACACCAGCCGGCGCAGCATGTCGACCAGCAGCATGTTGCCGGTGAGCTTGGCCAGTTCGATATGAAAGTCGGCCGACAGGCGGATCCACAGCGGACGGTTGCCCTGCATGTAGGCATCGCGCTCGCGCTCGATCATCTGGCGCAGCTTGTCGAAATCGGCCGCCGTGGCTTTCTGCGCCACCTTCTGCATTACCATCTGCTCCAGCGTCTGGCGCAGTTCGAACATGTCGTGCGCTTCCTGCTCGGAGGGGCTGGCGATATAGGCGCCGCGGTTCGGCTCCAGGTCCACCAGGCCGTCGGCGGCGAGCTTGCCAAGCACCTTGCGCACATTGTGGCGCGCCAGGTCATAGATTTCGCCGAGCGTCTGCTCGGTCAGCTTGGTGCCGGCCGGCAGGCGATGTTCCATGATGGCATCGTAGATTTCGATGTACATCCGCTCTTCCGGCGGCAGGCGTGGTTCTTGCGATACTTGCTGTACAGCAGCGGCGGTCACCAGTTTGGGGCGTGCGGCCATGGTTCTTTCCAAGTCAGTAGGCGGTGGACGGTTAGCGGTGGGCATCGGATATTACGCGGCGCATTGCCAGCCGGGAAAGCCGGGACAGGAACTGCCGCCTGGCACCGGCTATCGGCTATCGGCTATCGGCAGTATCTGTCGATGCGCAATAAATCGTTTCTTCGAATGTTGACGAGGATGCCAACGGCCCATAGAATTGTCAACAATTTGTTCATCCTTTTGTTCAATCTCTTGAGCAGCTGCAGTCACCCTTCGCGGCGGCACCTCATGCTCAGCGCTCCGGCCATTCAGGCTGCGGGCTATGTTTCCCATTCATTTCTGGAGTAATGATGAGTCGTCTGACTACACACGTCCTGGATACTGCGCATGGCAGGCCGGGACAAGGAATCGAAGTGGTTCTCTACAAGATTGTCGACAATCAGAGAACACGTTTGTTATCCAAAACCACCAACGCCGATGGCCGCTGCGATGGACCGCTGCTCGAAGGCGATGCCTTCCAGTCCGGCGTCTATGAACTGGACTTCCATATCGGCGGCTATTTCACGCGCATGGGCGTGCAGTTGCCGCAACCCGCCTTCCTCGATGTGGTGACCCTGCGTTTCGGCGTGGCCGACGCTTCCCAGCACTATCATGTGCCCTTGGTCGCCAGCCCCTGGAGCTATTCGACGTATCGCGGCAGCTGAGCCGCCTACGCCACGCAAATACGCAACATAAGCAACATACGCAAGATCAAGAAGGAGACATTTCAAATGGAAGGTTATTTGCTCGACTGGGCCAACCTGCTGCTGCGCTGGCTGCACGTCATCGTCGCGATCGCCTGGATCGGTTCCTCGTTTTACTTCGTCTGGCTGGACAACAGCCTGAAGCCGCCGACAGACAAGACCCTGAAAGACCAGGGCGTCGGCGGCGAACTGTGGGCGGTGCACGGCGGCGGCTTCTACAATCCGCAAAAATATCTCGGCGCGCCGCGCCACCTGCCGGAAGACCTGCACTGGTTCTACTGGGAGTCGTACAGCACCTGGCTGTCGGGCTTCGCGCTGTTCTCGGTGCTGTACCTGTTCAATCCCAAGGTGTTCCTGATCGACCCCAACGTCGCCAACCTGACGCCGACCGTCGCGGTGCTGCTGGCCATCGGCTTCCTCGTCGTCGGCTGGCTGTTCTACGACACCCTGTGCCGCATGCTGCAGAAGAATGAAAAGCTGCTGGCGGTACTGGTGGTGGCTTTTGTCGTGATCGCTTCCTACGCCGCCTGCCACCTGTTCTCCGGCCGTGCGGCGTTCCTGATCATCGGCGCGATGATCGCCACCATCATGAGCGCCAACGTGTTCTTCTGGATCATTCCGGGGCAGCGCAAGGTGGTCGCGGCGATGAAGGCCGGCCAGCCGGTGGACCCAATCCACGGCCAGCGAGGCAAGCAGCGCAGCGTGCACAACACCTACTTCACGCTGCCGGTGTTGTTTACGATGCTGTCGAACCACTACAACATGACCTACAGCCATCCGCACAACTGGCTGGTGCTGGTGATGATCATGCTGGCCGGCGTGCTGATCCGCCAGTTCTTCATCCTGCGCCACAAGGGCGTGGTCAATCCGGTCTATCCCATCGTCGCCGTGGCGCTGCTGGCCGGCACCGCGGCCTGGATCGCGCCGAGCAAGCCGGCCGCCGCTCCCGCATCGGCGCCGTCCACGGCGCCGGCCGGAAGCACGCCGGGCGCACC
Source organism: Noviherbaspirillum aerium (assembly GCF_008929045.1). Taxonomy (GTDB): domain Bacteria; phylum Pseudomonadota; class Gammaproteobacteria; order Burkholderiales; family Burkholderiaceae_D; genus Noviherbaspirillum; species Noviherbaspirillum aerium. Next base: position 181,232 of record NZ_VFAH01000007.1, on the reverse strand, counting down.
CGGCGAGGCGGCCGCCGCCGACCTCACCCAGGTGCAGGCGCTGATGCAGAAGCACTGCATCCAGTGCCATGCCGCCGCGCCGACGATGATGCCGACCGCGGCCAAGGGCCTGATGTTCGACCAGCCGGAGAAGACCAAGGCGCATGCTCAGCAGATCTATCAGCAGGTCGTTCTGCAGAAGGCCATGCCGCTGGGGAATATCACGAAGATGACCGATGAGGAACGCGCCATCATCGGCAAGTGGTACGAAGGCGGCGCGAAGTAAGCCTGTTCCTGCGCGCTTCCGATACCAACCCGTATCGCGGCATCAGCCCGATACGGGTTTTTTGTTTTCGGGCTTTCGCAGGTTTTTCTGCATAGCGTTGAATCCGGCGGCATCGAGGCTGCGCCGGAATTGCGTGCATGCTATATTCGGCGCTGGCCATCGCATGGCCAGCACGTTCTCAGGGCGGGGTGAAAGTCCCCACCGGCGGTAGTGGCGCGCAGCGCCTAGCCCGCGAGCGCCTGCGTTGTCACCGGCTTCCGGTGGCGGTGCAGGGTCAGCAGACCCGGTGTGATTCCGGGGCCGACGGTCATAGTCCGGATGAAAGAGGACGGGATTGTCATCCGTTTCGAAACGGCATCGGGAGCATTGCGCCTGCCGGCATGCGTAGTCGTGCCTGCTGGCGCGTGAGCCTCTGATGCCCGTGTCTGCCGGCATCTGCCATCCCGTGCGCCCTATTTATTATTTTTCATAAATAGGAGCTTCAGAATGTCTACTTCCACACCCCGGGCCGCAGGCCGCATCGCCTTCATCCAGGCTTGCTGGCATCGCGACATCGTCGACCGCTGCCGCGACTCGTTTACTTCCGAAATCGGGAAGCTTGGCGTTGCGGCCGATGCGATTGATTTCTTCGAAGTGCCCGGCGCCTATGAAATTCCGCTGCATGCCAAGGTCCTCGCGCAAAGCGGCAAGTACGACGGCATCGTGGCCGCAGGCCTGGTCGTCGACGGCGGCATCTATCGCCATGAGTTCGTCGCGCAGGCCGTCATTTCAGGCTTGATGCAGGTGCAGCTGGAAACCCAGGTGCCGGTGTTCTCGGCGGTGCTCACGCCGCATCATTTCCATGCGGGCGAGGAACATCAGCAGTTCTTCCATAACCACTTCGTGGTCAAGGGCGCGGAAGCCGCGCATGCCTGCGCAACCACCGTAGGCAAGCTGCGCGCCCTGCGCGGCGGCGAACAGCAGCAGGCGGCGCTGGCGGCAGCGGCCTGATACCTAGGGCCTGTTTACACTTGCGGGCGCGCGTCGGGCGGCGCGCCTGTGTCGCATTTCTTGCAGTCCAGGGTACGCCCCAGGGTTTGTGTCCTGCCCTCCTCCGTCACTACCCATGGACGGCTGAACCATGGCGGGTCATGGCGCACATGCTGGTTGTGTCCGCATTCGAGCTGGGCGACCCAGTGGTTTTCCTCATCCTGATGAAAACCGGTGATGCGCTGCCTTGTCATGTCCTTCCTCCGAAACGCCAAGCGTTGGTGCGCAAATATTGCAGAACCGTTGTTGCAATATTTTCCATCTTTTATCCTATCCTATCTTTCCTCGGGGGCAATATAATTCGCGTCTTCATTGTCAAATGAATAACACCAGGACGACCACACCATGACTTCACGAATTTTCCTTGCCCCATTAGCCGCCGCCATCCTGCTGAGCGGTTGCGCATCCACCACCAAGCCCGGCGCGGTGGGCGTCACGCGCCAGCAGGTGATGCTGGTCTCTTCCGCCACGGTCGAGCGCATGGCCCTGACCAGCTACGCCCAGCAGGCACAGCAGGCAAAGGCGCAGGACAGGCTCATCACTTCCGGGCCGGAGTATGACCGCCTGCTGCGCATCGCCGACCGCCTCAAGGGGCAGGTCGGGGTCTTCCGGGAAGACACCAGGCAGTGGAAATGGCAGTTGATGCTGATCGACTCACCACTGCTCAACGCCACTTGCGCTCCGGGCGGCAAAGTGACTTTCTATACCGGCATCGTGCGTCGTCTCAAGCTGACCGACGATGAAATCGCCGCCATCATGGGTCATGAATTCGCCCATGCGCTGCGCGAACATGGCCGTGAGCGGGTTTCCCAGGCCGTCGCGCAGCAAGCCATCACCGCCGGCGCGCTGGCGGCCACCCAGAACAGCCAGGCGCAGGTCGCCCTGGCCAACCAGTTCGCGCAATACCTGTTCGTGCTGCCCAACTCGCGCCAGAATGAAAGCGAAGCCGACAGCATCGGTCTCGAACTCGCCGCCCGCGCCGGCTATGATCCGCGCGCTGCGATTTCACTCTGGCAAAAAATGGCGGCCGCCGCCGACGGCAAGAGCCCGCCGGAATTCTTTTCCACGCATCCGGCCAGCGCCACCCGCATCAGCGAAATTTCGGCCATGTTGCCCACGGTCCTGCCGCTGTACGAGGCCGCATCCCGACACTAGAGCGGTTTCCCCCTCACCTGCCTGCCGATCCCGGACGGATTGCCGCCGGCACTACGTTGTGACTCCCTGCCACGGCTCGGTCATGCCGCGTCCTCAAGCCTTGTTCCGGCGGCAATCTGCCTCGGCTTCGACCAAGCCGGTCAGGGCGAAAACGCTTCAGAAATTGCTGATAGGCAGAGTGCATGATTCCTGCTTTAACGATGCATGACGCCGATCTGCCCTGCTTGCGAAGTAAGCAGGGGTGGAAAGGCGTTTCGCTTGATTCGGTTAACATTGCAAAACTTGCATTTCATCCGCATAACAATTTCTGGAATAACAATGAATAACCCACAGTTGCAGCAGAAAACCTTTTACATCTTGCTGATTGCCGTTTCCATTGCATTTGTGTGGATTCTGATTCCCTTCTACGGTGCCGTGTTCTGGGCGGCCGTATTGTCCATTCTGTTCGCGCCGTTCTACCGGCGCCTGCTGTATGCAATGAAGCAGCGCAGGAACCTGGCGGCGCTGGCCACGCTCGCGCTGAGCCTGGTGATCGTGTTCCTGCCCCTGACGCTGATTACCGCCTCGTTCGTGCGCGAAGGCAGCATCATCTATGAGCGCATACGTTCCGGCCAGCTGGACTTCGGCGCCTATTTCCAGCAGGCGATCAATGCGATGCCGTCATGGATGGTCGGCTGGCTCGACCGCTTCGGCCTGGGCGACATCAGCTCCCTGTTCGAACGCCTGTCCGCCGCCGTCGCACAAGGCAGCCAGGTGATCGCCACGCAAGCGCTCAGCATCGGACAGAACACCTTCGATTTCCTGGTGAGCTTCGGCGTGATGCTCTATCTCCTGTTCTTCCTGCTGCGCGACGGCGCCCTGCTGTCGGCCCGCATCAAGCAGGCCATTCCGCTGAGCGCGGAACACAAGCGCAGCCTGCTCGGCAAGTTCACGACGGTGATCCGCGCAACGGTCAAGGGCAACATCGCCGTCGCGGCAACCCAGGGCGCGCTCGGCGGCCTCATGTTCTGGTTCCTTGGCATTCAGGGCCCGATCCTGTGGGGCACGCTCATGGCATTCCTGTCCCTGCTGCCGGCCGTCGGCGCGGCCTTGATCTGGGCGCCGGTGGCCATATTCTTCCTGCTGACCGGCGCCATCTGGCAGGGGGTCACGCTGATCGTGTTCGGCGTGGTGGTGATCGGGCTGGTCGACAATATCCTGCGCCCGCTCCTGGTGGGCAAGGATACGCAGATGCCCGACTATGTGGTGCTGGTGTCCACCCTGGGCGGCATGGGCCTGTTCGGACTCAACGGCTTCGTGATCGGGCCGGTGATCGCGGCGATGTTCATTGCGGTCTGGGACCTGTTCTCCTCGGCCAAGGAAGAGCACGCCAATTGATGCGGGCGAAAACCGTCGAAACAGGCCTGAAAAAATTCGTGACAGAAATCTCTTGAAACGCAGTCGGGCGATCCCTATATCGGAATCAGCGGATGCTCAACGGAGGTCCGCCAAACCATATCGCTTACTAATGAGGATATAGACATGCGTACATACGATTTCACCCCCCTTTATCGCTCGGCCATCGGCTTTGACCGTCTCGCACACCTGTTTGACGAGGCAGCACGCGCGGATGCGCAACCGAGCTACCCGCCGTACAACATCGAACTCGTCGGCGAAGACAAATACCGCATCACCATGGCTGTCGCAGGCTTCGAGCGTTCCGAACTCGAAATCGAAACCGAGCGCGACCAGCTGAAGATCGTCGGTCGCAAGCAGAAGGATGAGAACAAGCGCACCTTCCTGCATCGCGGCATCGCTTCGCGTGATTTCGAACACCGCTTCCAGCTGGCCGACCATGTGAAGGTCGTCGGCGCCAAGCTCGACAACGGCCTGCTCAATATCGAACTGGTGCGCGTGATTCCCGAATCGCTGAAGCCGCGCAAGATCGAGATCGGCGGCGACAATGTGCAACTGCTGCAGAGTGAAGCTGCCTGATTGAAAGGCGCGACACCTCATGCCAGGCGCTCGGCGCGCCAGCCGAGCGAGCGCGACACAAATGAAAACGCCGGAAGCCTCATTGGCTTCCGGCGTTTTCTTATCCCGATTCCCGTGCATGCCATGCTTCGGCCTGCCGGAAAGCCCGCACGGCGGTAATCAAGCCTCCAGCTTTGCGTTCATCGTGATGGTCGCATTCAGCACCTTCGATACCGGGCAGCCGGCCTTGGCCTTGTTGGCCGCCTCATCGAATGCCTTCTGGTCGGCGCCGGGAATCTTCGCCACCAGGTCGAGATGAATGGCCGTGATGGCAAATCCGCCTTCCACCTTGTCCAGGGTCACGGCAGCCGTCGTGGCAAGGTTCTCCGCCGTCATGCCGGCTTCTCCGAGCTGCGCCGACAGCGCCATCGTAAAGCAGCCCGCATGCGCGGCAGCGATGAGTTCTTCCGGGTTGGTGCCGGGACCGTTTTCAAACCGGGTGTTGAATCCGTATTGCGTGTTCGAGAGGATGCCGCTCTGGGTCGAGATGGTGCCCTTGCCGTCTTTCAGGCCGCCAGTCCATGAAGCTGATGCGGTACGTTTCATTGTGTGTTCTCCTTTGATGAATGAGCACGGCGCGGCGCGCCGGCCCGGTTTGCGAAAGCTGCGGCCAACCATCACTGCGGCAGTCAGCTGCGCTTCTTTTTCTTCCGCTTCGCTGCGGCCGGCGCCACCGATGCCAGCCACCATTCGCCCATCTGCTTCGTCGCCTTCGCCGCCGCAGTCGACGCCTGGCGTTTCGCCTGCGCGCTTGCCCTGCCGCGTGCCGGGCCGACGAGCGCATTGGCACCGCTCAGCCACATGCTGAGCAAAGGGTTTTTCCTGGTCCAGGGATTCTTCACCGCGATGCCATCCTGAAAAACGTGCCGGGCACACAATGCCTTTGGATGACTGCAGCGCGCAAGGTTGCCGGCGCCTGCGGTAAAACAGGCGTGCGCTTGCGCGGCATCAAATATCAGGGGGACGTCACCCCGGCGTGGGGGGCGCTTCCGGCAGGGTGCTGCCCGGCATGACCGTGGATTGACTGGCCTCCTCGCCTTCCCGCGCGCCAAAGACCATTTCCGTCATCCAGCTCACCAGCAATGCGGTGTAAGCACGCTGCGAATTCTGTTCGGACAAGCCATGATCGGCGCCCTTGATGACGCGGTAGGTCAGCGAGCGGGGTTCCGCGCAGGCATCGAGATAGCTCGAAATCACGGCATGGGGGATGATGCGGTCGAGCTCGGATTCGACGATCAGCACGTCGCCGCGGAAATCGGCGCAGGCGCGCAGCGCGCGATTTTCTTCCGCGGGCACCAGCGTCTGGCGATAGGTGCCGAGGTCCTGGCCCTTGTGCAGTTCGCGCTTGGGCATTTCCCAGTTGCTGTCTCGATACAGCGCGGGCACGCGCAACGCCAGCCACTTGACTGGGCGCATCGAGGTAAGAATCGCCGCCAGGTATCCCCCGTAGCTGCTGCCCACCACCGCGATCGCATCCGGGTCGACATCGCGCTGACTGGCCAGCACATCATAGGCGGCCAGCACATCATGCAGACTGTTCTCGCGCGACACCGTGTCCTGCAAGGGCTGTGTGCCGGCATGTCCGCGCAGGTCGAAGGTCAGGCAGATGCAGCCCAGGGCCGCGATTTCGCGCGCCCGCGCAAGATACTGTTCCTGGCTGCCGCCCCAGCCATGGACAAACAGCACGCCGGGAATCTTGGTGCTCGGCGCCACGATGGTGCCGTCGATGCTTTCGCCGTCGACGGGAATGCGTATCGTATGGTCATGAATGCTCATAGGCCTCCAGTCTGGCGAATTTCGTGATCATGCCGACGCGTTCGTCGTTGCCCCGAAAATACAGGACGGCGTCGGCCGGGAGTTCGGCCTGATCTCCGTACCGCTCGAAGGTTGATGCCTTTACCACCTGCAGCAGGGGATCGGCGTGAAAGGCTTCCAGGGCCGCAATTTCGGCGCCGCTTGCACCGCCCACCCGCCAGGACTGCTCGAGCACGCCGGAACGCCACTTGCCTTCCTCATCGACGCCCTGCGCAATGTCATAGTTGCTGCGCGATGCGAATATTCTCGGGAAGCAGTTCATGGCGGCCGCATGGTAGGTGCATGCCTGCGATACGGCGGTACGCACGTCCGGCTCCAGTGCCAATGCAAGCAGTTCCTCGAAGCCGCCGCGCACTACGGTCAGGTCCGAGCCTCCGTACACTTCTTCGCCGCGATTGTTGCGCGTCAGCCGCTGTTCTCCATAGTACGTCGCCACTTGCGGTCCGACCTTGACCTGTCCCACGCTCAGGGTCACGACTTGTGCAAGATTGCATTCCAGAACCACGCCGTCGCGTTCGATGTCGCCGGCATTGACGGAATGCAGCAGATCGTCGAGTTCGTGGACGGTGCGCACCACCCATTGCCCCAGGCCGCCGACGCCGCTGGCCTTCTTGAGGCGCACCGCCCCGCGTTCGAGCAGGCGCGAACCGGCGTCGCGCGCGTCATGCAGATTGAAGGCCGAATATCCGGGCAGCACCACTTCCTGCACCCGGCTTCCGAAGCCCTGCGACCAGCCTTCCGGCGCCGGGGAGAGCGGACCGGGCAGCATGTGCGTAATGGTCTTGGTGGCAACAAAAGCATGCGGCACGACACCGCCGAACAGGTCTTGTTCGCACTGTATGCCCACACCCCTGATCCGCTCGCCATCGACCAGCGTGTCGCTGGGCAAAAAATACACCGGGGCGCCATAGTTGCACTGGGCGTCGAACTCGCCGGCAAAGTCGCATCCCTTGAGGGCTGCAATGCGCCGCGCCACTTCCGCATGGGTGGCGACTTCATGGCCGGCTGCGGCGCCATCGGCCTTTTCCGGCAGCGTCACCACCACCTTGTGCAAGGCTGCCGGCCAGCCCTGCCCGGGTTTTCCTGTGTCCGTCTCCGGATGCAATATGTTCATGTTTCGCCCTTGCTTGCCTGCACGCTGCATGGCAGCGACACGGCGCGTTTGAAATGAATCAGGCAAGCGGCGTACCGCCGGCTTGCCGGTATCGATAAGCAAAAAGCCTGCCGCGGTCGCAGATCATCGAATCATCATGGCATCGAGTGCAGGCTTGCTGCTGTGATGAGGGCGTGGGGATAGTACAATGTGGGCTCGTTGGCGGATGGTTCAGTCCGGCAAATGAATGTGCCGCATTGCGCCATCCACAACATTGAATTGCATGAGTAACAAGCCTATTGCCCTTGAAGCATTGCGAGCCGCGACCCGGGATGCGCATCAGCGTCTGGAAGACGATCTGCGAGTCGCCCGCCCGGATGCGAACCGCGACGACTACCTGCATTACCTGCAGGATCTGCGCGGCTGGATGCTGCCGTTTGACGCCGACCTGTGGCGCGCCGCGTGGCCGGCGGAAATCGAGCCGCATGCCCGCGCCGGCAAGATCGAATGGATCGACTGCGACTTGAGGGCGTCAGGCATGTCGCAGGATGCAATTCATGCCCTGCCTCTCGCAGGATTTACACCGGACCTGGCTACGCTGCCTGCCAGATTCGGTATTGCGTACGTCATCGAAGGTGCCCAGCTGGGCACCAAGGTGCTGGCCAGGGCGCTTGCGCCCAGGCTTGCCCCATGGTCGCCGCGCTGGCTGGCGGGCTATGGCGATGGCAACGCGAAACAGTGGCGAACCTTTGTCAAATGCGTGGAAAGCAGTCTGACGACAGCCGACATGCAGCGGATCGCGGCTATGGCAGCAGCGGATGCGTTCGCGTCACTGGCGGACTGGTTCGCCCTGCGCCGCCAGGCGCGCCTCGACGGCGGCCTGACGGATGAAGGGCGCGCAAGTCTGCCCGCGGCCTCCGCCAACGATCATTCCCAAGCCGTGACATGAGCAATGACATCAATGACTTTTTCAGCTGGCAAGGCACTGCGGCAATCCACCGCGGGGCGATTAACCTGCAGGCGGGTGCGGCCCGGCCAGCCGGAAAAAGACAGGATGTCATCGCATGTGAGGGCATGGAAAAGATACTGATCCCAACCATCGTCAGCGTTTGACCGGCAAAGCAAGCACATGGATACAGCAAACACCGATTTCCCCCAGGTTGACCTGTCGCTATGCGACCGGGAAGCCATCCGCATTCCAGGAAGCATCCAGCCGCACGGCTTTCTCATCGCGATGGAGGAGATCGGCGGCCGGATCGTGCAGGTCAGCGACAATATCTCGGAACTGACCGGCAGGAATCCCGCGGATGTCATCGGCCTGTCGCTCGCCGAGACGCTCGGGGCGCAATGCGAGGCTCAGATCCGCTCCAGCCTAAAGGAACAGCCGCTGTCCACCCGGCCGGCCTACCTCGGCACGCTAGAACCGGTCAGCGAATTTCATGTCGACGTGCTCGCGCATGCGCATGACGGGCTCATCATTCTCGAATTCGAAAAGGCGGGCCGCAAGACGCAGGCCGACTTCCGGCTGCTGTATTCGCTGATCGGCAGCTTCCTGTCGAAGCTCGGCGATACCGCCTCGGTGGCGGAAATGAGCGTGCTCGCCGCGAACCATATCAAGCGGGTAACCGGCTTCGGACGGGTCCTGGTCTACCGTTTCGATGATGACGGCCATGGCCATGTACTGGCCGAAGCGCTGGATCCCGGATATCACTCCTACATGAACCAGCGCTTTCCGGCATCGGACGTGCCGCGCCAGGCGCGGGAACTGTATCTGGCCAGCCGCATACGCCTGATTTCCGACGCCGATTACCTGCCCGCACGGCTGCATCCGGCGGTCAATCCGACTTCAGGCCGGCCGACCGACCTCAGCTTCGCCGCCCTGCGCAGCGTATCGCCCGTACACCTGCAATACATGCGCAACATGGGCACGCTGGCATCGATGTCCATGTCCATCGTGGTCAAGGACCGGCTGTGGGGACTGATTTCCTGCCATAACGCCGATCCCTGCTTCGTGCCGTTCGAGGTTCGCGCGGCCTGCGAACAGCTGGCCCAGATCCTCGCGCTGCGGGTCGAGTCGCGGGAAGACGGCGATGAATACAATGCGCGGCTGGACCTGCGCAGCCTGGTCGTCTCCATGCTGGCCGGCCTGACGCAGGGCCCCGACCTGGGCGACAACATGAAGGGCATCACGCCGCAGCTGCTGCGCTTTGCCAGGGCAACGGGGGCGGCATTGTCATTCGAGAACCGGCTGGTCTGCATGGGCGATACGCCGCCGGAAGCGAAAATCCGGGAACTCATCGAATGGCTGAGCGCGAATGCGCATGACGACCTCTACCACACCAGCGCATTATGCACGGTGTTTCCGGGCGGCGCGGACATCAAGCGCAATGCCAGCGGCATTCTGGCGCTGCCGATCTCTCGCATTCACAATCATTACCTGATCTGGTTCCGGCCGGAAGTCATCCATACCGTCGACTGGGCCGGCAACCCCCATCTCAAGCACGACAACAGTGCGCCGGCTCAGCAGCTGACGCCGCGCAGGAGTTTCGAGATCTGGCGCGAAACGGTTCACGGCACCAGCGTCGCCTGGCGCTCCAGCGAAATCGAGATCGCGATGGAATTCCGTTCGGCGCTGCTGGGCATCGTCCTGGAACGTGCCGAGCAGATGGCCGAGCTGGCCGAAGAGCTGGGCAGGGCCAACAAGGAACTCGAAGCGTTTTCCTATTCGGTGTCGCATGACCTGCGTGCGCCGCTGCGGCATATCGTGGGCTTCAGCGACCTGCTGCTCGAATTCGAAGGGCCGGATGCGCCCGAGCGCCGCACCCGCTTCCTGAAGAACATCAAGGAATCGGCCCGCTTCGCCGGCAAGCTCGTTGACGATTTGCTCAGCTTTTCGCAGATGGGCAGGGCATCGCTGCGTCCATGCGAAATCAGCATGACCGACATGTTCAACGCCGCCCGCGAGAAGCTTCAGCTGGAGACCGGCGGCCGGCAGATCGAATGGCGCATTGAAGCGCTGCCGGTGGTGGAAGCCGATCCGAATTTCCTGCAGCTCGCCGTGTACAACCTTTTGTCCAATGCGGTAAAGTACACAAACCCGCGCGACAAAGCCGTGATCGAAATCACCGCCTCCAGCAACGACATCGAGCATGTGTTCCATGTCCGCGATAACGGCGTGGGTTTCAACATGGAATACGTGCACAAGCTGTTTGGCGTATTCCAGCGCCTGCACCGGATGGAAGATTTTCAGGGCACGGGCATCGGCCTTGCCAATGTGCGCCGCATCGTCGAGCGACATGGCGGACGCGTCTGGGCCGAGAGCGCAGTCGACCAGGGGGCGACATTTTCCTTCGCGCTTCCCCGGAAGATCGTACTTGAGTAAACAAGAACAGGAAGCGGCAACGCCGGTTTTCACCGGCGCATCGCGTTTCCATCGGAATGGATTCCGGCACGCGGATTTGACGCGCGGTGTCCATCCTGATGAAAACCCGCAGGAACAAGCCGGAACGTACCCGACCCGCCGCCCGGCGGTAGACTGGTCCGGATCCGTTCGCCTTGCCTATTGATGAAATGAGTATTCCCTATGTTAAAGCCGATTCTTCTGGTCGAAGATAACCCGAACGATCTGGAACTGACGCTGATTGCGCTTGAAAAAAGCCAGCTGGCCAATGAAGTGATCGTCGTGCGGGACGGCGCCGAAGCATTGGATTACCTGAACTGCCAGGGCAGCTTCAGCAATCGTCCCGCAGGCAATCCCGCAGTCATCCTGCTCGACCTGAAGCTGCCCAAGGTGGATGGGCTTGAAGTGCTGCGCCATATCCGCGCCACGCCCAGCCTCAAGAGCGCGCCGGTGGTGATGCTGACATCGTCGCGGGAAGAGCAGGACCTGTTGCGCAGTTATGAGCTGGGCGTCAATGCCTATGTCGTCAAGCCGGTCGATTTCCAGGAATTCGTACGCGCCATCTCCGACCTGGGTATTTTCTGGGCGGTGCTCAATGAGCCGCCGCCGGGATCGGCCCGCTATATCCGGCGCAAGTAACATTCAAGCTGCAGAACGCGGCACCCTGTCGACCTTCATCAACCCCATCGGCGCGGCCTTGCCTGGCTGGAGCCGGCAAGGCGCCGGCTTTAGGAAGCGGGACGGCGGGACGGCTGATCATCGCTGCACCTCGGCCGGCCGGGATTCTTCCCTGCCCCGCAGCAGCGTCCGGATTTTCTGAGTCAGCGCCTCCGCCGTATAGGGCTTGCGCAACAAGCTGACACTGGGATCGACACGGCCGCCATGCGCCAGTATGCCTTCCGAATATCCCGAGGTGAACAATACCTGCAGACCCGGCAGCATGTGACGGGCCTTCTGGGCGAATTCGGCGCTGCGCAGCGGCCCAGGCATCACGACATCGGTGAATACCAGATCCACATGCGTACCGCTCTCGAGGATGCGCAATGCCGAATTGGCATCTTCCGCCTTCAGCGTGAGGTAGCCGAGATTGGTCAGCAGCTGCGCGGTGGTTTCCCTGACATCGGCCTCATCCTCGACCACCAGGATGGTTTCGATGCCGCCGAATACCGGTTCGGCAGCCGCTTTCTTCCCCCAGGCAGCATGGTCGTCTGTGCATGGCAGGAACACCTTCACGGTAGTTCCCTTGCCTACCTCGCTCTCCATGCGGATATGGCCGCCGCTCTGCTTGACGAAGCCGTACGCCATGCTCAGTCCAAGGCCGGTGCCCTGTCCCGCCGGCTTGGTGGTGAAAAAGGGCTCGAACACCCGCTCCAGCACTTCCGGCGGCATGCCGGTGCCCGTATCGGCAACTTCGATCAGTACATAACGGCCGCCGTCGCGGTCCGGACATTCGGCGATATGTCCGCCAACACCCGCATTGCGGGCATGGATCCTCACGGTGCCGGAGCCGGACATGGCATCGCGGGCATTGATGGCCAGATTGAGGATGACGTTTTCGAGTTGGCTCGGATCAGCGGTGGTATTCCAGAGACCGTCGGCAATGACTGTCTCCACGGTGGTCAGGTCGCCGAGCGAATGCCGCAGCAATTCATCCATGCCCTGCAACAGTTCGCCGGCATTGATCACGACCGCCTGCAGCGGCTGGCGCCGTGCGAAGGCTAGCAGATGGGATGCCAGCCTGGCGCCGCGGTCGACTCCCACTACGGCGGCGGCAATGCGGTTCTGCGCGGCCTGGTTGCCTTCGGTCAGCAGCTTGAGCAATTCGAGATTGCCGTTGATGACCTGCAGCACATTGTTGAAATCGTGCGCGACGCCGCCGGTGAGCTGGCCGACGGCTTCCATTTTCTGCGCCTGGTGCAGTGCCGCCTGGCTTTGCGCCAGCTCCTGCGTGCGCAGCAGCAGCTCTTCCTTGCTCTGGCGCAGGGACACGAAAGCATCATCGAGCTGCTTGTGCGCGAGATAGGCGCTGGAGTGGTAACAGATGCGCGCTACCAGCTCCCGCTTGTCGGGCCACTTGACCAGGTAATCGTTGGCGCCGTCGGCGAAGGCCTGAGCCTTGATCTCGGCATCGTCTTCCGAGGACAGCAGCACGACCGGGATCCGCCGCGTCTCGGCATGGCTGCGCAGACTGCGCGTAACGCCCAGGCCGTCGACGGTCGGCATGCGCAGGTCGACCAGGACGACGGTTGGCCGCAAGGCCAGCGCCATGTTCAATGCTTCTGCGGCGTCGGGTGAGTAATGCAGCCTGATATCCGGCCGGTCACGCAGCATGTGCCGGATCAGATCTTCCGCCATGCTCTGGTCGTCGATCAGAAGCACGCTCGGTGCAGTTTGGTCCGCTTTGATCATCATGAGACAAAATTCCGATGGCCCGCTGCCGCCGGCGCCCGTACGGGATGCGCCTGCGAAAGCGGCTGGCCGCCAATCTAGCTGGCCGGCTTGGTATCTGCCGCATCGGAGGAGCCGACACGTCCCTGCTGGCGTACATCTTCAAGCACGGCCTGAATCTGCGCGAATTTCACCGGCTTCGGAAAGATCCGGTCGAAGCCGGCTTCCTTGGCGCGAGCATGGGTTTCGGGGGTGTCATAACCGGTAACCGCGATCAGCCAGGTATCCTTGAGCTTGGAATTGGCGCGAATTTCCCGGGCGACGTCGAAGCCATTTTTTTCGCCAGGCATGGTCAGGTCGCAGAACACCAGGTCCGGCAGGCGCTCGAAGGCGACCCTCAGGCCGGCGTTGGCATTCCACTCGATGTTGACCGTGCAGCCAAGTACTTCAAGCAGATCGCCGAAAAGCCGTGCCAGATCGGAATTATCTTCAACAATCAATGCGTGGAGCGGAGGACGAGTATCTTGTGCCATAAGTAGCAGCTGACCGGACCTACCCGACACAGCCGTCGCAAAAGTTTCAAAACGGTGGTGAAACCGGTAAAGGCCGCGTATCGGCAACTTTACAGAATTGATCTATATTAAACCTTTTTTTGCCGCCGCTCTTTGCTGTAAATTAAGTTTGATTTCCGATTCCGGAATGAAATACATGCCCAAAGTAGTATTTCCCATCCTTCGAAACGTTAGCCTACGCCGTAGCGAATGAAGCAGTCGACCTTCCGGCGAGGCCGGATCGAGCTTGCGGCGCAAGTTCCTGACATGCGTATCGACGGTGCGGTCGGGATGCGAATGCAGCGTCTTGGAGACGGCCGCGACGCGGAACACAATCGACGATGCGGCTTGGCTCGGTCGCCGCGATCTCGCTGCTGGGGGGCGGCATCGGCGCAGGCATCCGGCATGAATATGGCGTTCAGGCGGCGCATCTGGACCCGGTCATGGTCCTGGCATCGGAATAAAGGACTCGCGGTGGCCGGCATCTTCCTTTTCGGTGCCTGCGCACCTGAAACAGGAACTGCGGCCAGCGCAAATTGCGCCGGCCGTGCTGCTGGGCAGGCCGCTGCGGAGGTTCTGCGATTGAAGGCGGTTCATCGGCATCGCTGCAAGCGGGGCATGCCGATATCGGTACGGCGCGAGCCGCGCTGTACCCCGGCATCCGCTTGCTGGCCACCACGGTTGCGGGTGGCACGCTGACCGGATTGAAGGAAGTGCAGGACAGGCTCGATACGGCGGCAACGAGCGAAACCCGCGGCGGCTTGCTGGCACGCCGCTGCGGAGTCGCAGAAGGCTTATCGCATTGCAAATGTACGGTACAAGTCCGACCCGCAGGATCTGCTCACTCTGCTCGACAGCCAGCGCACCCGCCTGTCGGCGGAGGACAGCTCTGTGCAGGCCGACCTCGCGCGTTTTTCGGCGGCCGTCAGCGTTTGTAAGGCGCTTGGCGGCGGCTGGGCCGGCAATACGGGTTGATCGGACTCTTGCCCTTGTGTCTCTGCAAGCCGGCTTGGCAAGGAGTCACAACGCAGTGCCGACGGCAATCTGTCCGGGATCGGCGGGCAGGTCAGGGGGAAACCGCTCTAGCAAAGGCGGCCAGCCTTTCCATCGCCATGCGCCACCGGCAACACGCGTCATGGTGCGAACGCATCTCCCGAATGTAGTGTGAACAGGCCCTAGCGCCCTGCGAGGCTCTCAACGGCTGAAATAACAGCCGCAAGGGCGAGTGGTTTGGAGAGGTGCATCTGGAATCCGGCATCGAGGGCGCGCCGCATATCTTCCGGCCGAGCGAAAGCTGTCAGCGCGGCCGCGGGCAGCTGCGGCAAGCCCTGCTCCCGTTCCATTGCCCGCAAGCGCGCGATGAACGCATAGCCATCCTCATTCGGCATGCCGATGTCGCTGAGCACCAGGTCCGGCCGTTCGATGGAGATCTGCTCCAGGGCCATGGAGACGGACGAGGCGACGCGGACGATCGCGCCGGCATCGCCAAGCACGTTGCTCAACAGTTCGCGCGTGTCCGGCTCATCATCGATGACCAGCACCCGGATGCCTCTCAATGCCGCGGGACGATCCGCCGCCGCTGTCCATGGTTCGGCTGCGCCAATGGCTTTTCCTTGCGCGGCTGCCGTACCGTCCATCACCACCGGCAATTCGATGGTGAAGCGGGCGCCCCTGTCGATTCCGTCGCTCGCTGCCTCGACTCTTCCGCCGTGCAGTTCCACCAGGCTCTTGACGATGGCAAGACCAAGTCCCAGGCCGCCAAACTGGCGCGAAATCGAACCGTCGGCCTGGCGGAAACGCTCGAAGACATACGGCAAAAACGCCGGATCGATGCCTCGGCCGCGATCGGCAACCACGATCCGGACATGCGTCGCATCGGATTCGAGCACGATCCGCACGACACCTCCCTTCATCGAGAACTTGATGGCGTTGGTCAGCAGGTTGGACAATGCCTGCTGCAGGCGCGCGGCGTCACCGTAAACGATTGCGCTTCCATCGATGGAAAGCTCGATGCGTATCTGTTTCGCGTCGGCCTCCACCCGCAGGCTTTCCACCGTCTCGTACACCAGCTGCGCCGTTTCAATATGCTTGTTGTCGAGCAGCAGATTGCCGCTAATGATGCGGCTGATGTCGAGCAGATCGTCGATGATGCGGGCCTGCGCCCGGGCATTGCGGTCGATCACCGTCAGGGCCTTTTGCAGGTCGGCGTCGCCCGCACGCTGCATGCGCAGCAGTTCGGACCAGCCGGCGATCGCATTGAGCGGCGTGCGCAATTCATGCGACAGCACCGACAGGAATTCTTCCTTCAGCCGGCTCTCGCGTTCCGCATTCGCCCTCGCCTCGCGTTCGGCCTTGAGCAGCGTTTGCGTTTCCCGGTACAGGCGGGAATTGATGATGCCGATGGCGGCCTGCACCGAAATGCCGTGCAGCAGCCGTTCATGTGCGGCGGTGAAGCGGCCGGGCTGGGCGTGGCCGAGAAAGATGCCGCCGAAGACCTGCCCGTCGCGGCTTTTCACCGGTGCCGCAAGATAGCTTCTCACAGGCAGGTGCCCCGGCGGCATGCCTTCATACGGCGCACTCTTTCCATAATCCGGATCGCGCGTGATGTCGTCACTGCGCTTGATGTTGGCGCCGCCGAAGGTGGGCGCGAAAATCGAGGTATTGCGCGGCATGGGAAAGCCGGAAAAACTTTCGCGGGGAACACCGGAAATGGTGTAGAGCATGTAGGACTCCCCCTGCTCGTCGACCACGTTATGAAAGAAGGCGCCGAATTCCGCTCCGGTGATCTTGACAGCGGCATCCGTCACCTTCTGCAGCAAAGGTTCCAGAAGCAGTTCCGAATGCACGGATTCGCTGACCCGGTTGAGCTGCTCGAGAGCGGTGACGCTTTCCTGCAGCGCCGTTTCCGCCCTTGCCTGCTCGATCACCAGCCATGTGTATTCGGCGGCATCCTTGATCAGGTCGACTTCGTGCGACAGCCATGAACGCGGCTGCCCGTGTTCGGCGAACAGCAGCGCTCGCAATTCGTGATTCCGAATGATCGGCACAATGACGAATGATCGTACATCTCCCGCCCATCGCCGGGCAAACCTGTCGCGGCCTTCATTTCCGATCCAGGCGTTGCGTCCCCTGTCCTGCAAATCATCAATGACCAAGGCACTGCCATTGCGCAGCAACGACAGCATTTCCTCGCCCAGATCGGCGATAGACCGCACATCGATGCCGCCGATGCCTTCGCTGCCGTCGGACGGACGTCCGTTGAGGCGGATTGTGCCGCCGGCTTCATCCACTTCCCCCAGCACGACGTCACTGACGCCTAGCTGCCGCGCCAGCAGGCGGCTTGCCTCATGCGCGATGACATGCAGATTGGACAAACCGCGCAAGCGCTCCGCGATGGCAAGTTGAAAACTCTGCCGTTGCTCGACACGCGCCTGCCGGGTGGTTTCCATGCAAGTGCACAGCACGCCCTGGATGGTGCCGTGCTCGTTCATCAGCGGGGAATAGGAAAAGGTGAACCAGGCCTGATCGGGATAGCCGGTTCGATCAAGCAGAACCGGCATGTTTTCAAAGAAGATCGACTCCCCGGCCATTGTGCGCGCAATGATCGGAGCGATCGTGGTTTCCACTTCCGGCCAGATATCGAAGAAAGGCGTGGCAAACGACGCCGGATGCAAGCCGTCGAGAATGCCGACATAGGCGTCGTTATAAAGGCAATGGAGACGTTCCCCCCACAAGACGAACATCGGAAAGGCTGAATGCAAGATCAGGTTGACGGTATTGCGCAATACCGGCGGCCATGCATCAGGAATACCCAGTGGAGAGGTTTTCCAGTCATATCCCAGGTATTGACGTGCGATCTCCCCACGCGAGGAAAAGATGGGCACTGCACCGACTGTTGGGATATTCGCTGAGTTCATCAATATAAGTGGAAGCCCGCTTGATGGCGGAAGTAAGACAGACATCCTACACAAATTCCCCAATCGAAAACGGTTAAGGTGCGGTAAATTGTTTGCGAGAATAATTCAGTCTCTGACGGGACGCGCGGCTCTGTACAAACACGGAATTTCCAGCGGCTCTGATCGGGCAAGCCGGTAAACGAGCAATGTCGGCAGGATGGCCATGCTGAAAATGCTCTACTATACGAGCCGCCTGTCGTCTTTCCCATTACCGCAGTCCGCACCGATGAATGATCCGCTTCCCCTGTTCGGGTTGACCACCACGCCGCTTGAACTGATCTCCTTTGTCCTTTCAGTCGCGACCGTGGCGCTCGATATCCGGCAAGTGCATTGGGCATGGCTGTTTGCCATCGTATCTTCCGCGACCTATGCCGTGGTGTTCTTCCATTCCCGACTGTATGGCGACATGGGGCTGCAGTTCGTCTTCATCGGGACGGCGGTCTGGGGATGGCATCAGTGGCTGCGCGGCGGCAAAATGCATCACGGGCTGAGCGTTTCCACACTGTCATCCTCGGGCCGCATCGGCTGCCTGGTCGCCTGGCTTGCCGGTTTCCTGCTCCTGTCCTTTTTTCTGCGCACCTACACCGACACCGACGTTCCCTATATCGATGCCTTTCTGACAGCGGGCAGCCTGGTCGGCCAGATACTGCTGGCCCGGAAAAAGGTCGAGAACTGGCATGTCTGGATCGTGGTGGATGCGCTCTATGTGGGGCTGTATCTGTACAAGCAACTGACGCTGACCGCCATTCTCTACGCCCTGTTCATCCTGCTGGCATGGATAGGCCTGCGGACATGGCGGCGTGCGCTTGAAGCCGACATGGCGGCACCTCCGGGAACCATCAATGCCAGCTGACGCCAGGATACGACGCATTGCCATTCTGGGTGCGGAATCCAGCGGAAAGTCTACCCTGGCCGCGGCTCTGGCTGCGCGCTACGGCACGCTATGGGTTCCCGAATATCTGAGGGAGTTTGTCGAGACGCATGGCCGCACGCCTTGTGAACACGAACAGCACGATATCGCACGCATTCAGGTACAGCGTGAAGACGCCTGTGCGCTGCATGCAACACGCTTCCTCTTTTGCGACACGACGCCGGTCATGACTGCGCTTTACAGTCGGTTCTACTGGAATCGCGTGGACCAGCGGCTTGCGGCGCTGGCCGGCGAACGCCGTTATGACATGACGCTGGTAACCTTGCCCGATATGCCCTGGATCGCGGATGGAATGCAGCGGGAGTCCGACGAAGTGAGGCACACGATTCATGCAATGCTGCTGGCGACGCTGGAAGAACAGGGCATTCGCTATGAACTCGTCTGCGGCAGCGAAGCGAAGCGGCTGGCAACCGCCGCCTCGCTGCTGGAACGCCTGCTCTGACTGGCCGACATACCGATTTTCCTGCAATACGGTAATGCGGCAATCCATTGATGCGGCAACCTGCCGGCGCATGTGCCGGCATGAATGCTGAACGCGCTGCTGCCTACCCTGATCAGAAGTCGAATTGCGCCGACACCCGGAAGGTACGCGGCGCTCCCGGGAAAAGATAACCGCCGAGCGACTGCGTCACATCCCTCCAGTAGAACTTGTCGGCGACGTTATCAATACTCGCACGCAGCGTGGTTGCCATGCCGCCGACACGTGTGGAATAGCGTGCGCCGATATTGAACAGATGATATCCGGGCACCGTCACGCTGTTGTCGGGACTGAAGGCCTTGCTGCCCGCATACTGCCAGCTGCCGTTCAGGGCAAGTCCGGTCAGCTGCGGCACCGCGTAATCGAGATGGACGATCGACTTGAACCTGGGGACGTTGGTCGTGCGCTTGCCGTCGAAGCTGGCCACACCTGTATTCTCCTGGCGTGTGTCCAGGGCCATCAGGCTGACGCCGACCGAAAGATTGCGTGTCGCCCGGCCCTGCGCTGACAACTCCAGGCCGCGATGCTCGGCGTCGCCATTGCGCACATAGGCGAAATCGGCATCGGTATACTCGAGCGGCTTGCGGATCTGGAACAATGCCGCAGCCAGCTGCCATTGGTCGGCGACGGCCATCTTGATGCCGAGTTCAATCTGTCTTGACTTGCTCGGGTCGAGCGCCTGGTTGGCGTTGGCGGCAAACAGCGGCGCCACGCCTCCATGTTCCAGGCCCTGGGCATAGGAGGCATACGCCGTCCAATCCGTGCGCGGCGAGTAGGCCAGCGCCACATTCGGCAGGAAGTAGCCCTGGTCGTGCCGGCTCACGCGTGCTCCGGCCGGGTCGTACTGATCACGTTCGATATGTGTATAACGCACGCCGGCATGCAGTTTCACGGCTTCGGACAGGCTGATGATGTCATTGGCGAACAGTGAATGTTCATCACCGCTGCGGCGCAGACGCACCGTACCCGTCCTGATGGCCGATGGCGCTACCGCCACCGGAGCATAGAGATTGCTGGTGCCGTTCGATGCCGACCCGAGGCAATCAGCCGTTCCGTATACGCAGTCGCCGAAATCATCGCGCCGGCGCAGCGTTGAAACGCCGACGGTTGCCGCATGCGCCAGGGCACCTGTGGCGAAACGGCCTTGCAGCATCGCCTGGGTGGCGAGCAGCGACTTGGCTTCATCTTCGCTCTGGTAATCGTAGACATCATAATCGCCGTTCGCACAGAAGCCAAAGAACAAGCCTCCCGCGGCGCAGCCGAAGGGAAAGGCGGCGAAGTCATCGCGGCGGAAGGAATGCCGGTTGACCGCGACCGATCCATTCCAGTCCGCATTGAACTGGTAATCCAGGCGCAGTCCGACGTTGGCGCTGTCGGTCTTCACCGGCCGGCTCCATGGCTGGTTGTTGAGGTTGGTGCGCGGCGAAACGCCGGTGGGAAGATCGGTGCCGTTGATCAGCTGGAAGCCCGGCACCGAGAGTTGGGACTTGTGCTGATAGTCGAGATCGAGTTGCAGCAGCGCTTGCGGCGTCAGGCGCCAGTCGAAGGCGCCAGAAACGAATTGGCGTTCGCCATCGGCACCGCGCACGTAGGAGCGAAGTTTCTCCGCGGCGGCATTGATGCGATATCCAAAGCGCCGGTCGTCGAAGCGTCCGCCGAGATCGATTGCGCCATACAGCGTGCCCCGCTCCCGCGCTTCAAGCGTGACAGTCCGCAGCGTCTCCGCGGTTGGCCGCTTGGTGACATAGTTGGCGATGCCGCCGGGCGTGGCGATGCCGGCCTGCAAGCCGGCCAGCCCCTTCAACACTTCGATGCGTTCCTTGTTTTCCAGGGGAATGGAAGCATCGGCGGCAATTTCCATTCCATCCTTGCGGTAACTCGAGGCGTTATCCAGGTTGAAACCGCGGATGGAAAACTGCTCGGCATAGCCTATCGCGTTATAGGCTTCGTTCAGGCTGGCATCGAGCCTCAGGAGATCGGTCGTCTGGCGAATGCCACGTTCCTGCATCTCTTGCCGGGTGATGACGCTTACGGCCGCAGGTGTCGCTTGAAGAGGCACTTGGCCGAAGCTGCCGATGCCGGCGGAATCGGCAGCTTCGCCGGACATCCTCGAAGCGGAAACGGAAACGGGAGGCAGCACCTGCTCGGCATTGCCGGGCTGCTGGTTCTGGGCAAGTGCGGAACCTGCAAGCGCCTGCATTGCGGTGAGAAGTACGATCGCGTGGGGGGTATGCGAAATGGTCATTGTTTGCTCGGTGAAGATGATGGCCGATCCGGTCCGGCGCAGGAGCAAACAAGAGCATCAGCTTTGCGCTTCCCTACGCTGGCATTATCCAGATCAGGTACGGAGGGTTTATCTCACCCGAAGAATGTTCATTCCTTCAGGACCCCTAGCGTGGGCTGAATGCTATCACGAGCGCGTATCTTTAGTCTGCCCTTGCAGCAATACCTGGTGACCGACTTTCACTCGGAACAACCTTCAGCTGTATGTTCCAAGAAGATTTGGTGCCTGGCTGACTATATGTATCGGTTTTAATCGCCTCGATTTCGATGAGCGCTGGCTCACATGTTCACGCATTCGATCAATTTCTTTTAATAAATAGCAAAATTAGTTAAGACTTATCTTGTGTTTTAAAGTACCTTATTAAAAGTTTTGTTAAAGTTAATGTATTCGCCTGAGCAGGCTTTGCAACGCAGCCCGAATGCGCAAAAATAGCCATCTCGCAGTGCTCGGGGCAGTTGAACTCATGCGAAGACGGCCATGAACATCCTAGGAGGAGTAGAAAATGTCAAATCTCAAGTCTGCCGAACAGGCAATACAAGCCGAACTCGATCACGCCAGGCAAGGCCTTGCCTATTACCAGTCGAAGGTAGAGGCTCTTGAGGATGCGCTTGCCAAGGTGCATAGCGTGCAAACCGTATTGAACGAAGACGGCAATGCTCCCGTCGCCACCAAGACCAGGCGGTCATCCGCCGCGGCACCGAAAAGCCAGGGCAAGCGCCGCACTCAGCCGGCAAGCGCAGGCGGTGCCGACAAGCTGCCGTCCACGGGCAAGGATTTCTGGCCCAGCCTGCTTACCGACGACCCGCAGTCTCCCGCTGAAATTCTCTCGGCGGCCATCAAGGCGCTTGGCATTTCCCCTTCTGCGGACCAGACCAAGAAGCTTTCGCAGCGTCAGGCAAATGCATTGAGCGTAATGGCCAAAAGCGGCGATATCAGCACCGTCGGTGATGGCCGGTCCCGCCGCTATTTCAGGAAAGACAGCAGCCGCGCAGCATAAAACCGGACATGGCTATTTGAGCACTCCGAGCTCCACCCTGCCCTTGCTGTTGTAACGCTGATCGGCCAACGCCTGCTGCTCATTCTTGATACGGATGGCAAGGTCGGTCAGTTCATAATCCGATGGCTTTTCCCAGCCGTCCTCCCAAATCGCGTTGCCCAGAAATTTAAGAAACACGGGTCTGACGATCTGGCTGGCGATGCCTTTGGTCTGGAACGCCTTGCGAATGGCGCCGCTTGCCGGAAGACTTTCCTGCTCGAACCTGGAAATCCACTGCGCCTGATCTGTCTCGGGCATTTCCTGAAACATCTCGTTGAGCTGGGCACGTTTCATCGCCATGAACTGCTCTATCAGTTTCAAGCGCTCCGCCTTGGTATCGTAGACCTTGCGTGCCGGAGCAGCGGCCGGCTTTTCGGCGCCAAACTGGCCGGACTGTAAAATCGCAGTGAGATATTTTTCGGGTGTACGGACAGGCTCCATGTCGGAGCGGCGATGACGTCCGTTCATGACTTCAATCGCATCGTCGATCGGCTTCGCGCCATAGCGCAGCAAGAGTTTTTCCGCCCTGTCTTGCGGAATGCCGGCACGAATCATGTTGCCGATGGTTTTTAGATCCACCGGCTCGATCGGACGTTCCGCCGGGGCCAGTTGCGGATGCTTGCGCTTGACCCGGAACTGCAGATCCTGTACCGAACGACCGCTCTTGTGTTCAATGAGCTCGATTTCGAGATCGGTTACTTCATTGACCTTCTTCACTGCTTTTTTCACCACGTCGCGGTTGAATATCTTGTATTCCTGATAGGCGCTGGCCGGACTGTCCGGAGTACCGGTCAGAACCGGCCGCCACCAGGACCATGCCTGCCGCGCCGTCAAGCCTCCCGGATTGTCAGCGTAACGGCAGCAGATTTCGTAAAGCACCAGTGAAGCCATGGTGTTGAGCGCTGCCAACACCTGGAGCGACATCTTGGCAAAGCGCTGGGGATCCAGCAGTTCCTGCTTGATGTTGGGGGCGTAACTCCATTCCAGTGTCAATTCGTTGCCGCGCTGTATCAGGTCGGCGTGTGCAATCAGTGCGGAAATACTCCAGCGCGCACCCTCCCCGGTGGTTGGGGATTGCCATTCCACGCCTGTGGTCGCCATTTGCCGGAAGTACTGTTTGATGACTTCCGTGTTGTTGGAGTTGAAATCGATCCCGATGGCGATTTCGGACAGGCGTGCACGGTAACGCTCCTTCTCCACCCCTTGCCGCTGCGCATACTGCAGCATCACGTTATAGATCTTGCGTGCGGTTACCGTGATCTTTTCGGATTTTGGAACGATGGCGAGGGTATTGACCGGCTTGCGCAAAAGGTAATCGTGTTCGCCAGTCTTTTTGGCGTTGCGCGTGCGCCGGGTTGTCGTTGCGTTGTCGGCCATCGTCGTGAGGGAAATGGAAACTCTGCAAGAGTCTATAGTGAGCCTAAAGGAAAAGCAAACTCACCTTTCTGCGCGCGGTTAAATTTTATTAAAAAATGAGGTGAGTCGACGCTTTTCTACGACTCCCAAAAATTCTCACCTTTCCATCCGTCCGCCAGCGCGAAGACTTTGCCCCGCAGAATTTGCATTCGTCCCCATATCCACTCACTCATTGCCCCAAAAGCTCTCACCATGATTCCTATTTGTTTTCACCTCAGCTCCCAAATTCACTCACCTCACCCCCCAAAAGCTCTCACCGAAACTGATATAAGCCATTGATATATAAAGACTTTTACGACCCTATAGATGTTAAAGAGATGTTAGGATTTTTATTATTTTTAGCGCCATGAACGGATATAGCATTCAATTCATCACACATTACTCATGATTTTTACGATTTTCGGGAATTTTTTAAAAAATCGAATAATGTCTTGTTAGTGGAAAATAAGTCTTTGTCGTAAAATGTAGTTTTCTTGGCGAACCAACAGGGATTCTATGATTTCACCGAACGTAAATAGTCCGCAGAAAATACATATCAGCGATATTGTGGAACAGGCAGAGCGAGCAGCGCAGATGGTGAACCAGATCCGGTCGCGCATGCTCGCTCCGAATACGATCAAGAATCCGCCTGTATTTTCGCTGACGCAGTTGGCCAGCTTGTGCGGAATTGATAAAGGGCAGGTCGCTTATCGTATCAGCAAAGGGGATCTACCCGCCGGCCAGCTCAATGATAAAGGTTCTCGCCGGGAGTTTTCCTTGCTCGAAGCTCGTGTTTGGGTCCAGCAATACCGGGCGGCCTACCTACGGCCTGAAGGTGCGCGTGCGATCACGCTTGCCATCGGTAATTTCAAGGGCGGTGTCAGCAAGACGACCACGGCAATGGTGATGGCACAAGGCCTGAGCTTGCGTGGACACAAAGTACTTGTCGTGGATGCTGATCCGCAGGGTTCCCTCACTACTCTCTTCGGGATCATGCCGGACACCGAAGTCAATGAAAACCAGACCATTGCTCCGCTGGTGTATGGCGATACAACGTCGATCCGGCCTTCCATTCAGTCGACGTATTGGGACGGCATCGATCTGGTGGCGGCATCTTCCAGTCTCTTTTCGGCGGAATTCGTTCTGCCTTCCCGACAGATGAAAGATCCCGAATTCCAGTTCTGGGACGTACTGAATCTGGGACTGGAAGATGTACGTGACGACTATGATGTCATCATCATCGATACCCCGCCTTCCCTGTCCTACGTCACGATCAACGCATTCATGGCAGCAGACGGACTGATGGTTCCGCTTCCCCCCAATGCACTCGACTTTGCGAGCTCTGCCCAGTTCTGGAGCCTGTTCAGCGATTTGGCATCGAATCTGGTTGAGAGTGCGGGTATCAGCAAGACCTTCGATTTTATTCACGTATTACTGGCACGCGTCGACTCTGCGGATGTCGCCAGCGACGTGGTTCGTTCCTGGATATCGGCCACGTATGCGGAGAAGGTGCTGCCGGTGGAGATTCCAAAAACAGCGGTGACTTCTTCCAGTTCAGCGGAATTTGGCACTGTTTATGACATCAGTCGATACGATGGCAGTATGAAAACGTACAGTAGGGCGCGGGACGCATATGACCGCGTGAATGACTTGGTCGAGGTTTCGATCAGGAACTCATGGATGGCACAGTTGGATTAAGGAGAGGCATGATGTCAATCAAGGACCGGCTTGCAAAGAAAACAGAAGGTCTTCTTGTTCCTAATAAGAGCGAGGCTGCGCCGGGTACTGCGCCGTTGCGTACCGGCCCGGGCCAGATGCTGATGGTGAACTCTCTCATGAAAGAGAGTAATGAGAAGTTGGCGGTACTTGAAGCTCGCCTGAAGGAATATGAAGGTACCCTCCCAGTGCGCCTTATTGAAGCGGATAAAATCCAGGCTTCGCGTTGGGCCAATCGAGATCTGCGCAGCTATGAACACGCCGACTTCTCTGCGTTGAAGGAAGAAATTCGTAGTGCGGGCGGCAATGTGCAGCCTATCAAGGTACGCCCTCTTGCGGATAGTCCTGACCGTTATGAAATTGTATTTGGTCATCGCAGGCATCAGGCCTGTCTGGAACTGGGGCTTCCGGTATTGGCGTTTGTAGAAGCGGTCAGTGATCAGGAGTTGTTCAAGGAGATGGAGCGCGAGAACCGTACTCGTGCTGATCTTTCTCCATGGGAGCAAGGGGTGATGTATCGGCGCGCCCTTAACGACCAACTATTCTCCTCGCAGGAACAGTTGGCGAGAGAAATTGGTGTCGATCCTGGCAATCTTAGCAAGGCGCTTCGTCTTGCAGACTTGCCCGAAGTCGTCGTTCAAGCATTTGCTTCTCCGCTCGACTTGCAATTCCGTTGGGCCAAGACCCTAAATGATGCTTTGCAAAGAGATCCGGACGGAGTTTTGGAGCGAGCAAGTGAGCTCGCAGCCAATAGGTCAGTCGCTCAGACGGCGAAAGAAGTGTTCGAAGTCCTTTCCGGTCAGTTTTCGAATTCGCCGAAAGAAGAGCTCATTGAAATGGACGGTGGCGCAGTGGCGAAGATTGTCACTAATCGGGGGCAGGTCTCGATCCATTTCAACAAAGGTGTTCTGAATAGCGCCCAGACAAAGCGGCTCGGTGAACTGATTAAAGGTTTTTTAGGCGCCTAGAAACTGTGCCAGTATTATCTGCATAGTTCCAAAGGGGTTGTACCGTACAACCCCTTTTTCTTTTCCATCGTGTCCCTCTTGCCTTGTACCGTACAATCCAGCTTCCAGGCGTTGGATATATCTTGAAGTTACGCTTCTGTTTGGGCAGACATTCCCTTCTTCATAATTCTCCACAACGGTTTTCGAACTTCTGTCTTCAAGCGAACTATTCCGCGTACTCAAAGACCATCATATCGCGCGTGGTGCGTGCTACTTGGGGCGAAACAGTGTTTAAGCGAAGCCGTGTTCACTAACCTTTCTTTTACAAAAGGTGGCGACAGGAGAAACGCATAATGGCCATCTGGAAATACAGTCGAGACGCTCCCAAATCTTCTCACCTGAAAAATCGCACGACAATTTCCTATCCATACATCACCTGACGAAACCTATCCAAACACACGTACCTGTGCCCATTTCACCCCCGATGTCTCGTTTTAAGTACTTTTCAACGCTTGATTGGTACGTTGGTTCCATAGGCAACGCATACAAAGATGCTTAGTTGGAGCTAGGTGGGCTCGTTGCGAGAGCGCTTTCGTCCTCACCGGTCTAGCCGAGGCGGATTACTGCTCAAGTAAGGCGCGACATCACGACATGGCCCAGCCATGGCAAGGAGTTGCAGCACAGGCCGGTGGAATTTGTCCGGGGTCATAGGTGGGTCAGGGTGAGGCCAATCTATCATTGTCCATCATGTATCGAGTTTCCCGCTCGCATCAACCAAAGCGATTTTGAGCTTCCCAGACAGGACCTATTCCCTAAACATACTGATGCTGCCAGAAATCTTCTGGCACTCCTGCGCTAGATCGATATAGGGCGTGATGCATGATATTCCCGAAATGCGCCAGGCTCGCCATTTCGCCATGTCGCATCTAGTACCGCCTAGCAGTGACATGTCCTCCGGATCAGCCACGCCAGACCGCCTAGCGCTGAGCATTGTCTTGGCAACCGCAAAGTTCAGTCTAGTCCATCAAACCATCATTCAGATGTCTAGCTTTCCTATTCTCTTGACTTCGCAAACGAAAGATCCTTTCCTGCGGCGGAGCCTACTAAAAGGGATTGCGATGTTCAACGCGATGCTTGGAAAGAATATCCGGAGGGTGTTAATCGAGCCAAATGGACCCATGCTCCGAATATATCTTGCAAAAAAGAAGACTCAAGAAAGCTCCCAAAACTTCTCACCTTTGTTGCACAAGTGCTAGACAGTCATTTATTGCTGCCTTACCAATCGACTTTCCTGAGTATGCCAACGAATTTCCGGTGAACAAAAAGGCCGTCTGGAATGCCTCGCATCAAAAGCAAGGCTGATGCTGTTGCCTGTGCCATAACTGCGGCATACCGATCTAGCTGTTCCCTCGTCTAAATGAGATGGCATCCATTGGAAGGTGTTGCTTACCTTTAATAATTACTTCGTGGAAGGCACCCAGACAGTTAGCACACCGTTCATCACAAACGCGATCCAGACCATACAACAGGTTATCTCAGATGGCTTGGCGTATTTTCGTCGTAATCGGATGAAGGATCTTGAAAGGTTTGCCTCCGGTACTGCGAGTAGGAATGGTCACTTCTCTTAGGCATACCAGTGTGCCGCGCTTGCGCTTGCTCTTAACACGCGTTGTTTCTCGGACAAAGTCGGCTTCGTTTAATGCAGTCAAGGCATAAATGCATTGCGAAGGTGAGAGTTTGCTGTAGACCCTGGTGTTACAACGAGTATCAGGCGTTGAACTAGATCATGCCGCGTGTCCCCGTTCGCAATGTTGTAGTAGAGCCCGCACAATTAACACAAGCAAGCTTTTTATCAGATCAGTCAAAACCAGATGTGTCGAGGTGAGCTAGTGGTGTGAGTTGGAAATTTGTTGAAAGCAAATGTGGCGAAATCATGTTGAGACAAGGAAAAAGCACAGCTGGGCCGCGCCTTATCATTCGTTGCGCGCATTGTTGACGCCGTATCGGCATGATTCTCGTCCACCATTTGATCAACAAATTTTCAACTCGCACCACTAGTCTGAGGACTCAAATCGCCTATCCGTACTGCTTCTCGTTTTGGTGTGAAATCTCAAGGCGCGGGTAAACTCAATGTGACTCACCACCATCGTCGCAGTGCTTGCTGTGAAGATGTAAGTAGAAATTTTCAGCCTAGGACATTTGATAGGCTGCGTGACGTTCTGCTGCCATGCTATGCAGCTGGCCTTAGCGAGCATCGACCGGTGGACAAGGTGAATGCCTTCCCCTAATTGCAACGACATACGGGCAGCATTCCCCGACGATGGAGTTTAAGGCTTGTGAGGGTTAATACAGCTTGCCTTCTCGATTGTTCTGCTGCAGACGGGTATATGAAAGTGTTTTCTCCATGCTGAATTCACATTTTCGGAACGCAGCTACTTGTACCGTACAACCTTCCTTACTGAACGGGATTGTCTTTCACATACTCCACACCCTTTTCAACCTCCCAAAACTTCTCACCTTAGTTCATGCATGGGAATTAAAACGTCACGTACAGGTTACGATGCTGTCTGAAACATCTATCGGAAAAGCGCTGCTGAGAGGTGAGCGCCTTGGCGCCGAGAGTGCTGGAGCGCTTTCGCCCTGACTGTGCTGGGGTGCAAGGATGTTTTACCCGCAGCACGGCGTTATACCAGCTTGCCATGGTAAGGAGGCACTGAGCTAGTCATGTCGCGTTACCACATCTTGTTCTGCACGCAGAATCCGACCGCTTCGCCTAAACGAGTCAGGCAGAAAGCACTCTAGGCCGACATTCCATAAATTTGATCCGATGTCACGGATTTACATCCAAAATCTGGTCGACAACCGCAAATCTGCAAGCAGTGGCATCCTGAATGCAATGAATCATTGCATCCAGTATTTGTTGTTCTCCATTTTTTCGGCAAACGAACCATTACGGCAAACGCGCTTTGGTCCAGGCTGTGTTTGCGTAGCTCAAGTGTTCCAGCCCTATCTACGTTCCTCTATGGACTGTCTGCGTGTGCGCCCCTCCGCCTTACGGTGCAACTGCGAACCGTGATGCCTGGCAAATGCAGCGTGCGTAGGCTGACTCCGCTGAGAGTAATGGCGCCTGCCGCATATGCCACACACCCTGCCAAGCAAGTGGATCGTAGCTAGAAGCAGCGGAAAGATGGGGTACTGAACGAAATCCTGAAGGTAAATACTTGAAAACAAAGGAAAAGCACTAAACATAGTCAAGAAAGCTGTCCGGTTGCAACAATTTTCACGATCAATGATAATGACCGTCGCCGGTATGGCACTCAAGATTTAACCTATCATGGCAATTCAAGATGCGGCACCCGCTGCGGTGCCGGTGAAGACAGCACACTCCCTCGCGGCCCTTGTTCAGGGAGCGACAGCACGCCGTCTGCATATCGGCCATTTTGCGTTCATGCGCGCTGTCGTGCAGGGCCTGGATACGCGGGAGAGCTGGAACCGTTATTTAAGGGTGGAAGGAGAACATGACGACATCCGTAATGTGAACCGTACCATCCAGTGGATCAGGGATGAGTTTGCAGCTGCTGCACGGCGAAGCGAACGGCATGGACTGGCGCGCCTGATTCGGATCGATCCCAACCGCATCGAAGATAAAACGGAAAGACTTCCGACCCTCGAGGAACATGCCCTCGAATACGGATTGGAAGATTTTTCACAAGCAGAGCAGATAGAGCACTACCAGAGCCAATATGGCAAACTGCGGGCACCCCAGTCACGTCGCAGGCGACTGATCAGCAAGCAGCTTGAAGCCCTACACTGGCTCGAGGCCCTTGCCGTACAGCCTCCGCTTGCCAATGATCCCGTCTCAGCATGGTTCAACCCCGACCTGGCGCGTCGGCTGGATGCCGCCGGACTTTCCACCTTGCGCTTGCTGATCGAGCGAATCAATGGCGTGGGATTCCGTTGGTGGGTGACCGTGAAAGCGATCGGGAAAGGCAAGGCCGATCGTATCGTTGCGTGGCTGCGGGCGCATGAACACAGCATCGGCATGGCGCCCGGAGACCATGTCGACACGCCGCGCGCGGCACTGAGCCGACATCAGCTTGCCCAGGTCGTTCCTGCCGCAACGGCTGTTGTCCCTATCGAAAAACTGATCATTCCAGGCCATCTTGACGGTTCTTCCGGGACGCATCGTCTTCCGCAGGAGCAGTGTGCCATCGCTGCGGTGAACGATGTCGAAGCCATCTTTTGCTGGATACATGCCAAGGGAGGTTCCAAAGGGCCGACACGGACCCAAGCGAAAAAGCTTACGCATACCCAGCGTTCCTATCTGAGGGAAGCAGAACGTTTTCTGCTCTGGGCCATCATGCAGCGACGGATCGCGCTCTCCTCCATGGAGCGGCGAGACTGTCAAAGCTACCTCGAATTCATCGCAGATCCCGTACCGGCCGAGATATGGTGCGGAAAGCGCGGGCGGGAAAAGTGGAGTCCGTTATGGCGTCCATTTGAAGGCCCCCTCTCTCCTGCGGCACGTCGCCATGCGTCCACGGTACTCAAGAGTCTCTACGCTTACCTGGTCGAACAGCGCTATCTCGATGCCAATCCCTGGCTTGGGGTGTCCGCTGCATCACGGGAAACCGTCACGGCAACTGCCAAGCCAGCAGAAAAGTCCTTGACGCCGGAACAGTGGAACTACCTGTGGCGGGAGGCGGCAAGCCTGCCGGACAGCTCGGCCAACCGGCGCCTGCGGCTTGCATTGAAACTGATTGAACTGACCGGTTTGCGACTTGCCGATGTCGTGACCTGCCGCGTCGATACATTATGTCGACCGGCAGCCGAAGGTGAACCTGGCACCGCCGGCTGGCAACTTGTGTTCGACAAGTCTGGCATCCGGCAAAGATTCGATATGGATGACGTTTTCATGCAGTTGGTGTCGGATTACCTCGCATCCCGCGGACTTCATCCGGACCCCATGGAGCCGTCAAATCATGGGGTATTCCTGATCGGTACGGCAACCGATATATCGGAGCGGGCGCCTTGGAGTCCTTTACGCCTGCAAAGGCTCGATCCAAGGGCGGGTATCTCGCCGGGCACCCTGTATGGGCAGCTGAAATCATTCTTCGAACGGTGCGCTGCCACTCATGACGGGAACGGGCCAAACGTATTTGTTGCAGCAAGTACTGAATGGCTCCGTCATATCAGACCCGATTCCTTGTCTTAACAGGATGGCACAGATCCCATTGATTCCGTCGCTCGATCCTTCAAAAAGGAAAATCAGCAGGGCATCCCTGCAATAATTGCGGTTAGTTCACTTGTTTAAAACTGATTTGTATTCTCGATAAGACCAGACCGCAGCCGGTTTTCCGTTGTATGAACCGCAGCAATGCCTTCCCGTGCACATTCCACGACAACAAGCGCAACCGCAGCCCGACAAGGAAGTCCAAGCCAGATCAGGCAATGGCTTGCAGATCAGGGTACAGTTGAAGTTTCCGAAGTCGTCTGCACATGCAACTGAACATAATGGCGCACGTCAGCCGGAACTGGGCTGTATTACCGTTCACTCATTCCTATCGATCCGGAATTTATCTCCCCCATCTCAAGCCGCATTTACGATGACATTTCAAAAACTCCGCACCCGTCACATTCCTGCCATGCAAGCCGAGGTTCAGGAATATGAAGATACTGATACCGGCGCACGACACATTCACCTCGCCACAGACGATGCGGAAATGGTGTTCCTGGTGGGTTTTCCCACCGTCCCGGACGTCAGCGACGGGCGCGCGCACATTCTCGAGCATCTCGCCTTGTGCGGCAGCGACCGGTATCCGGTACGCGATCCCTTCTTTGCCATGTCGCGCCGCTCGATTGCGCATTTCATGAATGCGATGACCTATCCGGACAAGACGGTATATCCCTTTGCCAGTACCGACAGGACCGATTTCTTCAACCTGCTTGATGTCTACCTCGACGCGGCCTTCTTTCCGCGGCTTGACTATCTCGACTTCCTGCAGGAGGGATGGCGTCTCTCGCTCGAGGGAGACAAGCTGTCTTACCAGGGTATCGTGTTCAACGAAATGAAAGGCGCCTTCGCCGATCCGATACGGGCGCTCGACAGCGGCATCAGTGCGCAGCTCATGCGCAATACGACTTATGCCGTCGAATCGGGAGGCGATCCTCTTGTCATTCCGGAGCTGACCCATGCGGCGCTCAAGGAATTTCATGCCTCGCACTACCATCCGTCGCAAGCGGTCTTCATGACTGCGGGCAGCGTGGATCCGCTGGAAGTGCAAGCACAGATCCAGGAACGCGTGCTGTCGCGCCTGTCGGGCCGCAGCCCTCGCCTGCAGCCCGAACGTGCCGTCACCTGGAGCGCACCCGAGCAGACGCGCATCGAGATACCGGCCCGCGAGCATGGCGTGCAAGTCGCCTGGCTGCTTGGCGATGCAGTAGACCCGCTGAGCTACTACCGCGCCGAATTGCTCGAGGCCGGCCTGCTCGGCAATTCCGCCTCGCCGCTGACGCGGGCGATGGAGTCCGCCGGATACGGCCGGCCGTCCGCGCTGAACGGCACCGATGCGGGCGGCCGGCAGATGGTTTTCCATCTCGGCATGGAAGGATTGACCGCGGCGCAGGTCGGCAAGGCACGCGACCGCATCTGGAGCGCGCTTGAAGAGGCGGCCAGCGAAGGCGTTCCGCAGGCGATTCTCGACGCCACCCTGCGCGACATCCGGTTCCGCCAGCGGGAAATCACCGGCGGTTCGACACCTCACCTGCTCAGGCAACTGCTGCGCGCCATGCCGCATGAAATGTACGGCGGCGACATCATGAATGCGTTTGACAGCGAAGCAGTGCTGGAGCAACTGCAGAAGGATATCGCCGACCCGGCTTTCTTCAAGGGCCTGGTGCGTGAACTCATTGACAATCCGACACGTCTGGACGCACAGATCGTACCCGACCCGGAGTACTTCCAGAAGCGCAAGCGCATCGAAGACGAGCGCCTGTCGGCGCTGCAGTCCGGCATGTCCGAGTCGGAAAAGGAGCGCATCCGCGCGGAATCCGCAGCCCTGCTTGAACGCCAGCGCCAGCCGGTCAACAACGACCTGCTGCCCCGCATCCGACCGCAGGACGTCAATCCGCAGCCGCATCCGATGCTGGCCCTGCCTGCCCCGGATGGCGGCATCGTCGTGACACCGATTGCATCCAATGGCATCGCCTATGCGCGCGTGCTGGCCGATGTATCGGGCATGCCCGAGGACACATGGCCGTGGCTGCAGTTGTACATCGAAGTGGTGCCCGAACTCGGCGTGGGCAGTATGTCTTACGAGGAGGCCGATGCGTGGCGCCATGCGCGGGTGCCCTTCTTCGACATCAACCTGCATGTGACCCAGTCGCAGCGCGCCGACCGCAGTCTGAACATGCATGTCGACTTCTACGCGAAGGGCCTGGCCGAGGAGCAGCAGGCAATTGCTGAGATCATTTCCGAATCCTTGCGCGCTCCCCGCTTCGACGAACTTGACCGCATTGCCTTCCTTGTCGACAGCAAGGTGCAGAACATGCGCGACAGCCTGGCCGATGAAGGCGATGACTATGCGCGCTATGCTTCATCCGCGCCTTTGTCCGCGCTGCGCCGCTTCGAGGATAGTGCCAAGGGCGTCGCCTCGCTCTCCTTCTTCCGCACGCTGCATGCGCAGCTGCAATCCGAGCAAGGACTGAAGGCCATCGCCAGCCGTCTGGCACAACTGCATCAGCAGATTCTCGGCGCGCCCCTGACCATCATGGCAGCCGGCGCGGCCGGGCAGAGCAGCGAGCTTGCACGTCAGATCCGCCTTCCGGAGGCGGCCCCGGCGCATCCTTCGAAAACGTCGGCATCGGCAACGCAGCCGGATGCGGCGATCAGCAATGCCGCCCTGCATGCGGATGCGCAGGTCAATCACTGCTTTGCAGTCTGGCAGGCGCCGACCCTGGCCGATCCCGATGCGGCCGCACTTGCCGTACTTGGCGAGTTGATGACCAATGTCGTGCTGCACCAGGCCTTGCGGGAGGAAGGGGGCGCCTATGGCGGAAATGCCTACTATTCCCCGGCGACCGGCACCTTTGCCATGACGTCTTATCGGGATCCCCGCCTGACGGCGACTTACCAGGATTTCGAAAGAGCGATCGCCTGGGTGATCGAGGCGGAGCTGAAGCGCGAAAACATCGAGGAAGCCATCATCTGCGTCATCCAGGGCCTCGACCGGCCTCGGTCACCTTACGGCGCCGTGATGTGGGCGTGGGAGCAGGCACAGCAGCGCATCGACCAAGATATGCGACAACGCTATCGCGAGGCCGTGCTGCAATGCAGCGAGGCAACACTCAAACAAGCCGCTGCGAAATGGTTGCATGGGCAACCCTACAGCCGGGCCGCATTTGTAGGCAATAAGGCACAGGATCTTGCCGGCCTTGAACTGGTTGAGCTGGCTGCCCTTGCGGAATAACAGCGAGCGGAAAGTAATATCATCAGATATAGGAGATGGTGATAACAGATATCACGAATGGAAAGCAGACATTTTTTGTGCACTGCACTAATCTTGGAACTGTCTCCTCCAACTCTCCTTGAATTGGATTCACCCGCAAGCCGAAAGGTCTGCGGGTTTTTTTTCGCCGTTAGCCTAGGTCGCTACGATCAAGCCGAAAGCTGGCCCGGCGCGGCCGCTGCCGCAATTCACGATTTTTCCAGCGAAGTCAGCGCCCCAACCCCGACAGCAGGGAGGCCTGGACAATTTCAATCCAGTACCCGTCCGGATCCTTGATGAAAGCGACATCCTTCATCTTCCCTTGCTCGGGACGTTTAACGAAAGCAACCTTGTTGTCGTCGAACCAGCGTACCGCCGCCGTCAGATCGGGGACGGAAAAGCAGATGTGCCCGAAACCCTGCGGCTGCGCATTGCCGTCGTGGTAGTGAAATTCGGGATCCTGTTCAGTACCCCAGTTATGCGTGAGTTCGAGAACGCCGCGCTGGCTGAACGTCCAGCTCGTACGTGCGCCCTCTTCTTCCGGGACCGCATCGGTGTCTTCGATACGCGCCAGGAAGTACAGTGAAAACTTCATTTCGGGAAAGTCCAGCTTGCGCAGAACACGCATGCCAAGCACGCGCGAATAGAAGTCCAGCGATACGGCCGGGTCTTTTACCCGCAGCATGCTATGGTTGAAAACGAAACCGCGCGTGGCGGCGGGCACTTCGGCGGCAACGCCGGGATGGTTTTCTGAATGGAAGCTCATGGTGGTCGGCAAGAAAAACAAATGAAAAGGGAAATATCGAAACGCAACAAGTTTCGCAGTCGGGTGCGCAGCTGTCCTGGATGAGCGGCGGCATATCGCGTCCTGTCCACGGCCCATCGCATGGTCGGCATTGAACCCGTGCGCAAGCCACGCATCCTAGCAAAAACACATGAAACACGAATGATGGCAAACAATTCCAGCAATAGCAGCAGCAACGATCATAACGACAGCGCCCAAGACGCGAACGCAAGCATCAAAGGCAACCACAATCCGGCCGGACACGACGATGCCGCAACCGTGCCGGCGCTCCATCCGCAGGCGGCCGATCGGCATGTGCAGGCGCTCGGCGCGGAAATCATGAAACTGGAAGGGCGCGTGATGGTGCGCTACGCCGGCACCGTCGATGCCGCCGGACTGCATGTTCCCTACGACCTCGTTCCCGGAGACGGCGTTCTCGCCAAGACCGGCAAGTGGCGCAACATGGGGCCGGATAAACAGTTGCAGCTGGTGCAGGAGCGGGTGACGCCCCTGGCCATCGAGAAATTGCACCGCACGGTCTGCCAGTTTGTTTCCCGTCTGGCAGAGGAAGCGCGCGATTACCGCCTTGATCCGATGACCTTCCTGCAGGCATTGGCGGTGAAGGAATCGTCGGTGCCATTCGACCAGGTCTTCGACCGCATCGAACAGCGCCTGGAGCATGCGATCGAACGGCAGCAGGAACAGATTCACGCCGAGCGCACCCGGGAAAGCATCAATCTCGCCGAATATCCAGCCTCCTTCGACATGGCGCGCCGCCTGCCGCGCCGTTTCATCGCGGTGCTCGGACCCACCAACAGCGGCAAGACGCATGAGGCGATGGAAGCGCTCGCCAGGGCAAAGACCGGCGTCTACCTGGCGCCGCTGCGTCTTCTCGCCCTGGAGAACTACGAGCGCCTTGCCGCGACCGAGCACAACGGCGAGCCGATCAAGGTCAGTCTCGTCACCGGTGAAGAACGGCGCCTGGTCGAAGGCGCGACCCATGTCGCCAGCACGGTGGAAATGCTCGATACCCAGACCCGTGTCGATGTCGCGGTAATCGATGAAATCCAGATGCTCGGCGACCGCGATCGCGGCGCGGCGTGGACCGCGGCAGTCTGCGGCGCGCCAGCCACCACCGTGTATCTGGTGGGTGCGCCGGAAGCGCGCAAAGCCATTGAAGCCCTGGCGCGGCGTCTCGACTGCCCCCTGGAAATCCGCTTGCTCAAGCGCAAGGCGCCGCTGGCCATGGAAGCCAATGCGGTGCGCAAGCTGCGCAACCTGCGGCGCGGCGATGCAGTGATTGCCTTCTCGAGGCGCGATGTGCTGATGTGGCGCGACCTCATTACCGAGACCGGGTTGTCGGTCGCCACCATCTACGGCAATCTGTCGCCGGAAGTGCGGCGCGCGCAGGCGGCCCGTTTTCGCGACGGCTCGGCCGATATCGTGGTCGGCACCGATGCCATCGCCATGGGGCTGAACCTGCCGATCCAGCGCGTGGTCATGACCACGTCAAGCAAGTACAACGGCTATGAAGAGGAAGAGCTGAGCGCCGCGCTTGCCAAGCAGATCGCCGGCAGGGCAGGGCGCTTCGGCGTGCATGAGGAAGGTTTTGTCGCCGGCTATGACGAGCAGACGCATTATGTGATGCGTTCATTGCTTCAGGAAAAGGTGCCACCGGTACCCGCCCTTGGCTTTTCGGTCGCGCCGACGCTGGAGCATCTCAACCGCATCGCCTCGGTGACCGGCGAGCAGGCCCTGTCCAAGCTGCTCAAGCGCTTCGAACACAATATCGATGTGCCGGACGGCTTCTTCACGCCGCGCATCACGGAGGAACAGTCGGAGCGTGCGCTGTGGCTCGATACCCTGCCGATGCCGCTGGCCGACAAGTTCACCTTGTCGCTGGTGCCGATCTCCTCGCGCATTCCGTTACTGCATGAAGCCTGGCAACAGTGGGCGCGTGCCGTGGCGCGCGGCAAGCCCAGCGCCCTGCCGTCGCAGCACATCACCGATCATCGACGCAACCTGCAGGAAGTCGAGGATGACTGCAAGCTGTATTCCGCCTATGCCTGGCTGAGCTATCGCAACCCGGAATTGTTTCCACACGGAGAAGAGGCGCAGCAGCGCGCCCGCGATGCCTCCGAGACGATCGACCGCATCCTGCAGTCCCAGAATGCGGCCATGCGCCGGCGTACACGCAACCGGGCAGCTTGAGCGGCGCCTGAGTGCGCCTGCACCATTGGGGCGCCCCGGATTCCTTCAAATTCGTGAGGTCACAGATAAGCCTGAAGGACTTTCTGCGGACAGGGCAAGTGTCGGCCTAAGAATCCGGCCTAAGAGTCCATAGCAGACAGGGCGATGAACTAGACCGGGAAACGACGCGCCCAGATTGAAAAGACGCGACTCACATGATGCACTGGCTGGCGATCGGCCTCAGGTCTACTAGGCCCGTTAGGCCCACTGCACGCAATTCGGCAGGCCGGCGTCATCCGCATCCATCAGCCGCCTGCGCATTCCCATCGCATTGGCCGGCGGCGTCGACCGCGCCGGCACGAAGTCGCCCATGCGGTATTCGCTGCGCCGGTCTCCCATCAGGCGGCGCAGTTCTCGCACGTTGATGCCGGACAGTTCATTGATGCGGATGAGCAGGGAAGGCGGGATCGGCGACTGCCCGCTGCGGATGCGCGCGATGACAAAAGGCGCGACATGCAGCTCTGCACAGAGCGCGTCGTCATTGGCCAATTCCAGCTTGCGCAGCAAGGTATCGAACATGCGGTTGGGGTCAAAGCGGAGAACAGGAGGGTGCGCGGTTGTTTTCATGGCTGGTGCGAATGGTGTGATTCAGTCAGATAGAGACCATCCCGGCGCATGAAAATTCCTGGATCTGCACCAGCAAGCAGCAGCTTTGCACAGTGATGGTGAAAGCCTTGCGCAGGCGCAGACCATACGCTAAACCATTTCGTCCGCCGCCTGTCATATAACGATAAGGCTGCCCATCCCGGGCGGCCTTCCTTCCTGTCACGCACCCATGCATGCTTCCGATCTTCCGCATCCGCCGCCCGGCATGATGACGCTGCGCGTCGGATGTATGCTGTCGTACATAGCGCAGGGCAATGTGCCGCTGCTGCTGCTCATACGCCCGCGCATCGGGGCGCAGCAGGTGCTGCTGCAGGAAGTCGAGACGCATTCACCCGCACGGGCCGTCGAGCATTTTGTCGACACGCATGGCAATACCCTTATCAGAACCGTGCTTGCGCCCGGCGCCAACGTGATCCGGCATGACATGCTGCTTCTCGTGCCCGATCATGAAGAGAACCAGGACTTGCCGACGGCTCTGGCGTCTCCCGCGACACTGCCGCCGGATGTCCTGCGTTATACCTTCGCGAGCCGCTACTGCGAATCCGATCGCCTGGCGCAGTTCGCGCACGAGCGCTTCGGCCATCTGCGCGGCGATCCGGCGCAGCTCATCGAGGCCGTCTGCAGCTGGACGCATGCGAACATCGAATACCGCTATGGCTCCGGCAGCTCCCTGCTGTCGGCCTGCGACATCCTGGCCCGCGGCTATGGCGTCTGCCGCGACTATGCGCATGTCATGGTGGCGCTCTGCCGCGCCATGGACATTCCGGCGCGCTACGCCGCCGGCTATCTGCCTTACCTGAACCAGCAGACGGCCGAAGGCGACATGGGCGTCGATTTCCATGCGTACTGCGAAGTCTATCTTGGAGGGCACTGGCACATCTACGATCCGCGGTACAACCGCACGCACAAGGGGCGCATCAAGATCGCCCATGGCATGGATGCGGTGGATTGCGCCTTCGCCACGCTGTATGGCGATGCCACGCTCAACGGCTTCCAGGTATGGGCATACGACACCGGCGGCCGCGACGAGCATGCGGGCGATCCGGTGGCGATGGTCAAGGGGACGGACGGAAGTGCGGTGCTGGCGGTTTGAGCGCTGACTTTCAAGGTGGCGTGCGACGAGGATGGACATCTGGGATCAAAGAGTGCTCTCCTCCCTTCACGGGGCGTGGCGGGTGTAGGGAGGACGTGCGGGCTTTACAAGGCATCCCATGCGCTTGCGGACTCGGGGTCGCTTGCCAGCGGCGACGTCGTGGGGGAAAGTAATTGCGGCTGTGCGTGGCTTTGGACCCATCATCTAAAACGCGCGTTTCGGATCGACGAGACTGGCAACATGCTGCAACGGTTCACCCCGCTGGACGCACTCCGCCCCACACAAGCCAAGGCCAAGCCGACCGCGCTACATCCGCGCTACATCCTTGCTCTACCGATACAAGAAGTCACATCGCCAATGGGCATTTCGGATCGACTGCAAACCAAGATTGCCAGACCCGAAGCAGCCGCTCGATACCGGCTTTCATGGTCGATAAATCTCTCGCGATTCATTTAACATCAGGGATACGTTTTGATCGGCCGCAGTCCAACTGCCTTACCTACCTGAAAACAAGCCATCGTGGCCATTTTCCGGACAAATGTCCTTTTAAAAGTTCATGCACAAGCCAGAAGCCCAGATGCTTTTTATCCTCGGAGCGCTTGACCCTGAAATGCGCGAAATAGAACGCGTACTGGGTGTGCATGGCTATCCCGTGGCATGGGCGGCGGTCGGCCGGCATAAGTGCACGTCGGCGACAGCCTATGATGCCGATTCGGCAATGCATATGGAGCGCGGCAGACGGCAGGCCCAGCTGATCCTGCCGCGTCAGCCGGTGGTGTTCGTCGAATGCGCGCTCAAACAGGTCATGCCAACCCTGCGTATTGACCACCACAATCCGGGCGATGCGGGATTCGATTGCGGTCCGCAGGATTATCTTCGCGGTTCGTCTCTTGGCCAGCTGCTGTCGCTACTGAATCTCGAACCCGATCCGACGCAGCGCCTGCTGGCTGCGGCCGATCATTGCCTGACGGCGGCATATCAAGGAGAGTGTCCCGGTGTCGATCCGGACGAACTGCTCTTCATGCGCGCATCCTGGCAAGCAAAGATGAGCTACCGATCCTTCGGACTGGTCATGTCGTCAATTCTTGAAGCAGCCAGATTGGTTCGGGAGCGGTACGATCCGCAGGTGGGTGCGGCATTATTCCTCGATCCCACGCTGACGGTACCGGACCTGCCCGAGGGGGCCGCGCGTGCGGGAATGCCGGTGCGCTACCGTAGCATGGAGCCGAGCGGGATCGTCAAGGAAATGCTCAAGGGCGCATCGCCGGATGCCATTTCTTCGTTCATGAAGGAAAATCACTTGCTCGGCAGACGGGTCTATGGCAATCCCTATCGGGGATACGCCGGCACCTATCTGGATTGAGCACTATCGATGAAGAGACCCTTGGTTTCGCCCGTTGCCGCCTAGCTCCAGTGCTTTGCACAAGCTCGCCCGAACCGGGTCGTATTGCGGGCGCTTGGAGTTTTCAGGCCTAGCCACCACTACGCTTGGGATGATGGCCGCGCTTTATCAGCTCCGACATGATCCGCTCGCAGTGGTCTCCCTGCACTTCGATCACGCCATCCTTCACTGTGCCGCCGGAGCCGCATGCCGCGCGCAACTGCTTGCCCAGCAGGGCCAGGTCGGCAGGATCGAGTGCCAGTCCCTTGACGAGCGTGACGCTCTTGCCGCCCCTGCCCTTGGTCTGGCGCGACACGCGCACCACGCCGTCGCCTATGCCGCCTGTGGGTACGGTCTTGAGCTTGCAGGCGCACTCCGGGACGGGC
Organism: Noviherbaspirillum aerium; assembly: GCF_008929045.1. Lineage (GTDB taxonomy): Bacteria > Pseudomonadota > Gammaproteobacteria > Burkholderiales > Burkholderiaceae_D > Noviherbaspirillum > Noviherbaspirillum aerium. The sequence goes on along the minus strand of NZ_VFAH01000007.1, from coordinate 139,794 downwards.
CGTCGGCATTCAGGACACATGCGCCCGCCATCAGTGGAATACACAAGGCCGCCGTTTGAACTGCTCTTCATGTCTTACCCAGCGATTGTTTAAATGCGAATCGCCCGAGTTTAGCACCGTGTGACGATCCGCAAATACGCCCGATCGGTCCCGATTTGACCGGACGGTACGAAGTCAGGTCAAGTCAGGTCGCGCAAAACAAAGTGATGCCGGCTATTCCCGGCTTGGAATTCCTCGGCCAAGCTGAAGTTGTCGGATTGATGAAACTGGCTCCGCCAGGATCAGCGCATCTTCTGCCGCTCAAGCACCACTTCATGCACGAAGCGCAGCTTGCTGATCACCGGCGTCGACAGCGTAAACGGATAAGGATCGGGCATGCCGACGCTGCGGTTGAGGCTGTTGAGCACATAGCTCAGCGCAAACCATTCGGCAATCACATCATCGAATGCCGTGCTGCGCGCCGGCCGTTCATCAATCTTCAGCTCCGGCTCGCCCGGCTTCTTCGGCTGCAGCACCATGCCGCAGGCATAGGCGGTATCGAGCGTGTCGACCATGTGCAGGTAATGCGCCCAGGTTTCGGCCCAGTCCTCCCAGGGATGGGAGCTGGCGTAGCTGCTGATGAAGCGCGTGTCCCAGTCGGCCGGCGGGCCCTCCTTGTAATGCCGCTGCAGGCATTCGCCATAGTCCTGCCGTTCGTCGCCGAACAGTTCGCGGAAGGGCTCGATCCATTTCGTATCCGCGATCAGGCGGTCGAAATAATAATGACCGCTCTCATGCCGGAAATGGCCGAGCAGGGTGCGGTAGGGTTCGCCCATCTGCTCGCGCGTCTTTTCCCGATAGGCGGGATCGGCTTCGGCGATGTTGAGCGTGATCAGGCCGTTCGCATGGCCGGTCATCACCTTTTTTTCCGGCGTGTCTTCCAGGAACTCGAACGCCAGGCCGGCATCCGGATCATTGATCTTCGGCGTCGGCTGCAGGCGCAGGTCCCACAGCGAATACAGCAGGCGGCGCTTGGCGGCTTCCAGCCGTTTCCAGTACAGGCGGTTCTTTTCCGAGGAGAGCGCCGGGATGATATGCGTCAGCTGGCAGGAGGCGCAGAATTCGCTCTCGGCATCGGCCGGCAGCATCCAGTTGCAGACGTCTTCGCGCGAATAGTTGATGCACTGCTTGTACAGCAGGCCTTCATTGGCCGGATTGAGGCTGCGCCATATGTTGTCTCCGGCGTTGTCTCCGGCCGGCTCGAAACTGCTGATCGCATGATGTTCCGGCTGGTAGCCGAGCATGCTGCCGCAGTTCTCGCAGCGGACATTCTCGAAAAACACCTGTTGTCTGCACTTGTCGCAGTGAAACGTCTTCATGCCTGGATGTATGCCTGTGGTGGAAAGTGAAAGGAAACAAAAGCGCCGACAGTGGAGCTTTTCTGCAATGGATCGTTCCCGTCTTTCGCCTGCGTCAATGTTGCCGGGTAATTGCAGGTGCACATACGCTGCAATGCGGCGAAAACAATGCCGCGTTGACAAATTGTCAGGAACAAACGGGCAGTTTATGCCTCTACATCTGCAGACGAGGTGCGGGTTCAACCGGTTCCAAGCTGTTCCAACCTTGCGGCACCTCAGGGCTACGCAATATTGCGTTCGGAAAAGCAACGCTGCCTTTCCGTGACGGGCCGTGAATCTCGCACCGCCTATCCAACTTCCCCCCAAGAGGAGTGTGATCCCATGTGCGGTATCGCCGGAGAAATACGTTTCGACCAACAATTTGCCGATGTGCGCACGGTTGTCGACATGACCGAAGCGCAGTCGCGCCGCGGACCTGACGGCGAAGGCATTTTCAGCCTCGGCCCGCGCTGCTTCGGCCATCGCCGCCTGAGCATCATGGACCTGAGCCATCGTGCCCACCAGCCCTTTGTCGACAATCAGCTCGGCATGGGCATCGTGTTCAACGGCGCCATCTACAACCACCATGAACTGCGCGAGGAACTCAAGGGCGCCGGCTATCAGTTCGCCTCCACCGGCGACACCGAAGTCATCATCAAGGCCTGGCATGCCTGGGGCCCGAAGGCGCTCGACCGCTTCTACGGCATGTTCGCCTTTGCGCTGTGGGAACGCGACAGCGGCGTCACCTATTTCGCGCGCGACCGCCTTGGCATCAAGCCGCTGTATTACTCGCTCGACACGCGCCGCCTGCGCTTCGCCTCCTCCCTGCCGGCCCTGCTGGTGGGCGGCGACATCGATACCTCGCTCGACATGGAGGCGCTGCATCATTACATGAGCTTCCACGCGGTCGTGCCCGCGCCGCATACCATCCTGCGCGGCGTGCGCAAGCTGCCCGCGGGCACCTACATGAAGGTCACGCCCGACGGCGACTGCAGCATCAAGGAATGGTGGAAGCTGGAATTCAAGCGCAACGAAGACGATGAAAAGCGCAGCTTCGAAGACTGGAAATCGGAAGTGCTCGGCGCCTTGCGCCTGTCGGTCAAGCGCCGTCTCGTCTCGGACGTGCCGGTCGGCGTGCTGCTGTCGGGCGGCCTCGATTCCAGCCTCATCACCGGATTGCTGGCCGACGCCGGCACCCGGGACCTGCGGACCTACTCGATCGGCTTCGAAGCGGTGGATGCGGAAGCCGGCGACGAATACTATTACTCCGACCTGATCGCGAAGCACTACGGCACCGTGCATGAAAAGCTGCACATTCCCGCCGATCATCTGCTGCGCTCGCTGCCCGACGCCATCGCCGCCATGTCCGAACCCATGGTCAGCCACGACTGCGTCGCGTTCTACCTGCTGTCGCAGGCGGTTTCGCGCCACAGCCGCGTGGTGCAGAGCGGGCAGGGCGCCGACGAGGTCTTCGGCGGCTACCACTGGTATCCGCCGCTCACCGACATCAGCGATCCGGCCAGGGGCGTGGATGCCTACCGCCGCGTCTTCTTCGACCGCAGCCATGAAGAACTCCTGGGCCTGCTCCATCCCGACGTCCGGCTGGGCGATGCCAGCAGCCACTTCGTCGAGCGCCATTTCGCCCAGCCGGGGGCCGACAGCGTCATCGACCGCGCCTTGCGCCTCGATACCACGGTGATGCTGGTCGACGATCCGGTCAAGCGGGTCGACAACATGACCATGGCCTTCGGCCTCGAAGCCCGGGTTCCCTTCCTCGACCATGAACTGGTCGAGCTCGCCGCGCGCATTCCCGCCCGCCACAAGGTGGCCGAGGGCGGCAAGTATGTGCTCAAGGAAGCCGCGCGCGCCGTCATCCCGGCCGAAGTCATCGACCGGCCCAAGGGCTATTTCCCGGTGCCGGCCCTCAAGTACCTGCGCGGCGATTTCCTGCAGTTCGTGCGCGACACGCTCGATTCACAGGCGGCACGTGAGCGCGGACTGTTCCGCCGCGAAGCCGTGGAGGCCATGCTGGTATCGCCCGACAGCCACATCACGCCGCTGCGCGGTTCCAAGGTATGGCAGATCGCCTTGCTGGAATCCTGGCTGCAGACCCGCGGCCTGTGAGCCGGGCCGTCAGCTTGTCAGCCAATCAGCCTGTCAATCCGTCAGCCGTGAGCGAGCGCCGAATTCATTCATATCAAACAGGGAGCACGACATGACCGCCCTTCATCACGATCCGTCCATCCATGGAAAGCGCAACCCCAATCCGCCCTTCTTCGCCGAAGGAAGCGACATCAGCAGCGACGCCAAGGAAAAAGGAGCCGCGGCCGACCATTCCAATGCGACGCTGGAATGCGGCTGGGGCCGGCTGCTGTACGGGCCTTCCTTCGAATCGCCGCAGGCGCTGGCGCGGGCGCTGCAGGAAGAGCAGCCGGGCAAGCGCGACATCGCCCTGCATGTGGAAGCGCCCCAGCTGGTGCTGGCCGAAGCGCCCTCGGCCCTGTTCCTCGATCCGTCGCTGCTGTTTCGCAAGCAGCTCGACGACACGCCGGCCGAGCCGCTGCCGCCGGGCATCGTGATCCGCCCGCTGACCACCCGCGCCGACATCGCCGCCATCAACCGCCTCTACAACATGCGCAACATGGTGCCGGTCGATCCGCGCATCGTCTGGCGCCAGCGCCACTCCGACGCGGTGGTCTTCCTGGTTGCCGAAGATGAACGCACCGGCGACATCATCGGCTCGGCCATGGGCGTCGACCACTATGAAGCCTTCGGCGACGAAGGCCAGGGCAGCAGCCTGTGGTGCCTCGCGGTCGATCCCCAGACCGGCCTCGTCGGCGCCGGCCGCGCGCTGGTCAATTTCCTCGCCGCGCATTACGCCACCCGCGGCCGCAAGTATCTCGAACTGTCGGTCCTGCACGGCAACGAGCCGGCCATCGCGCTGTATCAGAAGCTCGGCTTCGAACAGGTGCAGGGCTTCGTCGTCAAGAACAAGAACGCCATCAATGAAAAGCTGTTCGTCGAAACCACCGACTTCGGCGGCCTCAATCCGTATGCCCGCCTGATCGTCGACGAAGCGCGCCGGCGCGGCATCAGCGTCGAGGTCATCGATGCGGCCGCGGGCATCTTCAAGCTGCGCCACGCCGGCCATGAAATGCTGTGCCGCGAATCGCTCACCGAACTCACCGGCGGCGTCGCCATGACCTGGTGCCAGGACAAGGTGCTCACCTCGCGCCGGCTCGGCTCCATCGGCCTGCGCGTGCCGCGCCAGATCACCGCCGTCGACCCGGAGGCCAATGCCGCCTTCCTGCAGGAATGCGGTTCGGTGGTGGTCAAGCCGGCGCTCGGGGAGCAGGGCAAGGGCATCAGCGTGGATGTGCGCAGCGAAGATCATCTCGTGGAAGCCATCGAGCGCGCCGCCGCCCAGGGCGGGCATGTGATCATCGAGGAATTCTGCAGCGGCCAGGATCTGCGCATCGTGGTGATCGGCTACAAGGTGGTGGCCGCCGCCATCCGCCGCCCGGCCGAGATCGTCGGCGACGGCGAGTCCACCGTGCTGCAGCTGATCGAACGCCAGAGCGCGCGCCGCGCCGCCTCCACCGGCGGCGAGAGCCGCATCCCGGTCGACGGCGAAACCGAGCGCTGCCTCGCCGGCCAGGGCCTGAGCTACGACTCGGTGCTCGGCTCGGGCCAGGCGGTGAAGGTGCGCAAGACCGCCAACCTGCACACCGGCGGCACCATCCATGATGTCACCGCCGAGCTGCATCCCACGCTGCGCGACGTGGCCGAAACGGCGGCGCGCGCGCTGCGCATTCCGGTGGTCGGCCTCGACTTCCTGGTGCCCGAACCTTCCTCCGACGAATACGTGATCATCGAAGCCAATGAACGCCCCGGCCTGGCCAACCATGAGCCGCAACCGACCGCGCAGCGCTTCATCGATCTGCTTTTCCCGTTCACCATGACAGGAAACCCGTAACCGCCATGCAAAAGCTTCCTATTGATGCCGCCTTCCTGAAAACCACGCTGCTCGAACTGCTGCACATTCCGAGCCCGGCCGGCCTGACCGATGAAATCGTGCATTACACCGGCGCCAAGCTCGATGCCATCGGCGTGGCTTATGAACTGACGCGGCGCGGCACCATCCGCGCCGTGTTACGCCGCAACATGCCGGAGCGCCGCCGCTCCAGTCCGGCCTGCGCGATCGTGTCGCATCTCGACACGCTCGGCGCGATGGTGCGCGAGATCAAGCCCAATGGCCGCCTGCTGCTGTCGCCGATCGGCACCTGGTCCAGCCGCTGGGCCGAAGGAGGGCGCGTCACCCTCTTTACCGAGCATGGCCGCCATCGCGGTTCGGTACTGCCGCTGCTGGCTTCCGGGCATGTGTTCAATGAGGCCGTCGATACCCAACCGGTCAGCTGGGACCAGCTTGAACTGCGCCTCGATGAAGACGTGGAAAGCGACGGCGACGTGCGCGCGCTGCGCATACAGATCGGCGACTTCGTCGCCTTCGACGCCAACCCGGAACTGCTGGAAAACGGCTATATCGTGTCGCGCCATCTCGACGACAAGGCCGGCGTCGCCGCGGTGCTCGCCGCCGTCAAGGCGATCGTCGATTCCGGCGTGCCCATCCCGATGGATTGCCATGTCGTCTTCACCCTCACCGAGGAAGTCGGCTCCGGCGCGCGAGCCGTCATCCAGAGCGATGTCAGCGAAGTCATCGGCATCGACATCGGTCCGGTGGCGGCAGGGCAGGGCGCGAAGGAACGCGGCGTTACCATCCCGCTGATGGATTCGGCCGGGCCGCACGACTATCACCTGACCCGCCGCCTGCTCAAGCTGTGCGACGAACACGGCATCCATACCAACCGCGACGTGTTCCGCTTCTATCATTCCGACGCCGGCGCCGCCGTCAGCGCAGGCCACGACGTGCGCACCGCGCTGCTGTGCTTCGGCGCCGATGCCTCGCATGGCTATGAACGCACGCACATCTCGGTGCTGAGCGATCTCGCGCAGCTGATGACGCTGTATATCCAGAGCGGCCCCACGCTGGCGGAAGACCGGCATCACCGGCTCGATTCCGTCGATTCCTTCTCGCATCAGCTCGACGCCGGACAACTGGCGCCGGTCGAAACCAGCCAGCCCGACGTCACCGAACTGGTCCGCCTGAATGAACCGCGCGAGCCGCGTGAACCGGAGTAGCGTGCCGGAAAACATGACAGTGCCGTGACACAAGCTCTTTAGACGCATATCAAACATCGGGCAGAACTTATCGCCCCATCGATCGGCCTTACACGTCCGCATCCGCTCACGCGGATGCCGATCTGAAAGGAGAAACGATGATTCAATCCAACGATGTCAGTGCGCTGCTGCAACAATATGCGGCCGAGACCGGCGTGCGTTCCATGCAGAAGGTTGAACAGGATTTCGTCGACATTGCGCAGCAAGTGTCTTCCGAAGCCATGAGCGATGGCCTTGCCGAAGCCATCCATTCCGAACACACTCCGCCCTTCGAGCAGGTGGTGGGCACATCCTTCGAACGCGGCGATGCCAGGCAGCGCGCCGGCATGCTCAAGCCGCTGCTCGACGCCGCCGGCCCGGCCGCGGCAACACCCCTGCTCGATCACCATGTGCCGGCGCAGGATCCTTCCCTGCCGGTGGAATCCCGTCTTGCTCCTTATCTGCATCCGGAAGCGGTGGAACGGCTCGCCCGGCATGCGGCGCAGGTCGACCCCGCCGTGGTTGGCAGGATGAGCAGGCTGTATGCCGGCGATCCCGAGCTCGGCAGGACGCTCGGCGGCGCGACGCTCAGCGTAGCGCTGGGCAAGCTGGCTGAAATCCGGTAACCGCTAGAGCGGTTTCGCCTTGACCGGCCTAATTGAGGCCGAGGCAGATTGCTGCTGGAACAAGGCGTGACGACGCGACATGGCCAGCCATGGCAAGGAGTCACAACGCAGTGCCAGCAGCAATCTGGCCGGGATCGGCAGGCAGGTCAAGGCGAAACCGCTCTAGCCCTGTCTGGCTGCAGTAACTGCGAGCCTTCCGCAACGCATATCGTATATCCACATCACGTTTTCATTCTCGTGGTTCCGACCTGAGGCGCCGGAACCACCGTAGTTCCTCCCCAATCTTCCGGTGCCCGTGCAAGGCGGCATTGCGCGACCTCGTTCCGCAAAATGCTTCCTCACTGGCCCACGGAACCATTCGGCACCGTTGCGCCACCCAATCTCACTGAATAGCGGCTTGGCAAGACAAGGTTTCAGTCCTGCATGAGCGAACTTGGCCCCACGGCAACTTTTTGCGACACCATCATGAACAATCCATTTTCGTTCCGACTCTGGCCCCGATCGTCTGGAACAGCTCATAACGCGATTTCTCCGGATCAGCCAACGGGCCGCCGGAATGCCGAGCCCACGGGTCGGGAGCCTGCGCCGGCCGAACCGCGTTCCGCTCCGCGAAGAACGAAACCCAGCCACCTGCAGACGTTGCTGAACCAGGTAATGCGGAAAGCGAAAGCAGGCACCGGCTTTGGGCAACCCACGAAAAAGAGAAACCATCAGAATGCGCCCGAAACCGCGGTAAATTCTGGCCTTGACCTTACCCCTAACCCACCCGGACGGGGTAGGGCGGAGCGTCGCATCACGAGCAACCAACAGGTCGGTGGGACGAACCCGACATCCGATCCCTCGCCGACCGCCCGCCAGGCAGCGCCGGTTACGCAGGCCGCCCCAAGCGGCTCCGGTACGGTCATGAATGTGCAAGAGCATGTGCAAGCCGAGTTGTTGCAATGGGCGTACCGGGCCAACGATGACGATACCATCCGGGCACGTCTAGTCTGCTATCAACGTGCCGTGAATTTGCAGAACCAGCGGGCAGGCGATCAGGCAGAACCGGTTCCGCATGCCATCGCAAGCAATGTCTTCACGGCTTCTGGTACGGACAAGGCCTTGCAGGACGCATTGACCCTTTGGGTGCAAAGCGCGGGCGAGGCCGACGTGGGACCCAAGATCGAGATTCATGACGAGGTCATGGGCTTGCTGGGGCAGCCGACCGTCGAGTCAGCAGGGCAGGTTTCGCATGCCGCGACAGGCAATTTACCCGCCGTTCCCGATGCGGCTGGCGCGCCTGCATCTAGGCGCAGCGCAAGGCGGCAAGCCACGATGCCGACGCGCGCCGCCAAGGCAAGTGGCGACTCATTCGAGACGACAGAGTCAGACCGCGCGACTTCATCTTCCGCAGGAAAAGACCGGGGTGTTTCCGACAGCTCGCGCGCATCCCTTGCTTCATCCGGCACTTCAACCGCAGAGCGACTGAAGGCGCTGTACAAGATGGCCGGAAAAGCCTTCAACCCGACCTTGCTCAGGCCGTTGCCCGTGCCTCCCTTACCTGCGCAAGCCGTCTGGGACAACTGGATCGGGCTGCCGGGTCAGCATCGCGGCCAACGAAAGGAAGCGGTGGATAGAATAAAGGCATGGAGCCGCGACCCGCAAAATGCGGCCAATCATGAACCTCTCATCCTCTCGGGACTGGATCTGGACGAAATTCCGCCAAGGCTTCCCAAGAATCTGGCAAATCTTCAGTTCAAGAACAATCGACTCAACGAATTGCCGGCCCTGAGCTCGCTTCCTGAAGGCCTTCTGACCTTGAATCTCGAAGGCAACCCCGTTAGAAAGTTGTCGCCCGATTCTCTGGACGAGGCACGCAACAGGTTGATTATCACAATTGACAACACCTTCCTGCCAGACGACGTTAAAGAGCAACATTGCACAGATAAGGGGCCCATATACTCATTCCAGAACCACAACCATGCCTTGCTCAAGGCCGAATTGAAGCAGTGGGTCGATAGCAGTCCTGGCAACGAACGGGAAAAACGCAAGATAGCGGTCGGCAGGATAGAAAGCTATGTCACCAATCCGCCTTGGCTTGGGCGTACGCAACTCAGTCCGCTTGACCTGAGCGGACTGAGCCTGACCACTATTCCGCCGCTGCCCGCCTGGATAAGGGAACTCCACTTTCAGGACAACAGCTTGCGCGCGATACCTTCTCTAGACCAACTGCCTCCCGATATCCAGCTTCGCGCATTCGACAATCCGATAGCCGAACTGCCGCCGGAGTTCCTGACGACGCCGTCAGACATTCGCATCTGGTTGGACCCGGAGTCGCTTGTTGAAAAAACGCGCGAGGCGCTGGAAGAGGTATTCAATAAGAATACATACAAAGGTCCAAAGGTGTCTTACCCGAGCGGCGTTCCCAAAGACCAGGCTGCCACCAAGCTGTCGGCAGCCGTGAAGTTTTGGGCGGATGAAACGTCAGCGTCGCTGACAGACTGGGCGAATTTCCGGAAGGAGGACAATGCAAGCCGTTTTGCCGACTTCCTGACACGCCTGCGCGAGGTCGATCCGCACCGTGATCGAGACCCCAACGGAGATTTCGGCCGGCGCGTGGTTCAACTGTTGACCCGGCTTCAGGCCGATCCGGACCTGCGTCAGGTGTGCTTTGGCCTGGCGGAGAATGCCTTGGGCAATTGTGAAAACAGGATCGCACTGAGATTCATGGACATGGAAACGCTTTGCCTTGACAAGCAGTTTGAAGATGCCATCAAAAAAGAGCAGTACAACGACAAGCCTCAGGAGGTTATTGATTATTGCAAGAGCCAATACCGCAGGAAGCTCATAGCGGAGGCGGTGTATCGCAAGATCGAGGGTGTCAGGGAGCAGCAGCTGCATGTCGAAACTTATCTGATCTTCTTTAATCAATTCGCTGAAAAGTATCATCTGCCGGTACAGTCCAGCACCAAGCCGGGCAATCTCGTCAACGTCACCCCGCAGGAGTTCGAAGAGCTTGAGCGAAAGCTAGGCAACGACGGCCTGCCGGCGGCCAATGCTGATGCGAACGACCAGGCATTCCTGCGCTTCCTGACCACGTCATCGATGATGAACTTGCTGCTTGAAAAGGTGGAACCCGAACAAATGGATGGATTGAAACAGCGTATAGAGGAGGAAAAGGCCAAGCGGGCAGCCGAGCTCTATGCGGAGGAGGAGGCATTGAGTGAAGATCCGCAGGCTAGGGGGAATTCCCATTTATTTGAAGAGGCGATGAGACAGCTGGGAGTCAGATACCAGCGCCTTGATGATGATATTCAGGAGGAGATGAAAACAGACGTGCTTGTCAGCTTAGCGCACAGGCGCGGACTGACCTTGGGCTTGTGATGAAGCGGCAAGCAGACGCATTTCAATGATGTGACACGCATGTTGAACCGCGGTGCAGGCTGTCAGCTTGTGCCAATAAACACGCTGGGCCTGTTCACGCTGGAGTCTGGAGATGCGTTCGCACCATAACGCGCGTTGGCGGTGGCGCGTGGCGGCGCAAAGGCTGGCCGCCTTTGCCAGCCATGCAACGCCTGCGGCGCCTTCACACTCCCGAATCCATTGTGAACAGGCCCTGACGCACCGTGCAAGCCGTATCCCCTGCGCCGCAAGCCCATGGAACTATCCGGCGCCTGTCTGCCACCCAATCTCACCTGATTATCGCTTCGCAAGGCGCCCTGCATGTTTTGCATGATTGCGCGGCAACTTCACTCCTACTCTTGACTACACTCCATCATGGTTTCTCCGGTTTATTCTCGTCTGTTCTTTCCTTCTGGCCCTAAAAGAAGCGATAACGCCATTCCAAAGAACGAGCCGGGGAGCGAGCGGAATGGAGGTCCGTCGAAGCAGGCGGCAGAGAATGCGCCGCCGGAAGGGAGGCCTCGCGTCAATCCACCAACACCCCCAACGTCTCGACAAAAAACCTTGCTAAATGCGCTGAGGGCCATGGCTCCCCAGTCCGGTGGCAGGAAACTCAAGAAGAAGCAGCCTCCCGCAGGCCAAGCCAGCGCAAAGCCCATGGTTGAAACGCATGGGATAGCGCGGCCCTCTACGCAAAAGCTCTTGAAGCCGCTCCAGAGCCAACTGAAGGCTTGGGCGGAAACGCCGGGGCTTGATCCTGTTCAGCATGATGCCCGCAGTCTCGCGGCCAAGACAATTCAGCGTTGGGCCATTGCTAGAAAAGCAGATAAGCGTTGGGACGATGTCCTGGCACTTCCCGCATGTGGTCTGTCAAGCATCCCTCCTCTTCCAAAAGGGGTGCGGTACGTCGACCTGTCCGGCAACAAGATGACAGTGTTGACGGGACTGCAAGACTTACCCAAGTCGTTGATCACACTTGATCTTTCCGGAAATCCTTTTGAACAGGTGAAAATGCATAGCTTTATCCTCGAGAACTGGAAGACGCAGGTCATACTTGGGGCGACCAATCTTAAAGACGACATCAAGAAGCAAATCAGGTCCGCTGTCCCTGGAGTAGACTTCCGTCCTGTGCCATCGGTGTTGTTCGCAGCAAGCAATGCGCCGGTGGGTTTGGCAACGCAACTGACGGACGAGGTGTATGGTGCCAAGCACGATCTTGTCGGTACTCAAGGTGGCATCCGCAACGTCGAGCTTCCTTCGGAAAGTAATTCGCCAAGCCAGACACCCATCCGTGTATATCGGCGCCTCGCCGATGCCGCCGATACAAACGGCGCAGACAGGCCAGCTCGCCCGAGTTCCGCTCGTTCAGACACAGTCGCGTCTGATCAACACAGTGCAGGCGCGTCTATTGGTTCTTCGAGCGCCGGCGTCCATACTCGTGATTTGTCTCCCGTAACTCCGAGGACTACAACTTCAACCTTGGAAAGATGGAGGGCCAGCCAACCTTGGAATGCGTCCGACGCATCAACATTATTCCGCGGAGACACAACGGCATTCTTACCCGGGAATACGCCTCGGAATTCAATTTTCCGAAAAGCGCCGTTGGATAAGTGGGCGGCAGAGCAGAGTGCGAGGGGGGGCCGTGGGATGGATGCGGTGAGCCGGATAAAGCATTGGGTAAAGGCGTACAGCGCAGATTCAAGTCATGCAGATATCCCTCTTGATCTTTCGGAGCTAGGGCTCAATGAACTTCCGCCGGAGCTTCCGGAAGGATTAAAACATCTGAGATTCCATGGCAATAAGCTCATCAAGGTGCCGCCCCTGCATTCACTTCCCAAAGAGCTGAAGACATTGGATGTTGATGGAAATCCCATTCAAGAGTTCTCGGACGATTCCCTGAATAAGAACCGTGGCGGGTTGCTGATTACCATCGACCCGCATTTTCTGTTGGAAGGCGAGGATGCACATCTGCATTTTGATAATTCGAGAGAAATCGGGCCCAGATACTTCACTCCGGAAAATAATCTCCACGAGGCATTGGCAGCGTGGTGCAGTCGCGGTTCCGATGATGACGTGGTGAGCCGAATAGAAGTCTCCGACAGAATAAGAGATTACATCGCTATTTCCCCGAACCGGGAGAATGAGGTGCCGCTCGATTTAAGCGGATTCGGCTTGACAAGCATGCCACCGCTTCCCACGTGGATAAAGGCCGTCAATTTCGATAACAATCGCTTGCCCGAGATACCCTCGCTGCATGATTTGCCGCCCAAGGTGGATCTTTCCTTATTCGGCAACCCGATCACCAGCCTGCCGGAGAATTTCATGACAACGTACTCGGCGCACTCGGACGTCCATATCAGCATGCGTCCGGACCTGCTCCCCCGCGATACGCTCGCGGCGCTTCAAAGACACATCGCACAGGCCGATTATGCTGGTCCGAAAATAAGTTTCGCGACAGCGTACGATAGAAACGAAATGCCCGAGCCGGCCGGTGCGAAGAGCCCGGAGACTCAAGATCCACCCGCCAGACAACGCCCTCCCCACCGTCCCATGGGCCCCCGGCCTATGCCGCTTCACGGCGAGAAATTCAGCAAAGATCAGGCTTCCCTTGGAGACCTTATAGTGCAGTTTCCAAATCCGCCATCAAACGGTCGCGTCGAAGTTCGACATCCGAAATTTCCCAGACAGGGCAGGAACAGGTAGCGGAGCATGGAGGCCAGGTTCCGGTTCCACGACAAAGACAAGTCACACACTTTTCTCTAAGTCCGCAAGAACTGGAGCAGCACAGCGAGCGTTTGCAGCAATGGATTGGGAAGGCCGACAATGCAGACGTAGCCGAGGCTAGAGCAACTGCGAGTAAAAGGTTAATGACATTCTAGAAGTGAACAAGGCGCTCGAGTGGATTTAAGCGGACTTCCTATCAGGGGCGTTCCACCCGGAATACTTAAAGACGGCAACAAGCTCCCCGGGTATATTTTTACTCTCGATTTGAGAGATACGGGACTATCGGAGGCAAGAAAGGTTAGCTTAGGCGGAAAAGCCCAGATATCTTAGTGTTCAAAGACGACGAACTGTCCATGCCTTAAAACGTCGTTGCAGCGCAAGGAACTGTGGACTGCACTCCACGTTGCCAATACCGGGTCTTTCCTACTGGTGCAGAGCAGGTCAGGCACATTGACGTACGTCGCTATCGACTTTGTCGAGTAATACCAATCCCAGGTCATAACATGCCATGAGATCGATGGATTCTTTCGACTGGCGAGGCACGGGAGGAATTCATAGCGGGGCTATGGATGACGAGCGCAACGCAGCCGGGTGGGAAAAGATGCGATCTCATGGTGTGGAACGGCTTGGGATTGGTATAAGACTCCATGATGAGGCGCTGACCTGAAAATTTCCGGGCTTTTACTGCATAACTTTATTGACTCACCCTAAAATTTCAGCATTTGCTTTGCAACGCCCACTTTCTTTTATCGCCGGAAGACAAAGGGGCAAGCCGGGACAGGGAACAGGACTTCCCCGCCGAGAGCGTTTTCGGCTTGACCGGCCTGGTCAAGGTCGGGGCCGAGGAAGATTGCTGCTGGAACAAGGCGTGACGACGCGACATGGCCAGCCATGGCAAGGAGTCACAACGCGGTGCCGGCGGTAATCTGTCCGGGATCAGCAGGCAGGTCAGGGGGAAAACGCTCTAGCAGCGGCCCACATGAATTAGTCTCGCTATGCACTGCTGGTCTGCAACCTCGGCCTCCCTCCGTCGAAAACATCCATTGATCTCATGGCACGTCGCGACTTGGGATTGGTATAAAAAAGCATCCGGATATGGAACTCTAACGGACTTGATCGCCACTCAATCTGACACAAAAACTGCGTTCCTGTTATCAGTCGATAGGTAAGCAGACGACCCAATTGTCTTGGCTGAATCTCTTTCATTGCATTCCCACCTTGATGCGCCCCTCACATTTTAATCATCATGAAATTTCCATATACGTCTTTTGCTTTTCAACGCCCCGATTTTCTCTTGGACGACATGCAAAAAGCCAGGCGGCAGAATAGGGAGCAAACATTACCGTCTGATCAGCGGCCTAAGCGCTTAGGGATATTGAAGCTTAAAAAACCGCGCGTGCAACTGGAGATAGAAGCGGCTTTAGCACAGCGCCAAGCCGGTGCAAGACATCCTCAGACCCCAAGCCATCCCTTGGCTCGCACGAAAACCCCAGACACTCCTGTGAAAGTTGCGCCGGAAACAGATATGCCCGGGAAGGGCGAACCATTTTCAGCAGCACGAGCTATCGCAGCAAATTGGAGAGCAAAACAGGCTGCTGAACAACAGCGATCCAAACAAATAGGTTCAACTCTTCAAAAGGGAGCAGGTTCTTCGGACAAGGAGATGGCTGCCCCTCCCGTAAATACGACAGTGGAGCAGTATGAACTATGGAAAACGGTTGGTGAAAAGTTGACTCCATGGATTCAAAGAGATATCAATGACGACCAGGAGACCAAAAACAAACTGGAACAGATTGGAAGGTTATATGAGAGTGTGCGTAGCGGTACAAGCACTCTAGCTGTCTCCGAAACCGGTAATGTGCAGATAAATATAATCAGTGGTGATGCTCCTCCATTAGCATTCGTGAATCAATTAAATAGCGCAGGAATAGCAGTCGTTATGCCTGCTGTGGCTGACGCTCGCGATAAAGTGACTGCATTGAGTGCAGGCAACGTTAATACCGCAACCTACGAGGCCGGGCCCGGTCTGCATACTACCGACAAAGCTAAAACTGAAAATAGAGCTACGAATTCGCGCTTAAGAGGAACAGATTATCGTGATCAGTTATTGGGGTGGTTTAACGAAGGTTTTTCCACCGAATCTGCCGTCAGAGCAAAAGTTGTAGAAAAAATCAAAAGTGGACTTGCATCCAGGAAAGAATTCACCCTGAATTTAACTGAGATATTCGACCTCAGCTCTCCTCCACCGATGCCGCAGTTAGGAACAAAAGTAAAGGTGCGACAAAATCAGTTCCCGGTGGATGCGCTAGAAAGTCTACGAAATACAGGTGTGGAAGTCATTACAATTCCTTCTACCGGTGCGGAAGCTAAGGTTAAACCCCTTGCTTCCACTCCTCAGGCTTTACCGAAAGGTGAAAGCGTACCTGGAATCAAAGCAAAAGATTTTGCATCTCCAGATCCTACACAGTATGCACCTGCAACGAGCAGCTCCGCCCAGCAGGTTTCAGCAAAAAAGATTTCATTTCAAAGGAGATTAGAGATATGGACGTCTATGAACTCTGATGAAAAAGCAGCTCGGAAACTAGCCGCTGATAAAATTCTAACGTGGATGGGTAAGCATCATTCTAATATTTGGACTCCATCTGAAACTAAAAGGCAGAAACCTGTTCTGGTGCTGGATCTTTCCGCAGAATCGGATAACACCCTGAAATTTTCAAGCATGCCTCCCATTCCGCCCGACGTGCCGGAGTTGATTGTCAAGAACCAAAACATCAGGGAAGTCAATATAAGTACGCTTCCAGAAACACTGAAAGTTCTTCGTCTAAACGGAAATCCATTAACTGACATTCAAGATGAAAACCTTCCTGAATCATTTAAAAGTCTTACTGTGGAGTTGGGAGCAACAACACTTGCTCCACGCATCGTAAGAAAATTAACAACCGAGAACCGATGGCCAAGCTACATCGTCTTTGCACCTCCAGAGCTTCCTAGTGATAGTGCAGGACGCAAGGTGACGAAATATACCTATGAAGAAACGTGGCGCGCAATCATGCCTAATTATCAGGCTTACATTGACAACGGAGGCGAGGAAATGCCGGCTCGGAGAGAGGCAATTGAAAGGCTCGAAGAATGGGTGCACGGAGATAATGGTGAACACCGGGGTACGCCATTGGAACTCAAGAACTTGGGACTGTCAGAACTACCTCCGGTATGGCCGCATGGCGTAAAAATCACTTCAATTGACGCAAAAGGCAACAGGTTGAAGGAAATCCCGTTGACAACATTGCCGCCAAATCTCAAATTCCTGGACTTGAGTAAGAATTTAATCAGTGCAATGCCTCCCGAACTCACGACAAGCCAAATGAACGCTAGAGGCACCAAGAGGTTTGGAGGGATGGCGACGAGCCCGGCGGATCTGGCTTCCCAATTGAATGAGATGGGTATTAAGTTGAATGATCTCCGTGCCATCGATCCTCGAGAGCGAAACCATTTGATAATCATCCTGAACGGAAATCCTCTTCCTGAAGAAGTGGGTAAAGAATACGAAGCACGCGAATTTGGCCCTAGCTATATCTTTAGTGAACAAGCGCTCAATGACCTAAAAGAGGCGATGAAAAATGATCCTGAAGCAAGCTTTTTCCAAGGACATTGATCGTATCGGTTGTTCCAATGAGTTGAGGGCAGCGGCAGTGTCGCCCGATCCGTAGCGTTATAAAAGTGACGGCATCCTCGCCACAGGAGGGTGCCAGTCTCTTCGAATATGCGTGCATTGGATTTCGCTTAAGCATCCAGGCAGCGTGAAGCGGAATTGCACATATAAAGACTTTTGTACATGGCCGCTAAGCTGCATTCGTATGTATGACAGCTCACTATAGATTTTCTGTGAAATTCCTTCCCGGGTTGTATTGCTTTGCCACGCAAAAGCAGTCCATACTGAAATAAACCGCATTATCCGCTCACTGCCAGCACCGCTTGGGAAGGCAAGCTACGTATCCATCTACTGCGCCGGTTTCAGCTGTATGGTCAGACCGTGGGAGGGGCATGGCGGAGGGAGGTAGGCACGTCAGCTGCGATGTACCGACGGGGATGCCGTGTATGACGGCGCTCCGCCCTTGCATCATCCGATGCGGACTTGAAAGAGGGGGCGCCCTTGTGACCGGAGCGGCCAGCATGCCGCTTGATTGAAGAGCGGTGAATTTGCCGATACATCAGGCCCGCAAGAAGGGAAGGCGATTTGCCGTTCCGCAAAGCGTGATGCCCGACAAACGAAGCAAGGGCTAGGAAAGCCCTCTGCTTCGTTAGAACTCGTTTCATAAATGGCGTCGAAGCAGAATCATGACAAGTGAGAGATGAACAAGGGCGGTGTAATGTTCGACGCAGCGGTCCCAACCAGTACCGCGCACGTGCCAGACGCTGGGTCGTTGAGCACACCCATAGCTGGCTCAACCGCTTCCGTCGGCTACTGGTAAGGTGGGAAAAACGTGAAGACACCTACCTCGCCATGTTGCAGCTTGCCTGCGGAATCATCGCTTGGCGTTCAGCCCTAACGAAATAGGCAGTTAGGCGTGCGCTTCTCGTACCGGGCTCAAGCCGTTCGCTACATTTTTCAAACGGGCTCCAAGCCGCTTCTTTTGTGTCTGACAGCGTTGCATCGAATTACATCGCGGACTCAAATTCGCCCACAAAACGGGCAACAGGAGCACTTATGGGAACAGTACGGCCTCCATCTTCCACTCACCTAGGCGCGGACTCGAAGTATAAGGACCGTGCAGTCCGTACATAATAAATTAAGTTTAATTTAAGGAGCACTAAAACATGAGCATGACAGTCAGCGGCATAGGTATCGCCCCCACCCCCCCTAACGAAATGCATACCGAAGAAAGTCTCAAAAAGACCCTGCAAGATCCAAATATTTCATCGAAAGATGCATCGACCGCAATGTCGAATCTATCAAACCTATACCATATAAAAGATCAGCAAGGAAAGGCGACCGACGATGAAAAGCAGCAAATGAAGTTGATGGGCGACGCATTTATGGGTGAGCTTAATTCCTCAGATGCTGAAAAGCTTGCTTCCATGCTCGGCATGAGCAAGGAAAAGATCTCGGAAATTAATGAAAAATCTGCAAAGCCTGATCACAATTCTATTCGCTAATTTTTATCTTATTGGCATAGTATTGCACGAGCATGGAAAAGAGTTATTGGTGAAAGCAGTCCGCTATGCACCGATAGCTCTTTTCCGTGCTCGGTGTCAGAACCGCTGCACCACTTCTTCGACCGCGCGTTCGCGCTATCGACGGTAGCGTCAGTGCGAGCGCGCTGGCCGAACACACTCGTCGCGGTAAGATTGAGTTGTTCGTTGCCGGCATCCACTCGTTGCATGCCTTGCGCTGATGGTGAAGTAACGAGGCCTCCAGGCAGGCTTTTCCTGCATGAGAAACACGTTGAATCATTTGCCAATCTTTCTTAATTACCGAACTGATCGCGGTTCTGAAAATCTCAAAGTTTTCAGTATCTACAACGGCGAGAAACATCAGCTTTAACAAACTAAATTCTTCATGCACGGGAACCGCTTTCCTGCCGGCTCCGCACCTCAGGGTGCAGCATTAAATCGTTAACGCTTCACGATTTACATAAAAATTTACCCAAATTAAGGAACAGCCGGATATGAGAGTCTCAAGCAATAACTCGCCATCGGTTGATAATTCGAACTCCGTCAATTTTGAAAACTGTAGCGAGCGGCTTGAGCCTGGTACGAGAAGCGCACGCCTGCGTGAGGTATGTCGAGCACCGCAGTGCCGGAATCACGCCGCGCAGCAAGTTTTTAAACAGGTACTTAGATGAGTGGATCGGTGAAGCAGCAAGTTCCGGCAAAACCTTGAGACCTTGCTGGCAGACGGGCCCAGGTCACTCACGTCCTTTATGTCATGCGCATCAAAGCGGCTGCCTTGGGCGCATGGCGGCGTTAGTCGTCGCTGGTGTGGCCCGCCACACGGCGCTTCTCCCGCCTTGCCCTGCATCTCAGGGCAAACCGATTCTTCCTTACACCCGCCTGCAATCCGCTCTGGTGGTGTGAGTTGGAAATTTGTTGAAAGCCAATGTGGCGAAATCATGTCGAGACAAGGAAGTAAGCACAGCAAGGCCGCGCCTTTGTCATTCGCTACGCGCATTGTTGACGCAGTATCGGCATGATTCTCGTCCACCAGTTGATCAACAGATTGTTAACTCGTACCACTAGGAGTGCGAAGGCACTGTAGCCGCACCGGCGGCTCATATGCGAAAAGTCACTTTGCATAGCCGATAAGCTTCGTTTGCACGCATTACGGAGCGCCATAGAATTTGTTGTCAAATTCTTTCCGGGTTAACGCCATGTCCGTCATTGCTCCTGCAGCCGAAGCTGTCCGTACCGCAACCAGGTTTGCCATCCGCCCGCTGGCGCCGCCGCTGGGCGCGGAAGTGATCGGTCTCGATCTGTCGCAGCCCTTGAACGACGCCGATTTTTCCCGCCTGCATCGCGCGCATCTCGATCATCATGTACTGGTATTCCGCGACCAGCGCATCACGCCGCGGCAGCAGATCGATTTCAGTCGCCGCTTCGGACGGCTGCAGATCCATGTGCTGCATCAATTCCAGCTGCCCGGTCATCCCGAAATCCTGATCGTCTCCAACATCAAGGAGAACGGCCAGCCGATCGGCCTCGGCGATGCGGGCCATTACTGGCATTCCGACCTGTCCTACAAGGAGCTCCCCAGCCTGGGTTCGATGCTGCATGCGCAGGAATTGCCGGCCGAAGGAGGCGATACCCTGTTCGCCAACATGCACCTGGCCTACGACACCCTGCCCGGGCACCTGAAGCGCAAGGTGGAGGGCTTGAAGGCCGAGCACAGCTACCTGACCAAGTATGCGGAACTGCAGCGCCGCAGCCCGTGGCGGCCGAACCTGACCGAAGAACAGATCGCGCAGGTCAAGCCGGTGACGCATCCGGTGGTGCGCACGCATCCCGAGACCGGCCGCAAGGCATTGTTCGTGAGCGAACATTTCACGCCGCGCATCGTCGGCCTGCCCGAGGATGAAAGCCGCGACCTGCTCGACCAGCTGTTCGCCCACAGCGTCAAGCCGGAGCACGTCTACCGTCATCGCTGGCAGCCGCACGACATGGTGTTCTGGGATAACCGTTCGCTCATGCATCTCGCCGCCGGCTGTCCCGACGACCAGCGCCGCAAGCTGTATCGCACCACCATCGAAGGCGATGCGCCTTTCTGATCATCAGGCAGGGCTGTCATTGCACCCAGTGGTGCAATGCATAACGAATGCCGAATAACGAACAACGAATGACAATAGGGAGCTCCACCATGTCCGAACCGATTCACCGTTTCAGCGGCGCGCGCCGCCGTGTTCTCGCTCTGGCCGCAAGTCTGGGCCTCGTCTGCGGCACGCTGGCCCTGCCCGCTCATGCCGAGGGCCGCATCCGCATCGCCGAGCAGTTCGGCGTGGTCTACCTGCTCCTCAATGTGGCGCAGGACCAGAAGCTGATCGAAAAGCACGGCAAGCAGAAGGGCGTCGATATCCAGGTGGAATGGACCAAGCTGTCCGGCGGCGCCTCGACCAATGATGCGCTGCTGTCCGGGTCCATCGATATCGCCGGGGCCGGCGTCGGCCCGCTGCTCACGTTGTGGGACCGCACCCACGGCAAGCAGAACGTGAAAGGCGTGGCGTCGCTCGGCAATTTCCCGTATTACCTGGTCAGCACTAATCCGAAGGTGAAGACCATCGCCGACTTCACCGACAAGGACAGGATCGCGCTGCCGGCGGTGACGGTCTCGGTGCAGGCGCGCATCCTGCAGATGGCGGCGGCGAAACAGTGGGGCGACAAGGAATTCGCGCGGCTCGACAAGCTGACCCAGGCCCTGCCGCATCCCGACGCGGCGGCGGCCCTGATCGCCGGCAAGACCGAGATCAATGCGCATTTTGGCAATCCGCCATTCCAGGACCAGGAGCTGGCGCAGAATCCGAACGCGCATGTCGTGCTCAATTCCTATGACGTGCTGGGCGGACCGGGCTCGGCCACGGTGCTGTACGCCACCGAGAAATTCCGCAGCGAGAATCCGAAAACCTACGGCGCCTTCATCGCCGCGCTGACCGAGGCGGCGCAGTTCATCACGAGCAATCCGGATGCGGCGGTGGATGCCTACCTGCGGGTGAACAAGACCAATACCGACCGCAAGCTGCTGCTCGGCATCATCACCAATCCGCAGGTGCAGTTCAAGATAGCGCCGCAGAACACCTTTGCCTTCGCGCAGTTCCTGCATCGCATCGGCGCGATCAAGAACCAGCCGAAAAGCTGGCGCGATTATTTCTTCGATGATCCCGCCACTGCGCAGGGCAGCTGATTCATTACGGATTCATTACGGATTCACCCAACACAGGAGAATGGCATGAGCGTGCATCCGCTTGCGCTACCGATTTCGAGCGCGCCCCCGGCCGCCGGCCGCACCCGCCCGGCCACCGACATGCCGCTGTTGCAGGCGCAAGGCGTGACGCTGGAATACCGCACCGCCGCCCATGCGGTGCGCGCCACGCACCGGGTGAGCTTCGACGTGCACCGCGGCGACCGCTTCGTGCTGCTGGGACCGTCGGGTTGCGGCAAGTCCACGCTGCTCAAGGCCGTCGGCGGCTTCATCGCGCCGCGTGAAGGCGGCATCTGTCTTGACGGCCGGGTCGTGGCCGGGCCGGGGCCTGACCGCGTCGTGGTGTTCCAGGAATTCGACCAGCTGCCGCCGTGGAAAACCGTCAAGGAAAATGTCATGTTTCCGCTGCTCGCCAGCAGGCGCGCCGGCCGGCGGGAAGCCGAAGCGCGCGCCCTGCACTGGCTGCACAAGGTCGGTCTCGACCGCTTCGCCGATGCCTTTCCGCACACCTTGTCGGGCGGCATGAAGCAGCGGGTGGCGATTGCGCGTGCACTCGCCATGCAGCCGGAAGTGCTGCTGATGGACGAACCCTTCGCCGCGCTCGATGCGCTGACGCGCCGCAAGATGCAGGAGGAACTGCAGGCGCTGTGGGAAGAGGAGCGCTTCACGCTGCTGTTCGTGACGCACTCGATCGAGGAAGCCCTGGTCGTCGGCAACCGCATCCTGCTGCTGTCGCCGCATCCGGGGCGGGTGCGGGCCGAAATCAACAGCCATCAGTTCGGCCTGCACAGCCTCGGCGGCAGCGAATTCCAGTCCACCGCCAAGCGGATTCACCGCCTGCTCTTCGATGAGCCGGCGCCATCGCGACATGAAGCCGATGCCGATGCCGATGCCGATGAAAATGCCGGCGGAGTCGCGCACGCTGCGCGTGTCCAGGAGGCCTGATTCATGCATGCACTCGTTCCTCCGGTACGACCGGAATATGAACGCCCGCCCGAACCGCTGGGCGACATCGCCGCCGAACGCATCCTGCCGCTGCACCGGCGGCTCTGGCAATCCGGCACCCTGCGCAAGGCATTCATTCTCGGCCTGCTTGCGGTGGTCTGGGAGATGTTTGCGCGCTGGCAAGACAATGAACTGCTGCTGCCGACCTTCAGCGCCACGGCGCGCGCACTGGTCGAGGGACTCGGCAGCGGCGAGCTGATCGGCAACATCGCCGTGTCGCTCGGCGTGCTGCTGCAGGGCTATGCCCTCGGCGTGGCCGCCGCTTTCATGCTGACGGCGCTGGCGGTGTCGACCCGGATCGGACGCGACCTGCTGGAAACGCTGACCTCGATGTTCAACCCGCTGCCGGCCATTGCGCTGCTGCCGCTGGCGTTGCTGTGGTTCGGCCTGGGGCGCGGCAGCCTGATTTTCGTGCTGCTGCATTCGGTGCTGTGGCCGCTGGCGCTCAATACCTATGCCGGTTTCCAGGGCGTGCCGGAGACCCTGCGCATGGCGGGCCGCAATTACGGACTGCGCGGGTTGCGGCTGGTGGTGCAGATCCTGGTGCCGGCGGCCCTGCCGTCCATCGTCTCCGGCTTGAAGATCGCATGGGCCTTTGCCTGGCGCACGCTGATCGCCGCCGAACTGGTTTTCGGCGCGACTTCGGGCAAGGGCGGTCTGGGCTGGTACATTTTCCAGAACCGCAACGAGCTCTATACTGACAAGGTGTTCGCCGGCCTGGCCGCGGTCATCCTGATCGGCTTGCTGGTGGAAAACATCGTGTTCCATTCGCTGGAACGCGTCACGGTGCGGCGCTGGGGAATGCAGCGGTAGCCGGCCGACCGGGATGCATCGCAGCACGCATCAACAACGCGGGAGACCATCATGGATCTGCTTGATCTTGCCACTGCCGTTCTGGCGCTCATAGCCGCCGTCGCATCGCTGGTGTTTCCTCTACGGCGAAATGATCCTGCCGACAAGGAAAACTCCCGGTGACGGATGCTGCAGTCGATCCCGGAGCCCATCGCTCCCCGGTTGGCGGTTGACGGCGGCCGGTGTCAGTGCGCACTCATGGCGCACTCATGGCGCGCACTTGGCCACCGCGCCATGCTGCATCCAGATCGGCAGGCGCAGCTCCAGGATCGCGCGCACCGTACCGAGAATTTCCTCGTGCCGCATTTCGGGGGAATCTGCGGCCTGGCCGTCTTGCGCTGAAGGATTTTCCTGCGCTGCGATCACCGTTGCGACATGCCGTGAAATCAGCTCGACATCGACGTCTTTTCCGAGTTGCGCCGCGAACGGGTACACCAGGCGCTGAATCAGTCCCGCCTCGGTGCCGCTACCCAGCAGCGGCGACGCCAGCACTTGATGCTCGTCGCTTGTTTCGGACAGCCGGGCCAACTCCATGTTCAGCCGCTGCGCCGGTGCGGGGTCGATTGCCGCCGTCTGAACGAAATAGGGCGCGACCCTGCTATTCGTGATCAGCCTCGCCGCGACTTTCAGCAAGTCTGCCGCAGGTCGCTGCGCGTAGGGCGGCAGCAGGGCCAGTTCCGAAAGACGATGCGGCCTCTTCCTGAGTGCGTCCAGCAGCGGCGCATACAGCTCGTCAAAGTCAACCAGTGCTTCGAGCTTGGGGTCGCCGGAAACATTCGGACGGCTGAGCGCCAGCCCGGTCCTGCTCATCCACGTGGCAAGGCGCGCCGGCGACAGGCGGCGGGCGCCGCGTATGAAGACATCCTGGCGCAGTGAGGTATTCATGATGCAGTCGCGCGCTGTTTCGCGCAACGCCGCATGGGAAATGGTGCCGAGGAACTGCTGTTGCTCCGGCGTCAGGTAAAGCTCGGGGAAGTTCTGGGTCATCAGGGCGGAAGCTGCGTAATCGAGCTTCGCTGCCGCCATATCGTGCGCCACGTCGGCATGGTACAGCGCGCTCCATCCGTCATGCAGGTATTCATGCGCCAGGTAGTCATTGCCGCTGTCCTTGAGCGACTCCATGTAAGGCGACAGGCTTGCGTTCCTGGACAGGAAGCGCGGGCCGGCATGCTGCAGGCGCCCGATGAAATCGCGCGCCTGATCGATCTGTGCGGCGCTGTCATTGGGATGCAAGTCCGCATGCAGCCGGATCAGGCGCTGGAGCACCGTCGCCGCGCACCAGCCCGGCATGGCGTTATAGCTGAGGAAAACAATGCCGCCCGGTTTCAGGTAGCGCTTGAGGAAATCGACGATCTGCCGGCGGTTCCCGGCGTGGACCCAGGAGTAGACGCCATAGAGGCTGACGAAGTCGAACCGGGGCAGATCCTCCACCTTGCCTGCCGCCAGTTCTTCGAAACTGTTTTCCAGGAAGGTCATGTTTTTCAACTCCGCGGCCTCGGCCAGTTCGCGGGCGCCGAGGATATGCGCGGGATTGAAGTCGCTCGCAAAAAACCGGGCATGCGGGTTGGCCGCCGCCAGCACATTGGAAGTCAGGCCGCGCCCGCAGCCCAGCTCCATGTAGGTAAAGGGCCTGTCCAGCGCCACCGGCTCGTAGCCGTTGAGAATGCAGGCAAAGCTCAGATGCGCCGGGCTTTGTTCCTTGAAAAACGAGACCGGATAAGTAATGTCCGATACATAGCCGTCGTTCCGCGTCATGCTGGATTGCTCCCTTATTGGATTTCGTACCGGGCATCCATCGCGTGCCCTGTTGACTATGGGTAACGCCAGCGAGGAAAGCGGTTCCATGCATGAACAGCGGCCGACCCGGGCGGGCGCTTGCCCGGACGGCGGAAATCAGGCGGGAAGGCGATTCAGATGGCAGGCGGAATGATGCCCCGGCGCGATTTCGGCGAGCGCCGGCGCCTGTTCCCGGCAGACCGGCATCGCATGCGGGCAGCGCGGATGGAAGTGGCAGCCCGAGGGCGGCGCCAGCGGCGACGGCAGCTCGCCCTGGATGGCGATGAAGCGCTTCTTCCTGACTTCGAGGGTCGGCACTTCGGCGAGCAGGGCGCGGGTGTAAGGATGATTGGCGTCGGTGAACAGGCGCTCCGAGGCAATCGATTCGACCACGCGCCCGAGATACATCACCACGATGCGCCGGCTGACATGATGCACCACGTTCAGGTCATGGCTGATGAACAGATAGGTCAGGTTGAGCTCGTCGCGCAGGCGCATGAACAGGTTGAGTATCTGCGCCTGGATCGAGACATCGAGTGCGGCCACCGCTTCGTCGCAGACCAGGAATTCCGGCCTGACCGCCAGCGCGCGGGCAATGCCCACGCGCGCGCGCTGGCCGCCGGAGAACTGGTAGGGAAAATGCCGGATCACCGCCGGGTCCAGCCCGACCCGCTCCAGCAGCGATGCCACATACTCGGCTTGCTGCGCGCGCGGCACGATGCCGTGCGCCACCGGCGCCTCGCCGACGATGTCCTGCACGCGCATGCGCGGGTTGAGCGAGGCCTGCGGATCCTGGAAGATCATTTGCATGCCGAGGCCATGCCGCGCCTTGGCCAGCAATGCCGCGGGCGCCGGCGCTGCCGCGCTGCCGATCAGCTCGCCTTTCCAGTGCCGTTCGCCGGCCGACAGGCTGTGCAGGCCGACGGCCATTCTGCCCAGCGTGGATTTGCCGCAGCCGGATTCGCCGACCAGGCCGACCACCTCGCCCGGCTGGATCGACAGACTCACATTGTCGACCGCGAAGACGGTCGATTGCGGAAGAGGCATGCCGGCGGCCCTGCGCAGGCGGGAAAGAAGCCCGGGCGATTTCCGGAAGTGCTTGGAAACCTGGCGCAATTCCAGCAGAGGGGTGGTGGTCATGGGGTCGTCGTCCGAAGGGGGAGCGGTTTCATTGCATTTTTTCGCCGCGCATCAGGCCGGCGCTGTTGCGGCGGCGATGATCGGGTGGAAGCAGCGCAGTTCGCGCCCGTCCTGCTCCACGGTTACCGGCGGCTCCTGCAGGCAGGCTTGCGTGGCACGCGGACAGCGATCGCGGAAAGCGCAGCCGGACGGCCGGTTGAACGGCGATTGCGGACTGCCCGGAATCTGCCGCAGCGGCTGTCCGCGCACGCCGCGCGAGGGAATCGAATCCATCAGCGCACGGGTGTATGGATGCCTGGCCGATTCGATGATCTGGGCCGTGCTGCCCTGTTCCACGATACGCCCCGCATACATGACCGCAACCCGGTCCGCGAGGCCGGCGACGACGGCAAGGTCATGCGTGATCCAGATCAGGCTGGTCCCGGATTCGCGGCACAACGCCTGCATTTCATGCAGGATCTGCGCCTGTATCGTCACATCGAGCGCCGTCGTCGGTTCGTCCGCGATGATGAGGTCGGGCCGGTTGAGCAGCGCAATGGCAATCGCCACGCGCTGGCGCATGCCGCCGGAAAACTGGTGAGGATAGGCATGCAGCCGCTCCTCGGGCGAAGCAATGCCGACGCGTGAAAGCGCATCGCGCGCCCGGACGCGGCCGGCCGGCTTGCCGATGCGTTCATGGGCGAGGATCGCTTCGATCATCTGCGTGTCGATGCGCAGCACCGGATTGAGGGTCATCATCGGGTCCTGGAAGATCATGGCGATGCGGTTGCCGCGCAGCTGCCGCAGCCGTTCCCTGTCGTATTCCCGCAGGTTGTCGCCCTTGAACAGGATGCGGCCACCGACCACTTCTCCGGGCTTGTCGACCAGGCCCATGATGGAGGCGCCGGTGACCGACTTGCCGGAGCCGGATTCGCCGACCAGGCCCAGGATTTCACCTTGTTCGACCCGGAAGCTCACGCCGTCGACCGCTCTGGCCGGTCCGGACCGGCCGAGGAAATGCGTGCGCAGATCCTCGACGGCGAGGGTAGGGCGGCGCAGGTTCGCGGGCAGCGCGTCCTGATCGACTGGAATGGCGGGCATCATTGCACCTGCAGGCGGGGATTGATCACGTCGCGCAAGCGGTCGGCGACCAGGTTGATGGCGACCAGGGTCAGCAGCAGGGCCGCACCGGGAAAGAAGCTGATCCAGTACTTGCCGGTCAGCAGATACTGGAAGCCGTTGGCGATCAGCAGGCCCAGCGACGGCTCCGTGACCGGAAGGCCGACGCCGAGAAAGGACAGCGTGGCTTCCAGCGCGATCGCCGCCGCGATCTGCAGCGTCGCCACCACGATCAGCGGCGGCAGGCAGTTCGGCAGCAGGTGCCCGAACAGGATGCGCGTCGTCGACAGGCCGAGCAGGATGGCGGCATCGATGTATTCCTTCTGCCGCTCGACGATGGCCACGCCCCGGGTGGTGCGGGCGTAATACGCCCACTGCACCGCGATCAGCGCGGTAATGATCTTGCCGGTGCCCTTGCCGAGAATGGCAAGCAGCACCAGCGCGATCAGGATGGCCGGAAAGGACAGCTGCAGGTCGGCGACGCGCATGATCACCGCATCGGCCTTGCCGCCGAAATAGCCGGCGATCAGGCCGAGGGTCATGCCGATGGCCAGCGCGATGAGGGTGGCGCTCACGCCGACGAAGAGGCTGACGCGCAAGCCGTAAAGAATGGCCGACAGCATGTCGCGCCCCTGTTCATCGGTGCCGAGCGGGTAATGGCGCAGGCCGTCGACGCTCGGAGAACCGGGCGCGCGGCGCGCATCCGAGATGTCGAGCTGCGCCAGATCGTAAGGGTCCTGCATCGCGATCCAGGGCGCCAGCGCGGCGGCGCACAGCACGACGAGCAGCAGGATGAGTCCGGACATCGCGAGCCGGCTTTCGAAATAGGCCGACAGGAATCGGCGCAGCGGCGTCCCGGCTTTCGGGATGGGTGTCATTGTCCTGCTCCGGCAAGGCGCACGCGCGGATCGAGCAGGGCATACACGATATCCACGGTCAGGTTGATCAAGGCATACAGCAGCACCGTCATCAGCAGATAGGCGACGATGACCGGGCGGTCGAGCTGATTGATGGAGTCGAGCAGCAGCTTGCCCATGCCAGGCCAGGAAAAGATGGATTCGGTCACCACCGCGAAGGCGATCAGCGAGCCGAACTCCAGGCCGATGACGGTCACGATGGGAATCAGGATGTTTTTCAGGACATGCAAGCCGATCACCCGGCTTTCCCGCAAACCCTTGGCGCGGGCGAAGCGAACGTAGTCCTGCAGCAGCGCCTCCCGCGTCCCCGCGCGGGTCAACCGGATGATGAGCGACAGCTTGAACAGCGCAAGATTGATCGCCGGCATCAGGATGTGCCGCCAGCCTTCCGCGCTGAAAAGGGAAACGGGAAAGCCCATGATGTCCGTCGTCGGTCCGCGTCCGCTCGACGGCAGCCAGCCCAGTTGCACCGAGAACAGCATGATCATCATCAGCCCGACCCAGAACGTGGGCAGGGAAAAGCCGAGGATGGAGCCGGCCATGATGGCCTTGCCGGACAGGGCGTCGGGTCGCAGCCCGGCCCACAGCCCGAGCGGCACGCCCAGCAAGACGGCAATGCCCATGGCGACGAAGGACAGTTCCAGCGTCGCGGGCATGCGTTCCAGGATCAGCGTGATGGCGGAAATGTCGTGGATGAACGACTTGCCCAGGTCGCCGGAAAGCGCGCCCTGGAGAAAGCGCGCATACTGCCTCCACAGCGGCTGGTCGAGGCCGAGCGCGGCGGTGGCGCGCGCAATGTCGGCCTGGTCGGCCTGGGGATTGATCAGGATGTCGACCGGATTGCCGATCGCATACACCCCCAGGAACACCAGGGCCGACATGACCAGCAGGACGCCGGCGGTCTGCGCGATGCGGCGCGAGATGAACAGGAACATGCCTTGCAGTCCTAGTATGCCGCGCCGCGCTTATTCCGGAGCGAACTGATGCGCGAAGGTGAATTCATCCGTGCGGGCTATGTACTTGACACCCTTGCGCACGGCCCAGGTCGCATACTGGTGATGCAAGGGGATTACCGCATAGTCCTTCAACGCGGTGACGGCACCCTCCCTGGCGGCGGCTTCGCGCTTCTGCGCATCGACCGAGGACAGCGCGGCACGCACCGACTGATCCACCTTGGGATTGCTGTACTTGCCCCAGTTCCAGGTGCCCCAGCCGGAATCCGGATCGGCTGTGCCCAGCAGCGAGCGCAGCGTGAAGTCGCCGGCCAGCGAGCCCCAGCCGAGCAGGGCCATGCTGAATTCGCCGGCGCGCGCCTTGCCGAAGTACGAGGACAGCGGCATGGTTTCCACCTTGGCCTGGATGCCGATGCGGCTGAGGAACTGGGCCGTCGTCTGCACGATCTGGTCGTCATTCACATAGCGGTTGTTCGGACCGTGCAGCGTGACGGCGAAACCGTCGGGATAGCCGGCCTCGGCCAGCAGCTTCCTGGCGCCGGCGACATCGTAGGTCTCCACCTTGAGGGCCTCGGCATGGCCGAAGATGCCGGGCGATACCACGTTCGATGCGGGAACGGCCAGGCCTTCCATGGTTTGCTCCACGAGCACCTGGCGGTTGATCGCCTTGGAGATGGCCTGGCGCACGCGCACGTCCTTGAACGGATTCTTGTCCAGCGGCTTGCCGGACTTGTCGAACACGAAGGGCGACTTGTCGCGCGACTGGTCGAGATGCCAGAAGATGGTGCGCCACGACACCTTCTGCTCGATGCGGAATTTCGGATTGGCGCGCACCTTGCCGATGTCCACGGTCGGCACCGATTCGATCGCATCGACTTCGCCGGCCAGCAGGGCGGTCAGTCGCGGCGTGTCGGAAGCGATGATGCGGAAGGTCACCTTGTCCCATGCCGGCTTGCTTCCCCAGTAGGCATCGTTGCGTACCAGTTCGATGCGGTCGCCGCGCTTGTAGCTGCCGAACTTGAAGGGGCCGCTGCCGACGGCGGCCTTGCCGTTGTTGAAGTCTTCGGTGCTCGCCTGCTGGGCAGCCTTTTTCGAGACGATGAAAATGGAACTGACATCCAGGGGCAGGGGGCCGTAGGGCGTCGCGGTTTTCAGGCGGATGGTCTGCGCATCGACGATTTCCTTGCCGACGATCTGCTTGGTGTAGCTGGTGAACGGGCCGGGGCTGTTGGTGAGCGACGCCGGGCGGTCGAGCGAGTAGGCGACGTCTTCCGCCGTCAGGTCCGAGCCGTCATGAAACTTGACGTTGGGACGCAGCTTGAATTCCCAGGTGGTCGGGTTGACCGCCTTCCACGACACCGCCAGGCCGGGAATCAGCTGGCCGTTGGGATCGACATGCACCAGGGCGTCGAACATGTGCTGGGAAAGGGCGATATTGGGCGCGATGTTGACGAAGTGCGGATCGAGCGAAGAGACATCCGCAGCCAGGGCGATCTTCAGGTCGGCGGCCTGCGCCGGGGCGGCGGCGATGAGCATGGCCGAGGCGCTTGCCGCCAGCAGTGCGCCGATCAGTTTTTTGCGATAGGGAGACATGGATGTTTCCTGGTGGGGTTGGATGGTGGAAAACGGTGCCGTTGCGCGGCGCCCCGTGGGCGGCTGCACTCGCTAGGATGCCAGGGGTTCCCTGAACGTCATGCCGGCTCCTCCTTACAAGGTTTGGATGCTGGCAATTCTAACAATAAGGAGAAAAGGAGGAGAAAGAATATGTCCGGCGACGCTCATGCGGAATTCGCATGAGCGTCTGAAGCGGTCTGAAGCGCCAAGGAGGTGCGCCTGCGGACCTGGCAGCCGCTTGCAAGCTGCTCGCAAGGTAAGGAAAGCCCCTCCCCTTTCAAGGGGGAGCGCAGGAGGGGGATCGGTCCTGACGGCATGCGCTGAAGCCGCCCCGGCTTCGA
Source organism: Noviherbaspirillum aerium (assembly GCF_008929045.1). Lineage (GTDB taxonomy): Bacteria > Pseudomonadota > Gammaproteobacteria > Burkholderiales > Burkholderiaceae_D > Noviherbaspirillum > Noviherbaspirillum aerium. The sequence goes on along the minus strand of NZ_VFAH01000007.1, from coordinate 108,367 downwards.
GGCGCAACTCGTGCGTTGCGAACCCGGAGCCCCATGCGGGCGGCGAGACAGGGAGAGCAGGGCACGACACCTGCCGGCGCGGACCAGCCTCTATCGCCCGGCAAGCCGGGAATCGCACCATCACACCATCGGCGGCTGTCCGTTCGATGCGGTCAGCCCGCCGTCGATCGGCAGGTTGACCCCGTTGACGAAGCGCGCATCGTCGCTGGCAAGAAAGGCGATCACGCCCGCGACTTCCTCCGGCTCGGCACCGCGTGCCATCGGAATTCTTTCCTTGAACTTGGCCATGATCTCCGGGTCGGCGTACATGTCTTCCGTCAGGTTGCTGCGCGTGAGGCTGGGGCAGACCGCGTTGATGCGGATGCCGTCCGGACCATGGTCCATCGCCAGCGCGCGGGTGAAATTGGTGACCGCGCCCTTGGCCGCGTTGTAGAAGCTCAGGCCCCAGTCGCCGCCCAGCCCCGATACCGAGGACACGTTGATGATCGAGCCGCGGGTCTTGATCAGTTCCGGAATGGCGACGCGGCAGCCGTAGAACACGCCGTCCAGATCGATGGACATCACTTGCCGCCAATCCTCGACACTGGCCTCGGTGACTTTTCCCTCGGGAGCGACGCCGGCATTGTTGACCAGAACGTCGAGGCGCCCGAAGCGCTGCAGGGTATCCTTCACCAGGCCTTCCACATCATCGAGACGCGACACGTCGGTGACGCGCACCAGATTTTTCCCTGGCGGCAATTGCGCGGCTATCCCGTCGAGCTTTTCCCTCGTCCGTCCCGCGAGCACCACCAGCGCGCCCTCCGCGGCAAAGCGTTTCGCGGTGGCCGCGCCAATGCCCGATCCCGCCCCGGTAACGATCACCACCTTTTCGGTAAATCTGTTCATCTTGTTCTCCGTGTTGTGCTTGTGCGGTTGTTGCCCCTGCGTCGCAAGGCATCCGCCAGATGGATGCAGGCGCGCCTTCCAAGTTCCGCGCACCGATGCCGGCAAGGCAAGCATGTACGCCCATGTATCGAAGGATGCGTCATTGAAAGAAGAGGTAAAGATGAACCTTGGACCGTGCAAAGCTTTCTATACTGCTGAGCAGGAACCTCTTATTTTCAAGAAGGAAAGGTACTCCATGAACAAGTCGCTATTCGTTGCAAGTCTGTTTGCCGTTACCCTCGCCGCCCATGCGCAAAGCCCCGCCAGCGGGTCTGCGGGTGGCTCGCCAAGTGCCTCCGGCACATCCGCGGCCACACCGCCGTCATCAGGTTCGGCGCAGCCTGGCGGTCCGCGCGGCTCCGCCGACAAGCCGCACCATGGTCGTCAGCATGGCCAGATGGATGCGCAGAAAATGATCGAGCATCACATCACCAGCCTCGATACCGACAAGGACGGCAAGGTATCGCGCCAGGAATTCCTGGCGCGCCAGTCGGAAGCCTTTTCAAAGGCCGATGGCAATGCGGACGGGTACGTAACGAAGGAGGAGCTTGCGGCTCAGCATCAGAAAAATCATGCCGAGATGGCTGCCTCGCGCGAAGCAAGGCGTGCTGCACGCGGCGGCCCATCGGCCGAAGGAGCAGGGTCCGGTGCCGGAGGCTCTGCGGCGCCTGGCGCATCGGGCGGGACCAGGTAATACCGATCCCGAATCATGACGCACCATGAGATCGATGAATCTTTCCGGCTGGCGAAGCCGATGCGCGCTGTCGGTAATCCATGGCCGGCTCGGCGCCCCGGCTATGGATGACGAGCGCAGCGCGGGCAGGCGGAAAAAGACGCGATCTATGGGATGGCTTGGATTGATACGAGGCCGAAGTAAGCCGAAACCCCGGTGAAGCCGGGCAGCTTCACTGCTGCAGCAGACGGGTTTTCACCAACTGTTCGAGCGCAGGCGACGTTGCTGTCGCGGTACATCCGACAGCCCCGGCGCCGCCTTGCGCTCCCAGCACGGTGGCCGGTATCGCGCAGGCATTGGCCGCCACCTCGAGCGGCGCCTGCACGGTCAGCGGAATGCGGGTCGCTTCCACATTGAGATTCTTCGCCACCTGTGCTGCCACCGGCTTGATATCCACGATCAGCAGAACATCATTCTGTGCCATGCCGGCATTCGCCGCCGGCTGGGCATGCGCTGCCGCGCCGATACCGCCCAACAGGACGGACAGCGCTAGGAGCAACTTCTTCATGGCATTCTCCATAGGGGGAGTGGTTATCCATTCAATATCGTTGCTTCCCCGCGCCGGCACAGCAGCTTTTACCTCGAGTTACAAGCTTGCGGCATCGCAAGCAGGCGGGCCGCAGGCAGGCGAAGTCGGTCATCGCCGATGTATTTGTGCGCATAGGTCAGGCAATTTTTGCGCATTGCCCTCCGCACCTGCAGATGACAGGCCAACGCTTACCGCGCCCTCTTGCCCGACATCGTGTCGTAGACGGTATCGAAGTCGCGCTGCATTTCGATCAGCTGTTCTTGCTGGGCAGTCCTCACGAGGCGCTTCAGCGCATCCCTGAACAGGTAGGCATCATGTTCGGAGGTGCTTGACGCCAGCGAAGACACCAGCAATTCGATCATTTCATCGGATTGGTTCATGCTCTGGTACCTGTAAATTGTCCTGCGATCCGGAAAGCAATGCGCATGCCAACGGATTATCTGTGCTTGCAAGACTGCAAGCCGCATCGGCGAGCGTCCATACGCTTTCCTTGTTCCGTAATGAGTGGCGGACTTCCGGAAAGCGGTTCCCGACTGAAACCGAATGATCGTTCTGAAAAGAAAGACAAAGCAAGACTAAATTTGGTAAAGTGTCCAGGCCTTTTGCGCATCTGTCATGATCATGGCAAGTGCCGGACTGGCCAGGGTGCTTCGTCACCCCGTACCGATTTCAATAACAGGCGGCACACCAGATGCCGCCCGCTCGCTTACCAAAGGAGACATCTTGCGCAAGCCCATCTTCGCATTGACCGCACTGGCCATCGGTGCCGCCATCGCTATCGCCGGCCCCGTCCATGCACAGCAGAAATACCAGCCTGAATACCGCCTTTCCACCGTGCTCGGCACCGCCTTCCCCTGGGGCAAGGGCGGCGAGCGCTGGGCCGAACTGGTCAAGGAAAAAACGCAGGGCCGCATCAACATCAAGATGTATCCCGGCACTTCGCTGGTGGCAGGCGACCAGACCCGTGAATTCACCGCGATTCGCCAGGGCGTGATCGATCTCGCGGTCGGCTCGTCGATCAACTGGTCGCCGCAGGTCAAGGAACTCAACCTGTTCTCGCTGCCTTTCCTGCAGCCAGACTACCGCTCGGCCGATGCGCTGATGGCTGGCGAAACCGGCAAGATGATTTTCAAGGCCATCGAGAAGAACGGCGTGGTGCCGCTGGCCTGGGGCGAGAACGGTTTTCGCGAGATCAGCAATTCCAAGCGCGAAATCAAGACGCCGGCCGACATGAAGGGCATGAAGTTCCGCGTGGTCGGCTCGCCGCTGTTCAATGACACCTTTACCGCGCTGGGCGCGAATCCGACGCAGATGAGCTGGGCCGACGCCCAGCCGGCGCTGGCCTCGGGCGCGGTCGACGGCCAGGAAAATCCGATCTCGGTCTTCCTCGGCGCCAAGATCAGCTCGGTCGGCCAGAAATACCTGACCCAGTGGGGATACATGAACGACCCGCTGATCTTCGTCGTCAACCGCAAGGTCTGGGAAAGCTGGAGCAAGGAAGACCAGGAAGCGGTGCGCGCCGCCGCCATTCAGGCCGGCAAGGAAGAGATCGCGCTGGCGCGCAAGGGACTGAGCGGCACCGACAATGCGCTGTGGAAGGAAGTCGAAGCCCAGGGCGTGAAGGTGACCCGCCCGAGCGCGGCAGAGCTGGAAGAGTTCAGGAAGCTGACGCGCCCGGTCTACGACAAGTGGTCCAAGACCATCGGCGTCGACCTGGTCAAGAAGGCGGAAGCGGAGATCGCAGCCCGCAAGTAAGCCTCCCTGCACGCAGTGGTGTTTCGCCCTTGCTCCCTCCGGGAGCCGGGCGTTCACTGCATCAAGCCGCTCAATGGAGCGGCTTTTTGTTACAGCCCATCACGACGCAACGACAAGACAACAAGAGCCTTTCATGAGTGACCTGCCAGACAGCGCGCAAACGCGCGGAGAAGCGCCGCCGCGCGTACCGGTAAAAATCGAGGAAGCCTGCGCCGCCCTGGCCATGGCATTGATCTGCTGCATTACCTTCGCCAACGTGCTGGTGCGCTATTTCACCGATGCTTCGTTCGCCTTTACCGAAGAATTTTCCATTTTCCTGATGGTGGTGCTGACCTTGTTCGGCGCCTCGGCCGCCTTCGTGCGCGACCAGCATATCCGCATGACCTTCATCACCGAACGCCTCTCGCCCGGCGTGGCGCGCAAGGTGGAATATTTCGTCATGCTGCTCAGCGCGGTAATGTTCGCCGTCATCGCCTGGTATGGCAGCTTCCTGTTCTGGGACGACTGGCAGTACGACACCACTTCACCCGGCATCGGGATTCCGCAGTGGATCTATACCATCTGGCTGCCGCTGCTGTCGGCGCTGATCTGCCTGCGCGTCATCGGCCGCCTGATCCGCCTGGTCCGCCAGCCGGTCCAATCCGGCAACTCCGTCGACGGAGGCGCAGCATGATCGCCGAAGGCAGCCTCATTCTGTTCCTCGGCTTCGCCCTGCTGCTGGCCATCGGCGCGCCGCTCGCGGTGGCGCTCGGCGTAGCCGGCACCGCCGTCATCCTTATCGAAGGCCTGGGCATCATGTCGGTGCCCACCAATGCTTACAACGGCATTGCCAAGTACCCCCTGCTGGCGCTGCCGGTGTTTGTGCTCGCCGGCATGATGTTCGAGCGCGCCGGCGTTGCGGTGCGCATCGTGCGCTTCGCATCGGCGGTGGTCGGCAAGCGGCGCGGCGCACAAGGCATTGTCGCCATCCTGGTCTGCATGTTCCTCGGCGGCATTTCCGGTTCCGGCCCGGCCGATGCGGCGGCGGTCGCCATGGTGATGATCCCCAGCATGCTCAAGCAAGGCTATCCCAAGGAATTCTCGGCCACGCTGATTGCCGCAGCCGGTTCCACCGCCATCCTGATTCCGCCGTCGGTGGCGCTGATCGTCTACAGCGTGCTGGTGCCGTCGGCCTCGGTGCCGGCACTGTTTGCCGGCGGCGTCATTCCCGGCATCATGGCCGGGCTGGCGCTGATTCTGCCGACGCTGTATTTCTCCTGGAAGAACGGCTGGGGCATGGATGACGGCGAGGAAACACCGAGTTTCTGGGAAAGCTTCAAGGAGGCGATCTGGGGCTTGCTGGCGCCGGTCATCATTCTCGGCGGCCTGCGCACCGGCATCTTCACGCCGACCGAGGCGGCGGTGGTCGCGGCGTTCTATGGTTTCTTCGTCGGCGTCTTCGTCTATCGTACGCTCAGCCTGCGCAAGGTCTATGAGGTGCTGGTGGAATCCGCGGAGATTTCCGCGATCGTGATGCTCATCATTTCACTGGCAGGCGTGTTCGCCCACGCCGGCTCGACGCTCGGCGCCTTCGATGCCTTCGCCAGTCTGCTGCTCGGCTTCACCAGCAATGAAGCGCTGATGCTGACCATGATCACCATCATGCTGCTGGTCGCGGGCATGCTGCTCGATGCGGTCTCGGTCTACCTGGTGTTCCTGCCCATTCTGCTGCCCATCATGGCCATCTACAAATGGGATCCGGTCTGGTTCGGCATCATCATGACGATGAACATGGCGATCGGCCAATTCACGCCGCCGATGGCGGTCAACTTGATGGTGACCACGCGCATCGCCGGCATCACGATGGAATCGACAGTGCGCTGGGCGCTGTGGATGATGGCATCGATGCTGCTGGCGCTGATCCTGGTCACCGCCTTCCCGCAACTGGCACTGTGGCTGCCGCAAAGTCTGGGATACTGAACATGACGCAAGACATTTTTTACATGAGCGCGACCGCGATGGCTTACGCCATTCGAGAAGGGCAACTTTCGGCGCGCGACGTCATGCAGGCCCATCTCGGGCGCATCGAACAGGTCAACCCGAAAGTCAATGCGATCGTCACGCTGCATGCGGAGCAGGCCCTTGCCGCCGCAGCCGCAGCCGACGAAGCGCAGGCGCAGGGCAAGCCGCTCGGTCCGCTGCACGGCTTGCCGGTCGCGCACAAGGATCTGCTGCCCACGCGCGGCATGCGCACCACCTACGGCTCGAAGGTGCATGAGCACAACGTGCCGAAATACAGCGCACTGATCGTCGAACGCCAGCAGCAGGCCGGCGCCATCAGCATCGGCAAGACCAACACGCCGGAGTTCGGCGCCGGCTCGCAAACCTTCAACGCCGTCTTCGGCGCCACCCGCAACCCCTACGACCTGAGCAAGACCTGCGGCGGCTCCAGCGGCGGTTCGGCGGTCGCCCTGGCCACCGGCATGGTGGCGCTGGCCGACGGCACCGACATGGGCGGCTCGCTGCGCTGCCCGGCCAACTTCTGCAACATCGTCGGCCTGCGCCCCTCGGTCGGCCGCGTGCCGCAGGTGCCGGCGCTCGACGGCTGGGACACGCTCTCGGTCAGCGGCCCGATGGCGCGTTCGGTCGAGGATCTCGCGCTGTACCTGTCGGTGATCGCGGGACCGGATGCGCGCGATCCGCTGGCCATTGCCGAAGACGGCGCACGCTTTCGGGCTTCATTGAAGCAAGACATGAAAGGAGCGCGCATTGCCTTCGCGCCGACCATGGGCGGCCTGCCGGTGGACAAGCGCGTGGTGGCGGCGATCGAAGTGCAGAGGAGGGTATTTGAAGACCTGGGCTGCGTGGTCGAAGACGCCTGGCCCGACATGCGCGACGCGCACGACATCTTCATGACCCTGCGCGCCTACGCCTTCGAATCCGGCCTCGGTGCAGTGATGGACCAGCATCCCGGCGTGCTCAAGGACACGGTGGTCTGGAATATCGAAGAAGGCCGCAAGCTCTCCGCCTCGAAACTCGCGCGCGCAAGCAAGCTGCGCACCGCGCTGTTCAAGCGCATGCATGAATTCATGCAGCGTTTCGATTTCCTGGTATTGCCTGTAAACCAGGTGCCGCCGTTTCCCATCGACCAGCCGTACGTGACCGAGATCGACGGCGTGACGATGGAAAGCTATATCGACTGGATGCGCTCCTGCTATCTGATCACCGCGACCGGGCACCCGGCGCTGTCGGTGCCTTGCGCGTTTACCGAGGATGGACTGCCGGTGGGGTTGCAGATCGTTGGACGGCATCAGGGGGAGATGGCGTTGCTGCGGATGGGGTATGCGTTTGAGCAGGCGACGGGGGTGGGGTTGAGAAGGCCGGCAGACATATGAACTCTTGCCTGGGAAAAGACTTGTTGCAGAATCAGGAATTTATTCCCGTTTCCTCATTGATGTCCATTTCCCGGCACCTTCAGCTCTCGCAACGAATGTACATTGGTCCGCTTAGGGTTCGAAAAAGTATCCTCTGTTTCTACGGACAGGTGGTAGATTGCCTCGATCAGTTCTTCTGGATCTACACAATCCCAGTCTTCCGCCTTCACTCCAAGCGCTTCCTCAACCTGGCAGATAGTAGGCTTCATGGTTGTAATCATTCAAGAATCTGTTGATTTTTCCGGAAGGTGTCAAAGGTCACTATGAGTGTCTAACAAAATTTGTTGGTCCAATGATGGATGAGATCACGCCGATGCTATATTAATGCACGCAAGCCCTCGGGCTTGCAGTATTTTATACTTTCCTCTCCATGATTTCGCCGTCTTCGCCTTTAACAAAGTTTCAACTCGCTTCGCTAGAGCGGTTTCGCCTTGACTTGCCAGCGGCAATCCGCTTCGACGTCGACTTGGCCAGTCCGGGCGATCTCGCTATAGAAGACGGCCAACCGCAAACTTCAGTTCGTTTGATGTGAGATTCGCTAAGCCGCATCAAGGGTCGAGCGGCGCGAAGAAATAATGCAGGTAAGGCGTGATATCCATCTAAGCGTAACTATCACGTGCCGCTTGCTACATTGCATCTCTTTCGTACGTTTGTATCATTTTCTTCAGTGCGCCTTGCCATCGCCATCTGATAGACGACGCTAAAGTCAGCAACTTTTATTGGATGGTTAATTGCAAGACAATTGCCGTCGATGATGGGAATTCATCCATGCCAATCCTACGTCATGACATGGGAGTGCATCCTTTTCCGCCCCGCCTATTGGTAAGCCTTTGACGATACGTTTATCGGTTATGAATACGGGCAATACAAATTCAGTAAATATTCTAATTTTCAAGATAGTCCTGTCTGCTTCAGTCCAAAATTTCCTAAATATACGAAAATTCGGTAAAGCGTTTTTAATCAATATCGAACTTCGGAATTTGTAACGTTCTATTTTAATGGCGGGCACAATATGAAACCGACGAGCTTACACGACAGGGTAAATGTAGAAGTAAGGAAAACCATCTGTGCATAAGCTTACACAACTCCTTTTCAAAAGATAAGAGAAATCTATTTATCTTTTTAATTAGATTTTTTGAGGATCGAGCAGGCCATTTATCTGCAAGGCAGACCCAATGTTGCGTCGGCAAAAGATCTTTCATATTTTTCAATGAAATACTTTCACCTTAACAATAAAATTGCACCATGGAGTGGCGGAAATAGAGGCGCTGCCGCCATTAAGATGAACTTTAATGCTGCATTGCGCCATTCTTTACATATAGCAATCGTCGCTTTGGATCATTCCTGTACGAGGATTTGCGAATAAATCTGCCCTAGAGCCTGTTATGCACCCCATAAAGGTTCTGGTTGCTGACGTGACCGGCTAATTCCAGTCCAGGTTGAGAGAGAATTCAACCTAGGAAAGGAACAAAAAGATGCCCCGCAAGAGTTTTACCCCCGACCAAATTATCGCCAAACTGCGTCTTATTGAAGTTGCCATGAGCAGCGGTAAGAGCACCGCCTTGGCTTGCAAGGAAGCTGGCATTGCCGAACAGACCTATTACCGCTGGCGTAAGCAATATGGTGGCTTACAACATGACCAGGCCAAGCGATTCAAGGAGCTCGAGCGCGAGAACGCTCGCTTGAAGAAACTGGTGGCGGAGTTGTCATTGGAGAAGGCCATGCTTAAGGAAGTCGCGTCGGGAAACTGGTAAGCCCCGAGCGACGCCGTCGTGCCGTGTGCATGCTGCAGGAGCAGCTTTGCTGTCTCAGAGCGACGTGCTTGTCATGTAGTGGGACAGCCACGGGCCGTGCAGCGCTATGTGCCAACGGTGCGTGCTGATGAGGATGCGCTCACGCAGGCCATCGTGGCCCTGGCGTCGGAATACGGCCGTTACGGCTACCGGCGCATTACTGCCTTGCTGCAATCGGGCGGCTGGCAGGTCGGACGTGACCGGGTACAGCGCATCTGGCGTCGCGAGGGGCTTAAAGTACCGAAGAAGCAACGACCCAGAGGGCGGTTGTGGTTCAACGATGGTTCTTGCGTACGCTTGCGCCCGCAACACCGCCATCATGTCTGGAGCTATGACTTTGTGCATCACACCACTGAAGACGGCCGTAGCCTGCGGCTGATGACACTCGTCGACGAGTTCTCGCGCCAATGTCTGGCCATTCAGGTCGGACGCCGGCTCAACGGCATGGACGTCATCGAAACGCTGGCTGACGCAATGCTCGAACATGGCATTCCGATGCATATACGGTCGGATAATGGACCAGAAATGACATCGAAAATGGTACGCGACTGGCTCGAAAAAGTAGGGGCAAAGACGCTGTTCATTGAGCCGGGTAGTCCTTGGGAGAATGGCTATTGTGAGTCGTTCAACGGCAAGCTGCGCGATGAGCTGCTCAATGGCGAGCTGTTTTACAGCCTCAAGGAAGCCCAGGTCGTAATTGAACAATGGCGTTGCCACTACAACACGCAGCGCCCGCATTCGTCACTGGGATATCGACCGCCCGCACCCGCTGCTTACCCATCGGAGCCCGTTAGATCTGCTCGACCTGAAAACATGCAGTAGACTTTAACTCTCTCACAAAAACTGGACTGGAATATCGGTCACGTCAAGAGGTTCCTATTCCTAACGCAAAACCGTATAACCCCTATTGCAGATCGTGCCATTAGTACACTGGCATCTCAGTCGTGGAAACGATGAAAACGACCATAACAAGGGATTATATAAAAGTGATTTGACGTAAAGCCTTTGTTCCCTCTTCCCTTGAAGGGCGAGGGAACACTCTTCACCAAGGCAAAACTGTTTCGCCCATCTGCTTAGATTATCAAATAGTCAGCCCCTTTTACGATCTGGATGCGGCCTTTAGCATGATCTACTACAAACCTATCTAAATCTTCTTCCGGCGACTTTACGTGCCGCATTCATGGGATAAGCGGGATACCACGAACGCACATTGATTTGTGGTGCGGAGGTATTCCTTTGGATAAACGATGTTCTTCCCAATGCGGGATTGCGTGCAGTTCTTGCCGTCAGATCATCCTCCTCCGAGATGCATAGAGCGAACGCACCGCTGCTGGCTGCATTATCTTTTCTGGTGCCATTCAGAATGTCGAACCGATGAATCTGCTGGGACTTTACGTCCCAGGCGCATTAAGTGTTTCAATTAGTTGCAACCTTGTCTCGGTTGCAACCGAGGATGTCGCCGCCCCATTTGTAATGATTTCTTGATGTTGCTCGCTGAGCCGCCAGTCCCCATTGATTTCAAGACCGATGAGCAAAATACTGATGCAAGTGTGCACCAGCCCAAACGGCAAGTAGTGTTCGTTGAGCACATGAAGAAGGGCGGTTATCGCGTCCAAAACTATTGGTGTGTGATTCTTTCTATAAAATGTTGAATCACTGTTTTTCAGCTATACATCATGCTCATCGCCACCCACTCCGGAAAGTTTCACGCCGACGACGTCTGGGCCGTCACCGTCCTCGATTTCGTTTTCCCCGGCTGCAACCTGGTCCGCACCCGCAACATGGACATCATTGCCGATGCCGACTTCGCCGTCGATGTCGGCGGCGTATGGGACCCGAAGGCCGGCCGCTTCGACCATCATCAGAAGGGATTTTCCGGCGCGCGCGAATCCGGGGTGGTGTATGCCAGCGCCGGGCTGGTCTGGAAGGAGCATGGGCCTCGCTGCGTGGCGCTGATAGCCCGGACACATGTTGCGCATGCATTGTCGGAGGAGAGTGCGCGCCAGATCGCTTATGCGATCGACGGCGATCTGGTCCAGTACCTCGACATGGCCGATACCGGCGCGGCGAAGAACGCGCCTGGAAGCTATGGCCTGTCGGCGGTGGTATCGGGCTTCAATCTCAACTGGCTGGATGAACAGTCGGCTGCCAGTCCTGCGGCGGCCGAAGAATTGCGGCTGGCACAATTCCGCCGCGCCATGGAGTTCATCAGGGATATCCTGATCAATGCCGTGAAATACCGCGTGAGCGGCTTGCTTGCGCTGGAGCAGGTACGCGGCGCCGAGCAGCTGGAACAGGGACGGCTGCTGTTCATCAGCAACAGCGCGCTGCCCTGGACGACGGTGGTGCGCAATGAGATGCCGAAGGTACTCTTCGTGATCAGCCACAACCTCGCCGAGCAGCGCTATATGCTGCACACCGTGCCGGCGGCGGTCGATACCTTCGAGGCACGCAAGGATCTTCCGGCTTCCTGGGCCGGTCTGCAGGGCGCCGAGCTCGCGGCGGTGACCGGGGTCGCGGATGCCGGCTTTTGCCACAACAATCTTTTCATTGCCGCCGCCCGCAGTTATGAAGGCATCCTGCGCATGGCGCGACTGGCGCTGGACGAGCCAGGCTGACATGGGCCTGCCGCATTGCGTCGGTAATCAAATTCCCCGCCGCGGCATGTCTTGTTAAAGATGCATGGCAATCCTGGCCAAATGCCTTCAGCAGCATGCCTCTTCGCTAAAGGACATGAGAAGCCGGCGACCTCTCGCTCAGCCAGCTTCGACATTTCTCAATATCACTTTCCGACCGAATATTGAATTCGGTTCAAGCTGATAGAATAGCCGGTCGCTCGGGCTTACCCACCCGGACAATTTTTCATGTGATGCATACGGGAAATGCATGCATCCTCATGCTTCCCCGCATCCTATTCCAACGATAACAACTGCCATCATTCAGCCGAACATTCTGGAGAATCAATGAGTTCAATAACGACAGGACACCTGGCCAAGGTACTGACTTCCAATAGCGAACAACTTCTGAGCGGCTGGCTTAACGGCATGCTGTCACGCATGGTGAGGCGCGACAAGGCATCCGAGGGGGAAACGGCGCAACAGGCATCGCGTTTCATTGCCTTGCTGGCCGCGGCGGTTGCCGAAGGCAAGAGCTATGACATCAACGCCCCTGTCTGGGGCGATGTCAAGGCGCTGCTGTCCGACATTTCCCTGGCCCGCGTCCGCCAGGGGTTCTCGCCCATCGAAACCGCGACCTTCGTGTTTTCGCTCAAGGAACCTTTGTTCGCGCTGCTGCGCACCGAACTCGCTGGCCAGCCAGAAGTCCTGGTTGAAGAAACGTCGCAGACCGGAGCGCTGTTCGACCAGCTCGGCCTGTACACCATCGCCGAATACCAGAAAGGCCGCGAGCAGGTCATCATGCGCCAGCAGCAGGAACTGCTGGAACTGTCGACCCCGGTAGTGCAGTTGTGGAAGAACGTGCTGGCGCTGCCCCTGATCGGCACGCTCGACAGCGCGCGTACCCAGGTGGTCATGGAAAGCCTGCTGCAAAAGATCGTGGAAACCGGCGCTTCGATCGCCATCATCGACATCACCGGCGTGCCCACCGTCGATACGCTGGTCGCCCAGCATCTGCTCAAGACAGTGGCGGCGGCCCGCCTGATGGGCGCGGACTGCATCATCAGCGGCATCCGCCCGCAGATCGCGCAGACCATCGTGCACCTCGGCGTCAACCTGGAAGACGTGCTGACCAAGGCAACGCTGGCGGATGCATTCGTCGTGGCGCTCAAGCGCACCGGCGCCATCATCACGCATACCGACAACAAGCAGTGAGGCCCTGATGGATCGAATTCCGATTTTAAGGATGGGCCGGCTGCTGCTGGTGACCATCCAGGTCGACATGCACGACCGCCTGGCGATGACGCTCCAGGACGACCTGACATCCAGGATCGTCAAGGATCGCGCCAACGGCGTGCTGATCGACATTTCCGCGCTCGATATCGTCGACTCCTTCATCGGCAGGATGATCAGCAACACGGCGGCGATGGCGAAGATTCTCGATGCCCGCACGGTTGTGGTCGGCATGCAGCCGGCCGTGGCCATCACCCTGGTCGAACTTGGCCTGACGCTCGATGGCGTGCGGACGGCACTCAATGTCGAACAGGGAATCCAATTGCTTCAGCATTCCGAGGATTGAAGCGCGATCGCTTCCCGGAATCTGGACATGCTCGGAAAGGCAGATGTGTTGAGTACAAATGATGCTGAGGCACTCATCGTTCCGCTGCGTACGGACGAAGATGTGGTGCGCTTGCGCCAGGCGGTGCGCGAGGCGCTGATCGCGGTCGGCTTCAGCCTGGTCGACCAGACCAAGATGGTGACGGCCGCCAGCGAACTGGCGCGCAATACGCTGCGCTACGGCGGCGGCGGCGAATCGCATATTACCAAGGTGACCAACGGCACGCGGCGCGGCCTGTCGCTGACCTTCGTCGACTCCGGCCCCGGAATTGTGGATGTGGAACTGGCGCTGAAGGATGGCTATACCACCGGCGGCGGACTGGGCCTGGGCCTGAGCGGCGCAAAGCGGCTCTCCGACGAATTCGACCTGCAAACTGCCCCTGGTCAGGGAACGACCGTGAAGATCACCAAATGGAAACCCTTCTGAGCACCGGTGGAAGGCAGCAGTCCTTCGCCATCGACGAGGCCAGCCAGATCGCGTCGGTACGCCGCAGCGGATCGGAAATTGCGCGCAAGCAGGGGCTCGACGAAACCCTGACCGGAAAGGTGGCCATCGCCATTACCGAAGCCGCGACCAATATTCTCAAGCATGCCGGCCATGGCGAGATGCTGCTGCGTCCGCTGGCTTGCGGCGATGCCGGCGGTATCGAGATCATTGCCATGGACAAGGGGGCTGGCATCGTCAATCTCGGTCTCAACATGCAGGATGGCGTATCGAGTTCCGGCACCTATGGCGTCGGCCTCGGCGCGATGCGCAGGATGGCCGACGAATTCGATATCTTTACCGCGCCCGGCCTCGGCACGGTGGTCTACATGGCCTTGTGGAACAGGGCGCAGGATGCGCTGGCGAGCACCTGGCAGGCGGGCTCGGTCTGTCTGCCGATCGAAGGCGAAGATGTGTGCGGCGATGCCTGGGCCGTCGCGTCGGACGCGACCACGGCAACAGTCATGGTCGCCGACGGCCTGGGCCATGGCTTTCTGGCGGCGCAGGCGTCGGAAGCGGCGACCGTTTATCTCTCGTCCTATCCCGACGCCATGCCCGAGACCGCGCTCTGGGAAAGCCACGCCGCCTTGCGCTCGACACGCGGCGCGGCGATCGCCGTGGCGAGGATCGATACCCTGGCCGAAGAAATGCGCTTTTGCGGCATCGGCAATATTGCCGCTTCGACTCACCACTACAGCGGCCGCCGCCAGCTCGTGTCGCACAACGGCATTGTCGGCAGCAACATGCGCAAGGTGCAGGAATTCGCTTTCGAGTGGCTGCCGGGCACCAGCCTGATCATGCACTCCGACGGCCTCGGCACCCGCTGGCAGCTTGACCAGTATCCCGGCCTCGCGCTTGCCCATCCCGGACTGGTTGCCGCCGTGCTGTACCGCGACTTTGCACGCGGGCGCGATGATGTTACGGTACTGGTATTGCGCGAACGAACCCTGCATTGATCCTGCCATGCGAATACTGACCACAGCCATTCAAACCGAACTCGATGTCGTGATGTGCCGCCAGCGGGCGCGCCAGGTGGCGGCGCTGTGCGGTTTCGCGGTTCAGGACCAGGTGCGCATCGCCACCGCGGTATCCGAGCTGGCCCGCAACGTGTACAACTATGCGCGGCGCGGACGCGTCGAATTCTCCATCGAGGGCAAGACCTCGCCCCAGGTGCTGGTGGTGCAGATCGAAGACCAGGGGCCGGGCATCCCCAACCTGGATCTGATCCTGTCCGGCCGCTATCAGTCCGACACCGGCATGGGCGTCGGACTGATCGGCGCGCGCCGCCTGATGGACCAGTTCAACATCGTCAGCAAGAAGGGCGAGGGCACCTCGATCACGCTCAAGAAGCTGCTGCCGGCATCCGTGCCTGTCCTCACTCCCGTCTCCGTCGGCGCGATCGGCTCGCAGCTGGCGGCGGCAACGCCCGATATCACGCTCGACGAGGTCCAGCAGCAGAACCGGGAACTGCTGGCCACGCTGGCCGAGCTGCGTGCCCGCCAGGAGGAACTGGTGCGCCTGACGCGCGAGCTGGAAGACACCAACCGCGGCGTCGTGGCGCTGTATGCGGAGCTCGATGAAAAGGCGGACCATCTGCGCCGCGCGGATGAAATGAAATCGCGTTTCCTGTCCAACATGAGCCATGAGTTCCGCACGCCGCTGAGTTCCATCCGCGGACTCTCCAAGCTGCTCCTGGACCGGATCGACGGCGAGCTCACGGAAGAGCAGGAAAAGCAGGTCAACTTCATTCTCAAGGGCGCCGAATCCCTGACCGAGCTGGTCAATGACCTGCTCGACCTGGCGAAGATCGAAGCCGGCAAGGTCGATGTGCGCCCGAAGAAGTTCGACGTGTCGGAACTGTTCAGCGCCCTGCGCGGCATGTTGCGGCCTCTGCTCGTCACCGACACCGTCAAGCTGATATTCGAAGAACCTGCCGACGGCATGATGATGTACACCGACGAAGCGAAGGTGTCGCAGATCTTGCGCAACTTCATCTCCAATGCCATCAAGTTCACCGAAGCCGGCGAGGTCAGGGTGAGCGCGGTGCGCATGGCGGACACGGATGCGATCCGGTTTTCGGTGGCCGATACCGGCCTCGGCATCGCGCCCGAACACCAGCAGATCATCTTCGAGGAATTCGGCCAGATTGAAAACCGGCTGCAGCACCGGGTGAAGGGAACCGGTCTGGGTCTTCCCCTGTGCCGCAAGCTGGCCAGCCTGCTCGGCGGACGGGTCGAACTGGAAAGCGAGCCGGGCAAGGGGTCGGTATTCTCGGCGATCCTCCCGGCTACCTGCCAGCAGGACGAGGCAGCGCCTGCCGTTGCCGCCGAACTGACGGGCGCCCCGGCCGACGAGCGCCTGCCGGTCATCGTGATCGAAGATCATCAGCAGACCAGGATGCTGTACGACAAATACCTGCAAGGCACCGATTTCCGCCCGATCCCGGTGCGCAGCCTGTGGGAGGCGGAAGAGGTGTGGACGGGGCTTTCCCCGGCCGCCATCCTGCTGGACATCAATCTCAACGGTGAGGATACCTGGCGCTGGCTGATGGAAACCAAGAGCAACGACATGCGAAAGAAAATCCCGGTTATCGTGGCGACCGAAATCGACGACCGGTCCAAGGGATTGGCACTCGGCGCCGACGCCTATTTCGTCAAGCCGGTCCTGCGCGAAGAGTTGATCGCCGAACTCATGCGCCTTACCATGCATGCCGCGAAGCCATCCACTGGCAGGATCAGCAGCGGCACGCATTCCTATGAAACCTGATATGACGTCCATGGATCACGACCCGCTCATCCTCAATGTCGACGACACCGACGCGTCCCGCTATGCGAAGACACGCATCCTGTCGCGCGCCGGCTTCAAGGTCATTGAAGCGGCCACCGGCGCCGAGGCGCTGAGCAAGGCCACGAGCGAAAAACCGGCACTGATGCTGCTCGATGTCAAGCTTCCCGATATCAATGGTTTCGAGGTATGCCGGCAGCTCAAGGACCAGACCGATACCAAGACCATTCTCGTGTTGCAGACGTCGGCGTCC
Organism: Noviherbaspirillum aerium; assembly: GCF_008929045.1. Taxonomy (GTDB): domain Bacteria; phylum Pseudomonadota; class Gammaproteobacteria; order Burkholderiales; family Burkholderiaceae_D; genus Noviherbaspirillum; species Noviherbaspirillum aerium. The sequence continues at coordinate 91,467 of NZ_VFAH01000007.1, read as the reverse complement.
TACATCGGCACGTCCGACAAGATCCGCGCGCTGGAAGGCGGCGCCGACAATTACCTGTTCGAACCGATCGAGCCGGAAGAGCTGGTGGCCAACGTGCGCGCGCTGCTGCGCCTGGGGCATGTCGAACGCGAACTGCGCGAAGTCGACCGCCGCAAGGACGAATTCCTCGCCGTGCTGGCGCATGAGCTGCGCAATCCGCTCGGACCGATCCGCAACGCGGTGGAACTGATGCGCGGCCTTGATCCCAACGACCGCGAGGCGCATGAACTGGCGCACCAGACCATCCTGCGCCAGACCGAGCACATGGTGCGCCTGGTGGACGACCTGCTTGATGTGGCGCGCATTTCCCAGGGCAAACTGTCGCTGCAGAAAAGGCCTGTCGAACTGCGCGGCGTCATTGACGCGGCCATCGAGACCGCGCGCCCCATGATCGAAGGCCGCCAGCACACGCTGGCAGCCCAGATGCCGGACGAGGAAATCTGGATCGACGGCGATGGCGTGCGGTTGTCCCAGACCATCTGCAACGTGCTCAACAATGCGGCGAAATTCACCGGTCAGGGCGGCGAGATCGTGCTCCGTGCCGAGAAGAGGGCCGATTCGGTATGCATCCAGGTGCATGACAACGGCATCGGCATTTCGCCCGAGCATCTGGATTCGATCTTCTCCATGTTTGCGCAGGCCGGCCATTCTTCGGACCGCGTCAAGGACGGCCTCGGTATCGGGCTGTCGCTCTCCAAGACCCTGGTGGAGCTCCATCACGGCACCATCGCTGCCTACAGCGAAGGCGTAGGCCAGGGCAGCCGTTTCGAGATCTGCCTGCCGCTGCTGGCGGCGGCGCCGACCGCGCAGACCGCCGTGCCTTCCGAGGCAGCGCGCCAGCAGCAGACCTACCGCATCCTCGTCGTTGACGACAACTACGATGCGGCGGAAATCATTTCCGAGCTGCTCAGGCTCAGCGGCCATGAAGTCATGACCGTGCATACCGGCAAGGATGCGCTGGAGCAGGCCGCCAGCCTCCGCCCGGACATCGCCATCCTCGATCTCGGCCTGCCCGACATGGACGGCACCATGATTGCCGCAAGACTCCGGCAGATGCCGGAGGTGGCGAATGCATCGCTGATCGCGCTGACCGGCTACGGCAAGCCGGCGGATATCGAGCGCACGCGGGCGGCGGGCTTTGACGATCACCTGGTCAAGCCGGTCAAGTTCGACCGCCTGACGGAGACGATAGCGCGGCTGAAGAGCGCCGGCGCCCAGGCGGCGTCCAAATAGCGGTCTGAATCGTGGCCTGAATAGCGGCCCGGCATGCCGGTGGCATGGCAAGGGCAATCCGCGCCGCGGGATTGCCCGAAGTCTTCCGCGTTTCATCCTCACACGGAGATGCCGTGCCTGTTTACTCCCTGTCCGCAGCTGTCCATGCCGAACTGGACATCAAGAAAAGCCGCTTCATCGCCATCGTCGCGCCGGTGCCGGACCGCGATGCGGCAATGCGCCTCGTCTCCGGGCTGCGTGAACAGCACCGCGCCGCCTCCCACGTCTGCTGGGCACTGATGGCCGGCGGGCAGTCCGGCATGTCGGACGACGGCGAGCCGTCGGGAACGGCCGGCAGACCGATGCTGGAAGTCTTGCGCCACCATGAGCTCGATGGCGTGCTGGCCGCCGTCGTGCGCTACTACGGCGGCATCAAGCTGGGCGCCGGCGGACTGGTGCGCGCCTATACCGATGCGGTGACGGCGGCGCTCAAGCAGGCGCAGCGGATCGAGCATGTCGCGATGTCGCTGCTCGCGACGCGGCTGCCTTATGCCGACGAGGCCCGCGTAAGGCGCTGGATCGAGCAGCAGGGATATGCGCTGGTGGATGCGAAGCACGAGGACAATGTCAGCATGACGGTGCAACTGCCCGCGGCCGATGCCGAACGGGCAAGCGGCATGCTGCGCGATCTCACGCAGGGACGGGCATGGGTCGGGAGCGACGTGTGAACGCGTGGCTGAACTCGTCTCTTCGATGGCGGGACGGGCAGTCCGAAAATATCGGCCCCATCCGCCATCTCCATGTTGCGACACCGGCATGGGTGCCCGCATCTTTCACGCCGGCATGTGGTTGCACGGGCAATTGCGGACAGCCGGGTCCCGGTGTACGCAGGGTTTACCCGGCTTGAGAAGATAGCTCTGCAGGAGCTTGCGCTTGCGTCCCGACGCCGGGAATTCAGTGTTGCATGCGAGGCAAAGCTGCATATACTGGAATAAGAGCGAATCGCAGATCGGTGCAGGGATTGCCAGAAGAGTTCGGACCAGAGGGGCCCGGCGACCCGGCCCATTGCTTCGCTTGAATCGGAGCCGCCCCGTGCGGCGTACCGCGCTCCGCACCATGTCCCTTCCGGTTGGAATGCGACACCGCACCGGCCTGCAATCCGCTCCAGGGTTTCATCCTTTGCAAGGAGAAGACCATGCGCCACCGTCTCTACTACCTGCATCCCGATGTCGACAGCGCACGCCGCGCGCTGGACGATATGCTGCTCAGCCGTATTGAAATCCGGCATATCCACTTTCTCGGGACTCACACCCAACTGCCGAGTGACTTGCCCGAAGCCACCGTACTGCACAAGACCGACATCGTCCACGGCGCCGAGTCCGGCATGCTTGCCGGCGCACTGCTCGGCATGGTCGTCGCGGGCATTGTCGTGACCTATTTCGATCCGGCAGCCAAGGCGACGCTGGCGGTGGCAATCACGCTCTGCGGGATACTGTTCGGCGGCTGGGCCGCCAGCATGGTGGCGGCGGCCCTGCCGAACAGCCGGCTCAAGGCCTTCTATCCGGAACTGGCCAAGGGAAAGCTGCTGATGATCGTCGATGTCCCGGCACGCCGCGTCACCGAGATAGAAAAAATGATGGCGGAACGTCATCCCGAAATGCGCTTCGCCGGCGAGGCACCCGGGATACCGGTATTTCCGTGAACAGGCTCTAGCCGGTCGCTGCATCGGGTTGGATGGCTGCCGGCCATCTTGCACCCGGCTGGCGTTTCCACACATGTCACCGAAGTAACCGAAGGAGGGCATCATGAATCTGCATTTGAACATGCATCGCATGCACATGCGCACGCCGCACTGGCCTGCAGCCATCGTATCCGGCATCGTCGCCGGTGCGGTGCTGATGGTGCTGGAATTGCTGTGGTCGACGACAACGATCGGCAATTCGGTATGGCAGATATCGCACAAGATCGCCGCGATCACGATGGGAAGCGGCGTGGCTGACGGCACCGCTTTCAGCGTGCCGGTGATCGGCGTCGCCCTGATGACGCATTATGTGCTGGGCGCCTTGTTCGCCGCAGTGCTCGCCCTGATCATCGAAACAATGCACATCGCGGACAGCCCCGGCGCGGCACTGTTCGCCGGTGCCTTATTCGGCCTGCTGCTCTACGTGTTCAACTTCTACGTAATGTCCGCCATGTTTCCATGGTTCGCGGAATTGCGCAGCTGGGCGGCGGTGATGGGACATCTCCTGTTCGGCATGATTGCCGCGGGAATCTACCTGCGCCTTGAATCGAAACTGCCGCTGGACTGAAGCGTTCCGGTAACACGGTGCATCGACGGCAGCCTGGCGAGAGTTTGGCGGCACTTCAGGCGGATCAGGGCAACGGTGAAAAAACCGGTCGCCATCACGCTTGCGCAAATGACGAAGCTGATGGCGAGCTGCACTTCGGCGATGTCATCCGGGTCGGCCGGGCTGAACATCGTTTCAGCCCAGCTCCAGGAATGCAGCGGCACGCGCGACCACAGCTCCGGATATGTCATCCACAGCAACGCACAGGACATCGAAAGAACGATCCAGAGAGTCGATAGGTAAAGTGCCTTGGTAAATCTCAGCATTGGACAATGACCTTATCAGGAACGGGATGGACTCGGCTGGCCGGCCGCTGCGATGGCATTGCTATTGGCATTGCGGCATGTCGGCGTGGCAGTTTCAAAACAGATTCGCAACGGGCCCAGGCGAGCGCCCGGCCGCAGCTCGATGAATGTCTGCTGGACTCCCGTCGCGAGTGGAGGCGCAATCGCATTGCTCATGCGCCGATTGTAGGCGAGGAACGGACAGGTTTTCTCCGGGAAAGCGGACCAAATTGTTAACGATTGTTACCGCCGGGACGCGGTCTTGGATGCGGTATGTCTCCTGCGTCCGGGATCACACCGTTTCAGCCGGCACATGGCCGCCGTCGGCGAGATAGGGCGCGGAAGACGGCACGGGAGCGGCGTTTCCGTGCTGAGGCCTGATGAATAGCGCCTCAAAATTCGTGTCGGAGGAGATTCCCAGCAGGCTGGCTCCTCCGCCAGCGATGTCGCCCGATTTCCATTGGCGAGCGACTTCCTTCCCGAGTCCCTCCAGATGTTCCAGGAATTCCTTCGCCGTGTTGTTCTTGCTGGCGACACCAAGTTGCGCCATCGATTCGTGAGGCGGAATGTAGTGGATCAGGATGTCCTTCTTGCCATGAAGTCTTCCGTTTTTCTGCCTGGCGGGCGCGCTTGGCGGCACCTGCTGAAGAAGCTCGTTGATCGTATGGATTTGCCTGAGCTCCGAAATGAGGGAGGCGTTGAAGGTCACTTCGTTCATCCGGTCGACAATGCCCCAGGCGGTATTCGGCGGCATTTCCGCATGCTTCATCACAATCGGATTGACCCCGACGACGATCAGGTCACCCGTCACCGAACAATGATTTCTAATCAGCGCCGCCAGTGACGGATCTGAAACATACCCGCCATCCCAGTAATATTCGCCGCCGATCTGTATCGCGCGGTCGACCGTGGGCAGGCATGCGGAGGCGAGCAGGTGTTCGGTGCGAATCTCGTTCCGGGTGAAGATGGCCGGCTGACCGGTCCGCACATTCGTTGCGCAGACATAGAGCGCCGGACCGATCGTGCTTTTGTTGAGCACATCCAGATTGATCGATTCCAATATCGCTTCGACGACAGGATTTTCCTTTATGCCGGTAAATGACTGGTACGGCGAGGTGAGAAGCGACATCGCGCTAAGGATCACCGGCACCGGCAGGCCGTCGATATTCCATGATGGATGAAACGGGTTGGCCACGAAGCGGTAGGGGTTCTGGTAACGCTCGCCGAGCTGCGCCACGATCGACCAGAAGCGTCGCAGCATATCCCTTGCAAGCTGTCGCCGCCCGCGGTCATCGAGCGGCTGCCCGACAGGACTGCGTTCCATGCTTAATGCGCCGGCGACAACCGCAGCAACCATCGCGCCGCCGCTGGTGCCGCCAAGCGCGACAATGTCAATGTCATCGCTGGCGAGCAATTCATCCATCACGCCCCAGACATAGGCGGTATGCGCGCCCCCGCCCTGCAGGGCCACCATGACTTTCTTCCTGCTGCGAGATCCAGTGCCTGGGCTCATCATTCCTCTCCTTCCAACGCAATGCGGGGATGGCCAATTGCCATATTCAAAGCGGCATTCGCGGGCGCAATAAAGCTGCGATGGCCGTCACGCCGCGGACGGCGAATGAAAATTCATCACGCGACGCCATCCCCATGCACTCCAATGAAGAACAGTGTGGCTGAGCTTGGAGGGCCGCATTTGCGCGAGCTCAATTGCAGCCATGTCCAAAAGTGGCTCGCAGGTTTACGCTTGGCGTTGGAGTCCGCATGTGACTGCCTCGGGCGGGGCCGCTGTCCCCAATACCCGGATGGAGATCAATTTCCCGGGTTGACCAGCCCGATTGCCGGGCTGGTTGATGCCGATACTATTCACCGAAATAAATATCGTCGGCGCCGCGCGGCTGTGGGGTCCGCTGATACTGGTGCAACTCCTCAATCACTTCTTCGCGTGTGCGTGCCTGATAACGCGAACCGGCCGGGCCGCGGGCACCGATGTCCATGCCTGATGTCTGCGGAGTCGAGAACTCCGCGTTGCCACTGCGCGGCAGCAAGCCCTGTGCTTTCGCATCCAGGTACTCCTGTTGCACTGCTGCCCGGGATTTGGTGGATTGGAAGTTTGCAAATGCGTCGCCCCCATCCAGCAGTCCTACGTCTGCAAAACATGCTCCACTCGCTGCGAATGCGACGGCAGCGGCAAGTCCGACCGTTCCATATGAGGCTTTCATGCTTGCCTCCTGCAAGATTGATGGCCGCAATCCGGATGGCAGGCAACATGCATGCGCTGTCAAGTTGTCCGGAAGGCGGCCGCGTTGATCAGCGTGAAGCGCTGACCGCAAGATCGCCCGTTGCTGGCGAATCAACGTCGCGTGTTACGTCAAGCAGGGAAACCATCCTTGTCTGCCAAGGCACAGACCAGGACTCGGGACTTGGCCTGCCATTGTTGTCGCAGCCCTATTCTGCGCGGATACAGCATGGTCAGGTCCGATTTCGAAAGCTGAGGAAACCGTGGGCGCAATTACCCTGAGAAGCAACGGGTAGATCATACCGATCCCAAGTCGGACCCCACCAAATGAGATCGATGGCTTTTTTCGACTGGCGAGGCCGAGATTGCAGATCAGGAATCCATAGCGGAGCTATGGATGACAAACGCAACACGGCAAGGCGAAAAAAGACACGATCTCATGGCATGGTTCGGCCTGGGATTGGTATCAATATAAGCAGGGTGCTCTGGCAATTCAACATGAGATTGGACGGATCGTTGATCGGCGCTGAAAGCGCGAACGAGCCGGTCCCGTTGCACGCCGGGTCAGCATCCCATCAAGGTCATCGTCCCGGTCTGCCCGCCGCACCTCTGTCGTTCACCGTGGGCTCGGGCAGGCCTGCCGCCGCCGCGTTGCCTGAACCGAGTCCAGCATTCTCCTGGGGCGGATCGAAACGAAACAGGTTGAACGTGCTTTGCACCAGGCCTCGCTGTGACAATGGCGTTTTCCGATGCCACCGCGCCAGATAGTCATAGAAGCTGGCGTCAGCCTCGCGGTTGCCCTGATTGAGATATTCAATCGCGCGCCAGTCCGGCATTTGTTCGAGCAGCGGCAAGAAAAACATGGCGACCAGTTCATTCTTCTCACGCTGATAAGGCTTGGTGGCCAAACCCGGGCCATTTTTCTCGAACCAGTCTTCGAACGTGACATTGACCGGCAGCTTGCGGTGCTTCTCGGACAAGGCGCGATGCATGAACCGCTGCAACTCCGGCGTGTACTGATGCCATTCGGGGCGGGGCGCCAGCACATTCCATGCCGACGCATAGCGCTTGAGCATGTACAAGGATGCCGTCTCGCAGAGCATTTCTTCAAACCATTGATTCCTTGCCGTGCGGGTTGGCGCGCGCAAATCGTAACCGGCCAGGATATGAAGAAGCTCGTGGCTGAATTCGTACACATACTCCGCCCAGTGATCATCCTTCGCCGCCAGCAATACCTGGTACTCGTTGCTTGGTCCCTTCTGGTACATGACGAGAGGACCGTCGCGCGACGGAGAGACGACGACGGGAAAAGGGCGCCTTCCGGGAAAGTGCTTCAGCATTTCATTGCCGACGGAATTCAGCAGCGCCTCGATCTCGGCCGGATTGGCATTGCCCCAATCCCCTGGCGCCACCCGGATCAGCAGGCGCTCCTTGTCTTCCCGCGCCAGCTCCTTTTGCTGCTGACCGCCGCGTTTCAGCTCCGCTGCCCCGGCACCCTGGAGGCTGGCAAAGGTCAGGAGAATGGAAGTCAATAGGGTCGCTCTTCTCATGGCGGATCTCGCACAGTCATATTGTCCTTATCCCTGCAGTTGAGAGGTTTCCGCGGGTTGAAGGTTCCAAGTGCCAAGAGGGCGGGCGGGGCGGCTTGAAGGTTCATGCGGGGGCCATGTAAGGACCATGAAGTGGCAAGACTTTCGGTTTAACGTCCAATGAAAGTGTCGATCAATACCATTATTCATTCAGGGCTGCTGTTTCCTTCCGACGATTCAAGGCTGCAAGTGAACCGGCATGACAAGCGTCACGTTCGCCGGGCGGCCGTCAACCATGCAGGGATGGTATCTCGTCTCCCAGGCGGCATTAATGGCGGCTTCGTCGAGGTTGGGATGGCCGCTGCTTTCAAGAACCCCGACGTTTTGCGTATGGCCTTTTTCATTCACATGAATACGCAGCACCGTCGTGCCGACCGGGAGGCCCTTCATGATCTTGTAGTTCACCAAAAGCCGCATCGGCTTGACGGGCCTGGCCTGTTCCACGGTGACGACGGTAGCGGGCCAGTCGTATCCTTTGGACGAGGAGGCACACGATGCCAGCGTTAATGCGGAGACGCAGATCAGGGTCTTAAGCGAAGCAGTCTTTAACATGTTTAACAATGTGAAAGGTACTTAATGTTTATTTAAAAAAGGGCGCGCATGATGTTCAGGGATACTGCGATTCCCCGCAGCGCGTTCTGGTTTGGATCGCCTGGCAAAATGCCGCTTGCCGCATTGCGCCTCACTGCCGAGCGCTGTACTGTCTTCATCGGTGCGCCTTGCCATCGGCAGTGTAACCGGCGCTCTTGGTTCTTTCCTTACTTTCAGAGGCTCATGACTGCAGGTGCATTCAAGCCAGGAAGGAAGTCAGAAAGGTCAGGGTTCATCCCACTTGCAGCGTATGTCCCGTGTCGGCAGCGGAACGATGCGCTCCTGCCTGATATCGAAGGTCCATGCCTGCTTGACCCCGGTTTGCCAGTCGATACGATCACGCTTGCCCCATTGAAGAAGCGCGATGAAGTCCATGCCGTAACGGCCTTGGACGCTGCACAATCCTTCGAATGAAGAATAAAGAACAAGCTTGTTTGGCTGGCGGCGGTTTCTTTGAAGATCAAGTTTCGGCAGAGGGAGAACATCGACAGTACGCCATAGGTCATATCCCCGGGATTCGCCTACTTTCTTCGACAGCAGTATCACTACATGATTATTGCAGTGAACGTAGTCCTTTGCCCAATCACTGCGATCAACGCCGTCAAGCTGCAGTGTCCCTCCGCCCTGATAAGTGCACTGGCTGATACCCGGTGCAATGAGCTCGCCCATGAGCTGGGGCGTATATTCAATTCCGTAGAGTTTTTGTGCTTCTGCCTTAACCGGATCGGGCAGGGCGGACGCATACGCCGGTACAACAGGCATCAACAACATCGCCATAATGCGGCTGCCCAATCTCATTGCACAACTTCCCGGACGTTGATTCCCTTTACCTTGAGACCCAATCCGACAAGCACCTGCTTTTTCTGCTGATGGCTTTCATAATATGTCCAGCCGATCGGCGCAATGCCATATAGCTTTGCAGGATTCATTCTGCCGTCAAGTCCGGTGCCAGAATGCCTTGTCGTTCGTATCTCGAAATGCAGATGCTGGTCTTCCCCGCGCATGCTTGCTGCATTTCCCGTATTGCCAGTCAGTCCAAGCAAATCTCCGCGTTTAACCAGACCTTGTCGAACAGCCATGACGCTGAGGTGGCAATACATGGCATAGAGGACTTGACCGCCATGCGCAAATCGAAGCACGACATTATTGCCATATGCGCCGTTGTAGTAGGCATCTACTACTTCTCCCTCCGCAATCGCATAACAAGGCGTACCCGGTGGCGCATAAAGATCCCATCCCTGATGAGCTTTGCTGCCGCCGTTTCGGACCATGCCGAATGCATTGTTGGTGATGTTTCGACGAATGTGATTGCGTTCAAGCGGCCATGCGAGAAATGCCATCAATGTCCTTTTTCATTAAATGCAAAAGTGGCAACAATGATGGTTTTTTAACAATGCGTCAATATTAAATTTTAGATGGTTGGGTAGTTGTGGCGGTTTGCACCCGTCCACTCAGGTCGCGGCACAATATGAATGAGGTACTCTTCAGTTATGCCTGTTGGTTTCCGTTCTGGTTTTTGCTGCCTCTGCGGCAGCGCAGACAACGGTATGTGAAGTATCCCAAGCCAATGACAACTGCAACAATGATGAAGCTGACGAAAAATTCCAGGTCTGCCAGTTCTTCTCCATTTTTTGATCGATAGAGTTTATCAATCTGCATCCAGACAGAAAGGGGCAGATGTGGCGTTGGTTCGGGACTGCTGATCCACCAATGTGTTAGAAGGGTGGACAACATGAGCCAGCAGACCAGTAGCAAGAAGGCCCTGATGACTTTCATTAACGGACTACCACTTTGCCATGGGCTTTTAATTTAGAGCCTGCGATAGGAACCGGCTTTGCGCAAATGGCCCGTTATGGCCGTTTCCAGGCCTTTTGAGGGAGCATGGCGGGCACCTGGCAACGCAGCGCCTTTTGGCTCAAGGCTGCAACCCGATCGTCCTTCGCTTACCCATGCCCCCGCCCGCGCCGCGGCTTGGGCTGGTAATGCGCCTGCAGATAGGCGGTCAGCCAGGCATGAATGTCCGGCGGCATGGCGACGCCGTCGGCGCAGTCGCCGGAATCGAGCATGCGGGTGCCTTCGCCGTAGCTGACCGAGACGCTGACCGGCACCGCGCGTTCTTCCTTCATCTGCCACATGACGAAGATGCGCGGCTGCGGCGCGGCCCAGTTTTCGAAGTAGCCGTCGTCTTCATCGCGGTGCAGCTCCAGCTGCAGGCCGGGATGGAGGAAGGATTCCTGATCATCGGACCATTGCAGCGCCTGTACGCCGTTCAGGTCGGGAGGGCAGGACACCACGCCCGCAACCGACCAGCTGATTGAGGAAGCCCATCGGTGTTCCACGATGCGCCGCTGCATGATGACCGCGACCGGCATGCTCGCCATCAGCATGATGGCCTTCCCTGCTTGTCAATGCAGCGGGTCGCGGCAGTGTGGCCGCCGGGCAGGAACATCGTCATTTCCCTTTCTTCTCCGGATCCTTGACGTCGGCACTCGGCGGCGCGGTGCCGGCCTTCTCGCTGCGTATCGCCGGCGTGGCCGCGGTATTGCCGCCGGCGCCGCCCGGCGCCTGACCGGTGGTCGATACCTGCGGATGCGTTTCCCAGCCATTGGCATTGGCGCGTTCGCGCCAGCGGGAAGCGACGTTCTCCATCGATGCCGCCAGTTCCTTTTTCTCCTTTTCCGCCTGCGCTGCCGCCTGTTCCTTTTTCGCGGCGGCAGCCTGCTGCTGCTCGGGCGTGAGCGCGGGCAGCTTGGCGAAAGCCGGTGCCGCAAGCAGAAGCGACAGGACGGCGGCAGAGAGATGGTTATTTACCAATGGCATGACGATGCTCCTTGCTGATCATTTGGCGCTTCCCTGGCCCGATACGGACGGCGGCGCGCCGCCGAGAGCGGGCGCATTCTGGGTGGCGGCCGAGCCGCTGGTGGTGCCGCCCATTTCAGCGCCGCTCGTCGTGCCGCCGGAGCCTTCCGGTATGCCCGGCGTCCCGGCGACGCCGGTGCCCCCCGGCGCCTGGCCGCGCACGCCTTCCTGGCCGGCATTGGAATCGGCCTTGGCCGCGCCCACGTTGCCCATGGCCGCGCCGCCGGTGTTGCCGCCCGCGCCCTGCGGTATGCCGGGCGTGCCGCTGGGCGTCTTTGCCGTGGTGCCGCCGGCAGCCTGCGCCATGATTTCGCCGCTGGTGCCGCCGCCGGCCGACAGCTGGCCGGGAAACTTGGTCTGCGTTATGCCGTTGTCGGCCGTGGCCGGACCGTCCCTGCCGCAGCCGGCGAGCGCGGCGGCCATGGCCAGCAGAGCGATTGCGGAGGTGCGTGTTCTCATATCGTGTCCGCCCGGATCTCAGATGCGTGGATGGGTGGGAGCGCCCGGCGGCAGCGGATCGTGCGATGGCGCGCCGGCGTGGCGGTCCCGCAGCTCGTTGTACCAGAGCTCGTGATGCGAATGCGCCCATTCCTCGTCCACCGTGCCGTAGCGCATCGCGTGATAGGCGCCCGGCGTGCCCCAGGTGCCGATGTAGATATGGCCCATCGCGGCGGCGATGTAGAGCGTCGCGCCGATGATGTGCAGGTAGTCGGCCATCTGCAGCAGATAGCGGGTCAGGCCGATGTTGGCGCCGATGTTCTTGAAGTAGGGGAAGTTCAGCATCAGGCCGGTGATCGACATCAGCAGGCCGAGCAGGGTCACGCCGCCCCAGAACCACACCTTCTCGCCGGCATTGAAGAAACCGGCGGGAATGTGTTCATGCTTGATGAGGCCGCCGCCCCGCTTGATCCATTGCCAGTCCCAGCGGCGGAAGACATTGCGGCTCAGGAAGGTGAAGAACATCAGTACCGAGCAGACGATGAACAGCGGCCCGACGAAGTTGTGCAGGTACTTGGAAAGCAGCGCGATCCAGTAGAACACGCTGTGGCCCATCCAGGGCAGCAGGATCTTCTTGCCGAACATGACGATCAGGCCCGAGACGGCGAGGATGATGAAGGTGATCGCGGTGGCCCAGTGCACGATGCGGTCCCAGCTGGTGAAGCGCTGGATCTGTCCGCCGCCGCCCCCGTCCCCGCGGGATTGCGACGCCGGTCCGACGGCGCGATAGAAGCCGAAGATCAGCAGCGGCACGACCAGCAGGATGGTGCCCGCGATGGAGGCGATCGGGCCGTTGCGCAGGTTGCGCCAGGTATTGCCGCCGCGCTGGAGGATCACGTCCTGCTCGGGCATGAAGCCCGGCGGGACGATGAAGTGGCGGTCGAAATGGTTGCGGCCCGACTTGGCGGAACCGAAGCCGGGTTCCGGCACATCCTTTTCCGATTGCAGGATGGTCTGTTCTTCGGCGTAGGCGGGCGTGGCGCTTTCATGCGGCACGGCGGCTTGGGCAAACGAGCTGAAGACCAGCGCCAGCAGGATCAGCAGCGTCGAGAGCATCGGCATGGGCTGCAGTGCGTGCAGCAGGTGCAGCAGAGGAAGCGGGTAAGACCTGTGCAGCCGCAGGCGCTGCCGGGAATGGAGGGAAGGCATCATCGGGCTCCGTCGGGCTGAATGTCAGGGCTGGGTCCGCTCATATTCGTTCTGCAGATGGTTGCGGTTGGTGATCGCCGCATTCCATGACAGCCGGTCGTTGTGGTAGTAGACGCGCTGGGGCGGATCGTCGGGCTTGCCGTTGTACTGGCCGTCGCGCCACGGCGGATGCTGTTCCACTTCAAGACAGCCGGCGAGCAGCAGCGGCAGGACGGCGCCCAGCCACCTCGCATGGCGCCGCAGTCGGGTCGATGAATTCTTCATGTCGGCAGCCTCCTCGGGTTGTTCTGGAAGTTATCCGGCACCTGGTTGGTGCGCGGGCCTTCGGGACCGCCGGTGTCATGATCGCGGTTGACGCCATTGACGCCATTGCTGCCATTCCCGTTGCCGTTGCCGTTCACGGCGGCGCCGGTATCGCGCCGCTTTTCATAAGCGATGTCCCAACCCCAGAGTTCCGGGCCGTAGCCGCGCGTATCGACGCGCTGCTTGTAGATGCTGGCGATGATGTTGGCGTCGCCGCCGAGCAGCGCCTTGGTGCCGCACTGTTCCGCGCATTGCGGCAGCTTGCCTTCGCTGATGCGGTTGCGGCCGTATTTCTTGAACTCCGCTTCCGAATTGTCGGGCTCGGGACCGCCGGCGCAGAAGGTGCACTTGTCCATCTTGCCGCGGTGGTTGAAGGCGCCGGTGTCGGGAAACTGCGGCGCGCCGAACGGACAGGCAAGGTAGCAGTAGCCGCAGCCGATGCACTTGTCCTTGTCATGCAGCACGATGCCGTCGACGGTGTGATAGAAGCAGTCGGTCGGGCACACCGCCATGCAGGGCGCGTCGGTGCAGTGCATGCACGCCACCGACATGTACTGTTCGCCCGGCTGGCCGTCGTTGATGGTGACCACGCGCCGCCGGTTCACGCCCCACGGCGTTTCATGCTCGTTCTTGCAGGCCGTGACGCAGCCGTTGCAGTCGATGCAACGTTCGGTGTCACAGATGAATTTCATTCTCGCTGCCATTGCCGCTCCTTGTCCGCCTTGCCCCGGCCCGCTATACCCGCACGACCCTGCACAGCGATACCTTGGTTTCCTGCATCATCGTCACCGCGTCATAGCCGTAGGTCCAGCCGGTATTGGCCGCTTCGCCCAGCACGATGGGCGCGGCGCCATCCGGATAGTTCTTGCGCAAGTCCTCGCCCATCCACCAGCCGCCGAAGTGATACGGCATCCAGACCGTGCCCTGCGGCACGCGCGGCGTGACCATCGCATGCACCTTCAGCCGCGCGCCGCTCGGCGTTTCGACCCAGACGAATTCCTTGGTCTGCACGCCGATCTGCATCGCATCCTGCGGGCTGATCTCGACGAACATGGCCTGCTGCAGTTCGGCCAGCCAGGGGTTCGAGCGCGTCTCGTCGCCGCCGCCCTCGTATTCGACCAGGCGGCCGGACGTCATGATGAGCGGATAGTCCTGCGAAAAATCCTTGGCCTGCACCGACTTGTAGAGCGTCGGCAGGCGCCAGAACGCGGCCTTGTCGTCGTAGGTCGGATACTGCTTGACCAGGTCGCGGCGCGGGCTCATCAGCGGCTCGCGGTGCACCGGCACCGGGTCGGGGAAATTCCAGACATGGCAGCGGGCGCGCGCATTGCCGTAGGGCGCGCAGCCATGCTTGATGGCCACGCGGATGATGCCGCCGGAGAGGTCGGTCTTCCAGTTCTTGCCTTCCGCCGCGGCCTGTTCCTCCGGCGTAAGCTCCGCCCACCAGCCGAGGCGCTTGAGGAAGATATGGTCGAACTCCGGATAGCCGGTATCGATCTCGCTGTCCATGTTGGTGGAGCCGTCGGCCGCCAGCAGGCTCTCGCCCTTGTATTCCACGCCCCAGTTGGCGCGGAAGGGCAGGCCGCCTTCGGAGATCGGCTTGGACAGGTCGTACAGGATGGGCGTGCCCGGATGCTTCATTTCCGGCGTGCCCCAGCACGGCCACGGCAGGCCGTAGTAATCGCCCTTGCAGGGGCCGTGCTCGGCGCGCAGCGTGGTCGGGTTGAAGGTGTGCTTGTTGTGCATGTGCAGCTTGAGCCGCTCCGGCGAGCAGCCGGTGTAGCCGATGGTCCAGCAGGAGCGGTTGATCTCGCGCAGGATGTCCTCGATCACCGGCTCGTTGTTGACCACCTTGATGTTCCTGCACAGTTCGTCGGCGAAGCCGAATTTCTTCGCGAACAGGTACATGATTTCATGGTCGGTCTTGCATTCGAACAGCGGCTGGATCACCCGCTCGCGCCACTGGATGCTGCGGTTGGACGCGGTGCAGGAACCCTGGGTCTCGAACTGGGTGGTCGCCGGCAACAGGTAGACGCCATCCTTGCGGCCGTGCATCGCGGCGGTCATGGTGGGATAGGGATCGATCACCACCAGCATGTCGAGCTTCTGCATCGCCGCCTTCATGTCGGGCAGGCGGGTCTGGCTGTTGGGCGCATGGCCCCAGTAGACCACCGCGCGGAAATTGCTTGGCTGGTCGACGTAATCATTCTTTTCCAGCACGCCGTCGAACCAGCGGCTGACCGTGGTGCCGGGCTTTTCCATCAGCTCCTTGGAGCCGTAGCGCGACAGCAGCCATTCGTAATCCACGCCCCATACCTTGGCGAAATGCTTCCATGCGCCCTCTGCCAGGCCATAGTAGCCCGGCAGGGAATCGGGATTGGGGCCGACGTCGGTCGCGCCCTGCACGTTGTCATGGCCGCGGTAGATGTTGGCGCCGCCGCCGGCGGTGCCGATATTGCCCAGCGCCAGCTGCAGGATGGAAAGCGAGCGCACGTTCGCCGTGCCGACATGGTGCTGGGTGATGCCCATGCACCAGACCACCGAGGACGGCCTGTTCTTGGCCAGCATTTCCGCCGCCTGTCGCACCGCCGCTTCCGGCACGCCGGTGACGTCGGACACCTTCTGCGGCGTCCACTTCGCCACTTCGCGCCGCACCTCTTCCATGCCGTAGGTGCGGGCCGCGATGAATTCCTTGTCTTCCCAGCCGTTTTCGAAGATGTGCCACAGCAGGCCCCAGACGAAGGCGATGTCGGTGCCGGGGCGGATGCGCACATAGTGGTGCGCGAAGCGGGCGGTGCGGGTGAAGCGCGGATCGACCACGATCATCTTCGCGCCCAGCTCCTTCGCATGCAGGAAGTGCAGCATCGAGATCGGATGCGCTTCCGACGGATTGGAGCCGATGAACAGCACCGCCTTGCTATTGTGCAGGTCGTTGAAGGAATTGGTCATCGCGCCGTAGCCGTAGGTCTGGGCGACGCCGGCAACGGTGGTGGAATGGCAGATGCGGGCCTGGTGGTCGGTATTGTTGCTGCCCCACATCGAAACGAACTTGCGCATCAGATAGGCTTGCTCGTTGTTGTGCTTGGACGAGCCGATCCAGAAGATGGAATCGGGCCCGGCCTGCTGGCGCAGCTGCAGCAACTTGTCGCCGACCTCGTTGAGCGCCTGGTCCCAGCTGATGCGCTGGTACTTGCCGTTGACCAGCTTCATCGGATAGCGCAGCCGGTGCTCGCCGTGGCCGTGCTCGCGCACCGAGGCGCCCTTGGCGCAATGCGCGCCCATGTTCAGCGGCGAATCGAAGGCGGTTTCCTGGCGCACCCAGACGCCGTTGTGCACGATGGCATCCACCGAGCAGCCGACCGAACAGTGGCTGCACACGGTGTGCTTGAGCTCGGTGTTGGCCGGCCCTACCGTATTGACCGGTTCGGCGGCGGCCGCCGGCTCGATCACGTTGAAGGGCAGGTGGCGCGCCATCAGCCCGGCGCCGGCGGTGACGCCGGCGCGGATCAGGAAGCCGCGGCGATTGATGGTGGCGGTCGCGATGCGGTTCAGGCCCTTGCGCAGCGAGCCGCCTTGCGCATGGTTCGCATTGTTGGTACTGCTTGACTTCTTTACCAGCGTCATGGAACGCTCCGTGGGGTGCTAGGCGAATAGATAAAGGTCTTCACCGACTGTGCCGCTGCGCGTCGGGGACGAGGGCAACCGCAAAACCTCAAGTGGTCTTGACGAGCCCCCTCACCCCCGGCCCGCTCCTGCTTGCGGGAGCGGGGAGATATGTTTTCCGCTGCTGAAGACATTAAGTTCGCACATCAAAAGTACGCCGCCGACCGGTAATATTTCCGGATATGCTCGGTCTCGTGATAGCCGACGCTGCCCGCCGTCTTGTCCGGCGACACCGCCGGCACCAGGACTTCCGGCGCGCTCTGCGCCCGCGCGATCACTGCGGCGACCGCAACCACCGGCGCGCACGCCGCGGCGGTGAGAAAGATGCGACGCTTCGCGTCATGGCTGGCCGTCTTCATGTTGTCTTTCCTTGTTGACTGCATTACTGCAACTCGATCGGTGCATCGGCAACGCTGCCGACAGCTTCATGGGATTCATCGTCTTCCATCTCGAACGCCTGGAATTCCAGCTCGAAGAACGCCGAGGCGAATGCGGCGACATGCCGGTAGAAATTCGCGCATGCCGGCCTGGCGATGTCGTCCAGGCAGCGCGCCTGCCAGGGCGCGATATGCCGGATAAAAAAATTCTTCTGCGTTTCCATCGGACGGCGCAGCGTCTGCGGCGAACCGGGCGCGCCGGCGATCAGGATGCGCATGACTTCGCACAGCGCGCCGAGGTGGTCTTCCGGCTCGCCGACGCCGCGTACCCGCGCCAGGCCGAGCGCGCGCAGTTCGTCGCGCAGCGCGGCCAGCGGCTTCTCGTGCATGAAGCCGGCCAGGTAGTGCGAGGCATAGGGATTGACCAGCGGCGTGCCGACGCTGATGAACAGCGCATCGAATTCTTCCCTCACCGCATCGGCATCGACAAGCCCGGCGGCAAGCACCAGCTTTTCCCATGCCCGGTCAAGCGGCTGCTCTTCCTGCTGCGTGTGCAGGGAGTCGGCGCCGGCCAGGGCATTGAGCAGTGTGGCGTCGGGCGAGCGCAGCAGCAGGCTGGCGCACAAGGCGTAAAGATCCGCCCGGGCCTGGTCTTCTTGCGTCAGGGGAAGGAGCATGCTTGCCGCGCCGGCGGCCGTTTCCGAAAGGGGCATTCTGGGTATGCAAATGTATTGACGGTATAGTCATTGAAACGGCGCATGCCCAGACGTTCCATATTCCGCACGGTTTTCGGCAAGACGGCGACGCAGGTTTTGTTCTACATCAAAGCGGCCGTGCCGGCTGCCTTGTCCTCTGCGCCCTCTTCTCCCGCTGCGCCCTCCTATCTCGGACGCACCAGGTCGACGATGGTGTCCGGCTTCTTCGCCGTCATCATGTCCGCCACGCGGCAGTCGCCGCACATCTTGATGCGGTCCATGTTGCCCTCGAAGGCGGCATGGCCGGCGAGGCGGCCGAGCAGGTTCTCGATCGCCTTGAGCGTGCCGATCGGCTTGCTGCAGCGTATGCAATGGAAGGGTTCGGCCTCGTTGAGCACCACCGTTGCCTTCGCCGTTTCCGGCGGCACCAGCCGGGGGACGAGTTCGATCGCCTGCTCCGGGCAGCTCTTCGCGCACACGCCGCATTGCACGCAATTCTTTTCGATGAAACGCAATTGCGGGCGATCCGCCGTGGTCAGCAGCGCCGAGGAAGGACAGCTTCCGGTGCAGGCCATGCACAGCGTGCAGGCTTGCTTGTTGATGGACAGGGTGCCGAAAGGCGCGCCGGCCGGCAGCGCGATGTTGCCCGTGCCTGATGGCGCATGCGCGTACAGGTGGTCGAAAATGAAATCCAGGGAATTGCGCTTTTCCGCGAAGAGATGGAAGCCGGCGGCCTGCGCCGGCACTTCCCCGGCGCCCAGGCCTTGCAGCGCCGCATCGAGTGCCTGCGGGGTTTCCGCCTCGATCAGCGTGACATGTGGGCCGCGGTAGCCCAGCCCCGACAGGATGGCCTCGGCGATCCCGACCTGCCGGCGCAGCGCCGCAACATAGTCCGGCGCTTCCCGTCCCGTCACGAGCACCGCGATCTGGCTGGCGCCGTAACAGATGGCGGCCAGCCACAGATCGATGCCGGCCGATGCCACGTGATGCAGTTCGAAGGGCATTACCCGGGCCGGCAGTCCCCTGGCCGACTTGCCTGCCTTCGCGAGCCGGCCGAGCTGCGTGATCAGCGCGCCGCCGTGTTCCTGCCCGTAGAACAGCAGGCAGGCCTCTTCGCCGCCGGCCCTGGCATAGGTGTCGAGCAGGGTCTTGATGCGCTTGCCGTTATACGGCACGTCGGCGTTCGCATAGGCCAGCGCGCCGGAAGGGCAGACCGTGGCACAGGCGCCGCAGCCGGCGCACAGATGCGGCTCGACGCGGACGCGGTCGCCGTCGGCGCGGATGGCCTGCGCCGAGCAGATGTCGATGCAGGCATTGCAGCCGGTGATCTTGTTGCGGCCGTGCGCGCAGAGGCGTTCGCGGTACTGGAAGTACTTCGGTTTTTCATATTCGCCCGTCATCTGCGCAAGGCGGCCGGCCGCGCTCGTCTGGGCCCTGAGGTCGCTTCCCGGCGCGAAATAGCCTTGCGGCGGCTGGTGCATCGCCAGCAGCGGGGCGTCGGACAGGTCGAAGATGAGGTCATAGTCATCGTTCCTCACATCCGCATTGCGGGTGAAGCTGATCGCCTCGACGGCGCCGCATGCCTGCACGCAATCGCCGTGGCGCCGGCACTTGTCTTCATCGATCTGGTAGAGAAGGTCGATCGCCCCCTCCGGGCAGGCCGCCACGCATTCATTGCAGCGCACGCACAGGTCCAGGTCGATCGGATTGCTCTGCCGCCATTTGACCTGGAAGGCGCCGAGCCATCCCTCCACCCGGACATCGCTGCCGCTGAACACCGGATAGGTGCGCTCGGCCGGCAATGCGGGCCGCGGGCCGGATTCTCCGATGGCGCCGGAACCGGTGATCAGCACCGCCACGCCGAGCGCTTCCTGCAGCTGCTCGGCCCAGTAGAGCGCGTCGTCGGCGCTGCCGATGATCAGTACCCGGCCCTGCGATGCATAGCTGACGGTCGGCAAGGCCTGCTGCATGGGCCGCGCCGCGTCGGCCAGCAGCGCCGCCATTTTCGGCAGGGCCGCATACGATTGCGCGCTCCAGCCGCCGGTCTCGCGGATATTCACGAAGCGCAATGGCGCCACCGACCGGCCTTCCTCGGCGAGTTCGCGGAACAGCGCGCTCTCCTGGGTGCAGGCGACAACGACATCGTCGACGCCCTTGACGGATTCGAGATAGGCGCCGGCATCGCGGCCGCACAGCTGGCTGGCGATCGGCAGCGGCGCGCCGCCGAGCGCTTCGCCGATGCGCTGGCCGGACACGGCATTGAGCGGCATCGTGCGGTTGCAGTTGCAGACATGGAACTTGGTGGTCATGAGAGAGGAAATTCTTTGGAAGGGGTGGGTGTGTCCTGCCGAGCCGGCTGTGTCGATTGCGATGATTGCGTTGATTGCACCGAAGGCGTCGAAGGCTGCGCGGCGTCTTCAGAAGTCGGAAGCTGCCGCACTTGCGCCTCGGCTACGGCTTCGGCATCGGAAGTACCGTTCTCTGCCCCCGCCTCCGCGCGCTCCTGCTCTTCGTCCGCTGCCTCGTCATCAGCGCCGCCTTCTTCGGCGTTGCCGGATGCGTTGTCATCCGCCTGCTCGTCCAGGCCCGGTGCATCATCGTCGTCTTCGTCCGTCTTGTAGAGCGGCTTCGGCTCAAGCGTGCTCTTGGCATGCTGCAATGCTTCAAGCATGCCGGGGGGCAAGGGCGAAGGCTTGGTGTAATCGTCGATATAGATGTCCAGTCCATCCATCACATTGAAGTGGGGATCGGAAAACAGCTTCTTCATCGCGGCCCGGCGCACGGTCTTGTCGACGCCGCTGGCGAGGAACAGCGAATAGTCGGAATCCGGCGCAAGCGAGGCGACATCCTTCATTGAAGGAAGGCGAGTGCGGCCGTTCGCCGAGCCATTACCATTACCATTACCGATGGCTGCGTGCGCGCCTGCCGATTCCGCAGAGTCCGGCGCGCGCGCATCAGGCACTGCCGCCCGGCCCGCGCTTTCCAGGCTATCCGGGGCAGCCGAGCCTTGCGGGCCTTGCCCGGTTTCCGCCTTGCGGCGCGACCAGCGCCGGAAAAAACTTTCAGACATGAATGGTTGTCGGTTGCATGGGCTTGTCTTGAGCGTAACCAATCAGGCATCGAATCGTTTGAGGGATGACAAGCCTATGCCCATGATCAGTGATATCCCTCTCCAGGCTTGATCTTTCCGCGGAACAGCCAGAACACCAGCACCGTATAGACCAGGATCATCGGCAGCAGGATCGATGCGCCGATCAGGTAGAACAGCTGCGACGCCGGATGCGATGCGCCTTCCCAGATGGTCATGGAAGGCGGCACCAGGTAAGGCGCATTGGAAATCACCAGCCCGAGATAGGCGAGCAGGAACAGGCCGACCGCCGAAGCGAACGGCATGATCGGCCGGTTTTTGCGTATGCCGTACCAGCACAGCCAGGCGGTGAGCGCGGTGGCCAGCGGAATCTGGCTGAGGAAGAAAATGTTCGGCGTGCTGAACCAGCGTTCGGCGATGCGCCCGATCTGCAGCGGCGTCCAGATGCTGACCACGCCGATGAAGGCCAGCAGGCCCAGCAGCAGCGGCGCGCCGAGACGGCGGGCGCGCGCTTCCACGTCGCCGACCGCCTTCATCATCAGCCAGGCGGCGCCGAGCAGCGCATAGCCGACCACGACCGCGAAACCGCACATCAGGCTGAACGGCGTCAGCCAGTCGAGCGAACCGCCGGCGAACTGCTGGTCCTTCACCGTGATTTCCTGCAGCAGGCCGCCGAGGATGACGCCCTGCGCGAACGAGGCGACAATGGAACCGCCGGCAAAGGAAATGTCCCAGATGCGATGATGCGGCTTGGCCACCCAGCGGAATTCGAAGGCGACGCCGCGGAAGATCAGCGCCAGCAGCAGGACGATGACCGGCATGTACAGCGCCGGCAGGATGACCGCGAAGGCTTTCGGAAAACCGGCCCACAAGCTCACGCCGCCAAGCACCAGCCAGGTTTCGTTGCCGTCCCAGAAAGGCGCGACGGAATTCATGATCTGGTCGCGCTCCTCTTCCTTCTTGTAGAGCGGAAAGAGAATGCCGATGCCGAGGTCGAAGCCATCCAGCACAACATACATGGCCACGGCAAAACCGGTCAGCAGGGCCAGGATGATCGGCAGGGTATCCGACACTTCGCTCATGTCGCGGCCTCCTTGGTGGTTTCCTGGGCGGCCGACAGCGGGCGGTTGGGCAGGGCCTCGGGATCGGCCGGCACATGCTGCGGCCCCTTGCCTATCATCTTGCTGATGTACCAGATGCCGATGGAAAACACCACGCAGTACACCAGCACGAACAAGGCGAGGGAGATCGCCACCGAAGCGGCGGTCACCGGCGACACCGCGTCGGCGGTACGCAGCACGCCATAGGCGATCCACGGCTGGCGCCCGATCTCGGTCACCATCCATCCGGCCAGCAGCGCGACGAAACCGAGCGGCCAGGCATGGCTGAGCGGACGCAGGAACCATCGTGCTCCGTACAGCCGCTTGCGCCACCACAGGAATACGCCGATGAAGCCGATTGCGATGAACAGGAAGCCCAGCCCCACCATCACGCGGAACATGAAAAATACCGGCTTCACCGGCGGCCGGTCCTCCGGCTTGAACTGCAGCAAGCCGGGAAACAGGCCGTTCCATTCATGGGTGATGATCAGGCTGCCCAGCTTGGGAATGCCGATCTCGTAGAGGTTGCGTTCATTCTTTTCATCCGGCCAGGCGAACAGGATCAGGTCGGCCGGCTTGGAGCCGTCCCAGTGCGCCTCGATGGCGGCGATTTTCGCCGGCTGGTGCTTCTGCGTGTTCAGGCCGTGCAGGTCGCCCACCAGCGCCTGCAGCGGCGCGAGAATGGCCAGCATGCCCAGGCCCATGTGCACCATGGTCTTCGCCTCCTCGGTGAAGCGGCCGCGAAGCAGATAGCGCGCGCCGGTCGCCAGCACCACCAGCGAGGTGGTGATGTAGGTGGCGATCATCATGTGCGTGAAGCGGTAGGGGAAGCTGGGATTGAAGATGATCTCCGACCAGTCGACCGGATAGGTGATGCCGTCCTGCATCGCGAAGCCGGCGGGCGTATGCATCCAGCTGTTGGCCGACAGAATCCAGAAGCCCGAGAGCGCGGTGCCGAAGGCGACGATGATGGAGGCCAGCGTATGCAGCCACGGCGGAAAGCGGTTCCAGCCGAACAGCATGATGCCGAGAAAGCTGGCTTCGAGGAAGAAGGCGGTCAGCACTTCATAGCTGAACAGCGGGCCCAGCGTGTTGCCGATGATCTGCGCGAACTTGCTCCAGTTGGTGCCGATCTGGTATTCCATCACGATGCCCGACACCACGCCCATCGCGAACGATACCGCGAAGATCTTGGTCCAGAAGCGCGCCAGGGTATGCAGGTGCTGCTTGCCGCTCATCAGCCAGCGCACTTCGAGCGTGGCGATGAAGGCCGACAGGCCGATGGTGAAGGCGGGAAAGATGATGTGAAAGGAAACCGTGAAGGCGAACTGAATGCGCGCAAGCAGTGTGGCGTCGATTCCGGCAATGGTTTCCATCCAGCGCTCCGTAGAGAATAGGCGTGCGGCCTGGGTGCGTCTTTGTGTGCGTCCGTATGTACGATGCAAGACATAGGCATCGACGCAGAGCATGGCTGGCCGATCCGCCTGCGCCGGATTCAGGTAACGCTATCGGGCGGAGCAATCCATTCATGTGTTTCATATGGCTGGATTGGCAACTGAAAGTTCCGGCGCGGGTCAATGCATCACAGGGCCATCGAACAGGAGAACCGGCATGACACGTCCCGAACCACATCAACCGCCATGCAAGCCATTGTGCTGGCCGCTGCGCGCATGCGCATGTGCCGCACTCGCGCTTTCATGCGTCGCACCGGCAACTGCGCAGACGCCGCAGGACAAGGGCACCGCGAGCGCCGAGACCGCGCCTTCCATCGGCGGTACGCTGTCGAGCGGCGGGCGCAACAATGCCCTCGGCGATCCGAAAGCCAACCGGGCGGGTGTCCCGGGCAATGCACAGGCCGGGCAAAAGATCGAGGTCGGCAACGCCGATCGCAAGCTGATGCGGCAGCTGGCGCAGGCCCATCTGGCGGAGATCAAGACGGCCGCGCTGGCCACCGCGATATCCGACGACAAGGCCTTGCGCGGCTATGCGGAAAAGATGCTGGAGGAACACGGCAAGGCGCTGGATGAACTGCGCCTGCTGGCGCGCCGCGCCGATGTCATCCTGCCGGGCGGCGTCGAAACCGAGCAGGCGACCTTGCTGCGCAAGCTGGCGCTGAGCACTGGCAAGGAATTCAACCAGATGTACCATGCCGAAGCCGGCCTTGCCCTGCATCAGCAATCGCAGACCCTGTTCAAGGAAGCCGCGTCGCGCGCGCAGGCTCCCGAACTGAAAACCTATGCCGGCAACCTGCTGCCCATCGTGAACAAGCATCTGCAGCTGGCGCAGCAGATGGCCGACGATCCGGGCTCCGCCGCCGCAGCGGTGCAGTCTTCCGTGACCGCAGGGCAATCGACCAGCGTGCAGGCACCGGCCAGCTCGGCCAGCCAGCAGGCGGACAACAACAGCGGCAACAAGGGCAATGCGGACATATCCAGCACCGCGGGCGGGCAGAAGAAATAAGGCGTGCCGGAAAGCGGCTGCTGCCTGTTGCTTATTGCTTATTGTTCATTGCCGGTGGCCCGGCGACGGCATGCTGGAGACGGCGTGTGCCGGGCCGGCACGTCTTGGCGCGATGTTGGCCGCATCGCCGTAAGCCTCGCCGAGCCCGGCCCGCTCGGCCACATGCACGACGCGCGTGGGCCGGGCGAAGACAATGCCGCGCCGGCGCAGCTCGCGCAGGATGCCGAGATTGATGGCTTGCTGCACGTCCATGTATTTGTTGAAATCGTCGGTCAGCATGAAATACACCACCTCGAACTGCAGCGCGCTTTCGCCATAGGCAATGAAATGCGCGCGGTCGAAGCGCACGATATCGCTCGACGCCAGCACGATTTCGCGGACGAGGCCCGGCAGGCGCTCGACATCCTCCACCGAAGTCTCGTAAGCGACGCCGAACTGGAAGGCGACGCGCCTTTCCTCCATGCGCTTGTAATTGCGGATGCGTTCCTTGAGCAGTTCGGAGTTGGAGATGATGATCTGCTCGCCGCCGAGGCTGCGCAGCCGCGTCGTCTTCAGCCCCACATACTCGACCGTGCCCATGAAATTGCCGACCACGATGAAGTCGCCGATCACAAAAGGCTTGTCGAGCGCAATCGAGACCGACGAGAACAGGTCGCCGAGAATGTTCTGCACCGCCAGCGCCACGGCAACGCCGCCGATGCCAAGGCTGGCCACCAGTGTCGTGATGTTGAAGCCGAGATTGTCGAGCACCATCAGCAGCGCCACCACCCACAGCAGGATGCGCAGGATCAGCCCCACCACCAGCAGATGGGTCACGCCGGATGGATTGCTTGCCCGGTGATGCTGGAAGTCGCGCTCGAGCCAGACCGACAGCGCGCGGTTGCCCCACAGCGCCGCCTGCAGCACGAAGATGATCACGAAGCCGTACTGCAGCCATTTCTCGCTCCTCTCAGGCAAGGCCAGCTGCGTCAGCCCCGCCAGGACGGCCAGCGCGATCAGCGAGGAGATGCGGGTCGAGCGCACCAGTTCGCGCAGGTAAACAAGAAAGCCGAAGTCATGCAGTGTGCGCAGGCGGTCGAGCTGCCGTGCGGCCAGCGCCTTGACCAGCAGCAGCGCCGTCAGTGTCAGGATGAAGATGCCGCTGGCAAGCAGCCAGTGGGTGGCTGCCGAGAAACGGTCGAACATCGAAAGCACCATCATGTGCCGGATTCCTTATGGTGATTGCATGAGCTTGCTTGCGCGGCATGGAAAAGGCGCGCGTTTCGTAGCCTCCGCGAAAGGGTATGCAGGCTCGTGCCGTACTGCCGGGGAACGCGGTCCGATCCCGGGAAAAGAAGTTGCACCTGTGAAAACAGGCCGCCGTGGTAGACAGCGGGGCATGCACGGAAGATGCTTTTGTTGATCTGAAGCAGACTCCGGGCAAACCGGTGCGGGTCTGCATGCCCGGGATCATCAGCGGATCGGGGTTGTGGATGGAACGAGCGATGCCGGCTTGGAAGAGCGGCAGGCATGAAGCGGCGGAAGTGGTTATATTGTTCACCTTGCCTGCGTCGGCCGTCGCGCAGTCGCGATGGTTAACCAGGCCGACGAAAGGAGCGCATGCGCGGCATTGCGCCCACTGTTCCACTGTTCCACTGTCCCGCAGCCGCACCGCTTGATATGCCACGATTAACCGATCAACCACTTGAACAAGGAATGCAATGACCGACCTGTCCGCCTTTCCCATTACCCGAAAATGGCCAGCCCAGCATCCCGAGCGGCTGCAGCTGTATTCATTGCCGACGCCCAACGGCGTCAAGGTATCGATCATGCTGGAAGAAACGGGCTTGCCGTATGAGGTGCATCTGGTGCGCTTCGAAAGCAATGACCAGACCTCGCCGGAATTTCTTTCCCTCAATCCCAACAACAAGATTCCGGCCATCCTTGATCCCGATGGCCCCGGCGGCAAGCCGCTGCCGCTGTTCGAGTCGGGCGCCATCCTGCTCTATCTCGCCGACAAGACCGGCCAGTTCATTCCCCAGGATGCCGCGGGGCGCTACGAAACCATCCAGTGGCTGATGTTCCAGATGGGCGGCATCGGCCCGATGTTCGGGCAGCTTGGCTTCTTCCACAAGTTCGCCGGACGCGACTATGAAGACAAGCGTCCGCGCGACCGTTATGTCGCCGAATCGAAACGCCTGCTCGGCGTGCTCGAAACCCGGCTTGCCGGTCGCCAATGGCTGATGGGCGACGCCTACACCATCGCCGATATCGCCACCTTTCCATGGGTGCGCAACCTGATCGGTTTCTACGATGCCGGCGATTTGGTCGGCATCAATGATTTTCCGAATGTCAAGCGCGTGCTGGCTGCATTCGTGGCGCGTCCGGCGGTGGCAAGAGGGCTGGAGATTCCCAAGCGCAGCTAAGCGGCACGGCGCCGGCGGAGAAGGAAGGGGCTACGTTTGATGCCGGTTAAAGCGGGGAAAACTTCCGGCACTTCCCGAAGTCTGATATGGCTCTCATCGCCGTCCTCATTCTCCTTCCCCGTCCCCGTCAGGCCTCCCATGTACCGAAATGCAAACAGGCAGTACAGCAGCAAGTTTCCCGTGAATCTGCCTGAATTCGCGGAGGCCCTGACAGAGCAATCCGCCGTCGGCGAGTACCATGGCGGTGCGGAAGTGCGCATTGCCACTACCCGGGAAGAACTGGAGGCGGTGGCGCGTTTCCGCTACCAGGTCCATGTCGAGCGCGGACAACGTTCGCCGCCCGGCGCCGATCATCTGCAGCGCATGCTGTGGCCGACCGAACCCGGCTCGCCATGGAGTTTCTATGCCGTCGATGCGCCCGGGCAGGTGGCTGGCTGCGCCAGCCTGTGGCTCGATCTTCCAAGCCGCGAGAGCGCCGAAAGGCTGGGACTCGGCAAGGTGATCGACCGCCTGTCGATGCCGGTCGCCTATCTCGATGGGCTGACGCTGGCCGCCGACGCCCAATGGTCGCGTCGTGTTGCGCGCATGCTGTGCCGCATGTACTGCTTCACCCGCGATCATGGACGCCTGATCGGCATCACGCATTGCAATCCCATCCTGGCGGCGTACTACGAACGCATGGGCCTGTATCGCTGCGGTCGTCCTTTCGTCCGGGACGAGTCCGGCCTGCAGATTCCCATGGTGCTGTTCCTGGAAGATGTCGGCCATTTCGAAAAGATCGGCTCGCTGCTGCTTCTCTACGCCAGGCGTTACGAGAACGATGCCTTGCGGGTGGCGCGGCTGAAGGACGACTTCGATATCCGCACCCCCTTCTTTGAACGGACGCGCAAGCCGGTACAGCCGGGTTCGGGATCGGAGCCCGGCAACGAGTAACAGTAACTGCATTGAAGAAGTGGCAGCACCCGGGAAGCGGATACGCTTAAGCCCGAAGCGGACCGGAATGCGTGTACAGCCGTCTCGGCCTGCCTTATATCAATCCGATGTCGTCCTATGTCGAACGGGATCGTCACTGTACGTACGCGTGCGCTTCTCGACGCGACTGTGAACCGCTCGCGCCATTACCCCAGCAAGTCATGCTCGTTGAGGATCGCAAACACGATATCGGGATTTTTTTCCAGGCACCTGCGTACGGCGGCGGGTATCGACTGGCGGATCTTGCGGCACAGGCCGCGCTGCTCGGAAAGCTGGATGCTGAGTCCGCGCACCGTGCGCACCTCGCGCGCGCCGGGCGCAATCTGCAGCACGATGCCCAGCTGCTCCGCCATGCGCTTCTCGATATGCCGCAGATCGGCATAGCTGGAAATGTTTTCGATGCGCGCCACCAGCCGCTTTTCCTCTTCCCTGGTGAGGCGCAGCACGCGCAGGTCGGCATTGGGATCGCTCAGCAGAATCTCCCGCTCGCAGCTGCATGCGCCCGGAGGGCATTCAGTGCGGATCGGGAAGGGCAGCGCGGGAAGCGTCGATGACATGGATGTACATTAAAACCTAAGGTGGTCGACACGTGGAATGATGCTCCTCACCCGCAGGCGGGTGAAGAGGTGGGGCGAGGGGAGTTGCCAAGACCGCGGAAGGTCTTTCCGTTCTCCTCATTCCCAGGCCTCACCAGCAATGAGCGACAGGTTTTGCCGGCTTGGTCTCCAGGAAGAAATCTTACCCCGCCCGCGCCAAAAGTCCATCCCCTGCCTCATTCCTGTTGATTGTTCATAATATCCATCCCGCCACATCCCTATCAAGGATTTGCCAACATCATGAAACCGCGTCTTCCCGTCGATCTTGCCAAATGCTACCGCCTGCTCAATCATGGCCCCACCGTGCTGGTCAGCAGTGAACACGATGGCCGGCGTAACGTGATGGCGGCGGCATGGTCGATGCCGCTCGATTTTTCTCCGCCCAAGGTGGCCGTCGTCATCGACCGCAATACCCTGACGCGGCAGCTGGTCGAAGGTTCGGGCGAATTCGTGCTCAACGTTCCTTCGCGGGAGATGGCCGGGCTTACGCTTGCGGTGGGCTCGGTATCCGGCCGCGAATCGGAGAAATTCGATGCGCAGGGGATTGCCGTTTTCGCCGGAGAAAAAGTGAAGGCGCCGCTGCTGGAAGGATGCCTGGGCTGGCTGGAATGCCGCGTGATTTCCGAGCCGCACATACAGCACACCTACGACCTCTTTCTCGCCGAGGTGGTTGCCGCCTGGGCGGACGAGCGCGCTTTCAGGAACGGCCACTGGGTATTTGAGGAAGACGCCCCGCGCAGCATTCACTACATAGCAGGCGGCAATTTCTTCGAGACGGGCGAAGCATTCGAAGCGGGCAAGTAAGCCGGCCCTGCCTTCCTCTTTTGATCAATTTGCAGGCCGCGCGTCCGCAGCCTTGCGGGAGGCGACAAGCGCCTGCTGCGTCTGCGTGATGTGTTCCTCCAGCAGACGCACCGCGGCGTCCACGTCGCCGATGCGCGCCGCATGCAGGATTTCATAATGATCCTCCTGCGGCTTGTCGCGGCCCAGCATGTCGGAAATATGGATACGGATGTAACGCTGCGTGCCGAGTGCGAGATCCTCGATCATCTTCAGCAGACGCGGCCGGTTGGCGGGGCGGTACAGCGCGAGATGGAACTTGAGATTCAGGTAGGCCCAGGAACTGGGGCTGTTGGCCTCGTCGTAAGTCGCAAGGATGGCTTCCGCTTCGGCGATGTGCGAATGGCGCAGGTTGGGGATGGCGAGTTTCAATGCGCGTGTTTCCAGGCCGATGCGGATGTCGAGCATCTCGATGACATCATCGATGGTATGCATCAGCACGACCGCGCCCTTTTGCGGATCCTGCCGCACCAGGCCTTCGCCTTCCAGGCGTTTCAACGCTTCATTGACCGGCAGGCCGCCGACGCCGAACTCATGTGCAAGCTTTTCCTGATCCAGCGGCATGCCGCCGCCGAGGTCGCCGTCGAAGATCCGCTTGCGCAGCGTCGCAACAATCTGGTCTGAAGTCACTTGAGCCATCGGGTGTCGGCCTCGCCTGGTGCCATGGCAGCAGCGCCGGGATGGCGGACTGCCATGAAGTCATGAGCAAGGCATTATACTTTCGCGACCTGGATTCGGATACGGCGACAAGCTGCAGGCATCGACCTTCATACCGGATTGCATGCATTATTGGCGACGGAAAACACATGACTACACTGCGCGGCAACTATGACGTCCTGATCGCGGGCGGAGGTATTATCGGAACGGCAATAGCCTGTGCCCTCATGCAACAGGGGCGGGGCATGGCGATTGCCGTCATCGAACCCGATCCGACCTATGAGTTCGCGTCCACGCCGCGCGCGTCCGGCGGTGCCCGGCGTCTGTTTTCCTGCCCGGAAAACGTTGCGATGTCGCATTACAGCATCGACTTCATCAAGCGTTTCCCCGAACTGATGAGCGTCGATGGCGCGCCGGCGCCTGTCGATTGGAAAGAGCAGGGTTACCTGTTCATCGTGCAAGGAGCATCCGCGCTGCGCGTGCTCGAAGACAACGCCGAAGTGCAGCGCTCGTTCGGCGCCGACATCCGCCTGCTCGACCGCGAAGGCGTGCGCAAGCTGTTTCCTTCCATGCGCGTCGACGACATCGACGGCGCCGCCTATTCTCCCGGCGACGGCTGGTGCGATCCGAACAGCTTTCTGCAAGGCATGCGGCGCAAGGCCCGTTCCCTCGGGGTTGAATATGTGCAGGCGAAAGTGGTCGATTTCATCAATTCCGGCGGCCGCATCACGGATGCGGTGCTCAATACCGGCGATAAAGTGAAGGCCGACTCCTTCGTCAATGCCGCCGGCGCCTGGTCGGCGCAGGTCAGCGCCATGGCGGGCATGGCATTGCCGGTCAGCCCGCTGCGCCGCTTTGAGCACTACTTCACCGGGCAGAACAGGATAGAACCGCTGCCGTATGTGAAGGACCTGCAGCGGCTGGCGTTCCGCCCCGAAGGCAACGGCTACTCCGGCGGCCTGGTCAATTCGCATGAGCCTCGCGGCTTCAACTTCGACGTCGACCACGATTATTTCGAGCGCGCGGTGTGGCCGGCGCTGGCCCATCGCTTCCCGGGCGCCTTCGAAGGCACCAAATGCCATCGCACCTGGTCCGGCCTGTATGAGCAGTGCGAACTCGACGGCAATCCGATCATCGGCCCCTGGACCGGGCATCATGACAACTTCTATGTCGCCTCCGGCTTTTCCGGTCACGGCATGATGCATGCGCCGGCGGTCGGCCGCGCGA
The DNA here is from genome assembly GCF_008929045.1 of Noviherbaspirillum aerium. Lineage (GTDB taxonomy): Bacteria > Pseudomonadota > Gammaproteobacteria > Burkholderiales > Burkholderiaceae_D > Noviherbaspirillum > Noviherbaspirillum aerium. The sequence continues at coordinate 60,279 of NZ_VFAH01000007.1, read as the reverse complement.
TCGCGGAACTGATCCTGCATCGCAGATTTGAAACGATAGACCTGAGCAGGCTGGGCTACGGCCGGGTGCTGAGCAACGAGCCTTATGCGGAGAGAGGCATTCTCTGAGCCGCAGAACCCCCGATCAATGGCAAGCTTCAGTAACCCAGTAACCCAGTAACCCAGTAACCCTGTAGCAGGGCCAGCCACCATCCACGCAAGCACGCAGTCGCGAACACAACAACATGTCCGAACCATTCAGCACTGAAGACATCAACGCCGTCTACAAGGCCATCGCGCAGCGCCGCAATGTCCGCCATTTCATTCCGGGCCCGGTCGACGAGGCGCTCCTGGCGCGCCTGCTGACGGCTGCCCATCATGCGCCCAGCGTCGGCATGATGCAGCCGTGGCGATTCATCCGCATCCGCAGCGGCGAACTGCGCGAAGCAATTCATCGCATGGTCGACGACGAGCGGCAGCGCACCGCCGAAGCGCTCGGCGAACGCGGCAATGAATTCATGCGGCTCAAGGTGGAAGGCATCCGCGAGTGCGGAGAAGTGCTGGTGGTTGCGCTGATGGACCGGCGCGAGCCGCATATCTTCGGCCGCAGGACGCTGCCGGAAATGGACCTGGCCTCGGTGGCCTGCGCGATCCAGAACATCTGGCTGGCGTCGCGCGCGGAAGGCATCGGCATGGGCTGGGTCTCGCTGTTCGACCCGGACCGCCTGGCTCAACTGCTCGCCATTCCGCCGGGCGGCAAGCCGGTGGCCATCCTCTGTCTCGGGCATGTCGAACACTTCTACCCGAAACCCATGCTGGAGCTTGAGGGATGGGCGCAGCCGCGCCGGCTTGATGAACTGGTCTTCGAGGATCGCTGGCCGGCGCAGCATGACGAATAAGACGATGGATGTCTCGCCTGGCAAGACCGACGCGGCAGATCAGGCGTCCATGGCGAGCCGATGGACGACGAGCGCAACGTGGGAAGCGGCATCCTGATCGATGCTATCGGCCCAGTCCCAGTTCCAAGAACAGCCATTCACGGAAAGCCGCCACTCTTGGCAGGCTGGCGCACTCGAGCCGGTACACCACGTAGTAAGCCAATGGCGAAGCGAAGCTGATTTCCGGGAAGAGCCGCACCAGCCTGCCTGAAGCCAGATCATCATGGGCCATGACGCTGCGCGCCAGCGCAATGGACCGGCACATCGCGACGGCCGCCGGCATCGACAGCACGGGCCAGCAGCATGTTCAGGCTCCCCAGCCGCCGCGCCGTCCGGCCCATGGCAAGGCCGTTTCACCGGCATCGCCGGCAGGGGTCGCAGCAGTTTCCCGGTTACCTCGCAGGGGCCGTCCACGCGGCGGGCGCCGGCGTGCTCGCATGGTTGCCATCCGCCCAGGGCGGCAGGCCGCTGGACTGATGCGGTCAACATGAAGTCCGGTTGCTCGGCGTCGGTCCGCTTGGAATAAATTGACCTGGATCAATCAAATTTCCGTTCGCTGCTTCTACCATCGCTGCCTGGTGATTCGTTGGTGATGAGGCCTGACCCGTCTCCCATGCGGGGCGGGCGCACCGCCTCGCATCATCGGCAATCGCCGGATCACCATATCACTCCTGCATTGAGCCGGTTCCTGTTGCGGCATGGCCGATGCAGACATCCGCCGCCGTTTGCCGCCATTTGCCACAGCAAGGAAACACGTATGTGTCTTACTCCGTCTCCCGAGTCTTCCTCGGATCCGCTCGCATTGGGCATCGCTTTCATGGATGACTCCCACCAGGCGCTGCATGAAAAGCTTGACCGTCTTTCATCGGTGGCCGACGAGGAATTCGCCGCGGCGTTCGACGCCCTGATCAGGGAAGTGCATGCGCATTTCATGGAGGAAGAACAGGCGATGGAAGAGATCGCCTTTCCGGGAATCGCATGCCACCGCGATCAGCATGTCCAGGCGCTGAACGCGCTGGGGCATGCCTGCATGCGTGTAAAAGAGGGTGCGGTCGCGGAGGGACGGGAAATCGCCGGCCTGTTTTCCCACTGGCTCGATTCCCACATCACCACCATGGACAGGATGCTTGCATCGGTCCTGCAGCTTGCCGAAGCGCAGGGAACGGATTGCATCACCGCCTGATGCCCGAGGAAGAAGAGACCGCTCGAAGATACCGCCATGCCACTTCACCACGCAAGCCGGATCGACCGCGCCGGCACGCATACCATCATCGAAGACCTGCAGGCGATAGGCACCGGCACCTTGCTGGCCGCCATCGGCGTGACGGTGCTGAGCAAGGCCGGCCTGGTGACCGGCGGTATCGTCGGCGTCGCGCTTTTTCTTCAACAGCTGACCGGCATCAGCTTCGGTGTGTTTTTCGCGGCAATCAATCTTCCCTTCTACGTTCTTGCAGTAAGAAAGAAGGGCTGGGGATTTACGGTCAAGACACTCGGCTCGGTACTCCTGCTGTCCGCTTTGTGCGAAGCCATTCCCTTCCTGCTGCGTCTCGAGAAAATCGATGTCATGTTTGCGGCGATATCGGGCGGCCTGCTCGCCGGCGTAGGCTTGCTGATCCTGTTCCGCCACAATGCAAGCCTCGGCGGCTTCAATATTCTTTGCCTGTATCTCCAGGAAGCCTTCGGACTGCGTGCCGGCCTGACACAGCTGGCGCTGGATTGCCTGGTGCTGCTGCTGTTCGCGATGACGACCAGTTTCTACACCGCACTCATCTCGCTGATCGCCACCGTCATTCTCAACCTGACGCTTGCCAGCAACCACCGTGCCGGCCGCTACACCGGCAGGAGTGCGGAACAGTGCTGAACAGTGCTGAACAGCGGGCCGCATTGCGCGATCAGCGGCCCGGGCGGCTTCCGTTCCAAGGCTGAGGGCTGAAGGCCGGAAAGCACCGGCGGCCACGCCTATTTCTTCGCTGCTTTCTCCAGCACTCCGCATGCGATCCTGTCGCCCGCATCGCCCGTCGCCAGTGTCGCGGCGTCCGGCGCGGCGGCATACCGGGTGGGTATGTTCGCGTAGTTGTCCGGGTTGGCATGGATGATGATCGCGCTGCCATCGCCGTCGAACAGATCGGCGACGCTGAAGCGGTCGGTATTGACCGTTGCCTTCGCGCTGCCGTCGGCCTTCACCTGCAGTACGGGCAGGTCGCCGCTGTGGTTTCCATGCGCATGCTTGTCCTTGTCGAAATGGCCGCCGGCCGATGTGAAGGGCGGAGTGCATTCGCCGACGGCATGCACATGGAATCCATGGAAGCCCGGCGGAAGGTCATTGACGCGAACCTGGACGGACACGCCGCCGTTTTCCTGCTGAGACAGCGTGAGCTTGCCGACCTGATTGCCGGACCTGTCAAAAATCCTTGCTTCGGCGCCGGTATCGGAGGCGCCGGCGGGAGTGCAGATTACTGCCAGCGCCACCAGTGTCACCAGTGCCGGCATCCATTGTCTTCCCGTTCGCGCATGCCGGTCCTCTGCATCACTTCCTGCATTCAACTTGCCGGCGGCAGCAAGATCCTTGGCGACAGTCGTATCCATTTGCTTTCTCCTGATTGGTTGGATGATCGTATTTGCAGGAGCATTGCAAATACGCCGCAAGAACATCATGACAACATCCTTGCTTGGCAGTGAGGTCTGCAAGGGCCGTGCCACCGGATGGATAAGCTGTGGATCCGGCTTGAAAATAGGTTGGGCCCAATCCCCTCACCCCGGCCCTCTCCTAGAGCGGATTGCAGGTGGGTGTATGGAAGAATCGGTTTGCCCCGGGATGCAGGGCAAGGCGCAAGGAGCGCCGTGTGGCGGGCCACACCAGCGACGGACAACGCGGCCATGCGCCCAGGGCAAGCCGAGGCGACCGACCATTCACCTGCGATCCGCTCTAGAGGTAGAGGGTGAGATCAGCGGCCCGAAAAAGGAACCATGTTTCGGGCCGAATCAACGGAATGGTGCCGCTGCTTCAGTGGCTTACGGTCGTTTACGGTCGCTTATGGTCGAGGAACGCCCAAAGCATGAACGCCGGTCGAGGAGTCCATGCAAGCGGATGTTGGACGCCGCCCAACGGGTCTGGCGAGAGGCGTTCGATGACAGGCAACGATGGACCCGGTCATGCCTGCCGCCGCCCGACTTCATGCGGTGATGCGGCCGACAATCCGCCGCACCCATGGAGCCACGATCGCCACTGTCGGAAAGGCGACCGGCCATGTCGTGAGGCAGCTTTTCCACCATTGCGCCGCCAGGCCGGGATGGAGCCCCTGCGAGGTCGTGAGCACAAAGCCGGATACGATGCAGACCATGATGGCCGAGAGCAAGGCGCTGAAAAGGATGGGTGCGAAACGCGCGGGAATACGCATGTGATTCTCCTGTGAACGAGGTAAAAAAACTGGTTGATGGATGTGATCCGGCCTGCGCTCAGGCCGAGTGAAGCAGGCGGGCGATCCAGCCTCCCGCATAAAGGCCGAGGCCGAAAACCGCATGGGTGACCAGGCTCTGCAAACGGGCAGCGCCGGGGCGCGGCGTCCGCGAGGCGGCAATGCCGGCGCCCATGCCGGGCTGCATCAGCAGGAAAGGCGCGGCCACCGTGGCGATGCCGACGATGAGTGCCGGACCGATGCTTGGCTGCCGGACCCATGCGAGCCCCCAGATGCCGAGCAGCGCGCATGCGAACGCAATTCCAATCAGATAGTGGGCTATCCACCCGATCAGCCGCTCGCCGGGAACCGACGGCGCCGCCGCGATGGATGCATGGCGAAACCGTCCTTGCGGCATATGCCCGATCCAGCGTCCCACGAGGCCATAGTTCGGCGGCGCAAGGCCGAGCAGCCTTTGTCGGATGATCGCCCACACGTCCATGACGGCCGTTGCGCCTGCGCCGATGATCACGGCGGATGTCAGATAATCCATGTTTCCCTCCAATGTGCGATTTGCATTTATTCGGCAGTGGAGGTAGCGTACAACTTCAAGTCAACTTGAAGTCAAGGGGGTGATATGGATATTACCGAGGTGGCACGGCGGTCCGGCGTTCCGGCCTCGACGCTGCGCTTCTATGAGGAAAAGGGTTTGCTCGTCTCGGTCGGCAGGCGCGGCCTGCGCCGCCTGTTTGGTGCCGATGTGCTGGATCGACTGGCCTTGATCGCGCTCGGACGTTCCGCCGGATTTTCGCTCGACGAGATCGGGCACATGTTCGCACCCGATGGCAATCCGCGGATCGACCGGCAGTTGTTGACCAGCAAGGCGGATGAACTTGAGAGGACGATCCGCAAGTTGAGCGCCATGCGCGATGGATTGCGGCATGCGGCAGCCTGCTCCGCGCCGAGTCACATGGAATGCCCGACATTTCGCAGGCTACTGGGGATCGCCGCGTCCGGAGCCATCGGCGGACAGGGCCGGAAGACGTCGCCGGCTAAGCGCCTGACAAAAAAGACCGCCATCGGTGCGGCAGACGGGGCCAACAAGGCGGGTGCGGGAAAACGCTCTAGCGCTGCAAGTTAAGACAATTTGCTTGCGAGACGATGGCCGTGACTCTTTCCTTGTCCCGGCATGATGTCCCTGCATTTGCCGTCAACACCGCTCCAGCCCGCATCTCCATCCTCACAGTTTCTTGCAGAGACTGTGAGGATGGAGATGGGTATCATCCCTCATGCCGGAAGCTGCCCGGCGGCGTCAACGACGCGGTCTTCTGTATCGCGGCCCGCACCCGTTCGGCCAGGTCGGCCTGCCGGTAGGGCTTGGCGAGAATGTTGAGCCCGGGCGACTCGGCATTGTGGCGCGGCAGGTCTTCCATGTAACCGGTTGCCAGCAGAACCGGCAGATCGGGCTGGCGTTCGCGCATGCGCTTCATCAGCTGCAGGCCATTCATGCCGCCGGGCATGATGATGTCGGTGAACAGCAGATCGATGCTGCCGTAGCGCTCCAGCATCTCCAGTGCTTCTTCCCCGCTTTGCGCCGCAAGCACCCGGTAGCCCAGGGAGCGCAGGAAGGCTTCGGCAAGCTCGCGCACATCCTGGCTGTCGTCCACCACCATGATCGTCTGCCGGCCGATGATGGCGGAGGGGCTCCAGTTGGGCCCGTTCGCCAAGGGCTTGCTGCGGGTCGCCGCCAGTTCGAATGCCGTGCGGTCGGCGACAGGAAAAATCATCCGGATGGTCGTGCCTTCACCGGGCGTGCTTTCAATTTCCAGCCTTCCGTGCGACTGCTGCACGAAGCCATGCACCATCGCCAGTCCGAGTCCGGTGCCGGGGCCCTTGGTGGTGAAGAACGGTTCCGTGGCGCGCTGAACCACTTCCGCCGTCATGCCCTCTCCCTCGTCAATCACGCAGATGACGACATAGACGCCGGGGTCGAGGCTATGCCTTGCGACCTTTTCCTTGTCATGCATGACGGAGGTGGCGACGGTAACCCTGCCGCCGCCGGGCATCGCATCGCGGGAATTGATCAGCACATTCAGCAGCGCCATTTCCATGTGCGTCGCATCCAGCGTGCAGGACGGAAGGCCGGGCTTGAGATCGAGATGCAGGTCGACTTTTTCTCCCAGTGTCCTGACCAGCATGTCGCTGAACTCGACCACCAGCGAGTTGAGGTTGACGCGCTTCGGTTCGAGGCGCTGTCTCCTGGCGAAGGTAAGAAGCTGCTGGGTCAGCTTGCTGGCCTTGCCGGCGGCCATTTGCGCGCGTTCCACCGCTTCATGCGCGGCACCGCCGGGCTCAAGGACGTCGACCGCGATTTCGAGATTGCCGCTGATGACCTGCAGCAGGTTGTTGAAGTCGTGCGCCAGGCCGGCGGTAAGCTGCCCGATCGCCTCCATCTTCTGCGCCTGCAGATAGGACTGCTCGGAAATGCGGCGGCGCGTGATGTCGAGTTGCGACGCGAAGTAGTACAGCAGCTTGCCGTTGGCATCGAAGATCGGGCCGACGAAGAGTGCATTCCAGAACGGCGTGCCGTCGGCCTTGTAGTTCAGGATGTCGACCGCCACCGCGCGCTGTTCCTGCAACGCGTTGCGGATTTCGGCGACCGTGTCGCGGTTGGTCTCCGGGCCTTGCAGGAAGCGGCAATTGCGGCCCAGCACCTGCTCTTCCGTGTATCCGGTCAGGTCCAGGAAGGCACGGTTGATGAAGACGACGGGATTGTCTTCCTGATTGGGATCGGTCACCAGCATCGGCATGCGGGTCATCTCGACCGCGGCAAAAAAGATGTTGCCTCGTTCTTCCAGACCGGGCCGCGCGACATAGGCGGCCTGCCAGTGTTTCATGCCGGGATTGCCGAGCGGATTGTAGTCGCTGCCTTCCAGCTGTCCTGCCGCCGGCACGCCTGCCGCTTCCGCGCTTTCATTCGTGTCGAGCGTCTTGCTCGCGCGTTCGCCCGGGGTACTGCCTGTTGCCATCGTGCTTGCCCTTGTTCAGTGTCGATGCGGCAAAGGCGATGAATACCGATCTGTAATCGGCAGAGCACGCCTGGTAGCGTAACGACGCAAAATGAAGTCGGCAATTATAGCTTTATGGCATGTCTCCCTGCATGAGCGCATCCCGCCTTACGCTTCGGGAGCATTGCCGGTCAGCCCGGCCGGATGAATGGCAGCAGAAGTGTGCATGCATGAATCGGCAGCCGGTTTCTGTTCAAATGGCTTTGCCTCAATCCCGCGTCATGCCATGCCACCGCCTCTGCGCAGCCGCGGCGCGGACATCCGCTCCGCTGCGCATTCTTCAATGTCTCATGGCAGTCGGCGGAATGGTCTCCAGCGTATTTCGCCAGCGCTCCATCTGCCGGTGCTCTTCCACCAGGGTTGGAGCGGTAGTGTCTGTCGCCTTGAGCAGGCTGGCATCGATCGCCTGCAATTGCCTCAGCAGGCGGGCATGTTCCTCGCGAAAGATTTCCAGAAGCTCGTCTTTCGAAAGGTCGGGCGCAACCAGATGCTGGCACCGGTATTGCAAGCGCAACAAGACTTCGTTGACTCTGGCAATTTCCTCGCATAGGGTTTTCTTCAAGACCAGCAAATCCCGGCCCCGGTACATCGTTCCATTGGCGTTCATAACAGCCTCCACCATCAAATGATGGTCATGTGGCATGGAAGTTCTGCAGAAAAATTGGATCAGCGATAAAAAAGGGGCTTGAAATTTCCACCCCTGTCCTAATCTCCTTCTTGTCTCCTCCAACTCCTGTTGGATTCGCCCGCTGCCCATAACAGGCTGCGGGCTTTTTTATGTCTTGTCGTCACTGCCTTATCGCTTGATCGCCGACTCCAGTTCTTCAATGCATTTCTGCAAGGTGAAGGCGCGTACCGATTCCCGTTCGTTCTCGCCGCCAATGTCCTCGACATGGATCGATGATTTCCATCTTTCAAGAAGCTCGGTAAGCAGATGCAGGGGAATGGAACGTTCGAGGTGCATGGTGAATCCTGTGGGTAGCTTAGTCATGGCGATTGAGTGAGAATGCACAAGCGTAACGGAAGCCTTACAGATTAGGGCTAATGGCGTCTTGCCGATTTATCCAAAAACAAAAAAGCGGCGCGGCCTTGCTTCGGATCAGCAGGGGATGCCGAGAACGGATGGCCGGCCGGGCCGCGAACGGCCGGGCCACGGGATGGCCGGGCGTTACTCCGGCTGCTATGTCCGCATCACTGTGTCGGGCGATGCTTCCGACCATGCGCTGGCGAGTGATGCGCACCTTCACACCCGCCGCGCATGCATGCGCATGGCGTGCCGGCATCCGTGGCGCAATCATTGTGTATCGTTTCCGGTGATTTGGGCATACCCGCTTCCGAGAAACTGCACGAAACAATAGCCGTGGCCGAATGGGTCCGCCATCGGCGCCAGCTTGCCCCATGAGTGAGTTGTGATGGGCGCTTCAAGCAGCGCACCTGCCTGAACCGCAGTCTGTACGGCGCCTTCGATCTCTTCCACCACGAAATCCAGATGAAGCGGTGTCCAGTGGCGTGCATAGCAGCGCGATTGCGATGTCGCCGCGGAGGCTTGCGTACCGGCTTCCTTCCTGAGCAGATAGATGAGTGCCGGGCCGCCGAGCATTTCCACTGCATCAGCGCCGAGGCGGCGTCCGGCACGCAAGCCGAAGGCGGCGCCATAGAAGGCAATGGCCTTTTCCAGGTCATCGACGTCGATGTTCACAAGGTAATCCATCAGCAATCACTCCGGAGGCAGACGCAAGCAGCGATCTTGTCGCTCGCCGATGTGCCGGCCATCAACCATGAGCATAAATAGACATTAGTGTCCGCAGCTTGTTCTGTCGACTGTAGCGGGCAGCAGCGGCGATGCGCCGACAAGGAGGGAATTTTGATCGTCGTAGAAATTTGGAGGCCCGCGTCAAAGGCGGGCATGCCCCGCATGGCAAGCTCGCACCGAATCACGTATGCTTTGCCACCTCAACAAAGGAGGGGCTGCATGTCGGTTACGGAGTCGGTCAGGAACTGGGCGCGTCGCATCAAGCGCGATGCGCTCATGCTGTGGTTCGCCCGCCGTCACCCGGATACGCCCTTTCTTGCCAAGGCGCTGTGCGTCTTTACGGTGGCCTATGCCCTGAGCCCGATTGACCTGATCCCTGACTTCGTGCCGGTGCTGGGCTATATCGATGATGTGCTGCTGCTGCCTTCGCTGATCTGGCTGGCGGTGCGGCTCATTCCGCCGCATGTCGTTCAGGAATGCCGGACGCAGGCCGAAGCCTGGATGGAAAGGGAAAAGTCCAGACCGACCAGCCTCGCCGGCGCTGTCGGCATCGTCATGCTCTGGCTGGGAGCGCTTGGGGCGCTGGCTTGGTTCTGGTATCGGTAGCAGTTGGCTGTTGCACGGCTGAAAAAATGTAAGGCATGTAAGTGTCTGTTTCAGTCTTGAGGAAGGCTAAGTCGCCATGCGTATCAGAGGCTAACCTGAAAGCGTAGTAACTCTCCTAGGAAAAGCCCCGTTCTTGGCCCGCGTCCCGACTGGCACGCGGGCCTTCTTTTTTGAATGCGCTTGCCGCACTCCGCGCAGTCCGCTTCAGATGCCGGCTTGTCCCGGAGCAACCATCGGTTCATGTGGCCGGGCAGGGGAGCGGCAAGGCGGTCATGAGTGAATGAGGGATGAGCTCGGGACGCAGCCAGAGTGATTTCGGGCATGAGGCGTCGCCGGCATTTCCGGTAATGTGCCGGGCGCCGGGTGACCCCGGATCAATGCAGGACGGCGGGAATGGTGTGGTAGAGGTCCACGTTGTCTTCCAGCCATTCCATCAGCGGCTCGGCCGCCTCCTCAATCACATCCTGATCCCAGTATTGAGGCGCGACCAGCGCATCCACATCGATTCCGTCCAGCGAATTCTTGACAATCATGGCGCCGATCTGCAGTTGCCGTTCTCTCATGATGATGCCCCATACCCTGATGACCCCGGCGGCCGCCTGCAGGCCGATGCCATAGGCTTCGCGCAGCGCACCGTCCTGGCTTTTGTCGGTCAGCCAGGGAACGCGTGCGCCGAGCCGCTCATCCTGAAGCAGGAATTCCGCCAGCTTTCGCGCTTCCGTGGGAGACAGCAGCACCACGGTGAAGCGGTCGGTTTCGAAACGTGGGCGTTCATTGATCAACTGATTCATCGTGTGCTCCCTGCCGGCATCAAATCCGGTGTCCGTGGTGTTCTCTTCAACGATGCGCTTTCCTGCATCGCGGTGACGTGGTGTCTCGGCATTGGCAAAATCGCGTAGTGGTGACGAAGGTGGTGCAGGTAATGGATGTGTGGCAACCCGTGTTCCATAGTTCCATCGGCAACGCAAGAATCGCGGGACATCGCGTTTCATTGCCTGTCTGCATCAATCTCAAGCACGGGGCAGTAGGGGTTTTCCTAACTTGGCACTTGACCGCCTACAAGTGTTTTCATCCGTTATCTGATTTTCCGATTGCAAGTTATTGCTCATAATCCGTACAGATTCGAACACTGCAGTTCGGCATGCAACGCACACTTCAAGTAAAGGCTTACCTATGTTGATCGCTGAAAACCCGACTATCTCCGCTGCTTCTTCCGTCACGGCACAATCCGGCGCTGCAGGCAGCAGCTGGCAGCGTCAGGCCAAATTGTGGTCCAGCCTGCAGGATGTCTGCGCACTGCTCGGCATTCACGAAAGGGCCGGCAGCGACGAACTGCAGTTCCAGCACATGCAGTTCAAGGCCGGCCAGCGCCTGCATACCATCGGCCAGCCGTTCGACATGCTGTTCGTCGTCAACTCCGGCTTCCTGAAGTCGGTGATGATCGATGAAAGCGGCAACGAGCAGGTGCTCGCGTTTCCGATGAAAGGGGATCTGATCGGCATCGACGGCATCCACGGCAAGCACTACAACACCGAAACGGTCGCACTCACCACGTGTGAAGTCATTCTGATTCCGTTCAAGGTGCTTTCCAGCCTTGGCCGCGCCAATCCGGAAGTCGAGGCGGCATTCTTCGGCGTCATGAGCCGCGAACTCATTCGCGAGCAGGGCATGATTTCCGCCATCGGCGCCCTCAGTGCCGAAGCGCGCGTGGCCCGCTTTCTGGCGTCGATGTCCGATCGCTTCTCGGCGATGGGATATTCCGGCACGCAGTTCAACCTGCGCATGACGCGCCAGGAAATCGGCAGCTACCTCGGACTGACCCTCGAAACCGTGAGCCGCACGCTTTCGGCATTCCATGCGGCCGGCCTGATCACTGTCGAACAGCGCAGCATCGAGATTCGTGACATGAAATCCTTGCGCACTCTTCGCCGCCTGCCGCCTTCGCGCAACAAGCAGGCTGTTCCGAAAGCCGTAGACGGCGTCGTGCTCGAAGCCGCCGCCTGATCCGGCCGACTGCAAGCGTTCTGTTTCCAGTTTGCATGATTTTCTTCCCGGGGGCGTGAACCGCCTCCGGTGCCAGCCATATGGGACAGGAACAGGTCCCTGCCTGCCGATATGCGTGAACCCTCGACATCCTGTCCGCTGCCCCTGCAAGGTGCCGCAAGTGTCTCCATGCGCCTGCCGTCCGACATGGACGAGGCTCCTGGCGCCTCGGCTGTTTCAAGCTGAAGAACAGCACCTGGCTGCCCGACGTGTTTCAACGGCATGGGCGCGTGAACAGAATTTCAGACAAGCATGACGACCGCGTTTTCCGAAGCCCTTCACCTCATCAGAGACACCGCAGAACGGATTGCCGAGCAGGAGATTGCTCCGCTGGCCGAGCGGGTCGACCTGGAGTGCCTGTGGCCAGGGCATGCGCTGGATGCGCTTGCCAAAGCCGGTTTGCTTGGCCTGCAGGTGCCGAAGGCGCTTGGCGGCCACGGCCAGGGCCTGCTTGCGCTCAGCGCGGTGGCGGAAGTGATCGGCCGCGCCTGCCCCTCCTCCGCCCTGTGCTTCGGCATGCATTGCGTCGGCACCGCTGTCATCGCCGCCAAGGCCACCAAATACCAGCAGGAGCATTACCTGCGCCCCATCGCCCAGGGGCGGCACGTCACGACGCTGGCCTTGTCGGAAAGCGGAAACGGCGCGCATTTCTACCTGCCGCAGACGGCGCTGGCGGTAGACGGCGAGCATTTCAGAGTCAACGGAACCAAGCGTTTCGTGACCAACGGCGGCCATGCGGATTCCTATGTTGTTTCCACCACCATACCCGGCGATGCCGCCGAGTCTGGCGACTTCAGCTGCCTCATCGTTGACCGCGATACCGAAGACATGACTTGGCTGGAAGCATGGAGCGGGTTTGGCATGCGCGGCAATTCGGCCAGGGGCGTGCAGTTCGACGGGGCCAGGGTGCCCCGGCACAACCTGCTGGGCGAGCAGGGCGACCAGGTATGGTATGTGTTTGAAGTTGTCGCCCCTTATTTTCTGATGGCCATGGCCGGCACCTATCTGGGCATTGCCCAGGCGGCCCTCGACGCGGCGGGAGAACACCTGCGCTCGCGCCGGTATGCGCATTCCGGCGAGTCGCTGCGCGATGTCGAGATCCTGCAGGCGCGCTACGCGAGCATGTGGATGGCGGTGGAAAAGACGAGGGCGCTCATTTACGACGCGGGGCGGCGCGGCGACCTGGGCGATCCGGATGCCCTGCCCTTCATTCTCGCCTGCAAGGCGGAAGCCGGCGATACCGCTGTCTATCTGGCCAACGAGGCGATGACGATCTGCGGAGGCGCCGCGTATCGCGAAAACAGCCATGTGGCCCGCCTGTTGCGCGACGCGCGCGCCAGCCATGTGATGTCTCCCACGACGGACATGCTCAAGGTATGGACCGGCAGGGCATTGCTGGGCCTTCCGCTGCTGTGAATGTCATGAGGCCCTGACTTGAATTCGCGCGTGCTGATCATCGAGGCCGACGAGCCGGTCGCCAGCGGCGAGGAGGAAGCCCGGCTGCTGGAAAAACAGGTGCGCTCGCTCGGCGTTGCCGCATCGCGGGTCGCGGTGTCCGGCCTTGCGGGCTTCATGAAGAAGGCGGCGGCCGCCGGCGAGGAGCCGCTGGTGGTGTTTTTCGGTCCGACGATTCCCAATCCGCTGGCCGTTGCGCGGCAATTGCGCACCTACTGGAACAAGGGCCACCTGATTTTTTCGCCCCAGGCGGCTCGCATCGAGGCGCTGCGCCGCGAACTCAGCCGGGCACCGATGATCGGCAGCCACTGGTCGCTCGCGACACTGGACGCCGAGACGTTTTCCCGCCAGCTGGCGGAAGCATTGCGGACCGCGCAAACGCGCATGCGCCTGCGCACCACGCTCGACCGCGCCAATGTCCAGATCAGCGCGCCGAAGGCCGTGGACAGCGCCGACTACCGGCGCATGGTGCTGTCCGACCATTATCTGGCTAACCTGCTCATGCAGGCGCAGGACGTGATCGTCTCGCTCGATACCGCGCAGCGGGTGGTCTACTGGAGCGCGGGAGCGGTGCGCAAGTTCGGCATGCCGGCCGAAGCCGCGATCGGCCGTCTGGTAAGCGATACGCCCTTATGGTCGCAGGCGGTGCGGGATTATCTCGCGCGGGTCGCGACCTCGCCCCAGGCCATGACGGCGGAACTCTCCTTTGCGCAAGGCGATGCTTCGTTTGCCATGGAAGTCATCTTTTCGGCGGTCAGGGATGACAAAGGCGGGTTCATCGGCGTCTCCATGATGATGCGCGACGTCACCGAGAGAAAGCGCCAGCTTGAACTCGAAAGGCAGGCGCGGGCGCAGGCGGAACAGCTTGGCCGGATGAAGGATGATTTCCTCGCCACGCTGTCGCATGAACTGCGCACGCCGCTCAATTCCATTCTCGGCTGGGCCCAATTGCTGCAGTCGACCAGGGTCCCGGAGGAACGGCTGCGCGGCGGACTGGCCACCATCGAGCGCAACGCATTGCATCAGGCCAAGCTGATCGAAGACTTGCTGGATATCTCCAGCGTCATCTCCGGCAAGCTTGTGCTGGATCTGAAACCCGTCCGGCTCGGGGCCCTGGTGGAAAACACCGTCACCGCGCTGCGGCCGCAGGCGGAGCGGAAACGGCTGACGCTGACGCATGCCATCGAAGCCGACAGCGATATCGTCAATGGCGATCCCGACCGGCTGCAGCAAGTCATCTCGAACCTGCTGTCGAACGCCATCAAGTTCACGCCGGAAGCGGGTTCGATCGCCGTCTCGCTGAAAGACGCCGGACCCTGCCTGCAACTGGTGGTGGCCGACACCGGCGAGGGTCTCGACCAGGCATTCCTGCCGCATATCTTCGACCGCTTCCGGCAGGCGGACTCCTCCATTACCCGCCGCAAGGGCGGATTGGGGCTTGGGCTTGCCATCGTCAAGCAGCTGGTGGAAATGCACAAGGGATCGGTGTCCGCCACCAGTCCGGGGCCGGGACTCGGCGCGGCATTTGCGGTGACGCTGCCGCTCTGGGGCGCCGGAGAGACCGCCATCCAGGAGCCGGACTTGTCCGCCGTCGGCCAGGCGCCTTCGCTCAACGGCGTGCGCGTGCTGGTGGTCGACGACGAAGCCGATGCCAGGAACATGCTCGCCATCCTTCTCGAGGAAAACGGGGCGCGGGCCTTGACGGCCGGTTCCGGCGCCGAAGCCCTGGAACTCATTGCCGGATTCGATCCCGACCTGCTCATCAGCGATATCGGCATGCCCGGCATCGACGGCTACGAAATGCTGCAGACCATCCGTCGCCAGTTCCCGAAATACCAGGATCTCCCGGCCATCGCGCTGACCGCGTTTGCCGGCCATGCGAACCAGCTGAAAGCCCGGGCCGCCGGCTACCAGCACCATATCGGCAAGCCGTTCCAGGCATCGGAACTGCTCGCCGCCGCCGCCAATGTCGTGCCGGCAGGGACAGGGCGGCGCGCCTGATGAAAGAAGCGTTTGCTAGGAATGGAACCATCCGGCATCATGGCGCCACATAGTCCATTCCATCTCGAGATGACAAAGCACCATGACTTTCCGCATTCCGCCCCGCTCAGGTTTGCCCCCGCCCCGCGTCGGTGAATCCGACTCCGTCGCTCCGTCATCTAGCCGCCAAGTCTCCAACGCGCCTGACCTTGGCGATGGCACATGGACCCTGCGCAAGCTGCCCCCGGTTGCCAATGCGGGACAGCCGACAGCGCCCAATCCCCATACCTTCGCATGGTCGGCGTTGCATGCGCCGGTGAAAGCAATAGGGAAGGATGGGTTGAATGAACACAAGGTGGCAAGATTGCTCGCCGAAATCAGGATGGCAGTCAAGATCCAGGCTACCGAGTCCTATGCCCAGCAGGGCGATTCCCACCCTCCGAGGCCGGACGGCGCCCGTACGCTGACCTACACCTTCATGCCCGCAGAAAATGGAGTGACGAAACGGGTTATCCTGGACATCAATGCAAAGAACAGATTGGCGAAATGCCAGCTCGATCTGATTTCCGGCAATCCGGACAAGCCAGCTGTCCAGTCGCAGACGGCCCAGTTCGGCTTTCCGGTAGCGGACCTTTCCGCACTTCGGGCGCGTGGACCGCTTCCACCGCAGATCCATGCGCTCTTGAGCGGGCGGCCGAAGGATACCGGTCCCGCCGTGCGTTCCGGCGCTCCTGCCGATACGCCGCGGGCGCCAGGCGCAGGAACGGGCGGTCCCCTGAACCTGCGTACCCATGCCGATCTGCGAAATGCTGCACGGGGAATGCGGACCGGTCCGGGCAAGGAATCTTCCAGCGCCACGCCTCCTGCCCAGCCCAATGCCAATCCGGAAGCGCTCACTCCGCCGCCAGGCCCCCAGGATACGACAGGAATTGCGCCGGACGCCGATGGCGCCGGCAAAAAACCCGGCGCAAAGCCGAAGAGATCCTAGAGCAGTTTCACCCTGACCGGTATGGTCGAGGCTGGGACAGATTGCCGCTGGCGCTGCGTTGTGACTCCTTGCCATGTCGCGTTGTCACGCCTCGTTCCAGCGGCAATCTGTCTCGGCCCCGACCTTGACCAGGCCGGTCAAGCCGAAAACGCTCTAGTGGTGTGAGTTGGAAATTTGTTGACGGCAAATGTGGCGAAATCATGTCGAGACAAGGAAAAAAGCACAGCAAGGCCGGGGCCTTGCTGTGCTTTTTTGACGCAGTATCGGCATGATTCTCGTCCACCATTTGATCAACAAATTTTTAACTCGCACCACTAGGCTGTGTCTGATAAGCTGCTGCGCGATCCGGATTGGCGCCTGCGCTCCCCGGCGCCAATCCGAACCGCTCGCAACGCTATCAAACACAGCCTAGCCGCGCACCGGACGGCGAAGCTGGCCGTCGGGAATTTCAGCCGACCTCAGCCGAACCGGGCCGGAGTCTTGTCCAGGAAGGTATTGATGGCTTCGGTCAGGCGCTCCATCGGCACCGGCTTGACGAGATGCAGATCAAAGCCGGCATGGAGTGCCTGCTTGCTGGCATCGTCCGAGCCATACCCGGTTACGGCAATCAGCTTGATATGCGAGGTGCGGCTATCCGCGCGCAGCCGGCGCGCGACTTCATAGCCGTCGATGCCCGGCAGGCCGATATCGATGAGGGCGACGGAGGGCGTTTCGGCGAACGCGGTCTGAATGCCTGAAATGCCGTCGGGCGCGGTAAAGACCTGATGTCCGAGCGATGCCAGCAGGATCGCGGTGATCTCGCGGCTGTCGTCATTGTCGTCGATGAGGACGATGCGGCCAGCGTTCAGCGGGGCGGCTTCAACCGCCGCCGGGCTGGAGTTGAGGGCGGCCGGGGCGACGATGCCCGGCAGGCGAACCACGAAGACGCTGCCCTTGTCCTTGTTGTTGCTGTCCGCCGTGACGGTGCCGCCATGCAGCGTGACCAGCTGGCGCACCAGCGCCAGGCCGATGCCGAGGCCGCCTTGCGGCCGGTCCAGCGGCTGTTCGCCCTGGACGAAGATATTGAAAATTTGCGACAGCAGTTCGGCCGACATGCCGATGCCCGAGTCGCGTACCGAAAGAATCACGTCGCCGGCATCCTGCTTCACCTCGACCGCGATATGGCCGCCCGCCGGCGTGTACTTCAATGCATTGTCCAGCAGGTTGGTGACGATCTGTTCCATCCTGGACGGGTCGGCGTCAATCATGCCCGTCTCGACCTGCACATTCAGCACATGCTGGTGGGTGCGCCCGGATGACGCCAGGGTTTCCACGCAGGTTTGCACCAGCTGCGACAGATCGACCGGCCGCCGCGACAGGATGATCTTTCCCGCCATGACCCGGCCCAGATCGAGCAGGTCCTCGACGATGCGCGTGAGCTGGCCGGTCTGGCGCTGGATGATCTTGAGCGCATTGGCCGTCTGCTGCGCGCTGACGCCGTCGAAGCCGAGCAGGGTGGCGGCGGTGCTGACGGCGGCCAGCGGGTTGCGAAGCTCATGGCCGAGCATGGCCAGGAACTCTTCCGCGGATTTCGTCTTTTCCTCTGCGATCTTGCGTTTGCCGATTTCCGCTTCCAGGCGGCTGTTGATGGCCGTGAGTTCCTGGGCGCGCTGGTCCAGGACATCCGCCTGGTGCTTGAGCGTCAGCTTTTGCCGGGCCAGCGCGACGAAGACCGACAGCTTCGCCTTGAGCACCTGGGGAATGATGGGAGTGAACAGGTAATCCGCTGCCCCCTGCTCATAACCCTTGAGCCGGTTCATTTCATCGGCCAGATAGGCCGTTACGAAAATGATCGGCGTCGACGCCGACGCCTTGCGGGAATGGATGGCATCCGCGGCTTCGAATCCGTTCATTCCGGGCATGTTGACATCCAGCAGGATGACGGCGAAGTCGTTTTTCAGGACATGGCGCAGCGCCTCCTCGCCGGAGCGCGCGGACACCACTTCAAAGGACAATTCTTCCGTCCACTGGGAAAGCAAGCCGACCAGTCCGATCAGGCTACCTGGGTCGTCATTGACGACGAGGATTTTTGGGAGGCTTGCGTTGGACACGGGCGGTTTCGCTAAGTGAGCTGATAAATCCCAGGCGGTAGCATGTCAGGGCCATGCCAGGGCGAAGGCAGGTTCGTCGAACTTGAATAACGCTTTTATACGGTGACGCTGTTTGAAGCAGATGCTGCGCATGTTGCACAAGAGAATTGCGCGTTAGTTGTATGCCGGAAAGGCTTCGCATTCTAATGCATGTGCGCTCTTTCGTCACTCATGGTAATCATTCAAGCTGTCTCCTGTACATCCTGTACAAACACCTGTTGTAGTACTTGCGGTGATGAATGACAGCACCCAGAATAGCGCAACCCAATTCTAATCGGCAAATTCAATCATGAACACCATTACCGATCTGCAACAGACCCTGGACTCCCGTCAATTGCTGGCGGCCTTGATGGCATTGAAGAAGGGCGACTTCTCCGTCCGCATGCCGTCCGACCTGACGGGCCTCGACGGGAAGATTGCCGATACGCTCAATGAGATCATGGAAAGCAGCGATGCCATGGCCAACAGCATCGTCAACGTCAGCCGCGTGGTGGGACGGGACGGACGCCTGTCGCAGCGCTGTCCCGCCTCGCCGACCGGCGGTCGCTGGGCGACCATTGTCAATTCGGTCAACACGCTGATTGACGATCTGGTCAGGCCTACCACGGAAATGGCGCGGGTCATCGGTGCCGTGGCGAAGGGCGACCTGTCGCAGACGATGATGCTCGATGTCGACGGGCGGCCGCTGAAGGGACAGTTCCTGCGGTCGGCAACGACGGCGAACACCATGGTGGCGCAGCTGTCATCGTTTGCTTCCGAGGTGACGCGGGTGGCGCGTGAAGTGGGTACGGAGGGCAAGCTGGGCGGCCAGGCCAACGTGCCGGGCGTGGCCGGCACCTGGAAGGACCTGACCGACTCGGTAAACTCGATGGCGGGTAACCTGACGTCGCAGGTGCGTAACATTGCCGACGTGACCACGGCGGTGGCCAACGGCGACTTGTCGAGGAAGATCACGGTGGACGTGCGCGGCGAGATCCTGCAGCTGAAAGACACGATCAACACCATGGTGGACCAGCTGCGCTCCTTCGCTTCCGAAGTGACGCGGGTGGCGCGGGAAGTGGGTACCGAGGGCAAGCTCGGCGGCCAGGCTTACGTGCCGGGCGTGGGCGGCACCTGGAAGGATCTGACTGACAACGTGAACTTCATGGCGTCCAACCTGACCGGCCAGGTGCGTAACATTGCGGAAGTGACCACGGCGGTGGCGAACGGCGACCTGTCCAAGAAGATCACGGTGGACGTCAAGGGCGAGATTCTCGAATTGAAAGATACCATCAACGTAATGGTGGACCAGTTGTCATCATTCGCTTCCGAAGTGACGCGTGTGGCGCGAGAGGTGGGTACGGAGGGCAAGCTCGGCGGCCAGGCGGAAGTGTCCGGTGTCGCGGGTACCTGGAAGGATTTGACCGACTCGGTCAACTCCATGGCGGGTAACCTCACCGGCCAGGTGCGTAACATTGCGGAAGTGACCACGGCGGTGGCGAACGGCGACCTGTCCAAGAAGATTACCGCCGATGCGAAGGGCGAGATTCTGCAGTTGAAGAACACCATCAACGTGATGGTGGACCAGCTGTCCTCGTTTGCATCCGAAGTGACGCGGGTGGCGCGAGAGGTAGGCACCGAAGGCAAGCTCGGCGGCCAGGCCCTGGTGAAAGGCGTGGGCGGCACCTGGAAGGACTTGACCGACAACGTGAACTTCATGGCATCGAACCTGACCGACCAGGTGCGAAACATTGCGGAAGTGACCACGGCGGTAGCGAACGGCAACCTGTCGAAAAAGATCACGGTCGACGTCAAGGGCGAGATTCTCGAATTGAAAGACACCATCAACGTGATGGTGGACCAGCTGTCATCGTTTGCTTCCGAGGTGACCCGGGTGGCGCGAGAGGTGGGTACCGAAGGCAAGCTCGGCGGCCAGGCGGAAGTGTCCGGTGTCGCGGGTACCTGGAAGGACTTGACCGACTCGGTGAACTGGATGGCGTCCAACCTGACGGGCCAGGTGCGTAACATTGCGGAAGTGACGACGGCGGTGGCGAACGGCGACCTGTCCAAGAAGATTACCGCCGATGCGAAGGGCGAGATTCTGCAGTTGAAGAACACCATCAACGTGATGGTGGACCAGTTGTCATCATTTGCGTCGGAAGTGACGCGTGTTGCACGTGAAGTGGGTACCGAAGGCAAGCTGGGCGGCCAGGCGGAAGTGTCGGGCGTGGCGGGTACCTGGAAGGACTTGACCGACTCGGTCAACTCGATGGCGTCGAACCTGACCGGCCAGGTTCGAAACATTGCGGAAGTGACGACGGCGGTGGCGAACGGCGACTTGTCGAAGAAGATTACCGCCGATGCGAAGGGCGAGATTCTGCAGCTCAAGGACACCATCAACGTGATGGTGGACCAGTTGTCATCGTTTGCTTCCGAGGTGACGCGTGTTGCGCGAGAGGTGGGTACCGAAGGCAAGCTCGGCGGCCAGGCGGAAGTGAAGGGCGTCGGCGGCACCTGGAAGGACTTGACCGACTCGGTGAACTCGATGGCGGGTAACCTGACATCGCAGGTGCGTAACATCGCCGACGTGACCACCGCGGTGGCCAACGGTGACTTGTCCAAGAAAATTACCGTGGACGTTCGCGGCGAAATTCTGCAGCTGAAAGACACGATCAATACCATGGTGGACCAGCTGCGTTCCTTCGCTTCCGAAGTGACGCGGGTGGCGCGGGAAGTGGGTACGCAGGGCGAACTCGGCGGCCAGGCGAACGTGCCGGGCGTGGCGGGTACCTGGAAGGACTTGACCGACTCGGTGAACTCCATGGCGGGTAACCTGACCGGCCAGGTGCGTAACATTGCGGAAGTGACGACGGCGGTGGCGAACGGCGACCTGTCGAAGAAGATTACCGCCGATGCGAAGGGCGAGATTCTGCAGTTGAAGAACACCATCAACGTGATGGTGGATCAGCTCTCATCATTTGCGTCGGAGGTGACGCGGGTGGCGCGTGAAGTCGGCACCGAAGGCAAGCTGGGCGGCCAGGCGCAGGTGAAGGGCGTGGCCGGCACCTGGAAGGACTTGACCGACAACGTGAACTTCATGGCGTCGAACCTCACTGGCCAGGTGCGAAACATCGCGGAAGTGACGACGGCGGTGGCGAACGGCGACCTGTCGAAGAAAATCACCGCGGACGTGAAGGGCGAGATTCTCGAATTGAAAGACACCATCAACGTGATGGTGGACCAGCTGTCATCATTCGCATCCGAAGTGACGCGGGTGGCGCGGGAAGTGGGTACCGAGGGCAAGCTGGGCGGCCAGGCCAACGTGCCGGGCGTCGCAGGCACCTGGAAGGACTTGACCGACTCGGTGAACTCGATGGCGGGTAACCTGACGTCGCAGGTGCGTAACATCGCCGACGTGACCACGGCGGTGGCCAACGGCGACTTGTCCAAGAAAATCACGGTGGACGTGCGCGGCGAAATCCTGCAGCTGAAAGACACGATCAACACCATGGTGGACCAGCTGCGCTCTTTCGCATCGGAAGTGACGCGGGTGGCGCGCGAGGTGGGTACCGAAGGCCGTCTCGGCGGCCAGGCGAACGTGCCGGGCGCGTCCGGCACCTGGAAGGACTTGACCGACAACGTCAACTTCATGGCGTCGAACCTGACGGGCCAGGTGCGTAACATCGCGGAAGTGACGACGGCGGTGGCGCGCGGCGACCTGTCCAAGAAGATCACCGTGGACGTCAAGGGCGAGATTCTCGAACTGAAGAACACCATCAACACCATGGTCGACCAGTTGTCGTCGTTTGCGTCCGAGGTGACCCGCGTGGCGCGTGAAGTCGGTACCGAAGGCAAGCTCGGCGGACAGGCACAGGTGCAGGGCGTCGGCGGCACGTGGAAGGACTTGACGGAGAACGTCAACTTCATGGCGGCCAACCTGACGGAGCAGGTGCGCGGCATCGCCGGCGTGGTGACCGCGGTGGCGAACGGCGACCTGAAGAAGAAGCTGACCGTGGCGGCGCAGGGCGAGATCGCATCGCTGGCCAATACCATCAACGAGATGACCGACACGCTCGCGGTGTTCGCCGACCAGGTGACGACGGTGGCGCGCGAGGTCGGCGTGGAAGGCAAGCTGGGCGGACAGGCTTCGGTGCCGGGTGCTTCCGGTACCTGGAAAGCGCTGACGGAAAACGTGAACCAGCTGGCGGCCAACCTGAGTACGCAGGTGCGCTCGATTGCCGAGGTGGCGACCGCGGTGACGGCGGGCGACTTGTCGCGTTCGATCCAGGTCGAAGCCAGCGGCGAGGTGTCCGACCTGAAGGACAACATCAACGAGATGATCCGCAACCTGAAGGAAACCACGCAGAAGAATGCGGAGCAGGACTGGCTGAAGACCAACCTGGCGCGCTTCACCCGCCTGCTGCAAGGCCAGCGCGACCTGGAAGAGGTCGGCAAGCTGATCCTGTCCGAGCTCGCGCCGCTGGTGGTGGCCCATCATGGCGTGTTCTACATGATGGATTCGCAGAACATGACTTCGCGCCTCAACATGATTGCCAGCTACGGCTATCGTTCCAACAAGAAGCTGCCGCAATCCTTCGGGCCGGGCGAAGGCCTGGTCGGACAGTGCGCGGTCGAGAAGACCCGTGTCTGGCTGACCAACGTGCCGCGCGACTACATCCAGGTCTCCTCCGGACTGGGCGCGGCGCCGCCGACCAATATCGTGGTGCTGCCGATACTGTTCGAGCAGGAAGTCAAGGCGGTGATTGAAATCGCGTCGCTCGACCGCTTCACGCCGACCCATATCGACTTCCTCGACCAGCTGATGGAATCGATCGGCGTGGTGTTGAACACCATCGAAACCAACAGCCGTACCGAGAGCCTGCTGACCCAGTCGCAGCGCCTCGCGCAGGAATTGCAGCAGACCAACCAGGAGCTGGCGGAAAAGGCGCGCCTGCTATCCGAACGGAACAGCGAGGTGGAAAGGAAAAACCAGGAGGTGGAACAGGCGAAGTTCGCGCTGGAAGAAAAGGCGACCCAGCTTGCGCTGTCCTCCAAATACAAGTCCGAATTCCTGGCCAACATGTCGCACGAGCTGCGCACGCCCTTGAACAGCTTGCTGCTGCTTGCGCAGCAGCTGGGAGACAACCCGAGCGGCAACCTGTCGCCGAACCAGGTCGAATACGCGAAAACCATCTACGGTTCCGGCAGCGACCTGCTGACGCTGATCAACGACATTCTCGACCTGTCGAAGATCGAGTCGGGTACCGTGACGCTGGAAGTCAGCGAATACCGCTTCTCGGTGCTGACCAGCTACCTCGACCGCACCTTCCGCCACATGGCCGAAGCGAAGAACATCAGCTTCGAAATCGGCCTCGGCGAGTCGCTGCCGGAAGCGATGGTGATCGACACCACCCGCCTGCAGCAGATCCTGAAGAACCTGCTGTCGAATGCGTTCAAGTTTACGCCGCACGGCAAGGTCGAATTGCAGATCAGCCTTGCCGCTACCGGCTGGAACACCGATCATCCGAACCTGCGCAATGCCGATGCGGTGCTGGCCTTCTCCGTGACGGATACCGGGGTCGGTATTGCCTCTGACAAGCTGCAGCTGATTTTCGAAGCCTTCCAGCAAGCCGACGGCAGTACCGCGCGCCGCTACGGCGGCACCGGCCTCGGCCTGTCGATCAGCCGCGAACTCGCCCGCCTGCTCGGCGGCGAGATCCGGGTGACGAGCACCGTGGGCGTCGGCAGCACGTTTACGCTCTACCTGCCGTACAACAGGAGCGGCTTTGTCAATTACAGCGCGGTGACGCAAACCGTGATGCCGGCAATCGCTCCGCCTTCACTGCCATCGCCCGCGATGACGGGCGCCGCCGACGGGCATGGAATGTCGTTGACGGAGTCAGCCGCGCCCGTGGCCAGGACCGCTGTCACGGTCATCGTCGACCAGGAAACCGGCACCGACGACCGCAATCTGATTGCGTCCGGCGATCCGGCAATCCTGATCGTCGAGGACGACCAGTCGTTCTCGAAGATTCTGCTGAACGCGGCGCGGGAAAAGAATTTCAAGGGCATCGTGACCGCCAACGGCGACTCCGCGCTGACGCTGGCGCGCGACTACCTGCCGACCGCCATTTTCCTCGACATCGATCTGCCGGGCATCGACGGATTCACCGTGCTGGACCGCCTCAAGCGCGATCCGAGCACGCGCCATATCCCGGTGCACATCCTGTCAAGCACCTATGAAAGGGAGCGCGGATTGCGTCAGGGCGCCATTTCCTATCTGACCAAGCCCATCACCGCCGAACGGCTGGAAGAAGAGTTCGTGCGCATCCAGCACTACCTCAATCGCGGCAAGCGCAGCCTGCTTGTCGTCGAGGACAACCAGATGCAGCGCGACCAGATCCTGTCCCTGGTCGGCGACACGGACGTGGCCATCACCGCGGTGGATAGCGGCCAGCAGGCGCTGGATGCGCTCAAGGCGAACCACTTCGACTGCATGATCCTGGATCTGACCCTGCCCGATATCGACGGCTTCGAACTGCTCGACCGCCTGAGCAAGGATGCCCGCCTGCGCGACCTGCCGGTGGTGGTTTACACCGCGAAGGAACTTAACCGCCAGGAGATCACCAAGCTGTCGTCGGTGGCCAAGACCATCGTCATCAAGGACGTGCGCTCGCCGGAGCGCCTGGTCCACGAGACGGCGCTGTTCCTGCACCGTTCGCCGTCGAGCCTGCCGGAAGCGCAGCGCCGCATGCTGGAAGAAGTCGATATGGCCGGCAGCGGTCTGGCGGGGCGCAAGGTGCTGGTCGTCGATGACGACTTGCGCAACATCTTTGCGTTGACCACCGTGCTCGAGCGGCACGACATGGTGGTGTCCTTTGCGGAGAACGGCAGGGACGGCATCGAACTGCTGGAGAAGGATCCTTCCATCGAGATCGTGCTGATGGACATCATGATGCCGGAAATGGACGGCTACGACACCATGCGCGCCATCCGCCAGAACGAGCGCTTCAAGTCGCTGCCGATCATTACCCTGACGGCGAAGGCGATGAAGGGCGACCGCGACAAGTGCCTGGCCGCGGGTGCGTCGGACTATATTACGAAGCCGGTGGATGTGCCGCAGCTGCTGTCGCTGATGCGGGTATGGCTGTTCCGATGAGCGGCATGACGGAAGAAGAACAGCGCCGCGAAACGCTGGAAATCGACTTGCTTCTGGAAGGCCTGTTCCAGCTGTATGAAGCCGATTTCCGCAGCTACGAGCGCCGTTCGCTGCGGAGCAGGATCTTCGCCTTCATGGCGGACCGCGGCATCAAGACCGTATCGTCGCTGCTGTCGCTGGTCCTGCATGACGGGGCTGCCGCCGATGCGTTGTGCCGCGCGCTGGTGGTGCATGAGTGCGCATTGTTCGACGATGCCGCCGAATTCAGCGCCTTGCGCGGCATGATCGGTTCTTCGCTCGGCAGTTTCCCCGCGCCGAAGGTATGGCTGGCGGAGTGCCTGTGCGCGGAAGACGTCTTCGCCTTCGCCATCCTGCTGATGGAAGCGGAGCTGCATGAACGCACGCTGATATTCGCCACCTGTTCGAACGACCTGCTGCTGCAGGAAATCAGGCAGGGCGCATTCCCGCTGGAACGGCTGGCCCATTACGAAGAGAGTTACCGCCGCGCCGGCGGCATGCGCTCATTGCGGCATTACCTCGGCGAACGCGACGGGCAGGCCGTGTTTTCCGAAGCGCTGCGCTCGCGCATCATCTGGGCGCAGTACCACCTGGGAACCGATAGCTCTTTCAATGAATTCCAGCTGATCTCTTGCCGCAAGAGCTTCCGCGACTTCAATCCGATGATGCGCAGGCGCATCCTGAATCTGTTCAACGACAGCCTGTCCCGCTTCGGCATACTCAATGTGCCGGTGGAGAACGATGCGGAAGCCTATCCGCTGCTGGCGAAATACCGGGCGGCGGAATGCCGGGGACTGTATCGGAGAATGGTTTGACGGGTTTGGTAGCTGGCCGCTGGACTATGTCCGGCGACGCCTCCATGCAATAAAAAGCGGAGCCATTGGCTCCGCTTTTTATTGCATGGATTGGATGCGCTGAACTGCATCCGCCAAGGCGGTACCGGACTCGATAAAAAATTAACCCCTCTCCCGCAGCCGGGAGAGGGGCAGGGGGTGAGGGGCGGCGCCAAGATCACGGAAGGCCCAGCTATTCCTGTTCGCCTCCGATCCTCGCTCCGGATTCACATCCGTACCGCCTTGCCGATCCTTAATCCGCGTAGACGCCCGCCTTCTTGATGATCGGGCTCCACTTGTCGATCTCCGACTTGAGGAAAGTGCGCAGTGCTTCCGGCGTAGCGCGGTTGTCCGCGACAGGCTCGGTGCCCAGGTCGGCGAAGCGCTGCTTGACGGTCGCATCCTTCAATGCGGTTTGCAGCGCGCCGGCGAGCTTGTCGACCACCGGTTTCGGCGTATTCTTCGGCGCATACAGGCCATGCCACACCGCAACCTGGAAGTTCGGCAGGCCGGCCTCCGTCGTGGTCGGGATATCCGGCAGGGAAGGCACGCGGGTCTTCGTCGTCGCGGCGTAAGCCTTGATCTTGCCGCCCTTGATGTGGCTGGTGGTGTTGGTGGTCTGGTCGCACATGATGTCGACCTGGCCGCCGAGCAGGTCATTCATCGCCGGACCGGTGCCCTTGTACGGCACGGTGGTCAGTTCGGTCTCGATGGCCGACATGAACAGCATGCCGCACAGGTGCGATGCCGAGCCGACGCCGGCGTTGGCATAGGTGACCTTGGCCTTGTTGGCCTTCACATACGAAACCAGCTCCTTGAAGTCCTTCGCCGGGAAGTCCTTGCGTGCGACGAAGGTCATCGGCACGTCGGTCACCAGGCCGATCGGCTCGAAGCTGTCGATGGCGTTGTAGCTCAGCTTGCGGTACAGCGAGGGAGCGGTGGACTGGCCGATGTGATGCAGGAAGATGGTGTAGCCGTCGGGATCGGCCTTGGCCACGCGGGCCGCGCCGATGGTGCCGCCGGCGCCGCCGACATTTTCCACGATGACGGTCTGGTTGAGCGTCTTGCCCATGGACTGGGCGATCAGGCGCGCGACCGTATCGGTGGGACCGCCCGCCGCGAAGGGGACGATCATCGTGATGTTCTTGGAAGGATAGTTTGCCTGGGCCTGAACGGCAGCGCTGGCGACCAGGGCGAGACCGGCTGCAACATAGCGAATCTTCATGTGACTTGCTCCTCGTTAATGTTTTATAGACACATAGACAGGCAGCGGCATCCTTGGCAGGCAAACGGGAGGATGGGTTTCGCCATCATTCCAGCCTACTGCTGTTTAGTGCACGAATACTATCAAGCGCGCATGGAAGCGCAACTGTGGAAAACCGTAATTGCATGGTAGGCACCAGGTCGTCCCGAAGGGTTCGCACCTAAACGCGCGCTGGCGGCACTGCATGGCTAGCGAGGCGGCCAGCCTTGGCATCGCCACGCGCCACCGTCAACACGCGTTTTGATGCGAACGCCTCTACCGAACGAAGTGGGAACACGCCCTAAGCGAGCCCTTCGCATCACAAACTTGAGAAGCATCAAGCTTTACTTAGAGTCGGTTAAAACTCGTGAACCAATCGTCAACTCCAACTTAGCTGGAGGGATGCGTGCGTGCGCCGCCGGGCATCGTCATGTCGCGATGCCCGGCGGCGCACGCACCAGTCAATAACATAAACAACGCCAGCACGCACCTTGCAGCTGCAGTGCCGCTTCATCCATCACCTCCACAAGGATGCGCTGGTACCTGAATGGAGCGAAGCATTCCCATGTTGAGAAATTTGAAGGCGATACCGTTGGCCAGCTTGGCACTCCTGCTCGCGGCCTGTGGCGGTGGCGATGCCGATATCGGCGCGAGCAGCACGCAGCTGCGGCCGACCCTGTATCTCGAGGATGGCCGGGTGGTCAACAGCTGCAGCGTCGAGCCGCGCTGCACCGGACAGAACCTGGTGATTCCCGGCAGCTATACTACCCATACCATCACCCGCACGCCGACCGGCGCGACCATCACCTCCGCGCAGGGAGCCACCATCAATGCGCTGGCGCACAATACCCGCCTGCTGTTCGTGGATGGCAACGTCGCGCTCGATCTCGACGGCAACGCGGGCCAGGTCTATCGCCTTTACCAGGCGGCGTTCAACCGCAAGCCCGACCTGACCGGACTTGGATACTGGATCGCCATGATGGATTCGGAGCAGGTGCCGACCGTCAGCGATCTTTCCAGCTACTTCTACCAGTCTCCCGAATTCAAGTCCATCTACGGCAATTCACCAAGCCATGTCGACCTGGTGACCCGCTATTACCGCAATGCATTGCAGCGCGAACCCGATGCCTCCGGCCTGGCCTACTGGGTCGACCTGCTCGACCGCGGCGTGCTGACGCCGGCGCAAGTGCTGGCCGCCTTCAGCGAAAGCGCCGAGAACCGCGGACGCGTGCTGCCCGATATCCGCAACGGCATTCTGTATACGCCCTACGGCACGGCGCCGCAGCCGCAGCCGAATCAGCCTGCCCCGCAGCCGCCCTTTACCGCGGGCGTGACCATGGCGCCCGAGAACGGCGCGACGGTGAGCGGCACGGTGCGGCTGGAAATCCGCGGCAACGGCATCGCCAATGCCGAACTGCTGCCCCCCAACGGCTATGCGCCGCGTCTCGGCGTCTTCAGCATTTCGCCCGACCGCACGCTGGCCTGGCTCGACTTCGATACCACGACATTGCAGAACGGTCCGGCGGATGTCAGGATCAGTGCCTTCAGCGTTGCCGCCGGGCAGCCTGATGCGGTCGAGGTGATTGCGATGCCGGCGCGCCGCTGGCAGGTCAGCAATGCCGGTACGGCGCCGGCTGTTTTCAACGCCAATGTCTCCGCGGCACCCGCCGATGGCGCCGCCGTCGCCGGTGTGACCCGTCTTGAAGTGCGGGGCAGCGGCATCGGCAATGTCGAATTGCTGCCGGCCACCGGCTATACGCCGCGCCTTGGCGTGTTCAACGTCACGGCCGACCGTACCTATGCGTGGCTGGACTTCGATACGCGGGCACTGCCGAACGGTCCGGTCGATGTGCGCATCAGCGCGTTCAATGTGGCGGCGGGACAGCCCGGCGCGGTGGAAATCGTTCCGATGCCGGCGCGGCGCTGGAACATCGGCAACGGCTCGACCACGCCGGCGCCGGTGCCCTTCACCGCCAACCTGACCGTGGCGCCTCCTGCCGGCGCGGTGCTCACCGGCGTCACCCGGCTGGAAGTGACGGGCAGCGGTATCGTCAATGTCGAATTGCTGCCGCCGTCAGGCTATGCGCCGAGGCTGGGCACGTTCAATGTCTCGTCGGACGGCACGCGCGCCTGGCTGGACTTCGATACCCGCCTCCTGCCCAACGGTGCGCTCGACGCTCGCATCAGCGCCTTCAACGTGGGCGCGGGGCAGCCGGGAGCCACGGAGATCATCGCCATGCCGGCACGCAGATGGCAGCTGCAACATTGAGCCGGCGGTCCTCTCCCAGAGGGAGAGGACCGCGGTGAGGGAATCCGGCCCAACCCATTTTCGGGCCGGACCCATAATGCGCTGATACGGTGATACGTTAATGCGGCCCGGAAC
This sequence comes from Noviherbaspirillum aerium, assembly GCF_008929045.1. Classification (GTDB taxonomy): domain Bacteria; phylum Pseudomonadota; class Gammaproteobacteria; order Burkholderiales; family Burkholderiaceae_D; genus Noviherbaspirillum; species Noviherbaspirillum aerium. The sequence goes on along the minus strand of NZ_VFAH01000007.1, from coordinate 30,331 downwards.
GCCGGGCCGCATGGCAAGCCATCCGCTCCCGCCTCCCGGGTTCAAGCACCCGCGCCTGCCAGCCCTTATCCCCTCGATGCAACCGCCTGCCGCCGCACCAGCGCCAGCAGCGGAAAGCCCGCGCCGACGAGGGCGATCCACATCCATCCGCCATGGCCGTACAGGCTGCTGGCCATGCTCGATCCCGCCGCGCCGCCGACAAAGATGCTGGTCATGTAGAGCGCATTGAGCCTGCCGCGGCTGGCCGCATCCAGCGCGTAGATGTCGCGCTGCCCCAGCACCATGTTCATCTGCACGCAGAAGTCGAGCAGGATGCCGGTGAGCGCCAGTCCGACGAATCCCCATGCATTGCCGAACATTGCCGGAACATAACTGAACGCGGCTCCCGCCAGCGCCCAGCGCGTGGCGGCATGCGCATGGCCGGCGTCGGCCAGCCGGCCGCCGATCGGCGCGGCGATGGCGCCGACCGCGCCGGCCAGGCAGAACAGCGCGATCTGGCCCTGCGTGAAGCCATAGGTCCGGGTCAGCTCCAGCGGCGCCGCGGTCCAGAACAGGCTGAACGAGGCAAACATGCAAGCCTGGTACAGCGCCCGCTGCCGCAGCACGCCGAAGCGCAGCATGAGCGCGCCGAGCGAGCGCAGCAGTGCGCCGTAGCCGGCCTGATGCTGCGGCTGGCGCACAGGCATTTTCACCGCGAACACGGCGAGGATGCCCGCCATCATCGCCGCGGCAAGGGCAAATACCGCGCGCCAGCCGAAATGCCCGGCAATGAAACTCGAGAGGGGGCGCGCCAGCAGGATGCCGAGCAGCAGCCCGCTCATGATGCCGCCCACCACCCGCCCGCGCGAAGCCGCCGGCGCCAGGTGCGCCGCCAGCGGCACGATGATCTGCACCGCCACCGAGCTGAAGCCGATCAGCAGCGACAGCAGCAGGAAGGCATTCGACGACGTCGCCAGCGCGGCGCCCGCCAGGCTCAGTATGCAGACCGCCACGGTGGCCATCATCAGACGGCGGTTTTCGAGAATGTCGCCCAGCGGCACCAGGAAGAACAGGCCGAGTGCATAGCCGATCTGCGTCAGCGACACGATGAGGCTGGCCAGGAAGGGCGACATGCCGATGTCGGGAGCGATCAGGCTGATGACGGGTTGGGCGTAGTAGAGGTTGGCGACGATGGCGCCGCAGCAGAAGGCGAACAGCGGGATCATGCCTTTGGGCATGGCGGTGGCTGGGGATTCCGCAACGGCGGCGCGTTGGGGGGAAGGCATGGGTGCTCGGTGCTCCTGCGTTAGTAATGATGCCGCAGGCACGTTTGGCGTGCGCGCCTGCAGAATATAGATCGGGTTCGCCTTGACCGGCCTGGTCCCAGCGGCGATCCGCCTCCGCATCGGGAGGCGAATCAGGGCGAAAGCGCTGCAAAGGGCGGCCATGCTATCACTTTTCCTTTTTCGGGCAGAGGCGCGGGCTTGGCTGAAGGCTCTTCGGTGATGCAATGCTTTCGGGACTCCGTGGTGGCTCGCCGGTTGCGGCCCGGCAGCCGCTTACTTTCTTTGCTTCCCCAAAGAAAGCAAGCAAAGAAAGTAAGCAAAGAAAGGCGACCGCAGGCATGCAGCCCCTTCGGGGTTCCCGATGAAACGCAGGCTGCAGCGGGAAGTGAAACAAACTCGCCCTGCGGGCTCAGACAAGTTTCACTTCTTGTCCGCTGAAGCCTGCGTTTCATCGGCTGCCTGCAAGCGGGTAACTGCCACAGCCTCTATAGATCCGGCCCGAAAATAGCTTGGACCGGCTACCCTCACCCCGGCCCTCTCCCAGAAGTAGAGGGCAAGATCAGCGACCCGAAAAATGAACCGTTTTTCGGGCCGGATTAATAGCGGTGGTTTGTTGAAGTAGAAAAAACAGAAGCCATGAAGAGGAAAGCACAGCTTATTTCTGTTCTCAGATGCACGCTTGCCTATGCAAACATGTTAATTCTGCGGGGTCTGTTCATTCATTTCATACCTTATCTGCTCAGTTCAACAAACCACCGATAGAGCGGATTGCAGGTAAATGGTCGGTCGCCTCGGCTTGCCCTGGGCGCATTGCGGCGTTGGTCGTCGCTGGTGTGGCCCGGCCACACGGCGCTTCTCCCGTAACGGCCGAGGTCGCAATGATATGTCTGTGACCGCGTATGCCATCTTCAAGTCGCGGCAGAGCTTCCCCGGCAGCTCAATCCAGTTCCTGTCGAATGCGTGACGAGCGGCGAATCGGAGACGCACATGGAACAAGCGTTAATTATTTGCCACATACGCGATGCGCCCAAGGAAAAAATCCATTCGGCAAAGTCCATAAACAATCGCAGGATAGAAAGGAAGGCCAACAAGATGTCGCCCCATATGAATACCAAGCTTTTTACTGGAGGGGCGTCGACCGAGCCAGCGACTTCGGTCACCGCTGAACCAGGCAACAATTCTTTTGCGACGCCGGCTCCATCCCCGACATTTGATGGCTCGTCATCCTCACCGCCACCCAATCGGTCACCTAAAGACAGAGGCGCCGAAGTACAGATTCGCTCACTACTGAAATCTCCTTTACCCAATTCAACTGGAAGAGCCGCTCATAAACGGCAGACATCCACAGAAATTGACCACCTCTTTGCAGAAGCGGAAACATCTCAACCCAAGAGGCCAAGACCAGTGCCGGGTGCCCAAGTGGCTCCTCACTCTTCGAACCAAATCGCGGATACTGCCCGCTCCCCAGGGGAAATATCTGGCGAGCCATCGGATGGTATCGCCGCATATTCCAATCCCAGTTCGGCAAGTCTGCCAATGGAAATTGTTGCTGATGTGAGAAAACGATCTGCTGACGAGTTCTTGACAGACATTGAAACATTCCGAAAAGACATTTATGCATTCCAAGCTGATTTGCCGGGTCCAGGCACGCCAGAACACGACATCATGAGAAATCGGCTGGGGGATACCCATGCCGTGCTTGATCTAATGATGGAAACCTGTTCGCCAACGCTCGAAAGCGAGGTTTCTCTCACCTGTTTTAAGGGAACCAAACCGATTGGCCTTGCCACGGTCACCACAGAGGGCGATGATCCTCCTTATCTTCATATTAATCAGATGGTCACTCACCCGGAGTATTTCGGAGTTGGCGCCAACCTATTGACACGTATCGTGCATATGTCCCAGGCGTTAAGACAGTCTGGAAACATAACGTTAATGCCAAAGAACGACACCGTGGCCGCAATCTATGAAAAGCAATTCGGCTTTCAACATATGGACGGTGATTATGTCGACTATATGATCCTTCGTCCGGAAAACATGCCTGACAAGTGGCAGAAGGATAGCTCGGGGCAGTGGCAGTTCGGTTAATCGCTTGTAAGCGTATGGCAAAGGACGTTATTAACTGTTCGCTTAGGACTCATTAGCCAATCCGCGATGGTGCTTTGTGCTGCGCTTCCGGGTCCTTCGCAATACGGGCATGCTGGGCATACTCTTTGCCTTTGTCTGAAGCACTGTATGGACGCAGCCGGCCAACGGCGTTGGCAGAGAAATCATGGCGTCTGCTATCTCCTGACTTGCCCTCGTTGAGCGTCACCTGTTGTGCTCTGCGGAGGCTTGCCGGTAGCGGCCCGACAGCCGCTCATCTTGTTTGCGTCCCCAAAGAAAGCGGCTAAAGAAAGAGGTCGCAGACAGGCAGTCTCTTCGAGCTTCACGATGAAGCGCAGGCTTCGTAGGTGCGAAACAAACTTTAGGCAAGCCCACTTCTTGTCAGCTGGCGTTTCGCCGGCTGCGTGCAAGCGGCTAACTGCCACAGCCTCCATGTACAAGATTGGCCTAGTACCGATTTCAAGTCATGAAGCGCAAATATGACCGTTGAAATTTTTCGGCTGGCGAGGCCGAGGTTGCAGATCGAAAGCCATGGCGGGGCCATGCACAATGGATAGCGAGCGCAACGCGGGCCGATAGGGAAAGACGCGGTCAGATGGAATAGATTGGAACCGGCATTACGCCTCGTTCATCCGCTGCCGGTATTCCCCCGGTCCGGTGCCTGTCCATTTCTTGAATGCACGATGAAACGCGCTCGGTTCGGCGAAGCCGAGTTCGAGCGCGATATCCATCACGCTCTTTCTGGTGTGGCACAGGTAGTCGATGGCCATGTCGCGCCGCAGCTGGTCCTTGATGGCCTGGAAGGACTGGCCTTCATCTTCGAGACGGCGGCGCAGCGTGGACGGGGTCATGTGCAGGCTTTGGGCGAAGCTGTCGAAGTCGGGCCATTCGGTGCGGGCGGCGGCGCGCAGGCGGCGGCGGATCTGGGCGGCGAGGCCGGTGGTGTTCTTGTATTTGAGCACGATGTTGGCCGGCGCCACGCGCAGGAAATCCTTCACCGTCTGTTCATTCTGGATCACCGGCAGCTTCAGGTAGCTGCGGTCGAAGCAGAGCGCGGTGGCTTCCTGGCTGAAGCGCAGCTGCTGCGAATACATGAACGGATATTCGGCGCTGCGCGACGGCTCGGGATAGGCGAATGCGGCCGACAGCACGGGAATGCGCCGGCCCACCAGCCAGCAGGCCACGCCGTGCTGCATCATCAGCAGGGTTTCATGGCCGAATACCCGCGGCGCACGCGCGCCCGGCTTTTCCCGGATGGCGAGGTAGCCGTGGCGGGCATCGGTCTCCAGGCCGCAGTGGAAATCGTCGAGGATGATGTTGAAGAAGCGGGCCATCCGCTCCAGCGCGTGCTCCAGCGTCGGGCTGTGGATCAGCATCTGGCACATCATCGCGAAGCTGCCCACCTTCATGCGCCGGGAATCCTGGGCGAACAGCTCGTCGTCCAGCACCCGCGCCACGCCCAGCCAGAGCGCGCTGAAATTCTGCGCGGTGACCCTGCCTTGCGGCGTGTGCAGCAGGGCAGGCGAGATACCGGCGGCGCGCAGCAGTTCCTCGGCGTCGAGCCCCCGTTCGAGAACGGGCTCAAGGGCCGACTGGACGAAATAAATGGAGATGCTGCCTTTTTCCATGCGCCTGAATTGAGCGGAAAACCGATCCATGACGGCAAAACAATGCCGAACGGACAGATTTTATCCCGGATGTCCGCTCGTGCCGGGGAGGCAGGTCAAAAAGTGGCAAATACTTTCAAACGCTTTGATGTTTTTTGACATGGTCCATCCCATTCCGGCTTTTTATACTGCAGGACAAACCGGCCGCGCATGAAGCGGTATACAACAATAAGCGCGCCGGGCCCGCTTTCATCATCTCGGAGACAAGGTGAACACCATGACCGCCAACCCGGCTACCCAGGCATTTTTCGAGGCGCGCGATTTCCTGCAGCGCCATCGCGAAGACTACGAAACGGCCTACCGCGACTACCGCGCGCCGCAGCTGACCACTTTCAACTGGGCGCTCGACGTCTTCGACGTGCAGGCGAAGGACAACCAGACGCCGGCGCTGTGGGTGGTGGATGAAAACGGCAGCGAACAAAAGATTTCTTTCGCGGAAATGGCCGAGCGCTCCAACCGGGTCGCCAATCATTTGCGCAGCCTCGGGGTGAAGCGCGGCGAACGCCTGCTGCTGATGCTGCCCAACCGCGTCGAGCTGTGGGAAATCATGCTGGCCGGCATCAAGCTCGGCGCGGTCATGGTGCCGACCACCATGCTGGTGTCCACCGAAGACCTCGCCGACCGGCTGCAGCGCGGCCAGGTCCGGCATGTGATTGCGCAGGCTTCCGAGACGGCCAAGTTCGCGCCGCTGCCCGGCGATTACACCCGCATCAGCGTCGGCGGCCAGGCGGACGGATGGCATGCCTTTGAAGACAGCGCCGGCGCCAGTGCTGATTTCGCGCCGGACGGCCCGACCATGGCAACCGATCCGCTGCTGCTGTACTTCACTTCCGGCACCACTTCCAAGCCCAAGCTGGTGCTGCACAGCCACCAGAGCTATCCGGTCGGCCACCTGTCGACCATGTACTGGATCGGCCTGAAGAAGAACGACGTGCACTGGAACATCAGCTCGCCCGGCTGGGCCAAGCATGCCTGGAGCTGCTTCTTCGCGCCCTGGAATGCCGGCGCCACCGTGTTCGTCTACAACTATGCGCGCTTCAATGCGAAGAACTGCCTCGACGTGATCGCCCGCTGCGGCGTGACATCGCTGTGCGCGCCGCCCACCGTCTGGCGCATGATGATCCAGGAGGACCTGGGCAAGTTCAAGGTGCCGCTGCGCGAGCTGGTCGGCGCCGGCGAGCCGCTCAATCCGGAAGTGATCGAGCAGGTCGAGCGCGCCTGGGGCATCCGCATCCGCGACGGCTTCGGCCAGTCGGAAACCACCGCCCAGATCGGCAACACGCCGGGCCAGCTGCTCAAACCGGGCTCGATGGGCCGTCCGCTGCCCGGCTACCGGATCACGCTGCTCGACCACAATGACGCCCCGGCCGATGAAGGCGAGATTTCCATCCTGCTGGAACAGCGTCCGCTCGGCCTGATGCTGGGCTATGAAGGCGACGACAGGAAAACCGCCGAGGTCATGCGCGACGGCCACTACCATACCGGCGACACCGCCGTGCGCGACGCCGACGGCTATTACTTCTATGTCGGCCGCAATGACGACGTGTTCAAGTCTTCCGACTACCGCATCAGCCCCTTCGAGCTGGAAAGCGTGCTCATCGAGCACGAGGCGGTGCTGGAAGCGGCGATCGTGCCGAGCCCGGATGCGCTGCGGCTGTCGGTGCCGAAGGCTTTCATCACGCTGCGCGAGGGCCACACGCCCAGCCGCGAGCTGGCGTTGTCGATCTTTCAATTTGCGAAGGAGAAACTCGCGCCCTACAAGCGCATCCGCAGGCTGGAGTTCGCGGAGCTGCCCAAGACTATTTCCGGAAAGATCCGCCGCGTCGAGCTGCGCAAGCAGGAACAGGCCGAACAGGCCCGGGCGGGATCGGAACGGCGGCCGAACGAATATTGGGAAGAAGACCTGTCGGCGTGAATGAAGCCATGACCATGCCGCATTCCGAAAACCGGAAACGCTGCGCCATTGCAAATCCTTGCAGTGAATTTGGCGTTTTCCGGCATGGAAAGCGGCGCGGCGGCTTTCTATACTCAAGAGTATTTGCAAAAAAGTATCAGCGTTTCCGTCCTCTCCCCGTCAGGGAAAGGCTTAGGGCGGGGACAGGTTTCCTCGGCGTGCCAAGCATTGCCTTTTTCCGCGACCGGAACCCGTCCCCGCCCGACCTCCCCTGAACGGGAGGCAGAGAAAACCCATCCGTCCGAATCATTGAAGGATCCGCAATGACCGACCTCTCCATCGCCCAAAAGCTGACCGAATACAAGCCGGCCAACAAGGTACGCTTCGTCACCGCCGCCTCGCTGTTCGACGGCCACGATGCCTCGATCAACATCATGCGCCGCATCCTGATGGCCAACGGCGCGGAAGTGATCCATCTCGGCCACAACCGCTCGGTCGATGAAATCGTCACCGCCGCGCTGCAGGAAGATGCGCAGGGCATCGCCATTTCCAGCTACCAGGGCGGCCACGTCGAATACTTCAAGTACATGATCGACCTGCTCAGGGAACGCGGCGGCGCCCACATCAAGGTGTTCGGCGGCGGCGGCGGCGTGATCGTGCCGTCCGAGATCGCCGACCTGCACGCCTATGGCGTGGCGCGCATCTTCTCGCCGGAAGACGGCCAGCGCCTCGGCCTGGTCGGCATGATCCTGTCCATGATCCAGGCCTGCGACGTCGACCTGTCGAGCTATGCGCCGGCCTCGCTGGAAGCGCTCACGCAAGGCAGCATCGCCGAACGCCAGCGTCCGCTGGCGCAGCTGATCACCGCGCTGGAAAACGAAAAGGCGGAGCCGGGCCTGAAGGCCGAACTGCACAAGGCCGCCGATGTCATCAAGACGCCGGTGTTCGGCATCACCGGCACCGGCGGCGCCGGCAAGTCCTCGCTGACCGATGAACTGATCCGGCGCATCCGCCTCGACCAGGACGATGCCTTGAACATCGCCGTGATCTCGATCGATCCGTCGCGCCGCAAATCCGGCGGCGCGCTGCTCGGCGACCGCATCCGCATGAATGCGATCAATCCCTGGAACGGCCAGTCGCGCGTGTTCATGCGGTCGCTCGCCACCCGCGAAGCCGGCTCGGAAATCTCGCAGGCATTGCCCGACGTGATCGCCGCCTGCAAGGTGGCCGGTTTCGACCTGGTCATCGTTGAAACCTCCGGCATCGGCCAGGGCGACGCCGCCATCGTGCCGCACGTGGACCTGTCGATGTATGTGATGACGCCCGAGTTCGGCGCCGCCTCGCAGCTGGAAAAGATCGACATGCTGGATTTCGCCGATTTCGTCGCCATCAACAAGTTCGACCGCAAGGGCGCGCAGGATGCGCTGCGCGACGTGGCCAAGCAATACCAGCGCAACCGCGAACTGTGGAGCAGGAAGCCGGACGAGATGCCGGTGTACGGCACGCAGGCGTCGCGCTTCAATGACGATGGCGTGACCGCGCTCTACCAGGGCCTGCTGCCCGCGCTGGCCGGACTGGGCCTGAAAACGCAACCCGGCAAGCTGGCGCCGGTGTCGGTGCGCTTCTCGTCCGGCAAGAACGCGATCGTGCCGCCGGCGCGCACCCGCTATCTCGCCGAGATCGCCGATACCGTGCGCGGCTACCACAGGCATGTCGGCGCCCAGGTGGAACTGATGCGCGAGCGCCAGCACCTGCAGGAAGCGGCGCGCCTGATGCAGGCCGCGGGCAAGGCCGCCGACGTGAGCGAGCTGGTGGACGAGCGCGAAGCCCGCATGTCCGCCGAAGCGAAGAAGCTCATCGCCATGTGGCCCGACATGCAGGCCGCCTATGCCGGCGACGATTACGTGGTGAAGATCCGCGACAAGGAAATCCGTACCCGCCTGGTGCAGACCACGCTGTCCGGCACCAAGATCCGCAAGGTGGCGCTGCCGAAGTTCAAGGACCACGGCGAGATCCTGCGCTGGCTGATGCTGGAAAACGTGCCCGGTTCCTTCCCGTACACCGCCGGCGTGTTCGCCTTCAAGCGCGAAGGCGAAGACCCGACCCGCATGTTCGCCGGCGAGGGCGACGCCTTCCGCACCAACCGCCGCTTCAAGCTGGTGTCCGAAGGCATGGATGCCAAGCGCCTGTCGACGGCCTTTGATTCCGTCACGCTATACGGCGCCGATCCGGCGCCGCGTCCCGACATCTACGGCAAGATCGGCAACTCCGGCGTATCGATCGCCACGCTCGACGACATGAAGGTGCTGTACGACGGCTTCGACCTGTGCGCCCCTTCGACCTCGGTGTCGATGACCATCAACGGCCCGGCGCCGAGCATCCTGGCGATGTTCATGAACACCGCGATCGACCAGCAGCTCGACAAGTTCCGCGCCGACAACAGGCGCGAACCGACCGACGACGAGGCCGCCAAGATCCGCGCATGGGTGCTGCAGAACGTGCGCGGCACGGTGCAGGCCGACATCCTCAAGGAAGACCAGGGCCAGAACACCTGCATCTTCTCGACCGAGTTCTCGCTGAAGGTGATGGGCGACATCCAGGAATACTTCGTGCACCACCAGGTGCGCAATTTCTATTCGGTGTCGATCTCCGGCTACCACATCGCCGAAGCCGGCGCCAACCCGATCTCGCAGCTGGCCTTCACGCTGTCGAACGGCTTCACCTTCGTCGAAGCCTATCTCGCGCGCGGCATGCACATCGACGACTTCGCACCCAACCTGTCGTTCTTCTTCAGCAACGGCATGGACCCGGAATACACGGTGCTCGGCCGCGTCGCCCGCCGCATCTGGGCGGTGGCCATGCGCGAGAAGTACGGCGCCAACGAGCGCTCGCAAAAGCTCAAGTACCACATCCAGACCTCGGGCCGCTCGCTGCATGCGCAGGAAATCGACTTCAACGACATCCGCACCACGCTGCAGGCGCTGATCGCGATCTACGACAACTGCAACTCGCTGCATACCAACGCCTACGATGAGGCGATCACCACGCCGACCGACGAATCGGTGCGCCGCGCGCTGGCGATCCAGCTGATCATCAACCGCGAATGGGGCCTGGCGAAGAACGAGAACCCGAACCAGGGTTCCTTCATCATCGAGGAACTCACCGACCTGGTCGAGGAAGCGGTGCTGCAGGAGTTCGAGCGCATCGCCGAACGCGGCGGCGTGCTCGGCGCGATGGAAACCGGCTACCAGCGCGGCAAGATCCAGGAAGAGTCGATGTACTACGAGCAGCTCAAGCACGACGGCACGCTGCCCATCATCGGCGTCAACACCTTCCGCAATCCGAAGGGCGACACCATTCCGCAAAGCCTGGAACTGGCGCGCTCCACCGACGAGGAAAAGCAGTCGCAGCTCAAGCGCCTGGCCGAATTCCACGAGCGCAACGCGGCGCGGGCGCCGGCCATGCTGCAAAAGCTGCAGCAGGCGGTGATCGAGGACCGCAACGTGTTCGAGACGCTGATGGAAGCGGTACGCGTCTGCTCGCTCGGCCAGATCAGCAGCGCGCTGTTCGAAGTCGGCGGCCAGTACCGCCGCAGCATGTAAAACGCGCATCCGGCCGCTCTCCTGCTTCAGCGGGAGCGGCCGCATAATCACTCCACCTTCCGTTTCATGACATGAGCCAATACCGCCCCCCGCTATCCGACATCGCCTTCCTGCTCAAGCAGGTGTTTCCGCTTGATTCGCATGCCCGGCGCTGCGGCTTCGACTTCGATGCCGACACCGCGCTCGCCATTGCCGAGGAAGCCGGCAAGTTCGCCGCCGACGTGATCGATCCGCTCAACCGCGCCAGCGACGTGCAGGGCGCGCGCTGGAACAATTCCGAAGTCACCACCACGCCGGGCTTCAAGGAAGCCTACAAGGCCTTCTGCGAAGGCGGCTGGAACGGCCTGCGCTTTCCGGAGCAGTACGGCGGCCAGGGACTGTGCGCGGTGATGGCGACGCTGGTCGATGAAATGTGGCACGCGGCCAGCTTCAGCTTCGCGTTGTGCCCGATGCTCACCAACGGCGCGGTGGAAGCCTTGCTGACCGCCGGCAGCCAGCAATTGCGCGATACCTATCTCTCCAGGCTGGTGACCGGCGAATGGACAGGCACCATGAACCTGACCGAACCGGCCGCCGGCTCCGACCTCGCCGCCGTGCAGGCCAAGGCCGTGCCGCAGCAGGACGGCACTTACCGCGTCAGCGGGCAGAAGATATTCATTACGTTCGGCGAGCACGACTTCACCGACAACATCATCCATCTCGTGCTGGCGCGCACGCCGGATGCGCCCAAGGGCGTCAAGGGCATTTCCCTGTTCGTGGTGCCGAAGTTCCTGGTCAATGCCGACGGCAGCATCGGGCAGCGCAATGACGTGCGCTGCGCCTCGCTGGAACACAAGCTCGGCATCCATGGCAGCCCCACCGCCGTGATGCTCTACGGCGAGAAGGAAGGCGCCGTCGGCTACCTGGTCGGCGAGGAAAACCGCGGCCTGGAATATATGTTCATCATGATGAACGAGGCGCGCTTCTCGGTCGGCCTGCAGGGCCTGTCGATCTCGGAGCGGGCCTACCAGCATGCGCTGGGCTATGCGCTGGAACGGGTGCAGGGCCGCGCCGTCGGCGACGATGGAAGCCTGGGCAACACCATCCTGCGCCATCCCGACGTGCGCCGCATGATGCTCGGCATGAAGAGCCGCAATGAAGCCATGCGCGCGCTCGCGGTCTATGTCGCGATGCAGAAGGATGTCGCCCACGCCGCGACGCTGGACGCCGAGGCGCGCAAGAATGCGCAGACCCGGATGGAACTGCTGATCCCCGTGCTCAAGGGCTGGTTCACCGAAACCGCGCAGGACGTGACTTACGATGCGGTGCAGGTGTTCGGCGGCATGGGCTTCATCGAGGAGACAGGGGCCGCCCAGTACTACCGCGATGCGCGCATCACCACCATCTATGAGGGCACCACCGCGATCCAGGCCAACGACCTGGTCGGACGCAAGACCGTGCGCGATCGCGGCACCGCCGCTTATGCATTGCTTGACGAGATCGATGCCGACGCCAGGGCGCTGCGCCAGCTGGAGCATGCCGCGGCGCGTGCTCTGGGCGAGCGCCTGAATGAAGCCTGCGACGCGCTGCGCGGCACCGTGCGCTGGCTGCTGGAAAAGCAGGAGGGCGCGGCGCGCGAGGTGTACGCGGGTTCGGTACCCTACCTGCTGTTGTGGGGCAATGTCTGCGGCGGCTGGATGCATGCGCTGCGCCTGTCCGCCGCCCTGCGCGAGGGCGCCGACGCGGGCGCGCCGACCGTGGTGTCGGCCCGCTTCTATGCGGAGCAGCTGCTGGTGGAGGCACCGGCGTCGGCGGCGGCGATACAGCGCGGCGGCGCCAGCGTGCTCGACTATCCGGACAGCGCATGGTAGGCATTGAACAATGCGCGCCGAACAATGAGCGTCCAACACTGCGCGATGAACAGCGAACGTGAAGTGAAGGGCCACGCAATGAAACGCGAACAGATCCGCAAGCTCAAGCGCGCCGCCGCCGCCGACCGCAATGCGGAAGCGATGCAGGTACTGCTGCAGCGCTCGATACGTTTCGGCCACAAGCGGCTGGCCCTGCTGCGCTGCCTGCAGGCCGAACGCATGGGACTCGCCGTCCTGCCCGAGACGCTGCGCTACTGCCGCGAGATCGCCGACCGCATGCCGGCCGATGAAGTCGCCCGGCTCATCCGCCAGGCGGCGCAGGCGGTTGAATGAACCTGCGCGGCGCGGATTGCGCCGCTCAAGTCTGATCAATGCCGTCTTGGTACCATTGCAGGTGCCACCGGATTACCCCCGGGATAACTCCAGAAAAACGAAAGGATTCGCCATGCAGGAAGAACTGGTATTGAGCCGCAAGGAAGGCCGCGTCGGCATTCTGCAGCTGAACCGCCCGGCGCAGCTCAACGCGCTCAACGACGCGCTGATGGATGCGCTCGGCGCGGCCCTGCTCGCCATGGAAAAGGATGACGGCATCGGCTGCATCATCCTCACCGGCAGCGCCAAGGCCTTTGCCGCGGGCGCCGATATCTCCGCGATGCAGCCGATGACGCTGTCCGATGTCACCCGCAACAACTTCATCGGCCGCAACTGGGAGACCATCCTGCAGGTACGCAAGCCGGTGATCGCGGCGGTGGCCGGTTATGCGCTTGGCGGCGGTTGCGAACTGGCAATGATGTGCGATTTCATCATTGCCGCCGACAATGCCAAGTTCGGACAGCCGGAAATCAAGATCGGCATCATCCCCGGCGCCGGCGGCACGCAGCGCCTGCCGCGCGCGGTGTCCAAGTCCAAGGCCATGGACATGGTGCTGACCGGCCGCATGATGGATGCGCAGGAAGCCGAGCGCGCCGGGCTGGTATCGCGCATCGTGCCGGTGGACAAGCTGGAACAGGAAGCGCTCGACGCCGCCACCATCATTGCCGGCATGTCGCTGCCGAGCGTGATTGCCGCCAAGGAAGCGGTCAACCGCGCCTATGAAGCCACGCTGTCCGAAGGCGTGCGCTTCGAACGCCGCAGTTTCCATGCGCTGTTTGCGACGCAAGACCAGAAGGAAGGCATGAAAGCCTTCCTCGAGAAACGCAAGCCGGATTTCCGCCATGAGTGAAGCCGACCGCTCCGCCATCGTGAACGAGACGCTGGAGATCATCGCCGGCCGCCGCTCGGTGCGCGCCTTCCTGCCCAAGCCGGTGGACACCGGCATTCTCGAGTCGATCCTGGAGACCGCCAGCCGCGCGCCGTCCGGCACCAATACCCAGCCGTGGAAAGTGTATGTGGTGACAGGCGACACGCAGCGCCGCGTGATCGAGCGCCTGGTGCAGGCCTTCGATGATCCTGACAAGGCGGCGAAATACCAGGAAGAGTATCCGTATTACCCGCGGGAATGGATAGCGCCCTATATCGACCGCAGGCGCAAGGTGGGCTGGGACCTGTACACGCTGCTCGGCATCGGCCGCGCGGACAAGGCGCGCATGCATGCGCAGCACCGCCGCAATGTCGAATTCTTCGGCGCGCCGGTCAGTTTGTTCTTCACCATCGACCGCATCATGCAGCAGGGCAGCTGGCTGGATTACGGCATGTTCCTGCAGAACGTGATGCTGGCGGCGCGCGCGCACGGGCTGGAAACCTGCCCGCAGGCGGCGATGAACGAGTTCCATGCCGTCCTGCGCGAGCTGCTGGACTGGCCGGACAATGAAATGATGGTCTGCAGCATGTCGCTGGGTTATGAGGACACCGGCGACATCAGCGGCAAGCTGGTGACGGAACGCGAACCGGTGCGGGGCTTCGCCCGCTTCTTTTCCTGATCCGCAACTTGCCGCGCGGCAGGCGCATTCATGGCGGCACGCCGGTGTCGCCATGTCGGGAAAGCGAGAAAGCTCTTCAGCGTCAGGAACCTGACATAACTCCATCGGTCAGTGAAGAATAGGTACTGACGATGGAGTTTTTATGACAGTCGAAGAAATTCTGGAATTCATCAGAAGTACCGAGACAGCGGAAGTGGATGCAACGACTGTTGCTGAAATTTATGCCCACGCACTGTCCGCCATCGAAGGAAATATTTCAGAGACGGATATGCGCCGGCTGCTGCTGCTTGGTGCGGCGATGTATCGCAATGGCGAGAAAGGCAGGGGCGTGGATCTGCAGATGCCTTACTCCTCGCTCGACGAACAGGTGTCCGACTTCTACACCGACCTCAGTCCCAAGGGCGGTCTGCACTGAAGCGGGCGTCCTGCGACTCTTCACTTGGCCCGCATATCCTGCGTCGGGAGCGGCATCGCGCTCCCGACGCAGAATGCAAGTTCCAATCTCGATCGCGACCCGATCACGACCCGTAGTGCCGCTTCCGCCGCAAGTTTCCGATGCCTGCGTCCCTGTCATCCGCATGTCCGCGCGACAAGGGCGCTGCCGTGTATCCAGCCTGCATTTCTTCCCGCGTGCGGACCAGTGAAACGGTTCGCCTGCCGGCACTGAAAGGGAAGGGAACCGTTCAGCAGCATTCCGCGCGCACTGCGGCCCGCACGCGCGAGACGCGGGAGCGTACCGTGCCGATCGGAATATTCAATTCCCGCGCCGCTTCCTCATAAGTCGTTTCTCCGTCCAGTACCGCCTCGAAGGTGGCGCGCATTCCGGGATCGAGGCGGCCGAGAATGTCGTTGACCCGGGTCGCAATCTGGCGCGACTCGATCACGATCATCGGATCGATGCAATGCTGATCGATGATCTGCTCCAGTTCCGCCTCGTCGATGGAATCGCACAATGAAGAACACGTGCGGCGCACATGATTGCGCGCCAGATTGAGCGCGATGCCGAACAGCCAGGTCGATGCCTTGGACAAACCCGAGAAGCGCTCGGCGCATCGCAGCGCTTCAAGGAAGGTGGTCTGAACGACGTCTTCGGCATCTTCCGGATTACGCACATAGCGCAGCACAAAGCGCTGAAGCTGACGTTGGTATTGCAGGAAGAGTGTATTGACGTCTATGGCAGGCTGAAGGGCTGTTTCGGTACCCATGGCGACGGCGTGTGTCATCGTGATCTCCCAGTTGATCTGCGTTTGTCGTCGGCTACGGCGATTGCGCTTTGTCGCTTTGCGTTCCGGTGTCCTTGTTTTTATGCGCTGCCGTTACCGTGACTGCACGATACCCAGCGATCGCCGACGCTTGGAGATTTGGTGAGCAATGGTGAGGGATTGAATTTTTTTGAGCATTGAATGACATCAGCGCCGCTAAGATAGCGCGCTGTAGGCGACAGGTGACGTCGGCAAGCACGCCCGCTGGCCCGATGCGCCATGGGTGTTCACTCAAGCATGAGAGTCGCCTCTTGCCATGGCCCGCTGAACGCCACGGGCTTCATCCCGGTCCGGGGCGTCTCTCTCAAAACCATGCAACGGCCTTCCCGATTGGCTTCTCGCTAGGCTGTGTTTGATAAGCTGCCGCGCGATCCGGACTGGCGCCTGCGGTGCTCGGCGTACAGCCGTACGCGTGCGCTCCTCGGCGCCAATCTGAACCGCTCGCAACGCTGATCAAACACAGCCTAGGATGCACGATAGCTTCCTGGTGCGTCGTAGCTGCTCCTCACCGATGTCCGGTTACTGCGCGGCTCCTGGTAGGTCACCCAAGATGCACGCGCATTTCCTGTATCAGCGTTGCCGCTTGCCGAAGACGTACGTCGGCTGTCCGGCGCATGTGTTGCCGTGCCCGCCGTTGCTGCCTTGTCGACCACTGCCGAATCGTTGTGTATCACCAGATCCTTCCAGATATCCTGCGCCGCCGTCCGGGTGAGGAAGCGCAGGGGCTTCCCTACCATCGAGGAAATTTCCTGTCCCATGCCTTTCCATACCTGGGCATGCGCATGCCCGTACTGGCTGGGCCCGGTACGGAATAGCGGCGTCAGCGTCGGTTTTTCGACGTCCGCTTTTTTCACGCCGATGCGGCCGCCGAGCTTGAGCGTTTTGCTGGCCGATACATAGGTGGTCCCGGCGGTCGGCGCCGCCCAGCGTCCGCCGAGATCCGGTATGACCGGGTCCATGTTGCCGCTGGCTTCCCGCAGGCGGTTGTTCTTCATGCGGTCGAGCACGGTGGAGCCGATCACCGCGCCCGGTATCTGTCCGAGCGCCCAGCCGGCGGGCATCAGTACCGAGTCCAGGAGGCCGGGAAGCGCAAGGGCGGGCAGATAATGGGCGCCCGCGGCGGAGATAGGCGTGGACATGATGTTTCCCGTCACCGACCCCACGACGCCGGCGATCTTGGTCCCTTCGATCGTCATGTTCCGGCTGCGCAGCGTATTGGCTATCCCCTGGGTCATGAAGGCTTGCACTTCACTGTCCTCCATGCCCATCGCGGCGGCGCGCATTTTCATCTGCTTGAAGATGCGCGACTTCTGCGTGGCATTCACGTCCCCGTCCCCGTCCTTTGTCAGGCGGGTCGCCACCTTGTCAACGGCTTCCCTTTCCCAGAATTCGGCATCGCTGGTCATCATGAAGAGATGCTGGTTGTTGTTGACCAGGGTGGTCATCATCGACGCCAGGATCTTTTCGCCGGCCAAGGGCTCCGGGTTGCCTGCCAAGGCGGAGTGTTCCATCGATCTGGCAAACTTCGCCGGGTCCCGAGTGTGTTCGGCCATTTGCTTTATGAGGTCGAGGGTCTTCCAGTCATCTTTCCGTACCTCCGGTTCTTTAAGCCTTTTTAGTAATGATCTGTCCATGATGGGCGTTGCATTCGCTTCCTTGACGAATGCATCGACGAACGCCTTCCCCTGAGGCGTTCTGACAAACTCAAGGGCCTTGAATTGCTGAAGGTAGTCGCCATGCATAACCGCATTGAGCGCTCTCACGCCGCTCAGATCGAACTGCATCAGGTTGTCCTTCAACTGCGGACCATGCCTGGCGGCGAGCTGCAGCACCATCGGCAACACCTTGGACATGCGCTCGGCTTCATCCTGCAGGCGCATCTGCTTTCCGGTGCCGGGTACAAGTCCCTGTACCATCCTTTGCGCGCCGCTTGGCTTGTCGGGGATCAGCGTGTTGATCTTTTCCAGTTCAGCCGGATCGACCCCGGCTCGCTTGAGCTGGCGCACCATGTCGCGGATGAAGCGATGCACCGCCGTCCTGTCGGCGCTGTACAGGATGGGCTTGGCCGCGCTGCGCAGCGCCTGCACATCCATCTCGTTGAGCGGCATGCCGGGCGAATTCCGAACGCCGGCCTGGAATTTCCTGATGCTGTCAGCCAATACGTCGAACTGTTTTTCCGTGAAGTTGCGAATCTGGATCCCGGTTTTCAAATCGGTATCGGACAAGCTCTTTCCGAGTCGCCTCTGCTTCAGCTCCTCGACATGCAAGGGTCGGTTCGATACCTTTGCGCCGTTGTTGGCCACCCGGTGCATTTCATACGATGAAGGCGCCAGAATCTCATGGGTTTTGCGCTCGATGGACCGCAGTTCACGGTCCGTTCCGCTGAGCAGCAGACCTGCACGTCCGAGAAGCTTGTCCTTTCCCTGCTTCTTGCCGACATCGCTTTTTTTCTGTTCCAGTTCTTTTTTGCGGTTTGCCAGCGCGTCCCGATCCTGGTGCTTTTCCTTGCTTGAATTTAAATTGTTAAGCTCGGCATGCAGTTCCGTCAGCCTCGCCTTGATTTCCGGGCTATTCCCCGCTTCGGCCATCGCTTTCTCCAGGGTGCCAAGAAAATTCTGCCTGACCTGAGGGTCGCAGCGCAGGTAATCCCCCATGATCTTGGAGGCCGCCTTGCTTTCATTGAAGCTGCGCATCGAGGCGCTGCGGGCGCCGGAAAAGCTGGGGAGGACACGCATATCCAGCGCCGCCGGAAGCGGCGACTTCATGTACGGAACCTGGACGTTTCCAATCGTGGTCCTGGTTTTCGCAACTGGCGTGGCGACGGTGTCCAGGTAGGTATTGAGTCGTGCCTCAAGGAGCTTTTGCTGATGCGCATAGCGTTCCTTGAATTCAGACAGATCCTTATTGCCCGAGCCGATCTTCGCCGAGACTTCCGTCACGTTGTTGTGACGGTCCTTCCATGCCTTCCCCATGAAGGAATAATTGTCATGGTCCGGAGGAACCGCAGGACTAAAGACTTTGGGAATATGGATGCCCATGGCAGATCCTTTTACTTTGTGGCAGCTTGGACGACATCGGACAGGCGCGCCGTCATTCGGCGCGGTGTTGAACGTTTTGCAATGGTATGTGGCGCAAAACCCGAAAGGGTTCCATCGGCAAGCGCGCGGCGCGCATGCCTGGAGTGCTCGCAACGCTGATCAAACACAGCCTAGCGCAGCGTGTACTCGCTCAGCTCCATGCGCATGCTTCCGCCGCTGAAGAAAGCGGTGGAGACGTCTTCGGTGCGCTCCAGCTTCACCAGGCCGATGCCCCTGCAGTACCACTCGCTGGTGACGAGCGGCACCTTGCGGAAGCCGGCCACCGGATCGGTGTACAGCGTCAGGTGAGCCAATCCGGCGATACGCGCGCAGTGCGCGAAGGTGCCGGCCGGGACGGTCACCGTTTCCTCCACCGCCTCGACCGTATAGGTCATCAGCACCTTCTGGGAATACTTCAGTTCGCGCGGATACTCGCTCTTGCGGAGGATGAAATAAGCGGTGGTGGACGAGCGCCATGATGCGCCGGCCTTCAGAGGCAAGGGCAGCACGGTGCGCGGCGGCTCGTCCGGCGTTGCCTGTTCCTCAAGGTCGCTGCGCTGGGCAATGCGCTCGATTGCGCCCGGCGCGGAGCGCAGCGCATACTCGACGCCGATGTTGCCCGCCGTTTCGCTGCGCCGGATGGCAACAGGTTTTCCACCCTCCATATGCTCCGATATCACGCTGATCACATGCATGTCGCGTTGACTGCGGCCGTCGATCTCGCTGCTGACCGCATAGGTCCAGCTGCTGCCGACGGTCAGGGGGAAGTAGGAATCGCCGCCGCCACGCTGCTGGCCGCAGCCGCACAGGATGGCCGCCATCGCCAGCATCGCCTTCGCCTTCGTCTTTAACATCGACATCGGCATCGGCATCGGCATCGACAATGAAATTGATGGGCGTATGCCTATTTCTCCGGAAGCGAAGGCGAGGGCGCATCGCTGATCCTTATCTTCACATTCGGATCGGCGGCGCTGCGCAGCCAGGAGCCGGCCTTGCCGCCGGCCGGAGCTTCGGTCGATCCGATCTGGCTGATGCCCTGGCGGCTTTTCCTGACCGCGTCGTTCAGCAAGGCATGCAGGTCCTTGCGGTAGGCCAGCCGGTAGGCGCGAGGTTGCGGCGCGGGCCGGTTGTCCTGGATGGCATTGACCCACAGGTAAAGGGCGCCCGCGATGCCGCGTTCCTTGTCCGGCTCCTGGGTGACCAGCGCCAGCACCACGAACTTTTCCGGCAGGCTTTCATCCGCCGGCCAGCCGAGCATGCGCTGGAAGCCCGACTGGGCGAACAGATAGGACAGGCTTACCACGCCTATCATGCCGACCTTGACCCAGCGCGGCCAGCGCGTGGCGAGGCAGAGCACCAGCAGCAGGAAGGCGACGGCGGCATAGCACAGCGCGAGTATGAGGGGACTGTCGTTCATAGGTTTTCCACGATCTTTCTGGGAAGGGTATTGATGTCGGTGACCGCGCCGTTCGCATCCAGCGTGAAGCGCACCGCCGTGCGCTCGGCGCCCTTGGCTGGCAGCTGCACGGTGCCGTAGAACACCACGTCGGCCTTCGGGTTGACCTTGATTACCGAGACCGTTGCTTCCACCGGCTCGCGGTTGCGGCTTTCGTAATACTGGACATTGACCGTGTATTCTCCGGGCGCGAAGCCGCGTATCGTCACCACTTCCTGGTTCAGCGGATTGACGATTTCCTTGCCGTTGACCAGCAGGACCTCGCCCACGCTGCCGCGGTCGTCGCGGTCCAGATGCATCAGGCCTGCCTCGCGCTGGCGGAACCAGACCTGGTTGCCGGCGGGGTCCCGCACCCAGGTATCGAGATCATTGGGATTGAGGTCGGGCCAGGAAACGGTGATGATGAATTCCGCCTTGCTCGGAATGTCGCCCGTTTTCCTTGCCGCCGGATTCATCGCCAGCAGGGCGACGATGAAACAGAACACGAAGGCGATGAGGATGTTGAACAGCATGTCGTAGAAGGGATCGACCTCCGGTTCGCGCCGCTTGCGCCCGAGCGCCATTACCGCGCCGGGCCTGCAGGGACGGGCCCGGCTTGTTCGCCGCCGGCGCAGGCCAGCGTATCGGCCAGCAGCCGGTCGGCATAACGATCGATCCGCATCAGCTGCAGGCCGAGCAGGATGTTGCCCACCAGGCCGACGGCGGTGGTCAGCAGCGCGATGCCAAGCCCGCCGGTGAGGCTGCGCAGCAGGGTCTGGGATTGCGCCGGATCGAAGTTGTCGATGCGCGCGATCTGCAGTGCCAGGATGCTGAAGCCGATCACCTTGCCGAGCAGGCCGAGCTTGATCTGTATGCCGTTGATCCACCATGCCGATTCGCTCGGTCCGTGCAGGCGTTCCGCGAGTATGTCGGCCTGGAGCCGGAGGGGAGTCTTCAATGGCTCCGTCTTCGCTGCTGCAGCGGGCAGCAGCGAAGACAGAAAGCCGCCGACCGCGCTGCCGGGATCGATACGGCGGCTGCCGCTGCGCCATGCGGCCAGCACTTCGGCTTCGGCGCACAGCCGGTAGGAACGGAAGCCGCACCACAGCGTGGAGCTGCCAAAGACGGCAATGATGATCAGCGTGATGCCGGTCGGGTCGGCGCCCGCCAGCGCGGTCCAGACCTGATGCTGCCACAGCAGGCAGGCGCCGAACAGCAGCAGCCCCGCGAATGACAGCCAGTGATGGAACAGGCTGTATGCCGATTCCCTTGTGTCTCCTGCCTCCCGAACATCCGGATTGCGAACGGAACGTTCTACCTTGGGCTTCGACAGGTGCCGCAAGACGGCGCGCGGAAAGCTCACGTTGTCTCCTTGTGATTTTGTGTTCTTGTTGTGGGTCGCCGTGACCGCGTTGCGCATGCGGGTGTGCGAGCAGTGGCCGGCATCCCGGCACACTTCGCAATTTCCATGCCGATGGATTGCCCCGGGGCTCGCCGTTGCCGGCAATGCGGAACAGGACAGTGCCGATCACCTGTATCAACCGCATGTATCAACCGTCTGTGTCAGTTCCCTGTTGCAGTACGCAACAGGACTGTTCCAAATTGGATCAGGCCGCGGGGCCGCAACGCGAACCTTCGCATCCGGCGGAAATGGCACGCTACTTGCCTTGACGATGCAACCGGATTTTTAAAAAACCTTGAGGAGGCATCATGAACACATCCCGTTCCCATTCCCGTACCCGATCCGCATTCGCGGCGCTCGCCACCCTGGCAGTGGCGGTACTCCTGCATGCGCCGGCAGTCCATGCCCACGGCGATGTCACGCCGCAGGCAGTGGATACCAAGTCCCTGCCGCAGCTCGGCGAGCAGTGGCGCGAAGAGAATCCCTACCGCGGCAACAAGGAGGCGATTCGCATCGGCAGCTCCGCCTACAACCAGAACTGCGCCCGCTGCCACGGCATCGAAGCGGTCTCGGGCGGCATCGCGCCCGACCTGCGCAAGATGGACCGCGACTGCATGAACATCAAGATCGAAACCAAGAAGCAGGCCTGCTTCAAGGAGATCGAACAGTACTACATGACCTCGGTGCGGCGCGGCAAGGTGCGCAACGGCGCGGTGTACATGCCGCCTTTCGAAGGCACGCTGAGCCAGGAAGCAATGTGGACGGTCAAGGCTTACCTGGATACGCGCAGGGAGAGCAAGTAATCCCCATGCCAGGCCATGACATTGGCAGTGGGAGCGAAGACTTTCATCGGCCGGCCAGCCCTGCGCGGACTGCATCGCGAAGCGATGGACCCCGGGCACTCGGTCGGCGAGAGAAGCGGCCCCGTGCAATGCCATGCGCCTGGCGCAGCGGCGGATGCCGCTCCGGACAACATCAGACGCATTACCCATAACAAAGGAGACCACAATGAAAACATTCACCTGGCGCAGGCTCGCGCTGCTCGGCGTTCTCTTCTGCGGGCTCAACGCCACCATGCATGCTGCGCAGGCCGATCTCGACAAGGTGAAGCAGGCCGGGGTGCTCAAGGTCGCCGTCTACAAGGGCATGGCGCCGTTTTCCGACAAGGACGGCGGCATCGATGTCGAGATTGCCAACGCGCTGGCGGAAAAGCTTGGCGTGCGCGTCAGCCTGCTGCCCTTCGAAGCCGGCGAGAATCTCAATGACGACCTGCGCAACATGGTGTGGAAAGGGCATTACCTCGGCTACGGTCCGGCCGATGTGATGATGCATGTGCCGGTCGACAGCCGGCTGATGGCACAGAACAAGAATGTAGAGATCTTCGCGCCCTACTACCGCGAGCGGGTGCGCCTGGTGCGCGACGTGCGCAGGATTCCCGCCTGCGAAACGGTCGACTGCCTCGTCGGCAAGAAGGTCGGCGTGGAAAAAATCTCGATCGCGGCCATGGTGCTGCTGGGCGAGCAGGACGGCAAGGTGCGCGACAGCGTCAGGGTGTATGACACCGCCGCCGCCGCCATGGAAGCGCTGAAGGCCGGCGAGCTCGATGCCGTGCTGGCGAACCAGTCGGAAATCGAAACGGCGGTGCGGGGCGACGCCGGCTTTCCCCTCGTCGAGCTGAATTTCCCGCGCCTGCCGCGCCAGGGCTGGGTGGTCGGCATGGCCGTCAAGCACGGCAATGCCGAGCTGGCGCGCGCACTGCAGGCGGCGGCAAACGAGTTGAACGCATCCGGTGAACTGGCGAAGATATTCGCGAAGTACGGCGTCACGCCGACCAGGCCATGAGCGCATGAGCATGCGGCACGGCTTGACCCGCTGCCGGAGGCGGTGCCCGCGCCTGGCCATGCTGCCGCTGCTGTGCCTTGTTCTCTGGCTTGCCTTCGCGCCGCCTTCCGCGGCGGGCGTCATGACGCGCGCACTGCTGGAAAAGCAGTTTCCGCCGCCGCTGATGGTGGGTGAAAAGGACAAGGACATTCCGGTATGGCCGGTGTTTTCGCGGAATGCCGCCGCCACCGTCCTGGCGGGCTACCTGTTCGAGTCCATCGATTTCGCAGCCGTGCCCGGCTTTTCCGGAGTGCCGGTCAATCTGCTGGTGGCGCTGGATGCGAAGGGGAAGTTTCTCGATGTGCTGGTGATATCGCATCATGAGCCGGTCTTCCTAGAGGGCCTGGGCGAAGCGCCGCTCAAGCGTTTCGTCAGCCAGTATCAAGGGCTGTCGCTGACGCAGAACTTCGCGGTCGATCCGGTGCAGCGCGGCAGCGGCCCGCGCATCGATGACGCCGGCAATGTGCAGCTAGACGGCGTTGCCAAGGCCACTGCATCGGTCCGCATCATCAACCAGAGCGTGCTGTCGGCCGCGCTCAAGGTGGCGCGCAAGAAGCTCGGCTTCGCCGGCGGACGCGATCCCGAACGGACGGCGAGCCTGCGCACCGACGTGAATGACCTGCTGACCATCCCGGAACTGCGCGCGCGGGGACTGCTCAGGTCGATGCGGCTCGGCAATGCCGAGGTGGAGAAGGCCTTCACCGGCACGCCGGGCGAAGGCCTCGACCAGGAAGCGCTGGCCCGGCCGGATGACATATTCATCGACATGCGGGCGGCGCTGGTATCGGTTCCCTCGATCCGCAACAGCCTGCTCGACGAGGCCTCGGCAAGGAAACTGGAGGGCCGCCTTGAAGAAGGCGATCATGCGGTGCTGGTGCGCTGGAGCGGACGCTACGGTCCGGTATCCGACAGCTTCATGCCGGGCACCGTGCCGGACCGGCTCGTGCTGTCGCAGGGCGGGCTGCCGATCGAGATGCGCGATCTCAACCTGGACCTGCGGCTGCGGCAGGAGCATGAACAAGAGCAAGAACAGGAACAGGAACAGGAACGAAAAACGCCCCCGGCGCAGATGAAGGTATTCCGCATCATCAGCCAGGCCGGGCTCGATCCCTCCCAGCCCCTGGACCTGAGCCTGCGCGTGACCCGCCTCAAGGGGATGATCTATCCCGAACGGATCGGACAGGACTTCCGACTCTCCTACCGGCTGCCGGAACGCTATTACCTTGTGCCGTCGGCCAAGGACAGGAACTGGCTGCCGATATGGAAGGATCACCGGACGGATCTGGCAGTCATCACGGCCGGCATGCTGCTGTTGTTCGCCGCGCTGACTGCGCAGAAGCGGCTCACCATCAATGCCGAGCGCTTCACCCGTTTCCGGATCGCCTTTCTCGGCTTTACCTTGTTCTTCATCGGCTGGCATGCGCAAGGCCAGCTGTCGATCGTCAATATCACCAGCGTCATCCAGGCCCTCAAGGACGGCCGCAGCCTGGATTTCCTGCTCTACAACCCGGTTACCGTCGTGGTTTGGTGCGGCACCCTGATCTCACTGCTGATATGGGGTCGAGGCACCTTCTGCGGATGGCTTTGTCCCTTCGGCGCTCTGCAGGAACTCACCGGCAAGCTGGGACAGTGGCTGCGCCTGCCCCAGATGAGGCTCAGGCCGGCGGCCGACGCCAGGCTCAAACTGCTCAAGTATGTGGTGCTGGCGGTGATCCTGATCAGCATTGTGGTTGCGCCCGCGTTCACCGACAGCCTGATGGAGCTTGAGCCGTTCAAGACGGCGATCACGCTCAACTTCGTGCGTTCCTGGCCCTTCGTGCTGTATGCGGCCGGGCTGCTCGCGGCCAGCGCATTCTGCTACAAGTTCTTTTGCCGCTATCTGTGTCCTTTCGGCGCCGGGCTGGCGCTGATGGGACGGGTGAGGATGTTCGCCTGGCTGCCGCGCCGCGATGCCTGCGGCAAACCCTGCCAGACCTGCCGGCACCGTTGCGACTATGAAGCCATCCGTCCGAACGGAACGATTCGTTACGATGAATGCTTCCAGTGCATGGATTGCGTGGTCATCTATCGCAGCGACGACAAGTGCGCGCCGCTGATGCTGGAAAAAAAGCGGCGCCCGGTGATACCGATTGCGCCGGTGTCGTCTTGTTGATTCGGCCGCTGATCTCACCCTCTACCTTTGGGAGAGGGCCGGGGCGGGGGGCGGCCCAAGCTATCTTCGGGACGGATCTATAGGGAGGAATCCATGCAACGCAGGAAATTCATGGCGGCGGCAACCGGGCTGCTGGGGCTGTCGGTCTTCCGCTGGCCGCATGCGCCGGTCCCCGGACGACTGGAACAGGGAGCGGCGGCGGCGGACGGCCGCCGCTTGTATCGCGGCGCCGATCTTGCCTTCGGCACCACGGTCGCGATACAGCTCCTGCATCATGACGAAAGCGCCGCGCGGACGGCCCTCGGGGAGGCCTTCGCGCATGCCCATGCCATCGACCGCCTGATGAGCGTTTACCGCGAGGACAGCCAGGTGCAGATACTCAATCGCGGCGGCCGGCTCGATGCGCCGCATCCGCATCTGCTTGCCGTCGTGGAGGAGGCATTGCGGCTGTCGGCGCTGACCGGGGGCGCCTTTGATATCACGGTGCAGCCCTTGTGGAATGTGTCGCATGCGTCGCAGGCGCCGGGCGAGCGTGCCGCATCGCAGGCGCTGGTCGGCTGGCGTGATGTGCTGGCCGGCGGGCGGGCGGTGAGTTTGCGGCGGCCGGGCATGGCGATCACGCTCAATGGCATTGCGCAGGGCTATGCGACGGATGTCGCGATGACGGTGCTGCGGGAGCATGGGGTGACGGATGCGCTGGTGGACATCGGTGAGTTCTCCGCCGGCGGCCGCCGTTCCGCCGAGCGGTCCTGGCAGGTGGGGATCGCCGATCCGCGCGACACGACGCGAAACCTGCATGCGGTGCGGCTGGATGGCCGGGCGCTGGCGACGTCCGGCGATTACGCGACTGCGTTCAACCGGGACTTCTCCCGGCATCACATTGTTGATCCTGCCACCGGAGAGTCGCCGACGGAGCTGGCGTCGGCCAGTGTTGCCGCGCCGACGGCGATGCTGGCGGACGGCTTGTCCACCGCATTGATGGTGATGGGGAGCGAGCGGGGGATGGAACTGGTGGCGCGCCTGGAAGGGGTGGATGCGTTGTTCGTGGGGAAGGATGGCGGGGCGAGATGGTCGGCCGGCTTTCCGCTGGTGTGATTTCTCCGTCCGGCCCTGACCATTCAGCCCTCATGCGCAGGCAGTCTTTCCAGGGAGCGCGAGCATGAGCGCATCAAGGCGCGCGGCTTCTGCGGCGCAAAGCAGTGCCTGTACGCACACGTTACGCACACGTTGATCTTGATGGCCTTCATCTGCCTATTCCATGAGCAGCCGTACCGGGCGCAGATGCTGCGTATGACGGGTCTGGGTATGATCGAATACCGCGACCCAAAGGTAGGTCGGGCGCTCTTTCGTCAACGCGACGTCGTACTTCGATCCGGTATCGAGCTTGCGTGACACCTCCAGGTGCCACCATCCGTCCTTCCAGCGCCCGACTGCCTCAACATCTCCGCGATCGCCGGCAAGCGGTGCATTGACCAGTACCGATGGCATGACGGTTCCAATCGGATAAGTATCCAGTTTCCTTGAATAGGGAATGGTCTGGTCCATCGGCATCATGAAGACGACGTCGTCACTCACCTGCGGGTCGAGATCCACCCCTTGAAACTGCTCGATCACAGCCGGCGATTTGGGCAGCCGCAACGGGGTAATGAATCCAGGCGCATTATCCTTTTCCCAGTTCAGCTTGGAGCCGCCCCTGCCGGACGCGGGGTCCTGGGCATAACCGCCTGTATATCGCTTTGCACCTGGTTTGGGTTCGAGAGGAGGGCCGAAATAGCTGTCGTCGATCTGATTCATGAGCGGATTCCCGGTCCGCACCGACTGCCAGTGCCAGACATCGACGATGGAGCCGTCCGTGGTGTAATGCAGGCCTCTGCCTCCCTTGGCTTCCGGCCTTCCTGCGAGGGGCTGCTTCCCGAGGTGCGCTGTCCCCGCCCCGGCCAGGGCGGAAGACTGCGCAAGCATGACGCCGAGCTTGTCTTCGTAGTAATCGTCTTCGTCCTCGATGTGGTATTTGTTCTGTTTGACAATCCATCCTTCCAGAGTCTTCACAAGCGGGAGGTGTTTCTGGCTGCGCGTTGCATCCGGCCATTCGAAGAGCACATAAATTCTTTCATTGTCATGCAGCATGCGCAGCCGCAACGGGATCTCGCCGCCTTTGACGTTGGCGCCGCGCGATGTCGGGATTTGCGCCTCGTCGGCCGTCTTCCATACTTCGTCCGTCCAGTCGCCGTCGATTAGCGGCGGGTGGGAAACAAAGGCAATCCTGAGGCTTTGCATGGATGCCTTGTCGAGACCGTATATCAAGGCGCCGATGAGTGCGCTGGCAATCACCGCACCGGATAGCGCGGCACCATGGCCGGAGCGCGGAAGAAAAATCCCGAGAAGCCGCCGGAATCCGCCTTGCGCAAGCTGTGCGAAGACATGCAGGATCACAAGGCCGATGATCAGCCAGGCGATGCCACGGTGAACCAGGGACACGAGGCTGTGCGGCAGCAAGCCCGGCGCCCAGTACAGCAGGCTTCCAGTGACGGCCGCCGCCATGATCAGCACAAAGGCCGTCCAGTAAACCAATTTGTCGATGACGGGCAGGCGGGTGCGGCGCATCGGGGACAAGAGGCCGCGCCGGCGGCTGGCGTCGGCGGCGGCGCGGGACCGCAGGCGTTCGAGTGCAATGAAGGTGACACAGCCCGCCATGAGTAAAGCCAGGGCAAGAGCGGCCCAAACATGCCATACCGACACCGTCCCCTGGGGCAGGATGGGACGGATTGCTTGCGCCCACGACGATCCTGCCGCATCCGCCGCTACCTGCAAGCCGGTCGCGAAGCTGACAACCAGCGTGATCACCAGTGCACATTGCAGGACCACTGCAGGTGCGCCCGCTTTCGATAACTGCTCTTTCTGCATTACTTTGTCCTTGAAGTGGCTGTCTCCGGTAGCTCGTTCCCATCGACGTTGGTAATTGCTTTATCTGCTCAACTTGCGGCATTTCAGCGGAACCGGGAATTCCATTGGCTCTTTTGGTGAATAAATTTGAGCAAGAGCAGCGAACGGATGCCATGTGATAACTACTCATGCGGTGCTTTCCAGGCAGCTGGAAAATCGCCGCGTCGCCATCCCGCTCTCCAAGAATCCGAACGCATGTTCGCTGTTGTTCGCTGTTCCGCATTGATCAAAAATTGGACGCCCGTTGTGCGACGCTGATTCAAATTTCAACAACACGCATCGCGGTTCGTGCTTCGCGGCGGCATGCGCAATACCTTGCTCACCGCACTCCCGTCCGTCCATGCCGTGTCGCGACTGCAATGGCGTCTCATCTCCATCACCCCGGGATTCGCGCAATAAAACAATCACTTATGGCCAGCACCGCAAAGCGCGACCGGCAGCTGCCTCCCGCATCTTTCCTCTTTTCGCCCTGAGCGCAACCATTCATTCGAGATCGCCCCGCACGCTCGGCACGGCTCTTGCCCTGATGCGCAAGACCAGACCGGAACACTGGTCACTATTCAGCATTGACGAAGCAGACAGAGAGAGAAAAAAAGCATGTCCGACATCCAGACCCTGAAGCAGGAAACCCGCGTGTTCACGCCCCCGCCGTCGTTCACGCGCCATGCCAGCATCGCCGGCATGGATGCCTACAAGGCCATGTGCGCCGCGGCCGAGCGCGACTATGAATTGTTCTGGGCCCAGCTCGCCCATGACAACATCGCCTGGCACAGGCGCTTCACCCAAACACTCGACGAATCCTGCGCGCCTTTCTACAAGTGGTTCGCCGATGGCCAGCTCAACGTCTCCTGGAACTGCCTCGACCGCAACCTGGAAAACGGCAATGCCGGCAAGACGGCCATCGTTTTCGAAGCCGACGGCGGTGAGGTGGCTTCAGTGACCTACCGGGAACTGCATGAGCGTGTCTGCAAGCTGGCCAATGGCTTGAGGAAGCTCGGCATCAGGCGCGGCGACCGCGTCGTGATCTACATGCCGATGTCGATCGAGGGCGTCACCGCGATGCAGGCCTGCGCCCGCATCGGCGCAACCCACTCGGTGGTCTTCGGCGGCTTCTCCGCCAAGTCCCTGCAGGAACGCATCATCGATGCCGGCGCGGTCGCCGTCATCACCGCCGACGAGCAGGTACGCGGTGGCAAGCAGCTTCCCCTGAAGAGCATTGTCGACGAGGCGCTTGCTTCGGGCGAGTGCGGCTCGGTAAGAAACGTCGTGATCTACCAGCGCACCGGCGCCAACATCAACATCGTGCAGGGCCGCGACCTCTGGATGAAGGATGTCGTCGCCAACCAGGCCAGCACCTGCGAGCCGGAATGGGTCGATGCCGAGCATCCGCTGTTCATCCTCTATACCTCCGGCTCCACCGGCAAGCCCAAGGGCGTCCAGCATGCCTCCGGCGGCTACCTGCTGTGGGCCATGCTCACCATGAAATGGACCTTCGACATCAAGCCGTCGGACGTCTTCTGGTGCACCGCCGACATCGGCTGGGTCACCGGCCATACCTACATCGCCTACGGCCCGCTGGCCGTCGGCGCCACCCAGATCGTGTTCGAAGGCGTGCCGACCTATCCCAACGCCGGCCGCTTCTGGGACATGATCGCCCGTCACAAGGCCACCATCTTCTACACCGCGCCAACGGCCATCCGCTCGCTGATCAAGGCCGCCGACGCCGATGCCGCGGTCCATCCGAAGCAATACGACCTGTCATCCCTGCGCCTCTTGGGTTCGGTCGGCGAGCCGATCAATCCGGAAGCCTGGATGTGGTACTACCGCAATATCGGCAACGAGAAGTGCCCGGTGGTCGACACCTTCTGGCAGACCG
>NZ_VFAH01000069.1 GCF_008929045.1 Noviherbaspirillum aerium | reverse complement strand
CCTACGAGCGGTTACCCTAGTGGGGTGTCTTTCTTTAACGAGCGAGGAGATCAACATGCAAAACGTAACGCTGATCGGCATTGATCTTGGGAAACACTCTTTCCATCTCCACGGACAGGATGCGCGCGGCAAGGCGATCTTCCGCAAGAAATGCAATCGTAAACAGCTCACCACCTTGCTCGCTACATTCCATCCCTGCACCGTTGTGATGGGAGCCTGTGCCGGCGCGCATCACATGGCACGTCAGCTGATAATGTTCGGCCATCACGTTAAGCTTATTAGTCCTCAATTTGTCCGCCCGTTCGTCAAAGGCAATAAGAACGATGCCATTGATGCAGAAGCGATTTGTGAAGCTGCCTCTCGTCCTAACATGCGCTTTGTGTCACCAAGAACTGAAGCGCAGCAAATTTTGAGCGCTCTGCATCGTGTGCGTGAGTCGCTCGTACGTGACCGGGTCAAGGCTTGCAATCAGATTCATGGCTTTCTGCTGGAGTTTGGCGTCAGCCTACCCGTCGGTCCAGGGGTGATCAAACGTCTTCCTTCCGTGCTGGCGGAACACCCTCTGCCAGCACGGCTGATTTCCATTCTCGAACGTCTACATTCGCATTACAAATATTTGGACGAGCAAATCACCGAGGTGGAACAGGACCTGCGGCGCCAGTTGCAGGAAGACGACCTGGGGCAGCGGCTGATGGGAGCGCCGGGTGTGGGACCAATCACCGCTAGTCTGCTTTCGGCCGAACTAGGCGATGGAAAGCAGTATGGCTGTGCACGGGATTTTGCAGCATCAATAGGATTGGTGCCGAAGCAGTACAGTACCGGCGGGCGAGCCAACCTGCTTGGCATTAGTAAACGCGGCGATAAAAATCTGAGATGTCTGCTGGTGCAATGTGCCAGAGCGTACATGATGCACCTCGATA
The DNA here is from genome assembly GCF_008929045.1 of Noviherbaspirillum aerium. Lineage (GTDB taxonomy): Bacteria > Pseudomonadota > Gammaproteobacteria > Burkholderiales > Burkholderiaceae_D > Noviherbaspirillum > Noviherbaspirillum aerium. Next base: position 529 of record NZ_VFAH01000069.1, on the reverse strand, counting down.
AACAAAAAGGAATCTTGGCCGACTGGGTGCGTGCGATGCTTACACGGCGCCATTCTAATGTCGTGGCGTGTGCATTGGCAAACAGGTTGGCCCGTACAGTCTGGTCAATGGCTTTCCGCCGCAGTGAATATCATGCTGCGTAGGTGCCCATAGCAGCCTAAGCAGTATGTAAGTTTAAGAAGTATGAAGCACCTACCTGGTTTTGCGACTGTAGAAATTGGATGACATGAATGGCACAACGGCCTGGTGGAAAACCTGAGAAAAAAATTGGCCTTCGAGGTCGAAATTCTTTTAAGGACTGCCAGGCGCGACTTTCATCGTGGCGCGGAGAAACGATCTCCAACCAGACGCCGGATAGATTTACGCAAGCCAATCAAACCACCTAAAATCTACTCTTGCAAAAAGGAGGGTGACCATAGATTTTTTTGGTATCCACGCTGATGATGGGGGCGCCTGTGGCTTTGAATTGGCTACGCTGCTCGTCTATGTGTTCAAACTGTGCGTTTCGCTCTTTGGGCGATGCTCCCCT
>NZ_VFAH01000068.1 GCF_008929045.1 Noviherbaspirillum aerium | reverse complement strand
AGGAGGCAGGGCTGATGCGGTAGAACTAGCCTGACGATGACCTACTTTCACACTGGTTGCAGCACTATCATCGGCGCAAAGTCGTTTCACGGTCCTGTTCGGGATGGGAAGGGGTGGGACCAACTCGCTATAGTCATCAGGCTTAACTTGTCGGCAATCCGTCCGCGCCATGCCCTTGCATGCCCGCGCAACGTACTGCCCAATCCGGAAGAAGTCGCCTGCGTCGCGGCAGGCGTTCGATTTATCTTGTGTGGTATGACTTGTTACTGGCAGGCGTGATGCTCATGTCAATCATGGCACACCCTCTACTCTTGCTTCCATTCCTGTCAAGGTTATAGAGACAAGCCGCACGGGCAATTAGTACTGGTTAGCTTAACGCATTACTGCGCTTCCACACCCAGCCTATCAACGTCCTGGTCTCGAACGACCCTTTTGGGAGATCAAGTCTCCGGGAAGTCTCATCTTGAGGCAAGTTTCCCGCTTAGATGCTTTCAGCGGTTATCTCTTCCGAACTTAGCTACCCGGCTATGCCACTGGCGTGACAACCGGTACACCAGAGGTTCGTCCACTCCGGTCCTCTCGTACTAGGAGCAGCCCCCCTCAAACTTCCAACGCCCACGGCAGATAGGGACCAAACTGTCTCACGACGTTTTAAACCCAGCTCACGTACCACTTTAAATGGCGAACAGCCATACCCTTGGGACCGGCTACAGCCCCAGGATGTGATGAGCCGACATCGAGGTGCCAAACTCCCCCGTCGATATGAACTCTTGGGAGGAATCAGCCTGTTATCCCCAGAGTACCTTTTATCCGTTGAGCGATGGCCCTTCCATACAGAACCACCGGATCACTATGTCCTACTTTCGTACCTGCTCGACTTGTCAGTCTCGCAGTTAAGCACGCTTATGCCATTGCACTATTAGCACGATGTCCGACCGTACCTAGCGTACCTTCGAACTCCTCCGTTACACTTTGGGAGGAGACCGCCCCAGTCAAACTGCCTACCATGCACTGTCCCCGATCCGGATAACGGACCAAGGTTAGAACCGCAAACAAACCAGGGTGGTATTTCAAGGTTGGCTCCACGGCAACTGGCGTCACCGTTTCATAGCCTCCCACCTATCCTACACAGATTGGTTCACAGTCCAATGCAAAGCTACAGTAAAGGTTCATGGGGTCTTTCCGTCTAGCCGCGGGTAGATTGCATCATCACAAACATTTCAACTTCGCTGAGTCTCGGGAGGAGACAGTGTGGCCATCGTTACGCCATTCGTGCAGGTCGGAACTTACCCGACAAGGAATTTCGCTACCTTAGGACCGTTATAGTTACGGCCGCCGTTTACTGGGACTTCAATCAAGAGCTTGCACCCCATCATTTAATCTTCCAGCACCGGGCAGGCGTCACACCCTATACGTCCACTTTCGTGTTTGCAGAGTGCTGTGTTTTTATTAAACAGTCGCAGCCACCAGTTTATTGCAACCCCTTCATCCTTCTGGCGCAGGCCAGTCAAACTACCAGGGCGTACCTTATCCCGAAGTTACGGTACCAATTTGCCGAGTTCCTTCTCCCGAGTTCTCTCAAGCGCCTTAGAATACTCATCTCGCCCACCTGTGTCGGTTTGCGGTACGGTCTCGTTAGACTGAAGCTTAGAGGCTTTTCTTGGAACCACTTCCGATTGCTTCGCAGCTTAAAGCCGCTCGTCCC
>NZ_VFAH01000066.1 GCF_008929045.1 Noviherbaspirillum aerium | reverse complement strand
GTAAGCGTCGGCTGAGAGCCGTGGTTGACGGCGACGTTAGGGTTATGCGTTTGCGTTGAAGGACGGGAGTTTGCCGGCAACGTTCCAAGGCAACAGGTCATCAATGCGGTTGATGGGATGGTCAGCAACATGGGCCAGGACATGACGCAGATAGGCTTCCGGATCCATATCATTCAATTTCGCCGTGCCAATGAGCGAGTACATCGCTGCAGCACGCTCACCGCCAGAGTCGGCTCCGGCGAACAAGTAGTTCTTGCGACCCAGGGCCACTCCGCGCAGCGACCGCTCGGCCGCCGAGTTATCCATCTCAATGATTCCATCGTCGCAATAGCGCGTCAGTGCCGCCCAGCGGTTGAGCGCATATTGAATCGCCGCCGTTGTATCTGATTTCCTTGATAGCGTCGACACAGTCTCGTGCAGCCATACCTCCATTGCCTCAAGCAATGGCTTGGCCTCGGCCTGCCGTACCTGTAGCCGCTCTTCGGGAGACTTGCCACGAATCGTTTCCTCGATTGCGTATAGCGCGCCAATGCGCCGCAGCGCCTCGCCAGTAATCGGCGATGGCCTTGCCTGCGCTAACTCGTAGAACTTGCGCCTGGCGTGCGCCCAACAAGCTGCCTCCTTGATCCGGCCCGACTCGTACAAGGCATTGAACCCGGCGAACCCATCTGCCTGAAGCACCCCGGTAAAGTCCCTGAGGTGCTGTTGAGGATGAGCACCTTTGCGATCTGGCGTATAGGCGAACCATACCGCTGGAGGATCCTGTGAACCACTGGGCCGGTCATCCCGTACATAGGTCCACAGCCGTGCCGTCTTCGTCTTGCCAAGGCCCGGTGCCAGTACGGGCAGCGGCGTGTCGTCGGCATGCAGCTTGGATGACGCGCGCACATGGCGGCCGATGGCATCGACCAGCGGAGCCAGCAGGTCACTGCATGCGCCGACCCAATCGGCCAGCAGGGAGCGCGAGAGTTCCACGCCTTCACGCGCATAGATGGCGGACTGGCGATAGAGGGGTAAATGGTCACTAAACTTGGCGACCAGCACGTGAGCGAGCAAGCCTGGGCCCGGTAGACCACGCTCGATCGGCCGGCTCGGTGCGGGAGCCTGTACGATGCAATCACAGCACGAGCAGGCGAGCTTGGGACGGACATGACGAATGACCCGGAAGCTGGCCGGTACGTACTCCAGTTGCTCGGACACATCCTCGCCTAGCTGAGTCAGCTTGCCACCACAGGATGGGCAATCCTGTTGCTCAGGCATATGAAGTTGATCGTCGCACGGTAGGTGCGGCGGCAAGGGCTTGCGGTGGGGTGGTGTACGAAACGGCCGCCCCTGACGTTGCGCGGCGCTGGCGGATTGCCCTTCGTCGGCCTGCAGGTCTTCCAGGCGCAATTCCAGCTGCGCAATCTGGAGGTCGAGCTTCTCGGATTTGCGGCCAAACTGCATGCGCTGCAGCTTGGCGATCCACAGCTTCAGATGTTCGATCTCGGCAGCACGGGTCGAGAGTTGTTCACGCAGTTCGGCAACGACGACTTCCTGTTGCGCCAACGTGGCGGTGCGCTCTGCCAAGGCGGCATCGCGCTCGGCAATCATGGCCTTGAGCGCGGCGATATCGTCGGGAAGGTCGGCAGGCGAAGACATGCCGCCAAGTTTACGCAGGTGCTGGGATGTTTACAAGCTATAACGCCGACAGCGGGCGCTGGGTGCGCTCGGGACGGCGCCAGTCGATGCCTTCGAGCAGCATGGATAGCTGGGCAGGCGTTAGTGCAACGCTACCTTCGGTGGCTTGCGGCCAGATGAAACGTCCACGCTCCAGGCGCTTGGCCAGCAAACACAGTCCATCGCCAGTCCACCACAGCACCTTGAGAAGGTCGCCGCGCTTGCCGCGGAAGACGAAGACATGGCCAGAGTAAGGGTCTTCGGCAAGGGCGGT
>NZ_VFAH01000065.1 GCF_008929045.1 Noviherbaspirillum aerium | reverse complement strand
ACCACCATCATCGTCATGCCGTCCTGCGCCAGCCCCACCATCACGTCCAGCACTTCATTGATCATTTCCGGATCCAGCGCCGAGGTCGGCTCGTCGAACAGCATCGCGATCGGGTCCATCGACAGGGCCCGCGCAATCGCCACCCGCTGCTGCTGGCCACCCGACAGCTGCCCGGGAAACTTGTCCTTCTGCGCCAGCAGGCCCACCCGGTCAAGATACTTCAGCCCCTTCTCGGTGGCTTCCTCCTCGCTCCTGCCCAGCACCTTTACCTGCCCGATCGTCAGGTTCTGCCGGATCGACAGGTGCGGAAACAGCTCGAAGTTCTGGAACACCATGCCGATCCTCGCCCTCAGCTTCGACAGGTTGGTCTTCGGATCGCCCACCGAAATGCCGTCCACCAGGATCTGCCCCTTCTGGAACGGCTCCAGTCCGTTGACCGTCTTGATCAGCGTCGACTTGCCCGAGCCCGACGGCCCGCACACCACCACCACCTCGCCCTTGGCCACCCGCGTGGTGCAGTCGGTCAGCACCTGGAAACTGCCGTACCACTTGCTGACGTCTTTCATTTCAATCATGTTTTCTCCTCGATCCGGTATTCAAACTGCGGTGCCAGGCCTTGCCCAGGCAGCACGCCATGCATCAGCGAATGATCGCCACCTTCTGCTGCAGCCGCTTGACCAGCAGCGACAGGCCAAAGCAGATGATGAAATACACCAGCGCCACGAACAGGTACATCTCCACCAGGCGGCCGTCGCGCTGGGCCACCTTGGAGGCGGCGCCGACAAAGTCCGTGATCGACAGCACATACACCAGCGACACGTCCTGGAACAGCACGATGGTCTGCGTGAGCAGCACCGGGATCATGTTGCGGAACGCCTGCGGCAGCACGATGTTGCCCATGGTCTGCCAGTAGTTCATGCCCAGCGCCTGGCCGGCCCAGACCTGGCCGCGCGGAATCGACTGGATGCCGGCGCGCATGATCTCGCAGTAGTAGGCCGCCTCGAACAGGATGAAGGTGATCAGCGACGAAGTGAAGGCGCCCACCTGCACCGGCTGGTTCGAGCCGATGATCCAGGCGCCGATATAGGGCACCAGGAAGTAGAACCAGAAGATCACCAGCACCAGCGGAATCGAGCGGATCAGGTTGACATAGGTGGTGGCCACCGTGGAGATGATCTTGTTGGAAGACAGGCGCATCATCGCCAGCAGGGTGCCGAGGACGATGCCGCCGACCATGGCCAGGCCGGTCAGCTCCAGGGTGAAGGCCATGCCGGTCTGGAACAGGTAGACCCAGGAACGCTCGATGACGTCGAAATCGAAGTTGTTCATCATTTGCCTCCGCCGGAGATGAAGCCGGGCACGGCCACGCGGCGCTCGATGAAGCGCATCAGGTTGACCACGACCACGTTGACCAGCACGTAGATGATGGTGGCGGCGGTGAAGGCCTCGAACACCTGGAACGAGAACTCCTGCATGGAGCGGGCGCGGGCGGTCAGCTCCATGAGGCCGATGGTGAGCGCCACGGCGCTGTTCTTGATGACGTTGAGGAACTCGCTGGTGAGCGGCGGGATGATGATGCGAAAGGCCATGGGCAGCAGCACATAGCGGTAGGTCTGGCCGAGGGTCAGGCCGAGGGCGGTGCCGGCCATTTTCTGGCCGCGCGAGAGCGAGCCGATGCCGGCGGAGACCTGCACGGCGACGCGGGCGGAAGTGAAGAAGCCCAGCGACAGCACGGCGGTGATGAAGGGGGCGTTGGGCAGCTGCTTGAGCCAGTCGCCGATGGCGGTGGGGACCAGTTCGGGCATGACGAAGAACCAGAGGAACATCTGGACCAGCAGCGGGATGTTGCGGAACAGTTCGACGTAGGCATTGGCCAGGCGCACGACCCAGCGGTTGGGCAGGGTGCGCAGGGTGCCGATGATGGCGCCGAGGATCAGGGCCATGATCCAGGCCAGCAAGGCGGTGGCCAGGGTCCAGTACAGGCCCGACAGCAGCGTGTCCATGTAGGTGCCGACCGC
>NZ_VFAH01000064.1 GCF_008929045.1 Noviherbaspirillum aerium | reverse complement strand
ACCACGGTAGGATTCGTGACTGGGGTGAAGTCGTAACAAGGTAGCCGTATCGGAAGGTGCGGCTGGATCACCTCCTTTCTAGAGTAGGCTTGCCAAGTCAAGCGTTCACACTTATCGGTGTGTTGGTAAATAAAGCCAATAACTGCATAAAGCAGGTCTGTAGCTCAGCTGGTTAGAGCACTACCTTGACATGGTAGGGGTCGTTGGTTCGAGTCCAATCAGACCTACCACTTTATGTGATCGAAATATCAAACCTAAGTTGGTCGCAGTTGTCGAGCAATAGGACAAAGCGGGAATAGCTCAGTTGGTAGAGCGCAACCTTGCCAAGGTTGAGGTCGAGAGTTCGAGACTCTTTTCCCGCTCCATCAATTTAGGTTTGATCGTTTCGATCATGAGCTGTTTTGTTCTTTAACAATCTGGAAGAAGTAGTAAAGATTTATCAGTGGCACTGATGCCTTTGTGATGAGGGTATCGGTAAAACTGGTGGGTTGTGATTGTCATCAATCATATGTAGGAAAGAGTTCTCGCAGCAATGCGAGTAGTCTGGAATACGGCATATTCATACTCAAGCTCCATGACGTTTCTTTGCGCAGCACGCTGGGCAGAGAAGTCAACGTTATAGAGACAAGCGAATAAGTGCACATGGTGGATGCCTTGGCGATATCAGGCGATGAAGGACGCAGTAGCTTGCGATAAGCTGCGGGGAGCTGGCAAACAAGCTTTGATCCGCAGATTTCCGAATGGGGAAACCCGGCCCAATGGGTCATCGCATACTGAATACATAGGTATGCGAAGCGAACGCGGCGAACTGAAACATCTAAGTAGCTGCAGGAAAAGACATCAACCGAGATTCCCAAAGTAGTGGCGAGCGAAATGGGAACAGCCTGCAAGATTTAGCAGTACGGATAGTGGAACGACTTGGAAACGTCGGCCATAGAGGGTGATAGCCCCTTACGCGAAATCCGCATTGTGGAACTAGGCTTGCGACAAGTAGGGCGGGGCACGTGAAACCCTGTCTGAACATGGGGGGACCATCCTCCAAGGCTAAATACTCGATATCGACCGATAGTGAACCAGTACCGTGAGGGAAAGGCGAAAAGAACCCCGGAAGGGGAGTGAAATAGATCCTGAAACCGTGTGCATACAAACAGTAGGAGCCTCGCAAGGGGTGACTGCGTACCTTTTGTATAATGGGTCAGCGACTTACATTCAGTGGCAAGCTTAACCGTGTAGGGAAGGCGTAGCGAAAGCGAGTCCGAATAGGGCGATATAGTCGCTGGGTGTAGACCCGAAACCAGATGATCTACTCATGGCCAGGATGAAGGTGCCGTAACAGGTACTGGAGGTCCGAACCCACTAACGTTGAAAAGTTAGGGGATGCTGTGGGTAGGGGTGAAAGGCTAAACAAATCTGGAAATAGCTGGTTCTCTCCGAAAACTATTTAGGTAGTGCCTCAAGTATCACCACCGGGGGTAGAGCACTGTTATGGCTAGGGGGTCATCGCGACTTACCAACCCATTGCAAACTCCGAATACCGGTGAGTGCGAGCTTGGGAGACAGACGTCGGGTGCTAACGTCCGGCGTCAAGAGGGAAACAACCCAGACCGCCAGCTAAGGTCCCCAAGATTGGCTAAGTGGAAAACGAAGTGGGAAGGCTAAAACAGTCAGGAGGTTGGCTTAGAAGCAGCCATCCTTTAAAGAAAGCGTAATAGCTCACTGATCGAGTCGTCCTGCGCGGAAGATGTAACGGGGCTAAGCCAGTCACCGAAGCTGCGGATTTGTGCGTACTTGTACGTGCAGATGGTAGGAGAGCGTTCTGTAAGCCTGCGAAGGTGTGTTGTAAAGCATGCTGGAGGTATCAGAAGTGCGAATGCTGACATGAGTAGCGATAATGCGGGTGAAAGGCCCGCACGCCGTAAGCCCAAGGTTTCCTGTTCAACGTTCATCGGAGCAGGGTGAGTCGGCCCCTAAGGCGAGGCAGAGATGCGTAGCTGATGGGAAGCAGGTTAATATTCCTGCACCGTCGTTAGATGCGATGGGGGGACGGATCGCGGAAGGTTGTCCGGGTGTTGGATGTCCCGGTTTCTGTGTCAAAGAAGGTGCCTAGGCAAATCCGGGCACG
>NZ_VFAH01000063.1 GCF_008929045.1 Noviherbaspirillum aerium | reverse complement strand
GAGCTATAGTCCAAAGTGGTGGTGCGACACGTGTAGCCGTCCACGTGTTTCGTAGTAGGAATTGGACGGCAAAGCTCGTTCTTGTCTTGTCACACATCTGAAAGGAGGCTGTGACCTGCTGTACGACCAGCAGTTGCCTACCCGGGCGTGCGTAACTGGTAACGGTTGGGTGTGAAGCCCCGGGGACAACGTGCCTCTCAACAGAAGGTTCATCCCAGTGATGGGAAAGGAACTGACACTGCCAGCAGCCGTGCGGTGTGAGGCGCAAGGCAAGTTCCGTATGCATAAACCAATTGAACTGTTGCTGAACCCTCGTAACGACTGTCGAGCGAAAGCTGCTGATATGCTCGAACCAAAAGGTAAGTAGCCGGTTGTTGCTGTCATCACTGGCAATACGTCGTCATCGCGCTATCGGATGAAAGGCAGATGCTAAGCGGACAGGCAGAGCAAAAGACCGCTTTGTCGGCAAGGATGGGAACGTGGTAAGCCCGATTCCGTGCCTTGGCCTTGCTGTATCGAAGCCAAGGCAGGTGACCCGTAAGGGAAGCTGTTGCGGGAGCGGGTAAGAGAATGCGGAAAAAGCGAAGGGTGACCTGTAACGGGTTGCATAGGGGTTCAAGATTTGCCCTGATCCGAAAGGATGCAGACTTCCGCAAGGTGCAGCCGTCGCCATTCGGTGGCAGTGGTTCCAGTAGTGTGGTTTGCTACCCGAGGTTCAGCATGTGAGTAACCGTCGGCAGTCATGACGGTTCTGCGTCCTCGCTAAGGGAGCCGAGCTACACCGACATGGCGAAGACGAGCATTCTGGCATTGGTGGAAGCCGATACGAGGTAGTCGGAATGTGAAATCGGTCTCAGGACGAGACTTTGGTTGTGCGCGAGCCTAGTGCGGTGAAAGTCGCTCCCTGGGTTCCTAGAGGGTGGCGGCGCAGTAATGCGCTGCTACTACCCGCTTACGGGCTGAGCTCTGAAGGTGGGGAGGAAGGCGGTGGAGATTTTGTTGGAAAATTTGACTGTCTAGATCAAAACCAACCAACAGAGGAACCTCCACCATGTAGAAGGATAAGCAAGAAACGCAAAGCGGTCTACCGGAAATGGGTCTGGGCCTGGACGAACTGGTGCGCCGCGGCGCCCGGCAAGTGATTCAGCAGGCGATCGAGGCGGAACTGGCCGAATTGTTGGCACCAGTATGCGAACGTGAAGACGCTCAGTGGCCGGCAAGCGGTGGTGCGCAACGGCTACCTGCCTGAACGCGATATTGTCACTGCCGCCGGACCGGTAACGGTCAAGGTACCCAAGGTACGCGACCGCTCCAGCACCGGCGTGAAGTTCAATTCGTCAGTGGTGCCGCCTTATGTCAGGAAGTCACCCCGCGTGGCGGCAGCTTTGCCCTGGCTGTACTTGAAAGGTATCTCCACCGGCGACATGGGCGATGCGCTGTCGGTGCTGCTGGGCGAGGATGTAAAGGGCTTGTCGGCGAATGTCGTGTCACGGCTGAAGTCACAATAGGCCGACGAATGGAAACAATGGGACAAGCGCGACCTGTCGGTTTGCCGCTGGGTCTACTGGTGGGCCGATGGCATCCATACCGGGGCCAGGAGCGAAGACCATGGCGGCCAATGCCTGCTGGTGATCATCGGTGTCACGCCGGACGGAAAGAAGGAACGGGTTGCCATTGCCGACGGTTTCCGGGAATCGAAGGCATCCTGGTCCGAGGTGCTGCTGGACCTGAAGGCGCGTGGCTTGCAGAGCGGTCCGCGACTGGCCATCGGTGATGGTGCGATGGGATTCTGGGCGGCGTTGGAATAAGTGTTCCCATCGACGACGGCGCAGCGCTGTTGGTTCCACAAGCTGGGCAACGTGTTGAATGCGCTGCCGGCGACATTGCAGTCCAAAGCCAAGGCTGGATTGCAGGCGATCTTTATGGCCGAAACCAGGGCCGATGCCATCAGCGCGTTCGGGCAGTTCGTCAGTACGTATGGCGCGAAGTATCCGAAAGCCGTGGAAAAACTCGCTCAGGACAAGGACAGTTTGCTGGCGTTTTACGACTTCCCGGCCGAGCACTGGCAGCACATTCGGACCACCAATCCGATCGAGTCGACGTTTGCCACCGTGCGACATCGGACGACGCGCTCGCGTAACTGTCTATCGAGGGCGACGTTTCTCGGGCTGGCGTTCAAGCTGATGGAAGAAGCAGAAAAGAGCTGGCGTAAGACTCGCGGCGCTGACAACCCCGCCGTGCTGCTGGCGGGCGTGCCGTTCAAGGATGGACTACCGGTGCAAGACAATCCGCCGGAACAGCAAAAACTCGCCGCCTGACGTCGCTATCCTTC
>NZ_VFAH01000062.1 GCF_008929045.1 Noviherbaspirillum aerium | reverse complement strand
CAACGTGATCAGCGCCGACCTGCACACCGACGAGTCCACGCCGCACATGCAGATCACCGTCGTGCCGATCCGGGACGGCAAGCTCGATGCGAAGTCTTGGCTCGACGGTGCGGCCAGGTGCGCCGCATTCCGCAAGCGCCTGCATTCGGTGGTGGCCAAGCGGATCGCCTGCGAGTACACGCCAGGCGGCCCTGGAGGCGCTCCGCACGACCCGCGCAAGGCTGCGGGTGGTCCCGATGCCCCAAAGCCTTCCAGAGGCCTCCTGAGGGCCGCTATCGACGCCGTTGACGTGGTGCGAGAGGTATCTGCCATGCGACGGGAAATCAAGGCGCTGAAGGCCTCCATCCAGTCCTTGCACACGCGGGCACGTCAGCAGGAGCGGGCGGCCGAGCGTGATCGTGTCGAACGGCAGGAGGCCGAGCGGCGGGCGCGCAAGGCGGAGTCCGTCGAGCGCGATCTGCGGGCGCGGATCGCCCAGCTCGAGGCCGACCTGGCGAAGCGTGATCCGGGTCGCCGACCGGCGCCGGCGGCTGGCGCCCACCCTCGAAAAGGTTGACGCGCAGAACGGGTGTTTCGTCAAATCAACACCACGTAATTTGAATTCCGTGGCACGGTTTCTATGGTAGGATCGTTCCACCGAATTCAATTATGGTGGCACGGAATGGGACCAGCGAAGCCGTTGAACTTAGAGCAGTTCCGCGCCCTGGTGGGCGGCGGGGGAGTCCAGCCCGGTGGGCAGTCCGTCATCCTGCGGGCGCTTGGCGCGGACTGGATGATCGTTGCCCTGCAGCGCTCAGGCGGGGAGGTCGTGCTGTACGGGACCAACACCAAGCAGCCGCGCACCTTTGCCGATCCGCGCAATGCCCTGCTGCTGCTGCGTGAAATGGGAATCCGGGAGGCCCACATCGATGCCCGCGATTGGACCCCGGAGCAGCGTGGCCTCAAAACAACCCCCGCTGGGGGAAGGGCAAAAAAATAACTGCTGGAAAGGCAAAAGCCCTGTTGCTTTTCAGCAAACAGGGCTTTATGCTTGAATCAGGTTGTCCCTTGGAAACGCCAATTTCCGTGGGACGGTGCCGGGGTGTACGAGACCGCCGCCACACAGACTCCACAGTAGCAAAATTCTTGCACGGGTGCAATGCAAAGTAGGTAACGCCACCCGGTTCAGATTGGTCTCGTCGCACTCCCACCCTCGCCAGCTCACGCGTCCATGACCGTGCCATGCATACCTCTCTGGGGTGCTGCCTGACCACACCATGCTCGATCCGGCCGGCGGTGAACCAAGGGGGAGACGGATGGGATCTGCGGGTGCTCCCCCGCGCACGTCAGGACGTGCCCGCAGCCCGTGGAATGGGCGACCTGGCTACTGCACAGCGACCACGCCAAGCGCAGGCCCTGAAGCGATGGGCGGCTCCATACGGAGGTGTCATCGCAGGGCGAAACGGCAACCATGCTACCCCGGCGTGGTAGGGCTCGTTTCGCCCTTCGCTCCGAGCCCACCACCGGAGGGGGTGGGCGAAGGAGCGCTGTTAACGCCGTTGGGGTTGAAGGGGGAATTTTTTAAAATTGGGGCAAGGCGCGCAGCGCCGCGTCAGGCCGGAGGCAAACGTCGCGGGGAGCCGGTGGGCATACCCCGGCACCGGCGCAGCCGGATGTCCACACGCCAGTGTGGGCATCGGGGTTGTCCACGGGCGGGCGCGGGATCGTCAGACCGGGTGGCGCTCGTTAACGTCCGTCCGGAGAGTTACGCGCGCGCGCGCGAGCCGGTTGTTCGAAGGCGGCGGCGCAAGGCTTCTATCGCGGCGCGGCGTGTTAACGTCGATGTCTATTGGGGGTTGCCCCGCAGGGCTCCGACTTCGCGAAGCGAAGTGTTAGGAGAACACTTCGACGCGCCGAACACCCCACTGGGGAGGTCTCGATATGCTGTCGTTTTCCGCCGGCTGGACCAAGCACAACCGCACGTCGATCGGCATCGCCCGAGGGCACAACACGCGTGCGCATCCGACCGCCAGCCAGCTGCCCGAAAGCGCGTGGTTCACCCCAGAGGGGCGGCACGAAATCAAGGCGTGGGACGAGGGCGTCGTTAACCGCGCCAAGGCCCTTGCGAAGCGCAAGGACGCCGTGATTGCAATCGAGCTGTCGATCCAGGTCGGCAACCAGTCCGACTGGCGCGACATGCCCACGCCTGAGCATCCGGAGGGCCGCCCAAGGCCCGACATGCGCAAACACCTCAAGCCCCTTGCCAAGGCCGCGTACGAGGCCGCGGTGCGCGAGTTCGGCGAGGCCAACGTGATCAGCGCCGACCTGCACACCGACGAGTCCACGCCGCACATGCAGATCACCGTCGTGCCGATCCGGGACGGCAAGCTCGATGCGAAGTCTTGGCTCGACGGTGCGGCCAGGTGCGCCGCA
>NZ_VFAH01000061.1 GCF_008929045.1 Noviherbaspirillum aerium | reverse complement strand
CGTAAGCGCTCGGCGAAGGCACCTTGAAACGAAACGCGCTGATCGGCGAGGATCGTGTCCACTAACGAACGAAATGGACACGTGTACATCATGGAAGAGAGTGCTGAAGTAAAACCGACCCGTCGCCGACGGCATAGCGCCGAATTCAAGGCCCAGGCAATCAAGGCCTGCATGCAACCTGGCATTTCAATCGCCGCTGTCGCGTTGCACTATCGTTTGAACGCCAACCTGCTGCGCCGCTGGGTGGCCAGCGAAGAAGAGACGCAAGCCACAGCACAGGCGCTTGGTGCCATAGCAACGCCAGGCGCCGAATTCGTTCCATTATCCCTGCCTGCGGCACAGACGAGCACCGGCACGCAGGACATTGTGATCGAACTCAGGCGCGGTGCCACGATGGTAACGATCCGCTGGCCGTACGGCGCCGCCAGCGAGTGCGCCCGCTGGTTGCAGGGGTGGCTGCGATGATCCGTGTTGACGCCATCTGGCTGGCCACTGAACCGCTGGACATGCGGGCCGGAACCGACACCGTGCTCGCCCGTGTGGTCAAGGTATTCGGTGCGGCGCGCCCGCATCATGCCTACCTGTTTGCCAACAAGAACGGTACGCGAATGAAGGTCCTGGTCTACGACGGCTTGGGTATCTGGCTAGCGGCGCGACGCCTTAACCGCGGCCGCTTCGTCTGGACCGATGGCACGTCAGCGATCACTGTCTGTCTGAACGCCGAGCAGTTGCAGGCACTGGTCACCGGCCTGCCATGGAGAACACTGGCGACTGACCACGTCATCGCCGTGCTCTAACGCCCGGTACGTATACTGTTTCTGTTCACTTGCGGCGGGTGTTCTGGCACACTGCCGTGCATGACTTCCGCCCTCGACCTGTCCACTCTCGGCGCCGATGAACTGCGCCAGCTCGCCAGCCGCCTGCTGGAGGAGATGCGTGGCAAGCAGGCATTGATCGATAAGCTCACGCACGAGATGGCCATCCTCAAGCGGCTCAAGTTCGCCGCTTCCAGCGAAGCCTATACCGGTGAGCAACAACGCATGCTGTTCGAAACACTTGACACCGACATCGAGGCGCTCACAGCCGAGATCGAGCAACTCGCACCGACCAAGCCGGCCGACGATGAGGGCAAGAAGCAGCAACCCAAGCGCACCGCTTTGCCGGCTTCCTTACCGCGTAAAGAAGTCCGCCACGATCCTGATTCCACGACCTGCTCTTGCGGCTGCCAATTGCAGCGCATCGGCGAGGACGTGGCCGAGAAGCTTGACTACCAGCCAGGCGTCTTTACAGTGGAGCGCCATGTACGCGGCAAGTGGGTCTGCCGCCAATGCGAGACGCTGGTGCAGGCGCCGGTGCCGCCGCAGATCATTGACAAGGGCATCCCGACCGCTGGTCTGCTGGCCCATGTCCTGGTTGCCAAATATCTGGATCATTTACCCCTATACCGACAGAGCGGCATCTACGGCCGGGCCGGGTTTGCGATTCCTGATTCAACGCTGGCACAGTGGGTAGGCGTGTGCGGCGTGCAGTTGCAGCCTCTGGTTGATGCACTGCGCCAAGAACTGCTGGCTCAGCGCGTCCTGCATGCTGACGAGACGCCGGTGGCGATGCTCAAGCCGGGTAACGGCAAGACGCATCGCGCCTACCTGTGGAGCTACTGCAGCACCAGCATGAATTCGATGAAGGCGGTCGTGTTCAACTTCGCCGAATCGCGCGCCGGTCGGCATGCCGGGGAATTCCTTGGTGACTGGCGCGGTACGCTCATCTGTGACGACTTCAGCGGCTACAAGCACTTGTTCAAGCAGGGCATCATCGAAGCGGGCTGCATGGCGCATGCAAGACGCAAGTTCCATGAGCTCTACGCGAACCACAAGAGCCAGATTGCCGAAGAAGCACTGAAGCTGTTCGGCGCACTGTACGACATTGAGCGGCAGGTACAGTCCCTGGATGCCGAAAGTCGGCAGGAAGTACGCAATCGACTCGCCAGACCGGCAGCCGATACGCTGCATGTGTGGTTACTGACGCAGCGACAGCGAGTGCCGGATGGCAGCGCGACTGCCAAAGCGATCAATTACAGTCTGGGACGCTGGGGAGCGCTGACGCGCTACCTGGACGATGGTGCTGTGCCGATCGACAACAACTGGGTGGAAAACCAGATTCGGCCGATTGCACTCGGAAAAAAGAACTGGTTGTTCGCCGGCAGTCTGCGGGCGGGGCAGCGTGCTGCCGCGGTGATGACGCTATTGCACTCGGCGCGGCTGAACGGCCATGATGTGCACGCCTACATGAAGGATGTCCTCGAACGCTTGCCGACACTGCTGGCTAGCCGTGTCACCGAACTGTTGCCGCATCGCTGGACGCCCGCGTAAACTTCTGCTCGTAGATTCGGTATCCCGTCAATGTGGGATGGCTAGGCGCTTAC
>NZ_VFAH01000060.1 GCF_008929045.1 Noviherbaspirillum aerium | reverse complement strand
GCATTGGCGCCGAGACGGGCCTTGTTTTCGGTGCCGTCGAGATCGATCAGGGTGCGGTCCAGGAAAGCCTGCTCATTGGCGTCGAGGCCCATGATGGCTTCGGAGATTTCGGTATTGATATTTTCGCAGGCCTTGAGCACGCCCTTGCCGAAGTAACGGCTCTTGTCGCCGTCGCGCAGTTCGATCGCTTCGCGGGAGCCGGTGGATGCGCCCGACGGCACGGCCGCGCGGCCCATGACGCCGGATTCCAGCAGGACGTCGCACTCGACGGTGGGGTTGCCGCGCGAATCGATCACTTCACGGCCGATGATGTCTACGATGGCACTCATTTCTCTATTCCTGTCTTAAATTAATTCATATTGAAAGTAGGGATCCCGCATGCGGATATGTTCCGCAGGTTCGGCACCACCCTGGATGCTCCCGTCCGAAGGACCGGATTCCTTGCAGCCGGATGCCTGTCGAACCAAGACGTCTTCCGGTTCAGCCACAAGTCCGGCGACGTCATCTTGCTGCTGCAACTTCATAAGGCATTCTCCTCTTCAATGCTTCTGCACCTGCATGATCTTCAGCGTGTTGGTGCCGCCGATTTCCCCCATGGGTTCGCCCCATGTCAGCACAATCAGGTCTCCAGGGCTCACTACCCTTTCCGCTATCAGCAGGTTCTGAGCCGCCGCCAATACCTCTTCGCGGCTGCCGGACTGATCCAGTTCGAAGGTGTTCACATTGCGGTACAGCGCGGCCTTGCGCCGGGTTCGCACTCTGGGCGTCAAGGCGAAGATCGGGATATCGATGTTTTGACGGCTCATCCACTGCACGGTGGAGCCTGATTCCGTCAGCGCCACGATCGCCTTGACGCGGAGGTGATAAGCGGTGAAGAGCGCGCCGTAGGCAATCGACTGGTCTATCCTCTTGAAGGCGACATTGAGGAAATCGGTATCGAGCTTGCATACATCCGCCTTTTCGGCTTCAACGCACACCGCGGCCATGATCTCCACGGTCTCCACCGGATACTTCCCGGATGCCGTTTCGGCAGAGGTCATCACGGCATCGGTGCCGTCCAGCACGGCATTGGCCACGTCGGACACTTCCGCCCGGGTAGGAATGGCGTTGTGGATCATCGACTCCATCATCTGGGTCGCGGTGATCGCGATCTTGTTCGAAGCACGCGCCATCTTGATCATGCGTTTCTGCAACGCGGGTACGGCGGCATTGCCGACTTCAACCGCCAGGTCGCCGCGCGCGACCATGATGGCGTCGGAGGCATCCAGAATTTCCTGCAGGCGCGGAATCGCTTCGGCCCTTTCGATCTTCGCCACCATGTAGGGCTTGTGGTTGAATTCCGAGCCGGCGATATTGGCGAGCTGGCGCGCCATCGCCATGTCCGCCGCGTTTTTCGGAAAGGAAACGGCGATGTAGTCCGCCTGGAATTGCATGGCTGTCTTGATATCCTCCATGTCCTTGGCGGTGAGCGCCGGCGCGGACAGACCGCCGCCCTGACGGTTGATCCCCTTGTTGTTGGAGAGCTCGCCCCCGATCCTGACGGTCGTGTGGATGGCGGTGCCGACGACGGTATCGACCTGAAGCACGATCAATCCGTCATTAAGCAAAAGCATGTCGCCCGGATGAAGGTCGCGCGGCAGTTCCTTGTAGTCGAGCCCGACCACTTCCTGGTTGCCAAGCTCGCATGCGGCATCCAGAGTGAATTTCGCACCGTTCTGCAGCATGACCTTGCCCTGCTCGAACTTGCCGACGCGGATCTTGGGGCCTTGCAGGTCGGCCATGATCGCCACTTCCCGGCGGCATTCGGCCGCTGCCTTGCGCACCAGCGCCGCCCGGTCGATATGGTCCTGCGCCTTGCCATGCGAAAAATTCAGGCGCACCACGTTGACTCCGGCGCGAATCATCCTGATGAGGGTATCGAAATCACTCGAGGCGGGGCCGATCGTGGCGACAATCTTTGTTGCTCTTTGCATTTCAAAATCCTTTCGAGGCGCTTGCGACGCCTTTTCATTGGACCGGCTCGATGTTGCCTTGCCGGCCGTACGCAGGTGTCATGCCGCCGACATCAGCGCAACCGTGGTGTCGAGCATGCGGTTGGAGAAGCCCCACTCGTTGTCGTACCAGGAAGAGACCTTGACCAGGCGGCCGGATACCTTAGTGAGGGTCGCATCGAAGTTGCTCGATGCCGGATTGTGGTTGAAGTCCACCGATACCAGCGGATCGGTGTTGTAGGTCAGGATGCCTTTGAGCGCACCGTCGGCGGCTTCCTTCATGATCGCGTTGATTTCATCGACGGTCGTGTCGCGCGCAGCGACGAAGGACAGGTCGACGATGGAGACGTTGATGGTCGGCACGCGGATCGCGAAACCGTCCAGCTTGCCGTTGAGTTCCGGCAGCACCAGGCCGACCGCGGCAGCGGCGCCGGTCTTGGTCGGGATCATCGACTGGGTGGCGGAACGGGCGCGGCGCAGGTCTTCATGCATCACGTCGGTCAGCACCTGGTCGTT
>NZ_VFAH01000006.1 GCF_008929045.1 Noviherbaspirillum aerium | reverse complement strand
ATGCGTTAAGCTAACCAGTACTAATTGCCCGTGCGGCTTGTCTCTATAACCTTGACAGGAATGGAAGCAAGAGTAGAGGGTGTGCCATGATTGACATGAGCATCACGCCTGCCAGTAACGAGTCATACCACACAAGATAAATCGAACGCCTGCCGCGACGCAGGCGACTTCTTCCGGATTGGGCAGTACGTTGCGCGGGCATGCAAGGGCATGGCGCGACGGATTGCCGACAAGTTAAGCCTGATGACTATAGCGAGTTGGTCCCACCCCTTCCCATCCCGAACAGGACCGTGAAACGACTTTGCGCCGATGATAGTGCTGCAACCAGTGTGAAAGTAGGTCATCGTCAGGCTAGTTCTACCGCATCAGCCCTGCCT
Organism: Noviherbaspirillum aerium; assembly: GCF_008929045.1. Taxonomy (GTDB): domain Bacteria; phylum Pseudomonadota; class Gammaproteobacteria; order Burkholderiales; family Burkholderiaceae_D; genus Noviherbaspirillum; species Noviherbaspirillum aerium. The sequence continues at coordinate 306,336 of NZ_VFAH01000006.1, read as the reverse complement.
CCTTATGGACGCAGGGCTGTTTGCTTTGCGCGGCTAGTAAATCGCTATGCCGATGGATCGCGGACAAGGTTAAGCTCGTGCCGCATCGCTCGGTGGCAGTCAGGAAGAGTTGCCTCCATGTCAGGGCATTGACCATTTCAAGTCAACCTAAGCATCCGGTCTGTGCCGTGTTGATGGGAGTACGACTCTAACGTTGAGATGACAAGAGCGCAATTGCGTCCCAGTCCATTAACACCTTAGAGTACGTATTCATTGCACTTTCGCCAAAGACTCTGCCTCCGCTGGTTTCCATTGACTGCAGGACGTATACCCTTAGTGAGCATAATGGAAAGCAGTGGGCGCTTGATGCCAATCTCATAGCGATCACTTTGAGATGGAAATTCTTCTACACTCATTCTGATGTGGCATTTCGTGAATACTATTTTCACCCCTGCTACTGTTCGCAGCATACGGCATCGAGACGAAAATCGCTGGTATCGAATGTGCGGCAGTCTCAACGTCTCCGTGAGCATGCTATGACTTTGGGCCGATATTACATTGGTATGTATTCGAAGCCGTCCTGAATCACGCCGACTAGCTGAGCGCGATTTTCCGCGCTTTCGCTGAATTGAATGAGCACCTGTTCACGCGTGAGGCCGGACGAAAGTCCGTCGAGCCAATAGTTGAGGCCGAGAGTGTCGGGTGCTCGGTTCAGAACATTGTTGTAAAGCTCCGTCAGGAACTGGCTGTTCGACAGGTTGGATCCATATTTGCTGGCGAATTCCGTTGAGGCAGTGAAGTTGTATGCCACATCATTCAGACTCAATCCCTTGTTCATCATCTGATTCCAGTATATGAGGCCGCTGACGTCCGGTGCGCGGTCGAACGCGGCCTGATAGAGCCGGTATGTCTGCGCGGAGTTGCCTTCGGAATTCAGGATGACTTGGGCACGGTTCTCAAAGCTTTCACTGAAGCTGATCAAAACGGTGGATCGTGTGACGCCCGCGCTGAGCATGCTGCTCCAATACGCCATCCCTTCGGCGTCCGGCTCGCGATGAAGCACATTGTTGTAGAGAAGTGCCAGAAATTCTTCATTATCTGGCTCTGTCCCATGTGCCTGCCGAAATTCGTCAGAAAGGAGGAAACTGTCCGCGACGACATTCAAACCAACCCCCGCATCCATCAGACTGATCCAATATCCCAGCCCGGCGGCATCAGGCTTGCGATTGAATGCTGCCTGATAGAGGCGGTAACACTGTCCAGCGACGCCGTCGGCGTCGAAGGCAATCGCCCGGTCCTCGAAGCGCACTCGCTCAACGTCAAACACGGTGTCCGTGGTGTTCGCATCGTCTGATCTTGTGAAGATGGAAGCGACTCCTGACCGGGACTGCAGATAATCTGCCCGATTGCCAACAAGATACAATGTATCAATCCCGATGGTGCCGGCGATGAGCTGCGTGCCGGCACCGGCGACAATATGTCGTCCGTCAGCCGATGTGACCGTTTGGGTTACGGCATAGCCGAGGTCCCGCAACATCGCCAGATCGAGTCCGGAAAGAGCACCGCCATTCGGCACAGTAGGACTCATGCGATCGGTTGCGCTGTCTATGCGATAGATCGACCATGAAGTGCCAAGCGCTTCAAGAGCCACTTTCCCGCCATTGATTGCCGTAGCCATCCGCCCATGAAAATAGGGTTTGTCACCATCAATGGTCACCATGCTGTCGTAAGGCGTGACCAGCGAACCTGACAGCACTCCTGTGGCGGTGTCTCGGAAGCCGTGTACACCCAGTGTGCGAAGGATTTCGTGGACCAGGAAATTATGAGCACCCCTGCCTATCCACGCCTGCGGATTCCAGTTGCCTGAATCATCGGCCCAGATTGCCGCGTTCTCCAGAAACTGGCGTGAAAGCCGGAGAGCTCCGTCGGCACTCGCTCCGTTTGTATCGATTCCCGATTGGACTTTGATCGAAACAATGCCGGATACCATACCCGACGCGGCGTCATAGTAGGATTCGGCCGAGGCGTATCCGGTGTTTTCAACGCTGGTTCGCAGCTCGATGATTGAAGCGGGTCCCGAGATAAGATGCGATAACTGAACGCTTACCGCATTGAGCATCTTGATAAGAGAGGCCGGTATCGCCGGAAACATGCCTGTGGAATCGCTATAGGACGAGAGGTTGAAGGTAATCATTTCGACAGCATGCGGGGATAACGTTTGAATGGCAGGCGCCTGAGGCGTTAATGTAGGGTGCCTCGCCGCAGGTGCCGAAAGATCAGTAGCTCACCCAGGACCGAATGGGCAATGCCGGTCAGGGTGGCCAGCACGGCTGCGATTGCGAGATAGATGTGCATGTGTGTCTTTCGTGATTTGGCAGTAGTGTTTAACGTCCTCAATAACCGGCGCATTCCAATGCAGCAGCGTTAATGTGCAGGTTATGTACCGTGGGGTCGCTCATCTTTCAACTCGATGAAATTGACAGGTATATCCGGTTGAGGAATCGCGCCCGCGTACACTGGTGCCGATGGTACATCCGGTTCCATGAACTTCACCATCCCGGGAGATGAAAAGACAAGACATTCAGTCGTTATGTCGTTTCTTGTCAACGAAAGAAGATTTCCGGTTCGAATTTCATCCGGGAACGCAGCGCCTTGTTGTTTCTCCATGAAGCAGTTTTCGGGATCGAGTTGCGCTGGATTGCAGGCATCCATCGGCCAGAAGAACGTCCGCCGAAGCGTCTGGTTGCAGTGACCCCGACGGAAGTCAATCTAAGGCTTGCTCAAACGCCAGATGTGCACGAGCTGTTTCCCATATGCGCTATGGCACTGGCATGTGCCTTGGCCTTGCATGGATTGCTGCCGTGCCTGGCGGGTAGGAAAAATTCCGCGTTCTCGTCTGGCACGGCATGGCTCGGGACTGGTATGGGAAAGAATCGGCTTGCCCCGGGAGGCAAGCCCTGGCGACCGTACATGCATCCGCAAGTCGCTCTAATCTCGCGTCATTATGGCCGCTACTTCAGGTGCGCGAGATAGTGCGCCAAGTCCTGGATATCCTGATCCGACACCCCATACAGCGCACTGGCCATGATGGTGTCGCGACCCACCGCCTTGCCTTCCTTGAATTCGCGCATGGAGTGCACAAGATAATCTTCGCGCTGGCCGCCGATACGCGGCATCTGCGCCTGTCCCTCATAGTTCGGCAGATGACAGCTGGCGCAATGCATCTTGCTCGCCAGTACGCGCCCGCGTTCGAACTGCACCTCCCGCTTCTCGCCTGGCTGCGGCTTGAGCGGCATTGCCGCGAAATGTTCCGCAAGGGCCGTGATCTCCTTGTCCGTAGCCTTGTCGAGTACGCCCGCCATGGCGGGAATGACTCGCAGGCCTTCGCGGATGACGATCAGCTGATTCTCCAGGAATACCTTCGGCTGGCCGGCCAGTGACGGACTGTTGGGCATCTGGGAATTTCCGTCCGCTCCATGACAGGCGCTGCAAGCCGCCACCCTCTGCGAGTGCGCCGCCGCCGCCGTTTGCGCGGACGACGCCTTGCCCGGCGCCTTCCCCTGCGCCGCCGCCGGCCCGCACAGCGCCATCAGTGCGGCCAGTGTTGCCGCTGCGGCAGTGGATGCCGCCGTGCACCGGGGAACCCGGCGCACGGCTTGAGTCGATGCGCCGAATGCGTTACTTCTTTGCATAGGACTTTGCATAGGAAATCCGGTAGATGGCGCCAAGCTGTTCGTCCGATACCAGGAGCGAGCCATCCCGCATCTGGGCGATGTAGGCTGGCCGGCCCCAGAAGGTGTCGGCGCTCTCATCCAGGAAGCCTGTCATGAACGGCGTGATCTTCGCATTGCGTCCGTCGGCGTCGGTCTTGACCGCCACGACATCAAAACCGAATTTCTTGGTGCGGTTCCAGGATCCCTTGCGGGCAATGAAGGCGGCGTTCCGGTACTCGGCCGGGAACATGCGGCCGGTATAGAAGTGAACGCCCATCGCGGCGGCATGCGGGCCGACAGTAGTGACCGGCATGGTCACGCCATCGCAGGCATTCGCCTTCTTGATATCCGGATCGGAGATGCCATTGGCATGGCAGTACGGGAAGCCGAAATTCTGGCCGGACTTCGACATGCGGTTCAACTCGTCTTCAGGGCCATCGTCTCCCATCCAATCGCGGCCATGATCCGTAAACCAGAGCTCCTTGGTTACCGGGTGCCAGTCGAAGCCGACGGTGTTGCGGATGCCGCGCGCCACCACTTCCATTCCCGAACCGTCGGCATTGTAGCGGCGCAGCTGTGCATATTCCTGGCCCGGCTCGCAGATGTTGCAGGGAGCGCCGAAGGGCACGTATAACTTGTTGTCCGGACCGAAGCTGATGTACTTCCAGTTGTGATGCTGCTCGCGCGGCAGGTTGAAGCTGGCAGTCATGTCGACCGGCTGTACGTTCGGATTCTTTGCAATGCCGTCAAAGCGCAGCATCTTGTCAATCGCCATGACATAAAGCGCGCCGTTGCGGTATGCGACACCGGCGGGCTGCACCAGCTTGTCGACCACCACGCGGCTGGTGCGCTCCTTGCCCTTGTCCGTCACTTCATAGACGCGGCCGATGCCTCGCGTACCGACATAGACCTTGCCGTTGTCGCCGAACGCCATGGCGCGCGCGCCCGGAATGCCGGTCGCCCAGACCTCCGCCTTGAATCCGGGAGGAAGCTTGACCTTATCCAGCGGAATGTCGCTCGCGGCGGTCGCGGTCAACTTGCCGGCATGGGGGGCAAGCCTGGAATCGGCCATGTTGGCGGCCCGACCCTGCTGCCATGCCGGCGGTGGCGGGGCGACCGGAGCGGCGGCCGGAGTCTGCGCGGGGGTGGTTGATGAGGTCGTGGTCGCGGCCGACACGGCGGGGCCGGCAGCGCCCTGCCCCTGCGCTGGCGGGGCCGAGGCCGGAGAACTTCCGCCTTTTCCCTGAACCACTGCGGCAGGGACTGAAGGGTTCTGCGCACAGCCCGACAGCACCGCCGCCGCGAGCAGCGTCAAGGTGGTCGTTGCTGTCCTGAGGGGAGCGTTGTTCAGCCTGAGTTTCATTCTTGGTCTCCAGTTATTGATTTATTTGTGGCTACAGACAGGAAATTGCAGCGTAGATGTTACCAACAATTGAGCGGGCAGGTTGTCGGTGGCCCGACCCGCCTTTACGTGACCTCAAGGATTCGTCAAGCCCTTCTGCGTCCGTGCGATGCAGAGCGGGTTGCAGGTCGGTGCGATGCCGCGTTCGAACCCTTCAAGCAAACCCGGCAGCGGGCCGACTGCGGCGTAACGAGGGCGCCGAGTCATCCTTGCCCCAGCTCCGCTACGACGTGTCGCCCTGCCTGGCATTCGGCCGGTTCGCGAGTTTGCGGGATTGTTGCACCGACTTGCCACCCGCGCTCGCTGGAGCCATTTCATGCCATCAGCATGCGGCTCTCCCGCAAGGGGCGTTGTGCTCGTCATCCACCGCTCGGCCGTGGATTCCTCAGTGCGTCAATCGGCCTTGCCGGTCGCAACGCACTCTTGCCGTCATGGGGGAATGGCATGACCCGGGGTTGGCAGGAGCCATCAGGTCATGGCGCAACGTCATTGAGAGGACAGCTTCAACGCCATACTCTGGTCCGGCGTGCCTTCGACGTAATCGTGGCCATGGTTCGTCAGCCGCCAGACGCCACTTTCAGATTCCTCCACCAGGTTCTTGTCCTGCAGCAAGTTAAGGTGGTGGCGGACAATCGGCGTTTCCACATTCAGTCGCTGTGAAATGCTGCTGGTGGTAACCAGCGGCTCAGGCGACTGCAGAAGTTGGCCGAGAATCGCTTCCATCAGCATCATGTCCCGTTTCATTGCTTCCTCGTTCGCAAAAAACGCCATCTTAGCCGATTCTTCCCGGCGCCTGACAGCATGCCCACGCCCGGGCGCCTCCTCACTCCATGTGGATTCGCACCGGGTATCCGGCTGGCGGTGCCGGAGGCGCGAGCGATTTGCCGTGCGGCCCCGATGCCAAAGTCTCCGGACTTGCCAGCATCGCTTCGAATTCGGCAGCGGGCAACGGCTTGCTGATGACATAGCCTTGTATTTCGTCGCAGGAAGTGCGGCGCAGGAAGTCGAGATGCTCCGCATTCTCCACGCCTTCCGCGACCACCGTCAGCTTCAGCGCGTGCGCCAGGTCGATGATGGATTCGGCAAGGATGAGGGGATTGACATCCGATGCCTGCTCCTCGTCAAGGAAGCTGCGGTCGAGTTTCAGGCCGTCGAGCGGAAACTTGCGCAGGTGCGAGAGCGAGGAGTAGCCGGTACCGAAGTCATCAATGGAGAGACGCACGCCAAGCTGCTTCAGCTCCCGCATCACCGAAATGGCAAGGTTCTGGTCTTCCATCAGCGCGGATTCGGTGATTTCAAGTTCCAGAATCTCCGGAGGCAAGCTTTCCTGAGCGAGCGCCTTGCGCACCGTATCCACGATGGTGCGGTCGTGCAGCTGGCGCGGCGACAGATTGACCGATATGTTCAGCATCCTTCCGCCGTTCCTCCAGGCGGAGGCTTGCCTGATGGCTTCGGCAAGTACCCACGTACCGATTTCGGCGATACAGCCGTTTTCTTCCGCCAGCGGTATGAAACATCCCGGCGGCACATTTCCTAACGCAGGATGCTGCCAGCGAATCAGGGCTTCGGCGGAGACCACTTCCAGGCTGCGCAGATTCACGCGCGGCTGATAGTGCAGCGTGAATTCACCGCGGGCCGCCGCACCGCGCATGTCCTGCTGCAGGGTGTGCCGCCGCAAGGCCTCGTCGCGCATTTCCGAAGTGAAGAAACGATACGTCCCTCCACCCTGTTCCTTGACGCGATAAAGCGCGGTGTCGGCGGCTGACAGCAAGGTTTCGCTGGCCGTTGCATCCTGAGGGTAAAGACTGATTCCGACCGAACCGCCCACCTTGATCTCCTGCGATTCCACCATCAGCGGGGTTGCCAGCGCATCAAGCAGTTTCTGTCCCAGACGCGCGGCCGAGGCCACGCCCCGGCGGCATTCCGCCAGCACGACGAACTCGTCGCCGCCGAGACGCGCAACCAGATCATCGGGGCGCATGCAGGCACGCAGCCGGCGCGCGACTTCCCGCAGCAGTTCGTCGCCGAAGCGGTGACCGAGAGAATCGTTCACTTCCTTGAACCGGTCGAGATCGAGGAAAAAGACGCCCAGGGACGAGGCGCCGCGGCGATCGTTCAGCCGCGCCGAGAGCGAGGCATCGAGCACGCTCCGGTTGGGCAGATCGGTGAGCGCGTCGACGGTCGCCAGTTTCTGCATCTGCTGCGCGATGCGGATTTCCCGGGTCACGTCGGTGGTGGCGCCGCGATAACCCGCATATACGCCCTCAATGTGGAAGGGTTCGCCCGACATGCGCACATGCCTGACGACGCCCGGATATTCCGGAAGACCGACGGAAAACACCAGGTCGCGGAACGGTTCTTTGGCGGCAAAACGGCGGATGAATTCCTTGACCCCCTGCTCTTCCATGTCGTGCGCGGTATAGGTCATCGGCCGCCCGATGATTTCCTTCGGCTGCAGGCCGAGACGCTGCTCGATGCCTTCGGAAATGAAGGTGAACACGGCGTTTGTGTCGACCTCCCAGTACCAGTCCGTGGAAAGCTTGGTGAGGCTATGGAAGCGCTCTTCCCGCAGCGCCAGCTCGCGTTCGGCCTCGACCTGCGGCGTGATGTCGCGTCCCACCGCGACCAGCCCCTTGCGTTCGCCGGTATCCGGGTCGCGCACCGCGCGCAGATTGATGCTGATCCAGAAGGTGCTGCCGTCACGCCGTTTTCCCCGCAATGTCGCCAGGCCGCGCGGGCGTGTGCCGCGCGTGGCCGCCGCGTGATCCAGATCTTCGGTCAAGAGGAAGTCGGCGGCTTTTTTGCCAACCATGTCTTCCGGCTCGTAGCCGAAGAAATCCCGATGGGACGGAGATACGTAGACATAGCGCCCTTCGGGACTGAGATGGGCGATCATGTCTCCTGCGTTTTCGGTGAGCAGCCGGTGTTCGGCTTCGCTGCGCAGCAGGCGTTCCTTGCTCTCGTAATGGCTGGTCACGTCGGCCAGGCTGCCGAGCAGGCCTATCACGTTGCCGGCATCATCATGGCGGGGCGCCGCGTTGCTCAGGAGCCAGCGGACGCTTCCGTCGCTGCGCACGATCCGGTATTCCATGGTGTGATGATGCCCGGCCCGGGCACGCTCCGCTCCCACGGCGAACAATGCCGCATCGTCCGGATGTACGTAGCTGATCCAGTCATCGAAGTTGAATGCCTCGGGAGGCACCACCATTGCCGACCCGGGATCAAGATAGACGCATCGCCGGTTCATATCCATTTCCCAGACGACGGCAGGCGCCTCGTCGGCCAGACGACGGGTACCGTCCCGTGTATCGGTATCGGGCATCATACGCTTTATCATAGTTGTGTTTCAGGGCCTGTTTACACTGCATTCTGGGGTGGCGAAGGCGCCGCAGGCGTTGCTGGCCATGCGCCACCGCCAACACGGGTATTGGTGATGGCGCATCTTCCGAACGAAGTGTGAACAGGCCCTAACAGCCGGACCCATATGCCGCTGCTGAGCGTGTCTCGCTGCCATGTAACCATAAAAAGTTGGCCCATTGCAATAATAAATTGGCGCAGGGCTGGCAAACAGCCGATTTGGTGAGAGAGCTGCAACATGCTCTGTCCGATGAGCGAGGCAGGTTGAAAACCGATTGTCCAAATGATGGACGGAAATCAAGCCCAGGCCGCCTCAGCATGTTGGCGCGGCCCTGGGTGCTTGCCGCGCTCGCCTGCTTGCATCGAGACGATTTCGCCAGATTTCCAATGCATATGGCAGGCAGAAGCGAGTTCGATGACACTGTTTGTTCTAACAAAGTAAGCACGTGGCGCGGTGTCATGCTGGTGCACCGCACCGATGCGCCAAGAACAATCGATAGCATCGGCAGAATGCATGGAGCCGCAACCGTCAGCAATCCGGCGAAGATGGGGAGCGGCAGTCCTATCATCGGATCTGCAGCCATTGCTGCGCTTCTCCACCCACGCGCAGCCACACCCGGGTCTTTCCGAATTGCGATGAGCCCTTAAACGTCCGCTAACCGAGAGGGAACCTGACCGGACGGGCTCGCACGTCGCCACTACTGCTATCACCTGAATGCCGCGGGCGGCCCGACACCGGCAACGTCGGCAAGGTCGGGAATATCGGCAAATGCATCCGATCACGCGGAACAGGCGAACGATGCAACCGCGGCCAGCGTTGCCGCAGCCCGTGTGCCAGCAACAGGTAGCCTAGCGAAAAGGGCCGGTACCCGAAGGCACGGCCCTACTCGCCAGCAGGAACTTACTTTGCTTTCCCGTATCCCCGATCTTTGGGGGCAACCATATCCTTGCAGGTCTTGCCGCTACCCTTGGTAGTGGTCGCCTTATTGCACTCGCGCATACTACCAAAAGGATCTGCACCGCCACCAGGCTCACCGCCACCGGTGTTCTGCAGAGTCACCTCGGCGATGATATTTACTGGAGCTCTTCTCGTAGTGAATACCAGCGGCGGAACTGAAACAGAGAAGGTGGCTCCGTTGTATTCGATCGTCTGCGCGCCGCTAAAAACGATGCGGAAATCGACAGCTGCGTCATCTACGCACTGCGGGTAAGTGGCAGCATTTGCCTCTGCGGTAGCCGGATCATCGCAAATCGCGGTTAATGCGGGGTCATTGAATGCAGGGGAACCCCCGACAAACAAATCAGGTATACCGTTGAACGTGAGTGTCCTGTCGCCGATGTTAAGGTTGAGTGTGACGCGGTGATTTTCGAAGCTTCTACCATCCCCGACCGGGAAAGTGCCGTAAGCTATCAGGGCTCGCTCATTGAGCGCGGCTTCACCCACTTTCACCGGTTGCGGCGTCCCCGCGCTGATTACAACATCTCCTGGGTCAATGACTTCGGAGGGCAAATTCAGACCGCAGTCAAACCCGTCTATCCCACCATTAGTTAGCAGTGCAGAGGTGAATCCAGGCGCAAACGGACGCGGCTGCGGACCGGTCGGCATGCACAGGGGAGGATTGGGACTGTAGTCCTCGCCCTTGATAAAGGTGACACCGCGAATCGATATGGTGGCAGTACCGGTACTGCCGGTTCCGGCCTGAGCAGACATATTGGTGGTGCCGCGCTGGACAACCGTGTCCGGAGCAAACCGGCCGGCAGACCCGTCAGCCCGGACAGATGCGAAGTCCGAGTCCGAGCCGCCACACGCGCTCAACAGAACACTTGTACATGAAAGTATGATGATTGGTCGCATCATGATTATTCCTTGTTGAATTGGTTTCACCCGGGAGCCCCTCCCTGGTTCCGCGGATCGCTTGGCGCCGTGCACTATCCGCTGCGCATCCCATATTGATTGCTTCGTTAAAAGAGCAATCAAGCTCCTCCGAAGACAGCCGACCTGCCATGGTCATATACAACTTTTACGACCTTCTTATGGCGATTTCAGTGTAATGACAGGTATTGACTTTGCAGGATGTTCAGCCTTGTTATTGATATGACTCACATGGGTTGGGAAGCGGCACATTATTAAGCTTCGCATGAGGAAAGCGCGCGTCGCCAACTGTAAATATTTTAACGGCGGGCTCAGTCGAAATGGCTTAATCACCACTCGGTCGCGCTTAATATTTACATCGCCAAATTGCATTTTCTTAATGCTGCCAGGGATGAAGGGACACGTGTGAATGAAAAATCATTTGCGGCAAAAATTCAACATGATCATCTTCAATACCGACACCATGGAACAGAAGTGTCTGAAGGAATGCCGTTGCATTGGCCAAACCGGGTGGCTGCGTACACATCGGCAATGGTCAACCGGAAAAATCATCAAATTAACAGTGATGAAAAATAATGAGGCTCGAAATATTCCCTGGGCTGTGTTTGGTACGCGTTGCGAGCGGTTCAGCATCCCTGAGTCTCGGCAAGGAGCCACAACGCAGTACCGCGGGAAAATGTGCCTGCATCGTCAGTACAGTCAGATTGAAAACTCTAGTACTACAGTTGTATTTGAGGTTTAGGGTGCGAGGCCTAGAATTGCTCCGGACGATGTGCGTGACGACCGGCGTTCCCATGTCATTGATTACTTGGGGCGTCAGGATGGGATTCTGGTGATTGCTGAGACCGGGTTTCTAAAGATGGGTTTGCATTCGGCAGGTGTGCAGCGTCAATACAGCTCTGACTGTTCCGGAATTCCGCAAGCTACGCTGGCAGCCGGTATGGCGAATGCCACCGGTGACGTTCATTATTCCTCAATCATTCTGGCACCGATGACATCAGTCCATCGCTATGCTCTGCCGGTATCGCCGACCCGCGAGGAATGAGATCCAACTGCAGTAATAGAGCGTTTCTTAAATGCCGGAAAAAATTATCATGGACAAAAAGTTTTTAATTAAATTAATTTAATTTTTCCTGCTTGTCCGAAGCAGTGGCAGCTGTTTCCGCCGGCAAGTGCAGCGAGTTTGCCTTGCTGCGAAAGACCAGCGGCTTCTCCTGCGCTTGCCGGATACTCTGCCCATTGTCCGTCCATTGCGTGCAGCCGTCCCGGAAGCGCTGGCATGGAGAATGATCTGCGGCAGATCGCCATGGTGCGGCGACCTGCCGCAAACCGGATCGGCGTTGGCTGGCTCGCCCGTCAGCGCGAAGGCCTGGCAGCCGCAGCCGCCGAGATCCCTTGCCTTATCCGGACAGCTTCTGCACGGTTCCTTCATCCAGCCGTCACACCGGCTTTGCGTGGCGACGTCGGGAAAGCTTATGCCGGGCGGCGAGCGCGCCGCATCGGCTATCACTTCTGCCCTTCACCCTGCGGTTCGACATAGCTGAACACCTGCCGCAGATAGGCAAGAAAGGTTTCATCGGTCGCCATTGTCTTGCCTGGCGAGTCGGACAGCTTCGCCACCGGCTGGCCGTTGCAGGCAACCAGCTTCATTACCACATTGAGCGTCTTCAGCCCGGTGTCGTTGCTGAGGTTGGTGCCGATGCCAAAGCCGGTCAGCGTGCGGTCCCGGAAGTGGCGGTAGAGCGCGAATGCCTTGGGAAAATCGAGCGCGTCGGAAAACACCATGCGCTTGGTCATGGGATCGATGCGCAGCTTCGCATAATGGGCCAGCGCCTTTTCTCCCCACACGAAAGGATCGCCGGAGTCATGGCGCAGGCCGTCGAACAGCTTGGCGAAGTAGAGATCGAAGTCGGCCAGGAAGGCATCCATGCCGACCACGTCGGTCAGCGCGGTGCCCAGATCGCCCCGGTATTCCTGCACCCAATCCTCCAGCGCCGCTTTCTGGAAATCGCGCAGCCGCACGCCGAACGCCTGGTAGGACTGCAGGTATTCATGCGCCATGGTGCCGATCGGCACCAGGTTGTATTTCCTGGCGAGATAGACATTGGACGTGCCCTTGAAGAACTCGGGGACTTCGCGCGCCAGCGTGGCCACCACCTCTTCCTGCCAGACGCCGGAAAAGCGCCGGCGCACGCCGAAGTCGAAAAATTCGAATGGCTGCCGGCCCTGCGGCTCCTTGCCGAATTCCCTGAGCATGGCGATCTTGGCGGCCAGCCGCTTGCGGCCCTCGTCGATTGCCGGTTCCTGCGGAAAGCGCCGGAAATAGAGTTCATTGACGATGTAGAGCACGAAAATCTCGAACGCCATCACATGCACCTGCGGACCGGTGGCGATGATGCGCAGCGCGGGGCCGTCGGTTTCCACGCGGATGAACTTGCGCTGGAAGCGGAAGAGGGCGAGGAAATCGACAAAGTCGCTCTTGATGAAGCGCAGGCCGCGCAGGTAGTCCAGTTCCTCGTCGCGGAAGGACAGCGTACAGAGATGATCGAGTTCCTGTTCCATCTCCTCCTTCAGCTCCGCCAGCGGAAAGGCCGGCGTATTGCGGCAGGCAAACACATATTCGGTCTGCGCATCGGGGTGGCGGTGCAGCATTGTCTGCCACATCGTGAACTTGTAGAGGTCGTTTTCCAGGAGGCTGCGTACGACAAAGGGGGCCGAATTCATTGCGGTGTTCTCGTCGGTAAGTTCATGGTTGGCGATGATGCACGGCAAGCCGCGCTTCTCCTGCATTATCAGGCAGCTTTCGCCTTGCTAAGTTCTAACGCTGCCGCTTGAACAGATACGGGTTCATTGCCCGCGCGGAAAGCTCGACCTCGTCGCCGGGCTTGAGCATTTCCGCTTCCTCTTCCGAGGCGATCACTTCCAGAATGTCCGCGCCGAGCAGCAGCGTGACGATGTGCAGCACTTCCTCGCGCCTTACTGCCAACACCTGCGCATGCAGGTTGAGCTGGCCCGACAGGCGGTTCTTGAGGAATACGTCGGCGGGCGTGCCCGAGGCGACCAGGCGCCCGGCATCTATCCGCAACACATGCTGGGCCAGCTTGAAGACTTCGCCGAGGTCATGGCTGACCATGAGCGTGGTCAGGCCGAGGCGGCGGTGCAGCGCGGCCAGCTCTTGCTGCAGCTCGCTGCGCAGCTCCATGTCGAGCGCCGAAAGCGGTTCGTCCAGCAGCAGCAGTTGCGGCTTGCGCGCCACCGCACGCGCCAGCGCAACGCGCTGCTTCTGGCCGCCGGACAGCTGCGCCGGACGGCGATCCGCAAGTGCGGTGAGCGCGGTCAGCTCCAGCAGTTCGTCCACCCAGGAGGAATCGGCCGCCGCATAGCCGATATTCTCGCGCACGGTCAGATTGGGAAACAGCGCATAGTCCTGGAACAGGAAACCGATTGGGCGCTTCTGCGGCGGCAGGTCGATCCTGCCTTCCGAATCGAACCAGGTCACGTCGTTGAGGACAATGCGCCCCTGCGCCGGCCGCAGCAGACCGGCGAGCATGCGCAGCACGCTGGTCTTGCCGGCGCCGGACGGTCCGAACAGGGCGGCGAAGCTGTGGGTGGCCAGTTCGGCCTGCACATCGAGAGCGACCGTTCCGCTTGCTCCCTGCAGTGTGTGCCTTAATGAAAATTCCAGCATTCAGCCTCCGCGTTCAAACCTTCAGCCACTTCTTGTTGGTCATGTATACCGTCAGCAGAACGATGAAGCTGACCGCGAACAAGACCAGCGCATAGAAATTGGCGGCCGCATAGTTGAGGCTTTCCACTTCATCATAGATGGCGATCGATGCCACCTTGGTCACGCCGGGTATGTTCCCGCCGATCATCAGGATCACGCCGAATTCTCCGATGGTATGAGCAAAGCTCAGCACCACGCCCGACAGCAGGGCCGGCTTGATGTTGGGCAGCAGCACCCGCACCAGGGTGAACCAGTCGGGCTTGCCCAGGGTGCGCGAAGCTTCGATCAGCGAATAGGGCAATGCCTGGAAGCCGGACTGGATGGGATGCACCATGAAGGGCAGGCTGAAGATCACCGAACCGATCACCAGGCCGGCGAAGCTGAACACCAGCCGCACATGAAACCACTGCTCCAGCCATTGTCCGAAGGCGTTTTGCGGACTGAAGGCCAGCAGCAGATAAAAGCCGAGCACCGAGGGCGGCAGCACCAGCGGCATGCTGACCAGGGTCTCCACCAGCGGCTTGAAGCGGGTGCGGGTATAGGCCACCCAGTAGGCGAGCGGGATGCCGATCAGCAGCAGGATGAACGTCGTCACCGCCGCCAGCCGGAAGGTCAGCAGCAATGGCTGCCAGTCGTGGCCCAGGAAAGTCGTCAAGCCCATGCCGTTCATTCGGCGGCTTCCTTCACCACCGTCATTTCATTTGCCTTGATCAGCGCTTCCACGCTGTCGCCGCGAAGGAGGTTCAGGGCATGCGCCGAGCGCGTGGTGATGATGGAGGCGATGGCCTGGCCATGGAAGTCCAGCGTCACTCTGGTCATCAGCTTGCCGTGCTCCACCTGCAGGACGATGCAGGCCAGGCGGTTGCGCAGGCTGATCTGTCCCGCCAGGTTCTTGGCCAGGGACACCTCGGCTTCCTTGAACATGAGCGTCACCGGCATGCCTGCCTGCCAGGCAGAGACTTCGGCGGCAGCGCCGATCAGCATCGCGGTGAAGCGCTGGCCGTAAGCAACGCAATCGACAAGCGCGATGCTGCCGTGGATGTCGACGGCATCGATGCGGGCGGCGATGCGGTTCATGCCGTCCGTCCGCGGCGTTGGTGGAAAAATGATCCGGTCATGCGCTTGTCTGCTTTGCTGGTTCTCAGAAAATTCGATAAAGATACCCTCGATGGAAATGTCGGCTGCCATTTCGTCATTGCGCCACTACGCCACTTCGATGGCACCCGCAATCCTGTCGACAGGCAGCATTGTCCATGGTTTTTCGCCGTACCGACATGCTGTTTACGCCGACATGCGCTATAACGCCAGCAATATGTCCGTAACCCGAGCGGCTGATGCTGCCAGGCGCTGCCCAAACATGCAAAGAAATCAATAACTTTTATGATTGGATTAATTGAGAATGATTCTGACTGGATCCATTATCGCCTGACGGGGTGGCGACTGCTGGGCTGAGCGGCGATGCACCGGCCGCGCCGCCTGCTGCCTCCCGGTGGAAACCTCTAACAGCCAGCCCGCGCTCCTCTCAACGGCTGGCAACGACTACCCTGCATGTCGGCGAATGTGGGTGGGTGAAATCGCCTTTGACGGGCAGTACGGTGCCGCGCCCATCTACCACCGTCGCCATGCTGCGCAAGGTGTACCGGAGCATGATCCCCATCGAGCGCTGCTCGATGGGGATCGGGCATGTGATTGTCGATGACGTGAGCTGAATGTCATGCGAACCGGCTCCGCCATCGGGCTTCAATACATCTTCAACTGCTAAAGACCTTGCCCGTCATGCCGCATGTCCCGGTTTTCCCGGTCAAACTTGGGCGCGGTCCGCACGCTCCACAGCATGGTGACGGCCAGCACGCCCACCACCACGCCGAGCGACACCAGGACGGGAATCTTGATAACGTCGACCAGCAGCATCTTGGAGCCGATGAACAGCAGGATGATGGACAGCCCATAATTGAGCAGGTGGAATTTGGCCGCCACCGCTGCCAGCAGGAAGAACATGGCCCTCAGACCGAGGATCGCAAAAATGTTGGAACTCAGCACGATGAACGGATCGGTGGTGATGGCGAAGATCGCAGGTATCGAATCCACCGCGAAGATCACGTCGGTTATGCCGACCATGGCCACTACCATGAGCAGGGGCGTCGCGATACGCCTGCCGTTTTCCAGGGTGAAGAAGCGTTCGCCATCGAACCCCCTGGATACCGGCAGCAGGCGCCGCAGCAGCTTCAACGCGGGGTTGTCCTCCAGGTCGGGCTCCTTGCCCGCCGCCAGCCACATCTTTACTCCCGTGATCACCAGCAAGGCGCCGAAGACATAGAGAATCCAGTGGAACTGGGTGATCAGCCAGCCGCCGATCAGGATCATGATCGTGCGAAGCACGATGGCGCCGACCACGCCAATCATCAACACCCGCTTTTGGTATTCGGGCGGCACTGAAAAAT
Source organism: Noviherbaspirillum aerium (assembly GCF_008929045.1). Lineage (GTDB taxonomy): Bacteria > Pseudomonadota > Gammaproteobacteria > Burkholderiales > Burkholderiaceae_D > Noviherbaspirillum > Noviherbaspirillum aerium. Next base: position 289,844 of record NZ_VFAH01000006.1, on the reverse strand, counting down.
AGGTGAAGATCATCAGGAAGACAAAGATGTTGTCCACCGCGAGCGACTTTTCGATCAGGTAGCCGGTCAGGAATTCCAGGGCGCGGGCATTGGCCAGCGCGGCGTCGCCGGTGGCATCACGTACCGCCCACCAGAAGAGGGCATTGAAAGCGAAGCTCAGTCCTATCCAGGCGAGCGACCAGTTAAGCGCCTCCTTGACCGTGACGCTATGCGCGCCTTGCCGGCGCAGAAGCACAAAGTCGACATAGAGCGCGCCAATGACGCTGGCGACAAAGAAGAGAAGCAGCCAATCAGGAGCAATGGTATTCATGAATGAACTCCAGCAAATGGGTTGTCGAAATCGGTTCGATATGCGATATGCGATATGCGATATGCGATATGCGTAAAGGGTCTTGCTGGAGGTCCTTGCTGGTCCAATGCGGTCCCGGGATCGTGACTGCCACGTATCCGGATTGACGGGTTGCCGCCACGGCATCTGCCGTTCGCTACTCCCCCTTTACGGGAATGGTTGAAACAGCTGCTCAGCGCACGATCAGCACCGGCGTCTTGCAATGGGCGAGAACCTTGGCCGTTACCGAACCCATCACCAGGTTGCCCAGGGCGGTATGTCCGTGCGAGCCCATCACGATCAGGTCGTATCCATCCCTGGTCGCCGTCTCCGCAATGATTTCGGCGGAATGGCCATGCCGGTATTGCGTCTTGACCTTGTACCCGCTCTCCTCGAAAAACTGCCGGGCGGGATTGAGAACCTGCTCGGCTTCATCCCGGTAGTAATTGGCCACGGTCTCCTTGCCCACGACCGCCGCGGCATGCGGCGGCACGTCCGGCACGACATGAAGCACCATGTAATCATGATGCACGGCAAATAATTCCGGATGCGCGGTCAGGTATTCCTGTACAAGACGGGAGCAGTCGCTGCCATCAAGGGCAATGAGAACTTTCATATTTCCTCCAAGCGTGAATGGATGAAGACATGTATTCCAGTTGTCGGTGGCGCCTCTACATCGAGTTAATTGTCAATTAACTATGCAACACATTAGCGGAAGCCCGCTTGAAGAAAAGCGGGAAAAACGGAAGCGAAACTACAGGTTTTTTGGAAGTTGCTTGCAGGATCGATACGGCCCGGGTTGGATGGGTGGCTCCTCCATTCGGGCGCTACGGACGGGAATGCAGCAGCGCGGTGTCATTGCTGTGATCAGCGCGCCGTCAGAAGTGTAACCGTTAGAAAAACTTCTACAGTCGGAAACTCCTTCCCCGCTAGATTCACTCCCGCGCTGCAAACAGCTTCACGCTGTTCATGTAGTGAAAATTTCAACAAAGGGATGATGACATGCAAAAACGGCCAACTCTTAACTCCGGGATTTCACTGATCGCCTTGGCAGGATTGCTAAGCGCCTGCGGCGGCGGAGGCGGCGATGGCGCTCCCGTGTCGCAAACCGCCGGCACCCTGCGCGTGTCGATGACCGATGCGCCTGCGTGCGGCTATGACGCGGTCAACGTGACCGTCAGCAAAGTGCGTATTCATCAAAGCAGCAATGCCGCCGAAAACGACAGCGGCTGGACCGACATCACGCTGTCGCCGGCGCGCAAGATCAATCTGCTCAATCTGACCAACGGCGTACTCGAAGAACTCGGTCAGGCGGCATTGCCGGCGGGGCGCTACACGCAGCTGCGCCTCGTGCTCGATACCAACGCTGGCGCCGCAGGTGCGCGTCCGGCAAATTCCGTCGTGCCGTCAACCACCGGTACCGAGGTGGCGCTGGAAACGCCGAGCGCCGCGCAGAGCGGCATCAAGCTGACAGGCAATTTCGATGTCGCGAGCGGCCAGCTGGCCGACGTCGTGCTTGATTTCGATGCCTGCAAATCCGTGGTCAGGAAGGGCAACGGCGCCTATGCGCTCAAGCCGGTGGTCTCGGTGATCCCGGCCGTCCTCAACGGCATCAGGGGCGTCATCGATCCGGCGACGCTCGGCTCCGGCACCATGGTCACCGCGCAGCAGAATGGCGTCATCATCCGCTCGACCGTGCCGAATGCCAGCACCGGCGAGTTCTATCTGGCCCGCATGGAACCTGGCAGCTACGATGTCGTGCTGACGTCCGATGCCCGCGCCGCGGCCGTCATCGCCGCCGTTCCGGTCGCCTCGGCAACCAGCACCGTGGCCGTTTCCACCAGCACCGCGCCGATCAAGCTTGTGACAGCCGCCACGCCGCCCGGCTCCATCAGCGGCACGGTCACGCTCACGCCGGCCAGTGCCACGGAAAACGCCTATGTGGCCGCCAGGCAGAGTTTCGCCAACGGACCCACCGTAACCATCAAGTACCAGGGCGCGGAAGTGGCAACAGGGGTGTACAGCCTTGCCAATCTGCCGACCGTGCCGCCCCTGCTCGGCAGGTATGATGCAACGCAGCCTGTCACGCTGACTGCGCAAACCAACACCGTGCCGGGAACCGGCAGGTACGCGGTGGAAGCCGGCGCCAACGGCTATGCCCCGCAGACCAGTGCTTCGGTCGATATCTCGACTGCGAGCCGCACCGGCGTCGACTTCAGCCTGAAGTAAGCCCGCCGCAAGCACCGGCAGGGCAGGGATGGCAACATGCCCTCGCCGGTTTGATGCATCGCGCATGGCTCTACTCGGCAGCCCACCGCCGCAAGCCCGCACAAATGCATGAAGCCCGTCATGGCGGGCTTCATGCATTCAGTATTTCCAACATTCTCCGGCGCTCCGGCGCGCATGCAGGCTGCAGGCATGCAGCAAGCCGTGCTCGGGGTTTTCGCCCCGGGCCGCTGACCCCATCTCACTCCATCTTGATATTCGCCTGCCTGATGATGCGATCCCACTTGCTGCGTTCGCTCTTGATGAAGCGGTCGAATTCCGCGGGGCCCGAGCCGTCGGCGCGCGTGCCGAGCGCGGCCAGCTTCTGCACCACTTCCGGGTCCTTCAGGATTTTCGCGGTCTCCTTGTGAAGCACATCGACAATGTCGGACGGCGTCTTCGCCGGCGCGACGATGCCGAACCAGGACAGCACTTCCGCATCCTTCACGCCGGCTTCGCTCATCGTCGGCACGTCAGGCAATTGTTCCAGGCGGCGCGGCCCCGCCACCGCGATCGGCCTGATCTTGCCCGACTTCATCTGCGAAATCACCGACGGCGGCGTTTCGATGGCGCCGGTGACCTGTCCCGAAACGATGGCGGTCAGGGATTCCGCTCCGCCCTTGTACGGCACATGCGTAAGCTTCACATTCGCCGCCCGCTGGAACAGCTCGGCGCCGAGATGCGGCGTGGTGCCGTTGCCCGGCGAGCTGAAGAAGATATTGCCGTCATTCTTCCTCGCATAGGCGATGAATTCAGGCAGGGTCCTGGCTTCGACGGCATTGTTCACCACCAGCACCATCGGCATGTCGGCCACCATGGTCACCGGCGCGAAACTGGTCGCCGGGTCGAAGCTGAGCTTGGAGTACAGGCTGCCGTTGATCGAGAGGATGCCTGCCGATGTCATCAGCAGCGTATAGCCGTCGGGCGCCGATTTCGCCACCACGTCCGCGCCCACGTTGCCGCCCGCGCCCGGCCGGTTCTCCACGATCACCGGCTGGCCGAGCGACTTCGACAGCCGTTCGCCGATCAGCCGCGCCATTACATCGGCCACGCCGCCCGGCGCGAACGGCGCGATGATCTTGATAGGCTTGGCCGGATAGGCATCCTTGGCCAGCGCCGGCGCGCATCCGAGAGCGGCTGCGGCGATCAGTGCCAGTGCGGTTCTTCTGGTTTTCGATATCATGTCTCTCTCCTTGTGTCCTCGGGTCTTGGTATTTATATGTTGTCGCAAGTCTTGTATCGGTCGATGCTGCAGCCGGTCAGGCTACCTCAATCTCCACCAGCACGGGCGTCGGTGAACGCAGCGCTTCGGCCAGCACGTCGCGCAAGTCTTCCGCCCTGTCCACGCGCATGCCGTTGCAGCCCTGGCCCCGCGCAAGCGACACGAAATCGATATCGGGCAGGTCGGTGCCTTCCAGTTTCTCGTCCGCCTTGAAACCGAAGACCGCCGCGAATTCCTGCAGCGCGGCATACCTGCGGTTCTTCAGGATGATGAAGGTGATCGGCAGCTTCATCTGCGCCGCGCTCCACAAGCCCTGGATGGAATACATCGCCGAACCGTCGCCGATCAGCCCGATCACCTTGCGGTCGCGCTTGACCATGGCCACGCCGACCGTTGCCGGCAAGCCGTAGCCGAGGCCGCCGCTGCACATCGTATAGAAGGTTTCGCTGCGCAGGATGGGCAGGTAGTTGTGCATTACCGGCCGCGAGCTCGGCGCTTCCTCCACCACGATGGAATCCGGCGCCCGCAATTCGGCCAGCGTCTGCAATGCGAAGGCGACCGACATGCGGCCGCCCGGCGCGGGCCGCTCGGCCCGGCGCGCCGGGGTGCGCAATGCCGGCTCGGGCCGTGAAGGCGGCGCGGCGCGCAGCAGCAGGTCCTGCACGCCGAGACGGATGCTGCCGACGACGGAAGTGCCGTCCGGCGTCCAGGCGGCGATCGCCGGATCCTCGATCAGCTGGCACAGCGTCGCGCCGGGCGGCACATGCGGTCCGAAGCCTTCGACGTGATAGGTGAAGGCTGGCGCGCCGATCACAAGGATGAAGTCATGCGGCGCCAGCAAGCCGACGATCTTTTCGCGCATCGCCGGCAGGAAGCCGGCAAACAGGCGATGGTCTTCGGGAAAGCCACAGCGCCCCGACATCGGCGCGGTGAAGACCCGCGCATTGTGGCGCTCGGCCAGTTTGATCACGGCGTCCCAGGCCTCGCCGCGGTCGACGGCGGCACCCACCACGAAGGCGGGCCGCGCGCTGGCATCGAGCGCCTTGCCGACCTGATCGAGCACCGCCGGGTCGGGGCGCGTGCAGGCGCTCACCACCCGATGCGGCACCGGTTCGGCGGGGCGATCCCAGTCGTCGGCGGGAATGGATACCAGCACCGGGCCGCGCGGCTCCTGCATCGCGATGTAATAGGCGCGGGCGATGGCCAGCGGCACGTCTTCCGCGCGGGCCGGTTCGCAGCTCCATTTCACATAAGGCTTGGGCAGCTCGGTTGCCTGCCCGGAAAACAGGAAAGGGTCAAAGGGCAGGATGGCGCGCGCCTGCTGGCCGGCGGTGATCACCATCGGCGTGCGGTTCTTGTGCGCGGTGAAGATGTTGCCCATCGCATGGCCCACCCCGGCAGCCGAATGCAGGTTGACGAAGGACGCATTGCGGCTGGCCTGCGCATAGCCGTCCGCCATGCCGACCACCACCGATTCCTGCAGGCCGAGCACATAACGGAAATCTTCGGGAAAGTTGCGGAACAGCGGCAGTTCGGTCGAGCCGGGATTGCCGAAGATGGACGTCATGCCGAAGCGGCGCAGCAGGTCGATGACTGCATCGCGCACGGTGAAGGCGCCTGGCGTTGGCGTTGCAGAGGGTGTGGATGAGGTGGCTGGGGACATGAAGTGCGTTCTCGGGGTTGGAGGTGCTGGCTGAAAAATGGGTAAAAGCAGGTAACAGCTTTCGTTCCGCAAGCAGGGTGAAGGCAGGGTTTCGCCAACCACCGGTGTGTGCTGCCGACCGTATCGGCAGCACACACCGGAGCCGGGCACGCAGCAAAGCGTGAGGGCGGGCAAGACTTCATGCGCTAATGCCCTCTCCCTCGCTCCTGCCCCCGTCCGCGTGCGGGAGAGGGATTTCCTTCTTCGCTTGCCAGTATGTCAAACCCAGACTTGCTGCGGAATTGCTTTATTCAATCAAAGTCATTACATTGCGGTATGACTTTAGACGGCCGACAGATCACCGCTTTCCTTGCCATCGCCACCCACGGCAGCCTGGGGCGGGCGGCGGAAGCCATGCATATCACCCAGCCTGCGCTCAGCCGCATCGTCAAGCGGCTGGAAGACGAGCTGGGCGCGCCCTTGTTCGAACGCAATTCCAAGGGCATGCGGTTGACCGCCTTCGGCGAAGCGCTGCTGCCGCGCGCCACCCTGCTGCAGCAGGAAGCGCTGCGCGCCACCGAGGAAATCCAGGCCATGCGCGGCCTGAGCAAGGGCACCATCCGTGTCGGAGCAATCGGCAGCATCGCCAGCTCCATCCTGCCGCTTGCAATCCAGCAAGTGCTCACTCGCTGGCCAAACCTGCGGATCGACGTGGTCGAAGGCGTATGGGACCGGCTGGCGGATGCACTGGTGACGCATGAAATCGACATTGCGCTCGGCACCCACATGGAAGACAGCGACGACATCTGCGCGATTGCCGATTGCCGCTGGACCGACACCAGCCACGTGGTCGCGGCGGCCGGCCATGAACTCAGGAGGCGGCCCGAGCTCGCCCTTGCCGACACGCTGGAACAGCGCTGGGTCATCGTCCCGCGCGGCACCGCGCCCTATGAAGACATGCGCCGCATGTTCCGCCGGCACGGGCTTGGCCTGCCGAACATTGTGGTCGAGACCCGGTCCATCGTCGTGCTCAAGAGCCTGGTGATCAATGCCGGCTTTCTCAGCTGGATGCCGGCGCCGATGTACGAAGTCGAACGCAGGGCGGAGCTGATCGACGCCCTGCCGATAGCGGGCGCTCACGCCGAGCGCACGCTCACCGCATTTCGCCGCCGCGAAGGACTGCTGCCGGGCCCGGCGGCGAAGCTGGTCGAGGAACTGCGCAGGATCGCCACGGCGCCGCGCGATGGCGGTTGATGGTTTTCCGCGCCTGACAGCTTACTCAACTCCCACCCACCTGATTTGTAATGACATGAAGGTGAGTTTTTCCTCGGTATTACGCTCTCCCCGCATTTGCCTTCACAAACTCGACTTATCCAGCTAGCGCGCTACCAGGAATTTTTGAACTACAAGCGCAGCGACGTGCTGCATTTCGATGGAACTAATTCGTCTGACCCGCCACCTATCGCATCGCTTATCAACACCCTCGATCCTGCCGCTTATTTTTAAAAGAGTTGGATGTCATGCATCGATTTACTGTAACAGCCCCAGTCATTCACGCTTCCCATCATTCGACAGCATTCCCCGCGCCACAAACACAAGCGTCGAGTGCTCCCCAGCCGCTGGCGGGAGAATCGCATGGCAGGCATTTTCATTCCTCAGCTGGATCCCGGGATCGATTGTTCAACGCACTGCATCGGCAGGAAATTTCAACCTTCTCCGATTTCCGTCTCGGCTGTACGATTTCACGTGATCTCGAATCTCGATTGCGTGGGACAAGACCATTCGCAACAGCCAGATCCATCATCTCCGAATTCCAGAGAACAGGCGTCGTGGGGCCAGTTATCGCAGTATCGGTTGTCAAGGCGGTTGGCCTTAATGAAAAACTGAAATACCGCTTTGTTGAAAAGATGGTCGAGAATCGACGTATCACACTCTTGTTCGGCTACGACGAGCGCAAGAGGCAGGTTGATGTGGTCAAGTGGGTTGAAATTGACGAACGGGAAAAGCTTTCCATCGCCAAGCAAGGTACTCCAAGTCGGGGCGCGGGAATCGGTCAGCATGCAGGACTGAAAACGCATCAGGAAGCGTTGGCCATTCCTGTAGTCATCGACAGCAAGCTTATCGATCTTCTGTTTGTCAGAAACGTGAATAACGGTTGTGTCGAAAAGGTGATACTGCCTAGCGAGGCGATAGGGAAAGTATTTTCACCGCTGCAGAGGGCGGCACTTGCCGCACATGTCAGGGGACTGAACGTGCGGCGCCGTTTGGAAAATGAAATAGGAGAGCGCCCCTCCGTGGTTGACCTCATCGCCCTCTTTGCGGATAAAGAAATGTCTTCCCAAACCGCGCTCATCGGCGTTCCGGAGATTGATAGCGAAGGTAGCATGAAGATTAGACTCATGCTGGACGACACGCTGAATGCCTTTCTCTCCAATTCAGAATCATCTCCTCTTGTGCAACGGATCAACGGAGGAGTGGTGAATACGCGAGAGAGGCTGGAGCTTCTGCAGAACATTCTCGATTTTTTTCAGCCCGAAGCTTCGAGCCTTCCGAATATATTACTTCGACAGGCCATCGAAGACATGAACCGCAATCCGGACAGCTATAGCGATCCCGGCGCATTTCGCGGCTTATTGCACGAGGCCGGTATGGAATTGAGAGCCCGGGCACGCAGGCTTGCATGCCAGGAATTTCGTTCGGTTCTTGTCAATACACTGCATGAGTACAAGCCTCCGCTGCAAAGTGAGATTCGCCGGTACATTCATCAGGCTGTGGAAATGCTCGAGACTAACCATGGCAACGAGCTTGCCGGCGCGGCAGCTCAACGTATCGTGCACACCGTTAGTTATCATTTGGCAAAGCTCGGGTCCGTTAATGGAAAACAGATCGAAGCTGCATTCATGGCGCCCCGCGAGGCGCCGCGCATGCCATCGGATTGCCTTGCGCACTGGCTTACCGCACTCGATGATGTAATCGCCGATCATGCACGCCACGGTGTTGATCTACAGACGGGAGACATCCGGACACTGCAGACACAGGCAAGAGATTATTGGCTGGCACAAGATTTAAGGATCGGGCACACCAGGGAGTTCTTTGCCACAGCGGCTGAGATATGCGAGCGAAATGGACGGGATGAGTTGGCTGCATTTGCCCGAATGCTTTCGTCGCAACTTCCTTCTCCCGATAAAGAACGATTTGCATTAAATGCGACGAGATTGCATGACAACCCCTATGGGCGGGCTTATGACGTTCTCCTGGTTCATTCAGCAATCAGGACACCCCATCAAGGAATTCTCGATTCCGTGCATGAGCTTGGTCGTTGGTTATCCAGTGTAATTGTTCCTGACCGCAACAATCTTACGGATCTTGATCGTCAGTGCATACTCGCTGTGCACGCGAATGTGCGGAAAAAGCGCTGGCACTGGTTTGGCGGTTTGCCTGCGCTGACCGCATTTGTCAATGCGACGACAGCAAGGGAGGCATTAATCACTCTCTTCAATTATCTCGATACCCCCAAAACCAGCGGCTTGGACTGCATTGCAATACCTTACCTGGTAAATCGTGCCTTCGTCTCTTTCCCTCGACATTTGCCTTGGCTGGACGATTGCAATAACCACTACGACACCACGGTGAAAATGCGGCGTACACGGTTGGACAATATTCAAGACGCTCCGAACGAGTACAGAAAACTTGCAAGGCAGCGTTATGCAGAAGGAAATATTACCTACTCAGCGCGTAACAGGATGTTGGATGAAGCCGATGACTTTATGGATATGGGGTCCGAACGAATGACGCGCACACGATATGCCGGCACCACGCTTTTGCATCATCCTGCCGCAGTTCAGGAAGAATGGATGTCAGAAAGCGTTCGTCCCATCAATCATTTTAAACCCGACTTTTCAGGTCTTCAACGTAGTGAAGAGCACGAGCAAGGTAACGCGTCCGCGGACGGCGAAGTCAACCGGATGTTGACGCGTTTTGCACAAATTGAACGCAGTGGCCGCTTTGCCGGTGACGAATCCGGCGTGACAAACATAGTCCTTTTCGCGACATCGGTCGCAAAGAGAGAGGGGTTTAGAATTGATGCCGACGCTATTTGGAAAGCCACGGCGATGCTGACGACCTACAATGGCGGTCATCAGATGGAAGAATGCCACACGGTGGCCAAAGCGTTGAACAGGCTTCTTCAGCTCGGCATGGGGGAAAACGGCTCACTTGCAGAAAGCGATGAATTCAGTTATCGCTCGTTATTCAACAGGAATGGAGGCGTTGGCATTGAATACTGGAACGAACGTACCAATGAAGCCTTTGACGAGTTGCGGGCCTATTTCAAAAAGACCAGCGTGTATGGCGATATCGGCGTAACGGTTCCTCTGCGCACCTCAAGTTGATGGAGAGGCGTTCAAGCCACGAGCGTCTATCAAAATGCCGCTTGCCGCATTACACCTCCTCTCCGTACGTCTGTACTGTCTCCATCGGCGCGTATTGCCATCGTCATTTTGATAGACGCTCTAAAAATGCCTTGTGGGCTATGATGGCTTACCGTTTACGATAAAAGGCCAGCGCACTTGTATCATCCATCGGTTGGATGTGTATTTCAAAAGCACTTTCCGGACACCAAAGTCGTTGCCGTTCAATAATCCCTGTGCGGGAATAACTGCCTGACGATCGAGGAAATTTGTGCTGGGACACAGTCGGTTTGGTCGAATGATTCTTCGTCTGACAAGATTGAAGGGCACATTATGCCTGCCTAAATGTTAAGTTGATGAGTGCAGTGTGTCACTGTCGAGCATCGTGTTAGACGTCACGCTCATGACTCTCCAATGCCCGCAGCAAGCTCGCACGGTGTTCACGTGCAACTACCTTCCACGGCAGTCTGGTAAGCGCTCCTTCTAATGCCCACAGGAAATTCAGGCCAGGTTCTGCGCCGCTTCGCTTCACTCGCACAAAAGCGAAGACAGAGCCCAGGGCGAGCAACTGTTCGTATGACTTGATGCCGGCGCGTTCCAGTACCCGCTGCGACTTTGGTCCGAGGTTTGGAAGGTCGGTGATGGTCATGTCTACTAGAGCGGATTGCAGGCGAGTGTACACTCGCCTGCAATCCGCTCTAGGTTTAAGGTGCGGATATTCTTGCCGGCTAACGATTGGTGTTCATCTGCATGTTAAATACGCAGGCCGTATTCCGAATGATGGCCTCATTTCTTTTCCTCGCAGCGGCAGCCCGAGGAGATCGAACACACCTTGGTCTCCTCTTCCAAACAATCCTGAACATCTCGCCATGCCATATCATGCTGGGTTCGACGTCGTGTCAACGACTTGAAAATGGCTTTGTCCACTTCCTCGCCAACAGGTGCAAATACATTGGCATGGGCTTTTTGTACAGGGATACTAGGCCGACCCGTGCCGGATGGCGCGGGTTGCGTTGCTTCTATCCGTTTATCGATATTGTGTCCAAGTAGCGTACATCCGGCTTGAAACAAAATTATGCAGGCGCCAACAAGAGTTTTTGTTTGGAATGTCATCATCTTCCACGGGTAAAGCGCGTGCAGGCCGCGCCTATGGATTTCTTTACCTGACCATACCGATGGCGAAAATTTAAGGTTCAGCATGAGAGGTCGCCGCTGGCCTGCCGGAAGACCTGCGCTCAATGGATGCGTCAGGCACTTTCTCGACAGAGCTCCGGCCGGCTTCTACTGGTCTTCCAGTCGCCACACGATCGGTTGCAACACCTCCCGTGAGCTGAAACCTGGTGCTTCGGCAAATATACAGCCGGAGATCGCCTTGACTGCTGCCTTATCCAATGCCCGGTGCGCCGGGGTCGGACCGCTCGCCTTCGAAATGGCGACGTCAGTAACCCCACCTGCAGGTAGGACCGTGAACACGACATGCGTGGAGCCTTCCGCTTCCTCCACCAGAGCAAGCACGGGGTATGTAACCGCTAGGCAGCCATTGATGGGGGCGACAATGGGGCGAGGCGGTAGTTTTTGAGAAGCGTCTTGAGCGATCGCTGACACACACGCGCCGATAGCGCACACGACCAGGACCAAGAGAGGGGTATTATGCATGGTGAACAAGGTAAGGTGTCTATCGCCGCGTCAACCAGCGCGAACGACCTGGCGGGAAGTGGCAAGCTCTTTGGTTAGCATCCGTATTGAACAAAAAGTTGGGCTGGTTTTATATGCGGGATTCATTTCTATGTTCGCAACGGCAGTACCACGCAATTCGGGTATTTTGATGCAAGGTGAAGAATGTCGCGCTGCGGTGCCTGCGCGCGTTTGCACTTACCGGTTTTGATGGTACATCCGGATCCACCGCTTCGCCATCCCAAGGAAATGGGAGGGCGAAAAATAACGGCTTTCATGTCGTTTCCCGTCAACGAACGCAAACTCGCCGGCTCAAGTTTTAAGAAGGCTTGGCGCGGAGATGTGCTTGCGGGAACAGCCTTGCGCGACTTGATGATGCATATGCGTACGATGGTTTCGCGAAAGGGCCGGAAAACGCGGGAGGTTCGATTCCCGTATGAGCAATAATTCTCTTCCAGCGCACTTTGGTATACCAAGGTGCGGTTTTTCATGAAAAATCAGCAAAACTTCCATGAATTTTCGTAGAAAATCGGCTTTGCGGTATACATCAAATAAAACACGGTGTACTTTAATAGCCATTCAAGCAAATTAAACCTGACTAAACAAACCGCATGGATACCCAGACCGCCCGACTCCTGGTCGAACTTCGCGACCTCATCATGAAAGGGGCATTCTCTGCCGGCGAACGCCTGGTCGAAGCAGCGCTGTCGGAAAGGCTGCAGGCATCGCGCACCCCGGTGCGCTCCGCGCTCCTCATGCTGGAGCAGGAAGGCCTGGTGCAGCGGGTGCAGGGCGGCGGTTACGTGGTGCGCAAGTACACCGCGCGCGAAATTTCACAGGCGATCGCCGTGCATGCCAACCTGGAAGGCATGGCGGCCCGGCTGCTGGCGGAGCAGGGCGTGCCGCGCAGCCTCAGCGACGAGTTGCAGGCCTGCCTGGATGACGGCGACCGCATTACAGCCGCGCCCAAGATGGAACTGGAAGCCGTGGCAGCCTACTTAAATATGAATACCCGTTTTCATCAACTGATCGTTGATGGCTGCGGCAATGACGTGCTCAGGCAATGCCTGGCATCGATAGACCGTATTCCATTTGCATCGGCTGGCGGCATGCTGCCGTTCCAGTCGAAGCAGATGCACAGCGACGACCTGATGCGTTTCGCCCAGCGCCAGCACCACATGCTGGTCGACGCCTTGCGGCGCGGGCAGGGCGCACGCGCCGCGGCACTGGCGGAAGAACACAGGCAGATCGCCTTGCAGAACCTGCAGAACGCAACCGAACACAGCGGCGAAGACAACCTGATTCCCATCCTGCGACTGGCTTCGTAATCGGCCGGGCTGAATCCGGACCCGATCCGGGCTGAAATGACATCGCATTGAATTGTCCTTTCCCTCGCGGGAAAGGCGCGGCACCGCTGCGCCCGCAGGAAGCGTAATAACCGCAGCAGTTGCAGCAATCGCACCAATCGCAGCACAGCAGCACCGGCAGCAGAACGGCAGACACGTGTGGCAACCACGCAATACAACAATGAAAGAGACAAGATGAAACATCCCTTTAATCTGAAACGCAGAATCCTCGGCGCCGCCCTCGCACTCGCCGCGGCGGCTCCCGCCGTCAGCTTTGCCCAGGCCGACAAGCCGATCCGCATCGGCTATACCATGTCGCGCACCGGCCCTTACGCACCGGGCGCGCAAGTGTCGCAGGAACCGAATTATCTGCTGTGGGCGGAGCAGGTCAATGCCGCCGGCGGCCTGTCGGTCAAGGGCCAGAAGCGCAAGGTGGAACTCGTGGCTTATGACGACCGCAGCGAGATCGAAACCGCGGTGCGCACCTATGAAAAGCTGATGGGCAGCGACAAGGTCGACCTGATCCTGCCGCCCTGGGGCTCGGCCATGAACTTCGCGGTTGCGCCGCTGGCCAATCGCTACGGCTATCCGTTCCTGGCGCCGACCGCGCTGTCGCGCAAGCTCATCGACATGCAGCTGCCGTATTTCTTCTCGCTGCTGCAGCAGCCCGACAAGATGATGGGCTCGCTCGCCGACATGCTTTCCGCCAACGGCGTCAAGACCGCCGCGGTGGTCTACATGGATGACCTGTTCGGCATCGAGAACATGGCGTCGCTGCGCATCGCGCTCAAGGACAAGGGCATACAGATCGTCGAAAGCAAGAGCTATCCGCTCGGCGTGAAGGATCTGTCGCCGGTGCTCAAGAGCATCAAGACCCTCAATCCGGACGCCTTCATCGGCATCACCTATCCGCCCGATACCATCCTCGCCTCGACACAGGCGCGCGAAATCGAATTCAATCCGAAGTTCTTCTATGCCTCGGTCGGCACCGCATTCCCGCTCTACAAGCAGCGCATCGCCGCGAATGCCGAAGGCGTGCTCGGCATGGGCTCCTGGAATCCGAAGGTCTCGCCCGGTGCGAAGGCTTACTTCGATGCGCATGCCACACAGATGAAGAAGGAACCGGACCGCTGGGCCAGCGGCCACGCGTGGGCCGGCCTGCAGATCCTGCAGCAGGCGGTGGAAAAGGTCGGCCTCGACCGCAAGGCGCTGCGCGAGCATATCGCCACCAACGAGTTCGACACCATCCTCGGCAAGATCCGTTTCCAGCGCGGCGAGAATGCCAGCATTCCGGGCACCGTCGGCCAGTGGCAGGGCGGCGAGTTCGAAGTGGTGTGGCCGCCGGCGCGCGCCACCGCCAAGCTGGTGACCGCCAAGCCGGCCTGGAAATAAGCCTCCGGCCGATTGCAGCTGATCGTAACTGATCGCCGCTGATAGCAGTTCACTGCAGCGCGCCGCAGCCACCGGCTGCGGCTGCCCACAGCCTTCACCGAGTATAAAAATGGATCTTTCCCTGCTTGCCGACCTGGCGGTGAACGGCCTGGTGATCGGCGGCATTTATGCCGTCATCGCCATCGGCCTGAACCTGCAGTACGGCCTCATGCGCATCCTCAACATCGCCCATGGCGAGTTCCTGATGATCGGCGCATTCCTTACCTTCACCCTGCACACCGTCACTGGCGCCAGTCCGCTGCTGTGGCTGCCGGTGGTCGTGGCCCTGTGCTTCGGCGGCGGGCTGGTGCTGCACCGGCTGGTGTTCAGGCGCCTCACCGCGACGTCGAAGTCGCTCGACCAGGTGGAGGAGCGCAGCCTGATCATCGGCTTCGGCCTGATGTTCATCCTGCAGAATGCCGCCAACCTGATCTGGGGCGCCGACATCCGCGGCTACGACTTCATGAGCGAGCCGGTCAAGTATGCCGGCGTGGTGGTGACGCAGAACCGGCTGCTGGTGCTGTTCCTGGCGGTGGCGGCGAGCGTGGGACTGATCCTGCTGCTGCAGCGCACGCTGCTCGGCAAGGCGGTGCGCGGCATGCTGCAGTCGCCGCTCGGCGCCTGGCTGGTCGGCATCGACACCCAGCGCCTGCATCCGTTCGTGTTCGCGCTCGGCATCGCCATGGCCGGCCTCGCCGGCTCGCTCCTGAGCATGATCTATGAAGTGTCGCCCAACATCGGCGAGACCTATACCGTCATGGCGCTGATCGTCATCACGCTGGGCGGGCTCGGCAGCATCGGCGGCAGCTTCGCCGCCGCCATCCTGCTCGGCCTGGTGGAAAGCTTCGGCACCCACTTCACCAATCCTTCGCTGAAGATGTTGCTGAGCTACGGCATCTTCGTGCTGATCCTGATGACCCGACCGAAAGGCCTGTTCGCAAAATGAAAAAATTCATGAGCCTTCTGGCTGTCGCGGGCGTCGTCCTGGCCGCCGGCCCCTGGGTCTTCTCCGACTTCTGGCTGTCGCTGGCGATGACCTGCATGATGTATTCCGCGCTGGCGGTGAGCTGGGCCATGTTCAGCGGCACCACCCGCTACTTGTCCCTCGCCACCTCGGCCCTGTTCGGCCTCGGCACCTACACCACCGCAATGGCGATGCAGCACCTGCCGTGGCCGCTGCTGATCGCCGGCGGCGGCCTGGTGTCGGCGCTGTTCGCCCTGCTGGTCGGCTCGGCGGTGATGCACCTGCGCGGCACCTATTTCGCGGTGCTGACCTTCGGCCTCGGCGAACTGGTGCGCCACTCCATCACCTACACAGAGAAGAGCGTGTTCGGCACCGTCGGCCGCGTCCTCACCGAAGTGCCGTCCAATGAAACCCTGTACTGGACCATGCTGGTGCTGGCGCTGCTGGCCATCGTCACCTACAAGCTGGTCTCCGTGTCCCGGCTCGGCATGGCGATGCGCGGCATCGGCGCCGACGAGCAGCGCGCCGCCACCTTCGGCGTGAACACGCGCGCCACCAAGCTGATCGGCTTCGCCCTCAGCGCCTGGTTCGCCGGCGCGGTCGGCGCTGCCATGGCGGTGCGCTGGACCTATATCGATCCGCACTCCGCCTTCAGCCCGCTGATCGGTTTCCAGACCGTGCTGATCGCCATGATCGGCGGCGCCACCACCTGGCGCGGACCGGTGATCGCCGCCATCGGCCTGAGCCTGCTGTCGGATGCGCTGCGCCTGAACTTCCCGCATGCCTACCTGATCATCCTCGGCGTGCTGCTGATCGTATGCGTGCTGTTCATCCCCGGCGGCATCGCCAGCATTCAATGGAAAAAACTTTTCGGCAGACAGGGCGGCGGCCTCGTCGCCGGCCAGAAGGAGGCGGCATGAGTACCGCAATGCTCTCGGTGCAGGGACTCGGCATGCAGTTCGGCGGCCTGAAGGCGCTGTCCGACGTGACGATGGAAGTGAGGAAGGGCGAATTCGTCGGCGTCATCGGCCCCAACGGCGCCGGCAAGACGACATTCTTCCATGCCATCAGCGGCGTGCACGTGCCCACGTCCGGCACGGTGCGCATTGATGGCCGCGAGCTGCGGGGCCAGAGCCCGGATGCCTTCTGCCGCGCCGGCGTCGCGCGCACCTTCCAGACGCCGCGCATCTTCGGCGACATGACGGTGCTGGACAATGTGCGCTTCGCTTTCTTGTTCGGAAACCAGGGTGGCAGGCAGGGCGGCGATGCATCGCTGATCGACAAGGTCATCGATGAAACCCACCTGGACGGCTTGCGCGGCGAGATCGCCGGCGCATTGCCGCCGGCCCGCCAGCGCCAGCTGGAAATCGCGATGGCCCTGGCCACCGCGCCGCGCCTGCTGCTGCTCGATGAAGTGGCGGCCGGCCTGACCGAAGGCGAGGTCGAAGATGTCGCCCGGCTGATCGCCCGCCTGCGCGACACTTACGGCCTCACCGTTGTATGGATCGAACATGCGGTGCGCACCCTGATGAAAACGGTGGACCGCGTCGCCGTGCTCAACTTCGGCCAGCTGCTGGCCGACGGCACGCCGGCCGAGATCGCCGCCAATCCCAAAGTCATCAGTGCCTATCTCGGCGACGAGGTGGCCGAATGAGCGCAGCGATGAGTGAGATGAATGCCATGAGTGTACTGCTCGAAGCAAAACGCCTGTCGGCGGGTTACGGCCCGCTGGAAATCATCCGCAACATCAACGTCCGCGTGCTGCAAGGCCAGCTGACGGTGATCGTCGGCCCGAACGGCGCCGGCAAGACCACGCTGATGCGCGCGCTGTCGGGCATCCTGCCGCTGGGGCAGGGCGGTGTGGCGCTCGCGGGCAACCCGGTGGAGTCCTTCAATGTATCGAAGCGGGTTTCCAACGGACTGGTGCTGGTGCCGGAAGGACGCCACCTGTTCACGCAGATGACGGTCGAGGAAAACCTCGAGCTCGGCGGCTATCTGCTGCCCGCCGCCGAGCGCCGCCGGCTGATGGCCGAAGTGCTGGCGCTGTTTCCGCGCCTGGCCGAACGGCGCCAGCAGCTGGCCGGCACCATGAGCGGCGGCGAACAGCAGATGGTGGCGGTGGGCCGTGCGATGATGGGCAAGCCCAGGTGCATGCTGCTCGATGAACCCTCGCTCGGCCTGGCGCCGAAGATGGTTGCCGAACTGTTCCGCATCCTGCGGCAGATCTGCGACCAGGGCACCGGCGTGCTGCTGGTGGAACAGAACGTGCGCCAGGCCCTGTCGGTCTGCGATCACGCCTACATCCTGGAACAGGGGCAGGTCGTGGCCGAAGGCTCGGGGCAGGAGCTGCTCCAGGGCGAACGCATCAGGAAGTCGTATCTCGGGATGTAGATAACACCAGACCGGCAAGCCGCGCCTGCATGCGCCGGCCCGGCTGTCCGGACATCAATCACAAATCAACCAGATTGGGAACCGATATGAGCACTATCTCCATGCTGATCAATGGCGAACGCGTACAAGCCCGCAACGGCGCGACATTCGAACGCCGCAATCCGCTCGACGGCAGCGTCGCCACCACCGCGCCGGCTGCCTCCGCCGAGGATGCGCTCGCCGCGGTCGACGCGGCGGCGAAAGCCTTTCCCGCCTGGGCCGCGATGGGCCCGGGCGAACGCCGTGCTCTCCTGATGAAAGCCGCCCATGCGCTGGAAGCCAAGGGCGAGGCATTTGCCGCGGCGGTCGCCGCGGAGACCGGCGGCTCGGCCATGTGGTCGGGCTTCAATGTGCATCTCGCCGCCGGCATGCTGCTCGAAGCCGCGTCAATGACGACGCAGATCAGCGGCGAAATCATTCCCTCCGACGTGCCCGGCAGCCTCGCCATGGGCGTGCGCCAGCCGGCCGGCGTGGTATTGGGCATGGCGCCGTGGAACGCGCCGGTGATCCTCGGCGTGCGCGCCATCGCCATGCCGCTCGCCTGCGGCAACACGGTGGTGCTGAAGGGCTCCGAGCTCTGCCCCGCCACCCATGGCCTGATCATCGAAGCCATGCAGGAAGCCGGCCTGCCGCCCGGCGTCGTCAATTTCGTCACTAACGCGCCGCAGGACGCGGCCGCCGTCGTGGAGGCGATGGTGGCCCATCCCGCGGTGCGCCGCGTCAACTTCACCGGTTCCACCCGCGTGGGCAAGATCATCGCCGCCTACTGCGCCAAGTACCTGAAGCCGGCCGTGCTCGAACTCGGCGGCAAGGCGCCGTTCATCGTGCTCGACGATGCCGACATCAATGCCGCGGTCAATGCGGCCGCGTTCGGCTCCTTCGCCAACTCCGGCCAGATCTGCATGTCCACCGAACGCATCATCGTCGACAGCAAGATCGCCGACATCTTCGCCGAGCGTCTCGCCGCCAAGGCAAGCCAGCTGCCGCTGGGCGACCCGCGCAAGGGGCCGGTGGTGCTGGGTTCGGTGGTCGACATGAGCACCGTGCACCGCTGCAACGAACTCATCGATGACGCGCTGGCGAAAGGCGCGAAGCTGCTCTGCGGCGGACGCGCCGATTCCACCCTGATGCCCGCCACGCTGCTCGACCACGTCACGCCCGACATGAAGATCTACCATGAGGAATCCTTCGGCCCGGTCAAGGGCATCGTGCGCGTCGACGGCGTGGAGGAAGCGGTGGCCTGCGCCAACGACAATGAATTCGGCCTGTCGTCGGCGGTGTTCGGCAACGACATCGCCCGCGCGATGAACGTCGCCAAGCGCATCGAATCGGGCATCTGCCATGTCAACGGCCCCACCGTGCATGACGAGGCGCAGATGCCGTTCGGCGGCGTCAAGGGCAGCGGCATGGGCCGCTTTGGCGGCAAGGCCGGCGTTGCCGAGTTCACCGAACTGCGCTGGATGACGCTGCAGACGACGGCAAGGCACTATCCGTTCTGATTGCTTTGTTGCATATCATGATTGCGGGCGGCCTGCCGTCGGCCGCTTCGCCGTCAATTACGGCGGCGAACTGTCGGGCAGGGAGATTGCGGCCGGCAATGCCGATGAAGACAAGCCACGCGCCTTTGGGCGCCGCCGGCTGTTCGGCCAGTTCCAGTCGGACCGTTACTATATTGCGCAATGGCTGGTCGAGCGTTCGCAAGCGTAGCCGTTGGGGTGCAATACCAATATCCGCAAAAACAGGAGGCCGGCGCAGAGGGTGCCGTTCGTTCAAGCTCTTGCGCGGCGGCGTGCTCTGGCGAAAGCCGTGTTCAATGAATTGAAGAACCTGCATCAGGCCAGGCGCCGGGCATGATATGCGCGGCATCGGTCCCGAGGCGCGTTGCTTGTCAGTTTGAAGGAGTGCACACCTCCTGCTACCTGGCATCGCGTAAGTCACGCTTGTGGTTGGCCTCGGCCGCAAGCGTGGTCCTGATGCAGCTTGTTCCGAGTTCAGGTGACTTACCTTGCGGGCTATTCGACGACGAAACTTGCCTCAGGTGGAATGCCAGATCTACCTTGTTCTTTGTGGTCGGCGTCCAGTTGCGTTTGCCATTGTCCCAGGTATTGCTCAATGGTGGTCTTTGCAGCCGCTGCTTTCTGGGTTGTTTCGAGGCGAGTGGCTTTTTGTTCTTCCGAAGCTCCAAGGTTCTTATCTGGATGGTTTTCCGTAAATATTTTCATGGCCGTTTTCCTGGCCGCAGCCGCAGTTACTACCTGACCCGGTTGAAAACCCAAGGCTTTTGCGCCCTCATTAGCTTCCCACCACGTAGCGTCCTTAAAGTCTGCCTCGGACGAAATCGGGCTTTGCGGCCGAGGCCCTCCAGCACTGGTGGAAGGACCAGCTCCGCTCCCTGACGCCGTCGGCTGTGGCTGCGGTCGCCCAGCCCCATAGCTGGGCCCGGAAGGTCCAGACGGCCTCGATTGGTGGGGACGACGCTTTTCCTCACCAAAAAGCAAATTGACAATTAAGGAGGCATCCACATCTCGTCTAAGGAGCGCCAGATCGTATGCTGTACGGCCCTGATGGTCTTTTAAGAAAATGTCGATCGTTTCATCCAGCAACAATCTTTCTACAACAGCCGAATGTCCCGACTGCGCTGCGTGATGCAATATCGTTCTTCCCTCATAGTCCCGGGTATTGAGAGAAAACTGCGCATTGTTCAGCATGCTATCGATGTGAGTTGCGTTCGGGGAAACCGCAGCGTAATACAGAGCCGTTCGACCGGTCTTGTCATTGATGCTGAGTTTCGGCTTCAGATGCTTCAACAATATTCCCCAGACTTCCGGCGAAGTGCCTTCGTACATCGCCGCACGGTGAAGCAGTGTCCTCCCGTTCTGGTCGATCGAATTCAGCGCATCCCACCCTTTCCTGTTTACGGTTGCGGCGTCGAGAACATCGGCACGGTTGGAATGCAGCGCATGGTCAAGCGGGCGCATGCCGTTAACGTCCAGCGCCGGAAGGCTGTTTTCCCCATGGGTCAGCAAGCCGACTACGGCATCCAGACTGCCTGTTCGCATGGCATGGTGAAGCGGAGTCATTCGGTGGCCGTCTTGCGCATTGAAGTCAACTTTTTCCGGAAATCTTTCGAAGGCGCCAAAGGCGGCGCCGTTCGGAGATGCCGCTGCATAGTGAACCGCCATTCTGCCTGCGGAATCTGTGACGGTGAGACCGATATCTGGACGCGCGAGCAAACTACGGGCACAGGCCTCGCTTGCGGCCATGGCGGCATAATGAAGCGGCGTCCTGCCTTCGCCGTCTTGAGCACGAAGTAAAGGGGTAAGCTCTGGAACTGTAAGCAGCCGGTTCAAGGCGCCAGGAGCGTTTGCGCCCGCGGCGCAATGAAGTACTGATTTTCCGGTGTTGTCCACGGCTTGAAGGACAGCGCGCGCGCGCTCGTTCAGCAGGATTTCCATTATTGCGGCTTCAGAACCGGTTTTCGCGGCACAATGCAGCGCCGTCTCACCGGCGTTGTTGCGGACATTTGGATCAACGCCGGGGTGTTCCAATATGGCACGGATCAATCCTCCCGGAGATTGATTTCCGCTGGCAATGTCATACTGTTTGGCGGCGATATGGAAAAGCGTGTCGCCGGCAGCGTCTGGAAACCGGTAGTTCACATCGAACTGCCTTGCGTTTAACTGGAACTGCAACTGATTGGGATGCGGATTAGGTCCCTGCAGCATTGTCCTGACTTGGGTCGGTTTCCATGCATCATAAAGACCACCTGGAAGAGCGTAAAAGGCCTCCCTTGCCGCACTGCCTGCCGCACCGGTGGCGAGGGCTAGCTCGAACGCGGTTTTTCCTAAACTGTCTCTCAGGTCAAGAAAAGTATAGTGGGTATCGAGGCCCACCAATGCTGTAACTGCCTCGGCCGCACCCAGTTTCGCTGCCACATGCAATGCGGTTTGCTGGTACTTGTCCTGTGCATCGACTGGGAACCTGTTAAGTCCTAGCAGGCCGGACATCAGTCCCGTGGGCTGCACTGGATTGCGGTAAGCCGCGGCTGCCACATGAAGTATCGTGCCGCGATCATGCGCT
Organism: Noviherbaspirillum aerium; assembly: GCF_008929045.1. GTDB lineage: Bacteria > Pseudomonadota > Gammaproteobacteria > Burkholderiales > Burkholderiaceae_D > Noviherbaspirillum > Noviherbaspirillum aerium. Next base: position 268,053 of record NZ_VFAH01000006.1, on the reverse strand, counting down.
CTGCTTGGAGAAGCCGGATCGGGTTCCCGCTCTGCCAAAAGTAGGATTCCGTTCACGCGGCTTGCCATATCGCCGGCCTGCGGAAACTTCAACCTGTCAATGGCTCTGACGGTTGGGGAGGGCATCGGCACATTTTTCGTAAACACGCCGAATCCTACATTCCATCTTGTTTTTGCAATGCAGCTTGCCTTATTAGGCTGCTGCAAATTGTGCTCGATCACATTGGCGTAGCTCGGTGTCTGCGTCTTAGGCTCATTATTTGCATTCTTTAGATAGAAATGAATGTTTGTGCTGGGAATTTTCATGGGATCTGTATTGAATAAGTACGCGATGCGTCGGCACCACCAAGTGAAAGTTCACTCATGGCGCGCCACGGTCTGGAATAAGCGTCAACGTGAGTGCCAGCTTGATGCTTTTGGTTCCATTGAATATTGGTCGGTATCGCGGCTTCATGAATGACGCCAGCGGGTGCATTCATGGACACGCTTCAAGCGATGTCTGTACCGGGAAAATAACCCTGCCATGAACCATTTCCGGTGAGCGGCGCGATGGCTGCTTAGTCTGCAGCGTGCCAGGACTGCGCTCCGGCCAACATGGAAGAGACCGGCCGCAGTGAGGCACCGGATAAAGAATGATGTCCTGAGAAGGCCAGCGACGTCGCTCTTCAGATTCAAAGACGGGGCGGGAGGAGGGTGGCTACGCAAGCTTTGGCCCGGATATGTCATGAACATACCCGTAGCTGTGGTGTCGTCCCTGCAGTCATGCGAAACGTGTGCATGAAGTGAAGTACAGGGCAATAGCGCTGCAGTTCTCCTTCATCATTGCCGATCAGCGTACCGGGAGCGGCACGCAGGCGAGCGCATCCTGCCCTCAAAGCACGTACAGAGGCAGGCAGCAATATTGATTACCAACGTCAAGCGATGCCGAGAGGACGCGGCGTCCGATCTTTTGTCATTCGATCGATTCAGAGGCAGGGCAAACGGTACGATATGTTATCGGCGATTTAGGTTGTGTTTGGCGCGAGAACCAGTAACAACGTGCTTCGGCGCGGAATCGCCGAGCTCCGTCCGGAATATCCGGATTAGTCCGGCCCGGGCCGTACGCAACGGCGGCACACCGATGCAAACTCTGTTGGGCGGAAAGGAAGCATGGCGCGATAAATCACCACAATAACATCTGAACTTGACCTGACAATCGCCCATATCAACTCGAACAACTGTCAGATCGGAGAGGAGCTACTACAGCTAATTAAGATTAAATGCTTCCTACACCGACTTCTGGCCGCTGGAACTGCTTCTCGACTTCCGCAAGCCGTTCCGCATTGATGCCCAGCTGGGAATTGAATTGCTCACGATCCGAACCGGAAAGGTTTCCAGACCTTAGATTGTCAATCAGCTGATACTCATTCTTCTCATCCTCGGAAGCATTACCTTTCTCAATCTTCATGCCATTCTGCTGGTACAGCTTGCCAAGTGCATTCTGTGTTTCTTGAGTGGAGGTATTGGGATCCTGCAGAGTCTTCTTCAGGTTTTCCCGATTGTCGTCCGCGCCGGTTTGAATGGGGTTTCCAGAAACCATTGATCCACTATTGATTGCAACTCCCATATCTGTTTGCTCCTTAAAGTAGAAAATATTTAGAGCGTCTATCACAATGCCGCTTGCCGCACGTCTGTACTGTCTTCGTCGGCGCGCCTTGTCATCGTCATTTGATAGACGCTCTTATTAAAAATAGTGCAGTATTGATAATTTCAAGCTGCACTCTGGTGAGTGGAGGAGTGCAGGAAAGTAGTTCCGGTGCAGTGATAAATTAAAACTACGATAAATATTCCACCGACTTTCAGAATTTTCGACGAGACCGTTTTAATTCATTAATCGGTGACGAGTCGGGCAGTTTCTTCCGAAAAGCGAGCGGCGTTGAAGGGGGAATTTTGCAAAATCGGAAAGAGGAAGTTCTGCGTGAAGGAGTCGCGTTTTTCGCGAAGCCAGATCATTGGCGTCCTGAAGCAGGCAGGTCAGGGTGAAACCGCACTAGAACCTGCCCGCCGATCCCGAAAGTAGATCGCCATCTCCAATAGCCTGGCACAGCATGGTCCTCTACATGCGCCGGCCGTTCCCGGATGGAGACCGCATCAATGATTTGCCCCCGTGCTTGGCCTTCTGTAGTTGATATTTTTCCCCTTCGCATCATTCTGCGGCTGCGCAAGTGAGAGATCAATTCCCGTTTCAGGAAACCAGGCGCCTGAATGAAGAGACTTCGGTAAACGGCTTCATGAGAGGCCTGCATCTCGATATCCGCCCCATGGGTCGTGGCCATTGCACCGCTTGGCTTCGAGAGATTTCTCCGCGTTCAGATAAGGTCAGAGCATCTCTACGCTGCTTCCGCTCTCTTGGGGCAATTCCGCCATTGGCTCAAAGGACGCCGTGAATGGAACCGGCATGTTGGCCAAACGCCCGTCCAATCTCGCTTCAAGGCTGGCCATGCTTCCAGCGATTCCACAGTTCTTTCTTCTGCTGCGCAGACAATCCCGGCCTAGCAGTTCCTGGCATCGAATTTTCCTGAAAGTGCCATTAAATTGGAACTGTTGCACTGACCGGTTGAACCGCCGATAAATTCTTCTACATCAGAATAATGTCGTACTGCTCCTGGTGATACACATTCTCCACCTGCAGCGAAATCGGCTTGCCGATGAAGTCGCCCAGCATCGCCAGATGGGTGGATTCCTCTTCCAGGAACATGTCGACCACCACCTGCGATGCAAGGATGCGGAACTCGCGCGGATTGAACTGCTTGGCTTCGCGCAGCAGTTCGCGCAGGATTTCGTAGCAGACGGTGCGCGCGGTCTTCACCTGGCCCTTGCCGGAGCAGGCCGGGCAGACTTCGCACAGGATGTGGGCGAGCGATTCGCGGGTGCGCTTGCGCGTCATCTCGACCAGTCCGAGCATCGAGAAGCCCGACACCGACACCTTGGTGCGGTCGCGCGCCAGGGCCTTGTTCAGTTCGCTGAGCACCGCATTGCGATGCTCGCTGTTTTCCATGTCGATGAAATCGAGGATGATGATGCCGCCCAGGTTGCGCAGGCGCAGCTGGCGGGCGATCGCATGCGCGGCTTCCAGGTTGGTCTTGAAGATGGTGTCGTCGAAGTTGCGGCCGTTGACGTAGCTGCCGGTATTGACGTCGATGGTGGTCATCGCCTCGGTCTGGTCGATGATCAGGTAGCCGCCCGATTTCAAATCGACGCGCCGCCCGAGCGCGCGCTGGATTTCCTCCTCGACGCCGTACAGGTCGAACAGCGGTCGCTCGCCGGTGTAGTGCACCAGCTTGGACAGGACCGATGGCGTGTAGGTCTTGCCGAACTGCTGCAGCATCTGGTGGTTCTCGCGCGAATCGATCTGGATGGTCGAGGTATCGTCATTGACGAAGTCGCGCAGCACCCGCTGCGCCAGGTTCAGGTCCTGGTAGAGCAGGCTGGGCGCGGGCTTGGTGCGAGCCTGTTGCGTAATGGTGGCCCAGGTCTTGCGCAGATAGTCGATGTCCATCTGCAGGTCGGCCTCGCTCGCATCCTCGGCCATGGTGCGGATGATGAAGCCGCCCTTTTCCTCGGCCGGCAGCAGCTTCTGCACCCTTTCCTTGAGCATCTCCCGTTCGGATTCCTTTTCGATGCGCTGAGAAATGCCGATGTGCGAATCCTGCGGCAGGTAGACCAGCATGCGGCCGGCGATGGAGATCTGCGTCGACAGGCGCGCGCCCTTGGTGCCGATCGGGTCCTTGATGACCTGGACCATCACTGCCTGGCCGTCGTAGAGCAGCTTTTCGATCGGCGTGGCCGGCGTGTTGGAATTGTCGTGCGGCCGCGCTTCCCAGATGTCGGCCACGTGCAGGAAGGCCGCGCGCTCGAGGCCGATGTCGATGAAGGCCGACTGCATGCCGGGCAGCACGCGCACCACCTTGCCGAGATAGATATTGCCCGCCATGCCGCGCGACAATGTGCGTTCGATATGGAGTTCCTGAACTGCGCCTTGCAGGATCAATGCGACCCTGGTTTCCTGTGGGGTGATGTTGATGAGGATGTCTTCGCTCATAAAACGGGTATGCCGGCTTGATTTAATAATTCTGCGGTCTCGTGCAGCGGCAACCCCATGATGCCCGTATAGCTGCCCGAGATGTGTTCGATGAAGACCGAGGCCAGACCCTGGATGCCGTAGGCGCCTGCCTTGTCGTAGGGTTCGGTGGTCGCGCAGTAGGCGCGGATGCGGTCTTCGGAAAGTTTGGCCAGGCGCACTTCGGATACCTGCGTCACCTGCCAGTGCTGATCGTCGTGATGCAGGGCGACGCTGGTCAGGACCTGGTGGGTGCGTCCGGACATGGACCGCAGCATTTCCACCGCTTCATCGCGGTCGGCCGGCTTGCCGAGGATGCGGTCGTCGACGACGACGGTGGTGTCGGCGCTCAGCACCGGGCGGATCGGCAGGCGGCGCATCAGCATGACCTTGGTGGCGAATTCGCCTTTTTCCTTGGTCACGCGGGTTACGTAATCGAGCGGCGCTTCTCCGGTGCGCACTTCCTCGCTCACTTCGGGGCCGCGCGGCGTGACATCGCGCAGCAGCAGCAGTTCGAAATCGACGCCGATCTGGCGCAGGAGTTCTCGCCGGCGCGGGCTCTTGGACGCGAGGTAAATCTTGGTATCTGCCGGTTTCATGGACCTGGTTTTCTATACTCGGTGATAAGGATGGTTTTGCGTGATCGACCAGGCGCGGTAAAGCTGTTCCGCAAGCAGTACCCGCACCATCCCGTGCGGCAGGGTCAGGCTGGAAATCCTGACCAGCATGTCGGCCGAGGCCTTCAGGCCGGCGTCCAGCCCGTCGGCGCCGCCTATGAGGAATGTAACATCACGGCCGTCTTGTTGCCACTGCGTCAGCAACTGCGACAATTGCATGGTGGTAAGGTCCTTGCCGCGCTCATCGAGAGCGATGATGCGGGCGCCCTTGGGGATGGCCGCCTCGATCTTGGCGCGCTCCAGCGCCATCACGGTTTCGGCGGTCTTGCTGCCGGAGCGCTCGACCGGCTTGATCTCCTTAAGCTGGATCCGGCATTCCGGCGGCATGCGCTTGGCGTATTCCTGAAAACCGTCCTCGATCCAGCCCGGCATCTTGTGGCCGACTGCGGCAATGACAAGCTGCATGATGGCTTATTCGGCCGCCTTTCGCGGAGCGCGCTTGACGGCGGGCTTGGCCGCTGTCTTGCTGGCTGTCTTGCTTGCCGTCTTGCGCGGCGCGGCAGTCTTCGATGCGGAAACCCTGACGGTCTTGCCGGCGGGAGCCTTCGGCGCCGCTGTCTTCCTGGCCGGGGACTTGCGTGCCGGCTTCTTCGGCTCGTCATCATCGTCGAGCGCCTGGGTCACGGCAACGGCGGCGACGCGCGGACGGCGCTTCGGCGCCTCTTCGGCGCTGGCGTCCTCCGAGGCGGTGCGCTTGGAAATACGCTTGGCGGCGCCGAACTTCACTTCCTTGTCGCCCCAGATCTCTTCCAGGCGGTAATAGTCGCGGATCGCCGGCTGCATGATGTGGACCACCATGTCGCCGAGGTCGACCAGCACCCATTCGCCGGTGTCTTCGCCCTCGATGCTGACGATCTGGCCTCCGTTTTCCTTGACCTTGTCGCGCACCGAGGCGGCCAGCGCCTTGGTCTGGCGGTTGGAGGTGCCGGATGCGATGGCAAGACGGTCGAACATGCTGGTCAGATGGACGGTGTCGTATACCTTGATATCTTGCGCCTTGACATCTTCTAGCGCGTCGATCACGGTGGATTGCAGTTTTTTAATGTCCATTAGCTTTTGTATAAGTGGTGTTGTTGGATATAGTCTAGCACCCCGCCCGGTATCAGCGTGCCGACCGAATGCTCGTGTTGAAGGGCGCCACGGATTTGCGTGGCTGAAATATCGATGGCAAGCTTGCCGGCAATGAAGCCCAGCCCATGCGGCGTGGTCCGTATCTGTTCCGCGCTGGCGCCGCGCCGGCCGAACTCGCGCGCCACTTCCGGCGGCAGCGCGGCCATGTCGAAGCCCGGCCGCGAAGCCGCACAGACATGGGCGTAATCAAAAAGCTTCTGCCACTGCTTCCAGGTGCGCAGGTGCAGCAGCTGATCGGCGCCGATCAGGAAGGCGATCGATGCCTGCGGCCCGGTCTCGGCGCGCAGCGCCTTGAGGGTGTCTATCGTATAGGTGACGCCCTCGCGGTGAATTTCCTGCTCGTCGATGACCACCGGCACGGCAAGGCGCTCGAAGGCCAGCCTGAGCATGTCGATGCGCTGGGCGGCGCTGGCCTTCAGCGGCGGCTTCTGCCAGGGATTGCCCGCCGGAAGAATGCGCAGCTCGTCCGGTGCGAGCAGCGTGACGAAATAGTTCGCAAGGGCGACATGGCCGTTGTGAACCGGATCGAAGCTTCCGCCCAGGAGAGCGATGCAACGGCTTACACCCATTCGCGCGGCACCAGGAAATCGGAATACAGTTTCGCTTCCGGCGTGCCGGGCTCCGGCGACCAGTCGTAGCGCCAGGTCACGACGGGCGGCATCGACATCAGGATCGATTCGGTACGTCCGCCGGACTGCAGCCCGAACAGCGTGCCGCGATCGAACACCAGGTTGAATTCGACATAGCGGCCGCGACGGTAGGTCTGGAAGTCGCGCTCGCGTTCGCCGTAGGGCGTGTCCTTGCGGCGCTTGAGAATGGGCAGGTAGGCGTCGATGAAGCGGTCGCCCACGCTTTGCATCATGGCAAAGCTGCGGTCCAGGCCGAGCTCATGGAAATCATCGAAGAAGATGCCGCCGACGCCGCGCGCTTCCTTGCGGTGTTTCAGGTGGAAATACTCGTCGCACCATTTCTTGAAGCGGGGATGCAGGTCGCCGCCGAACGGCGCCAATGCCTCGCGGCAGGTCAGGTGGAAATGGCGCGCGTCCTCTTCGTTGCCGTAATAGGGCGTGAGGTCCATGCCGCCGCCGAACCACCAGACAGGCTCCTTGCCCTCGGCGGTGGCGATGAAGAAGCGCACGTTCATGTGCACCGTCGGCGCATGGGGATTGCGCGGATGCAGCACCAGCGACACGCCCATCGCTTCCCAGGAGCGGCCGGCGAGTTCCGGACGGTTCGCCGCCGCGCTCGGCGGCAGGGCCGTACCGCTTACGTGGGAAAAGCCGACGCCGCCGCGCTCGATCACATTGCCCTGTTCCAGGATGCGGGAAATGCCGCCGCCCGCGATCGGTCCTTCGCCGGCGGCGCGCTGCCAGCGATCGGTCAGGAAGGACTTGCCGTCAACCTCTTCGAGGGCGGCAATGATGCGGGCCTGCAGATCGAGCAGGTAAGTCTTGACATCGGCGGGAGTCGTGGTGGATGCATTCATGAGTCTGGTTTTTTCTTTGCGCTTTCCCGTGCAGGAATTTTTCTTGTGTCACGGCAGCGGCAGTGCCGGCAAGGGAACAGGAGAGAACAAGTCCGTCGCCGGCGGGCCGGAGCCGCAGATCGATTCAACTTGAAGCCACGCAAGGCAGTTTCAGGCAGGCTTCCAGCAGATTCGACAGGCGGACCGGCAAAAGATGCGATCCGGGGGTTTCCGGAATCAGGCGGGGCGCTTCAGCGCGCGCCAGCCGATATCGCGGCGGAACTGCGCGCCGTCGAAGCGGATCTGGTCGACCGTTTCATAGGCATGCTTCTGCGCCATTTTCACGCTGTCCCCGAGGCCGACCACGCACAGCACGCGTCCGCCGGATGTGACGAGCTTGCCATCCTTGACGGTGGTGCCGGCATGGAAGGTCACGCATTCCGGTGTTTCGGCCGGAATGCCGGAAATCGCATCGCCCTTGCGCGGCGCATCCGGGTAGCCGTCGGCTGCCATCACCACGCCGAGGGCGGTGCGGCGATCCCATTCCAGTTCCACCTGGTCGAGGGTGATGTTGACCGCGTGTTCCATCACGGTCACCAGGTCGGTCTTCAGCCTGGCCATGATGGGCTGGGTTTCCGGATCGCCCATGCGGCAATTGAATTCCAGGGTTTTCGGGTTGCCCTTGTCGTCGATCATCAGGCCGGCGTACAGGAAGCCGGAGAAAGGGATGCCGTCCTTGCTCATGCCAAGCACGGTCGGATTGATGATTTCGCGCATGATGCGGGCATGCAGCGACGGCGTCACGATCGGGGCCGGCGAATAAGCGCCCATGCCGCCGGTGTTCGGGCCTTCGTCATTGTCCTTGAGGCGCTTGTGATCCTGGCTGGTGGCCAGCGGCAGCACGTTCTTGCCATCGACCATCACGATGAAGCTGGCTTCCTCGCCGGCCAGGAACTCCTCGATCACGACGCGCGCGCCGGCGTCGCCGAGCTTGTTATCCGACAGCATCATGTCGACGGCCGCATGCGCCTCCTCGACGCTCATCGCCACCACCACGCCCTTGCCGGCGGCCAGGCCGTCGGCCTTGATCACGATGGGGGCGCCCTTCTGCGTAATGTAGCGGCGGGCTTCCTGCACATCGGAAAAGGTCTGATAGTCGGCGGTGGGAATGCGGTGGCGCTTCATGAACGCCTTGGCGAAATCCTTGGAGCTTTCCAGCTGCGCCGCTTCCTTCGTCGGGCCGAAGATCTTCAGGCCCTGGTCGCGGAAAATGTTGACGATGCCGGCCGCCAGCGGGACTTCCGGCCCGACCACGGTCAGGGCCACGCCTTCCTTGATGGCAAACTGGGCCAGCCATGTCGGATCGGTGATGTCGACGTTTTGCAGACGCGCATCGAGAGAGGTGCCGCCGTTACCGGGAGCCACGTATACCGTTTGAATCCGCTCGGATTGCGCGAGTTTCCAAGCCAGGGCATGTTCGCGGCCGCCTGAGCCGACTACCAGAATTTTCATGAGAATCGAATAACGTTGTTGACAGGGAGCGGACTTCTGAAATCAGAACCACAATGAAGCCGCTCCCGGGGATTGCTTTGGAAACAGTGTTGCCTGTATTGCAAGCGTGCCGGTGTTGCCTGATGTTGCTTGGTGCCGCCCGGTGTTGCCGATTGCCGGAATGGCTTATTCTTCAATGATCGCGTTGGTATAGACCTCCTGGACATCGTCCAGGTTTTCCAGCGCGTCGAGGAGTTTCTGCATCTTGAGCGCGTCGTCGCCGCTGAAGACCGTTTCGGTTGCAGGCTTCATCACGATTTCGGCGACTTCCGCCTTGAAACCGGCCTTTTCCAGCGCATCCTTGACCGCTGAAAAGTCATGCGGCGGGGTCAGGACCTCGATGCCGCCTTCGTCATCGGTGACCACGTCTTCGGCGCCGGCTTCCAGCGCCGCTTCCATCAGCGCATCCTCGCTGGTGCCGGGCGCGAACAGCAGCTGGCCGCAATGCTTGAACAGGAAGGCCACCGAGCCCTCGGTGCCCATGTTGCCGCCGAACTTGGAAAACGCATGGCGTACTTCGGCGACGGTGCGCACCCGGTTGTCGGTCATGCAGTCGACGATGATCGCGGCACCGTTGATGCCGTAGCCTTCATAGCGGATTTCTTCATAGTTGGCGCCGTCGAGGCCGCCGGTGCCGCGCTGGATCGCGCGGTTGACGTTGTCCTTCGGCATGTTGGCATCGGCCGCCTTGTCGACCGCGAGCCGCAGGCGCGGGTTGGCGGCGATGTCGCCGCCTCCGAGACGCGCGGCAACCGTGATTTCCTTGATGAGGCGCGTCCAGATCTTGCCGCGCTTGGCATCGGTGGCGGCTTTCTTATGCTTGATGTTGGCCCATTTGCTATGTCCAGCCATGACAACTCTTTCTTGGAAGTGAACGTGGGAAGGCTTTTGGAACTCTTGGCGTTTCGGGTGCCCTGGATACTTTGGAAACCGTCGGGGACGGCTTTGGCATGGAACAACTCCGTTGCCAAAATAACCAAGTGCCAAGCCGAAAAGCAATCTACAATTTTAGCATACCGACCTCCGTGAAATTTGCCTGAGAGACCTTGCCAATATGCCAATCAAACCCCTAGTCATCGCCAAGCACCAGGATCAGGAACTTGCCTTGCTGCCCAATCTCGCCAATCGTCATGGCTGCATCACCGGCGCTACCGGCACCGGCAAGACAGTCACATTGCAGGCGCTGGCCCAGTCATTGTCCGAGATCGGCGTTCCGGTTTTCATGGCCGACGTCAAGGGCGATCTGTCCGGGCTGGCCAAGCCGGGTGCGCCGACGCCGCGCATCAAGGAGCGGCTCGACCTGCTGAAGCTGGAAGAACCTGCCTGGGACGCCTGCCCGGTGACTTTCTGGGACGTGTTCGGCGAAAAGGGGCATCCGGTGCGGGCCACGATTTCCGACCTCGGACCGGTGTTGCTGTCGCGCATGCTGAACCTGAACGACGTGCAGCAGGGCGTATTGCAGCTGGTGTTCAAGGTGGCCGACGACCACGGGTTGCTGCTGCTCGACATCAAGGACCTGCGGTCGATGCTGCAGCATGTGGCCGACAACGCGGCCGAAATCAAGACCGAGTACGGCAATATTTCCGCCGCCAGCATCGGCGCCATCCAGCGCGGCCTGATTGCCATCGACGAGCAGGGCGGCGACCGCTTCTTCGGCGAGCCGATGCTCGACATCGACGATTTCATGCAGACCGATGCGCGCGGCAAGGGCGTCATCAACATTCTCGCCGCCGACAAGCTGCTGAACGCGCCGCGCCTGTACGCGATCTTCCTGCTGTGGATGCTGTCCGAACTGTTCGAACGCCTGCCGGAAGTCGGCGACCTCGACAAGCCCAAGCTGGTGTTCTTCTTCGATGAAGCTCACCTGCTGTTCGACGAAGCGCCCAAGCCGCTGCTGCAGAAGATCGAGCAGGTAGTGCGCCTGATCCGTTCCAAGGGCGTCGGCGTCTATTTCGTGACGCAGAATCCGCTCGACATTCCGGATACGGTGCTGGGCCAGCTCGGCAACCGGGTCCAGCATGCGCTGCGCGCCTATACGCCGCGCGACCAGAAGGCGGTGCAGACGGCCGCGGAAACCTTCCGTCCGAATCCGAAGCTCGATACGGCCCAGGTCATCACCGAACTCGCCGTCGGCGAAGCCCTCGTCTCCTTCCTCGATGAAAAGGGCCGGCCGAACGTGGTGGAGCGGGCCTTCATCATTCCGCCCGCCTCGCAGATCGGTCCCATCACCGACGAGGAACGCGCCGAGATCATGGCCAATTCGATTGTCGCCGGCGTGTATGAAACGCCGGTGGACCGGGAGTCGGCCCATGAAAAGCTGACCGGCCGGGTGGCCACGCAGATGCAGGGCAAGCAGGCTGGGCAGGCCCGCGCCGGACGCGGCAATGCTGCCGAACCGCGCGCTTCGGCGCCGTCACAGGCGCAAACGCAGACCCAGAGCCAGCCCGAGGAAGGCGGCTCATCCTTCGGCGACTCGGTCAAGGATGTGATGGGCGGCCTGTTCGGCGGCAGCGGCGTCGGCCGCCGCAAGGACACCATGGTGGAAGCAATGGTGAAGTCGGCGGCCCGCAGCATAGGCTCCCAGGTGGGGCGTGAAATCATCCGCGGCGTGCTGGGCTCGATTCTCAAGCGCTGAGCACGGCTTGTCGGCGGCCGTCGTCACTCCCGCGGCCATGACGGCTGCAGTCATGACGGCGGCGGGCGAGTACGAAAAAGTAAGATTTTCCTGCCCGGCGTAAAATCGCGGGATGTCTTCGCCCTCCATTTCCGCGCCCGACCGCAAGGCCTATCTTGCCGGCCTTGCGATCGCCATTACCGGCGCCGTCCTGTTTTCCACCAAGGCCATCGTCGCCAAGCTGCTCTACCGCTACCATATCGACGCGGTGACGCTGATTGCCTTCCGCATGATCTGTTCGCTGCCCTTCTTCGCGGTCATCGCCATCTGGAAGGCCAAGACCGAGCCGTCGCTGACGGGGCGCGAACGCGGGCAAATCGTTTTCATGGGCCTGATCGGCTATTACCTGTCGAGCTTTCTCGATTTCCTCGGCCTGCAATACATCTCCGCCGGGCTGGAGCGGCTCATCCTGTTTCTCACGCCGTCTTTCGTATTGCTGATCTCGACGTTCTTTCTGAAAAAGAAAATCACCGGCCTTGAATGGCTGGCGCTGGGCACGGCTTATCTCGGTACGGTGCTGGTTTTCGTGCACGATGCCCGTACCGGCGGGTCCAATATCGCGCTCGGCGGTGCCTTCGTTCTCGGCAGCGCCGTCAGTTATGCGGTCTACCTGCTGATGTCCGGCGAAATCGTGCGCCGGGTCGGCTCGATGCGGCTGGTGGCCTATGCAATGTGCGTATCCAGCGCTGCCTGCATCGTGCAGTTTTTTCTGCTGCGCCCGGTATCGATGCTGGTGCAGCCCGCCGAAGTGTATGGCTTGTCCGTTCTCAACGCGGTCATGTGCACGGTCTTGCCGGTGTTTCTGACCATGGCGGCGGTCGAGCGCATCGGTGCGGCAACCGCATCGCAGGCAGGCATGATCGGCCCGGTATCGACCCTGTTTCTCGGCGCGCTGATCCTCGGCGAGCCGCTCACCGGCATCCAGCTTGCCGGCACCGCCCTGGTGCTGGCCGGCATTTACTTACTCTCTAGAAAACGCGCATAAGGAGGCAACATGGATTTGGGAATCGCAGGAAAGCAGGCACTGGTATGCGGAGCAAGCAAGGGACTGGGGCGCGGTTGCGCCGAGGCGCTGGCGGGCGAGGGCGTGCATGTCACCATCGTCGCCCGCACCGCGGAAGTGCTGGAAGCTACGGCCGCCGAGATCCGGCAGCGCACCGGCGTGACCGTCAATGCAGTCACTTGCGACATCACCACGCCTGAAGGACGCGCCATGGCGCTCGCGGCATGCCCGGAGCCGGATATCCTGATCAACAACGCCGGCGGCCCGCCGCCCGGCGATTTCCGCAAGTGGAACCGGGAAGACTGGATCGCCGCGCTCGACGCCAACATGCTGACGCCGATCGAACTCATCAAGGCCACCGTCGACGGCATGATGGCGCGCCGCTTCGGCCGCATCGTCAATATCACTTCCAGCGCGGTCAAGGCGCCGATCGATATTCTCGGCCTGTCCAACGGCGCGCGTTCCGGCCTGACCGGATTCGTCGCCGGCATCGCCCGCAAGACCGTGGTCAACAATGTGACCATCAACAACCTGCTGCCCGGACAGTTCGAGACCGACCGCCTCAAGAAGAATTTCGGCGCGACGGCCAGTGCCGCGGGCAAGACCGTCGATGAAGTGAGGCAGGCGCGCATCCAGCAGATCCCGGCGCAGCGTTTCGGCACGGCGGAAGAGTTTGGCGCGGTTTGTGCATTCCTGTGCAGCATGCAGGCTGCCTACATGACCGGCCAGAATGTCCTGCTTGACGGCGGCAACTATCCCGGCACATTCTGACGGCGTAACGATTCAACACAGCGGGCGGCCCGGCGCCGCCTGCCTTCTTTGGAAGAGGAAACAGTGAAAAAGCGCATCGCACTCATTGCACACGACCAGAAGAAGGACGACATGGTCGAACTGGCGTCGGAGCATGCCGACCTGCTGCGCCAGTGCATCCTGGTCGCCACCGGCACCACCGGCAAGCGGCTGCATGACGAGGTCGGGCTGAACGTCGAGCGCAAGCATTCCGGACCCTACGGCGGCGACCTGCAGATCGGCGCGGAACTGGTGGAAGGCAAGATCGACGCGGTGATCTTCCTGCGCGATCCGATGACGCCGCAGCCGCATGAACCCGACATCAATGCGCTGGTGCGCGCCTGCGACGTGCACAACATTCCGTGCGCAACGAATGTCACATCTGCAAAAATGCTGCTGGCGCAGCTGGTTCCGCATCATCATCACAACCATCACAATTAATTCATCAGGAGATGACATGGTCAAGGCAATTCGCATCAATGCCGTCGGCGGTCCGGAAGTCATGGAGTATGTCGATGTCGAGGTAGGCGATCCCGGTCCCGGCGAAGTCCGGGTGCGGCACGCCGCCATCGGCCTCAACTATATCGACGTGTATTTCCGCACCGGCGCCTATCCGCAGCCGCTGCCGGCCGGCCTCGGCATGGAAGGCGCGGGCACGGTCGAAGCGGTCGGCGAGGGCGTCACGCATCTGAAGGAAGGCGACCGCGTCGCCTATGCGACCCGTCCGCCGGGCGCCTATGCCGAAGCGCGCGTCATGCCGGCGGCAGGGCTGGTGAAATTGCCGAAATCCATCGATTTCGAGACCGGCGCCGCGATGATGCTGCAAGGCCTTACCGTGCAATACCTGTTCCGCCGCACCTTCCCGCTGCGCGGCGGCGAAACCATCCTGTTCCATGCCGCCGCCGGCGGCGTCGGGCTGATTGCCTGCCAATGGGCGAGGGCGCTCGGCGTGACCATGATCGGTACTGTCGGCTCCGATGAAAAGGCCGCGCTGGCAAAGGCCCACGGCTGCACCCATACCATCAACTACAACACCGAAAACTTCGTCGAGCGCGTCAAGGAGATTACCAACGGCAAGGGCGTGCCGGTGGTGTACGACTCGATCGGCAAGGATACCTTCATCGGCTCGCTCGACTGCCTGGCGCCGCTGGGCATGATGGTCAGTTTCGGCAGCGCTTCCGGACCCGTGCCGCCGTTTGGCCTGCAGGAGCTGGCATCGCGCGGTTCGCTGTTCATCACCCGCCCCACGCTGTTCAGCTACTCCGCCAAGCGCGAAGACCTGGAGAACATGGCCGCCGAACTGTTCGCCATGGTCGATACCCACAAGATCAAGATCGATATCAACCAGCGCTATGCATTGAAGGATGTTGCGCAGGCGCACCGTGATCTGGAATCGCGCAAGACCACCGGCTCCACCATCCTGCTGCCATGATGCCGGACCAGCCTGACAGGAATCCGATGGATCATCCGCCGGAACAGCCCAGCGGCAGCGAGGGCTCGCCGAAGTTCGGCAGGCTGCTGCTGGTGCTGGTGGGGGCGGTGCTGCTGATCGTGGCGATCACGATCGGGTCGGAGGCGTTGTATTCGTAGAACGCGCTGGACACCGGTCATGTTTGCCTCATTCCCTGGCCGAGCCCGGAAGATCTGCAAAAAAAGCAAGAGCAAACGTGCCTGCACAAGCTCCTTTCTTCCGCAGGCGGGAGAAGGGCAAGGGCTGGGGATGATGGTATTGGCAAGGCATCCCAGGCTCCAGGCATTCTTCCTCACTGCTGCCTCCCCGCTGCGGGAGAGCAGATTTCATGCTCACGCAAGACAAGCTTAGCCCGTCGGCTTCACTGCGGTTGCAGTAACACAGCGCTATCATCTTTCGCAACCCAGGCAGACCGCAAAACAAAAAGCGCCCGTTATCAAAAGGGCGCTTTCTCTTCATAGATATTCGACAAGCACTACTGCTCCAGCTTCAACTCCACCCGCCGCGGCACTCCGCTCGGTCCCGGAAACTCGGTGAAAGCGCTGCGCACCATGTAAGGCATCACCGCCGCCAGCGAGCTGTTGGTGCCTTCGCTCACCACCGTGGTCTCGTAGAGTTTCTTGCCGCCCGCCATCTCCGCCAGCTGTATCTTCAATTGCCGCGTGAACAACTGATACTGCGACACGCGCTGTTCGACCACCGGCGGCGCATACCAGAAGGGATCATAGAACGGGCCGTAGAACGGGCTGTAGTAGCCGCGCCAGGCGGGGCCATACCAGTAAGGATGCGGATTGACTACGACCGGATACACCTCGCGCACGTCGCGTCCGCTGATGCTGTAGTTGAGGGAAGCCTTCAACGCCGGCTTCACCGACGCCGGCGCTTCCTCGAAGCCGAGACGGGCAAGCTCGTTGCGCACCAGGTTTTCATAGTTGCGGTATTCAAGGCTATCGTTCTGCTCCTTGGTTCGCTCGAATACATAGGTCTTGCTCGGCAAGGTGTTGGGCCATTCATGGAAGGCCGTGACGCTGCTCCTGATCGTGCCGGTTGCACAGCCGCCGAGCAGCACCGTTGAAACCGCCATCAGCATGGCGATCATCCATCGCTTCATTACTTTTCTCCGGATTGGATACTTATAAAAATTCAGAATAAGAAAAGGACTTAAAAATTCCGTAAATATTTGTAACCCACTTTATCAGTGCGTACAGCAAGCCTGAATCACTAAGGTCCGCTTTGCCGACCGATGCCGCTTCCCGATCGGGCCAAGCGCCAGCGCATGTCTCAGCGCGGATTTTCAAAGAAGATGTAATTCGATCCGAAGTCGCTGATCTCGAAATACACCTTCTTTTCGCCCGGGTCCGCGATCATGTTCAGGTTCTCGTCCAGCACGCCATAACCGAAGCGATAGGATCGCGGCCGACCGTCGTCGGTGCCGGTGGCGGTCGTCATCTTGTCGATGCGGACGAAGCGCCGCACCAGCTTGTCGCCCGCATAGTATTCAAGCACGCCGTTGGTCCCGGTCCAGTTCTGGACCGAGCGGCTGATCTGGTTCTGCTGCTCCTGGGTACACGCCGAAAGCAGTGCCGAAATGGCAACTACGAAAAGCGCAAAGGATGATTTCATCGGAATAGGCTCCTGCTGCCGTTGGTTGGTAAAATGCCACTTTGCCCCATTATCTCCCGTTTCCATCAGCCTATGCGTACCGATACTCCCCAAGCCATATACCGCAAGGATTACACGCCGCCAACCTATTGGGTCAATACCGTGGAGATGGGGTTCGACCTCGATCCCGACCTGACGCGTGTCGCCACCCGCCTTACCCTGAGCCGCAATACGGCAAGCCGCAGCAAGAGCATCGTGCTGTACGGTGAAAGCCTTGAGCTCGTGCAACTGCGCATGAACGGCAAGGAAGTCGGCAAGCGCGGCTATTCGCTCGGCAACGGCATTCTCGAAATCTTCAATGCGCCGGACGAAGTGACGCTGGAAATCGAAACCGCGATCCGTCCCAACCAGAATACCTCGCTGATGGGTCTCTACACGTCGAACGGCAACTTCTTCACCCAGTGCGAAGCCGAAGGTTTCCGCAAGATCACCTTCTTCCCCGACCGGCCCGATGTCATGTCCAAGTACAAGGTCATGTTGCGCGCCGACAAGACCCGGTATCCGGTGCTGCTGTCCAACGGCAACCTGATCGAAGAGGGCGAACTCGAGGACGGCCGTCACTATGCGGTCTGGGAAGACCCGTTCAAGAAGCCGTCCTACCTGTTCGCGCTGGTCGCGGGCCAGCTGGTGTGCCAGGAAGAAACCTATACGCTCAACTCCGGCCGCGAAGTGCTGCTGCAGGTCTGGGTGGAGGAAGGCAATCTCGACAAGACCCAGCACGCGATGGATTCGCTGAAGAACAGCATCCGCTGGGATGAAGAGCGCTTCGGCCTCGAGCTCGATCTCGACCGCTTCATGATCGTCGCCGTCGGCGACTTCAACATGGGCGCGATGGAGAACAAGGGCCTCAACATCTTCAATACCAAGTATGTGCTGGCCAATCCGCGCATCGCCACCGATGCCGACTATGCCGGCATCGAATCCGTGGTCGGCCACGAATACTTTCACAACTGGACCGGCAACCGCGTCACCTGCCGCGACTGGTTCCAGCTGTCGCTGAAGGAAGGCCTCACCGTTTTCCGCGACCAGGAATTCTCTGCCGACCTGATCGGCACCGACAGCGGCCGCGCGGTCAAGCGCATCGAAGATGTGCGTGTGCTGCGCCAGGCGCAGTTCCCGGAAGACGCAGGCCCGATGGCGCATCCGGTGCGGCCCGATTCCTACGTCGAGATCAACAATTTCTACACCGTCACCATCTACGAGAAGGGTTCGGAAGTGGTGCGCATGTACCAGACCCTGCTCGGCCGCGACGGCTTCCGCAAGGGCATGGACCTGTACTTCCAGCGGCATGACGGGCAGGCCGTGACCTGCGACGATTTCCGCGCCGCCATGGCCGACGCCAGCGGCCGCGACCTGAGCCAGTTCGAACTCTGGTACAGCCAGGCCGGCACGCCGCGCGTCAAGGTCGAAACCCGCTACGATGAAGTCGCGCAGAGCTACATGATCACGCTCACCCAGTCCTGTCCGCCTACCCCGGGCCAGTCGACCAAGCTGCCATTCCACATCCCGGTGGCGGTCGGCCTGCTTGACAGCGGCGGTCGCGACATGCCGCTGATGCTCGACAGCGTGGAAGGCGGCGAGGGCGACGATGGGGAAGACGCGCCGACCACCATGGTGCTCGAACTGACGCAGCCGAGCCAGACCTTCCATTTCCGCAACGTGCGCGAAGAGCCCGTGCCTTCGGTGCTGCGCAACTTCTCGGCGCCGGTCATCCTCGACATCGAATACACCGATGCCCAACTTGCCTTCCTGATGGCCAACGACAGCGACGCCTTCAACCGCTGGGAAGCCGGCCAGCGCCTTGCCATGCGCCGCATGCTGGCGCTCACCGAGGCAGTCAGGAGCGGCGAGGCTCTCAACGAGGCCGCCGATGAAAGCGCGCTCAGCGCCGCCTTCCGCGCCACGCTGACCGACAACGCGCTCGATCCGGCATTCTGCGAACTCGCGCTCACGCTGCCTTCGGAAAGCGTGGTGGCGGAACAGATGGATGTGGTGGATCCGCAAGCCATCCACCGGGTGCGCCGTTTCCTGCGCCGCTCCATGGCGTCGGCATTGCGCTTCCAATGGGAAGTCGCGTATCAGTCCAACCGCACGCCCGGCACCTACAGCCCCGACCCGGAATCCGCCGGCAAGCGCGGCCTGAAGAACCTGGCGCTGTCCTATGTGATGGAACTCGACGACGGCGATGCCCATGCGCTCGCGCAAAGCCAGTACGACAACGCCAACAACATGACCGACCGCATCGCGGCGCTGTCGGCCCTGGTCAACAGCAACGCGCCCGGCAGGCAAGCCGCGCTGGCCAGCTTCTATGAAGACTTCAAGCAGGAAGCGCTGGTGGTCGACAAGTGGTTCTCGCTGCAGGCCATGGCGCGCAACACCGACGTTGCCGCGGTGCGCGAGCTGATGAATCACCCGGCGTTCAGCCTCAAGAACCCGAACCGCGCCCGCAGCCTGATCTTCAGTTTCTGCAACGGCAATCCCGCGCAGTTCCACGCGCCCGACGGCAGCGGCTACGAGTTCTGGGCCGACCAGGTGATTGCCCTCAACACGCTCAACCCGCAGGTCGCCGCCCGCCTGGCGCGCAGCCTCGACCGCTGGCGCAAGTACGCACCGGAACTGCAGGACAGGATGCGCGCCGCGCTGCAGCGCGTGGCCGCCACCAAGTCCCTGTCCAAGGACGTGCATGAAGTGATCACCAAGTCGCTCGCACATTAATGTGCGGCAAAACCCGACCGGCCGCCGCAGGGCAGAATCACCTGCGATGGCCGCGCGGTTCCCGCGATCGGAACCGCGCCGGCAAGGGAGGCATGATCAGCCGAGCCGCCGGACATGAAACATAATTATTATTAAACCAATGGAATCGCCATGAAACGCATAAGCCTTACCCAATACCTGGTCGAAGAGCAGCGCCTGCACAACAGCATCCCCGCCGAGCTGCGCCTGCTGATCGAAGTCGTCGCCCGCGCCTGCAAGACCATCAGCCATGCCGTCAGCAAGGGCGCGCTCGGCGAAGTGCTCGGCAGCGCCGGCAGCGAGAACGTGCAGGGCGAAGTGCAGAAGAAGCTCGACGTGCTCTCCAATGAGATCCTGCTCGAAGCCAATGAATGGGGCGGCCACCTTGCCGCGATGGCTTCCGAGGAAATGGAAACCATCCACCCGATTCCCAACCGCTATCCCAAGGGCGAATACATGCTGCTGTTCGATCCGCTCGACGGCTCCAGCAACATCGACGTCAACGTCTCCATCGGCACCATCTTCTCGGTGCTGAAGGCGCCGGAAGGCATGAAGGAACCGAGCGAAAAGGACTTCCTGCAGCCCGGCGTGAAACAGGTCGCCGCCGGCTACGCGGTCTACGGCCCGCAGACCGTGCTGGTGCTGACCACCGGCGACGGCGTCAACTGCTTCACGCTCGACCGCGAGATGGGTTCCTGGGTACTCACCCAGCGTGACATGCAGATCCCGGCCGAGACCAAGGAATACGCGATCAACGCCTCCAACGCCCGCCACTGGTATCCGCCGGTCAAACGCTACATTGATGAACTCCAGTCCGGCGACACCGGCCCGCGCGGCAAGAACTTCAACATGCGCTGGATCGCCTCCATGGTCGCCGACGTACACCGCATCCTCAACCGCGGCGGCATCTTCATGTACCCGGCCGACGCCCGCGAACCGGACAAGCCAGGCAAGCTGCGCCTGATGTACGAAGCCAACCCGATGGCCTTCATCGTCGAACAGGCCGGCGGCGCGGCGACCAACGGCAAGCAGCGGATTCTGGATATTCAGCCGCAGAAGCTGCATGAGCGGGTTGCGGTGTTCCTGGGATCGAAGAACGAGGTGGAGCGGGTAACCGGATACCACAACGAGTAAAGGTCTGGCGCCGGGCAGTGTTAATGAAAGCAGGAAATTTGTTTTGCATTAAGCCCGGCGCCATCGGCTCTAGCAAGGCTGAAATGTTTTTTGCTAGAATAATCTTCTCTCTTAAACGCCCCGTTCCTGCAGTAATTTAAAGGGGCGTCGGTTTCATGAGTAGCCGCTGTAGCTCAGTCGGTAGAGCAGCGCATTCGTAATGCGAAGGTCACCAGTTCGATTCCGGTCAGCGGCACCAATAAATTCAAAGACTTGCAGCGGATTGGTTGGATGGAATGTTGCTTAGTTTTATGTTGTGTACCCCGTGTGTACCCCAGCAAAGCAGATAGGCCACATTGAATCATTCGTCTGGTTTGAGTGCACGGACGCATAATCCGTTGGTGCCGTGTTCGACTCACGGGAGGCCCACCAATAAAATCAAAGGGTTAGCGAAGAAATGGTCGCTAACCCTTTTGTTTTTTTATCGTCGGTAGGTAAATGGTAGGTGGTTTGGTCCAAGCTGGTGCCAGTCGTGGCCGTGCGGGCGAGGCAGGCGTCGAGGATGGTTGGCTTGGTGTTCATAGTGGCGGACCGGGTCGATTTGCGACGACCCCATTCGCATATCGGATGATCGAGAAGTCAAACGAAAAAGATTTTTCATCAAAAGAAGATTGCTGTTGAGGCACATTGATAAAATAGCTAACTCATGTAAAACCGATCAGGGCATTCGAAATGAAACGCTGCGTCGCCAGTATTCGTCGTCTTGGCGAACCGGAAGGGGAAGCCGTTGGTAAAAATGTGCCGACAGTGTGGTTTCCGGCGAAGGCCACGATGGCGGCAGTGCTCTCAGAAGAAAACCAGCCAGTGCTACGCCGTATCCATGACAGGCGTCCCAAGTCACTGACCGAGTTAGCTGAACGCACTGGGTGGAAGGGGCCGAACGTGTCCCGCACACTGCGCATGATGGAAGGCTATGAATTGGTGGCGCTGAAGAAGAACGCCCGCGAAATCGAGCACATCGCGCTGGCGCCCAATTTCAATATCACGATCGATTGAAGAGCGACACAATGAAGGGGGAGGCGATGCGAGATGTCGTGATCACCGAAGCGGATACCTGTCGCGAATTCGTTACGCCCAAACTGGTCGAGGCCGGCTGGGGTGCAGCACCGCACGTCATAGGTGAGCAACGCAGCTTCACAAATGGCCGCATTATCGTGGCGGGCGGCAAGGTGCGGCGCGGCAAGCAGAGACGTGCCGACTACCTCCTTTACTACCGTCGCGACTATCCCCTGGCGGTGGTGGAAGCCAAGGAAATTGGTTCGCCAGCCGAAACCGGCGTGCAACAGGCGCGCGAGTATGCGGAAATTCTAGGCCTCAAGTTCGCATATGCCACAAACGGCCATCGCATCATCGAGATTGACTACACCAAAGGTACTGAGCGCGAAGTGGATCGCTACGCCACGCCCGACGAACTCTTTGCCCGCCTGACGGCCGCCACGCAAATGCCCCTAGCCTCGGCAACCCATTTGCTGGAACCATTCAACCTTGTTTCCGGCAAGGTGCCTCGATACTACCAGCAGATCGCGATCCATCGCGTGATCGAGGCCATCCTTCGAGGGCAGAAGCGCATCCTCGCCACGCTGGCCACGGGGACTGGCAAGACCTGCGTGGCCTTCCAGATCTGCTGGAAGCTGTGGAGCAGCCGCTGGAATCGCACAGGGGAATACCGTCGCCCAAAGATCCTATTCTTGGCTGACCGCAATATCTTGGTCGATGACCCGATGGCCAAGATGTTCGCGCCCTTCGGCGATGCCCGCCACAAGATCGCGGGCGGCGACACCAGCCAAAGCCGGGATATGTACTTCGGCATCTATCAGGCACTTTCCACCGCCAGCGCTGATGTATTCCGCCAGTATCGCCCGGATTTCTTCGACCTCATCATCATTGACGAATGCCATCGTGGCTCCAGCCGTGAAGAGAGCGCTTGGCGTGCGGTACTGGACTACTTCGAACCCGCCGCGCAGTTCGGAATGACGGCCACGCCGCTGCGCGAAGAATCGCGCGACAGCTACGAATACTTCGGCAACCCCGTCTACACCTACAGCTTGCGTCAAGGCATTGACGATGGCTTCCTCGCCCCGTACCGTGTGCACCGCGTTATCACTACCGTGGACGCTGCTGGTTGGCGTCCTAGCAAGGATGAACTAGACCGCTACGGCCGAGCAGTGCCTGATGAGGAATATCAGACCAAAGATTTCGAGCGTGTCGTCGCTCTGCGCTCGCGCACGCGGGCAATCGCCCGGCACCTGACGGATCTGCTCAAGGGTACCGATCCGTTCGCCAAGACTTTAGTATTCTGCGTCGATCAGGAACACGCCGCTGAGATGCGGCAGGAGCTGATCAACCTCAACAGCGACCTCGCCAAGCAGTATCCCGATTACGTATGCCGCGTGACTGCCGACGAGGGCACCATCGGCCTGACCCATCTGTCGCACTTTCAGGACGTAGACAAACCTACGCCTGTCATACTCACTACGTCGCAGTTGCTGACCACGGGCGTTGATGCTGAGATGGTCAAGAATGTGGTGCTGGCGCGTGTGGTGGGCTCTCGCTCCGAGTTTAAGCAAATCGTCGGTCGCGGCACGCGGCTGAAGGTGGATTATGGTAAGGAGTACTTCAATATCATCGATTTCACCGGCGCGGCCACCCGGCACTTTGCCGACCCCGACTTCGACGGCGATCCGGCACGGATCGAGGAAGTTACGGTCGATGAAACCGGGGAACAGGTCGGCATTACTGAAGCCGAAGCGGAGGCGCCGCAGGAAGACGAACCGCTGGTGCACGAGATTCCCGAGGAACAAATCGGGTCCGTCACCGGCATTCTCATTAATGACCCACCGGCAGAACCACGTAAGTTCTACATCGACGGTGGTGAAGTCGAAGTGATCGGCCATCTGGTCTACGACCTCGACACCGATGGCAAGAAGCTGCAGGTGGTCAAGTACACCGAGTACTCGGGCCGCGCCGTGCGTACCCTGTACCCCACCCGCGAGGCGCTGCAATCAGCTTGGGCCAACCCCGACACCCGCGCCGAGGTGCTGCGCGAGCTGACCGAGCGCGGCATCAGCTTCGAGGAGCTAGCCGCCACCAGCGAGCAGCCCGACGCCGATCCGTTTGACTTGCTGTGCCATCTGGCATGGAATGCGCCGCTGCTCACTCGCCGCCAGCGTGCGGACGCTGCCAAGCGGCAGGCCCAAGACCTTTTCGCCCAGCATGGTGACACCGCTCGCGAAATCCTTACGCTGCTGCTTGACCGTTATATCGAGCGCGGCATCCTGCAATTTAACGCGCTGTCCGAGTTGATGAAGGTGCAACCCTTTGACCGCTATGGCAGTCCTTCTGAAATCGCCGCGCGCCACTTCGGCGGCGTACACGGCATGAAGGACGCAATCTTCCAGCTACAGACCGCGCTCTACCAATAACGAGAACCCGACCCGATGGCCCGTTCCACCAAATCCATTACGACAACTGCTGAAAATAAGCCACGAGCACCACGCAAGGCCAAGGCGCCACTCACCACTCGCGAAAACCTCTCGGCGCTGATTGGTAGCGCGCGCAAGATCCTGCGCAAGGATAAAGGCCTCAACGGTGATGTAGACCGCCTGCCACTGCTCACCTGGGTGATGTTCCTCAAGTTCTTCGATGACCTGGAAATCGTCCACGAGGAAGAGGCCGAACTCGACGGAAAGCGCTATCAGCCCATCATCGAAGCGCCTTACCGCTGGCGCGATTGGGCTGCCCGCGAAGATGGCATCACCGGCGACGAACTGCTGGCCTTCATCAGCCAGGAACTCACCGTGCGCGCCGATGGCAGCCCTGGCAAGGGCCTGTTTGCCTACCTGCGCGGCCTAGCAGGCGAAGGTGAAAAAGGCAGCCAGCGCGAAGTCATCTCCAACGTGTTCAAGGGCGTCCAGAATCGCATGGTCAGCGGCTATTTGCTGCGCGATATCCTCAATAAGATCAACAGCATCCACTTCTCGGCTAGCGAGGAAATTCATACCCTTTCGCACCTGTACGAGTCGATGTTGCGCGAGATGCGCGACGCGGCGGGCGATGCTGGCGAGTTCTACACCCCGCGCCCAGTGGTGCGCTTTATGGTGCAAGTGACCGATCCGCGCCTTGGTGAAACCGTACTCGACCCGGCCTGCGGCACCGGCGGCTTTCTGGTTGAAGCCTACGACCACATTGCCCCGCAGGTGGCCACTCCGGACCTGCGCCGCGCCCTGCAATGGGACACTCTCTACGGTCAGGAAGCCAAGCCTCTGCCCTACATGCTGGCGCAGATGAACCTTCTGCTGCACGGACTGGAAGCGCCGCAGATTGCCTACGGCAATACGTTGGTTCGCCGGGTCAACGAGATCGGCCACAGCGAGCGCGTGGACGTGATCCTCACCAATCCGCCTTTCGGCGGTGAGGAAGAAGCAGCCATTAAAGGCAACTTCCCTCCCAATATGCAGACGTCTGAAACTGCACTGCTGTTCCTGCAATACATCATGCGGAAGTTGCGCGTGGCTGGGGCGCCGATGCCCGGCCGCAAGCCTACAGCCCGTGGTGGCCGAGCCGCCGTGGTTGTGCCCAACGGCACCCTGTTTGGTGATGGCGTCTGCGCTGTTATCAAGGAAGAACTGCTCAAGGAGTTCAAGCTCCACACCATCGTGCGTCTGCCGCAGGGTGTGTTCGCTCCCTACACGGACATTCCGGCTAACCTGCTGTTCTTCGAGCGCGGAGGCCCCACCGACACCATTTGGTACTACGAACTGCCGCTGCCCGAAGGCCGCAAGAAGTACAGTAAGACTGCGCCATTGCAGTTTGAAGAGTTTGCTCCAGCACTGGCGTGGTGGAATGCCCGAGAAGACGGCCCACAGGCTTGGAAGGTGGATTTCTCTGACAAGCGGATCGCCGCCATTGAAGCGGCTAGTCCGCACTGGAATCGAGCGGAGAACGAACGAAATGCCGCCATCGCTCTGGGCAAGCCGATCCGCGGGTTGGAGCAGTCCATTCAGGGGGCGAACGGCGACAAGGTTGCGCTACAAGATAAACTGCGCGCGCTAAAGGCCGAGCAGCAAGCCCTCGAACAGGCAGCCAAGGCGTCGCAAGCAGAAGGCGATAGCCTGTACTGGCCCATCTATAACCTGGACCTCAAGAATCCCAATGCCAAGGCGGGGCTGGAACACGCCAACCCGAAAGACTTGATTGCCTCTATGCGCAGTCACGAGGTGGAGGTGATGCGCCTCCTAGGCGAGATTGAAATCTTGGTCGCCGAGGTACAAGCATGACAGAATTCACTAGGCCCGTAATCTCAGTGCGCGCCGAGTATGCCGCCGTCCACACCGACATCGTCGCACTGTTGGAAGCGGCTCGTCGTGCTTTCGCGCGCAACGTCAATGCGGAGGTCGGCGAATGAAGGTGTGGCCAAAAGTTGCCCTGGGCGCGTTGCTTCGGCGCTCCGACGAATCCACCATGCTTAACCCGATGGCTGAGTATCACGAGGTCACAATCAGGCTGTGGGGAAAAGGCGTCGTTAGCCGGGGCAAAGTGCGTGGCAGCGATGTCATTTCGGTGCGTCGTGTTGTGCGTGCCAACCAGTTGATCCTTTCCAAGATTGACGCGCGCAATGGCGCGATAGGTTTGGTACCGCCGGAACTTGACGGTGCAATTGTCAGTAACGACTTTCCCTCGTTCGAGTTTCGTGATCTGAACCAGTGTGCCCCCACATTCATGGGCTGGTTGGTGCGCTCTGCTCCCTTCGTCGAACTGTGTAAGGCGGCCAGTGAAGGCACCACCAATCGAGTACGTATCAAGGAAGACCGTTTCCTTGATCAGCAAATTGCGCTCCCACCGCTGACCGAGCAACGAGCGCTCGCCGCCCGCCTCGACGCACTAGCCGAGAAAACCCGACAGGTTGAAGCGCATCTGGACGCTGTCGAGCGCATCTCCTCATCGCTGCTACTGAGCTTGCACCACCAATTGGCGGGTAATCGCCGTGTACAGCTCAATGACGTACTGGAACTGGTAGAGCTTCCCGAAGCCGTGACGGCTACCGGGAGTTACCCGCAAGTCGGGGTCCGTGGTTTCGGTGGAGGGCTGTTTTCGAAGGCAGCGGTCGGTGGCACCGACACTTCCTATAAGGCATTCAATCGCCTCTACGAGGGCGCAATCGTACTCAGCCAAGTTAAGGGTTGGGAGGGCGCGATTGCGCGCTGCCCGAAGGAGCTTGACGGCTGGTTCGTATCTCCGGAATACCGTACCTTTCGGTGCAAACCAAGCCTAGCCAGCGACGAATACTTCGGCGAATTAGTGAGGACGAAGTGGTTCTGGTCACAACTCCAGAACGCGACGCGGGGCGTAGGCGCCAGACGCGAGCGTACGCGGCCTGAGCAGTTTCTGAACATCGAGTTGCCGATGCCGCTCTTCGACGATCAGTTACGAATTGTTGAAATTCTAAAAAGGCAGGCTCCCCTCAAGGCCAAACACACCGCCATTCGCCAGGCAAACACCGCGCTGCTGCCGGCCACGCTGGAGCGGGTGTTTACTGGGGGCATTGAATGCAGTTCGTAACCCGCGGCCCCGACATCCCGGATGCGCTCTTGCAGGCCCATGAGGAGGGCCGCGTGGTGTTTTTTTGCGGTGCGGGCATTTCCTATCCCGCAGGCCTGCCGGGCTTCAAGGGGCTGGTGGAGCAAATTTACCGACTGAACGGCACGGCGCCCTCGGACATTGAGCGCGAGGCGTTGGACCGTGGGCAGTTCGACGCCACGCTCGATCTGCTGCAGCGACGTCTGCCGGGGCAGCGCTTGGCCGTCCGACGCGCGTTGATTCAGGCACTCAAACCTAAATTGCGCCGCAAGGGGGCCACCGATACGCAGGCGGCACTTTTGCGGCTGGCGCGCAGCCGTGAAGGTGCGCTACGGCTGGTTACTACCAACTTCGACCGCGTGTTTCATACGGCGGCTAATCGCACAGGACAAGCGTTCCAAGCGTATGCCGCGCCGATGTTGCCTATTCCAAAGAACAGCCGCTGGAATGGATTAGTCTATCTACACGGCCTGCTGCCCGAAACAATGGATGACACCGCATTGAACCGCTTGGTAATCACCAGCGGCGATTTCGGCCTGGCCTACCTAACCGAACGCTGGGCAGCCCGCTTCGTGAGCGAGCTATTCCGCAATTACGTGGTGTGCTTCGTGGGTTACAGCATTAACGATCCGGTGCTGCGCTATATGATGGATGCGCTGGCCGCCGACCGCATGCTGGGCGAAGTCACGCCGCAAGCCTGGGCATTGGGCGACTGCGCGCCGGGGCAAGAGCGCCGCAAGACCATCGAGTGGGAAGCCAAGGGCGTAACGCCCATCCTATACGAAGTGCCCACCGGCAGCCATGACCATTCGGCGCTGCACAAATCCTTGCACGCTTGGGCGGAAACCTACCGCGATGGAGTACTGGGCAAGGAGCGCATCGTCGTCAGTCACGCCCTAGCACGGCCATCAGCGAGTACCCAGCAAGACGACTTTATCGGTCGGATGTTATGGGCCTTGTCGGACAAGTCAGGACTGCCAGCCAAACGTTTTGCTGACTTCAACCCCGCCCCGTCGCTGGACTGGTTGCTCGAGGCCTTCTCGGAAGAACGTTTTCAGCACAGCGATCTGGCCCGCTTCGGCGTACCCCCTCGCGAGGAGGTGGACGCCAAGTTGCGCTTCAGCCTGATTCGCAGGCCTGCGCCCTATAACCGTGCTCCAGCGATGCTTCTGGCTGCCGGTGGCATCAACGGCAGCCAGTGGGATGACGTAATGTTCCATCTGGCTCGCTGGTTGGTGCGCCACCTGGATGATCCTAAGCTGGTCATCTGGATTGCACAACGTGGTGGCCAGTTACACGAAAAATGGCTGTGGCTCATCGAGCACGAACTAGACCGCTTTATCTCACTGGAGCACGCAGGCAAGACCGCCGAACTGGATGAAGTCCGCTCACACGCACCCAAGGCCATCCCCGGGCCTTTAATGCGTACCCTCTGGCGCTTGCTGCTCAGCGGGCGGGTGAAATCACCGTGGCACGATTCCGATCTATATCGCTGGAAAGGTCGACTGAAGCGGGAGGGACTGACCACTACGCTGCGCTTGGAGTTACGTGAACTTCTCGCGCCTCGAGTGTCTCTGAAAGAGCCGTTTCGCTGGGGCGACGAAGAACCAAACACGGACGAGCCCACGAAAATCAAGCAGTTGGTGGACTGGGAGCTGGTGCTGGCCGCCGATCATGTGCAGTCGGCTATACGCGACCTTGTCGACGAGCACTGGACGTCTGCCTTGCCGCAACTGCTGGAGGATCTTCAGCAACTGCTGCGCGATGCACTGGATTTGTTGCACGAGTTGGGTAAAGCCGACGACCGCAATGACCCGTCGCACTGGGATCTTCCGTCCATCAGTCCGCACTGGCAGAACCGGGGTTTCCGCGACTGGACAAGCCTGATTGAATTGTTGCGCGATGCGTGGCAGGCGGTTCTCAGCATCGATAGCGTTCGTGCTACGCGGACTGCCCAGAGGTGGTTTGATCTCCCATATCCCACCTTCAAACGACTAGCATTGTTTGCAGCCAGCCGGGATGGTTGCATCGCCCCGGAGCAGTGGGTGGACTGGTTGTTAGCCGATGGTGCTTGGTGGTTGTGGTCCATGGATACAGGGCGGGAGGTGTTCAGACTTTTGGTTCTGCAGGGGCACCACTTAGCGGGCTCTGCTCAGGGACGTCTGGAGTCCGCTATCTTAGCCGGCCCTCCGCGCAAGATGTACCGTGATGATCTGGAGCTAGATCGGTGGCAAAACTTGGTGGATCGTTCAGTCTGGCTGCATCTGGCTAAATTGAATGCCTCGCGCCTCGCACTCGGGACACTCGCAGCGGCACGCTTGGCGGAACTTTCCAATGCATACCCGTATTGGCAGTTGGCGGCCAATGAGCGTGATGAGTTCTCTCACTGGATGAGCGGCACCGGCGATCCGGACTATGAAGAAAGCCGGGATGTCGACATTGCGCCTCGAAAGCGGCGAGAACTCGTTCAATGGCTGACGAGGCCGCAGCCCGAAAGGCGACCATTCTACGAGGACACGTGGCGGGACGTCTGCCGCACCCGCTTCTTTCACAGCCTGTACGCGCTATGCAATCTGGCACGAGATGAGGTATGGCCAGCCGGTCGGTGGCGCGAAGCACTGCAGGCCTGGAGTGAAGAAGGAATGGTGCTGCGGTCATGGCGATACGCCGCGCCTCTTGTGCAGACCATGCCTGACGCAACCATCCAGGAGATTGCTCATGGTGTGACGTGGTGGATCGACACCGTTTCAAAGTCGATCAATCAGCATGAGGAAATCCTGTTGAATTTGTGCCGGCGGGTCTTGGCTCTGCCACTCGAAGCAGGCACCAGCATGACGCGCAATGGCGAGCCGATTGACCAACCTGTTACCGAGGCGATCAATCATCCGGTCGGGCATGTCACTCAAGCGCTGATTAATCTGTGGCTCAAACAGAATCCGAACGACAACGATCAGCTTCCGACCGACATCAAGCCGTTCTTTACCGCACTCTGCGATGTTCAGGTGGACCGATTCCGCCACGGCCGAGTACTGCTGGGGGCGCAACTGATCGCGCTCTTCCGCGTCGATCGAGCTTGGACTGAGCAATATCTGTTGCCCCTGTTCCGTTGGGACAATCCGGGCGAAGCGAAAGCTGTGTGGGAAGGTTTCCTGTGGTCGCCACGCTTGTACCAGCCCTTGTTGATCGCGTTCAAACCACAATTTCTGGAAAGCGCAAACCACTACATCGACTTAGGTGAACACCGCCAGCAGTTCGCCGCCTTCCTGACTTACGCAGCGCTGGGGTCGCCTGAGGGCTACGCCGTGGATGAGTTCCGATCCGCTCTTGGGACGTTGCCTCAAGAGGGGCTAGAGGAATCCGCGCAGGCGCTATTCCAAGCTCTTGAAGGAGCCGCCGATCAGCGCGAGGACTATTGGAAAAATCGTATCAAGCCATTCTGGCAATACGTTTGGCCTAAGTCCCGCGACCTTGCCACGCCGCGAATCGCTGACTCATTGACCCGGCTGATCATTGCTGCCCGGTCAGAATTCCCGGCTGCTTTGGCTACGGTGCAAGACTGGCTTCAGCCCATTGAACACCCGCACTACGTCGTGCATCTATTGCACGAATCGGGTTTATGCAACCGATTCCCGGAGGATGCGCTGCGGCTGCTGGATGTTGTGATTGACGATCAACAGTGGGCGCCTCGGGAGTTGAGGCAATGTTTAGACGAGATTGTGTATGCTGCGCCACAGCTTGGACAAGATGCCCGTTACATGCGGCTTCAAGAGTATTCGCGGAGACGGGGAATCTGAGGTGGTGTGGCCGATGCATGCAGCATCCCGCCTTATTAGTGCCAAAGGCAATTGCCGCGAGCACTCCGTCAACATCATCTTCTGGGCCGGGAAGGATGTCGCTGAGGCGGCAGTCGTTGAGTACATTTGCGACAAATTTCATGGGATTGCTTCTACTTTCGATAATGCAATTATTACTTTACTTTGCGATCTGAGGAAGAAAGATTGGCTAGATAGGCTAGAGTGCCGGCCAGCCATCTAGCGTCGAAGTTAACTCCATACTTCAGAAGGAAATCAAAAGGAGCATTACAGCACATCAAACCATGGATTTTTCTTAAGAAACGATGCGTCTGTCCTTTCAGACATGAATGCTGCGTGAAGGCGAAAGCGCTGACGTTGCTAATGCTTGACACGACGCTGGACGCCCAATGGCGGCCATTGTTCCGGCGGGTTCCATGTCGTAGGCGTTTGGCCCGTGCGAACACGCACCACGCCTACAGCTTTGCAAAATGCCTCGGGTCCCAATTCGCTGTCCTGGATTAACGTCCGTAAGGCGTCCATACCAACAGCGCTCCAGGCGTTGCGCACTGGATAGATGCCCTGATTTTTTTTGAACAGTTCGCTCAGTTGGTTGCATGCTTGCGGCAGCAATCGGCCGTCGGCGTACTGCCAGGGATTGAGTACCTGCGCTAGCACGGCGCCGCGGGCGTGCGCATCTAGCACCTTGCGAAGCTTCTTCCATTCGTCCATGCCGAAGCGCCAGCCGAGCTTGGTGGCCCGGTTCACGGCTCTTTGCAGCGATGTCTCTCCCGGCTCATTGTTGATAGCTTCAGTGCGCGCTGCGCGCACTACCGCAAACCCGTTTTCCATCCACGCCAGGTCGACGGCAACAGCCAGCGTACGCAGCGAACCGAACTGCTTGGTCAATGCCATGGGTAGGCCGACGCTGTATTCGTCGGGCCAGGCAAGGCGGGACGGTAAAATTCCACGTGTGGCGCGCAGCGTGCGGATTAGACAGGCACGGCCGATGCGGCTTAACAGTTGGCCGCTGCCGGCACTACCCGGCGCCGCAGGATGAAACCAGTTCGGGGAGGAGAGCCGCACCCCTGCTTTAGCAAGCAGGCGACTCTGGACGCGCTTGTCAAGACTGCTAAACGCATCGCGTAAGCCCCGGAACTGCTGGTCGGTGCTGACCTGCGCTAGGCTGATTAAACCCTTTTCATTGGCTGCGGCCCGCAAGTCGGAGGCGATCTGGGCATCCGTCCAGTAGCCTAGCGGCTTGTTAGGCGCAGTCCCAATATGAGCAATGGTGACGGCTCGGTTGAAGGGGCCCGGGGGCTCGCCTGCCAGCATGGCGAGAATCTCCGCTACGGTGTCGCTTCGGTAGGCATCAAGCACCTGATATTGCTGCACGCGCAGGACTCGGTGGCCGCTTTTGACTAGGTCGGCGATTTTGGCAGCCTGCTTGGGAACGTACATGGGCTTCTTTTCTAAGTCCGGGCGGGTGGAATCTACCATCTCGACCTCGATCACCAGCCATCCGTTGACCAACATATCTATCTCTGACGCGCGGCCGCAGCGGTCGACGATGGCATGCAGCTCGACTTCGCGCAACGCGCTGCCCGAGCGTGCCTTTTCGCGCAGCAAGGCATTGTAGAGCAGCGCTTCGGCATAAGAGTCGGCGGTTTGACCATCGTCGCACACGCAAGCGCGCCGCTTACGAATCCCAAGCGACTTGTATAGGCCACGCAGACCGCGGAAATGATGGCGAATGTGCCCATACAGCGCGCCATCGGCAGCCTGGATCTCTGTCTGGGTCGGCAGACGACCGAAGCGCGGCTCAAGCATCTGATAGCGCAACACCGTGTCTTCTTTAGAGGGGATGCGGTCACGCAAGTAGGCCGTTGGCAATTCATGCTGGTCGGCCAGTGCACGCCATGTTCCGTAGAGCTTAACTACGGCTTTGTAGAGCATGGCGGTACTGGGCTGACCGGTCGCTGGGGTCCAATGCTTCTTGAGCTGGCTATGGCTAGGAAAATTGCCGCCAAACTGCGGCAGCACAGCAGTCTTCATGAACGCGGCCAGCATCTCCTTGCTGTCAAGCAGGTGCGCGTAATCGGGCGACAGAGTGGTTCGGGCTGGCTTCGCCAGAAACGCGCCGTCGTCAGCATATAGCTGTGACAGCAACGCCCGGTACGGCGTTTCATTGACGTCGGTCCCCTTCGACGCGCGGTACATGCGCGCAAAGCGGGTATAAAGGAACCGCTGAGGAATGTCACAAACCGCGCAGCGCGCCAGATACGGCAGCAAGTTATCGCTCTTGCGCTTGAGCGGAAGCGGCGTATCAATGTGGTTCATGGGCACGCCACACTGCGTAAGCAAATCCACTAGACGCGGCAGAAGTGGAGTAATCTGTGCGGCGTAGGCCAGCTCGGCAGCCCGCTTTTCCAGCCACTGCGGCACCGGCCGTTCCTGCAGCGTCAATGTAGTGAGCTGACGAGCTTCGCTCCAGGCCGCGAAAGCATTGTCGACGCTGCCCCAGTAAAACGCCAATAAATCTTTCTCGAGCACCGACAGTGCCGCCTTGCGATCCGCTGCACTCATATCCTTGGCACGATGTTCAATGCGATTGCGTAGACCGCGCGGAGCTATCTGGTTCAACCCTCCATTCATATCTGCAATCCCATACAGCCAGCATAGCCAGTGCCAGCGCTGCGCCGGAACGGCATCTAGCTGGTCAGGAAGAGGGGGCCGCGCCGGGTGGCGCTCGGCTTCGGTTTGCAGTCGCGCCAGCGATTGTGTACTAAAGCTGCGTAGAGCCTGAGCTAGCGCCGGTGGCGCCTGCTTCAAGCGCGATGCGGGCAGAAAGGCAAGCAACGGATTCATCGGGCGCGACGCATTGGAGGCATGGCAGGGCATAGGAATCGATAATGGTTCGGGAGTGGGGCAGTGGCTAGAAAGTAATATGGATGGCGATGGCAAAAGGGCCCACCGGCCACGACTTTGGTTGTTATCATTCAATCATTAGCCCATAAGGCCCTATGCCAGTGGCTTTTCGTGGCGCTGGAATCGTACCGTTTTTTTCACAACCTAGTCTAGAACCAAGCCCAGAGCATCAATTTAGAGCAGATCGTCGCGGGGTGTGCCGAGCAATTATTGTTCATAAGGAACCGTTACGGCGCTTCTTCATTTGTATGCCTCTCGTACCTTTTGTATTTTTAGGAGCGAACCCGCTAGGATGCGATAGGGAGAAGAGGGCGTCCTGACGCCCGCCTAGCCGAGCATCAGACGTGGTTGTAACTTTGCGGTATTTGGCCCCGGCGGAATAATTACAACCGTGGGATTGATGACGTAGTCTATTCGACGTCTGCTACGGTCTCCGTTCGGTCTCTCACGCTCGTCTGGTCCAGTTCTGGTCCTCATTGGCCGGGGGGCGCAAGGTCACATTGCGGCGGCTCATGCATGCAAGTGGTTGAAAATAAAAAGAAAACCACCTGGGAAGACTTCCGACGCGGCAGGGCGCCACAAGGACTCATACTCCGTTGGTGTCGTGTTCAACCCAGAGGAGGCTCACTAATATAAACAAAGGCTTACGCCATTTTCTTGCGTAAGCCTTTGTCGTTTCTGGTCCATTCCTGGTCCAGCTAAATTCTGTTAAGTCGTGTTTAGCTTCGAAACGATTGCTCTCACCACCAAAAAGAATTGAGCACGTCAGTGTGCTTGATAAGACGGTCAAGAAAAACTGAAAAGGGTTTTGTTTTGCCTACCGCATCAAAGCCAGCTCTAGCATATCTAATTTGTAGTAAACCAGATTTGAACCGACACGATGTATAAGATTTCATCGATTCTCGAATCTTGTAGAACTTCCGAGTTCGGGAAGAAGCGGTCGTTCGGGGATTTCCCGAACGTGCACTCGATTGTAGAATGTCAATTTAACAATCTAAGGTCCCAGCTCGTACGTGAGTCCTTAAACTGCACCTGAACCGGAGATTGGAAAGCTGACCCTGTCTGGGGTAATAATGACACGCAGATAAGTTGGAGGACAGGTGGGCATTCGCGGAGCGAGACATTTGCTGAACTGGATGCGGTCTACACCAATACTCCTCAACGAGTTCTGGAAGAACTGAACAGTGGGTCGAGCTGATCTTTCAATAACTTTATGAGTTCTTATTCTGAGAGGTCGAGCAATGCTGACCATTGATCCTTAACGACGTCTGATATGTCGTTTTAGTCGTATTTTATTGTTTGACTAGAAAAAGTGATAGTTGGTGAGTTTTCGAAAGATATATCCATGGCAAACTGTGGGCAGTTTACTGAACGGAGAACGCAATGGAAAGTAGTGCCCTGCCGGCTCCGCTGAGCCGGATTTCGCTGGCATTCGGGCAATCAGCCGTCGGCCTTGAGACGAATACCGTTTCCTTGACTGCCGAGAGTGCCGGGCACTATCTGCGGTCGGGCGGTATGGCGGCCGAGCTCAAACGCGTCAAGCAAAAGGTTAGCCGCGACAGTAGGATCAAGGGCGATGAGATTGTCCGACTCACCGAGCACACGATGACGGAGCTCGCGAAGAAGATCCCGCTTAGCCTGAACGGCAGGGTTGGACTGGAAGCGCTCATCATGCTGCGTCACCGTCCCGCTCTGCGTACCGTCGGTGGCGACCTCGACCTGTCGCAGCCCGAGGCGGAGGAATGGCATGACCGCCTGCTTATGGCACAACATCCACCAACCGACCTGGCGCATCGCATTCGTGCTGTGGGACGCATCGACCTGAACGGAGACCATTGTGGGACCGGATTTTTGGTCGGGCAGGGCCTTATGCTGACGAACCGGCACGTGCTGCAGGATATTGCCATCTTTGAGGACGCGCATTGGCGCGTCAACGAGCACGCCACCATCGACTTCGCCGACGCGCCGAATGCTTTTCATGCTGAGCTGCGCTTTGCACTCGTCGAGGTCGTATGTGCGGGTCCCGATTTGATCACGGATACGCAAACCGGTTGGACGCACACCGACGCTGCTCTTCTGCGTGTCGAGATTTCCAATAAAGCGGGGGGAAAGCTGCCTACTCCCATTCCCTTAGACGGGGACGCGCGTCGGTTAGGCGGGTACAGCGAGCTATTGGTGATCGGCTATCCAGCCCGGCCGAGCACCCTGCCGCGAGACGCACAGGGAGACGTTAACGAAGAGGTTATTGCCCGGATTGGCGAGCTGTTCCCAGTTTACGGTGTACGTACTGTTTCGCCTGGAGCGCCCCGTTGGAACCAGTCGCGTGACTATGGCTGGGCATTTGCCCATGATGCGACCACCCTGGAGGGATCGTCAGGCTCCTGCGTCCTGTCATTTGGCGGACTAGCCTTCGGCTTACATTTTGGTGGCGATTGGCTCCGCGCAAACTTCGCTCACGGGCTCGCTCGCCAGCGTGAACAGCAATGGCTCCGTCAAGCAGGACTGGTATGGACCGACCGTTAAACGTTACTCCCGACTATGCGCGCTTGGTAGACGCGGTGACGGGCGACCGCGAGGGATTCGCCGAGTTATACGACACGCTTGCGGAGGCGGCAGGTGCGGCAACCTATTTGATGCTGGAATTTGGTCTTTCCGATGGGGAGCTGGTCGATCCGATGCGCTTGGCCTTCCAACAAGCGCACGAGGGAGGATGGTTGAGCAAGCTGCTGGGCGCGCTGCGTCAGCACAGGCGCCTACGCTCGGGGGCAGCAGAGGTGCAGTTCAGCGGGGAAGCAGTGTTAAAACCGTCGGCCGGAATGTCCCTCGTCGGCACCTCCCGCGAAGGCTTGGTCGATGCGGGACTGCGGGTATGTCTTGTCAAGGTGGATGCCAATGGCAAGCAATCGTGTGGCACGGGCTTTCTGATAGGGCCGCAGACGGTTTTGACGAATCACCATGTTGTAAAACCCCTGTTGGAAGAGCCAAACCACACAACACGCCGGTTAGGTAGCGCTGCCAATCTAAAAATTCTTTTTGACTACTTAGAACATGGCCGACCAGGAAAACAGGTCAACGTCGCTGAGGATTGGCTGGTCGCTTGCAGTGGGACCCATGCACTTGAAAGCGATGGGATGGTGTTTTCGGACATCAAGGATGATCTCGAAGGATTCCGTACCTGTCTCGACTTTGCGGTGATCCGACTGGACCACGCAGTCGGGCGTGAACGCGGCTATTACGAACTCGCCCGTTGCGCTCCCCCGGTGGAACAAATGCCGCTTATCGTGGTTCAACATCCGCACGCCAGCCCTATGCTGGTTACGGACGGAAAGGCTGGAGCGCCTTGGCCAGCCAGCATTGGCACCCGACTGCCACATGATGCCAACACGATGGTGGGTTCGTCCGGAGGCTTGGTGGTCGACGAGGCCTATCGTCCCATCGCTCTGCATCAAGGCTGTCATCACCAGAATGGTAAACCGGTTACTAATGTGGCGATTCCCACGTATCACATTGCAGCACTGAGGCTGCCATTGTCGAGTATCGAAGGTCTCGATCCAATCTGGCAAATCGATGCGACGCAGGCGCCTGTTTTTGGACGGCTTCGTCTGCAGGAATTGCTCAACGCTGCTGCCCAGGGTCCTATTCGTGTGATCAAGGTACTGGGGTCGCCGCGCTCGGGCATCAGTTTCAGTGCCGACATCGCACGCCAATACGCGATGCAGTGGAGGGACGTCGCGGTACGTGTGTCCAGTGATGAGCTTACGGCCGGAGTACGCGAGATCGGCATTCGCTGGCTCGCTGCGGCTGGCGCCGGGCCAGATGTGACTAGCCAATTGCCGATCCAGCAGGAAGCAGACACCGCGTTCTCTGCCTGGATGCGCGATGACTTCGTACCGACATTTATGGGTCTTCTGGAGCAGGTCGTGGCGAACCGTCGGTTCTGGCTCATCGTCGACAATTTGGCGACCCGTGGCTTGTCGGCAGATGACGCCGGCTTGCTGATACTACACCTTCTGGAGCGCGCTCCCACACACTCGCTCGTACGGCTCGTCTTGCTAGGCGGTGGAGACACGGGGGCAGTTCCAACTGAAGCGCTGGGAACTGAAAACATTCAGTCGGTGACCAGGGCGGACATTGAAGCCACTGCGGCGAAACACCTGGTTGCCCTGACTGGAACAGCGGGATTCAATCAAGCCCTTGCCATGGCGACGTCACTACATGCCGTATGCCGTGGCGACGTTGAGATGCTCGCTAAACATTTTCCGAGTGTCCTGCGCGATATGGTTTTCCCGAAGGAGGTATGATGCGACTTCTTTCGGACAAACAACTTGAACAACTAAGCAAATACGAAGAACAAGTCGTCTTCGCGGAGGCCTTCGAACCGAACGAGTTGGTGACGGCGCCCGTCAGGGACCATGCGGTCCTAGCAGAACTCGCACGGCGCTGCGAACCAGTGTTTGCCGACGGGCGCAGAACGCGCTGGCGCTTGCGCGATCCACATCGTCGCCAGGCTTTGCAACGCATTGCTCTTAGGTCAGCCGATCTGCCGACGCAAACAGTGCCTCCCAATGGCTTTGGCATGTGGATGGAGAAACTATTGTTAGGCGAGCGGGTCGAGTTGGACCACCTTACGCTCGAGGACCTGCCGCCCCTTTCGACGGCTTTGCGTTTCGTTGGCGAATTCCTCCCAGGTGCTGAATCCGCCCGCATCGCAGGCGTGATTGAACGCGCGAGCGAGCAGCGCGCGCAGGCGATGGTATTGCCGGTGGGGCTGGTCGGACGTCACGTAGAATTGGATCGACTGCGGGACTGGACGCTTGCCGATCATAACGAGTCGCTCCGTATCGCGTTGGTAACCGGGATAGGCGGCAGCGGTAAGTCTGCATTGCTGGCGGAATTCCTCTCTCGTCTGACGGCGAGTGACGATTGCGCTACCATCTTGCTTGATTTTGACGGTCCCCATCTACAGTCTCCCACGACGGAGCGATTAACCATCGAGTTCGCCCGTCAGTTATCCAGGCATTTCACGGAGTACCGGACTGAGCTCATGCGCTTCGTCAAATGCGTGGAGGATCTAGCCGGGTCTGTCGAAGGCGCGCGGAATTATCGTCAGTCCTCGCGCCAGGAGCAAGCCATTGCAGCGATGTGGGAGCAGGAATGCGCGCGCGTACCTTTTGGGACTAAGCGCGTGGTCGTGGTGCTCGATACCATCGAGGAAGTTGTGATCCGCGGCGAAGTCGAAATTATCACCGTTGTAAAGTGGGTAAATTTTCTTGTCTTCATGCTCGGCGTGCGCCGTCTATCGGTTCTTGCCAGCGGACGAGTAGTGCCTGAGCGCCATTTTAGGGAAGCCTACGAAAAGGCAATTTCGTCGCTCGTAGTTGGCGACTTGCCATTTAACGACGCGATTGAACTCTTACGCAGGCAAGCGCCAAAACTGTCGCAACCCGTAGCCGGCGAACTGGTCCGGCGGCATGGAGGAAACCCCTTGATGCTGCGCTTACTCGGGCGTTTGCTTCGTGAACACGACGATCCCTTGAACGACGACGAGGTGCGTCGCCCGTTGGCGCATGGCTTCCTTTACGACCGCATCCTCAAACGGATGCGTACCGATGATCCCCTAGTCAAGAGGCTTGCGCATCCTGGGCTGGTGCTACGGCGTACTACGCCGGCCCTCATCCGCGATGTTCTTGCTCACTCCTTAGGCTTTGGCGAAATTGATGACGGCCGAGCGCGAAAGCTCTTTGATGAACTCGCTCGGCACGTTTGGTTGGTCGAGCCGGGACCGACATCCGACATTATCATACACCGTAAGGATCTACGGAGACTGATGCTCAAGTTGATGCAACAAGACCCCGATTTGACATCGACACTGGCGACGGTGCATCAGACTGCTGCGCAGTTTTATGCGGACGGTGGTGGCGCGCTGGACACACGAGCAGCGCAGATCGAACAGGCTTACCATGAAGCGTTTATCAACATGCCGTATCACACACGAGCGCGCGCGATGGAGCTATTGCGCTCGATGGGCGAAGACGTCGATTGCTTACCGATCGCGCACGCGACCGCGCTGCGGCGTCAGGCAGGGGTCGACCTGTCTGAGGCCGAGATGGAGAGCTTGTCGTTTGATGATCGAACGAAAGAAATCGACCGTAAGCGTTCACGATTGGAATCGGTGGAACCCTCCTCGAACATACCCGACGAGGCACTTGAAGGTCTGTACGCGCCATCCTATGCAAGCCATGCATTCGCATCGGGTGACTGGAGCGAGTTGCGGCTCCACGGCCGTGACTATTTGCGGAACCACTTTCGATCACGCGATTCACAGCCTGCGCCCTCCCTCATCGATTCGGTGCTTTGGAAGGTTGCAGTGGCCAATGCCTTGCCGTTGGTTGATGTAGATCATAAGTCTTCCTTGGTTGAGGTACTTAAGGAAATCAACGAGGTAGCCGGCTCTTCCGTGTACGCGCTCAGCAGCTCAAGCAAGTTACTCGTGCAAGACGTGATCGCTGCCGTCGGCGGACTGTTGAATGGCGGGCGATACTCGAGGTTCAAGGCCGAGTGGAAGTGGCCGCACACGCTCCGTTCGGTCGATGAACTCCGCTTATGGCGCTTCCTCCCCTTGAGTGCCAATGAGCGCCGAGCAAGCCGCAATGAACTGGTAGTGGCGCCTTTCTTATTCCGCTATTTTGAACGACCTAGGATGACGCTTAGCAGACCAGATGACCAAGTGGTGTTTTGGCGCAATCAAGCTAGCGACGTTATCGCCGACGAGCCTTACCTCAGCACCTTCGAACGACTCGGAAAATTCGACCTAATGCCGCTGCACGCCTGTTCGCGTGGTGCCTTGGGGCGGCCCATCATGCCCGAGCTCTACCCGGTGTGCCGGGCGGCGTTGAGGAAGTTGCCGTTCATGGTGTTCATCGAAATCACCGAGAAGTTCGCCCGTACCGATCGGCGCTGGCCCCGCGATTTGCAAGGCGCTTCGCTCGAGAAGCGCCTGCACTTCGATATAGACCGGACATTAACCGTGCTGTTGGAGTTGGCAGATCGATTCGGATGGGTGCCGGAATTGCTTCAAGATGCCGTGCGATACCACGATGAGCCCAACGTGCTCTACTTTGCGCTGCACGTATGGCGCCAATACGAAAAGCGCTTGAACGCTTTTTCTCTTTCTGCTCACTGACCTCAGGAGATGCCCATGCCAGTCGATCTGTCGTATCGTCCGCTATTCGAACAGCTTCACCCGTTGACCGTCCAATTCGAGCATGAAGGTAAGCCGCCGGTGAGCCAGCCTGCCGCGTTCGAGGGTTGTGAGGGCTATGATGCGTTGTTCTTGAATGAATTTGTCGTACCTTGGCCGCGCGTGGTGGGAGACGCCGCCGCCGATGTTTTGACGATTGAAGGCGTTGACGAAGCGCGTCTCGACTATATGCATTTTTCCGTCACGATGTCGGCCTCGCGTCGCATGGCGATGTATGCCGGCGTGAACATTGAAGGCGCGCGCAGCGAAAGCATTCCCCGTACGAAGGATCGCTGGGTTTACGATGGTCGGATTCCGCTCAGCCAGCAGATCGGCAACGAACTTTACGCAAGTAATCTACTCGACCGAGGCCATCTGGTCCGGCGGGAAGATCCAAATTGGGGTGAAAATGCGCAGCGGGCGAACGAGCAGACTTTTCACTTTACGAATTGTTCACCGCAGATGGCCGGCTTTAATCAAGTGACGTGGCTGAGTCTGGAAAACTACATTTTACTGAATGCCCGCAGCTGGAAAGAGCGTGTCAGTGTGTTCTCTGGACCGGTTTTTGCACCGACTGATCGGGAATACCGTAGCGTAAAAATTCCAGAAGCGTTCTGGAAGGTAGTCGCATTTCTATCCGACGAGGGCTTACCGTCGGCCACTGCCTACATCATTGGGCAATCGAAAGAGCTGACGAAGCTTGAAGCCGCTTACGGTCGCTTCAAGACCTACCAGTGCAGCATCCGGCAGATCGAAGCCCTAACGTCGCTGGATTTTGGGGATCTTCGTAATTTCGACGGTTTTTCTAACAGCGAAGCCGCAGGGCAACCCAACATTGTCAGAGAAGTGAACGGCCCATCCGACATTCTCGTGTGAGTGAACGTCGAATGTTGCCGAGAATTCTTAAATCGTCCCGAAACGGGGCGTTTCATTGTCATCAATTTGCGTTTAGAGACAGAAGCAATTCATCGATGAATCGCGTGCGGATGTCTTGTATCCCTGACTGACATCTGCAACGGACCCGATCGAACATGGATGCGTCACGAGTCATGGCCGCAAGAGCTGTCCATCGGTCCTTATCGAATCGGGGCACATACGATCCAATAGGCCTAGATGCGACTTCTTTGAATGATTTTTTCGGACTAGGGTACTTAGCTATTGAAAACCATCCGACGGCAAGCGCAAGAATGTGCAAATAAATTGCTTCCGGTCGCGCATAGTGCAGGCACCGCCGAGCTGTTCCTGGAATGTATGGATCTCGTCGTCGACTTGGCGATCGCGACCAAATGCAATCATGCGCGCAATAGTGGGGATCCTGGATACGGGATTTTATTCGAAGCGAGAGGAGGAGATAACGCTGGGCAGTTTACGTTCTTCGCTAAGAGAAGAAATGCGGAACGCGGGACTGTCACGCTTGCGATCAGTGATGCCGCGAACGAGGACCGTGCCCCTGAGTTACGCACTCTAGTGCAGGATCTCTGCCGCCACCCGGGTATTGCGACGCCTGCCACAGGCAAAAACTTGTGGCCGGCGATCGATTTTACGAATGCGGCCGCTAGCAAGCAGATCGTCGAGGCGGTTTCTTACTTCTTGCTCAACAAGAAGCCTGTTGTGCGCCCCTCGCCAGATTCTACGAAAGACCCTGTTGTGTTGGGCGCTATTCAAAGCCGGAGGGGGCAACCCGAATTCCGACAACGTTTGCTCGCGGCTTATGAGGGCCGATGTGCGATCACTGGCTGCAACGTGGCTGAAGCATTAGAGGCGGCGCATATTGTCCCGTATGCCGCAGACGGCACATATGCTACGTCGAACAGCTTGCTGATGCGAGCTGATATCCACACGCTCTTGGTCGAAAGGGGAAGTTCGCAATCTGACACATCCTGTCAGATAAAGTCACAACTTATACAAT
The DNA here is from genome assembly GCF_008929045.1 of Noviherbaspirillum aerium. GTDB lineage: Bacteria > Pseudomonadota > Gammaproteobacteria > Burkholderiales > Burkholderiaceae_D > Noviherbaspirillum > Noviherbaspirillum aerium. Next base: position 225,182 of record NZ_VFAH01000006.1, on the reverse strand, counting down.
TTAGGGTATGAGCAGGTCCCGATGTAAAACTTTGACCGGTTTGCGCGATGCCAGCAGTTTTTCGGGTTGCGGCAATGGGAGGCCGGCCAGCCTAAACATGAATGGCGTGCCTTTCATGGCCCGAAACCCAGGCTTCTGAAAGTGGCGCCGCAGCTTGGCCGTTGTTTCGGTTTTCGCCCCCGCCAATGAGCTCGTTGGGAATCGAAATAAGTTTCGAGTCCGGATTTTTTCATTCTTTGATCGGCAATCTGGTATTCCGGCTGTGAATGTAGGTAATGAGCTCGCCGAGCGGATCGGATGACTCCGGAGCACTATCGATGTTGAAGGCTTGGCGTTCGAGGCCAATCAGGTTCTTCAGTGCATTGGACAGGTTGACCACGGTAGTCGCGTGTGCGGGCAGCGAGACGGCCCGCATCATTTGGGAGTGCCGATTGATTGTCTTATCCTCCTTGGTCTCGTCCGCAATGGCCTCTTCGAGCTCATGCCGATTAGTGGCTGCATCAGCCAGCTGGTCAAACAGCCTCTCGACGATGGCGGCGCCTCGAGAGATGCGCTTCCGGTGCTCCCGGACCACCTGAACTACCGAAGCCGCAGCGACCTCAACGATCTCCCTATCCGTTTTGGCGTCTAGAGTGCGAACCTCGCTGCGAACCAGTTCAGTGCGAACCCTTTCCAGTACCTTCTCGGTCAGGTCACGTGCCCAGCCCTCGGCCTTGGCCTTCTTCCGGATTGCCATATCCGTAACGCCATAGATCTTGCCTATTCCACGAATGGAAAGCACGCCGGCGCGGTAGTCGCGCTCAATCGATTCCCAGTCCGTCCGCCTTTTCTCGATTGTCATCTTACTAGTGCTCCTCTCTTTTGTTGTATCAGCAGGGTTTACTGGACAGTTGAAGTGCCTCGTTGATGTCCACATAGGCCTGCGACCCGGATATTTTGAAGATGGCCACCAGGCGTGAGCAGATAACCGATCGCTGCACCTTCTTGCAAGCAATGGTCCCTAATACCATCTCTCGACCGTGGCCAAAACTAAGTCGCTGCTTCTGTTTACAAGATCGTCCGCATACGGATCTGGCCAGCTCTGCTGCGCGCACCATGTCTGCAACCGGATGTAGTCGTTCGCCACGGTTTGCTCGTACCCAGCTCGATAGGCGGTTGCCAGGTTGGTCCAGTACCGGCGCATCTCCACTGGATACGCGCGGGTATGCGCCTTGATGTCCTCGATCTCATCTGGCGTCCACTCATAGCGATTGGCCAAGTAGGCAAAATCTTTGAGGAATTGCTTAGAGACCAGCATCGGCCCAGTCCTTTCCTTCCGTCTCAGGAATTTGAATTTCGACTGCATAGCCGTCATGTACTAGGCGCCGGGCGAGGGAGAAGGCTGCCGCCTGGCCAGTGAAGCTCGCGTCGTTGTCGCCGGCGATCAGGACACGCTCCACGCCAATTGGCGGCGTCCATGCTTCTAGAAGGACGGCATTGGTCGCTGCCCAGACGGGGACAGAGAAGCGAAGTGCGGCCGCCAGTGCCGTTTCTATGCCCTCGGCAATACCAAGAAATATCTCGCCAGCTCCAAGCCTCACAGCAGCCGAATTTAGCGGCTTTGGCGCCGCCATGAACTTTTTGACCTGGGAGACGCTAGCTTTCCGCCCGTCCTTGGTCAAATAGGTCCGATGGAGCGATGCCCCTGTTCCATCTGGGTAGCACATGCGTGCGAGCATTGCTGGATGCCGGCCGCCGTCCGAATGTTTCAGGGCGGGATGGAACCGAATGTCTGGCGGCACCCTGTCGATACCCACTCTGTCGGTCAGATACTTCCATACCGGATCACCCCTTGTCACCGGCCTGCTGTCCCCCCAAGTCTCGCGCAGCGCCTGCAGTTTGTTTTCCTCAGTGCGCTCTTGAGTCACCGCACCGGCCGGAACGATTCTAGCAACGCGGTCGACCTCCTTCGCCGCTTGGGAAAAGTTCCAGCCATGGAGGCTTTGGAGCAGCTTGAAGCCATCCCCTGATCCGCAATGCGAGCAGAACCAGGTGCCGCGCCCTTCCTTGTCGTCGAAGCGATAACGGTCCCTCCCGCCGCATATCGGGCAAGGGCCATGCTTCTTGCCAAGATATCGGGGATCGACGCCCAGCGCCTGTAGGATGCCTGGCCAGCGTCCAACCGCCTCGTCTGCGGTCCTCGGCTTAAGCTGCTGCATTCCGTACCCCTTTCGACTTGGCATGACGGATCCGCAGATGCTTGAGGAAGTTGGTTACTTCGGCGGTCGGCTCGGCGACGATTTCCTGCAGCCCCCGCGGCCAGACGCCGAAATACTCGCGGTACTTATGCGCGATCCATCCGGCCTGGTATCCCTTGTTTTGGGCGATTGCGATCAGCTGCGAGTAGAAAGCCTGCTTCTCTATCTTAGGCGCCTTGCGCTTGAGCAAGACCAATTCCCTGTCTTGAACCTCGACATCGGACTGCTTTGCTGGCGCGAAACCGCATACCGGGCAGGTGTGGACGCTGGCCGGCTTCACGTAGCTGCAGGAGGAGCATGCTTTCGGCAGCTTTTCGGTCCGCTCACTCTGTCCTGTTTGCTGCTTCGGCATGCCATCATCCAATGCGAGTGGAAACTCATCCGTCGGAAACCCTAGGCGTGCAACCGTACCGGAATGGTCCAGAATGAGAGCTCGCTCCTTGGTTTCATGCGGGCGCAGTACCCGACCGGCCATTTGGATGTAGCGGATCAGACTGCGCGTCGGACGGGCAAGGATCAATGTCCGGCAGGCCGGAAAATCCCAGCCTTCGGCCAAAATGCCGACGTTCGAAATAATCAGGGTCTCGCCGGTTTCGATGCGCTTGAGGATCGCCTGCCGTTCCTCATCTGGGGTGTAGCAGTCGATATGATCTGCCGGCACGTCCGCCGCCAGGAACTGCTCCACGATGTGCTGAGAATGCGCAATATTGCAAGCAAAGCAAACCGTGGGTGTCCCGTTGGCCAGGCGCAGCCAGTGCTTGACGATGTCGCCCACCAGCTCCGGCTTATCGACCGCCCGACCGACGTCCGCATCCAAATAATCCAACTCGCCAAAAGCGTTGCGGCTCTGCCTCACGCCGGTCATGTCCGGCTCCGCCGGCGCGTAGACATCGACGTCAACCAGGAAGCCGTCCGCGATCAGTTTTGGGATCGTCGCAGCGACCACTATTTGCTCGAACAACGCGCCCCCAAGCTCGGCATATTGCTTGCCGAGGCCGCGCGCATAGGGCGTGGCGGATAAGCCAATTACGGGGCATTTCGCCGCGGCGATCACCGCACGATATTCCTTGGAACCGGCGACCGTGTGCGCCTCGTCGATGATAAGCAGGTCCACGTCGGGCAGCCCCCGCCGGGCGACGGTCTGGATCGATGCCACCAGAACCGGCTCGTAGACGTGGCGCGTGTTTTCGCCCTGGACGATGCCGTGCGAAATTCTCGCCTTGGCGAAGCGCCGGGAGGTCTGCTGGATTAGATGCACTCGGTTGCACAGGAAGGCCACGCGCTTCTGCTTGAGCCTTGCTCCGTTAACCAGCGCCATGCCGATCTCGGTTTTCCCGGAGCCGGTGGGGGAGCAGATGATAATGCGCTTCGCGCCCCCTGCCAAGGTAAGGCGACAGTTCTGAACCGCAGTTGCTTGGTACGGCCGCAGGACGATGTCCACTGCACTGGAAGCATGGAAAGCGGCCCTAAAAACATTATTTCCATGGCTTGGGGGGGTAACGTATTTATCTGGCTATGGTTATGGCTATGGATAGGTTCACGCATGGAGCACGCTCCGTGCTCGGCTGGTGCTACACTTAGTGTGCCGCTGGCGCCCGCGATGTATTGAAAATTACGCATCAAGCTGCACCTCCTATCCCTACCTGATTGCGCTTTTTCGCCTCCCGCTCGATAGCTATCTGCCGGTTACGGTCCGCAATAGCTGCGGCTTTTACGATCTCTCCCAATGCCCGGACATTGACTAATCCGCCGCATTCCTCCCATTCAAGAGCTACGCGCCGGTACCGCCCTTGATCTTCTTCCGTATGCAGCCCTAACCATCCGTACACCGTCTCCACATCCTCCGGCAGCGGCCTCCAGAACCGGAGAGAAACCGTGTCAATGGACTTACGGTCTCCGTCGTTTTCTGCCCGGAGCAGCCGATAAAGCGCCTTTTTGTTCGCCGGCAATGGCCTGCAAGAGCCATAGAAATGATCGAGCATGAGCCGGTAAGCGCCGTGTTCAACGATCGAGAGATGTCCGGTCGCGCGGGCGTAGTCGCCAATGAAATGCTTGTAGAAATTCATGCGCACCCCAGATCGAGAGTTCCTTGGGGGGCTGCCAAGTCCACGCGACGTCCGACCAAAACATAGCGGGCAACGTTTGCATGGGAGAGTTCGCCCGGCCCGATCACGTTTACGCGCAAGGAGTCAATCAGCCAGCCATCCGCCTCAAGGTCCTGGAAGTGCGTTGCAAGCTGAGCGAACTCGGCGGCCATGGCTTCATAGGTGTTCAGACCGCGATCGCCACGATATGCTAGTGCTTTGGGAAGCGTCGAAAATTGAGCTTCTCCAGAAGAGTGGAGCAGAACAAAGCCGTTGTCATATAGTTCTTTGACGACTTTGCTGATAGTATTCGCACTGCAGTCAACAACATTTTTGTTTGTCCCTACGCCGCCCGCCAGCTTAGTAGGTTTAAGGCCCTCCAAGCGAGGGCTTTTGCTTTTTCGGGGCTTACGCATTGACGCCTCCGCTCAGAAGGCGCGCTGTGTCTGCTACCGGCCAGAGAAGAAAATTTCCGACTTTCACTGGGCGAATGCCAAAGCATTCGCCGGTAAGGCAGTAATTCTTACGGACTGTTTGACTCGCCCGATTCACAGCGTGCGCAAACTCACTGGTCTTGATATGGTCGCGCCCGGCGGCAATTTTAGCCAGTGCATCGGGAAGAGGTGCTTTTGTTTGCATCGCTATATTCCCTTCTATTGGGTTGTGCGCCTCTGTGACTATTCACAGTGCAGCGCATAGCGATACGTATTTTTTTGCATAAAAAAGCCCGCTTTGTACTAGCGGGCTCAGTGTCGGCTTATTGGGTCTACTGTCGGCTTAGGGGCGGCTTTTTGTCCACGCCTCGAGTGCCTTTTCGCAGGCAAACACATCAAATAACTTCTGCTTTCCTTTACCCGTGCGCCAGATGACCGCTTTCTTGGGCCTATCTGACTTAATTAAAACCTCTGGTTCTGCACCAGAGTCAGCCCATGTTTGCAACAGCTGCATGACGTCCTTCGTTGACGCCACACGCTTAGTAATGCTTTCGATCGTCCATGCTGCCTTGATTGCCAATTTTCGGTTGGCGACTCGCGGAATAGCACCAGGAATGCTTCCTAGGTCTGCGACGTCTTTGCACGACTGGTCTGAGATAGATCTGCTCTCCATGACGCGCCGGTTGTCGAGCTGTTCACCGCTCGGCATAAGTTCCTGCCAATCTTCCGCAACGGGAGCGAAGCGCGCTATTACGGCAGGCTTGGTGGACTGGATGGCCTTCTCAGAGTCGTTCTCTGTAGGCACTAAGAGGCTACGTTCAAATAATTCAAGGTCACTACTACTCACTACGATTTCGTCGAGACCGGGCCTATGGACTCGGGGGTGATAAGTGATCGAACGCGGGGTCACAATGTCAACAACTGTTCCATCTGGGTATTGTGCATATCGTCCCGAGTTGTTGCGCCTTTCCAATAGTTGCCAGTTTCGTCCGTATTCGTCGAACACTATTGAGCCTTGCGACCAATCTCTGTCGCCACCTCTACCCGTTACCAAGGAAAGTATGTGGTCTCTGGCATGCCCTTCATCCATGTTTAGGCCGTAAAGACCGTCAAGTCCGACGACATCATCAGATATCGGCTTCCAGTAACTTATACCTATTATTGTCTCGGCGTCGTCCGGTTGAGGAACAAACTCTTGAGCTAGTTTGGCAGCCCTGGACTGATCTCCTTTTGAATATTCGTCACGATGCCAATGCACCTCTCGAGCATTTTCACCCTGCAAAATCAACGATGGTTGTAATTTTCTCTCCACTATTAACTGCAGCAAATCGCCGACTTCCACCGTCTCACTCAAAGTGGGCGACAGCCGAACGGCAGCATCCTTTAACGAATACCATTTCTTTAGATCACGTAGCCTCATAATGCGCCCCTCCGACGCCCCTTAAACAGGCGGCTGCGCCAAGGTGATAAGGGTTGCCACCCGTTCGCTCCGTCGAGCTAGGCACAGCCAAACTTGCTAAGCAGGTATTGCCACCTGTAGCCCATTCTGGGCCGGTACAAACGAAATACCAGCCTGCTCCAAAATCCACGCCTCTATCTTGTCGTGCCACGTACGAAGCAGGTCCAGCGGCCGGCGGCGATAATGTTTTTCAGCCAAGGCGCTCGGCTTGTGTCCCATGATTTGGGCCGAAATTCCAACGGGCATTTCTATCCATTCGCACAGCGTTCCAAACGACCGACGCAAGCCATGTAGAGTGACATGAGGTAGCCCTGCGGCTATAAGAGCCTTGTTGTGAGCAGACCTTGGTTCTTTGATACGTCCATCAGCGGCAGTCGGGCTACTAAATACCCATGGCGAGGGGGTCCATGGTAGTTCATCCACCGCTTTCGCATTTAAGGATTGAATTTTAGGCGGAGTAGTATTTAGCTCATGCAGCTCCATTAGGAGCTTTGCTACATAAGGCGTAAGAGGTATAACTCTCGTGCCGTCTACTTTGTCAGCTATAGACAAACTTCTCCACTGGAAATTGACATCTTTCCAACACAAGCAAGCTAGTTCTTCTCGGCGGCAGCCGACTAGCAACAAGATTTGCAAATATGCCTTGATTATCGGATTGCTTATTTTGTTCACATTGGTGAACCATAGCTTCAACTGCTCGCGTTGTAGGCAATCTTCCTTTGGCTGAGATTTAGGTAGTTCAGCGCGCATTATGCGTGTACTACAGGCGTCAGGATGAACTTGGCTTTTGTATTCGGTATGGTCCATGCACCAATTTAGAAATGCACGTAGCCGGACGAACGCATTTCGGGCGACAGTTGGTCGGTGTTGTTCTAGCCTTAACCACTCTGTAACAGTGTCGCGTGTGATTTTCGCTAACGGTAACGCCAATAAATAGTTTAGCGGTCCTGCCAACGTGTAATCGCCCTCACCTTTCTTTCGTCCTTTAGTTTTAGGCTTTCCACCGACAGAATTCAATCTTTGATGGTCTAAAAGTGTACGAGCGCTCCATTTTCCTTCGCGGGCTTTTAGGTACGCTTCCCAGGCTTCAGAAGCCGGTACCTTGTGCAGTTTCGCTTGAGCACGTTTTGCGACGTCCGCAGCTGTGATTTCAGCTTTAGCTTCACGAGGGTCTCGCCCTTGGTCAATGATGGCCTTAAGACGGCGAGCTTCTTTGCGAGCATTGTCTATAGTCCATGTTGTCGTACTACCAATAGTCATGCGGACGACATGTCCGTTCAGCTTACCTTGAAAGATATAAGCCTTACTTCCAATCGTTGCTCTTATGCCTAATCCTACTTGTTCACTATCACGTAGAAAAACCTGCTGTTTGTCATTGGGACAATTAAAGTTTTCTATTCGCCCAGCAGTTAATTTTACACGCACCATTTCTGCATACTCCCGTGTACCCCTCATGTACCCGAAATTATGCAATGGCAATCAACATACATCAACGCGTTTTTTTTACTACATCTAGAAAAAATTCAATACATTCAACATACTACTAGCTTCAAGGCATTTGCATCAACGCTAATAAATACTTAGAATTTCGATTTCGTAATGCGAAGGTCACCAGTTCGATTCCGGTCAGCGGCACCAATCTCAGAGCGATTTTTGCTGGTAGTGTTCACTAAGGTCACTCGCTGTTTACTGTCAAAAACTGGCAAATTTTGCTGGGTTCGTCGATTAATCCAAACCTAGTCGCAAGCCGCCTTCGCGGCGGCTATAGACTGTCTTTCGGATAAGCCGAAATCAAGTACACACTCCCTTACGCCAGTCGTATTAGTTATCGCACAGCGCTAACAGCCAAGAGCCATCAAGGTTAATCCCTGTCCGAACGTGCTGGGCAGCCTATACGTGCTTCAGCGGAATGGAACTGCCTTGCGCGGGCACGAACAGTTTCCTTGGCTGGCCGAGGACAGGTAGAAGTTGACGAATCTGAGAAGCCACATTGCAAGCAGTGAGCGTCCGGTATGAACTTATCATCCGACGTTTCGGATCTATCGATGTCCGACGTGGTTCGACCCAAAGCGGCCTTACCCTAACAGCTGCTTGAGGAACTTTACGACCCCTGGACCAGTGCACTCAGGCATTTCCACATGGGGGTAATGGCCTGCACCTTCTACCAGCAGCATTTCCGCACCGAGCCTAGAAGCAAGTAAGCATGCTTCCTGTTCAGGATTCGGGAAGTCTGCATCCTTGGTGCCCATCACAACCAGGCTAGGCAGTTTGATGCCGTCCATGAGCGCGTCCGTCTCTGCCTTGGAAAGTCCAACCATGGTCTTCAGCGCATCGAAACGCCCGGATTCATGCAGGTTCTTGTTCAAAAGGTCATGATACTGCGCATGGTCCGCCGGCTTGCGGGTTGCAAACAGGCTGTTCCAGTAGGTCATCCAGAACCAGCCGCGCCAAGGGCCGGCAAATGCCGCTTTCAAGGCGAACTTGGTAAGCGGCGATATCGGGAGGTCGCGCACGATCGGGCCGATCAAGACCGCCCCACGGATGTGTTGCGGCGCTTGGCGTGCAGCCCAGAACGCTGCCCCGGCAGCAAACGAATTTCCAATCACGATAGCGGAACCGGCACCCAGATGCGCCATCAACGCAAGAACGTCCTGCCCAGCCGCTTGAGCAGAGTAATCATCCCAGCGCATCGACGATTCGCCTTGGCCGCGTACATCCATCGTCACCAAGCGAAACCCGGCACCAGTCAGGTATGGACGAAGATAACGGTATTGCTGGCGCAAGTCCCCCATTCCCGGCAGCGCAATCACCAGGGGGCCATCGCCGCCCGTATCGTCATAGGCAATTCTGCCGTCGGCCAGCTGAAGAAACTGAGTTACTCCGGCTAAAAGGCTGCAGGTGCTCTGCTCCGGTGACGCGGGAGTAACAATTGCAGGTGAAGTAACAAGCGTAGTGTTCATAACAGACCCCAAGGTTGGTTAGCAAAAGCAGCGAATACAGAAACTATAGCCAGAGGGTATCTAAACAACAATCGCCTAAATATATTCACCTGCTATACAATTATGTATGGCCAGAAATGAACCTGACTGGAATCTTTACCGCTCTTTCCTTCAAGTGATGAAGGAAGGCAGCCTCTCTGGCGCTGCCCGCGCACTTGGAGCAACGCAACCCACTGTCGGCCGGCATATCGACGCTCTCGAAGCCGCTCTCGACGTTAAGTTGTTTACTCGCAGCCTTGACGGCTTGGTGCCAACCGAAGCCGCGCGCAAGTTAGAGAATTCGGTTGAAGCCATGGCTTCGTTGTCGAAAGCGATCATGAGGACCGCATCTGCTGGAGAGGCCGAGGAACACGGCACTGTGCGCATCACGGCGAGTGAGGTAATCGGTGTCGAGGTGCTGCCGCCTGTCCTGGTGCGCTTGCGGGAGTCGCATCCTGGTATTTCTATCGAACTGGCGCTCAGCAACCGCAACGAAGACATGCTGCACGCTGCCGCCGATGTGGCGGTTCGGATGGTTCGACCTGAACAGGCAGCACTGGTGGCAAAACGTGTTGGCGCAGTGCGACTGGGCTTGTTTGCGCATCGCAATTACCTGAAGCGTTATGGCGTCCCGAAAGAGCATGGCGACCTTGTCCACCATGCGCTGATCGGCTTCGACCGCGATCCTACATTTGTGCATCTTGCCAAGTCATGGGGCCTAAATATAGGAAGGGAAGACTTTGCGTTTCGCTCCGATAGCGATCATGCACAATTAGCTACGCTGCGCAGTGGCGGCGGCATCGGCGTTTGCCAGACAGGGATTGCCCGGCGCCATCCCGAGCTGGTGCCGGTCCTTGCTGAATCGGTGAAGTTCTCGCTGGATATGTGGCTGGCGATGCATCGTGACAGGCGCAATGAGCATCGCATCAAGATTGTGTTCGATCATCTCAGTAAGGAACTAGGTGCCTATGTCGGGAAACCAGAATAAGGGTTGCCAGCCTAGGATGGAAGTTGATGTCCCAACACGGGGACTGGCGCAGAAGAAAACCGAGCGCCAGCAGCGGCCCAGGGCGCACAGTCCGACACCACCTAAGTCGGCGAAATGGTGGGATTATCGGCTGCGCATTTTGTAACGGCAGTACGACATCGCATCGAAAGGTCAACTCTTGGTTGTTGTTGAGTCCATTGCATGAGTGAGGGAATTTCTTGGAGTTTCAAAAGAGAGACCCCCGGAGTACCCCACGCCCCTAAGTCCCCCAGAACACCCCGGCATCTTTTTTACCCACAGGCCCCCCGGGTAGTCCCTAGTGCCCTAAGCCCTAGGAGACCAAAGTTACCTTCCGTATTCAAGGTGTGGAATAGGGACTGGGCCGACGCCTTAAGTCAACTTCATCGGAAGCGTAGTGTTTCGGTATCACTGTACACATCAGCCTTTGCCCCGATGACAGCTCCTGCAGGGGTGATCTTCGAGCAACGCTTCGCCTGAACCTCTGATTTAGAAGAGGTCGTACCCACGGTGACCAAGGTTCGTTCAGTGAAACACAGCCAAGCAGTCTCTGCAGTGTCAGCTTCAAGCGCCCATCCGAACAAGTCTTGTTCTGCCTTGGTCCCATCAACGAACGTCTTTTCTGCGACCAATGCAAGATCGCCAGATTCACCGACTTTTGCAGTAGCAGGAAGCGGGTAGGCTTGAGCGATGGGCTTCAGTGTGTTGAATTCTGAGTAACCATTTACAGTGAAAGGTGAGCCCATCTTAAAGTACAAGACAGACCATGAGGAATCGGAAGAAAACGGCGATTCAATAGCCTTCTGGACTTTCCCGTCAATGTAGAACGTAGTTGATTCAAACGATCCACGGATGTCGTTGTTCGGATCGATGTTGAGGAACCGTGTGCTTGTGATAGGAGTGATCGTCTCTGTCACCTCGTACACATGGCCAGCTGCGTCACTCGCTTTTAACTTGTAGGTTGCCTCGTTCATGAAATAACTGTTCATCCCCTTCTCGATGTCAAACACTTGTGTCGAGACTACGGGCGTTGGATCGGCAGGCTGAACAGGCTGCGTCGATGCTACAGGAGTAGAGTTGGAAGGCGGGAGTGTTTGTGTCGCACTTGAATTGTTTGGACTAGGCTGCACCGCATCAGAAGACGTTGAGCCACCGCCACCGCCACCACAACCAGCAACAAAGGCTGCAATGATCCCGGCGGCAAGTAATTTCCGTCCCTGCAAGCTACTGTACTTCATGTTCTTCTTTCTCTTCTTTCGCGAATAAGTTGATCGATATACATTTCTATCAATCAGATTAAAAAGTTGCGGGAAGTAGACATGAATTGATTTCCATAGTTCAACAAACTCGCGTGCTTGCAAATGTTTGTAGCATGGGGATGCTTGGCAAATCGATTTGGATTTCTTAAGTTTTGAGAGAGAGTGGAAGAATAGGAGCAGCGTTCGCTTGCTGAGCTGGTTTCAGACACCACTGGACTTAGCGTTGGTCTAAGGTTTCCTAGAACAAGGTTCCTAATCCAAGTACCCCTCCTAATCTTCCCCAAGATCGCTCCAAAAGAGAGGTAAAAGCTTGCTTTGTTCTGGTTGTTAAATTTTCTACATGTGTGAAGGGTTCCGCCAGAATCTGAGAGCGAGGGCCTGGGGCTGCCCTTAGCCCCTCAGCCCTACAGACCAGCGTACCTTCTGGGTACCAAAGTAACCATCATGGGGGTAGGGTGCTAATTAAGGCAGCGAGGGACGCATTACGGCAGGTAGTAAATGTCATTTGTCCAAGCGCCGCTAACAGACGGCTCCTTACGAAGCACCTCAACCCATTGCTCTTCAAAGAGCGTGGGCACCTCTACAATCAAGAAGGTAAGAGCAGGTCGATCTTCAATCGGATTGAGCGTACTGCGTTCGATAATTGACAGGCCGTACTCGCTAAGTCGGTCGGTAACGAGCTTTTCATCAGCTGCTTTTAGTTCCAGCGAAATCATTCCACTCAAATATCTTGGCAACGTACTGGTAGGAGTGCAGATGGAACCATGCGGCGGCATTCGACATTCGTAAATTCCTACAGGACGTTCGTATCGCACGCCATTGACTACTAACGTTGAGCCTTCATAGGACGCGGCTGCTGCAATGTCTAAACCGCCACAGGACGAGAGTAGAAACGCAAACAGAGTTGCAGAGGCTATACGGTTTATTAAACTGAACGTGGCAAGGATACTGTGTACCTAGCTTAGGCCGGCTCTTTGGCTGCTATACGTGCAGAATGGACCAGTACAAGCACATTCATGACGCTTAAGGAAAAGGCAGCGAGGAAGAAAGGGAATAGCATTACGAGCCCTCCAAGGCCAGTCAGAGTGAATGCTCCAGCAGCACCAAAGATGAGTGCAGAAAAGCAGTTGGCACCTACGGCGAGCGCAGCAGCAAAGATGTTTTTCCGAAGGAATCTTAGAGCAATGACTGTGACGTATGGAGGCGCACCAAAGAGAGCTACTGACACCGCTATTTCAGCAGAGGAAAATGCTCCGAGGACCACTCCTGATATCACGATTATCAGAGCAAGCCAGTTGAAGCCTAGATGTATCTTTGTCATTTGAAGCTCTTTGGTACCGGTGGGTCTCAAAGGACCTAGTGACCTAGTGAGCTTTCACTATATCAGGCAAGGTTGAGCTAAGGAATCCCAATGTTCTTTAAAGGCAACAATGGATCCAAAGTGGGGTACTCAGTTGAGGAGATGGAAGTACCTTCTGTGTACCAAAGTACCCTTGGAGGTTAGGGAGCCCCTGCCAACCTAGTGTCTCTATTAGGATCAATCGCCCTCTCATATTCATGGGATGGCATTAGGGCAAGTCCGGATGTGTAATGCAAATACTTCCAAGCCGAAACAGCCAGGACATATATGCAGCCCAGGTCGAAGATACGCCATGAACCAGCCACAACTAACCAAGCGCAGTCGTGATGTAAATGGCACCATAGGCGGTATACACTCGACTGCTCGCGGTCGAGTGTAAAGCCAGTAACCAAAAAGATCGCAAGGCTAAGTGTCGCTGGCAGCAGCAACCGAATGCTTCTCTTGCCTGACAGCCAGAACAGGAGGTAGATGGCATCCGGCCAAACCGGCAACCGCCGTAACGAAGAACAATCAAAAGGTTCAGGCAATACCGCCTGTCCATTCCATGCCTATGTGCGCCTGATTTGTTTGAACGCGGTGGATTCTACCGATGTAGAATTTTTCCTTTGATTTGGCAACGTACCACAGCAGCCTCCTTGGACAGCTGGCTTGTCAGCCTCGCCTGCGGACAGCCCTTCGATAATAAAGCATTCCCTTGTAGGGCCCTTGCAGCAAGCCTCATCGCAGCTTTCCACGAAGTTGACCAGACTTGCTTCGAGCTGCCGCATTTCCTCAAGCTTCTCGCGTACTTTATCAAGGTGCATCTGAGCCAGGTCCCTCACTTCGATGCACGAGCGGTCGCCATCTTCGAACAGCTTAACCAGTTCCCTTACCTGCTCAATGGGAAAGCCAAAGTCGCGGCAGCGCTTGATGAAGGTCAGCCGCTTCAAGTCGGCATCACGGTAGTAACGCCGACCGTTTGGAGCACGCTGAGCCTGAGGTAACAGGCCTATTTCTTCATAGTAACGGATGGTTGGTACATTGGTATGGGTATGCGCAGCCAGTGCACCGATCGTCAGGTTTAGTTGCGACATCGTGCTTTCCTCCGAAAACTCCTTGCTCCTCAAGTTACTTGAGGTTGTACCTTCGATGCAAGCAAAACTACTTGTGTACCACTAAGAGGAGAAATCATGAAAGAAATGCAATTAAGGCGTGAATCGACGGTTGCGAAAGTAGGAACTGCAGGAGCGGTGGGCGTTGCCTTGGCCGCCTGCGCGGCATGCTGTGCTCCCTTGCTAGCCCCGTTATTAGCATGGCTTGGGCTGTCCAGCCTTGGAATGGCGACAACTGGCTGGTATATGGAGATTGCAGTTGTATCCGCCGTAGCGCTCGGTGGCTTCCTTCTGCTACGCCGCCGCACGGCCATAAAACGTTCGCGATCCTGCCGGTCGATGGGAGCTGCGAATGTGGCAGCGGTTCTGAGACTTCGGCCTCTACCCGAAAGGCTTAGCAATGAATGTCAGTAAAGCTGCACCCGTGGCATCTACTTTGTCAGCTGTTGAGTTAAGGGCGCTGCGCAATGGATGAGTGAACTTACATCAAAGGGTTTGGTGGCTTATCGGATGAAGGTCAAAGTGCACATCTGACCTATAAAACTGAAGTTGCCGAAAAAGTTGAAACGTTGGTTCGGCGGGAGCAATGCTGCTGTAGCTTCCTGCAGTTTCGTATTACCTGGACCTTTGACTACGTTGAACTGACGATTACGGCTCCGGTTGAACCCTTGACGACGTGCACGCCTTGACTGCTCATTTAATTCCTGATTGGCTACCCCATGTCGGTGGCGAGCGGCTGCTTTGAAATAGCCCGCCAATGCATTGGAAGATCGGTACGGAATTTCGACTTTCTTACCCGTCTAATGATGTGGCCGGGAAATTCGATGGAGGATAATGCGGCATAAAAGCACGTCTTCTGGCGTGCTGCCTGACGCAAACATCCATTGCGTCCATTGGTCACACCCTTTGCCAAATGATCCATACAAGGACGCAGTTTCCCGCTGCCTTGCTCTTCTGACTCTCGTCCATCATCAAGCAGATAAATGGCTCTCCTTCTCAATAATCGACTATGGTGAAGATCGGCGCACAACCGTTACAACGCCGTGTACAGCAGGGAGGATTTTCTTAACTTGCTTGGAGGATATCATGCGTGTCTCAGAAGTAATGACGCCCGATGTACAGCTCGCCGCCCCCGACCAAAGCATCATGGACGCAGCCAAAATGATGGCGGAAGGTGATTGCGGCGCGTTGCCGGTTGGCGAGAACGATCGACTGGTGGGAATGGTGACGGATCGCGATATCGTTGTGCGCGCACTGGCACAGGGCAAGACGGATGCAAGCATCCGCGATGTGATGACCGATTCGATCGAATACTGTTTCGAAGATGACGACATCGACGACGTGGCAAGCCGGATGGGCGACCTGCAGGTACGCCGCATGGCCGTGCTTAACAGCGACAAGCGCCTAGTAGGCATTCTGAGCCTTGGCGACATCGCAAACGCCGGCGCGGACCATCCCGCGTCCGATGCTTTGTCCGGCATCTCGGAGCCGCAGCAAGGCGCGCCATTGCACTAGACTCTGACCGACCCTGCTGATTCCGGCCGCATTGCCTCCGGGATGGCGTTGCGTCTCCTTCCCATGGCCTCGCCATGTCGCGTCGCAACGTCTGGTCCCGGAGGCAATCCGCCCCGGCCTTGACTAAGCCGGTCAAGGCAATAACGCTATAGGGCCTGCCGCCCTAATTGTTGATTGCCGATCTGGAGACGTGACTGTAGTCACCTGTCCAACGCGGAGTGCATGGTCATGGAACTGAGCGCCGCGCAACGTCAGCAAATTGAGGATTTGTTGCCGTGGATGACCGCCGCTGTCCTCATAGGACCCATGGTCTACCAAAGGGTCACGCTGCGTAGTCGAGTGGAGAAGAAGAACATGGAAGCAAGGAAGAAGGCGGGGTATTCCTGAGAGAAGGGCGACCCAATACGCCCCATGATCGAAAATAGAGCTGCATGACCCTTACCCGCTCTGAGGAATACGTGGTTGGAGATGGGCCGCGTATTGACTTTGGTACGGGTCAAGGCAAAGGCTTCAAGCAGGGGGAAGTCTGCTGAGGTGTGACAGGAATAAAAAACTTCCAGTTGGGCAAGGCATTTTTATATTGAGCTGCCTCGAATTGCAAAGTAATTCAAAAAACGGGTGTGAAACGGCCGTTTCCAGCGGCAAGTTAGAATCATTTTCTTCATCTTACTTCTCCTTGCCCTTCTGCTGGTCCGATCTTGAAGCACGCCCGCGCAGTCGCTGCGGTGCGATGCGTGCTCCTTTTTGCCATTGCTCTTCAGCGGACTCGGCATAGTACGAGGTTTTACCTCCTTTGCTACTAGACGATTTCCTGAGCAAGAAAACCGCAAAGACCAAAATGGTCAGGCAAAAGAAACATGATGGCGACTGCGATAGCCAGATTGACGCATCCAAGAACGAAGAGTCGCCGATGACCTGTATGCTTCAGCATTTTGATATCTAACGCTCCGCTAACAAGCAAGCCTCATTGGCCGCGAAGCGGGAATTTTCTGTTGCTCGTCCTGGTTCGGCAACGAGTTATTCGGCGGTGGCGATGACCGGGGTGTTCTACCTGAATAAAGCTTGAATAAGCATGGTTCAACGTTTTCCTCAAAAACCCTACTTAACTTTTCCTTGCCAAAGATCTCAACGGCGTAGATAACTCTGTTATTGCCGTCTAGCTGGTTGAACTTTACGTCAATAATCGAGACTCGAAGATAGATTTGGGTATATTCAGCCCCGTTCTCTGCTTGGACAGCAACGCAGGGGAATGCCTTTTTATGTTTTTGGATGTCGGCAGTTACCCGTATATCCAGGACATCGTGAAAGCAGGGCTTGTACACGACGGGAATGAAATTGTTTTCGATTAGAAAAGCGTGAACTTCTCCTAACGCTCTGACATAATTTTTTCTTTCAGCCGTAAATTCCTTTGCATAAACTATTTTCAAAGCTTTGGGCGGTTCCCCATTTGGTCCAACCTGAAAATCTTTTGTTGAATATTCGTCTGAACATCCGGCTGTTAATATGACGGCGAAGAGTAATGCGCCCGCAATAAATTTATGTGTATTTTTCTTTTGCACGATAACGTCCACAATAACCGGCGCATGCAGTCGCGTCAGTATTGATGACAGCGTATGTACCCCCATGCTACTTGCCTATCGGGTGTATGAAGTGTACTGGCAGCTTGGAACGCGGAACAAGCCACAATCCATGGTCGCTCATGAATGCGGTAAGGCTGGGCGAAGGCGGTTCCGTGCGATCTCGCTCTTTAATCTTGTATGTGATCTCGATCCGGTCAGGATCGGATTTTCGCTTTACAGAAACGAGTGTCAGATTTGATCTTTCGCTCGCAGGTCTGAACCCAAGGAAAATCCCGAGCATCATATGTTCTGAAAGATCAATAACCGGCGCTGCCTTAACTTCGCTCTGCATGTCTTTCCAGAGTAATTCTGGTTCAGATTGACTCCGAACCACAGCATGCATTTTCTTGGGTGCGGCTATTGAACTATTGTAGATTTCGAAATGCGGAACATCCGTACTCGATTTTTCGTCAGCGGCGAATGACGACGGTCCCTTTAGAAGAGTTAACGCGACAAGGAAATTGGTGAAAACAGCAAAAGTTTTTCTTCTCATGGCTACTGGATATAACAACTAAATTGATCTACGCAAAGCGTAAGCGTCAAATGGCGAGTCATAGAACATGCAAAGACCCCTTCACCATGAACCTACTGTGACATTAATCGTAGCGGTACCAAAACGAGCAGTCCTACAACGATAAAAACAGTAGTTTTTCGCTTCAATTGCTTGGCTTCGATATCGCCATTATCTGCAAGGTTGTTCAGCTCAAGAGAGCTCGACATTCCGCCACGCTTCATTAGCCTCATCTTTTGCGGAAATAGCCAGATCACTCCGACGCATACCCAAATGAAGAATGCAGCAGCAAAAAGATAATTGAAGTTGATCATGTCAGGCAGAAGCTTTCACAACGATGTTGACAGCGGAGGTGTTACATATAACGTTCTAGGTTGACCGGCGCGTTGCGTAAGCGTCGAATGTGGAGTTAGGTTTCACTCGCATTTCAAACCAAAATTCTTTTGAGCGCTCTTGGCCTCTTCAGGCGGCTCTTTTGTAAGCAGCGCGCACAACGTGAAGTTGCCATACATACGGTGCTCTGATTTGTTGTAGTAGGTCCAATCAACAATTTGTGATTTCCGAAACGGATAGATCTGTCCTTCCCGAACGCCTTTAACTATCCTCGGTGCATTGTCTAACGTTCCCGAAAACTCGTCGCCTCTTTGTTCAAAGGGGCCAATCCAGAAATATTCAGTGTTTTTTCCTTCTCGAATTTCTACTTTTAAGGCGTAGTAGGAAGTTCCTCGTGCAGGTGTCTTTGCACGCAACAGGAAGTCGTCCAGCGAACGACTAGCTTTGAGAAAGGCTTTACGCATTTCTGGTTCCTCGTCCTGCATGAAGAGAAGTTCGTCCTTCTTTGCCTTCTCAATCACGGACTGAGCCTGGGCCGGCAGCGTGGTGAGCAAAAAGAGTGAGATAAAAGCAAGATGGCGCATCAAGTAATCCTAACTAGGTTTATACCGCAGGGTCTGCCTGATAAAACGGGATAGTGCCTGATAAACCATTTCGCTTAGTCCTCCGCAAGGCGCGTGCCGCCTAGCCGGCAGCAGCATACTGTACATTAACAAAATCCTAATTAATCATGAAAACGGCACCCGACATCCTGTTTCTGGGCAACCAGCCAAGTTGCTCGACCAGCTACGGCGTTGCCTGAAACACAGGCACTGCAGCCTCGCCACCGTCAGTCTTTGTGTATTGACAAGATGGTATATCCGCTTTCATCTCCTGCGCCATCCCGCAGACATGGGAGCGCCGGAAATTCATGCCTTTCTGTCGTACCTCTCCAACGAAAGGGGCATTTTCTTATCAACTCATCATCAAGCCTTGTGCGCTCTGCTGTTCTTGTACAAGCAAGGCCTCCAGATGAGCTGCCCTGGATCGACAAGCTCTGTCCACGGCAGCAAAGCCGGCACGGCAGCCGACTGTTCTATCGCGACAGGAGATTGATCTGATCTTTGCCCAGATGTCGGGCACCTATTTGCTGATTGCCCAACTGCTCTACGGGACAGGCATGCGTCTGATGGAATGCGCGCAATTGCGGATCAAGGACGTCGACTTCCGGCGCAGGGACATCACCATCCGCCAAGGAAAGCGGGGCAAGGACCGGCTGACCATGCTTACGCTGTCCTTGGTCCTGCCACTACGCGAGCAGTTGGCGTATGCGGAATCGCTGTATGACTCCTTTTGGCCGGTTCTTAGCCGCAGTGGAATTCTGACGAAGGTCTGCTTGTTGACGCTTTTCCGACACACGTCCCTGATCGGGCTTGCAGATAACAGTCGCCGAGTTTTAACAGACAACTCACACCATTTCCGCAAACCCTATCCGATCCGTCGTCGCCGCCCGGGCATCGTCAAGGTCCACCTTATGCGACGCCAATAGACTTTCCAGCACGTTGTTCATCGTGTGGCAGCCGGGATCCCGGCCGGCGTTCATGTGGGCGCGGATGGCGCCCAGGTCACCCTCTTCGATCATCGATGCAACGGCCGCGCTGATGGTCAGGCACTCGGTGGCCAGATGGTAGCGGTTGCCCTGCTTGGATGGCAGCAGCGCCTGGCAGAGAATGCCACGCAGCGCGTGCGCCAGCGCTTGGCTTTGGGCGTCGGAATTGCCCAGCAGGCGCAGCATCTTCTGCAAGCCAAGCTCAGTCGAGCGCGCGTGCAGGGTGGCCAGAACCAGCGGGCCGGATTCGGCCAAGGCAAGCGCCTCCTGGGCAGTCTGGGCATCACGGATCTCGCCGATCACGATCACGTCGGGTCGTTCGCGCAGCGCGTCCAGCGCGCCAAGGTAGTAGCTGCCGACGTCGGCGTCCTCGCCCACCTCGCGCTGGGTGATAATGCACTTGCGCTGCGGGATCAGGATCTCGACCGGATCCTCGATCGTGATGATGTGGCCGGATCGCTGGCGGTTAATCTCGTCGAGGAGGGAAGCAATCGTCGTCGACTTGCCCTGACAGGTATCGCCGATGATCAGGACCAAGCCGCTGGTCAGTCGTGCGAATTCCTGCTCGTCGGCATGAAGGCCGAGTTCGGCCAGCGCCAGCGGCTCCTTCGGGAAGCGGCGGATCACGCACCCCAGGCGCTTCCTGCCCTGGAAACTGAAGCAGTTGGCGCGGATGCGTGCAGTATGCAGGTCTATCGAGCGGTCGAAGGCGCGCTCGTTGATGCGTTCGGCCCAGTTCGGCTGGATGACGTCAAAGAACTCTTCCAGCTCTTCCTTGGTGATGGGCGAATCGGTGACTGCCACCAGACCCTTTGGCTGGCGCAGCATCAGCGGGCTGTTCTGGTGGATGATAATGTCGGAAAACACCAGTTTCGAATTCAGCAAATGCAGGATCTGCTCGACCAGGGTTCCCATCACCGGGTGGTCTTCATTTTCGATGTACGAAAGGGTCGGAATCTGCGAGGACTGGTGGTATTCCATCATGTTGAATAACCGATGCGATTGATGCACTGATTATAAAACCTGAATGCCGGAAAATGCCGTGCAGCAAGATATTTTTTAACAACCAAGTCCCGGGTGATTCCGTCGCTCTAGTCAGGCCCCGCGGCCGATCGGCCGCCAGCTCAAATGAGCCGAATCACCGGGAAGAAATCAACTTTATAGCGTTCCCGATATCGGTACCTCACAAGGGTGGAATCATAGAATCTTTCGCTGCATCGCCGTAATGCTGTCCCTTAAAATCCACCAGGCAATATGTGGATGATGCCGCAGCTGGGAAGGTGCATATGGCAGATATGCTTCGCCGTACGAGACATACATCCGAACTGGCACGCCCAATTCCCGTGCAATCTTTAAACATCCGTCCATTGGCAGACCGTCAAGCAATTCCAATTCACACGGCGTGCCAGCCTCTTGCAGCCGTCTCAGCGCAGTTGCAGCCAGTCTCGAATCGTGGGTGTCGTCCAGACGAATGCATGAATGCCTATTTGATGCGCCATCCTTCTTGAACTCTTTGGAGTTGCGCCACGGTTCGGCAAGGGTAGAACGAAAGTGCCGGACGCGACCCTGAGCGGACAGTCATGTCATCGGACAGCGATCGCGTTCAGTATTGCAGCTAAGTGTTTAGTATCGACGGGCTTGACCATATGGTGATCAAAGCCTGCAGCCAGGGCAGTGTTGCGGTCGTTCTCCTGCCCATATCCTGTTACGGCGATCAGCACCGCATGGGCCATTTCCGGCAGGCTGCGCAGTCGCTGCGCGACCTGGTTGCCATCAAGCTCGGGCAAGCCGATGTCGATGAGGCACACCTTCGGTCTGTCGGCCTTGGCGCGCTCCAGTGCTCGATAGGGGCCATGCTCGACCAGCACCTCATGGCCGGCAGCTTCGAGCAGCATGGTCAGCATCACTGCCGCATCCACGTTGTCGTCCACCACCATCACCTTCAAGGGCGCCTGCGCCGGCTGCACCCAGTCGCCGCCCTGGCGCTGGCCCACCGACGCTGGTTTCTCTAGCAGGCGCGGCAGGCAGACGGTGAAGGTGCTGCCCTGGCTTAGCCCGGCACTGGCACAGGTAACAGTGCCGCCGTGCAGCTCGACTAGGCTCTTGACAAGCGCTAGCCCCAGTCCGAGCCCACCCGAAGACCGGTCCAAGCTGCGTTCGGCCTGCGTGAACATGTCGAAGGCGCGCTCCACCAGTTCCTTATCCATGCCAATGCCGTTGTCGGTGACCTCAATATGGATTCGGTCTTCCCGTAAAGCAGTCTTTAGCAAAATCGTGCCACCTTCAGGGGTGTACTTGGCGGCATTGGTCAGTAGATTGCTTACCACTTGCACCAGACGTTTCTTGTCACCCGAGACCAAGACGCCATTGCGTGACAGGTCCAGCATCAGCCGGTGCTGTCTTGCGCCCACCAGTGGGCTCACCTGCTCGACAGCGTCGGTCAGGATATGGTTGATATCCAGCGGCGCCTTGTCCAGCTCGACCTTGCCTTGCGTAACGCGCGACACATCAAGCAGATCATCGACCAGACCGGTCATGTGCTCGACCTGACGCCCGATGATTTGACTGGTCTGGCGCACCCGTGCCTCGTCGAGCTTGACCATCTGCAGCAGCTCGGCCGCAGCGCCGATGGGGGCTAGAGGATTGCGCAGCTCATGCGCCAACATAGCCAGAAACTCGTCCTTGCGCCGGTCGGCGTCCCGCAGCTTTTCCTCTGCCTCCTTGCGGCTGGTAACGTCCCGGAAGAATATGGCAAGTCCGCCATCGGTCCTTGGATAGACCCGAAGTTCGAGCCAAGTGACGGTTCCGTCTGCGTGGGGATGCTGGATTTCAAGCATTTCAGATTGCCGCGTTTGCATGACCCGGCGATACATGCGCTCTACTTCCGTTCCAGCGTGCTCCGGCCAGATGTCCCAATGATTCCGACCAACTATCTGATGCCCGGATCGATCGCCCATTCGCAGTCCTTCGGCATTCATGTACAGCATGGTCCAATCGCGGCCGACCATCCCGAAGCCTTCCCTCATCGTGTCGAAGACGGCTTGGCTGCGGTCGCGTTCGATGCGCAGTTCGGCTTGGGCGCGGGCACTTTCCTCCGCTGCCCATGTCCTGTCCACCATATCCTGCGCCAAGGCCACGTCATGTTCAGTCCAAGGGTGGGGATGGGTATCATGCAGGGTCAAGATTGCGCGAAAGTTTCCCTCTTTTATGAGGGGTATCGCAACAAACGCTCGTATGCCTATGCTTGCATAGGCATGGCCGTAAGAAGACGAGCGTTCATCGCTCATGACATCGGCAATTACTACCGTTTTCCCGGCGCGCATTGCTTCACCGATCAACGGGCCAAAATCATCCATTTTGAGCACGACCCCCGCCATTGAAGCCAAGGTGCCATTGACCCAATCACGCTTGATGCGCAGGATTTCGCCGGATTCGTCAGCTGCGGCGTACAGCACGCGCGCTACGTCCAGATGCTTGCCAAGCAACTCGCTGGCCGTTGCAATGACTTCATCGGGATCTACCAAAGGACGCAGTTGGTCCGCCAGAGTGAGCCGGAAATCCAGGTTGCGTGCCGCTGCTGATTTCTCTCTATCTGCGATGACACGGGCGGTGATCTCGACGCCCTGATTGAGCAAGCCGACAATCGTGTCGTCTTCGCCGTAGATTGGAGTCGCGCTGAAATCCCAATACGTCGTCACGTGTTGGCCATTGCGAATCATCGGTATCTCGACGTTGGACGTCTGAAAACCGATGCCAGTGGCGATGCATTGATAGAACGGCTCGGAAACCTGGTCCCAAGCTGCTCCCCAGACTTCGCTGACTGGACGGCCGATTCCGTCAGGATGGCGCTCGCCTAACGAGGGGATGTAGGCGTCGTTATAGAAAAACAACAGCTCTGGCCCCCAGAGCACCGCCCCCAACATAGGCGAGTTGAGTACCGCTGCCAGCATGGAGCGAAGTGATTGCGGCCAAGTGGCGACTGGGCCGATTGGCGATGCTGACCAGTCCTTGGCGCGCATCATCTTGCCCACTTCACCACCACCGGAAAGGAAAGCTGGATGATGGCTCAGGGGAAACTGCCCGGATAAGATTGTCATTGCGGAAAAGGCGATAAAAAGGCGATAAGCTAGACGCTAACAGAATGTCGCCTTTTCTGAAAAGTCGGGAAACCTGCGACGTAACAAATCCTGGTTATACGCTGCAATGTTAGGTTGTGAATTGAGGACGAAGTCAGGATGCAGCAATCGTCTGCTTATGGCCGCATTCGACGCTAGACCGAAAGTGTGCTGCTGGGAGCTTCAGGACACCTTCCAGATTTTGCCTTGCCGAGCCTAACCTGACGTTGCGCTCTCCTGGAAGCGGATAATTGCGCTGCGTCATTCTATCTTCGCGGACCGGTAGTGATTATTCCACCGTGAAACAGGCCGGGCGTGCGGTTCCAGATAATGATTATCCAACGCTTGCGGCATACCCGGTGGTCCGCAGCGCCTCGCTCAGGCCATCAGTCCGAATTGCCGGATTCGCCCGGTTTCCCGGCAACCAGCGTGGTCTCGCCGTCGGCATTCAGCTTATCGATTCCGTGATTGAACGGATTGGTAATGAACATGTTGCCTGCGCCGTCTGCGGCGAGCCCCGGCCCCTTACTCAGCCCCTTACCCAGCTCCTTACTCAGCCCCTTACCTAGCTCCTTACTCAAACCCCTAGACATTCTCCTTACCTGAAGGCGCAGTGACAGTCCGGGTTCGAGTGTGAATGCGGGTCGATTCACCTTCATCCCTGTGCGCTCTGATCGAGGGCGGCGCCGTCATGTCCGTGCTGGAAGAGTGCAGTGTGCGGGACCCATTGGCAAGCGGGACGCTGCGGTTACTGTTGCCTGGTTGGAGCTTGCCTTCGGCAGCAGTCCATGGGGTCTGCACCTCGGGGGTTGCTTACCGCGAAAGTGCGGGCTTTCATCGACTTCTATCATGAATAGCTGAGGCGCACGCCAAGCCTTGGTGTTGACTGAATGAGAGGCATAAGGCCAACGGTCGGCTGCAAACAGCAGCGGACCGATTGTGGACTCAGGCGAGAACCAGGCGCTGAGGCAGGACCACGCATGGGATCACTGCTATACGAATACGTAGAGAACTGTGTGGCCGTTTCCGGTCCCTATTTCTCTACCTGTTGACGCTTTCGGAACTCGGCCGCCTTATGGCGGTTGCCGCACAAGGCCATGCTGCACCAGCGTCGGCGATGCGATTTTGTCCTGTCGTAGAACCACATGACGCAATCCGGATGCTCGCACTGGCGCACCAGTTCGAATTCCCCTGTCGCCAACAGCTCTGCTACCGCTTCGGCCACCTTGCCGAGCGAGTGTAGCGGTGACTGCAAGAGCCCGCGCCGCACCAGGCGCACGCTGTCCTTTGTCCACTCGAGTACCGGTACCGACTGCTGGAGCGCCAGGTAGCTGTTCAGCCGCTGTGGATCTCCCTGCTCGCCGCGCTTGCGCAATTCGATGAGCTCGCGTGCCGTCGCACGCAGGTCTTTCGCCGCGGCCAACAAAGCCTCCTGATCGACCGCTTCCGGAGTTCCTCCATCAATGCCGCAACGCTGCAGCCACCGCGATACGTCCTCGCCGTTGCGCCAGAAATCGATGCGCTGCCCTCCGGTTCCCGCCTCGGTGTTGAGCAGGTCCAGCGCCAGGTGGTCAGCCAGCAGCATCGGTTCTGCCGGGCCGGATTGAAGTTCGCTATCGGCCATGACGCCCTCCATTTGAAATAACCATAAAAATTATACTTGAATGGTTACTCGATGCGTGCAATACTCCATTCAATAACCTGTAAAGATGATTTTTACCAGTTACCAGCCGCCACCAAGGAGAGCATCATGAACAAAGGTATCCGTCCCGCCGTCTTCGCCGCAGCCCTCGCCGCCACCAGCGTCGGCACTGTCCAGGCACAAGCCGCAACCCAAGCCCCGGTCGTGCACCACGGGAACATCCAGGTCGATGGCGCGAACGTGTTCTACCGTGAGGCTGGTCCGAAGAATGCCCCGGCTGTGCTCCTGCTGCACGGCTTTGGCGCTTCCTCGCATATGTTCCGCGATCTGATGCCTTACCTGGCAAGCGGCTATCGCGTCGTGGCACCGGACCTGCCGGGCTTTGGCATGACTGCCGCGGACAAGTCGTTTCGCTACAGCTTCGACAACCTGGCCAAGGTGATCGATGCCTTCACTGTTGCCAAGGGCATGGATCGTTACGCAATGTACGTGTTCGACTATGGCGCACCGGTAGGCTGGCGTCTTGCCGTGCGCAATCCGGAAAAGATCACCGCCATCGTCACCCAGAACGGCAACGCGTATGAAGAAGGGCTAAGCCTAGGCTGGGCGCCGATGCGCGCAGCCTGGGCCGATCCGACGGCCGAGAACCGTGAAGGCCTGCGCAAGTTCAACACGCTGGAGATGACGAAGTGGCAGTACATGGAGGGCGTCAAGGACACCTCCCGCGTTGCACCTGACGGCTACATCCTTGCGCACGCGGCTACCGAGCGCATCGGCGTGGAAGTGCAGATGGACCTCTTGATGGACTACGGCCAGAATATCAAGCAGTACTCGCAAGTGCACGCCTACTTCCGCCGCTACCAGCCGCCCACGCTGGCGATCTGGGGCAAGAACGATCCGTTCTTCATTCCCGCCGGGGCCGAGGCATTCAAGCGCGACAACCCGGAAGCGGAAGTGCGCTTCCTCGACACTGGGCACTTCGCGATCGAAACGCATGGCGCCGATATCG
This sequence comes from Noviherbaspirillum aerium, assembly GCF_008929045.1. GTDB lineage: Bacteria > Pseudomonadota > Gammaproteobacteria > Burkholderiales > Burkholderiaceae_D > Noviherbaspirillum > Noviherbaspirillum aerium. Next base: position 198,942 of record NZ_VFAH01000006.1, on the reverse strand, counting down.
CACGCGAAATGCGCAGCTTCCTCGACCGCCATGTCGGTGCGGGCAAGCGCTGACATTAGCTTCGGTGATTTCTCGCCCATCCACCATTAGCAGGCTGTTGAAAAACGATTTTTCACCCACTATTTTGATTTTCAAGGGTGCTCAAACCATTGGCGACTTCAAGATATTCGCTTGTAAGGCGTTTTAAACGGCCAGAATATTTCGCGCTCCCACCTGCAAAGGGTTTTTCAGCAGCCTGCTAGCCGCGCGTGCGCCGGTAATGCATGGCGGCGGCGCCGTTGCGCAGTGGCGTTGCCGAGACCAGCTCGAGCCGTCGCGTGCTGGGTAGACCGCTCTGGTACAGGGTCGGGCCGTGACCGGCGATCCTGGGGTGGAGGAGGAACCTGTATTCGTCGATCAGATCCAGCCGGTCCAGCTCGGTCGCGAGCTTGCCGCTACCGAGGAGCACGCCGGCAGGGGTTGCTTGCTTGAGCTCCTGCACCCTCGTACGCAAGTCGCCAGCGATGTGGTGGCTGTTGTTCCAACCGAAATCCGTTCGCGTCGACGACACCACGTACTTCGGCTTGGCCTCCAGCTTGACCGCCCACTCGCGCATCGCTGGCGGCGCCTTCTCGTCGCCGCGAGCGACCGCCGGCCAATAGCTCTCCATCATCTCGTAGGTGACGCGGCCCCACAGCATCGCCCCTGCGTCGTCCATGAGACGGGTGAAGAAAGCGTGCGTCTCGTCGTCGGCGATTCCCTCCCGGTGATCGACGCAACCGTCGAGTGTGAGGTTGATGCTGAAGGTCAAGAGTCCCATGGCTACAATTCTACTTCGAGTTGGACCGACCGCTGGAGTGCCGTTTGCCGGACAATGGACAAGCATGACTTAGCTGTCGCTCGACAAGGCTATGCCGCCGGATGCGCCTGCAAGCTATAAGACCTTTTCGCAAGCGTTCGCTGGTTGATGATCTGATCAGACGTTTTGGTGCCGGTTTCCGTCGAGCCTGTGCAGTTCTACAGATGTCGAGCTCGGTCCATGACTACCAGTCCGTGGCATCGGACCAGACATTGCGGAGCCACCGGATGCGCCCCGCATGTCATCATGCCGGATCCGGACGGAAAAATTCCTCAAGATAAGTGGAAGCTGATGGTATCCATCGATACTTGTTTTGGATCGTACCAGTTAAATATACGATTTGACATGTATCGACCGCCAATCAATGATGTCTCCACCGCCATTAAGGAGCGGAAAAACAAATCAGGAGACAACGATGGCCTTGATACCTCGACTTGCAGGAACTATCGGACTGCTCATTGCCGCAGGTTCTGCGCTTGCGCAAAACTATCCGACCGGACCAATCACGCTGGTGGTTCCTTTCGCCGCCGGGAGCGGCACGGACGGGGTGGCACGCGTAGTCGCGCAAAAGCTCGGTGAACGTTTGCGCCAGACGGTGGTTGTCGATAACAAGCCTGGTGCCAGTGCCCAGATTGCGGCAGTGCATGTGGCTGGCGCAAAGCCGGATGGCTATACGCTTATCATGACAACGAACACCTCGCACTCCGCCAACCCGAGCCTGTTCAAGACGCTGCGCTACGACCCCGTGAAGGATTTCACGCCGATTACCCTGGTGGGTGAATTACCGTTCGCCGTAGTGGTGAATCCGAAGCTTCCGGTGCGGACGCTCAAGGAATTCATTGACTATGCAAAAGCCAATCCGGGCAAGCTGTCCTATGGCACTCCTAACAGCACTTCCCTGGTGGCCACTGAAACGATCAAGCGGCTGGCCGGCATCAACCTGCTGCAGGTACCGTACAAATCCAGCCCTCAAGCCATGACGGATCTGATCGGCGGCCAGATCGACTTTTATGTCGTGGATTTCGGGTCCGGCATGTCCATGCTCAAGACAGAAAAGGTCAAGACGCTGGCGGTGACCACTGCCGCCCCCTCGAAGCTGTTGCCCAGCGTGCCACCGGTAGCGCAGACCGTGCCGGGGTTTGACCTGACATCCTGGAACGGCATCCTTGGACCGGCAGGCATGCCTAAACCCATCGTTGAACGGCTCAACACTGAAATCCTTGCTGTACTGGCAGACAAGGAAGTGCAGGACAAGCTGTCTGCGCAAGGCTTCCAGGTAGGGCCTTCGGCCTCACCGCAAGACTTCGCAAAGTATGTGGTTGCCCAGCGCGATCACTGGAGCAACCTGATCAAGCAAGCCGGCATCCAGCCCGAATAACAGGTCAGGACCATCACGCAATGACAAAGCAATCAGGCCCGCTCGCGGGCGTCCGAATCCTCGACATGACATCCGTGATCATGGGTCCGTATGCGACCCAGATTCTGGCGGCGCTGGGCGCCGACGTGATCAAGATCGAGACCCCGGAAGGCGACAACATGCGGCACGTCGGACCGATGCGCAATCCGGGCATGGGGCATATCTTCCTTCATGCGAACCAAGGCAAACGCAGTCTCGTGCTGGATCTGAAGCAGCCGCAGGGGAGGGACGCGGTGCTACGCCTGGCGGAGCGCGCCGACGTGCTGATCACGAATGTGCGGCCGCAGGCCGTTGCGCGGCTCGGACTGGATTATGAATCCGTGAAGCAGCGCAACCCGGGCATCATTCACGTCAGTTGCTGCGGCTTTGGCCAGGACGGACCATACGCGGGGAAGGCCGCGTATGACGACCTTATTCAAGGGGCAACTGGCCTGCCTTGGCTGATGCAGCGGTATGGCTCCGAGCAGCCCTGCTATGCACCTGTCACCATGGGCGACCGGGTCACCGGTTTGCATGCGGTATATGCGGTGACAACGGCGCTGTATGCGCGCGAGAAGACCGGCATCGGACAAGCTGTGGTCGTGCCAATGTTCGAAGCAATGGCGCAATTCGTGCTCGGAGACCATCTGGCGGGATTATCGTTCGAGCCTCCGCAAGGCGAAGCCGGGTACGCCCGCCTGCTCACGACGCACCGACGGCCTTACCGGACGCGGGATGGCTACCTCTGTGTATTGATCTACAACGACAAGCACTGGCGCAACTTCTTTGCCGCCATCGGCACGCCGCAACGCTTTTTCGAGGATCAGCGCTTTACCACCCACGGCATGCGCGCCGCCAATATCGATGCGGTCTATGCGGAAGTTGGCGCACTGATGCTGGAAAGATCCACGGCCGAATGGCAGGCGCTGCTGGACAGTGCCGACATCCCCAACATGCCGATGAATTCGCCGGCGGACTTGCTCGAGGATGCGCATCTTCGGCAGACAGGGTTTGTGCGCAGGGTGGAACACCCGACAGAAGGCACATTGAATATCACCGGCAATCCGGTGGCCTGGACGCATACCGTACCGGACCCCGACGTCGCGGCGGCCCCGCAGCTCGGCGAGCATTCAGCCGAAATCCTGGCGGAAGCCGGTTACTCGCAGCTTGAAATTGAACAGATGATGGCAGCCGGTGTCAGCGCCGGTCATCCACGCCCAGAGGAGCGAAGTGAATGAGTTACAAATATCTCGTACGCGCCGGCGAAGCGCCCGGCTACTCGCCAGCCAATCATACCGGCACACTCAACCGGCGCCTAATTGGCGCCGAGAACGTCGGTGCCAAGCATCTGGAAGTGGTGCTTGGCGTGATCGAGCGCAATGGCGGCGCCTTGCCCCATGCGCACCCAGGGATCGAGCAGGTGTGCTACCTGCTGGAAGGAAGCGCGCGTGCTGAAGTGTGTGGAGAAATCTTCGACATGGAGCCTGGCGACACCTGTTTTTTTCCAGCCAATGAGATGCATGTCTTTACCGTTACCAGCGAACAGCCGGCACGCGTGCTGGTTGTCTACAGCCCGCCTTATGCAGAATCCAACGCGCGGACCGCGGACGCAAAGCAGGAGTAGTCGATGGATTTCATGCTGAGTGAAGAGCAGGAGCAGATCCGGAGCGCAATTGAAAAGCTGTGCATTCCGTTCAACGATGAATACTGGGCCGCCAGGGACCGCGACGGCACCTTTCCGGACGACTTCCACCGCACGCTGGGTGAAGCCGGCTGGCTTGGCATTGCCATGCCGGAAGCCTATGGCGGCGCAGGGCTGGGCATCACCGAAGCGGCGCTCATGATGCAGACGATTGCCGGCACCGGCGCCGGACTATCGGGCGCCTCGGCAGTGCACATGAATATTTTCGGGCTGCATCCGGTGGTCGTGTTCGGGTCCGACGAGCAGAAGCAGCGCTGGCTGCCGCCGCTCATCCAGGGACATCACAAGGCCTGCTTCGCGGTGACCGAACCGAACACCGGGTTGAATACGCTCAAGCTCAAGACACGTGCGGTACGCCACGGCGACCACTACGTGGTGACCGGGCAGAAAGTGTGGATATCCACCGCTCAGGTCGCCAACAAAATGCTGCTGCTGGCACGCACGACACCAGTCGAAGAGGCGAAGGGCACGGATGGCTTGTCGCTGTTCTACACTGACCTTGATCGCAATCATGTGGAAGTGCGGGAAATCGAAAAGATGGGGCGCAAAGCCGTCGACTCGAATCAGGTCTTCATCGATGGCTTGCGCATTCCGGTGGAGGACCGGATCGGCGAAGAGGGCAAGGGCTTCAGCTACATCCTGCACGGCCTCAATCCGGAGCGCATCCTGATAGCCGCCGAAGCGATTGGGCTGGGCAAGGCGGCACTGCGCAGGGCCGCGCAGTATGCGAAAGAGCGCATTGTATTCGACCGTCCGATCGGCCGGAACCAGGGCATACAGCATCCCCTGGCAAAATCATGGATGGAGCTGGAAGCGGCCAATCTCATGGTGTTGAAGGCTGCATTTTTGTACGATACCGACAGGCCTTGCGCGGCGGAAGCCAATTCAGCCAAGTATCTTGCCGCTGAAGCGTGCTTCCATGCCTGTGAAAATGCGATCTTCACCCATGGCGGCATGGGTTATGCAAAGGAATACCATGTCGAGCGTTATCTGAGAGAATCATGGATACCAAGGCTGGCGCCGGTCAGTCCCCAGCTGATTCTGTGCTTCATTGCGGAAAAGGTACTTGGCTTGGACAAGTCATATTGATGATTGCCGCACCGCGTTCGAGGAGCACAATCCGCCATGACTTCAACACCCCATCGATTTCAGGAGATTCATGGAGCTCAGGCACTTGCGCTATTTTGTTGCCCTTGCCGAAGAACTGCACTTCGGCAGGGCAGCGCTGCGGCTGGCCATCACCCAGCCGCCGCTGAGTTTCGCGATCCAGTCACTCGAAAAGGAACTCGGCATCCGCCTGTTCGAACGCGACAACAAGCACGTCGCCCTGACACCGGCCGGCACTGCGTACTACATTGAGGCTCAAGCCATCCTTGAACGGATAAAGCTTGCGAACGATACGGCTCGCTCAGTGGCATCAGGCAATCTGGGCAGGCTCGATATCGGCTTTACCGGATCCATGGTGTACCGGCATGTGCCGCGCATTGTGTCCGGCTTCATTGACCAGCATCCAGGTATCGAAGTGACGCTGCGCGAGCAATCCTCGATGGAACAGATCGAAGGACTGCAGCATCTGCAGCTCCACGCCGGGTTCATCAATACGCCGCATGTTCCTGAAGGATTGAGCGGACTGGCCCTGCCCGAAGATCCTTTCGTGTGCTGCGTGCCCGATACTCACGTGCTTGCCACAAGAACGCACATCGAACTGAAGGAGCTCGCGGAAAGCCCGTTCATCATGTTTGCCCGCGAGGTTTCTCCCGCCAATTATGACAACGTCATTTCGATCTGCCGACACGCAGGGTTCGAGCCCCAGACACGCTTTGCAGCCCGCCAATGGCTGACTATCGCCGCGCTGGTGGCAAACGGGCTGGGGGTGTCGATCGTACCGCAGTCATTAACGCGTTCTGCGATTGCGGGGGCAAGGTTCGTCCCGATAGCGAATGCGCATGCCGTATCGTCCGCATATCTTGTCTGGAACCCGGAAAGCAAGACGCCTGCGTTGCAGTATTTCCTTGATGAGGCAGGCAAGAAGCTGGCGGCCCCGCATGGGGCGATGGAAGCGTAACGAGGCGGGAAAAATAGCCTGTTGCAAGTTCACCTCTAGGCAATCTGAACACTGGTGCTGATTGCAAGCGATCGCATGAGTGTCTTGGTGACAGGCGTCTTCTCGCAGATATCGGCCAGTCGCTGCCGCTTTTCCTCATCAATTGCGGCACCGATGCGGACTGTTCGTGTCATGTTTTCCGTGCCGTCGGCGTCCCTTGAAAACTTCACGTCCACTTCAATGCGACCCAGCTCCCATTTTTTTCTGTCGCCGTACATGCGCAGCGTCAGTGCCGTGCAGGCAGCCAACGACGCCAATAGTAATTCATAGGGAGCCGGGCCGGTGTCGGTTCCGCCTTGGGCGACTGGCTCGTCCGCTTTGAGTTCGTGATGCCGCGTCCTTACGATTTGTTGATAACCACTGTCACAATATAGATGAACGGTTGCCACTTGATTTCTCCAATAAAAGGGTTCGATGATGCAAGCCCTACGTTGCCGGTATTTCCAGAGGCGGTTGCAGTACTGGCCTGTGTAAGACTTTAGCCATTGCATCGGCCAGGTCGCGTGCTTTCAGTGGTTTCTTCAGCACCACATCAGCTTCCATGTTGATGCTTGCCTGCTGCAAGGATTCACCAATATAGCCACTGATCAGGATGACCGGTATGCGCGGAGCCACCTTGCGTGCCTCCTGGATCAACACGGCGCCGGACATGATCGGCATGCGCCCATCCGTGATCAGCACATCGAAATCACCGGGATTGGCTTGGATCGCTTGCAGTGCCATCGTGCTGGACGTGAAGCTATAGACGGCATATCCGAGATCGGACAAGATTTCCGCATGCAACAGCAGCAGGGCTTCATGGTCGTCAATGATCAGAATGCGTTCGCCATTGCCTTTCTGCAGGGGAGACAAGCTGTCTGCATTGGTGTCTTCCACATCGCCCGCATAAGGAATATAGATCGAGAACCTGCTGCCACGGTTAACACTGCTCATGACATCAATGGCGCCGCCAAACTGGGTAACGATGTTGTGGACAAGGGACAAGCCAATCCCGGTTCCCAGGCCAACTTCCTTGGTTGTGAAAAACGGCTCGAAGATGCGCCCTTGAACCTCCGGGTCCATTCCCGTGCCGGTATCTGCAACCTGAAGCACCACGTATTTGCCGGCGCCGACGACCCCGGTTGTGGCGACGTGGGAATAATCAAGGGTTTTGAGATCCAGAATGATGGTCAGCGTTCCCCCCGATTTCATCGCGTGGGCGGCATTCGTCATCAGGTTGACCACGACCTGGTGGATCTGCGTCTGATCGCCCATCATCGCCGCCTTGCCTGCGCTCAGTTGAGCCTCCATGACGATATCGGCCGGAAGGCTGGCGCACATCAGGTCGATCGCTTCACGTACGACCGGCTCCACCTGAACCTTCACGTACTCCGTCATTCCGCTGCGGCTAAAGGAAAGAATGCGGTCCGCCAGTGTTCTACCCCTTTCTCCCGCACGCATTATCCTCTCGACGTTACGCGCAAGACGAGTCCCGCTTTCAACATCTTCGGATGCCATTTCGCCATAACCAATGATGACGCCCAGGATGTTGTTGAAATCATGTGCGATGCCGCCAGCCAGCGTACCAAGCGCTTCCAGGCGCCGGGATTGTTCAAAGGCTGCTTCGACACGTTTGTGCGTGTCGATGTCGCTGACCGAGCCCGCGAGCCGCGTCGGCTTTCCTTCGGCGTCCCGTACGCAAAGTCCGCATATACGCACCCAGCGGTATTCGCCCGCCTTCGACTGGATGCGCCATTCGCCGTCATAAGCTTGCGCGGTGCCTTGCAGATAGGCATTGATCATTCGCAGCTGCGGTTCCACGTCCTCCGGATGCAGGGTAATCATGCTGCGCCACTCCTCACGCCTGCGTATTGTCGGTCCCGGTTCCAGGCCATAGATGCACTGTGCCCGCGAGGATATGAACATTTCATCTTTGCTGATATCCCAGTCCCAGATACCCTCCGCCGATGCTTGCGTTGCCAATGAAAACCTTTCCTGCAATGACAGCAGGGCGGCATCGGTTCTCTTGCGTTTGACCGCGACGCCGATCAAGTGCGTGAACTGCTCAATGATGGCTTTTTGCTGGCTGCTGGCATGGCCTGGCTGTTTTGAATGCAGGTTGAAGGTTCCGAGCGCCTCGCCGTCAGGGGCGCGAATCGGCGTAATGAAGGTCGCGCGAATGCCGTGTTTCAATGCCAGTGCCCGGTAGATGGGCCATTGGCAATCGGCCTCGATATCGACAATGGAAAGCGTGCCGCCATCGTCTATCGCCGCCGCGCAGGGAAAAGCATCCGCACCAAACTCGTCGCTGTCGATGGCTTCGGAAAAACTCTTCGGCAAATTGGGTGTGACCGTGTGGGAGAGACTCTTTTCCTGATCGTCGATCAGACCGATCGTTACCAGCGAGTCGGGCGAAATCTGATCGACGATGGCGCACATCGTGGTGAGGAAGGCGCTCATGGAACTGCCGTTGGCGATCATCTCCAAAAGCACCTTTTCGCCGGACAGCAACGACTGCGCGCATTTCAAATCGTCTACGTCCGTGGCTTGCACATGCCATTGAAGGACTTCTCCGGGCGCGTCAAACCGCGGGGTAACGCGGATCAGAAACCAGCGATACGCGCCGTCACAGCGTCGTATCCGTACTTCGAACTGGCCCGCATTCTTGCCCGCCATCAGACTTTGCCAGGTCGCATGAGCAACCACCACATCCTGAGGGTGCAATGCATCTTGCCACCGGCCGCCCTTTTCGAACGTGCTGGTCGTGCCGGTATAGTCCTGCCATGCCTTGGTTAATTCTTGCATGGATCCATCCGACTTCAGAAACCACATCCTTCCCGAGAAGGCTGTATTGTCGGACGCGGCCCTCATGGTAGTGCCTGTCGTAGAGGTCATGCGAATCTCGCTTCGGGCCGGATGGTGAATCGGTAACCGAGATGCGGTTCATGCACTATGAAGTTGGTCGGCGAATCCAGCGGATTTATTTTCTTGCGCAGACCTTCGATGTGTAAAGCCAGCGCAGTTTCCTGCTCATCTTCCGGCATTGAAAGAGACGCAATCGAAACCAGTCGGTTCCTGGAAAGACATTCGTCACCATGAGCGAGGAGGGTTGCGAGCAGGCCGAACTCCATCTGTGTTAGAACGACGATTGCGCCGTTTGGCGCGAACAGGCGGCGTGTACGCAGATTTAACTCCCACCCGGCAAACCGGTAAGCCAGGGCCTGCGGCAGCGCGTTGGAAACGGGCTGCGGCAAGCCATTCTCCTGGATCATTTCGCTGACTTTACCGAGCAGCTCGCTCGGAGAGAACGGCTTGGCAAGGCAGGTGCTGACAAACGGCATGTTGTCATGGGACTGGGCCGCCTCCTGGTTCCGAGCGGTCAGGAAAACGATGGGCAAGTTCGAGTTCTTATAAACTTCCCTTAGCAGCACCCTGCTATCGATATCCGGCAGGTCCACATCAAGAACAAGCAGATCAATGGATTGCTGATTAAGAACTTGCATCATGGTCGGCCCGGTCGACGCCGACCATACTTGAATCCCTTTATCTTCCAGGCAGTCAATAGCCAACTGCCGGATGCAAGGATCGCCATCGACAACAAGCACGCGCATAGTCCATGCTGGGTTTGCGTCCTCTTTCACAGTCTCTTTCCGTTCGTCGTTTAAGCGAAACCGGAATATTACCTTCCTGCCGTACCAAATTAGGCCGACATGACCTCGGATATGTCATTTGAAATATTCGGTCGTGTGAAAACTGGCAAGACCATAACCGCGAAGTGGCTTCCCCCGGCGCGCCGCCACGTTCCTTCCTGAATGCTGCATGCGCCGCGTCAGTTTTAAGTAAGGGGAGACAGCGGTCGAACAAATAATCATGTCGCTCGAAGCACGCACGATAGCCGGCCGTGTTCCTTCGAGTCATTGCCGATTGCAACGCGTCTTGGTAACTAACGAAACATTCACATATCAAATGACATCTTGCGGGATACCGCTGGCATAAGAATGAAACATCGTTTTGCGAGTATCTGGACACTGCAGCAAAAAAGCCGCGGATGAAGTCAATGCCACTAAAACGAGGAATCAAATGTCCAATAACAACAACGATGTACCCGCCACGCTCACCCGCCGATCCGCTCTCAAGGGCGCTGTAGCCGCGGCCGCCCTCGGTATATCCGGGGCAGCAAGCGCGGATAAGCCTGACGCAAAAATTCAACCCGCAAAAACAGGAGCGAAGTCCATGAACACGATCACAACGAAAGACGGCACTACACTGTATTTCAAGGACTGGGGCAATGGCCAACCCGTCGTATTCAGTCACGGCTGGCCCTTGAGTTCCGACAGCTGGGAGTCTCAGATGATGCACCTGGCGTCCAATGGTTTTCGTGTGATTGCCCATGATCGGCGCGGCCATGGCCGGTCCACCCAGCCATGGAATGGCAATGAAATGAACACGTATGCCGATGACCTGGCGTTGCTGATGGAGACGCTTGATCTGAAGAACGCGATTCTGGTCGGATTCTCCACGGGAGGGGGCGAGGTCGCAAGGTATATCGGTCGCCACGGCACCAAGCGCGTCGCAAAGGCGGCGCTGGTCTCGGCCGTGCCGCCGCTGATGCTCAAGACTGCCGCGAACCCGGGCGGATTGCCTGTCGATGTGTTCAACGGCTTGCGCGCCGCGTCGATCGCGGACCGTTCCCAGCTCTACAAGGATATCGCCAGCGGTCCTTTCTTTGGCTTCAACCGGCCGGGCGCGAAGGTATCGCAAGGCATGATCGATTCCTTCTGGGCGCAGGGCATGCAGGGCGGGCACAAGAATACCTATGACTGCATCAAGGCATTCTCCGAGACCGACTTCACCGAAGACTTGAAGAAATTCGATGTGCCGACGCTGGTCATCCATGGTGACGATGATCAGATCGTGCCGATTGGGGCAAGTGGCCTGATGTCGGCCAAGCTGGTGAAGGGCGCCAAGCTCATCGTGTACCCAGGCGCGCCGCACGGTCTGACGGATACCCACAAGGAAAAGCTGAACGCGGATCTGCTCGAATTTGCGAAGTCGGCAGACAAGTCGGCTGCATAACTTTAAAGGCGTATTTCCATGATTACAAAGTCTCCGTTGTCAACTGCGTCCGGTATTCCGGTGGCCGATGATCAGAACTCGCTGAGCGCCGGCAGGCGCGGTCCGCTGCTGCTGCAGGACTTCCATCTCGTCGAAAAGCTTCAGCATTTCAATCGCGAGCGTATTCCAGAGCGTGTGGTGCATGCAAAAGGATCGGGAGCGTATGGAACGTTCACCGTGACCCAGTCACTGTCGCCATATACCAAAGCAAAGCTGTTTAACGAGGTGGGCAAAAAGACGGAGACCTTTGTACGATTTTCCACCGTGGGCGGCGAGCGGGGCAGTGCGGACACCGTTCGCGACCCGCGGGGATTCGCGGTCAAGTTTTACACGGAGGAAGGCAACTGGGATCTGGTGGGTAATAACACGCCGGTGTTCTTCATCAAGGATCCGGTCAAGTTTCCGGACTTCGTCCACACGCAAAAGCGCGACCCCGGAACCAACCTCAAGTCGCCCACGATGATGTTCGATTTCTGGAGCAAGGCGCCGGAGAGTCTGCACCAGGTCACGATGCTGTTTGGGGACCGCGGCATTCCGGACGGCTATCGGCACATGGACGGGTTCGGCAGCCATACCTATAGCCTGATCAATCATACCGGGGAGCGCTTCTACGTGAAGTGGCATCTGAAAACCCGGCAGGGAATCAAGAACCTGAGCCAGGAAGTCGCACTGCGGCTTTGCGGCGACGATCCGGATTATGCGCAGAGAGACCTTTATTCCGCGATTGAAAGCGGCGATTATCCGCAATGGGACGTTTTCATCCAGATCGCTACCGAACCCGCGCTCGCAAATTGGGAAACGCGCACCGGCTGGAATCCGTTCGATTTGACGAAGGTCTGGCCGCACGCGGATTTCCCGCTATTGCGCGTCGGCCTGCTCGAACTCAACCGCAATCCTGCCAACTATCATGCCGAGGTAGAGCAGGCGGCTTTTTCTCCAGCCAACGTCGTACCGGGCATGGGCTATTCGCCTGACAAGATGCTTCAGGGACGGCTGTTTGCTTACCACGACGCGCAGCTGTATCGCGTTGGCACTAATCATCAACACCTGCCGGTCAATGCTCCCCGATGCCCGTTTCACAATTTTCAGCGTGATGGAGCGATGGCAGGCAGCAACGGCGGCGCCGGAGCGAACTATCATAATGTTCATGCCCGAGGCACGTCGCCGTCAGGATTGGGGCATGGCGAGCCAGGCCTGCCTCTCATCGGCCACGCCGGCCGTTACGACGGGCGAGGCCAGGAAGATGATTACCAGCAGGCAGGCAATCTGTTCCGATTGATGGACGCCCAGGAGAAGCAGCGCCTGTTTGACAATCTGGCGGGTCCGTTGAGTCAGGTGCCGGAAGAGATCCTGCATAGACAACTCGGCCTTTTCCAGAAGGTCGACCCGTTGTACGCGGCAGGCGTATGCGCAGCCCTGACAAAACGGGGCGTACACGCACATTATGTGAGGAACAGCGGCTTCGAGTTGAATGCCGACGCCACCAGCTTCGCCTAGGCCACGGCCTAGTCAGGGCCGTGGCAGATTGCCGCTGGAATAAGGCGTGACGAGGCGACTTGGCAAGGCCATGAGAAGGAGTCACAACACAGTGCCGGCGGCAATCTGACCGGGATAGCAGGCAGGTCAGAGTGAAACCGCTCTAGCTTGTCCGGTGGCTCCCGAAGCCAACGTACACAGCCTATCTAATGATGTCGACAGGTACAGTCAGCACATAACCGGAGCCACGTTCCGTCTTGATAAGCTGCGACGTGACACTCCCGGGAGCCGCAAGCTTCTTCCTCAGTCGTCCGATCTGTACGTCGATTGCACGATCATAGACCTCATCGTTGTGTAAACGGGATTTGCTGAGAAGGTCGTCACGTGTCAAAACGCATTGAGGCGCAGACAGGAACGCCAGAAGCAGATTGAATTCATTGTTGGTCAGGTCCACGGTCGCACCGTCAGGAAAAGTGGCGCGCCGAAGACCCACACTGACTTCCAGTCCGCCAAAACGGTATCCGCGGACTTTTGCAAGACCGTTGGAAATGGATTCCATGGCCTTGGTTCGACGAAGCAAGGCACGGATTCTTGCCAGTAATTCGCGTGGTGAAAAAGGTTTGGTGAGATAGTCGTCGGCACCGAGCTCCAATCCCATGACACGGTCGGCTTCGTCCTTCAGACCTGTGACGATGATGATCGGAATCGTACATGCCTCGCGCAATCTGCGCGCGATCTGCATCCCGTCCTGTCCCGGCAGCTTGACATCAAGGATGATCAGGTCGATGGCTTTATCTGCCAGTGCCTCCATGATGCCGGTGCCGTTACTGAGACCGGTGACGCAAATATCATTATCGACGAGATAATCCGTGATCATTTGCCGCATGCCGTCGTCATCCTCGACTACCAGGACGTGGGTTTTGGCGGAATAGGGACTGGTAATCGGTTGCGGCTCTACCGAGCTCTTCTGGTCCAGAAAATACCTGCGAGATTCGGTGGCTATTGCAGACATGTGTTTCTCATATGATCTAAAAATAATGCAAAATCAGCAACGGGACCGAGGTTGCAGAGGCAATGCGTGCATGCGTCTCCATTTTCAAAAGCCTCTGCCTTCCCTGCGGCGAATTCACGGGCTGGATAGCGATCTATTCAACATGCGACCTCCACGGGAACGTTGAAGATATACCCGGTACCACGTTCAGTGCGAATAACGGAAGCATCGAATGCCAGTTTTTTCCGCAATCTGGCAATCTGAACGTCAATAGACCTGTCGTACACTTCATCATTGCGCAGCCTCGACTTGGTTAAAAGCTGGTCACGGGACAACAGGCGCTGGGGCGAGGCCAGAAACGCGGCAAGCAGATTGAATTCCGCATTGGTAAGACAAACCCGATCTCCACTCGGCAGTGTCGCGCTGCGCAAGCGAACACATATTTCCCAGCCGGAGAAACGGTAATAACGGATCTTGGACAATTCGCTCGCGATCGATGCGTGTGCTCGCGTGCGGCGCACGAGAGCGCGAATTCGTGCAAGCAGCTCCCGGGGAGAAAAGGGTTTCGTAAGATAATCGTCGGCGCCGAGTTCAAGACCCATGACTCGATCCGCCTCTTCCCTCAATCCTGTCAGGATCAGAATAGGGATGGACGAAACCTCTCGTAATTTGCTCGCTATGTGCAGGCCGTCTTCACCCGGCAATTTGCGGTCCAGGATGATGAGATCGATGCATCCTCTGGAAAGCACATCATCGATTCCCCGGCCGCCAGCTAATCCGGTGACACGGATACCATTGTCACCGAGATAATCTGCAATCAGCTCTTGTATGCCTGGATCATCGTCGACCAGCAAAATATGCATGCCACTAGGCAGCGAATCGTTTGATAGCATCGGATCCAAGCCGTGTCTCCGGAATCAGTAAGCAGGAAGAACGCCTGGATTCCCAGCCAGGGTCGTTCATGGCAGTTCGCATGGGACAAGGACCCTTAACTCCATCGAAACATCGCCGAGCGTCTATTTGGGGGCAATCAGATGCCTGATCACGGGTGCTCCGGCACCGCGATGGAAGGCATGGACTCTGCCCTTGATGGTCTGATCGTTGACTGTATGACGCTCATGCTGGCGAAGGTGCTCAAGCCAGGATTCGACGATGAAAACCTCGACGTAGCAACGGGGATTTTCCTTATCTTCATAGAGCCCCCACGAAAGCGCGCCACTGCGTTTGCGTACCCGCTCCAGTTCCCGCGCTGCTTTCCTGAAAGCATCCGCCTCCGAAGGGTCGATCTCGTATTCGACGCTGATCATGACAGGACCGCGGTCATGGTCGGTTTCCGTCGACGACAGCGACACCAGCTCCGCAGGGCTCAAGTCCAGCGTCGGGGAGGTATCCAGGCGCCAGCGTAGCACCGCCGCCGATGCGACCGCCATGCCGATGGCGGCGATGACGAAAGTCGCTGTGACTCCCAGCATCGAGGCGGTTTGTCCCCAAAGCGCGCTACCTGCCGTCATGGATCCATAGAACACGGTAAGGTATGCCGCCAGCGCGCGTGCCTTGACCCAGCTTGCCGTGCTTCGCTGCGCGCCGACATTGAGGGTGGACAAGACCGCTATCCAGGAAAAACCTGCGAACAAGAGGCATGCGGCAAGCAGCCAGAAATGACGCACGTAGGCCTGGGCCAGCATGGTCAACGCGAAAAGCAGGCTCGATACAACGACCAGCTTGTCGGCGCCCAGTGCCGCGCGTATTTTTGGCAGGAACAAGGCACCGGCGACCGCGCCCAGGCCGATGCTGGTCAGCAGCAAGCCATAGCCGCCCGGGCCTACGCCAAGCTCTTGCCTTGCCACCAGCGGAAGCAATGCCCATCCGGCACTTCCGAAGAGGAAGAAGGCGACAGATCGTGCAAGTACGATGCGCAGCACCGGCGCGGAGCGTACGTAACGAACTCCGGTGCGTATCGCAGGGACAAAATGTTCCGGAGGCAGCCGCTTCTTGACCTCAGTCGGTTTCCAGCGATAGAGCGTGTACATTACGCCGAGAACGGACACGGCATTGATCATGAACACTGCCGGCGGTCCTGCGAACGACAGTACCAGACCCCCGATGGCAGGGCCGATCGCCCGGCTGATGTTGATGCCTAAGGAGTTCAGCGCGACCGCCTGGGGCAGGTCCGATTTAGGTACCAGGTCGGGCACGATGGCCTGAAACGCCGGGGCACTCATCGCCGCGCCCATGCTGAGCAAGAAGGTGGTGCCCAACAGCACGCCGGGCGTCACCAGGCCGCCAAGAGCCAGCGCCCCGAGCGCGGCCGCGGTCACCAGCATCCATACTTGCGCGAACAGCATGTACTTGCGGCGATCGACGATGTCCGCGAGTACCCCTGAAGGCAACGCGAACAGGAACATCGGCAGGCTGCCCGCGGCTTGTACCATCGCGATCATCAACGGATCGGGGTTGAGCGAGGTCATCATCCAGCTGGCGCCGACGTCGTGCATCCATGTGCCGACATTGGATGCGACCGTCGCGATCCACACCATGCGAAAGACGGGATGGCTCAAGGGACTCCACGCCGATGCGTTCGCCTTTGCCGGCGATGTTTCCTTGGCGGTCGCCCCTGCCGGGCTAACCGATGTCTCTGCAGCTTGTTTCATGTTCCACCTGTTGAATGCTTGCTACCGGGCTGAAGGATTTCACGCGCCGAAACGCTGCCGTGCTTGCGCTGATGGCAAGGAGGAGAGCAGTGATACACTCAACCGTCCCGGACCGCAGAGCGCGATCGCCACGAAGATAATGAGCAGGAGCCAGCCGAACTGACCCTGAGCGATTGTCCATGCGGGATGCACGACGAACATGGATACCAGAAGTACGGCAATGATCGGCAGGCATGCCAGGCGGGTCGCAAATCCGGCCGCGATGAGGATCGGACAGAGGACTTCGGCGATCAATGCGCTCCACAAGCTGAAATGGGGACCCAATCCAAACGGGTCTTCGATCACCGTCAGCTCGTGTGCATAGTTCATGACCTTGGGCCAGCCATGGACATAGGCCAGCATGAAACTGCTGGCGACGCGGAGAAAGAATAGGCCGGCATCCGTACCTGCTTCTGCCAGCGATGGGTGTGTGGTCTTGAGATTCATATGCGTGTATTAAAAGGAGAAGCAACTGCAACCAAGGGTGCCCCAGAAGCCGCTGAAGTTGGTGACGGGCACCGTGGAGCGCCTGGCCGTGTCGTGCGCATGGCCGTGTACGCCGCACGCGCCAACGCAGGAATGCGGCATCGGCGATGCGCTTCTTTGCGGCGCGGCGCGATAGTGTCCGGGTACTTCCCGAACGGGCGACCATTCCGGCATGACCGGTACGGGTTCCGGACCATGGGCCGAGAACTCGCCGTCGGCGTGCACGATCTTTCCGCCAACCACGGTGAGGAGGGACTCCAGCGACTTGATGTCTTCCTGGGGTATCGAGAAGAAATCGGCCGACAACACCGCCAGATCGGCCAGCTGGCCTTCCTTGATTCTTCCCTTTTTATCCTGCTCGGAGGAGAACCAGGCGCTGCCGGCGGTCCATAATTCCAGGGCCGTGTCCCGCGACAGCTTGCCTGCCGCGTCGTACAGGCGGGTTCCGCCCACCGTGCAGCCCGACACCAGCCAATACAGTGCTGTCCACGGGTTATAACTTGCTACGCGGGTGGCGTCGGTGCCGCCACCGACGGGCACTCCCATCTCCAGCATCTTTGCAACCGGCGGCGTGTGTCTTGCCGCATTGAATCCATAGCGGTCAATGAAATACTCGCCCTGGAATGCCATCCGGTGCTGGATCGCGATCCCGCCGCCGAGGGCGCGCACGCGTTCAATGTTGCGTTCCGAAATGGTCTCCGCATGGTCGAACATCCAGTGCAGTCCGTCGAACGGAATATCGCGGTTGACCTTCTCGAACACATCCAGCATGCGGCTGATCGATTCGTCGTAGGTGGCGTGCAGCCTGAACGGCCAGCGATGTTCCACGAGGTGGCGAACGACGCGTTCGAGTTCGGGTTCCATGTCGGGGGAGAGGTCCGGGCGCGGCTCAAGGAAATCCTCGAAGTCGGCAGCCGAGAAGACCAGCATTTCGCCGGCGCCATTGTGTCGGAGGTAGTCGTCGCCCTGCCCGGGTTGAATCATCGATGTCCATTTCTGGAAATCTTCGAGTTCCGCGCCTTTACGCTGGGTGAACAGGTTGTAGGCGACGCGCAGGGTCAATTGTCCGGCACGCGCCAGCTCGTCAATGACGGCATAGTCATCCGGATAGTTCTGGAAGCCGCCGCCGGCATCAATGACGCTGGTCACGCCGAGGCGGTTCAGTTCTCGCATGAACTGGCGCGTCGAGTTGACCTGATACTCGCGCGGCAGTGCCGGACCTTTTGCCAGCGTTGCGTAGAGAATCATCGCATTGGGGCGCGCAATCAGCATGCCGGTCGGATTGCCGGCGGCGTCGCGCTGGATTTCGCCGCCAGGAGGATTCGGTGTGTCCCGGGTATAGCCAACCGCTCTGAGAGCAGCCGCGTTGAGCAACGCGCGGTCATAGAGATGCAGGATGAAGACCGGCGTATCGGGCGCGGCCGCATTGATTTCGTCGAGCGTCGGCAGGCGTCGCTCGGCGAACTGGAATTCCGACCACCCGCCGACGACCCTTACCCATTGGGGGTGCGGCGTCCTTTCTGCCTGGCGCTTGAGCATGCGTAGTGCGTCTGCAAGGGAGGGAACGCCTTCCCAGCGCAGCTCGAGGTTATAGTTCAAGCCGCCGCGGATCAGGTGGATATGTGAATCATTCAGCCCCGGGATGACGGTTCGGCCGCCAAGATCGATGACCGGTGTGTTTCCTTTTCTGTTTCGCAGGATGGTTTCGGTATCGCCGACTTCGGAGAACTTGCCATTGGTAATGGCAACGGCACTGGCGACGGGGCGCTGCCTATCCAGGGTGCGAAACTTGCCATTGACCAAAATAAGATCGGGCATTAAGGTAGATTTCACTGTATTACTCCTATCGACGGGCCTGGCAATCACAAAGTAGCAGCATTGTCGTAGCGCCAGTTCAGGTCGTCTATTATCCGATTGGATAATATGCAGCGATTGTCCGGCGACTTAGAATTCGCTCCGACCTTAAGTTCTGGCGTCGTCCACACGACGCAACTGGCTGACCGGTCCTCGATGCGCTTGCCAGCCTCTGGCTAAAGCCACTGCGATCTACCGTTTCTTTCGATGACTCCGCCAACCTGCGGAGAAGCCAGCAAGTAACGACGTTGATAGGAGCAGGCTGAGCGTGACATTGCAAACATCAAACACATAAGAGCCGACCATGACAAATCCGAAATTGGAAGTACTGACCCCCCAGAATAGCCAGATCATTTTCATTGATCACCAGCCCCAGATGGCTTTCGGTGTTCAGTCGATTGACCGCCAGGTTCTCAAGAACAATACTGTTGGCCTGGCGAAGGCTGCAAAGGTGTTCGGCATCCCGGCGACGATCACAACCGTCGAAACCGAAAGCTTCTCCGGCCATACCTATCCTGAACTGCTGAACGTGTTTCCGGATGCTCCCCTGCTCGAGCGTACCTCGATGAATTCCTGGGATGACCAGAAGGTGCGCGATGCGCTCGCAAGGAACGGCCGCAAGAAAGTGGTTGTCTCCGGGCTGTGGACAGAGGTCTGCAACAACACCTTCGCTCTGTGCGCAATGCTTGAAGGCGGTTACGAGATCTATATGGTGGCGGATGCATCCGGCGGTACATCCAAGGAAGCCCATGACATGTCGATGCAGCGCATGATCCAGGCTGGCGTGGTACCGGTAACCTGGCAGCAAGTGCTGCTCGAGTGGCAGCGTGACTGGGCTCACAGGGAGACCTATAACGCAGTGATGGATATCGTCAGGGAGCATTCGGGCGCGTACGGCATGGGTGTCGACTATGCATACACCATGGTGCATAAGGCACCGCAGCGCGCTTCCAACCACGAAACACTGGCACCGGTTCCCGCACGTTAATTTACTTCGGGTATCGGGATAGCCTCGCCAAGGAGCGGCAATGCGGTCCTCGGCGAGGCGTCAACACGTCTAAAGGAAGTCGTCGATGAAGCTCTATCTGATATCGTTAGCTACCGGTGCGTTGGTCGGGATCATTTATTCCCTGCTCAATGTTCGTTCACCTGCGCCACCGGTCATCGCCCTGCTGGGGCTGCTTGGCATGCTTGTGGGCGAGCAAGTGGTTCCCGCTGTCAAGCGCATGGTTGCCGGCGAGCCGATCACCATGACATGGTTTCGTACCGAATGTGTTCCGAAAATTACCGGGGCTCCGCCTGCCACGGTCAAGGCTTTTGGGCAGACTGAAGCGTCTGACGTTGAAAAAAAGCTAAGCTGACCTGCTGCCGTCAAGAAGTTATCCGCGGCGAATCGGCGTGATCTGTCACACCGCTTGGCTCATCGTCTTTATGTTCGAGAGAAATAAATTTCAAGCTTCAGCGCCACTCGTTACAATTTTCAACTCGTGGTGCTTGATCTTGCCGGCTGTCGTTGAACCAACCGTCATCATTATCGATCGTTTTTGCGGACATATTGGAAGTCTTGTATAGCCAATACCGATATAAGAGGCATAGCATGTGTGACCCATCCCTTTCGCAGTGCCTTATCGGTATCGTCGATGATGAGCGCGCGGTCAGAAGAGGCTTGAGTAATCTATTAAAATCAGCCGGCTATAAGA
The DNA here is from genome assembly GCF_008929045.1 of Noviherbaspirillum aerium. Lineage (GTDB taxonomy): Bacteria > Pseudomonadota > Gammaproteobacteria > Burkholderiales > Burkholderiaceae_D > Noviherbaspirillum > Noviherbaspirillum aerium. The sequence goes on along the minus strand of NZ_VFAH01000006.1, from coordinate 178,611 downwards.
CCGAGTGCTTTGCCTCAGGGGAAGCGCTTCTGGAGTGCGGACAGCGTGCGGATATTGATATTCTGATATTGGATATCAAGTTGGGAGGGCTTGATGGGTTTGAAATACAGAGTCGTCTTGCCGCTTCCGGACTTTTCGTGCCGGTGATCTTCGTATCGTCTTATGGTGATGAAAGCGTTCGAAAGCGAGCCATGGGCGCTGGTGCCGCCGCGTTTCGTTCAAAGCCGATCGACGTGGATGCGCTTTTGGGTGATATTGAGGCAGTCCTGGAGGCACGAAGGAATCGATGATGAATGGGGTTGCACCGGCTTCCGGGCACGGCACGGAGTCTGAAGTCCGAGAAAGCAAAATCTATGGTTCGCTTGACGATTTCAAGCTGGAGTTGCTGCTGCATGACGGGGTGCTTGCGTTTTGCCGCGGGCGCCACCGATCTTCGTCGACCACGGTCCTGGTAGCGCAGGCTGCGACTGCTTCGGAGGGAATCGACGCAGGCCTTCATCTGAATAACGAGTATGGATTGCGGGAAGCCCTGGATCCTGCATGGGCGCTCGTGCCACAGCAAACCGTCTTGCAGGACGGCCGCCTGTCTCTCGTTTATGGCGATCTCGATGTCATCTCTCTTGATCAGACCAGTTTCCGGTTGCTCGATATCGATGTCTTTTTCGAGCATGCGATGCCGATAGCAAATGCGATAAGGCACATGCATGCATCCGGACTGCAACACAATAATCTGAAGCCCTCTACGATTCTGCTTCATCGGGACGGGACCTGTCGCATACGTAACTTCGGTACGGCGTGGCGCATCCCGAATACCAGACAACAAGAGCAATCGAAGTTAATCGGTACGACCTTCGCCTATATTTCGCCGGAACATACCGGCCGTACAAAGCATAAAGTCGATGTGCGTAGCGATCTGTATTCGCTTGGCGTGGTGTTTTATGAGCTTCTGACCGGACTCCTGCCTTTCAATTTGAGCAGTGATGCTGAAAACGCCGAATGGATTCACCAGCATCTGGCAAGCGAGCCGATGGCTCCGCACGCTCTCTTCCCTGAAATTCCCAAGCAGCTTTCCTTGCTGGTCCTGAAGCTCCTGGATAAAAATCCCGAGAATCGCTATCAAACTGCGGCCGGGCTTGAACGTGACTTGAGGCGCTGCCGTCGCAGCTGGAACCAGGCGCGGCGGATTGATGAATTTCAGCTTGGCATGCAGGAAATGGCTGCGGAACTCATCTTCCCGAATAAATTGTATTCCAGGGAGGACAGTCTGGGAGTCTTGCTCTCGGCATTTGACCAGGTCGAGATATCGCGCACGCGTACCCTGGCGATCGTTCACGGCCAGTCCGGTGTTGGCAAATCCGCGTTGCTCGCATCCCTGTTCTCCCAACTAAGCCTTCGCAACACATGCGTAGCTGCGGGGAAGATCGACCAATATAGCAAAGACTTGCCCTATGCTCCTCTTGTGCAGGCGGTGGAAAGCCTGATCATGCGCATCATCGGCCAGCCGGATAACGAGCTGCTGTTCTGGCGTAACCGACTGCTGCAGCGACTCGGCGCGGACGGGGCCCTTGCGTTAAACCTGATCCCGGCGCTCCGATACCTGCTAGGCGACCTGCCTCCTGTTCCGGACCTGCCCGCGCTGGAAGCACAAAACAGGTTTCGCACAGTCATGCAGAGTCTTTTCAGCGCGCTTGCCTCGCCGAGTCGGCCTTTGGTGCTGGTGATCGACGATGTCCAGTGGATGGACCAGCCGTCGGTCCAGCTGCTCGGGTATCTGATGAATTGCGGCGAGGACATTCCTTTATTGTTGATCCTTTCATACCGGGAGGATGCAGTCATGGCTGGTGCGCCGTTTGACTCGCTGATCAGTGAGCTGCAGCCAAAAGCGACGGCGGTGCATAAAGTCAGCTTGGTCGGACTGGACGGTAAAGCGGTAGAGCGCATGGTTGCCGACGTATTGAGGCAGAACACGAGGGAGGTGCGTGAGCTTGCTTCACTCGTGTATGAGAAGACCGCCGGGAACCCTTTCTTCGTCAAACAGTTCTTGAAAGCCATCGTGGATGATGGACTGATTGTGTTTGATTCAGCTTCTGCCGTATGGAGCTTTGACCTGGCTGCAATATGTAGCCGCGGCTACACCGATAATGTCGCCGCTCTGGTGCTCGAACGCTTGTCACGCATGCCGGCGCCGACCCAGACCATCCTGGGCATGCTTGCCTGCCTTGGTCGGAAAAGCACAATCGAGGTCCTGGCGAGACTGTCTTCCGTGACCGCTGCCGAGGTGGGCGAACTGCTGGAGCCGGCAATAGACGCGGAGGTGGTCTTTCTCTCCAGGGATACGATCAGCTTCTGTCATGATCGAGTGCAAGAGGCAGCATATCTGCTCATTCACGAGCAGCGGCGCTTGAACCTTCACCTTCTCATTGGAAGCCTGCTTCTGGACGATGCCATGAAAAGCGGCCACGACGAGGAGCTGTTCAAGGCGTTTGATCACCTGGCAATCGCGTCGCCGCTCATCGTGCAAAGAAGCGAGCGCGAACATGTCGCAAGGTGTGGATTACTGGCGGCGCAAAAGGCAAAACGCACTATCGCGTATGAATCTGCGCTGACTTTCATCGATACAGCGCTCGGTCTGGTTCATGAATATGCCGAGCTTTCTCCCGAGCTCGCATGCTCGTTGAAGCTGGAGAAGGCGGACTGCCTGCTCATCACTGGAAATCTCGACGAAGCCGGTAGAGTGGTTGACCACCTGCTTTCCATCGCGTCACCCTCCGGGAACAGATTGGCGGCGTACCGAATGAAGGCAGAGATCCACCTGCGGCGTTCCGAGATCACGCATTCGGTAGACGTTGCCCTCGAAGGTTTGCGAAACTTTGGAATACAGATTGAACGGCAACCTTCACAGGACGATTGTGAAGCCGCTTACCGCGCAATCCTGAGCAAGCTTGCCGAGCATCCCGGAGACGCGCTACTGAGCTTGCCACAGATGCAGAATGCCGAGACCGAAGCGGCAATGTCTTTGCTGGCGGTACTGTCGATGGGCGCAGCCTTTACGGATGAACGGCTGCATTTCATGCAAATTTGCCAATCGCTCGCATTGACGCTGAAGTCGGGCATGACAGGCGCCGCAACGATGGCCCTGGGTGGCTTCGGCATCATGGTGGCCCAACGCTTTAATGCGTACCACGAGGGCTTTCATTACGGCCAGCTAGCGCAGGCTCTCGTCGCGCAGCACCAGTATGTGGCTTTCGAAGCAAAATCCCGCATACAGCTGGCCCAGCTCGGTGTCTGGACACAGCCATTTTCTTTCTCGGTCGAGTGCACGAAAGCCGGCTTTGACGCAGGCGTGGCCCATGGGGATATCACCATGGCGTGCTTTCATTGTTGTCAGCAGGTCGCCTATATCCTTGCCCGGGGAGATCAGCTCGATGCAGTCCTATCCGAAGCCGAACGTGGCCTGGCATTCGTACGCCAGGCCGGATACAAGGATATTGAATCCATCCTGATAATGCAGATCCGCTTTATCGATAACCTGAGAAAGGCGGGAGGCACGCAATACACCGGGAACGGGCTGAAGCTATCGGATCTGGATGATCTCATCGGGCCTGGCAAGGACCGCAACTCCACCTTGGTGTTTTGGTTTTGGCTCTACAAAGCCATCAGCCATTACCTTGCGGGCGAGTTCAATCAGGCATCGACTTGCATTGCCGAAGCGGAAACCCGGGCATGGTCGGCACCGGGTCATATCCACCTGCTTGATTTCCATCTGTTTTCCGCATTGATCCTTGCCGCGGATGGAGCCGCTTCGCATGATTCAGCCAATATCCGCCGAAGAATGCAGCCTCATTACGACAAGATCGCGCATTGGGCCAGCATCAACCCGCAAAACTTCTCCGACAAGCGGGCGCTGGTTGCGGCTGAAATGGAAAGGATAAGTGGAAATCCCTGGACTGCGCAGAAGCTGTATGGCGAGGCGATAGGGCATGCCGAATCACAAGGATTTCTGCAGTATGCTGCTTATGCGCATGAACTTGCAGCACGCTTTTGCCTGGAATCCGGCTTGCAAACTTCGGCGGAGGCGCACTTGAACGGTGCGCGCAATGCTTATCGTAACTGGGGAGCGATCGCAAAGGTCAAGCGACTGGAGCAGGAATATCCCAAGCTATATAGAAACGTTGGCGCGCTCCATGCGAAAGCAGCCATCGTCGGTAGCGAAGAGGGCTGGCAAATGTTCAGCGTGTTGCGGTACATCCGTGCATTGTCGGAGGAAATACGCCTGGAGAGTCTGGTCAAGGTCCTGATGACGATCGCTATCGAACATGCAGGCGCACAACGCGGCCTTCTCATCCGCTGTCAACGAGGAGCGCCGGTGATCGCGGCCCGTGCAGCGACCTCGCTGACAGGCGTAGAGGTTGAAATAGCGCAGAAGCCGCCGACGGATAGCGACCTGCCGCTTTCGATGCTGCACACCACGATACGCAGTCTCAAGGGGTCACACTATGCGGGAAGCTTGCACCCGGGCGCGTTTCAGCTGGATCCCTACTTGCAGCACAAGCCGCAATGTGCTGCGATGTGTATTCCCCTGGTAAAAAGGGGAGAACTGGTTGGTGTGTTGTATCTTGAAAATTGCCACCGGCCGGATGCCTTCACCGAGGAACACGTAGAGGTACTGGAAGTCATTGCCGCGCAAGCCGCCATCTCGCTCGAAATTGCCAGGCTTTATGCTGATCTGGTCGAGGAAAACCATCAGCGTCAAAGGGCTGAAAATGCCCTGCGCGCGAGTGAAGCCACGCTGGAACTTGGAGAGCAGATTTCGCATACGGGTAGCTGGCAGTGGGATACATCGCAAGACATTGTCAGCGCGTCCGCCGAGGCGTGCCGGATTTTCGGCCGTGATCCAGACCAGCGCCTGTTGTCCTTGTCTGATTTCCTCTCCTATATCCATGAGGATGACCGGTCGGTCGTGGTCGATACGCTCCGCTTATGCACGGAAGAGCAGAAGCCCTTTCACATTGAATACCGGATTGTCCGCCCGGATGGCGGCATTCGCTATATATCCGGCGTCGGCAAGGTCGCCACCGGGGAAGACGACGTCTGGCATTTCGTCGGCACCGTCACTGATATTACCGAACGACGCGGCTATGAGGACGCCTTGCGCATATCGCAAGCGGAGCTTGCCAGAGTTGCCCGTATAACGACGGTAGGGCAGCTTACGGCTTCGATCGCGCATGAGATCAACCAGCCTCTGATGTCTATCGTTTCAAATGGCGGCGCCAGTTTGAGATGGCTAAAGCGGAACCCGCCTGAACTCGGCGAGGTACTTGCCGGGCTGGAAGAAATTGTGAGCGAGGCAGGCAGGGCGGGCCATATCATCCATAGCCTGCAAGCCTTGACCCGCAATAGCGCGCCGGTGATGGAGCAGCTGGACTTGCATGACATTGTTCGTCACATCGTAACCCTGGCCCGTAGTGACATCGAAAGGCGAACTGTCTCTGTCCAGCTGTCGCTGGCCGCCGGGGCGCACACTGTCAATGGCGACAGCGTCCAGCTGCAACAGGTGTTATTGAATCTGGTGGTGAACGCCGTAGAGGCGATGAGCGAGCTGCAAGGCCGGCCGCGGGTGCTGTCGATTTATTCCGACAACCCGGACAATGACCACATCATGGTCGCTGTTGCAGACACCGGTGTTGGCTTAAGTGCGGAGGCAATGTCAAAGGTATTCGAAGCGTTCTATACCACCAAGCAAGCGGGTATGGGGATGGGACTTGCAATCTCGCGTTCAATTGTGGAGGCACATCAAGGTCGGCTTCAAGCTCTCCCGGCAATTCCCTACGGCAGTATCTTCCAGTTGACACTGCCGATATCGCGGACGGAGCACGAGGTCGCGCGACCTTCGACGCCATGAAATAACGCAGGAACATTGCCTACGGGGCAATCATGGAATAAACGGCATTCAGGTAGGTGTGCCGGGTTCACGGAATGGCTTCGGTACCGGCGCACCCGCATCAGGACACGACAGATGCAAGCTTACATTCCATGCGTTGCGCAATCGCATGTTCGATCGCGGTTGCCGCCCTCAACACAGCCCAGTCCTCGCCAGGGGCGGAGAATACCGTGACGCCGAACGGGTCTCCATTCTCATCCGAGCCCACGGGAATCGCAATGACCGGGGCGCCGGCCTTGCCGGTGCATTTGGCGGCGGCAGTCATCGGCGACAACAGGACATCGGCAGACCCGGATGCCAGCGCGGCTTTTATGCCGTCGTCGACGCTTAGTGCAATATCCCGACGGCGGTCCTCGATATATTGGGCAGAGCTCGTCCCGGTTGAAGCGTTAGCCGCGACCAAAAGTGATTGGCCATAAGGAATTGCCGCGGGATGCCTCTCGTTCCATTGGATGATGTCTTCCATCGACGTCATGCCACACGGCTTCAGCTCGGCCAGCATGGTGTTCAGGCTTTCCTTGAATTCCGTACGAAAGACGCAAGATTTCACCTCGCTCAGCTCCTCTGCGCTCGGCAGGTCGCATGGATCGATGATCACGGCACCAGCTCGCGCCAACGCTTCCAGCGCTCGGTCAAACACGGCCCTTCGACTCTCCGTCATGACGTTATCCGCGATGAAACGACGAGGCACGCCGATCCTGAGCCCGCGCAGTTCCATGCTCTCCATTTCGGAGCCCTGGAAAGCGTGCAGCGTAGCCGCATCCTTGGGATCCGCGCCCGCCAGAACGCGAAACACCGTCGCTGCGTCTTCTGCCGTCAACGTGAGCGGGCCCGGCGAATCCTGGCTTGGAACCAAAGGCACGACTCCGTGCCGACTGATGCGTCCAACGGTTGGTTTGAAGCCGACAATCGAGCTATGCACAGCCGGCGCCTGTATGGAATTCTGGGTCTCCGTGCCAATGGAAAAGGCGCATAGACGTGCGGCTACAGCAGCCGCGGAGCCGACACTTGAGCCTTGTCCACGTCCATATCGCATTCCTAGCGGGTTACGGACGACGCCGCCGGCACCGCTGAACTCGGCGGGCATGATATCCGAGACGAAGTCGGCGAATTCAGTCAGATTGGTTTTTCCAAGGAGTACCGCTCCGGCTTGGTGCAGGCGCGTTACCAGAGTCGCTTCATAAGGCGGGACGAACTGCGCCAATGCCCTGGAGCCGGCGGATGCGAAGCTGCCGTCGGCAGTGAAGATATTGTCCTTGAGAAGATAGGGCACGCCATGTAACGGACCTCGACGCAAGCCTCGGGCCAACTCCGCATCGGCACGCGCCGCCTGTTCCATCGCAAGCGGAGAAACGGTGCGAACGCAGTTGAGGCCGTTCTCTCCACCGCTATAGGCTTCAATTCTTTGCAGATACCATGTTGTCACCTCGACGGAGCTGGTCTGGCCGGTAGCAATCGCATCGCCGATTGATCGCAAGGAGCCTTCGCCGAGAAGCGTTGAAAGGTCCGATAGTTGCATGTCCATGAAATCACTTGTTATTCTTGAATTGAGGGCAAAGCCGGCCGGTCGTTCCGCCCTGGATAAGCTATTCGCCTGGTCCGACACCGCAGCCAACGTCGCGCGCACGGCTGCAGTGGCAATGTAGCGCTGCCCCCGGCGGCTGTTGCGATAGAGGCAGGGGGCAGATGCTCGCTTGTTATTCCTTGATCGCTTCAACGGCAATGTCGATCCGGACCTCGTCGCCCACATGTGGCGCGTACTTGCCGGCGTTGAATTCCGACCGCTTGATGACTGTATAGGCATTTGCGCCAATGGCGTCTTTTTTCAGCATCGGATGCGGCATCGCCTGGAAAGAGGATACCGTCAGCGTCACAGGTTTCGTGACGCCTTTGATAGTGAGGTTGCCTTCGACGGTAGCCGGCGTATCGCCATTGAAATTGACCTTCGTGGACTTGAACGATGCAGTGGGAAATTTCGCGGTGTCGAGGAAGTCTTCGCCCTGGATATGCTCATCAAATGTGGAGAAGCCGGTGTCGACCGATTTCGTGTCAATCACAATGTCAACGGAGCCCGTCTTCGCTGCCTTGTCCAACACCACCTTGCCTGACGTCTTGTTGAAGCGGGAAAGCTGGGTGGAATAGCCGAAGTGGCTATAAGAAAAACGAGGGAAGCTGTGTGTAGTGTCGACAACAAACGTATCGGGGGCAGCGAACGCGGGTGCCATCACCGATGCTGCAAGCAGAAGCGAAGCGATAAGACGTGTTTTGATTTTCATGTTTTCCCTTGATAGTGGAGAGGTGGTGGTTGAACGACAATGGCAGGCAACGCTCCGGCGGCAGCCAATTCACTGCCGCACGGAGCAATATTCACAATGTCCGAATCTTGCCAAGCTGTAAGTGGCAGGCCGGGAAGTGCAACAGTCGTTCTCTTGCACCTCGCCGACCATCAAGACAGTTGCGCTAGGCGGCCCAGCAGGAGCAGCCGAGTGCGCCCCAGAACCCGCCATTGTCCGCAGTGGGAGCCGATGCGGCACGGCCGTGGGCATGTCCATGCACCCCGCACGCCGTACTGCATCCACACGCCGCAAGCGCCTGACGATGGAGGTCTTGCAGATGCGACGTTTCCGACTTTCTGGCTTTATAGTAACCGTCATATTTGCGCACTGGAGACCAGTCCGGCATCGCGGGAGGAATGGGTGAATCCAGGGAGGAAAAGTCATCGGCGGCATAGACGACGCGTCCGCCCACCACGGTGAGCGACGACACGATCTGTCGGATGTCCTCCTCGGGCACCGCGAAATAGTCCTGCGACAGGACCGCCAGGTCGGCCAGCTGGCCTGCCTTGATCTGGCCCTTTGTGCCTTCTTCATTCGAGAACCAGGTGTTGGCTTGCGTATAGAGACGTAAGGCCGTCTCGCGGTCGACGACATTGCTGGTGGGGTACAGGCGTTGTCCGCCCACCGTCTTGCCCGTCGTGAGCCAGTACAAGGCATTCCAAGGGTCGTGGCTTGCTACGCGGGTCGCGTCGGTACCGACGCCAACCTGGACGCCCATTTCGAGCATCCTCTTGAACGGCGGCGTGCGTTCGGCCGCCTTCTGTCCATAGCGTTCAACGAAGTACTCGCCCTGGTAAGCCATGCGATGCTGGATGGCGACGCCGCCGCCCAACTTGGCAATGCGTTCGATGTTCCGGTCACTGATGGTTTCGGCGTGGTCGAAGAACCAGTGCAGGCCGTTGAATGGAATATCGCGATTGACCTTTTCGAACGTGTCGAGCGCGCGCGAAATGGTCTCGTCATAGGTGGCGTGAAGACGGAAAGGCCAGCGGTTCTGTGCCAGCAGACGCACCACCTCCTCCAGGTCCTGCTCCATGTTGGCGGGCATCTCGGGACGGGGCTGGCGGAAGTCTTCGAAGTCGGCTGCGGAAAACACCAGCATCTCGCCGGCGCCGTTATGTCGATAGAAGTCGTCGCCTTGTCCGGGCTTGACCATGCCGGTCCAGCGCTTGAAATCGGAGAGCTCTTCCTTGGCCTTCTGGGTGAAGAGGTTATAGGCGATCCGGACAGTGAGCTGGTTCTCCTTGTGCAAGTCTTCGATGACCTTGTAGTCGTCGGGATAGTTCTGGAACCCGCCGCCGGCATCGATAGCGCTCGTGACGCCGAGCCGATTCAGTTCGCGCATGAAATGGCGCGTGGAATTGACCTGGTAGTCATACGGCAGTTTCGGTCCGCGCGCCAATGCCGAGTACAACAGCAATGCATTCGGTTCCGCGAGCATCAGGCCGGTCGGTTCTCCATTTTTGCCACGGACAATCAGGCCGCCTGGCGGATTCGGCGTGTCCTTGGTATAGCCAGCCGCTTTCAAGGCTGCGCGGTTGAGCAGGGCGCGGTCATACAGGTGCAGGATGAATACCGGAGTGTCAGGCGCGACGGCATTGATCTCCTCCAGGGTAGGCAGTCTTTTCTCTGCGAACTGCTGCTCCGTAAAACCGCCGACGACGCGGACCCATTGAGGAGCGGGCGTACGGTCGACCTGGTCCTTCAGCCTGCGCATGGCTTCGGCCAGCGAAGGAATGCCATCCCAGCGCAATTCCATGTTGTAGTTGAGGCCACCGCGGATGATGTGGATGTGGGAATCGATCAGTCCGGGAATGACGCGGCGGCGGCGGCCATCGATAACGCGGGTGGCGGGTCCTGCCATGCGCATGATGTCTGCATCCGATCCAACTGCAAGGAAACGCCCGCCGGAAATGGCAACTGCGCTCGCGGTCGGCATCCGTTTGTCGAGCGTGGTGATTTGCGCGTTGTGCAGAATGATCTCGGGCTTATTGCCGGTCGCTGCGGTTGCGCTGAGCATGGAGCCCGGACCTAGCCAGGCACCGGCGGCAACGCCGGCGATTGCCTTGATGGCGCTTCGGCGCGATTGATCGGGCTGCGTGTTATCAGCTGGTTCGTTTTCAAACATAATGACCTCGTTTATCCATTGCCACGGCACAAAGTTTCTCTAACCGCTGATATATCGAGGACGAGATGTCTGCAGTGCGCCGGAATTGTTTATCTAAATAATGTCATTCAAGATGTCCAGCACGGTTGCCTTTCGCTCAAGGTCCCAGAGACGGCAAACCAATAATCTGCTTCAGGCATGCTCCAGGTGTTCCTGAATAACGGTATTGCACAGCTTGAAGTGGCGGCCTCCGTAACACATGTGCAAAGTTGAACAGGAATGGATTCCCATTCGCCTCCGTAGAGGATAAACAACGCAGATCACGAGTTTGTGTCAGCCTGTATTTCAATTGAAATACAGGCGCCGACCGTGTGTCATGCTTGCCCCGTAACCTGTGGATATTATGGCTGGCGCCGCCGCGATGCCAAAACGGAAAATTTGCAGAGCAATGTTCAAAGTTTTCGAACGGGCTTTCCGAGCAGAGTCAGGAAGCTATTTCAACAAGCCATGGCTCGAGCTGTTTGGTCCGGACGGGACCAGGCGAGACCGGAAAGATTGCCCTGCGGGTGGAATCAGGGTTTCGCCAGGCAAGGGTTGGCGTTGCGGGACCAGCATGCAAGTCGGGCCGTGGACGAAGGCGTGGTGACGCGGATCATCCGTACAGTCAAACCGACAAGGCGCAAGCAGACTGAACTACCGCGCATTCAGCAAGCGACGAATGCCGGCATGTTCCATCGCCACGAGCGGCTCAGTCTGAAGAAGGTGGCGATACTTTTCTGTATAGGGTGTTGATTGACTTCCCGCCAGAAGTACCAATGCCTTCGTCTGTTCGCATGCCGATTGATACGCCTCCGGACTTACTGTTTCGTGGTCGGTCAGTTCGTCTATAGAGGTCATCAAAGCGCTGAGCTCGCGTAACCATCCAAAACCCGGATGCTTGGTCAGGAGTTGAAGCAGCTGTCCAACGTCGACCGAACCCCATTCCTGTTCGTAGTCTCGCCTCGCGACGTCAACCAGTTTCTGGTGCAAGCGACGCAATGCACTCGTAAGAGCGATTAACTTGGCCTTTTCGTCCATCAATGAGTGCTCCAGTAGGATGTCTATAGCGATGTTGAATCCGTTTCGGCACGGCGGTTGGCCGGCCTGCGTCTATTGTGAAACATCCCGGACGCAAATGCACCGGTCCGGATGTGTCATTTGTAATGCGGGATCTACGATACCGACACATACGTGAATTCTGGAGCAGCCCGACAAGGAGCGGTAAGCCCTGGCGAGGGCCGCGATGGGCGTACGAGATCTTACTGGCGTTCCGCCATGGCATGCCCCTTAGCGATTTTGTCAATTGCAATAAATCGGCATTGGATTGACATCATTCTGAAAAGCCTGAAGCGTAAGATGCAGAAATCGAAATAGCGGCCTGCTTTCTAAGAGTGCCTGCCAAAGCGCCGCTTGCCGCGTTGCAGCTTGTTACCGTACATCTGCAAGGTCTTTGTCGGCGAGCCTTGCCATCGTCATGTTGATAGGCACGCCAAGTCGGCGATGTTCCGTGCACAAGCCGGTGAAGCAAGCGGCAATAGGCGCGGCGTGCCGTGCAGAGAGAAACATCGCCAATTTACCTGCCTCAGAAATTTACCTCGACATGTCACCGTCCCAATATCCTGCAGATAGACTTGAGGTTGCCTACATTACGCTGGAACGTACTGGTGGCATCACAGCCACTGCGAGGGTAGCCACGGTTCAACAGGCAAATTTTGTTTTGGAGCAGTGGTCAAAAACCCTGCGGGCGCCGGAGAGGGCAGTATGTCATATCGGATTTCACTTCGAAGACGGTTTCGAGTGTCGTGCACGCTACAAGATCGGCGGAGAACAAAAGCGTGTATCGATAGCGCGTGACCTTCGCAAGGGTATTGCGTTTGAAGCCTTGTCCTACGCAAGAAGCGGGAACAGAAGGGTCTTCGAAGCTGAAGACGGCAAACGGATAAGCGATGGCGCCGTCTGGTCAATCCGAACATTGTTGGAGCGCTATTCGCTGTAGGCGGCCTTGCGCTACCTATGCCAACGTGTTCAGGCTTCTTACTGCCTGTTTGAAAACAGATTGAAGGAGGAGTAAGTTGGTAATTTGAAGTGGGGGAAGTGCACGGAGGATTACCATGTGGACAGAACCGCAGCGGGCCAGACAGGTCGAGCGCGAACGCAAAGCCAAGCGCTATCCAAGTGATCTGAGCGATCAGGAATGGCAAGCCATTGAGCCATTGTTACCGTCACCAGCGAGAACTGGCCGTCGCCGCATCACGGACCTGCGCGAAGTGCTCAATGCCATTCGTTACCTTGTGCGCTCCGGATGCGAATGGCGCATGTTGCCGGTGCATTTCCCGCCCTGGCAAACGGTGTACTGGTGGTTTCGGCGCTTTGTGAGGCGGCTACTCTTCAAGGTTATCCACGATGTGGCGTTGATGCTGGACCGGCAGAATCAGAATAGGCAGGAGCATCCCAGTGCAGCGGTCATCGACAGTCAAACGGTTAAGGCGCCGGGCGGTATGGCAAGGGGCTATGATGCGAACAAGAAGATCAAGGGCCGCAAGCGACATGTCGCAGTTGATAGTGATGGACGGCTGTTGATGGTGAACCTGACGCCGGCAGATATAGCCGATTCCACTGGAGCAGAATGGGTGCTGGTGGCATTGAAGAAGCGATGGCCATGGGTGAAGCATCTGTTTGCTGATGCCGCGTATGACCGACGACGATTGCTCGACGAGGCAACGATGCTTGGATTCGTTGTTGAGGTCGTTCGCAAGCTGGAGAGGCAGCACACGTTTATTCCGCTCCCTCGTCGCTGGGTTGTAGAGCGTTCCTTTGGCTGGATGGTGCAATGGCGGCGCTTGGTACGTGACTACGAGGGCCGCATCGACGTCTCTTCCGAAATGATCTATGTCGCTATGGGTAGCTTGCTTCTCAAGCGATTATTTGAAAACGAGTAGTTATCAAACGGGCTCTTACGTCCTTTTCGCCGGGGACCGATGGCACCGGTGATATTTGGACCGCGCTTCCTATCAAGAGCATTTTCCGCCACTGCTGTAAAAATTGTTCGGACCAACACTATGGATCGTTTAGACACCATGCTAGCCTTCACTCGCGTCGTGGAACTCAATAGTTTTACGAAGGCTTCGATATCGCTGAATCTGCCCAAGACAACGGTATCAGCACAGGTAGGGGCCCTGGAGCAAAGGCTGCGTGTCAAACTTCTGCACCGCACTACTCGACATATCAGCGTGACGCCCGACGGCGCGGCGTACTATGAACGTGCCGTGCGGCTGCTCAGCGATTTCGACGAAGCCGAAGGAGCGATTGCTCGGCTGACTGCAACGCCCAAGGGCAGACTCAGGGTCGGTATCCCGGCAGCCCTGGGTCGTCGAATGATCATTCCCCGGCTTCCTGATTTCATTGCACGCTATCCGGAAATCGAGCTCGACATCCATAGTACGGACAGGCAAGTAGACCTTCTGCAGGAAGGTATCGACTGTGTCATACGTGGCGGCGTAAGCGTCGATGACACGCTGATTGCGAGGCACCTGCATTCCTTTCCGGCCGTCACCTGCGCGAGTCCTTCCTACTTGAAGGAGCACGGTACACCACGTCGTCCGGAAGATCTGGAATGTCACTGGATTGTTCATTACATCTCTCCAAGAACCGGTAAGGCGCACGCTATCGCCTATGGCAAGGGCAAGGACCGGTTGGATATCTGCGGTCGCAGACGCATAGCGTTCAACGACTCCGATGGCTGTGTGGAAGCAGCGGTTGCCGGGATGGGCATCATCCAGCTTCCGGAATTTCTGGTGCGGGATGAGCTGGCCAAAGGCCGGTTGATTGCCTTGTTGGAAGAGGAAGTCTGCGATCACGTGGATGTCTCCATCCTGTATCCGCAAAATCGCAATCCTTCTGCCCGGGTCCGGGCTTTCACGGACTGGGCGATTGAGCTCTTTGCATGAGGTTTCAAATCCGGGCCGCTACATGGGCCCGGTCAGAAAACAGGGTTCGCCAGATCCTGCAAATACGGTGGTTCCGCCTTTATACGCCGGCGTACCGCAGCAGGGCAGGTTAGGTCAGCTCAGCTCAGCTCAGGCAATCGGGTAACGAAACGCTATTGACCAATTCATTGACGAATCGATACTTGGCCGATCACGTGGCCAAGGTAGTAGGTGTACAGATATCCACGCGGATTTTGCCGGTTGTACTCCGCAAGTTCTTCACGTACCTCTTGCCGAGTCTTTCCCTGACTCGTTTCAGGGATGGTTGCCGAGGGCGCCATCGCCATTGCCGCGCTGTTGCCGGCTCCCGCTTCCAAGGTCTCCTCAAGCCCCGCATAACCGGCATTCGCCAATAAGAGGTCCTGTGCAAAAGCTCCGCTGCCAGTAACAGCAAACAGCGTGGCGGCAATCAGCATCTTGTTTCTCATGGTGTACTCCAGACGATAGGTTATATGTTCAAAAGTCGAACAAGTCGCAGACTTGTTAAGTGCTTTGGGGCGACTGGTGTCGCGTCGTTGGCGTAACTATAGTTGCGGGATCCCATCGGATAAACCGGTGCACGCGGGAATCACTGTGCGGGTTCTGTGCACAATTCATATGGCATACATCTGTACGCGCGCGTTCCCGCTCCTCAACGCAACCCAATGCAACCCAATGCAACCCAATGCAACCCAACCCAACGCAACCCAACGCAACCCAACGCAACGCAATGTGACTCCGTACCGCTCGCGACGCTTGCTGACCACCGCCTAAGCGACCAGACCTTTGTCGCGGCTCCATATAAAGCTCATCCAGGGATATGCCCCGGTTCATGACAACAACCGTTGCGCACACCTTCTGGCTTTCGAAAAATTCGAACATAGGGCATAAAACGTTCCGTTTTGCCTTCGCTTCCGCACCGCGCATAATGCATACATCGCAGCAGTAACAGAGGAAGGAATCGTTGCTGCAGGATGTTCGACCGTGTCGAACATCGGATTATCAATTGATGAGAACAGGAGCAAAAAATGCTGGAAATTCGTAAAAGCACTGACCGCGGCGCCGCAAGTTTCGGCTGGCTCAACTCTCGCCATAGCTTCTCGTTCGGCGATTACTTCGATCCCAGGCATGTCGGCTTTGGCCCGCTGCTGGTGATCAATGAGGATCGGGTTCAGCCTTCCCGCGGTTTCGGAACGCATGGTCACCGCAACATGGAAATTATTTCCTATGTGCTGGATGGCGCGCTTGAGCACAAGGACAGCATGGGCAACGGCTCGGTGCTGCGCTATGGCGACGTGCAACGGATGAGTGCCGGTACCGGAGTGCGGCACAGTGAATACAACCATTCTGAAAGCGAAGGTGTGCACTTCCTGCAGATCTGGATCGAGCCAAATGTGAAGGACAGTGCTCCGTCGTACGAAGAGAAGCATTTTGATGCCGAATCCAAGCAGGGACGCCTGCGTCTGATCGTCTCGCCTGACGGTCGCGAGGGCTCGGTGTCGGTGCAGCAGGATGCATCGGTATATGCATCGATCCTCAATGGACAGGACCGCATTGAACACCAGCTTGATGAAGGACGGACTGCATATGTCCATGTGATACGCGGACGCCTGGAGATCAATGGGGTTGCGCTTCAAGGTGGCGACGCCCTGAAGGTCACTGCCGAAAAGCTTGTCATGTTGACCAGTGCGGAAGCGGCAGAGGTGCTGCTGTTTGACTTGCCTTACTGAGTGGAGGCGGCGCGGATGCCGCCTTCACTTTACTTTACTTCGGTGCGCGCTCGCACCAAGGGCGACCAAGCCACGGTTTCCTTATCAAGACGAACCGGGGCGGGGTGTCGGAGTGTCTTTAGCGGCATGCGCCATTTGCATGTGTCGCCCGGAGCTGCCTGTCTCATGGCTTCGCGGGCGGATTGATTTCGCTTAGCGTAGCTCCGGGGCGGTGCCGATGTCGCGCATGAGCCGTTGCCATTCAGCCGACTTTTCCAATTGCATCCGGCCAAACGACTTCAGCAGATGGATATCCGTCGGCTCCAGCTGCAACGTCACTCCGATGTCCTGGAGCCGGTTAAAGCCGGAGGACTTATCCGCTGCGCGCAGGTTGATCTCGATAACGTAGAAGTCGACATCCCTGTCATAAGTCCCATCGATCTGTTCCGCGCTGTAGCCCCGGATTTCACTCTTCCACCGTGAAATCGTCGAATACAGTGCCTGCACACTGCCGTTCGAATGCAGGTCGATCGGAATATCAATGAATGCCTTCAATTGCCGATACAGCCCGGGCGTGTTCGGCGAACTGTCTTCCGGCAGTTCGGGAACCGCCTGCGCGTTGACGATAATGAAAACTCTTTTCTTGATGCCGCGCATGTTCGCCGCCTTGGCCATGCCGACGATGCTTCCGCGCGCTTCCGCGATCTCCAGCGCCGTCTTGATTCCGGTATTGTCGTGAAGGCCTCCGTCAAGAAGATGCACGAATTTCTGGGTATGTACGCCGCTGTGCAGAGGCAGGGGTTTTTGCTTGAGCGGGCAGGTGCCGCTATGGTTCCACAAGGTGATGGGCGAGAAGACGAGCGGCGCCGCCATGGAGGAAGCGACGGCCCGGGAAAGCGGAAAGCTTCCGAGATCCGAGCAGAGAAGATCAAACTGATCCTGGGTGAATTCGAAACGCTCACCGGTCTTCATCTCCGTTGCATTGATGAACAACATCGGTCGCACCCTTGGAAGGTCGGCGAATGTCCTGCCTTTGAAAACATGCTCATCCAGCACCTCTTGAAGCAGGTCGCCGCGACCGAATCGCAGGGAGCTCTGGCGCCAGAGGCCATACGGGGAAAGGCTCCTCGCTATCACCTTGGACTGCAGGTCTGCCGCAAGGACGTCTGATTCAAAGCGATCGAAGATCCGGTCACGGTACAGGCCGTAATAGGCGGCCGTCAAGCTTCCACCCGAAGCACTGGCAATCAGGTCAACTTCGTCCAGCAGGCGCTTTTCTTTCCCATCCCAGTGCACGCGGGTCTCCGAAAGAGCCGACAGGACGCCATAGGACAAGGCGGCCGCCCGATACCCGCCGCCCGAAAACGAGAGCATCACGAGAAGGCTGTCGCTGTTGTCTCCCGTATCCAGCTTATTTATCGCGTAACGTGCCTCGGAAGGTATCGGGTCATGTGCATGGTTGATCGTATAGTGTTCGGTGCTGCATCCGCTTAATGCGAAAAGGAAGGGTATGAGCCATGTGTTGAAACTGAAGCGTTGCAATGCACGCGATGCATACTCGAGATGCGATATGCGGATTTTCATGTTTTACAAGGCACGCAGTTGGAGTGCCTGCATTTTAGAGCGGATTGCAGGTGATTGTACGGTCGCCTCGGCTTGCCCTGGGCGCATGGCCGCCTTGTTCGTCGCTTGTGTGGCCCGCCACACGGCGCTCCTTCCGCCTTGCCCTGCATCCCAGGGCAAACCGATTCTTCCATACACCCACCTGCAATCCGCTCGAGACCAAGCCAATCAAGACGCAACGATGCCGCGCGGGTCATCGAGGAACATATGACTTCATTGTAAGGAGGTTCGGGACAAAGCACCGGTTCTGCAATGACTGTCCGGTATTCATGGACAGTCATCAGAATGAAGCATCAATCATAAATGCTGGATGTCGAGGTTTCGTGCTCAGGATTCGTTACTGATGGAGTCCTGCTGCCAAGTGCTCTGCAAGCAATTCGATGAAGGCCTTTACTTTGACAGATCCCCGTCTATTGATCGGATACAAGGCGTATAGTCCAACATCCATCGGGCCCGGATTGGCTACATGGTCAGCCAGAATTCTATGGAGGGTTCCTGCATGCAGGTCCTTGCGCACCAGCCAGTCGGGCAGCATTGCTATGCCCAACCCATCCAATGTGGCACGGCGGAGCATCTCGGAATTGTTGGCAACAAGATTGCCGCTTACCGATATTTCCTCGACCGTGTCCGGTCCTTTTAGCTGCCATCCGGTGCGGCCGCTTTTTCCATATGCGAACTGCAAGCAGTTATGTTGCAGGAGCTCCGCTGGCGCCTTGGGCGTGCCAGAGCGGGAAAGATATTCCGGGCTGGCGCAGATGATTCGCTCATGGCCAGTGAGGCACCGAGCAATCAGGTTTGGCTGGTTGTCGCAGTTACCGATACGGATTGCAACATCGATGGATTCATCGACCAGGTTGGTCAGGGCGTCGGATAACTGGAGATCGAGCTTGACCCGGGGATAGCGCTGCGTGAATTCCTTGAGCAGTGGAGCGACGTAAAGGGTAGAGAAGGTTACGGGAGCCGTTACGCGAAGAACGCCTCGCGGCTCATGGTTATTGACAGACGCTTCTTCATCGGCGGCTTCAAGCTGCTCGAGGATGACAAGTGCGCGTTCGAAGTAAGCAAGTCCGCTGTCGGTCAGCGTAACGTTGCGCGTGGACCTGTTCAGCAGAGGAGTGCCGATTCGCTGTTCAAGTGCGTCAACCAGGCGTGTCACCGAGGACGTTGCCACACCGAGTTGGCGTGCAGCGGAGGAAAAGCCGCCGGTGCGGGCCACCAAGGCAAATGCATTCAGTTCGGCAAATCGATCCATCTTTCGCTTTTGCGTTCTGCGCAATGATATTTTCGATTTTTCGTATCTTATCAGTTAAGAGTGCCTCCGTTAAAGTCACATCATCGTGTTCCCGGATAGGAGGCGGGCCGAGGAAAGTGACTCCCCTCTTCCTTGCAAGACGGATTCTCCGTCTGGTTTATCGGTCTGCCGGCTTGTTCGCAGCAACGGGAGGTTTTATCTTCTTTTGGAGAAAAGAGACCATGGCAAAACTCGTTTTTATAGTAGATGGCGATGAAGACGTACAGCGCACCTTAAGTCATTTACTTCGTTGCAGCGGTTACCAAGTTAAGGTTTTCTCCTCTCTGGATTCCTTTGAAAGCGAACCGTTGCCGACAGGTCCGGCGTGCGCAATCATCGACACGCAGTCATGCAAGGCGGGCTGTGCGGATGCCCTTGGTTTGATTGAGCAAAAGGGAGTGTTATTACCCGTGGTTTTTACCACGTCGCATGGTTCCATCCCGTTGGCGGTGTGCGCAATGAGAGCCGGCGCATACGCGGTCCTTGCAAAGCCGGTAAGCGACCAGGACATGCTTCGCACGGTCAATGATGCCATCGGCCATGCGGTTGAAGTCATTGCGGCGCAAGGCGATGTATTGGAAGGCGTTCGACGATACCAGACGCTTACTCCGCGCGAAAGACAGGTCCTCTGCCTTGCGATCGGCGGCTTGATGAACAAGCAGATAGCCATGCAGCTCGGCATACAGGAAATCACCGCCAAAGTGCATAAATACAAGGTGATGGAAAAGATGGGAACGAAGAGCCTGATCGATCTGGTGCGACTGGCGGACCGCTTGAACATCCCTCACAACATGACTCGGTATCCAAGCACGCAAAGAAGCCGGGTCCCGACCGCCATGCGACGAGAATATGCGTAGCTGTGGAAGTCGATGCCGCATCGCACGCCGGGCACCGCGGGCGTCCAGGGCTCCTGGTTACCATGCACGATCCGGACTAGCCGTTTCTAATATTGTTCTATAAAGGGAAAAGTCATGAAGACCATTTTGCAACAGCTGGATATTGGTGATCTTTCGTTAAACAACCGCGTGGCGATGGCGCCGGTGACTCGCTCCCGCTCCGGGGATGATGGGGTGCCCACGGCGACCAACGCCGAGTACTATAAGCAGCGCGCCTCGGCCGGCTTGATCATTTCCGAAGCGACCAATATTTCTCCAATGTCGGCAGCTTTCGAACTTGCTCCCGGTCTTTACAATGATAGCCAGGTGAACGGCTGGAAGCTGGTGAGTGAGGCAGTACATTCAGTCGGCGGGCGGATCTTTGCGCAGCTCTGGCACAGTGGACGCGTCAGCTCCTATGCCTTGCTGGAGGGGAAGGAGCCGATATCTCCTTCTGGCATGAATGAGGACATCCACGCACTTCAGGTGTACGGCGCCATGCGGAACGGGTATTACACGCGTATGGCAGCCAGTCCGTCGCGTGCCATGAGCGTTGAGGAAATCTATGGCGTCATCCATGAGTTTCGTGTCGGCGCACGCAATGCGCTCCGCGCCGGTTTGGACGGCGTCGAGATCCATGCCGCGAACGGTTATCTTCCGCAGCAATTTCTGTCGCCCCATGTCAACCGCCGTACGGACCAGTTCGGCGGCTCGATTGAGAATCGCGCCCGTTTTCTACGGCTTGTGCTTGAAGCTGTCATGGAGACGTTTCCCGCGTGCCGGATCGGCGTGCGTATTTCTCCATTCGCCCTGTATAACAATGCACTTGATCCGGACCCGGTCACCACCTATTGCCATGTAACCCGGCTTCTCAATGAGTACGGCATCGGGTATGTCCATGGTGCGGACACGAATGCCTGGGGTGGCGCCCCGGACATGGACCGGATCATTCAACTCATTCGTACGAACTACCACGGCATCTTCATTGCCAACGGTGGTTTGTCGCCCGAGCAGGCGCACGCCTTGGTCGACGGCGGACAGGCCGATATGGTCGCGTTTGGACGGCAGTACATTGCAAACCCCGATCTGGTGGAAAGGATCGCATCAAACGGCCCGTACAATATCCCGGATGCCTTCACGTTCTATGGCGGCGGGGCGAGAGGATATACCGACTACCCTCGACTGGATGCCGAGTATCAACGTGTCGCTTGATGTCCTGCCCTGGCTTTCCTGGCTTTGCTTGATGACGATATCGGCTTGAAATCCGCCAGACGGCCCTCCCATTCGGATTCCCGGAAAAGGATTATCTTTTGCGCGGTACCGCTGTCGAACCGCGTACACGGAGCTCGGGCGGCAGCGTGATCCGGACCGGAACACGTTGCCTGTCGCTCAGGCGTTCCAGCATCAGGCGCGCAGCCTGCTTGCCCATCTCACGGTGCTGTATGCGGATGGTCGTCAGCGGAGGACTCACCATGTCGACCAGTGCCATGTCGTTATGGCCAATGATGGAGACGTCCCTCGGACATGCAAGGCCTGCTTCCTTGAGCGCGTCGTAGCATCCGAGCGCAATCAGATCGTTGGCTGCAACGATCGCCGTCACATCGGGATGCGACTCCAGCAGGCTCGCGCAGGCAATCCTTCCGGCGTCTCGTACGAATTCGGTGGCCTCCACGACCGGCAAATTACTGAGACCATGCAGTTGCGCGGCGAGTATGAAGCCTTGCCGGCGTGAAAAGCCGGTGGCAAGCTTGAGGGGGCCGGATATATGGGCGATGCGTTTATGCCCGAGCTCGACGAGATGTTCAACCGCAAGACGCATGGAGAGCAGATCGTCATTGACGACTTCGGGGACCTGCGCGCGCTCCTCTCCGCGGTTGACCAGCACGATAGGGACTTCTTCCAGAATGCAGCGACGCACGAGAGGATCCTGCCGTGCGGCCGTAGCCAGGATCATTCCATCGACCCGGCGCGCCAGCATCTGTTCGAGAATCCGCTCCTGTTCATCGGGCGACCCGATCGTATTCGATATAAGAACACCGAACCCCTCGGCGGCAAGCGACTCCTCGATGCCTTTGATAATGGGGGGGAAGACCGGATTTTCGATATCAGGGACAACAATCCCGATCACCTTGGATTGTCCGCCGCTCAGCGCCGAAGCGAGCGCATTTGGCCGGTAACCCAGTTCTTTTGCCGCAGCCAGGACGCGGACGACGACCTGATCGCCGATCAGATGGCGTGTTGCAGGATTCAACGCCCGGGACACAGTGGAAGCATTCACATCGGCATGCTTTGCAACGTCGCGAATGGTAATGCGGGACGGCTTGACAGTATTAGGCATCAGATAGGGGAATGTTTATGCAACGTTTGCATATTATTGCATGCAAAGTTGGCTTTGCACAGCAATCTGCTGGATGCAGCGTTTCATCCTCGGACAATCCCGGATGACATTTGAAATACGGCTGACACGCTCCGGAAGGTTTAGCCGTTTATTTTCACTCCGCTGAATGATCGAGCGCGATCAGCGTCGTTTCCGGAGCCTGCGAGTTTCGCCGTTTGACAGCATGCAAACGATTGCATAAGATATGCACGGCGTCAAAAGAGCGGTCGCGTACAGGCATGCATGCCGGTGGCTACGGCGATTGCGAAACGCATTCGCATGAACTTTTACAGGAGAAGGATTAATGATGATGCATCGAGCCGTCGCGTTGGGACTCGCCGCAGTTGTGTTGCCTGCAGCGGCACAGACAACTGACAGCGTTCAGATCTATGGACGCTTGAACATTACCGCGGAAAGCGTCCGTGCCTCGCGCGATAGCGCCGGCGAATCGGTAGGCCGCCTGAACCGCCTTGCCAACAACCGCTCCGTGCTCGGATTCAGGGGCGCCGAGGTAATCGGCGGCGGTTATCAAGCCCTGTGGCAGATCGAGAGTGCTGTTTCAGTCGATACCGGGACGGGCAGCTTCGCTGGCAGAGACACCCGCCTTGGGCTTGCGGCGCCCTGGGGTACGCTATTCGCCGGCAACTGGACCACGCCGTACACTTCGGCAACGCAAGGCCTCGACCCGTTCTATCCAACCACGGCCGGCTACATGAGCATCATGGGCAACGGCTCCGCACCCAGCAGCGACAACGTGCTTGATACAAGTTCCTTCGATCGCCGGCAACGCAACAGCATCCACTACTGGACGCCGGAATGGAACGGGGTCTCCGTGCGGGTTGCACATGGCCTTGCTGAAGAGAAAACCGCAGTGCGGAAGCCGTCGCTTACCTCGTTAGCGGCTATTTATGAGAAGGGGCCCCTGTATCTCACTTATGCACATGAACGGCACGAAGACTATCAAGGCGCCGGACTGACCGACACGGGTCACAAGATTGGCGCGGCATATCGATTTGGTCCGGTCCGCGTAGGGGGCGCGGTAGAACGCCTGAGGTATCAGACGTCCAGCGGTCCGCTGGAGCGCACGGCGTACTATCTGTCCGCAAGCTATCAGGCCGGCGCCCACGGCGTCCGGCTGGGAGTGGCGAGGGCGAATGACGGCAAGGGGTCCTCGATAGAGCAAGTGGGACCGCTGCGCAGCGGCAGTGATACCGGAGCTACCCATCTCACAATCGGGTACGACTATGCGTTTTCCAAACGCACGACCTTTTATACCTATGCGAGCCGCATCGACAACGAGCGAAACGGCAATTACGATTTCGCCATCAATGAACTCGGCGCGGGCCGGGGGGCGACCGTCGATGGCATTGCAATCGGGTTGCGCCACGCATTCTGACCCGAACTGGCCTTCCCTAAGGTATGAAACAAGGGGAGGCGCCAATGCTTCATTTAGCCGCCCATGCGTTTCCATGGTTCCCATTCGACCTTCTTGGGCGATGGAACGCCTGACCGCTTCCCGCCCGCTTCCATCGGGCTCCCCTGTAAGCGCAAGGCTAGACGTACACCGGCAAGCATTCCCCCCCAGGAAATTAAGTTGCGAAAACGTTTGCAAAGCTACTTGCACCGACGGCATCTCTGCGTAAGGCATTTCTTGCAGTGTAAAAGGCGCCTTTACACGAAATCATAAAAGTCTTGACATGCAAAACATAAGCTCCTAAGCTTAGTCATGCAAACGTTTGCACGAAGAATGCATGAGTAGCTGCTTCGCAACGCACCCCAGTCACCATGCTTTTCATACCCGGTAAGGAGAACCCATGGCACAACCCAAACTTATAGCCTCCGAGGCGGATGTCACCGAAGTCGCTCTGGCCGCTATGGCATGCACGCCCAATCCGCGCCTGCGTCAGATCATGGATGCGTTCGTGCGCCATAGCCATGATTTCGTGCGGGAAGTGAATCTGACGGATGAGGAATTCGAGTTCGGACTGCAATTCCTGGCAAGGGTAGGGCAGGCCAACACCGATTTGCATAACGAAGTCACGCTTGCCGCAGACGTACTGGGAATCTCGACGCTGGTCGCACTTCGCAATAATCCCTGCAGCCATGGACAGACCGCGTCGGCACTGCTTGGCCCGTTCTGGAGGCAGCATGCGCCCGGCTGTTCCAACGGCGATTCGATCGCGCGTTCAAATACGCCTGGCGAACCTCTGCTGGTATCCGGGCAGGTGCGCAATGTCACCGGCCGGCCGCTCGTTGGCGCGGTAGTCGATGTGTGGCAGGCGTCTCCCGTCGGCTTATATGAAAACCAGGACCCCGGTCAGGATGTGATGAACCTGCGCGGCAAATTCAGTACCGATGCCGAGGGCCGCTTTTACTTTCGAACCGTGCGTCCTGCTGGCTATCCGGTTCCGACGGACGGACCAACCGGTGAGCTGCTGAAGGCGCAAGGCCGGCATCCCTACCGCCCTGCCCATATTCATTTCATGGTGTCGGCGCCCGAGCACCGCACCCTGATCACGCAAGTGTTCGCCGATGTGCCGGAAGCGCTTGCGACGGACGTGGTGTTTGGCGTCACCCAGCCACTGGTCGGATGCCTGGAGCGCGGCCGGGCCCCGCAGGTTTGGGCGGCTGGAGCGGCGGAGGCTCATGCCGGTCAGGAAGCCGTGTGTACGCTCGAATATGACTTCGTATTGCAGCCTGGCGTGCCGACATTTCCCGAGCCACCCATTAAATAAGCCTACGAAAGGAATCCCGATGTCCAATACCATGCCTCAATCCCAAGCACTCGCCGGACAAGTCGTCGTCATTCCCGGCGGTACCGGCGGAATCGGTTACGCATGCGCGCAGCGCCTTTCCGGCTTGGGTGCGTCGATTGTCTTGCTTGAGCGTAGCAACCTGTCCCGCGCGAAAGACATGGCCGCACAACTCGCCGGACAAGGCCATGGCGCCATTCAGGCAGCCATTGATGATAGCGCTTCGCTGAGCGAGGCCGCACGCGAAGTCGAGCGGCGCTGGGGACGCAGCGATATCCTCGTCAACAGCGCCGGCATGACAAAACCGGTCCCGCACAAGGACCTCGATGCGCTTGATGACGCATTGATCGATCAGATCTTCGCAGTCAACTGGCGCGGGCAGTTTGCCGCAATTCGTGCTTTTGCTCCGCTGCTGCGCGCCAATAAACAAGGCTTGGTAGTCAATATTTCTTCGATTGCGGCAACCACCGGCATCGGCAGCAATGTCGCATATTGCGCCGCCAAGGCAGGACTGGACATCATGGCGGTGGCATTAGGCCGTGCCCTGGCACCGGAAATCCGGATCATCAATGTGTCCCCGGGAGTTGTGGACACGACGTTTGTTCCCGGGCGGGACCAGGCCTGGAACGAAAAGCAGGCGGCGACGACTCCGCTTAAACGGATCGGCACCACGCAGGATATCGCGGCAGCGGTCGAAGCATGTGCCACCACGCTGCATTTTGCGACAGGAACCGTGATCCAGATCGACGGTGGCCGCCACCTTGGCGCTGTTTAACCCAATTGCCCTCATCCATCATGCAAAAAAAGGTCATTATTACCTGCGCCATTACCGGCAACATCACGCGCCCCGATCAGCATCCGGGCCTGCCGATAACGCCGCAGCAGATCGCCGAGTCCGCGCTGGAAGCGGCGGAGGCAGGCGCTTCGGTCGCCCACATCCATGTCCGTGATCCGCAAACCGGCAAACCCTCGATGGAACTCGCGCTCTACCGTGAAGTGATCGAGCGCATCCGTGAAGTCAATCGGCATCTGGTGATCAATCTCACGACCGGGCCCGGCGGACGATTCGTGCCCGGGGAAGAGGATCCCAAGCTTGCAGGTCCCGGCACTACCCTGATGGCGCCGGAGAAACGCGTGGAGCACATTGCCGAACTCCGTCCCGACATCTGCACGCTGGACTTGAACACGATGAATTCCGGTGAGCAGGTGGTCATCAACACGCCCAGGAACGTGACCCGCATGGCGCGCATCATTCGCTCGGCTGGCGTCAAACCCGAAATCGAGCTGTTTGACTCGGGCGATATCCACCTCGCGCGAGACCTGATTGATGCCGGCGAACTGGACGGGCCGGGCCTGTTCAGTCTCGTGCTTGGCGTCAAATACGGGTTTTCGGCGACACCGGAGACGGTCGCCTATGCGCGCGATCTCTTGCCGAGAGGAGCAACATGGTCGGCGTTCGGCATCGGCAAGCACGAGTTCCCGATGGTGGCTCAGGCCTATCTCAGCGGCGGACACGTCCGGGTTGGCTTTGAAGACAATCTCTACCTTTCCAAAGGCGTGCTTGCCTCAAGCAATGCCGCTCTCGTTGCAAAGGCCCGGCAAATCGTGGAGGCGCTCGGCGGCGAAATCGCATCCGCTCAGCATGCAAGAGACATCCTGAGGTTGGCGTGATGGGCAGCGAGAGAGCGGTGATTTCCCATGCGGTCGTCATACCGAAGATTGATGACAGCGCCTTCGTCGCCGAGAGCGCCTATGTCTGCGGCGATGTCCATATTGGCGAACAGGCCTCGATATGGTTCGGCTGTGTATTACGCGGTGATGTGCAGGCAATCACTATCGGTGCGCGTACCAATGTGCAGGACGGCACGGTCATTCACGCCAGTACGGGCGGGCCGCCCACAGTCATCGGCGCCGACGTCACCATCGGCCATCGCGCCGTGCTTCACGGTTGCACGGTCGAGGACAAGGCGTTCATCGGCATCGGCGCGATCGTTCTGGACCGCGCAGTCGTGCGCAGAAACGCAATGCTTGCGGCTGGCGCAGTACTTACGCCGGGAAAGGTCATGGAAGCAAACGAAATATGGGCCGGCAACCCGGCGCGCTTCGTGCGGAAACTGACCGAACAAGACATTGAAAACATGCACCTCAATACGCAGCGCTATGTCGCGCTTGGCAAGCAGTATCACCGTGGTGGTGTTCCCATTTTTAAAGGAGGCAAGTCATGAATGCAATTCGAGTAACTGAAAAAAGCGAAAACCTTGATGCGGTAAAGCTCAACCTGGCCACGCTGGAAACGCCGGTAGCGACTTCGGACACCTGCGTCGTCGAGGTCCGCAGCGCTGGCGTCAATCCGAGCGACGTCAAGGCCGTACTGGGCATGATGCCGCACGCAGTATGGCCGCGTACCCCGGGTCGCGACTATGGCGGCATCGTCATTGACGGACCTGCATCGCTGGTTGGAAAAGAGGTATGGGGAAGCGGCGGCGAACTGGGCATCCGGCGTGACGGCACCCACGCTCGCTATTTGCAACTGCCCCTGGACGCGGTGCGCGAAAAACCGGCCGCCGTGCCGCTGCTTGAAGCGGGAGCGATCGGTGTCCCGTTCATCACTGCATACGAAGGACTGCGCCGTGCCGGCTGGCCCAAGGAAGGCGACGTGGTGCTTGTCTTCGGCGGCAATGGCAAGGTAGGCCAGGCGACGATCCAGCTTGCCACGCGGGCCGGCGCCAAGGTGTTCGCAGTTGAACGAACCGCCGAGGATTACCGCGGGCATGCCAACGGATCGGTGCATATGATCGATGCGAGTGCGGGAAAGGTTGCGGAGCAGGTGCGCGACATGACAGGAGGCCATGGAGCCGACATCGTCTACAACACGGTTGGCAGTCCCTATTTCGAGCCAGCCAATCGCGCCATGGCGATAGGCGCACGCCAGATTTTCATTTCCACCATCGACAAAGCCGTGCCGTTCGACATCTTTTCCTTCTATCGTGGCCAGCATACCTATGTCGGCATTGATACGCTTGCACTGGATAGCATAGCGGGAGCGCGCATTCTGGACGAACTGGCCGATGGATTCGAAGACGGCACGTTACGTCCATTCCCGGTGCTTCAGGATTACCTTTACACGTTGCAGAATGCGGCCGACGCCTACAAGGCAGTGCTGAGCGGCGCGCGGGAAAGGGTCGTGCTCAAGCCATGAACGTAACCCGCTTCGACAGCGCGCCCGCCTATTACCCGCCCAATCACCATGAGATGCGCTGCCTGCGCCTCCAGGGTCATGAAGCGGGTCCTAGCGAATCGCTTTGGCTGGGAGTATCCCATCTTCTGCCTGGCGGACACACTACGCTGGATGCCTCACCGGTGGAGAAAATGTATGTGGTGCTGGAAGGCGAAGTCACGATCGTTACCGCAGACGAGGAAACCACCTTGTTTAGACATGACTCCTGCCGTCTGGCGCCAAATGAAAAGCGTGCGCTGCAAAATCGTTCAAACCGGCCGGCCACTATCCTGTTGGCAATGCCGACCGTGACGGCGTCGCCACGATAGAGAACGGTTTAAAGGCAGCTTCCAGAGTGAAAGAGGCCAAGGCACGGTCATGCAAACATTAATGGACGAACGCAGCGGTATTCCGGATGTGCCATCGGCGGACAGATTGGTAGTTTGCCGATGGCTAGGTCATGGACCGCCGATCGTTTGTCTCGGAAGACCGTATTAAACCTGTCAACCATCTGTAGCCGTCGCCGGGCCACATGACAGTGGCGCGTCCAAGGCAAATGGCGTGGCTAAGGCACTAAAGCACCAAGGCACCAAGGCACCAAGGCACCAAGGCACCAAGGCACCAAGGCACCAAGAATCACCCAAACCGTTTCTACATACTGCATAAGCCAGCGGCAAGCACCTTGACATCGCAAATGCGGCTTTGTATCTTTACAAATGCAAACGTTTGCATGGAACTTGCGATACGGATGGCGTAATGCAAATCGGCTGGTGGCAGCCAAGCAGCAAGGCAAGAGAAACAGCTATCTTTACTGGAGACAAAAATGAGCTACCGTATCTTTCCCCGCATTACCATGCTTACCGTACTGGCAGCATCCGCAGCAATCAGTCCAACCGCGACCTGGGCCCAGGCCTGGCCATCCAAGCCTATCAAGTTCATCGTGCCCTTTACTGCCGGCAGCGGTACGGATACCATCGGCCGCACCATCGGCGAGCGCTTGTCAAAGGCACTAGGTCAGCCGGTCATCATAGAAAACAAGCCCGGCGCCGGTGGCACGATAGGCGCCTTGCAGGTGGCAAAGTCTCCTGGCGACGGTTATGTATTCCTCGTGCACTCGGCCGGCCATGCAGCCAATCCCGCCATCTATACCAAGGTCAATTACGACACCATCAACGATTTCGTCGGTATCAGCATGCTGGCGACGTTGCCGAATGTGCTGGTCGTGCCGCCGAACAGTCCTTACCGAAGCGTCGAGGATCTGGTTAAGGATGCGAAAGCACAGCCGGGCAAGCTGAGTTACGGATCTGCCGGCAATGGCAGTGCGACTCACCTCAATGCCGAGAAATTCCGTGCCAGCGCCAAATTCGATGCGATGCACGTTCCGTACAAAGGCACGCCGGAGGCGCTCACCGATACCGCGTCGGGGAGGATCGATTTCTTTTTCGCGCCGCTCGTGTCTGCGCATTCGATGATCAAGGACAAGCGCCTGACGGCCCTGGCTGTCGGTTCGGCCAAGCGGTCGGAGCAAATGCCCGACGTTCCAACCACAGTCGAGGCCGGCGTTCCGAACTCCGATTTCAATTTCTGGATCGGCCTGCTGGCACCGGCAAGTACCCCAGCCGACATTGTGCAAAGGATGAATTCGGAAGTGCAAAAAATCCTGAAGGATCCCGCCGTGAAGAGCAGGTTTGCATCGCTCGGCGCCGAACCGCAGCCGATGGAATCGGCCCAGTTCAATGCATTCATCAAGACCGAGGTTGGCTCTTTCGCCGCGCTGGTAAAGGCATCGAATATCAAGGCGAATTGAACATCCCGATAAACGGGGTGCGCCGCTTGTGTATGTTCAGCGGAGCGCTGGCAGCAAGGCTGGTTGTTGCAGGTATGGCGTATGCTGCATGTGCGAAAACAAGCACCGAACCTGGCTTGTTTTCGCAGAGAAGTGTCACGGTTCAGTGGTTGGTAGGCTGGTATGCCGCGCCGCTGCTGATGGCCGACGCCAGTTCCGCGCGCACCTCTTCACGGGTTCTCGGCGTGCCGCTGGCCTGAATTACCGGATACTCATGGTCGGCCTGGCGCAGGGAACCATCATGACGTGCCTGGGCGAGTTCTGCAGCCACGTCGCCACGTGACTTGGTCAGTTCCACGGCAATGATCGGATAAGCGTGTTCTGCAACCCGCAGCGTGCCGCCTGCGCGAGCCTGTGCCAGTTCGGAATAAACTTCGGCACGCGATTTGGTGGAAACGAAGCCGGCGTCGGGCTGTGCGTATTCCTGAGCGAAGACGGAGCCAGCGGTGACGAAGGTGGCGATAGCGGCGATAAGTTTGGTGACGTTCATTTTTATTCTCCAATCAAGTTAAGTAAAGTCGTTAAGTACAGTGTTTTTTGCTGCAGCGATGTGTTTGCTGCATCAATGAAGACATTGTATGAACGGGGGCCACAAAGATAAATTGGCCTGCGCCGAAATCACTGTTCCGATTCGATGGACAATCGATACCTCGGTAATGCGCAAAATAACTGCCGCACTTATCCGCGATGTCGGCAGCACATCAGCGATGCGGTATGAGTTGATGAACGCCCATCACGACGTCACAACGCGAATCGATGCGTCATTCCCATCTGCGGTCCAGACATCCAATAAAACCTCGCCCCTGTTTCGCCCAGTGATTCCCATATCACCAGCGCGGCAATTCGCAGCAGGAATTCCCTCTTGCCTACGTTCTTGATGGCAAACAGCCAGGCGCGAACGCTCCCGAACGTCGCCATTGAGTTTGTCGACTGATCAATAAAAAATAGATTTAAGCCATTAATCCTGCTGTTGTTAAGGGTAAAACGCGATTTTGCCTTGCAACTTAGCCTTGACACCCGGTTTGCTGACGAACTATTATTGAGCGAACGATAAATAGATAGGCGACACCGTGCTTCGTGCCGGAACCATTTCTTGAATAAAAAGGAGATAGACGATGACGATGAACAGAAGACGTTTTATTACTGCTATTGGCACTGCCGGCGCCACCCTGGCGGCACCTTCCCTGTCCTTCGCCCAAAAGGCTGACGATCCGCTGCGCTTGGGCTTGCTCACCGCGAAGACCGGGCCATTGGCATCGGGTGGTCTTGATATGGAACGGGGCTTGCGTATCTATCTGGGCGAAAAAGGGCAGAAATTGGGTGGCCGCAAGGTGGAGCTCTTTGTGGCCGATACGGGTGGTATTCCTTCCGCGGCACGGACAAAGACCCAGGAACTCGTCGAACGGGAGAGAGTTCAGGTGTTGATGGGACCGCTTGCCGCGTTCGAGGCGCTTGCAACCGACGACTACATGCGCGCGCGAAAAATCCCTGTCTTTCCGGTTGCGGCGGCGGAGGATATGACGCAGCGTAAAGCGAACCCTTGGCTCTTCCGCACGAATTCCACCTCGGCGCAATGCGCGCATGCTGCCGCCGATTACTGTGCAAAGACGCTCAAGTACAAGCGCATGATTCTCATCGCCGACGACATCGCCTATGGTCACGAAATGACGGCAGGCTTCCAGCGCGTTTTTGAGGAGGCTGGCGGAAAAGTGGTGCAGAAGCTGTTTTCCCCGCTCACGGTACCGGATTACGGCACCTTTCTCGCGCAGCTTCACAGGGAAGCCGATGCGATTTTCCTCGGCTTCGCCGGGTCGAACGGATTTCGCTTCGTTCGCCAGTTCAACGAATATGGTTTGCGGGGAAAGATCAATCTCGTGGGCGGGATGACAGCGCTTGACGAAGCGGTGCTGCGCAATATGGGTGACGAAGCCCTGGGTATTCTTTCAGTGAACTGGTACTCGGCCGAGCTCGACAACCCCGTCAACAAAAGCTTTGTATCGGAATTCCGCAAGGCTCACAATTATGATCCGGGCTTCTATGCCGCCAGTACGCATGTGAGCGCCGCCGTGCTCGATAGCGCGCTTGCGAGCCTCGCGGGCAAGCCCTTCGATCGTGAACTCCTGCGCGACGCCTTGCGCAAGGCGAACGTACCGACCGCACGTGGTCCAGTCAAATTCGATACCTACGGCAATGTGGTTGGAAACGTCTATATCAGACGGGTGGAGCGCAAGGATGGACGCCTCATCAACAACGTGATCGAAACCTATCCAGACGTTAGCCAATTCTGGCGCTACGAGCCTGCGCAATTCCTGGCCAATCCGGTGTACTCGCGTGAATGGCCTCCTGCAAAGAACCTGGTGGCCTGAGCTCGCCATCTACTCGCGCAGCATAACGATATCAATACGGCGCACGCTGCAAACAGGCGTGCGCCGCCTGGAGCGGTCAAATGCAATTCTGGATTACTCAAATACTCAACAGTCTCACGTTGGGCGGCTTATTGTTGCTACTGTCGTCGGGCTTTGCGCTGATCTTCGGATTGATGCGCGTTGCCAATCTTTCGCATGGCGCGCTATTCATGATCGGCGCCTATGTCGCCGCGCATGCCAGCCGTGCTGGCCTGGGGCTCGGCACCGCGGCTGTGCTGGCGGCGCTGGTCACCGCAGTGGTCGGAGGTCTCTGCGAACGCTTTATTCTTCGCCGTCTTGCCGGAAATGCGCAGGCGCAGGTGCTGGCGACGCTTGGCCTGGCCTTTATTGCCGCTGATTTCTGTCTTGTCGTCTGGGGCGGCGATCCGATTCCCATCGCGCCGCCAGCGTCTCTGCAGGCCCCGTTGCAGCTGCTGGGATTCAGCTTTCCCAGCTACCGTCTTGTTGTCATCAGCTTCGCCCTGGTGGTGGGGGCCTTGCTGTACTGGTTGCTGGAAAAGACACGCCTTGGCGCGTGCATCCGGGCCGGCGTGGATGACATGAACATGGCCAGGGCAGTGGGCATCCGCGCTTCCGCGTTGTTTACCAGCGTATTCTGCCTCGGGGCGATGCTTGCGGGACTCGGGGGAGCATTGGGCGGCCCGCTGTTGTCAGCATATCCGGGCCTCGACAACGAAATGCTGCCGCTTGCCCTGATCGTCGTCATCCTCGGGGGCGTGGGCAGCCTGATGGGCGCTTTCGCGGCGAGTTTCATCATCGGTTTCATCTACACCTTCGGTACCGCGCTCATGCCGGATCTCGCTTACGTCATTCTCTTCTTACCCATGATCTTTGTCCTGGCCTTCCGCCCCGGTGGACTTCTTGGAGGAGCACGCGCATGAACCGCAAGCTGCTATTGATTTCGTTCGCCGCCATGCTCGTGGCACTGCCGTTCGTGTCGAACGAATACTATGTAAATCTTGGAAGCCAGGTGCTTATTGCAGTCGTATTCGCTTCAAGTCTCAATCTGCTGGTTGGCTATGCTGGCCTGACTTCACTGGGCCATGCGGCGTATCTCGGTCTCTCCGCGTATCTTGCTGGCCTGCTGTCACTCAAACTGGGGCTCGGTCATGTATCGACCGCCGTACTCAGCCTGCTCATCACGACAGTGATCGGCGGGGCATTCGGATGGATCGCGCTGCGCGCCTCGGGACTGAGCTTTCTGATGCTGACTCTCGCTTTGTCGCAAGTGGTCTGGGGACTCGGCTATCGCTGGACCTCGGTCACCGGAGGCGATAACGGCCTCTCGGGAATCACCAGGCCTGCTCCGTTTGGAATCAGTCTCGAACAAAGCGATGCCTATTACTGGTTTGTACTGTTGATTGCTCTCGCCGCTGCGTACATCATCGCACGCCTCGTGCATTCCCCCTTTGGCGCCTCGATCCGCGGCACCAAGGACCAGGCACGAAGGATGAACTCGCTCGGATACAACGTCTGGCTGATTCAATGGACCACCTTCGTCGTCGCAAGCTTCTTTGCGGCGGTTGCCGGCCTGTTGTATGTCTATTTTCACCAGTACGTCCATCCAAGCGTACTGTCGATCACGGCATCGGCAGAGGTCCTGCTGAGTGTAATCGCCGGCGGAGCCGGCACCTTGCTTGGTCCTGCGATCGGGTCATTCCTGGTCGTCATGCTGAAAAATTATGCATCGGGCTATATCGAGCGCTGGAGCATGCTTCTCGGCATCGTCTTCGTATTCATCGTACTGGTCATGCCGCATGGTATCGGTCCAGGATTGCAGGGCATGTGGAACAGATTCGCCAAGGAGAAGACATGAATGCGGCATCTGAAGTCAGGAACCTGTCGAAACCGGCTGGCGTTAACGCCAAGCATGCACGGCCGGACGCAGTAGCGGCGCTCGAAGTCAGAAATCTGAACAAGTCATTTGGAGGCATCCATGTGACGCGCGATGTGACGATGACAATGGCGCCGGGCGAGCGGCGGCTCATTATCGGCCCCAATGGCGCAGGCAAGACCACGCTCTTTGGTCTGATCGGCGGAGAACTGCGGCCAGATTCTGGCTCCATCAGGCTGTTCGGCCAAGACATCACGAACTTGCCGGTTCGTGCCCGTCCAAAGCTCGGCATGGCGCGCACCTACCAGATCATTACGCTGTTTTCCAAGGACACGCTGGCTCATAACGTCGTCCTCGGACTACTGGCTTTGATGGACCTGCGCAGCAATGCCTTCGTCAACCTGAAGAAGAGAACCGATCTCCATGACAGGGCAGTGCAGCTGCTCGCGTCCGTCGGACTCGAGGACAGGGCCTTGCAGCGCGTGTCGGATGTCTCCTACGGCGAACAGCGCCGCGTGGAACTGGCGCTCGCACTCGCGCAAGGTCCCAAACTCCTGCTGCTCGACGAGCCGCTGGCGGGACTCTCGCTGGACGAGCGGCAGGTGGTGAAAAAACTCATCGACGACGTGCCACGAGATACCGCCATTCTGATGATCGAGCACGATATGGATGTTGCGTTGGAGTTTGCAGAGCAGATTACCGTCTTGCATTACGGTCAGGTCATCGTTCAGGGTGACCGCCAGACGGTAGTCGATGATCCGAAGACACGGGAGATTTATCTTGGGCACTGAAGCATTGCGTGTTAACAATCTGGACGTCAGCTATGGAGAGTGCTGCGTCGTACACGGCTTATCCCTGGCTTTGCAAGAGGGTACCGTACTGGCTTTACTCGGGCGCAATGGCGCGGGAAAAAGCACATCACTCAATACCTTTTCCGGCTTGCTGCAGCCACGCAATGGTTCGATCAGCCTTTTCGGCAAGCC
The DNA here is from genome assembly GCF_008929045.1 of Noviherbaspirillum aerium. GTDB lineage: Bacteria > Pseudomonadota > Gammaproteobacteria > Burkholderiales > Burkholderiaceae_D > Noviherbaspirillum > Noviherbaspirillum aerium. The sequence continues at coordinate 143,289 of NZ_VFAH01000006.1, read as the reverse complement.
GATCGAGAGATCTTCCCCGGAATCGGTGGCCAGGCGCGGCATGCGGCTCGTGCCGCAAGGGAGGCGCATTTTTCCAAGTCTCACCGTCCTGGAAAACCTCCAGGTTGCCGAGCAACAGGTAAAGGACCGTCCGAGTACATGGAATCTGGAGCGTGTCTATTCCACCTTCGGACGCCTGAAGGAACGCAGCAGGCAAAAGGCCGGAACGCTGTCCGGCGGCGAACAGCAGATGCTGGCAATCGGAAGGGCGCTCATGGGCAACCCCCGTGTTCTGCTGCTGGATGAACCTTCGGAGGGGCTGGCGCCGATGATTGTTGCCGAAGTCGCGGAAGCCTTGAAGAAGCTGAAGGCGGAACGGCTGTCCATCATCCTGGTGGAACAAAACTTCCACCTGGCGCTCGATCTGGCCGACGAAATCGTCGTACTCAATACAGGGCGCGTGGCGTACGCGGGATCTGCGGAAACGGTACGCAAGCAGCCGGAACTGGCGACGCGGCATCTGGGCGTGTTCTAGCGGCCCGTCTTTCCAAACTCTGCGAACGCTCCGAACTCTCCGGAGCGATCATGCGGTGCTTTCCTGAGCAGCCGGCAAGGGCTGTTGGCAGCGTGCTGCCTGAGAGTTATGCACGTCGGCTTAATCAGACTGGTCGCCCGGCCCGCCTCAATCTCCAATTTTCGATAGAAGGATTTCATGATGTCTATCTTGTTCAGCCCCCATCGTATTGGCGAACAAAGCTTCGTCAACCGTATCGTTGTCTCGCCGATGTGCCAATACTCCGCCCGCGACGGCATTGCCAATGACTGGCACCTGCAGCATCTGATGCAGCTTGCGATATCAGGCGCCGGCCTCGTCATGGTCGAGGCAACCGCCGTCGAAGCGCGTGGACGTATCACGCATGGCTGCCTCGGCCTTTACAGTGACGATGCGGAAGCCGCGATGGCCAGGATACTGGCGGCCGCAAGGGCGGTAGCGGCGCCTGGGACCAGGTTCGGCATCCAGTTGGGACATGCGGGACGAAAGGCCTCCGTTCACGCGCCGTGGGAGGGTGGACAACCGCTGCGGGACAAGGAGGGCGATGCCGCGCCCTGGACCTGCGTGGCGCCGTCCGCATTACCGTTCACCGATAACTGGCCGCAGCCGCAGCAACTCGACGAGAGCGGAATAGAACAGGTCATCCGGGCGCACGTCGATGCCGCACGCAGGGCAATCCGGCTCGGGTTCGATGTGATCGAGCTTCACTGCGGGCATGGTTACCTGCTGCATCAGTTCCAGTCGCCATTGTCCAACCGGCGCAACGATGCATGGGGCGGCGATGCCAGGGGCAGAAACCGGATCATCACCGAAATTGCGACGCGCCTGAAAGAGGCGATGCCCGCCGACAGAGTGCTAGGAGCACGGATCACCGGGACGGATTGGGTTGACGCCGGCATCAGCATTGATGACGCCTCGCGGCTCGTGATGGCATTGAAGGAGCGTGGCGTCGGCTATGTCTGCGTGACGTCCGGATTCGTCGTTCCCGGTGCTCCCATACCTTTTGGTCCGGGCTTCCAGGTGCGGTTTGCGGAAGAGATTCGCCGCCGCACCGGCATTTCGACCCGAACCGTCGGCGGAATTACCGAACCGGCCCAGGCGGAAGAGATCATCGCCTCGGGCAAGGCGGACCAGGTAGCCCTTGCACGTGCCTTTCTAGCCGACCCGCGCTGGGTGTGGCGCGCTGCCGAATCACTGGGTGCAAGTGCGTATTACCCGCCGCCTTATGCACGCGCGGCCGGCATGCGCAAGCAGTAGACCTCGTACCCGTACCCGAATTTCTGACACCGTCATCTTATCTATCTAACGGAGACTGCCGTGAATGCAATTGACCATTCAAGCCTGTTAAAAACCTATCGCTGGTCATCCAGCAACGCAAGTGATCGTTTTCCCGTTGAAAATCCTGCTACCGGCGATGTCATCGCGATGGTTCAGGGTGGCAGCGAAGTCGAGGTCGATGCAGCGGTACGGGCGGCCAACCATGCGTACCAGACGGATTGGCGCTGGCGCACGCCGCGCGAGCGGGGCGCATTGCTGCTCGAGTGTGCAAACGTGCTTGAGGCGCATGCCGACGAACTTGCGGAACTCGTGTCGTCGGAAAACGGAAAGCCGGTGGAACTTGCGAAAGCATTCGACCTCGCCTTTCTTGTCGGTTCGTTCCGCTATTTCGGATCGCTGATCGACAAGTTGCCGGCCGAGTTCTATGACAGCGGCGCCATTTACTCGTCCGTGGTCATTGAACCGCTGGGCGTCGTCGCAGGCATCATTCCATTCAACTGGCCGCCGATTCACACCGGCGGAAAGGTGGCGCCGGCGCTGGCTGTGGGGAACACCATCGTTCTGAAACCGGGCGAACAGGCGCCGCTGACCATCATGCGGATCGTGGAGCTGATCAACACCGTTCTGCCCAAGGATGTGGTGCATGCCGTTCCCGGTCTTGGCATCACGGTCGGCAAGGCGCTGGTGACCCATCCCCTGGTACGCAAGGTTTCCTTCACGGGTTCGACCAAATCCGGTGCCGCGGTCCTGAAGTCGATTGCCGACAACATTACTCCTGCAACGCTGGAACTGGGCGGAAAGAATGCCTTCGTCGTCTTTGAAGATGCCGATATCGACCGCGCGGTGCGGGATGCGCTGGAAGGGGGATATTACAACCAGGGCGAGGCATGCACCGCTGCCTCGAGGATTCTCGTCCACCATTCCATCCATGACGAATTTGTCGAACGGCTTTCGATTGGCGTACGCAAGTTAAAGGTAGGCAACGGCGCTCACAAGGGCACGCATATCGGCCCGATGGTGACCCGCGCTCACCAGGAGCAGGTGCTGCGCTATCTCCAGATCGCCGCTGATGAAGGCGCGGTGATCGCCGCGGAAGCGGAACTGCCATCCGATGCAGCGCTGAAGAACGGATATTTCGTCAAGCCGACGCTATACCGCAATGTAACGCGGGACATGCGCATCTTCAAGGAAGAGATATTCGGTCCTATCGTGACCGTCACCGCTTTTCACGATGATGACGAGGCGATCGACATCGCCAACGATTCCGAGTACGGACTTGTCGCCGGCGTGTATAGCCGGGATTCCGAAAAGGCCTTCCGTGCCGCAAGGCGCATCGATGTCGGTGTGGTGTTCATCAACAATTTCAATCGCGCCTTCCTCGGCACTCCGTTTGGCGGCGCGAAGGGAAGCGGATACGGCAGGGAACATTGCATCCATACGCTGACGGAATTCGGCCGCTTCAAGTCGATGCGGTTCCCGTCCGGCGCCGCGCCAATTCCTTCCTGGCAGGCGGTGAACGACATCTTCGGCTGACGAGCTGGTCCACTAGTACACGGCACGTGCCCGGGCGATTCAATGCTCGTCCGCACAAGATGCCCGGGGACCGTTCGAGATATCGAACGACATTTCAATATGCATGGGAGACAACAATGAAAAATAAAGTATTAGCCATTTCACTATTTGCGGCCTTTGCCGGCAACGCTGTCGCACAGAGCAGCGTGACGATGTACGGGATCGTTGACGCCGGCATTGTGCATGAAAGCGGAGGGAGAACGGGCTCGGTGACGAAGCTGACGAGTGGCATCGGGTCACAGAGTCGCTTCGGTTTTCGGGGGCGGGAAGACCTGGGCGGCGGCTTATCAGCCATCTTCAATCTCGAAGGAGGTACGACAATCGACAACGGTGCGTCGACCCAGGGTGGCCTGTTGTTTGGCCGTACTGCGCTCGTGGGGCTGGAAGGCGGATTCGGGGCTATCGCCATGGGTCGGTTTTTCACGCCCTATTTCGTCACACTCTCGTTCGTGGCGGATCCCTTTGCCACAGGCTTTGCGGGTGCGGCCACGAACCTGATTCCCGGGCTGGGGCTTCGCAACAGCAATACCGTGAAATACACCAGCCCGGTGTTTGGCGGATTTTCCGGCGAACTCGCTTATACCTTCGGTGAAATCGCCGGGGATAATTCGGCGCAACGCGCTATCGGCGCGGCTCTTGCCTACAAGGCCGGCCCCTTGCATGTACGCATAGGGCACCAGAATAAAAACAACGACACGGCCGTCCTTACTGGAACGTCGTCCGCGAAGAACACCATGCTCGCCGCCAACTACGACTTCGGCGTTGCAAAAGCCTACCTCGGATACGGCGTGAACAAGGGCTTGAACAGCGCACCGTTGGCGTCGGCAAATCCGCTTGGAAGCAGCATCCTGCCGACGGCGTCCACCGATAGCGACAACCTGCTGATCGGCGTTGCGTTGCCCATGGGCGCCAATACCGTATTGGCCTCCTATATCCGCAAGAATGACAAGACCGCGTTGAATCAAGATGCCGACCAGGTCGCTGTCGGCTACCTCCATGCACTATCGAAGCGCACGGATCTCTATACCGCTTATGCCTATATCCGGAACAGGAACGGCGCCGGATACGTGGTCGGCAATGGCACGGAGTCAGGCAGCGGCAACAAGGCGTTCAACATTGGGGTTCGCCATACGTTCTAACCTATCGGGCTTGCCGAGAGCCTGACGGGTTTGCATCACATGATTGTGCTGGCGAGGCGCTTCGGTCATTCGGTCATTGGGTCATTGGGTCGGCATGGCGTCTCGTCGGACAAATTTTTCCATTGGGAGCATTATGCTTTACACCTGTTCACCCGGCTGCAAAAACCCTCATCATCGCCATGATCCCGATGCATCGAACGGCGGCGGCATGTCGCATGCAGCGGCAAAGGCTTCATTGTCGGGAGCAAGGCAGGCGCGCGGGGCGTATCCGGTCGTCGACGTCCATTGCCATTACTTCAATCCTGGCGTCGCGGCGAAGACCACCGACCTGGATATGAGCAAGAATGATCCGAGCATCATTTACGCTAACGAACTGACGCGCCAGGTCAACGTTGTCCAGATGAAGGAAAGAGCTTCCAGGCTCACCGGCGTCGATGAACGTCTTGAAGACATGAACCGGATGGGCATCGACATTCAAGCCATCAGCCCGGCCCCGTTCCAGTATTTTTACTTCGTCGAGCCCGAACGAGGCGCCAGGCTTGCGCGGGAAGTCAACGAGGGCATTGCGCGACTGGTTGCGGACACACCAAGCCGTTTTGTCGGCCTGGGCTCCGTGCCGCTGCAGAATGCAGAGCTGGCGATTCAGGAGCTGGACTACGCAGTCAACACCCTTGGGCTGCGCGGTGTCGAAATCAATACCAATGTCAATGGACTGAATCTCACCGACCCGAAGCTCGGGCTTGAGCCGTTCTTCGCCAGGGCAAACGAACTCGGAACCATCATCTTTCTCCATCCCCTTGGCTTCTCGCAGGGAGAACGGCTGACCAACCACTATTTCAACAATGTGATCGGCAATCCGCTCGACACCACGGTGGCGATCAGCCACCTCATCTTCGACGGCATTTTGGAGCGCTATCCGAAAATCCGCTTCGTTGCCGCACATGGCGGCGGCTATATCTCCCATTACTGGGCACGCATGGACCACGCATGGCGCGCCCGCGCCGACTGCCGGACAGTCATCAGCAAGACGCCATCCAGCTACCTGCGGAGGTTCTATGTTGATACGGTGGTATTCGAGCCAGCGATGGTGCGGCATCTGGTCGATCTGTTCGGTGCGGATCGCGTCCTTCTTGGCACTGACTATCCATATGACATGGGCGAGGAGAATCCGCGCCAGCTGATCGCCGCGGTCGAGAACCTTTCGGAGGAGGATCTAGGGAAGATCGAGGGACTGAATGCGGCCGGTCTCCTCCGCATCGATCTGACGGCTGCTGAAAGAGTCGCCTAGACTGGATCGATGTTTTAGTCTTTGCCGCCATGCCATGCCATGGCGGCAAAGGTAATCAGGCAAGCATGGCCTGATAAATTGAAAACAGTGCTCGCGCCGTCATGGGGCGGATACATCGTATGAGACTCTCCCAACTGAAGAAAGGGAGCAGCACCGGGGCATTGCAGAATCAGGCATCCGCGCTCGCAGACATACTTGACGCAACCACCGCGCACGAACCGCCGTAAGCGAGCCGAAGACGACAATGGCGGGTTCCCTAAGGCTTGAGATCCGAATGGGCCTTGAACAGAGCGGAAATCCAGTCAGCGAACACCTTGAGCTTGGGTGCCGCCATCCTGCCTTGCGGATAAAGCAGGGAGACCGGCAGCGGCATGGCCGGTGTGTCGGCCAGTACCTCGACCAATGCGCCGCTTTTAAGATGCTGTCGGACCTGGTACGTTGCGGATTGCACCATGCCCAGACCTTGCAAGGCGCAGCTGATGTAAGCGTCAGCATCATTGATGGCAATGGCGCCGCCGATTTCCATGATGACCGGTTTGCCGTCGACCATGAACTCCCAGTCGAAGGCACGGCCGGTGCGCCCGGAAAAATGCACCACGCTGCGGTGACGGGCCAGGTCGTCCAGCGTCCGCGGAACGCCGTAGCGTTCGAGATAGGAAGGTGCCGCACAGGTGACGAATCGCATGGATCCGATCTGGCGTCCAACCATGGAGGAATCCTGCAGCCGGCCAACACGCAATGCGCAATCGACCCCTTCCTGCGTGAGATCTACCACCCGGTCCGTCAGGCTCAAGCTCAGGTGAACATCGGAATAGAGCGCATGAAATTCGCCGATACGGGGCACGATCACCTGGCGTCCGACAGCGCCGGGCATGTCAACGCGCAGCGTACCCCTGGGATGTTGCGCGGCAGGGCCGCGGAAAGACATTTCGGCGGTATCTATGGCCCCGAGTATCTCGACGCACTGCTTGTAGTACTCCATTCCCTCCGGCGTCACGGAGAGCCGGCGTGTCGTTCGCTGCAGGAGCTGAACGCCGAGAAAGCCCTCGAGGTTCTGCATGGTTGCGGTCAGCGAGGCGCGCGGCAGGTTCAGCGTTTCAGCGGCCTTGGTAAAACTGTTTGCTTCGACAATGCGCACGAAGGTCTGCATGGCCTTGACCTTGTCCATCGATTCCCCTTTGATTGTTCATTTTATGTGAAAAGAGTAGGGGGATATTAACCTAATTATCTTTACAAGCGCAGTCCCTACAATGGCCTCACATTGATGTACCACTTCAACAAGTGAGGAAAATGAAATGGAAAAACTTAATACCAAGCAAGAAGATATTTCAAGGGGCATGGTGCTGCTTCTCGCCATTGCCTGTGGAATGATTGTCGCCAATCTTTACTATGCGCAGACCTTGGTCGGCCCGATCAGCCAGGCAACAGGGTTATCCACGGAAGCCGCCGGACTGATCGTCACGCTGACCCAACTGGGTTACGCATTCGGCTTGCTGTTCGTGGTTCCGCTGGGCGATGTGCTTGAAAACCGCCGTCTCGTCACTGGCGCATTGCTGTTCACGTCGGCCGCCTTGCTGATTGCGGCGCTGAGCACCAGTCCTTCCCTTTTTCTTGTCGCATCGCTCGCCATCGGCGTCGGTTCGGTCGCGGCCCAGATCCTTGTGCCGTTTGCCGCGCACTTGTCCAGGGAGGAAACCCGAGGTCAAACCGTAGGCAAGGTCGTCAGCGGTTTGCTGATGGGCATCATGCTTGCCCGCCCCGCAGCCAGCCTGATCGCTGACCATACCAGTTGGCATGTCGTTCTGGGCGCAGCGTCGCTGATGATGGGTGTGCTGGCGATTGTCTTGCACAGGAAGCTTCCTAGCCGCATGCCTGCGCGCTCCCTTTCGTACCCGAAGCTCATTGGCTCGCTGTGGACACTCTTCCGGGCGACACCGGTCCTGCGCCGCCGCGCCGCATACCACGTTGGCCTGTTCGGTGCATTTACCTTGTTCTGGACCATCACACCGCTGATGCTGGCCGGTCCCCGGTTTCATCTGTCGCAGACCGAAATCGCCATTTTCGCGCTGGTTGGCATGGCTGGCGCGGTGGCATCGCCGATCGCCGGCCGGCTTGCGGACAAGGGGCATACGCTGTATGCGACCGCGTCGGCACTGATTTTGGGGATGATCGGTTTTGCGTTGCCGATGATTGCCCCCGAGTCTCGCGTCATGGCGCTTGTGCTTCTGACGATCGCCTCGATCCTGCTCGATATGGGCGTGGCCGCGAACCTGGTGCTGGGTCAGCGCGCCATCTTCAGTCTTGGCGCGGAAGCCCGTAACCGCCTGAATGGCATTTATTTCGCCTTGTTCTTTGTCGGGGGTGCGCTGGGTTCCGTACTCGGTACCTGGGTGTTGGCGAACTATGGCTGGAATGCCGCCCTGATGCTGGGCATGGGGTTTCCCGGATTGGCCCTGGTGTACTGGATCACTGAAGTTCCACGGCAGGGCTCGGCGCGCCACTCGACGATCTGATTCCTGCGTGCACTGGAAGGGGGCCGTATCGTCGGCCCCCTTGCCTTTTTTCAGGCATTAACCCGCTTATAGCCCCATGGGAAGCGGATAAAAGGGAAAAGGTCTTCCGATATCGTTGTCGGTACATGCCCCTCGACGCATTGCCGGTGGCGCGTTCATGCACGAGGTTTGATTTCACTGGCGAAACCGCCCCAGGCTCGCAGGCTACCGCAGAACCCGCACTCGGCCAGTCGGCATGATCTAAGATGGTGTTTCTCTCACACTACTGAACTTCACCATGCAGGACATCCTGGCTGACTGGAAACTACGTCTGATTGCTATCGCAACCGAAGGCATGCAAGACGATGGCGCGCATGATATCAATCATCTGCATCGCGTATGGCAGAATGCACAACAATTGATGGCCGACTATGCGCAGGCGGATCCGATGGTCGTTCAGGCTGCCTGTTATCTGCATGACATAGTCAATCTGCCGAAAAATCATCCCGACCGTGCCCGGGCTTCCAGCCAAGCGGCGAGTCTCGCGTGCGATAAGCTGCTCAGGGCAGGGTTCCCGAAAGATAAGCTGGACGGCGTCCGGCATGCAATCGAGGCCCATAGTTTTTCCGCGGCGATTTCCCCGGTGACGATTGAAGCCAGGATTGTGCAAGACGCTGATCGACTGGATGCATTGGGAGCCGTTGGTCTTGCCAGGCTGTTTTACACCGCCGGACGAATGGGATCGGCATTTGCGCATCCTGACGATCCCTTGGCGCATCACCGGGAACTGGATGACCGTGCATATGCGCTCGACCATATCGAACTGAAACTGGCCAAGCTGCCAGCCTCGATGCAGACCACTGCCGGACGCAGCTTGGGAGAGGAACGAATGGAATGGCTGCGTGCGTTTCGCCACGCCTTTGTTGCGGAGTGGGGCTGACCCGGACCGGCGATCCCGGAAGCGTTGCCAGCGGCACGGCGTTGTGCGGAGGCGCGCCGCCACGCCTTCGTTCACGTGCGCCGAGCGCTCTTGAACATGCGTGCGGCAGGTCGTTATGCTGCTTGAGCGCTTAAGTTATTTGTTGTCGCATGCCGGCAAAGGGATGCAGCCTGACCACACGCGACAGCTATCAGGCATGTTCCGCATTCATGCGGTTGCGGCCTGATGCCCGCCGCCATGCCGCCGAAGGCATCAGACGGCGCAATACCTTTCCTGGATTTCGGGATCGGCGAGCAGGCTGGCGGCGCTGGCGGCATGGACGACCGCTCCCTGATCGATTATGTAAGCCCGGTCGGCAATACGCAGCGCGGCTTCGACATTCTGCTCAACCAGAAGGATCGTCTTGCCTGACTGTTTCAGCTTCAGGAACAGTTCGAACATTTCGTCTACCAGCACCGGCATGATGCCTTCGGATGGTTCGTCCAGGAGAATCATGTCGGGATCGCAAGCCACCGCTCTCGCAATCGCCAGCATTTGCTGTTCGCCGCCCGACATGGTGACGGCAATCTGGTTGAGGCGTTCCTTCAGCCTGGGAAACGTCGCCGCAATTTCCTCGACGACCTGCTTTTCCTGCTGGCGGCGTTTCGAAGCAATGATGCCCAGCCGGATGTTTTCCAGTACGGTCAATCCCGGAACGATGCGTCTTTCCTCAGGCACGTAAGCCAAACCCAGGTGGAAGCGTTGATGAGCCGGCTGGGTCAGCAGTTCGGTGCCATTGAAGATGATCTTGCCTTTCGCCTTCGGCAGCAGGCCCATAATGCTCTTGATGGTCGTCGTTTTCCCCGCGCCGTTGCGGCCCAGCAGGGACACCAGCTCACCGCGCTTAACCTCGAGGTCAATGCCTTGCAGTATATGGCTCGTGCCGTACCACGCGTTCAGGTTCTGGATCGATAACATGTCGTCCTCCGTCAATGTCAGTGCTGCCCGAGATACACTCGTTTTACTTCGTCGTTGGCCCGGATGTCCTCGGGTTTGCCAACGGCGAGCAGCTCGCCGTGGTGAAGAACCACGATCCGGTCGCTGATTCCCATCACCATTTTCATCTTGTGTTCCACGAGGATGACGGTTCGTTCGCTCGCAAGCTCAACGATCAGATTCATCATGGAGCGTGTTTCCTCGGGACTCATGCCTGCGGTAGGCTCGTCCATGAGCAGCAGCTTCGGGTCGGCAGCAAGCGCGATGGCAATCTCCAGCGCGCGCTGTTGTCCATGCGCGAGTTCGCGCGATGGGCGGTTGGCCAATGCGCCAAGACCAACCTTGCTGAGCAAGGCATAAGCTTCGTCGGCAAGCTTCAGGGTTTCACGATTCTTCCAGAAGTTCAGACGCGACACTCTCGCCTGCAGGGCAATCCGGACATTCTCCAGAACGCTAAAGTTGGGAAAGATGTTTGTAATCTGGAACGATTTCGCAATGCCGATATGGGCAAAGTCATGCTGTTTTTTTCCCGCCAGGTCTTGTCCATCGAAGACGACCCTTCCTTCCGAGGGCGGAAAGGCGCCCGAAAGAACATTGAAGTATGTGCTTTTCCCCGCACCGTTGGGGCCAATGATGGAAGTCAGCTTGCCGCGCTCGAAGCCGACGGAAACATTCTTGAGCGCCGTAAATCCGCCGAAACGGCGGGTCACTGCTTCAGTTTGAATCAGGATCTCAGCGGACATGGCATTTCTCCAGAATGGTGCCCCAGACTCCTTTGGGGAAGAAGAGGACGAAAATGATGAAGATGGCGCCGACATACAGTTGCCAGTGCTCGGTCCAGATCGAGAAGACATCCTGGATCAGGAAAAACAGCGCGGCGCCGACAAAGGGTCCGAAGAACGTTCCCATTCCGCCCAGCAGGCAGATCATGACCACCAGTCCTGAAGTTTCGTAATGCAATGTCTCGATCGGCACGCTGGACAGATGGATCGCGTTCAATGCGCCGGCGAGGCCGGATATCGCGCCTGACAGTACGAACGTGACCAGTTTCGTCGCTTCGACATTGAACCCGCAGGCGCGTGTCCTTGCCTCATTTTCCCTGACCGCTTCAATGACGCCGCCAAGGGGAGAGGCGAGCACTTTTGAGACGATCCATAATGCAAGGACAACAAAGGCCGCCAGGAAGTAGTATTTGATTGCCGGATTCAGCAGATCGAACGACCATGGTCCTAGGTGAACGTTCGCCAGATTCACGCCCCGCAGACCATTTTCTCCACCCGAAAGCGGGAACTGATACACCAGGAAATAAACGCATTGGGAGAGGGCGAGCGTCACCATGGCGAAGTAAATGCCGCGGGTACGTATCGCGAGCATGCCCATGGCAAGCGCGACAACGGCCGCCCCGACGATCGATGCCGGAATGGCGATCCACCAGGGAAACTGGAAGTGCGCAATGAGGATGCCGGTGGTGTACGCGCCGATGCCGAGAAAAGCCGCGTGTCCGAACGAGAGCATGCCCATGTACCCGAACAGCAGGTTGAAGCCGAACGCATACAAGCCATAGATCAGGACGCTGATGGCCACCGACTGGTTGGGCGCCAACCACGGGAACGCCATGAGTACCAGGACAATGGCCGCGATCTTGTGGGACGCGATCATGCGGAGGGGTTTGAGGCCGCGCACCGGCGGCACGAAAGCGGAGACGGAAGAGGGAGTATTCATGGCGGTTAACTCATCAAGCCGGCGCGGCCGAACAGGCCTTGGGGGCGGACTAAAAGGATGATCGCCATAATGACGAACATCGACACTTTTGCTGCCTCGGGGAAGAGCAGCACGGACAAGCTTTCAACAACCCCGATCAACAGGCCGGCAATGACTGCTCCCACCAGGGAACCCATGCCACCGACGACCGTCACCACAAACGCGATGATGAGCACACTGCCGCCCATCTCGGGAGTAATCCCCTGCATCGGCGCAGAAAGGAATCCGGCAAGCCCGGCGATGGCAGTACCCAGGCCAAAGACAATCAGCCATACCTTGCCTACGTCGACCCCCAGGATGCGGACAATCTGGGGATCGCGAGCGCCTGCCCGGATGATGAGACCGAACGAGGTCTTCTCGATGAAAAGCCAGAGCCCGGCCAGTACCAGCGCCGTCACGCCAATGACGAACAGGCGATACGCAGGGAATTGCCCGATGACGATGTCGACCGAGTTCTGCAGAAGTTCAGGCGTATCCACCGGCAGTCCCTGTTTCCCGAAGGTGATCCTGACCAGTTCGACCATGACGTAAGCCAGGCCGAAGGTCAGCAGCAGCGGGTAGTCGATGCCTCGACCGTACAAGGGGCGGATCAGAAAACGTTCAGCCACGATTCCGATCAGTGACACGATAACCGGTACGACGACCAGGCATAGCCAGAAGTTGGGAATGTACTGAAAAACGGTGTAGCCGGCGTAGGCGCCAACCATGAAAAATGCGCCATGTGCGAAGTTGACGACTGTCAGCATTCCGAAGATTAGCGACAGTCCCACCGCCAGCAGCACGTAAATCGCGCCGAGGGCGAGGCCGGTGAAAAGCTGCACGGCGAACAGCTGAAATGTGATGCCATCCATGAGTTGTCTCCTCTGTTGGATTGCTATGTGTGCACCGAGCGACCATGGCGACCATGGCGGCCGGTGCCCCTGGCCTTTTACACGTGGCCCAGTTCCGCGCAGCTGCGCAGCAGCTTTTCGTCGCCGGGGACGGTCTTCAGTACATTGAACACATCCGCCGGGTTGCGGCCATCGCTCTTCTTGGACTCGATGATCAGAACGGACTGGACTGACTGGTGATCGCACTTGCGGTAGTACTGAGGCCCCTTATAGGTGTCGTACTTGAGCGCGGCAAGGCTATCGACCACCTTTTCCGTATCGGTCGTGCCTGCCGTCTTCACCGCTGTCAGCAGGGAACGCACCGCGGAGTAAGCCATGGAACCGTAGTCCGAGGGATAGACGCCGCCATTGAGTGCCTTGTAGCGGTCATTGAATGTCTTTGCGCTGGGGATTTTGTCTTCGATTCCCCAGAAGTAGGACGTTCCGCCGATGACGCCGTCGTACGCAGCCGGACCGGTCGCCATGCGCGAGGTATAGGTCAGGATCGGCGTGACGAATTTCATCGACTTCTTCATGCCGAACTCCGACGCCTGTTTGATTGAAACCTGGTTATCGCGGCCGAAGTTGTTGAAGATCAGGATGTCCGGCTTGAGGGCCTGCAGGCGCGGAAGGAAAGTGGAATAGTCGACGGCGCCGAGGGGGTGCTTGATTTCCCCAACGACCTCCGCGCCGACTTCCTTGGCAACACGAGTAAATCCGCGGGTCATTTCATGGCCATAGGCATAGTCGGCGGTGAGGAATGCAATGCGCATTCCTTTCTTGAAGACGTGATTGCCGACGGCCGCGGTCGTCATCGTGGGGTTGAGGGCCTCGTGAAAGGTGTAGCGCGAGAAATCGGCCGCTTCATTGATGGCGTCGGACTGACTGATCGATATGTAGAGCACCTTGCGCTGCTTGGTGACATTATTCATTGCCAGCTGCGTCGCCGCCGACAGCCCGCCGACGATGAAGTTGACCTTGTCTTTTTCAATCAGCTCGAGCGCCTTCGCTGCGGCTTCACCGGGATTCAATCTGTCATCCCGGACGACCAGTTCGGCGCGCCGCCCGTTAAGGCCGCCAGCGTCATTGAACTCCTTGACGGCCAGCTCGGCATTCTTGACCTGGTCCTTTGCTTCCGCGCCATAGGCACCGGTCAAGGGTACCGGCAAGCCAATGCGGATAGGTTCACCCTGCGCATGCGCGGTCAAGGAAACGGAAAACATCATGGAAAGAAAGAAGCTTTTTTGCTTCCAGGTTGAAATGCTCTGCATAGTGCCTCCAAGAAGTTGGCTTCCCTTGATCGGGTGGTGGAATGTTTTTAATTATCGTGTGATAAATATAGGTCGCTCCAGTTAGTTTGTCAAGCGATAAATAAGAGCCTATACTAGGGGTCAAACACAGGATGGTCAACAGACGATGAAATCAACAGCACAGCGCAAACCAATGCCGAAGACGTCCGACCTCGGCGACCCCGCACCCGCAGCCAAAGGAAAGCGCCTGGCACCGGAAGAGCGGGAACAGCAGATTGTCGAAAAGGCAATCAAGTACTTCGCCACGCACGGCTTTTCAGGCGGCACGCGGGAACTGGCCAAGGAAATAGGCATAACCCAGCCATTGCTCTACCGATATTTTCCCAACAAGGAGGCACTGGTGGACCGAGTCTTCCAGGAGGTGTATCTGGCACGCTGGAACCCCGATTGGGAAGACTGGTTGAAGGACCGTTCGCAGCCGCTTAAAGATCGAATGAAGCGTTATTACAAGGATTATGCGAGATTTATTCTGCGAAGTGAATGGATTCGCATCTTCATCTTCGCGGGCCTTACACGCGAAGGCATCAACCAGCGTTACCTGACGCGGCTGCGCGAACGTATCTTCGATCTGGTCCTTCAGGAACTGCATCACGAGTACAAGCTTGCGCCGCCAACTCCCGCTCAATATGAAGACGAGATAGAACTGGTTTGGGGCATGCATGCCAGCATCTTTTACGTTGGTATGCGGAAATGGGTGTATGGACTTCCCGTGCCAAGGGATGTCGACCATATGGTCGAACAAAAGGTACATGCGTTCCTGGAAGGAGCGCCTAACGTCATGCGTGCCATGCGATGCGATCCAGCGGGCTAGGCCTGGGTTTGCATCTTATTGAATAACCGCGGCGCATTCGCGGTTATTTTTTGCCTTGCAATTGATCGACTGATCAATTATATTTCGGATATCCACTTTGAGGAGACAACATGGGCATTCGTAAATTAGGGCATTACTCCATTCGCACTCCGGACCTGGAAGCTTCCCGGCGCTTCTACACAAGCATTCTCGGGTTCAAGGAGGGCTTCCGGCCACCTTTCAAATTTCCCGGGATCTGGCTGTACAAGGGAGAGGATGAAGCCGACTTTGGCGTGGTCCACATCATCGGCATTGATCGGAGCAATCCCCAAGGCCTGAAGGACTACCTTGGAGACAAGTCGGAATCGGACCTGGTCGGCACCGGCGTAGTAGACCATGTTGCCTTTCTCGCCGACGGCCTTGCCGACATGCGTGTGCGGCTACGCGATGCGGATCTTCCATTTACCGAGAGAATTGTTCCATCCCTTGGCTTGTACCAGGTGTTCGTCAAGGATCCAAGCAATGTAACCATTGAACTCAACTATCCGGCGGAAGAAGCAAAAGCACTGGGATTGAGCTAACGAATCGGAGGAAGACATGAAACGCGCAATTGTGATCGGCGGCTCGCTGGGCGGCCTGCTGGCAGCAAATTTACTGGACCGGGCTGGATGGGATGTCAATGTGTATGAAAGGGTGGGGGAGGAGCTGGCCGAGCGCGGCGCCGGTGTGGTGACCCATGCTGAAATGGATTCCGCATTTCGCCGGATCGGCGTAGCCGTCGACGAATCCCTCGGTGTCGCCGTCCCCGGGCGTATTACCCTCGACAGCACTGGCCGCATCATCGGGGAATACCATCATCCCCAGATACTGACGGCTTGGGGCCGCCTGTATAGCCTGCTGAAGCAGGCATTCCCGTGTCACCGGTATCATGCCGGCAAGCAGCTGGTCAACACGGTTCAGTCCGACGGCCAGGTCACAGCATTATTTTCCGACGGCACCTATGCTACCGGTGATCTGCTGATTGGTGCCGATGGCATACGGTCCACGGTGCGCAAGCAGTACCAGGAAGATGTAAAGCCGGAATATGCCGGGTATGTTGCCTGGCGCGGCCTTGTCGAAGAAGCTGATCTGTCCCCGCAGACGCATGCCACACTGTTCAACCGGTTCAGCTTTTGCCTGCCTCCGCATGAGCAGATTCTCGGCTATCCCGTGGCGGGCCCCCAGAATACGCTGGAGCCCGGAAAACGCCGCTATAACTTTGTATGGTACAGGCCTGCGGACGAAGCCGAATTGCAAAGGCTGCTCACGGACGATGTCGGCAAAGTCCACGAGAATGGCATTCCTCCTCCTTGCATCAGCAAAAAGGTCATGCAGGAAATCCGCGAGGTCGCGGAATCCCGTCTGGCCCCGCAGTTCGCAGAAGTCATTGCCCGCACACCGCAACCCTTTTTCCAGCCCATCTATGATCTGGAATGCCTGGCAATGGCATTCGGGCGGGTTGCGCTGCTGGGCGATTCCGCCTTTGTGGCGCGCCCCCATTGCGGCATGGGCGTGACGAAGGCGGCGGGCGACGCCATGGCGCTTGTGGACCAGATCACGCAATGGGGGATCGATGAAGGACTGCGCCGCTTCAATGATGAACGCGTTGAATTCGGAACGAAGATCGTCGCCCACGCCAGGCATCTGGGTGCATACATGCAGGCACAGTTGCAGACAGAGCTGCAGAGGGAAATGGCGGAGCGCTACCGGACTCCGGACGCTGTAATGACCGAAACCGCAGTGGCTCCCGAGTTCGCGCTGCATTGATCTCTGGGCGGACAAGCCTCCCGCTTGTCCGCGCAACCGACGCAGGTACAGCCCTTGTGCTTCACCGGTATGGCTTCACCACTGGTCAGGTCGCGGCAAGCAGGCGCGAAACCGCATTGATGAGATCATCGCGCGGCACGGGTTTCCTGAGAATTTCGGTCAAGCGACTATCCTCTGTGGCTGCCATTGCCGGATCGCCGAAGTGGCCGCTGACCAGGAGCACAGGAATTGCCGGTCTAATCTTTCGGATTTCCGCAGCCAGCGTCGAGCCGGACATGTGTGGCATCCGTTCATCGCTCAGAAGCATGCTGTAACGGCCTGGATTATCCTGGAATGCTTTCAATGCCGCCTTCCCGGATGTGCAAACATGCGGCACGAAGCCAACCTCGTCGAGAATTTCTGCGGATAACTGCGCCAGCGCTTCTTCGTCATCGACGATCAATATGTGCTCGCGTTGGCCGATGACCTGGCTTGGCAAGCCCGGGCATCGACTGTTCTCGTCGCTTATCGCGGTTGCGGCTGTTTCCGCCGAGCCCCGGGCGCATGGCAGGCGCACAATGAAGAGGGTGCCCTCGCCAGGCGTGCTGTTCACATCGATTGTGCCGCCGAGGTCCGCTACCATCGCGTGCACCAGCGTGAGCCCCAGTCCGGTACCGACCCCCACTTCCTTCGTCGTAAAGAAGGGATCGAAAATCCGGGTCAGGATGCCGGCGCTGATGCCAATGCCGGTATCCTGCACCCTCAGGACAATATACTTGCCGCTGTTTAATGTTCCGGTCGTGGTAGGTCGCTTTGCGCTCACCAGCTCGGTAGAGAGCGATATCTGAAGCGTTCCTCCTTCGGGCATCGCATGTACCGCATTGGTAAGCAGGTTGATGACGATTTGATGAATTTGCGTAGGATCACTGTGAACGGGCGGCAAGGCGCTGGCGATCCGGATTTCCATGTTTATGCCCGGGGGCAAAGTCGGATTCAAGATGCCGAGCGTCTCTTGCAGCACCTTGTCCACGGAGACGTTGCTGCGTTCGGCGCCACCACTGCGGCTGAACGCAAGAATGCGGCTCACCAGTTCCTTGCCACGCTTTCCCGCCTTGATGATGCTGTTGATATCCCTGAGCTGCCGTGCATCCTTTGTCGCTCCGCGCAGCGCCATCTCGCCGTATCCCAGTACGGCGCCGAGGATATTATTGAAATCGTGGGCAATGCCGCCGGCTAGAGTCCCGAGCGCTTCCAATCGCCGGGATTGTTCAAGAGACGCTTCGGTCCGCTTCTGCATGTCGATATCGCTGACCGAGCCCGCCAACCTGGTTGGTTCTCCATTGAGGTCTCGCACACATTGACCACGCACGCGTATCCACTTGACCTCTCCGGTCAAGTTCAGAACACGGAGTTCATGGTCGTACACGAGGGTCTTCCCCGCAAGATAGGCTTCAAGCTCCTGTCCGAGGACGTCGGCGTCGTTCGGGTGCACGCGTACGGTCTGTCTCCAGTGGCTCAGACGCCGCTCCGTCTCGGTGGCTTCGAGGCCAAAGATACATTGCGCCCTGTTTGACATGAACATGGTGTCGCGCTTTATATCCCAGTCCCAGATGCCGTCAGTCGACGCTGCCACAGCCAGGGCGAAGCGTTCCTGGGACGCCTTGAGCGCTTCCTCGGCTTGCTTCTGCTTCGTGACGTCGGTGGAAATGCCGCTGGCGCGCAAGGTATGGGTTACGGGGTTATGCACGAACACGCCGCGCTCGAAGATCCACGAAAACGTCCCGTCAGGATGCAACAGACGATAGTTGATATCGTAGCGGCTGTTTATATTCATCGAAACGGCGTGCTCGAACACACTCGATACGCGCTGCGCGTCATCGGGGTGAATCCTGTCGATCCACAGCCGGGAATCCTTGTAAAGATCCTCGACCTTGTGACCCCACAACCTTTCAAAGCTTGGGCTGACGTAGAGCACGCGCTCCGGGCCGAACTCGGTAACCCAGATCACGTCCGGCGTAGTTTCCGCCATCAGGCGGAAACGCTCCTCGCTTTCCTTGAGCGCCGCATCAATGTAGTCGCGTTCCAGGGCAACCGCAGCAAGCTGTATCAGTTGGTCCAGATAGATTCTCTGATCTCCACTGAAGTCATGAAGCACCGTTGCATGCAGATTGAAGCTGCCAAGGACCAAGCCCGCCGAGGAAACAATCGGCACGATGCAAATCGTGCGCAAGCCGTGCAACGAAGCATTCTGCACGTAGGACTGCCACTGCGCGCTGCCGCTTACGTCGCCATGCGAGGAGCTGAACCCCGGGTTATGCTGCGATGCCGGGTCGAAGACAGTGTTGGGAACGTGCCGGTCGGCCTGGCGCAGAAATTCCGGCGGAAGCGTAGGCGCTGCCCCGAATTCCAGTGCGCTTCCATCCAATGTCGGCAGCATCACCGCGCAGGAGGTACCGGCTATCGTATCGTTCACTATGCGACAAAGAAGATCCAGCGTTTCGCGCAGAGGACCGCCACGGGCAATACGTTCGAGGAGCAGTTTTTCGCCTGCAAGCATTTCCTCGGCCCGTTTGAAGTCGTCAATATCGATGTTCTGACCGTACCACTTGACCAGGTTTCCCTGATCGTCCCGATGTGGATACGCTCGAACGAGAAACCATCGGTACGCGCCGTCCCAGCGTCGGAGGCGCGCCTTCGCTTCACCGGCAGTGCCGGCTGCGACAACCCGCTGCCAGGTCGACGCCAGGTTATCGATATCTGCGGGATGGTAAGCGTCGCGCCACCCGAAACCGCATGAATCCTCAAGACTCATGCCTGTGTACTCGAGCCACCGCAAGTTATGGAAATCGACCTCGCCACCGGGCAAAGCAGTCCAAAGCAGGCCCGGGAAACAGTCGGTGGCGGCACGGAACGCATCTTCGCCAGAAGCGGCGCCACCCACATTTGTGTTTGGATCGGTTTCCTGCGCTTGCTTCCCGGGGGGATTAGCTTTCGCATTTGTCGGCATTTGATTCATGCCGTCATATTAAGGATAGCAAACAGGCAGGGCAAGCGCCTGAAGCCAATCTTGACCGCCTGAAAATGTCATCTGAAACATTGTTGTTGCGGCACCCGTTTTATACGCGCGCCGACCAACGTCGTTAGGCAGGTCTGAATTCCGCTCGTCGAAGACGACGGCGGCAGTAAACAACGACGCCCGCGGCGGAACTGGAACAGGTGGCACTTGTCTTTTTGGCTAATGTTGACGAATTATCGTAGTTTCTATTCTTCAAACTGGTCAATGATGCCTGCATGTCTGCTGATGTAGGACATGTGACCGGCAGCTATGGTTAACTGTTGCCGCACTGATGAGTCGCCCGCAAAATGAAAGACCGGGTGACTTCCCTGGTTCGGCAGCCCTGGAGAGAAATCATGACGCATGATCATGCTCCCCGGGGCTTGTGCTATGCATATCAGTTGCTCAGCTCGACGACTTCACCATTAGCCATAGCCCTGGCGAGTTCCTCGCGTACCTGCTCGCGTGACTTCGAGGTACCGCTGATCCGAACGACCGGATACTCATGGTCGAGCACGCGCAAAGCACCGGTCTCACGGGCTTGTGCCAGTTCCGCTTGCACCTCGCGGCGCGACTTGGCTGACGTGGCGGAGGGGATCGCCGGATAGGCGCTCTCACTGATGTGCAGCGAGCCGCTCGCACGAGCCTGGAGCAATTCAGCCTGTACTTCGGCACGGGATTTCGTGGATACGAAGCCGGCGCCAGGTTGAGCGTATTCCTGAGCGAAAACGGAACCTGCAACAGCGAAAGTGGCGATGGCGGCAAACAGATTGGTAGCTTTCATTTTATTTTTTCCTAAGTATGTAATGGCGGGATTGATTGGTGCTTCTCTGGGTTGCGATGACTTGTTTCTCATCGATGAAGCTATTGTATTAACCGGCCGGATTAAGATAAATCGCCTGTCGTTGCAAACACTGTGCAGCACGAACGTACAATGCCGGTGGAACGCTCAGCGCATCAAGGGTGGCGGTGGAAGGATAGTCAGTGAGTGATGCAAAGCGCCATCTGCCCGGGAAGGACATCGGTTCTAATCTCACGCATGTCGACGCGACGCCTTGCCTTGGTTACCGGGGAAATGGATCAACGTAAAGCGGTCCGCCGCGTTATGTTGCAGCTTTGACGGAGCCGTTTGGCATAGCGATCACTTCCAACAAGATTGGCCGAAGAAGCCATGAGCCGCGACGGAACGAGGCGGCCGTACACCCCATGCAATCCGCTCCGGGCTTCCCGGGGTACGCCCGGTCATCTGCATCGACATGACACTCGGTCTGTCGAATATCCTCAAGCGCTCGCCGCATAATGATTATTTGCCGAAGACACTTTGGGCCTTTGCTCTTAGCATTGCGCAGCGGAGCGGAACATGCCGCTTCCTGCGCGGCAATATCATCGATGTTATTCCAGCATACGGTGGATCAAATCAGCCTGGCAGACCTGAGGTGGCGTTGAATGCAGGCATGCCATGCTTTGCAAGCAATTGAGTAAATCTTGCTTCTCCACACCCTCGCAACGCGACTTGCTTTACTTAATAGTTCGATGAATTGCGAGGCGTCATGCGATACTCAGATACCCGCCCCTGAGTTACACTTCTTTACCCTTGATACAGCTACTTTGCGGCAAGCATGGGCAGTGGCGCTTACGCTTTCCATATCTGCAGCATGATTCATCAAGAGGTGTTCGATGTACAAGAAAGACCAGGAGGCGGATTCCGACAATACCGTATGGTGTGCCAATACATCCTGCGGCCGGCCTTATCGTGCGGTCAAACTTGTTCCAACCATTTCCACCCCCGAAAATCTCGGAAAAGTATTTTGCCCGCATTGCGGGTGCTCGACGGAAGCGGATAGACGCTTTGTCTGGTTCGGATTGCGCTGTTAGAACACTCTCTTCCTAGCCAGACCGACCTTAATGAATAGTTCGCCAGCGACACTGCAGCATACGGAAACGGAGTGCTCGCGACAGCCTCGTCTTGCGCTTGTTCATGGTATGAATGAACCGTTGCCACCATGAAAATGCCGCATGCCTTTCTCGGCATGCGCCTTGAGGCCGACGTCCTCAATACCTTGGGACTGCAATCTTTCTCGCATTGCGCCTGGTTAACATGCCTGCCGTTATTGAACGAATATCAACGCAACGGCGAACTTTTTAAGTGCTGACTCATCAACAAGTAAGCAGTGCATCCAGTCTGCGCAGAGGGGGTACGACCCCGGCAATCGTTCTACCTTGGGTCTTCAGAGTAGGTTCTGAGTAATCAAAGCGATGTTACGGAGAAAAACATGGTCAACAGATTAGCGACAGTAGCTGCATTGGCGGTAGGCGGCTATCTTCTTTCCAAGCAATTCAAGAAAACGCGCGGTTCCGGCATGAGTTCCTCGACGACAGCGTCGATCGAAGTCAATGTGCCTGTCAGCACCGCTTATAACCAGTTCACCCAGTTTGAAGATTTCCCGAAGTTCATGGATAGCGTGCATGAAGTCCGGCAGATTGATGACACCCACCTTCACTGGCGTGCTTCGGTGGCCGGCAAGGAAGAGGAGTGGGATTCCGAGATCACCGAGCAGATCCCCGACAAGCGGATCGCCTGGCGCAGCATTACCGGCGTTCCCAATGCCGGTGTCGTGACCTTCCACAAGATCAATGAAAGCACCACCCGCATCATGCTGCAGATGGACTACGAGCCGCAAAGCATCGACGAGCAGGTCGGCGATACCCTCGGCCTGGTGAAGATGCAGACCCAGGGCAACCTGAAGCGCTTCAAGCAGTTGCTCGAAGACCGTGGCGGGGAAACCGGCGCCTGGCGCGGTTCGGTCACGCAGCACTGAGCGGCAACCGGGCGTGCAAGACGCTCAGCGTCCCTGGCGTCCTCTGATCGTTTCTGTTGTTCTCTGGCTTGAGGACTATGGTTGCTTGATGCCATGGTCCTTGCAATGCTGCAAAGGGAGGCCCCGGCCGTGACCGGTTGAGGCCTCCTGTTCGGCCCCTTCCGGCCGATCGTTCCTGCGCTTCCCCATCCCTTTTCATTCTTTCCTGGTCCATGCAGCTGAAAGCCGCGGTTCCAATCCGCTGCATTGTCCTGCTCGCGCCTGTCGACGTGGCGACGAAGCATTCCACCTGCCTTTCCCTCCTTCCGCTGACGCGAACGCGCTGACGGCAAACCCGAGACATGGTCAAGCCAGCGCGGACCGGCGATCGGTTTGCGCGTAAAATCTCCCGCCGGAAAGCCCCCATATGGCTGGAAAAAATGGAAAGACTGTCAACAAACGCATTCGATGGCGACCAGCCGTTCATGCTGGTGAGCGAACGCCTGATCCTGAGGCAATGGCAAAGGCGCGACCTTGAACCGTTTGCGGCGATGAATGCCGATCCCCAGGTGATGGAGCATTTCCCCGCGCCGCTCGATACGCAGCAGAGCAATGCCTTGGCCGGACGCCTGTGCCAGCTCATCGCGCGCGACGGCTGGGGTTTCTGGGCGGTCGAAACGCGCAGCCATGCCGAGTTCATCGGTTTCGTCGGCTTGCGCAATATAAGCGATACGAGCGATGCGATGCGCGCCATGCCTTTCGGCTCCGGTATTGAAATCGGCTGGCGGCTGGCGCATGCGCACTGGGGAAAGGGCTATGCGACCGAAGCGGCTGGGCGGGCGCTTCGCTTCGGCTTCGAAGAACTGGCCCTGCCGGAAATCGTCTCCTTCACCGCCTTGCCCAATCTGCCTTCGCAGGCCGTGATGCGCAAGCTGGGCATGCGCCGCGACCCGCGCGACTTCGATCACCCCGGCGTGCCTGAGGGACATGCTTTGCGCCGGCATTGCCTGTACCGCCTTGCCCGCAGCATTTGGCAGGAATGGCATGCATAGCGGGGCAGACCGGCAAGCAGGCGTGTCATGGTATTGCCGGCGGCTGCAGCCATGCTGCTGCCATGGGGCCGCGCCCGTTCATTCGTCGGGGCAGGACATGGCTTGGCCATGTCGCGTCGTCATGCCTTATTCCAGCGGCAATCTGCCTCGGCCTTGACTTTGACTTTGACTTTGACTTCGACTAAGTCGGTCAGGGCGAAAACCCTCTAGCGTGCCCGACAAGCCGACGATTCAAACCTACCGGCCGCCGAAAGACTTCGGCAAGATCGATTTTCATCGTCTTCGATCCCGAGCGCTTCAAGAAGCAGGGAGAAAAACAGGAACGGTTCAGGAAACGGCCGCCTGCTGCGGCGTGCCCTCGATCGAATAGCCGCTGGCGGTCCATGCGTCGATACCGCCGTGCAGCAGCCGCACCCGGCGGTATCCCCGTTTCATCAGTTCCCTGGCCACGATGGCCGCGGATGCCTCGTTGGGGCAGGCGCAATAGACAATGACTTCATCCAGCTCGGGATCGGCGCCCTGCGGCAGGCCCGACGAGAAGTCATGCGCCACCGCCAGCGCGCCCGGAATGCGTCCGTCCTTCTGCGCACCGGCA
The DNA here is from genome assembly GCF_008929045.1 of Noviherbaspirillum aerium. Classification (GTDB taxonomy): domain Bacteria; phylum Pseudomonadota; class Gammaproteobacteria; order Burkholderiales; family Burkholderiaceae_D; genus Noviherbaspirillum; species Noviherbaspirillum aerium. The sequence goes on along the minus strand of NZ_VFAH01000006.1, from coordinate 119,058 downwards.
GGCCGCACGTCGATGATGGTCGGACGGCCGCCTTCCTCCAGCAGGCGATACAGTTCTTCCGGGGAAATGCGCGCCATGCGCAGCGTCTTGAGAAACAGCCTGCGCTGCCACCACTTGGTGGCCACGAAAGCGGCCAGCGCGCATCCGATCAGCAGCAATCCTATCGTGCCCAGCTGCTCGAGCACGCTCAGCAGGTCTTCCACCGTGGAGCTGAACAGGCCGCCGATGAGAATGGCCGATCCGGCCCACAGCGCAGCGCCCAGCATGTCGAAAAACAGGAAGCTGCCGCTCCTCGCGCCCGTCGCGCCGGCCATGGCGCTCGCCACCGAGCCGAAGCCGGGAATGAACTTCGCCACCAGCAGCGAAGGCGCTCCCCATCTGGCGAAAATGCTTTCCGTCTGCCGCACGCAGGTATCCACCGACAGCGACATGCGGCACAGCAGCGACAGGATGCGGCGGCCATGGCGACGTCCGGCGAGATACCAGCCGGCATCCGCAATGACGGCGCCGAGTACCGCGACGGCCAGCAGCAGCGCCGGTGAATAGGCACCCTGGTCGGCCAGCGCTCCCGTCAGCACCAGGGTCGGATAGGCGGGCACCGGCACCCCGGCCTGTTCGATCAGGACATTGAAGAACACGGCGGCGAGGCCGTATTGCTCGATCAGTTGCAGCAGGTGGGACATGATGTGTTCGCTTGGCGGGATGCCATGCATGGTACCGCAGCTTGGACCAGGTTACAGCAGGCGGCATCGTCCGCATGCCGGCAGGTGCGGGGAAAACCGGTCCAAAGGAGGTGAATCACGGTAATTTCCATGCCTGTTGGAACAAAGTTGATCCTGCCTGAACTTTTCCCGCCACCGTTCATCGCATCAGGTATCAACCCCGGTCTCATTATCACGGATACACCATGAACCAACAAGGCGGTGAAGGTCCGCGTTTCCCGACGGCGGCAGGCATTTTCTTCGGCCTGGGCCTCGGCGGTTTCTTCGACGGCATCGTACTGCACCAGATCCTGCAGTGGCACCACATGTTCACCAGCGCCGGCTATCCTCCCGACAGCGTTGCCAACCTGGAATTCAACACCCTGTGGGACGGCCTGTTCCACGCATCGACATATGTGTTCGTCGTGATCGGACTGGTCCTGCTGTGGCGCGCCGCGCATCGCCGGCATCTGTGGTGGTCGGGCCGCATGCTGGTCGGCAGCATGCTGATGGGGTTCGGCATCTTCAATCTGGTCGAAGGCATCGTCAATCACCAGATCCTGCAGATCCATCATGTGAACGAGACCGTGCCGCAGGATCAATGGCTGGCCTGGGATATCGCCTTTCTCGCTTGGGGCGCGGCGATGCTCGCGGGTGGATGGTGGCTGCTGCGCTCGGGACGGCGGCGCACCGAGGCGCGCAAGCCGCACCTGCGGCGGGTGCAGTAACGCTAGCGGGTAATGGTCCTGGCCGCGGCGCCGGACGGCAGGCGCGGTTCAGGCGGGTCGGACGCGTGAATTTCCCTGGTGCGCGTTTACACATGACGTATGAGGGCAAATGACGTCAGTCACCAGATTGACTGCCGCGCATCAGTGATGCATGCCGTCATTCAGTTTTATCGCTGGCGCCGCAATGCAATATGCCTGTCGGCGCAAGTCGAAAAATCATTGAATACCGACCGAAGCAGGCGCTTGACTTCATCAAGCGCAATGGAACCGCGCCGCCAAATCTTCCACTCATGCGGCGTGAATAACCATTGCCTGCCCGCTAGCGTGCGTTCCCGGGAACCAGGCGCAAACAGGCAATCTTCCTGGAAGGCCATCAATGACACGTCGCAGCAGCACGCTTACTCCCCTTTCATCACCCTTATCCTCCCCGCCGGGAGAGCTGACACCGGAACCTCAGCCATCGCCGGCGCAAAGTCATGCATCGCCGCAGCCGGGACCGAGCGTTCCACCGGGTACGGGGCGTGGAAATGCGATGCGGCTCTTGCTCGGCAAAAATCACTCCAAGAGGACCGCAGAACAAGCCGGGCTGTCAACGCCGGGGGCTTCCGGCAGCAGCAGGCCACGCAAGGAGTACAAGGCCGCCGATGCACAAGCTTCAGGGGGCGGCGTAACGGTCTACAGCGATATTAAATGTCACAGCCATGTCGGGACGGCCTTGGACGTTCTGCCCGCTGGGTATCAAAAGGCATCCTATCTGTACGCGTTGCTGGGGCATGCGGAAGCAGCCGTTCGGAACGAAGAGGTAAAGTCTGTAGACGACTTTCTTGAAAAATTTTCCGAGAAAGCAGAGGAAGATAAGGAAACCCAATTGAAGGCTTACGCTAAGCAGCGCAAGGATGCAGGACTGAAAGCCAAAGAGGCCGCCCCGTCTGCCGCTATAGCGGTAAAGTGCAAGGAGGTGCGCCGCATAGATAAGTATCTGGACTCCAGCGAAAGGATCCTGCATTGTCTTGGCAACTTTAAAAACTTTTCAGAATTTGCCAATGGCAAAATGAAGCCTGCCACGGAGTCTGTTTCCCCTCTTCGAGAAGTTACATTTCCTCCATTACCGATACAGAATGCACTGATGTCTGACATGGATATGGATGCGATGCCGTCAGGCATGATGGGTTCGTTCATTGCTGCCGATATGCATCTGGCAATGAAAGACATGGACCCGTACATCTTCATTGACGGCAGCAAGGGATTCGATGCAATGCTGAAGCAGATGAGCGAACTCTATGCCGAAACAGAGCGGCAACCGACCAGACTGAAAAGCGCATTATTGGAATATCGAGCCCATCACTTCCCGCTACCGATGGATCATGTGTTTTCCGAAGAGATGCAGAGACTCAAGGCCACCAAAGCGAGTACTTGGGTTAATAGAAGTGATGCTCAGCTCAGGAGATATCAGCTGTTTCTACCCCTGGTTCCTTATTCTCAAAAAATGAGTGATAAAGAATTTCTTGAATTGAATTCTGAGGAGCAGGTGCAACACGTTTTAACGTTTGAAAAAAAATTCATTAACCACCGCATTGGTAACAACAAGAACATCAGTATGACAAGAAGTTTTCTAAGAAGAACCTTGGAAGGCCAGCCGATGCAGGACTACAAAAAACGACTGGAAATGAAAGGCGAAGCGAGCGAGCCCCGGCTTGCCGACAATCAGGTCAATGTCGTGATCCAGGAAAACGAAAGCAGCGAGGTGCATAGCAGCTGGAGCGTGAACAGGACAAGAACGGTATTTGATGAAAACGTCGAACCGGTGGGAGTCGTGTCGGAACCTCTGCCGCCGATCTTCCAGGAAGAGGCTTACCAGTTCAAGCCGGAGCATAACAAGAGATGGCCATGGGGAGACGTGCACAACTTCGGCCAGGTTCATCCCGCATTCTGCGAACCCGCAGAGCCAACCCGGTGTGCCGGCAATGTCGTCATCGGCAACGTGGCGGTTCACGACATCGATCATTTGTACAAGCTGTACATGGACGGGCTGCCGTTAATCAATATCTCCCTGGCGGAGAAGAATTCCACCGCCCCCCTGCCGAAAAAAATGAGGAAGGATCAGTTCGAGAAAATCGTCAAGGATGGCATCACCGATTATCTGAACGCGGTCAAGAAACACGAAACGCCAGCGTGTTACCAGAATCAGAAGGTCGAACGCCTGCGCGAGGAAAACTGCGAGCCGGACGAAGTCGCCGCGCTGGTGGGAGACGGAACCAATCCGGAATACGGCGTGCTGCTCGAGCAGTATGAGACGGAGAAGCAGCCGCTGGCGGCCTATGGCCGCATCGTAGGCATCTTCTCGGGCATCGAGCTGGATGATGAAGCCAGGGGCATTTATCTGGACAAGCTCGGGGAAGAGATCGGCGAGCGCTACCTGGCGACAAACGGCATAGCGCTGGGAATCGCGGGCGGGGCCGGGAATACGCTGGCGACGCTGGGGTTCGGCAACCAGATGCGGTGCATGAATACGGGAACAAGGAAACAGCAAAGCGGGATAGTCCGAAGCGACGAGAGCAGATGCAATGTCGTCTTTGGAACGGCGCAGGTGGATATCACCGATAAGGATGGCGTTCCCCGCGCCATGAAAGCCGTTTTCGGACTGCAGATCCGCCCGGTGGAGAAGGACAAGCAGCTCAAGGGATACTATGGCCGCGGCTACACCATTGACACTGAAGACACCGCCGGCCCGAGTGGTTCGGTGCAGGTAAAGCAGGAACAGCAGGAACAGGATGAAGATGGCATAGACCTGCTTTAATAAGCAGTTGCGCTCCGTCACGGTGACCGCGCTTCATCCAAGCGCCGCAGGGGGCCTGGACGGTTGCCGGCTGCACGTTCGATGCGAAGCCGGATGGCGCTGATGGTATCGGGAAGCGTCTTGAAATCCCGCATGCTTTCCGCATTGTTTCAGGCGTGCATTTCGATTGCTTTCGAGCTCGTTTCGGACTCCGGTTTTCTCATCCTGATATGAAAGCGCCATGGCAGTCCGGCTACAACTCCATGCGCAGCAATGTCGCCATTGCGCTTTGGGACTGCGCCTTGCCAGTCTCCGGCACCATCGGATCCCATTGCGGGTTATCGACATTGATCAGGCAGCCCACGACAATGCCTTCGGCAACCGCACGCCGTTCCGCGCTCAGCATCTCCGCTTGCCGCTGGGCTACCATGAGCCTCCGGATATTGGCCGGCTCTTTCGGTAGAGGCGTTGCCGAACGCGTTGCCGTTCGCGAGGGCAGCATCGCGTACACCTTGTCCACGGTGGCATGAAACATATTCCTGGCCAGAGACTGCATATGTTCCAGTTCCCGCCGCCTGGCGGGATCGGCGGCAAGGGCGGCGATCACGGCCGGGTCGAATGGAGCAAGCTCCTCTACGATCGTCGCGGACGGCGGCTGATGCGCTTCGTCCACGGCGGCATTGCCCATGGTCTGTGCCGGAAGCGGCGGCTTTCCGGGATCGTCGTCCGGTCCGCCCAGGGCCGGCGGCATGAAGTCGGGCGGCTGCAGCGACTCGGGGATCTCTGGCGGAGCCGCATTCGGCGCATGCAAAGGCGACGATTCCATGCTTCCGGCTGAAAGGTCAACCGTTGGCTGATCCGCGCTGTCGGGAATCCGGGGCGGCTGGGCGTCGAGGTTCATGGTCTGGTCATTCCTTGGACTGGTTTTCCGACGTCGGCGAACGATGTATCTGCCGTTTCATCGCTTGAAGTTTTGCTCCCCGATTGCCGGTGTGGCGGTCGATGCCGGCCGTTTCGATCAATTGTCGAGAATGCCGAGTTTCACCAGTTGGTCCCTGGCGTTGTTGATCTTCCGTGAGTTCTCTGCGACGACGTCCGGAGGGTCGCTCTTGTTTCTATCGGGATGCCATTTGAGCATCGCCTTCCGGTATGCCGTCCTGATTTCGGCCGGCGACGGATTCTTCGCGGGATCCAGTCCTATGGCACTGACTGCATCGTCTATTTCCTTTTTCTTCCTGACCTCGGCCGATTCCCGCCCGGTGCCGCCGGCGCCGGACGCTCCACCGGTATTGCCCGTGTTGCCTGTGTGACCGGTATTACCAGTATTACCAGTATTACCAGTATTACCAGTATTACCAGTGTTGCCAGTGTTGCCAGTGTGACCGGTATTGCCGCCATGTGCGTGCGGACGGAACACCTGGGTGTGGGACTGGCCCGTCTTGTGGTCGTACATCGTGCGCGTGCATGCGCCAAACGGATCCGGGCGGGACCAGGCTGTGACGGAGGTATGTGCACCGGTCCTGCCATCGATGCTCTCGTGCCACATCTGCCTTGCCTTGCAATCGTAGACCTGGCGCTGCTGCACGCCGTTCCTGAGAACGAACGGCGAGGAGCAGAGATGCTTGCCGGTCCTGGAATTCATGACCTCGTGCCAGGTTTCGCCGTTTTCCCTGATCGTGGCGCGCGAAACGTCACCGGTGGGGCTCGGAGGGGACCATGGGAAGGTAAAAGAGATGCGGCCGGTTTGGGGATTGAAATGCTCGGCCCATTGCTTGCCTGTCTTGTCTTGCAAGGACCTTGTCCGTATTCCGCTGCCGTCCGGAGCAGACCACGGGGTGGCTTTCCCCGACATTCCAGTGCGCGGATTGAAGAATTCTCCCTGGTGGAGGCCGGTCGCATTGTCGCGCACCGTACGCCAATGTACGCCTCGGGCGTCGGGCGCCGACCATCCTGTCAAGGGAGTAAACCGGTTGGCAGCCGCAGCAGGCCCTGGCGCTCTTGCGCTACCCGCTCCGCTGGCGGTTCCGCTTCCCGCTGTCCGGGCTCCGGCTTGCGCGCCCATCTTCTGGCGCATGTCGGATTCGAACGAACGCATGCGGGCGCCGGCGAAATTCGTGGCCGCATGGATGTCCGACATCGGGAAAGCACTGGCTTTCGAGGCGAGGTTTTCCGGCTTGAAGCTGGAAAATGTATTGTTCAGTTTCGAGGCGCCTGGCTGGCTCGGGCCTGGCGCAGCGCCTTGGGTCTTCGCCTCGCCTGCCACTTTCGAGGCTCCGAAGTGATTGACTCCCGGGTTGAATCGAACATTCATGTTTTTCTATCTTTAAGTACCAGACGAACTTGGACGACATGATGCTGTTGAGTCGCTGTGGGGCGGCCAACAGACCCGCTACGACGCGTCGCCGCGCGTGGCATTCGGCCGGTTTCCAGGTTTGCCTGATCCCTGCACTGACCTGCAAACCTTTCTATCGATCCGGCCTGAAAAATGGTCCATTTTCGGGCCGGATCTTAAAGCAAGCGCGCAGAAATCTTTTAGCTAAACCCCGTGCATGTGTACTTCCTTCGTCCTGCCGCCCGCGGGAGAAAGTGGGAAATACGCCATGCGTCAGATAACTTTTGCTGCCCTGTCTATATCAGTGGCCGGAGAAAAATTAAGGTTCCCGGCGTTGCGAGCCAGCCGGCATATATCTTGGATTCAGGCCTACTTGTCAGTGTCAGGCGGATTGTTTCCCGAACCCTTCTTTATTTCATTGAAGGTCTTTTCCAACAAGGGTTTCAATTTTTCGGATCGTTGTTCCATCGACCGCAACGCCTGCCGACCGGGGGCGACCCGAGGCTGTTGATCAGCAGGAGGAAGGTCGTTCGTCCGGGGTTGCGGCTTGAGCCCTGCACTGCGAGCCGCTATCCGGCTGTCTATTTCACCGTTCCGGCACCGCTCAAGCATTTCCAGCGCGTTGCGCGCTATCGACCCGGGTGCTTCATGTCGCGCAAGCAGTTCTTGCGCGCGGCGCTGGACGGCGCACGCATTCCTGATTTCCTGCCGGCTCGCCGTTTTATCCATCGGCTCGTCCATGGCCAGCCAGTGATAAACCGAGTTGAATTCGTGCAGATAGACTTTCAGTGCTTCTTCGGAATTACTGAGTTGTTGAACGAGACCTTCCGATTTTTCCTGCCAGCCACTTGCCTTGCCATTGTCGATGAGCGCCCGGGTATTCACCTGGTCCGATTCCCCGAGCGATTGCAGTGCATCAGCAACTGCATCGAAGACACCGCCATACCGTTCGAGCAGCTTTGCCGACTTCTCGATGGCCTCGTTGCGCAGCGGCCGGGCCAGCGGCTTCCAGAATTCGGGTATCTGCAGGCATTCCGCCAGCGCGGGTTCATCGATGCTTGCCTCTTTCAGTTCGGTATACCGGGCGAGCTGCGGATTGCGCTGGAAATCCAGAACCTTTTCGCGCAGCGGCATGGGCATATCACTGATGACATCCATGGGCTGCTTTCGCACAGGCTGCCGTTCCGACTCCATCGCCGCCTCTTCGGACATTGACCTGCCCTCAGACTGTTCCTGCGGGGGCGTCGTTTTTTTCGCTCTTTCGTATTCCATGACGCGGGCGATCGTCTTTACCGCTGCTTCTTCATCGACCTCGTCTTTCAGGAACGGATGATCGAGCGCCTGCGCGGCCGTTGGCCGGTGCTTCGGATTCTTCTCGAGCATCCATTGCACGAAGTCCAGGTATTCGGATCGGATTTCATTGGCCCTGATAACTTTGAAGCCGCCGCGTGTATCGAACTGGTAAAGCGTGCCGCGGGCCGGGCCAGCCTTGGGGGCAATCCAGTCTACCTTGAGAGAGCGAGGTCTGCCACGGAGCAGATTGATCCTGTCTCCGAGCATGTCGCTGAACTTCCTGAGACGCTGTCTTGGAATCCTCCGGTCCCAACCCTCGAACATCTCGATGGTCATGCCGCCGATGCAGAACACATCGGTCGTCTCGTTCACTCCTTTCCGGTAGTCCTTTGACATGTAGTCTTCCGTTCCAACCATCATCCTTGAGCCGAAGCTGCCGGCAACATTGAAGTCCATCAAGACAGGAGTTCCATTCTCGGCAACCCGGATATTGGGAGGTTTGAAATCATTGTGCACGACGCCGGCCTTCGACAGATGCTGGCTGCCTTCCAGGCTCTTCTTGAGATAGAACTTGGACACATTGATGAATTCCGTGAAGGATATGCTGCCGGTCTCCATGCAATCGCGCAGCGCATGAATGAAATCCTCGCCATCCATTCCCGGCACATGATCCATCAGGAGCACCCGTTCCGGCTCGCCGTTGATTTCGACGTGTGCAATGCCATAGACATTGCACACGTTGGGATGCGGTCCGGCCAATGTGTACACCTTGTTGTAGGCATCCAGTTCCATCTGCAGCCAGTCGATCGCTTGATGCATCGGATGAATGACTTTCCCTGCAAGCTTGCTGCCGTTGGCTGTAGTGAAGCCGACTACCGAGCCAAATCCGCCCGTTCCGAGTTCTTCGCCGGTTGCCTGCAGGCCTTTCCAGTCCAGCCCCCGCTTCTGGAGCACAGGTCCGCTTTCATTTGTCCATTCGACGCCCCCGGCCTCGGGCGGCGTCGGATACCAGTTGTTACTCATGCCGCGTTGCGCCAGCGTATTGTCGAGGCCGCCAGTCAGCCTCTTCTTCACATCTTTTATCGTTTTGTACAGTTGGCTTCTGGGGACTTTAAATTCGGGTCGCAGAAGATAGTCTGCGACGCCGTCGTCTCGCAGGGCTTTATGAAGCGTCGCTTCGCCGGCCTTGACGATGTCCTCGCATTCCTTCTTCAGGTCTCCCTTCACTTTGGAGGCTAGCGCGCTGGTTATCGTATCCGGTAGCTGCTGCAATCGCCGGTCGATATGCGCGTGGATGGATTGGGTAATGTCCTTCTCGCCAGCACTGATCACGACGGCTGCGTGTTCAAGGACGTTCTCCATTCGGTCCTTGTCGCATATCTGCGTGTGCGGTCTTGCGGAAAGATTCCGGATAAGGAATTCGATCTTCAAAGGCGTCGCAGAGGAAACGCCAATGTCGTCCGTTGAGGTTCGCGTGGAGGGCGGTTTTAGCGGTGCAGGAGCGGCTGGAGCCGCCTGCTGATTTTTTTCTTTCTTTCCCGCTCTATGCGCGGCCAGACCGGTCATCAGCTTTTGCGTCCATCCTGGTTTGAGCGACTTCTGCAAGGGTCCCGCCGGAGTGCCTGGAGAATCCGCCGGCCGGATCACTGACGACGGCTGCGCAGCCCTGCCGGCGTCTACTTCATGAGTGGGTTGAGGGATCAAGGCGCGAAGTGAGAATCGGATACCCATGACTGTCTCGCAGAGGTGGTGAAGTCGAGCTGCTTCCTTGCCCTTGTCGGGGCAGGGCGCTCTACGGGGTAGCTTGTTCCGGCGGTGGAACAATCCCGGCATTGCATTGCTTGCATGAAGCGGCCCGTTATGTTCAGTGGTTCAGGAGCCAATACGGTTCCGGGCCATTTCGTTGCGGCGCTCCGCGCGGTCCCGCTGGCCCGCCTCGTTCCCGCCATTGGCGGTTGTTGCCCGGCAATGCGTACGTTTCCGGGCTTGATATCGTTGTGAATGAAATCTCCCGTCTGCAAATACTGGATGCCGCCAAGGGTCGACGCCAGATAGAACTTCGTTGCATTCACAAAATCCGCATGGGAGATTTTTCCGGTCTCCATGCACTTGCGCATGGCGTCGATGAAATTCGTGCCATCCATGCCGCGTACATCATCCATCAGCAGCACGCGTTCCGGCTTGCCGGCGACTTCGACCTCGGCGATGCCATAGACATTGCACAGGTTGGGATGCGGGCCGATCTGCTCATACACTGTCCTGTAGGCGTGCAATTCCCTTTCCAGCAAATGCATCGACCGAAGATCCGGCTTGATGATCTTGCCCGCGAGCCTGTGGCCGCTGGCGGTGACAAAGCCCTGAACCTGGGCAGTGCCGCCCACGCCGAGTCTTTCACCGGTCGCGGACAAGCGGTCCTGGCTGCGGACGGTCGGCGGGAGCGGCGCCGGGATCAATGGCTCGGGTTGATTGCGAAAAGAAAGGAAGCTTGATTGACATGATGTCTCGCCTGAAGTGTGGGACCTGGCACCTCCCGTGTTGGCCAAGCTGCTGCGCGGCTCTGATCCGCGCCTGCGGTGCTCGCTCGGCGTATCGCCGGTACGCGTGCGTGCCCGCTCCGCGACACTTGTCGCGCACAGCCTAGCGCCTGAGTTTCTTGCCGGTTCTTTCAGCTCTACCGGCTGGAACATGGAACAGGCATGGACATTGAAATACATGCAAGAAGCGGAACCTGCAGATGAGTGGCTTGATCCCGGATAAGGTTCCGCGGCCACCGCTTTTTCACCACGCGTTCTGATGCGCAATGCGTGACAAGCGCATCGAGATGACTCCATTCCGGCCTTCTTGATTTTCCGTGCCGCCAATCCGTGCTGCCGGAACCCGCCATGCATTGCCGGTACATATGGAAAGAAGCCGAACATGATGGAATCTGTCCGAGAACTTGTTGCGCGGCTCGAGGCGGTTACCGCGGTGCCGCGCGCCACAGGTTTCTCCTATCAATCCCAAGCCATGCCATGACATTGCGCCTCTTTTCGCCTGCCGGCGTTGTCCTCGTCATCCATCGCCCTGCTATGGACTCCTGTTATGCCGCCCCGGCATCGCCGGTCGAAAACATCCGGCGATTTCATCCGGGATGTGATGAATCGGGACGGTTATCAGGCATGCGCGCGCTTTTCCCGTCCGGCTCAAGGCCTTCCTTGCCGAAGCGGAGTTTGGGCACGTCGATGGAAGTGCCGCCACAAACACGTCTTTAACCAGCGAAGATAATGGACATGAGCATATTCATATGGAGTCGCAACGATAATGCCGGCGTACAGGTGACAGTGGAGGCGGATGCCAGGAAAGGGCGGACTGTCATGCGTGTCGGGCCGGATACCTATACCAGCCTGGATGCGCTGGCCGCGGCATTCCCGGAGCTGCGCGATGAGCAGCTCCGGGACACTTACTGCGAACTCTGCACGCAGTTCCATGGCGAGGGACGTTACCAGCGGATCGAGAATCCGGACGCCTTTCGCGAAACCTATCGCGCATTGCTGGCGCACCGGGAAACAGGTGACGGATCGCCGCCGGCGGCCGCTGATCTTGCTCCGTTCGACCTCACCGAAATCGCCGCACCCAGAATCAGCGGCGACACGCTTGTGTTCTACGTGAAGGATATCCGTTTCGGCAGACCCTACCGCGTTGAAGCGCCCTGGTCCGGCAAAGCCAGCGCTCCGGTAAGTTTCTCGCTTCTTCCGCTCTCCGAGTGAGCGCAATCCACGGGTTCCCGCAAGCTTGCATCCATCCATCTTGCGGTAGAAGGGAGAAGGATTTCTTGCACCGGCCTGGCTTTTGCTCCCCTGCTTGTTGCGAACTCAATCAGCAGGCCTGCTTTGCCCCTGCTCGAAATGTGCTGTCGAAGACTCATGCACGTCGGAAGGCTGGATCGCGCCTTCCGGCTTGCCGGTGCGTAACGCGAGCGGGTCAGGCTGTGAAATGGTATTTCTCAGTATCTCGCCATTCAGCTCCGCCAGCCTTATGGCACGGTCGGAAACGATGCTCAGCTGATCGAGCAGCTCGTCGGAAATATCATCCGACGCAAGCAGCGCCTCTTCCAGCAAGGCGCTCGCCATTTCGGCGTATTCATCCATCTTCTCCCGCGTCCATCCTTCCGGAATAGACCTGCAGAGAGCATGTACGACCGCTTCGTTTTCCCTATGGATTTTCTCGTGTTCCGAAGCCTCGCGCCTGTGCCTTTCACGACGGATGCCTGTGTCCCGGTCCGCGACCACGGTGATTTTCAGTTCTGAAAGAGCGTTGATCCGCGGCCTGTTTTCCACCCGCAGATCGATGCCGTCCATCCATTCGCTTTCCTTCAGCAAGGCAATGCAGCGGCTGGCGATGCTTGTCTTCCTGTGCTGTTCGTGCTGCCCGCGCAAACCGGTCTTGTCGATGTTGTCGACTTGTTCGGTCTCCGTCGGCGGTGTCGGGGCTTTCGATGCCGGCCTGGGTGGCTGCATTCGTTGTCCCGGGCGCATGCGCTCGATGACCGATCGCAGCGCCGCCTTGGCTTCATCATCGTTGAGCATGCTGTCCTTGAAGAAGGCCAGCTTTTTCGCCTTGCTTGCATCAAGACGTTCCAGCGGATCGGTCCGCAGGAGTTTGTTGATCGAACGCGAGAAATCCGAGCCCATGAGATTGGCAGGATACGCTTCCGGCTTGCCCTTCGCATCGAGCATCTTGACGACGGCGGGTGCCAGGCCGGCTTTTGTGTATTCTCTCGGGCCCTTCGGATCTGTGCCATAAACCTGGTCCTGGCCCTGGATGCCGGACGCGATCAGCGCGGCGACGCTGAAGACGTCGCTCAATTCCGTATTTCCAAGTGATCGTTTATCGTCTTCGGAATCGGTGTACTCGGTGCAGGCCTGCCTCTGGCCCCGATTGGCAGCAAGCCCGAAATCCACCACCTTGGGCTCCCCGTCCTTTCCGACAACGATATTTTCCAGCTTGAGATCGTTATGCGCCATACCCTTTAACACGCGGCGCGAAATCGGAACGGACCCGGTGTCCGTAGCGATGTTGACCTTGTCGTCGTGCCCGATGCCCTTCTCCCGAAAATGTTCCAGCACGCCGAACGCGCGCCGGCCGATAAACTGCCATATGCCGAAATACTCGGTGCTCGATAGCAGTCCACGGTTCCATTGCATGCGAAGCTCATCAGCCAGTTTGAGGCAATCCGGTCCCTCCACCGCCTCCATCAACATTGCCAATGGCTTCTCGGTCGAACCGGATACCGCGATCCGGGCCAGCCCGTAGACACCGCATATATTCGGATGAGGCCCAAACTCTTTATGGATATATTCGTTAATCAGAAATTCCCTCGTCAGCTCGAATTCCGGGGCACGGGGCGAGCCGTCATCCTCCTGCACGTCCTTCAATATCTTGACCGCGATCCTGGTGTCCGGGCCGATACGGTATTGATAAACGCTGCCCCAGGTACCCTGGGCGACCGGCTTTTCAAACTCCAGCTTGCTCCAGTCCGGATCGGAAGCATTCAGCAACGGCCCTTTCCGATGCCATTCAAGTTCGGGATCAATGTCGCGCGGCACGGGTAATGGGGAGGAAGTGCGTTCGATATCGGCCGGGATGGTGCGGGCGGATGACATGTCTTCAGGCAGCGCAAAGGTCTCGCCCTGCGTCCCGATGGCCGGGCCGGCTGGCAAGAGTGTGCGAGTTCTCGCACGCCCCGGCTGCGTGTCTTGCGGAGACCGTTGATGCTGCACCCGCTGCACCTGCTGCGCGATGGGAGTGCAAACGTTCCGGCGGGCGGAAGCGGACAGGGAAGCCGGCACGCTTTCTGCATGTGGAGGTGCGGATCGGGATGCGCCTGGCTGGCGGCTCAGCCAGTCGAGCGTTGCGTTTCTGTGCCGGGGGGGCGGCTCGTTTCTCACGCTTGGGGCGGACAGCGCGGGCGAAGGGGCGGAAGCAGCAGGAGCAGCAGCAGCAGCAGGAGAGGCCAGGGTCGGCGCCGCCCGATTCAGCGGTGAGCCGTCGTCGCTGCGTTGGGAGCCACGAGAGCCACAGAAGCAGGAGGTAATGCAGGATGTCAGACTGGATATCATGATGTGAATGAGGGACGATTATCGAATGCCGGCAGGGCCTTGTTATCGCAGACCTGCCTACCATGCCGATGCCGGCAGTGGCATGAGGATCGGGGAAGCCCGCGACGGGAAAATGTCATTGGCTCCTGCTGCCCGGAGCACAGTTGAAAATCCTCTTGATCTTGTGCATTCAGCCTTTCTTTGAGGACGATGCCGTTGACCGGCAACCGTCGTTGATCAGCGTGGCGCATACGCGGCAATCCTTATTCGGCCCGCGCAGTGTCATGTCATGAACCGGAACAGGCCGGGCTGCCGCCGCGCCATCATTTCCGGCAATAAGTGACGCAAGGTGTGGAAGGGTTCCATCAGGCGAAGGCATTATTTGCGTGTGCGGCATCCGGGCATCGGATGGCCGCTGTGCCATGTTGACTGGCAGGCGCTGATCCACAGTGAAACCACGACAGGCGTTCGGACGAGGCCGCCCGAGGCCTTCGTCCAAAACTCGCAACCGCATCGCTATATCGATCGCTATATCGATCGCTATAGCGCTGCATGCGGCCACATTCTAAAAAAATAGAATCCGATGGAACCGGCAAGGCCAATCCGACACTCAAGCGGGCGTCAACATTTTCCGGGAGCCGCGTCGGTGGCAGCGCACACGCTGCACGGCGTCCCGAGACCGGGGTGATGCTGACCATACATCATTCATCCATCAAGAGAAAACATGCCTTCTTTTCCATCGCTGAATCCGCTTTCCTATCTTCCTTCCCTCACGAACACCGCCCAGGTCCCCGATCCGGAACGGGCCCCGCTGCTCCCGGGGCCGGGCGCGCATCCCCGTCCCGCCGACACGGCAGCGGCCTCGTCGCGCAACGCGGCGCCGCCTCAACCCGGCAAGCCCGTCATCGTGACGCCCGGGCATCCCGCCGTCCGGAACACCGGGTATTCCCGGCTCCTGGACGAATATTCAAGGCGCGGTCTCTTGGGGGAAAATGGCCGTCCAAACTATCAGCTGGGCCTGCGTGTTCTGGAAAAGCTGGTGGTCAGGACCGGCATGATCGCCGGTGAAGCCGGAGTCAATCTCGGCACCGGCGTTGCGACCGCCTTCGTGACCCGGCTCGTGCTCAATCGCTTCATCAACACCGACAATTCGGCCTTGCAGGAGGCGTTGATCGATTCCGTTCGTCATCTGGTGGACAAGACTCCCGTGTCGACGGTCTCGCGCGCATTCGGCGTCGACGAGTCGACGGCATTGATGCTGCTGATGATGGCGCAGTACCATGCGGAAAATGAAAGCGCCGGCACCGGCGCCTCGTTCGCACTGGCGAGCCAGATCGGCACGGCCCTGGCCAGCGCGGTGGCGAAGTTTTTCAACCTGCTGAAAAACCTGCCGCCCACGCACACCGAAGATCTGCGCAAGGTCTATCACTACGTCTGGAGCGACGCGCAAGGTATGTACGATTCGCTGCCGGATGGTCACAAGGATGTCATACGCCGGTTGAAAAACGATATCGATTCGGCGTTCAGGCAGATCGCCAAATCGGAGGGCCAGAACAGCGACCCCAAACAGCTCGCCGCCACCATCCAGATGTTTGATCTTGCGATCACCATGGCAAAGAATATCCGCCGACAGCCGGAAAACATATGGCTTCAGGATCGCGCCATCCTCTCGGCCCAGGACCAGGCGAAGCTGGCGCGGATTCATGAGATGGAGGAAGCCATCCTGGGCCAGGTGGTTCCCACCGACGGCAGCCGCCACGCTCTGGCGAGCTTCATCAGTCGCATGCGCATGAATACCGCCGACAACATCAGCGTCCTGAACGACGAATCCAGTTTCTCCGCCCTCAATACCCTGGTGCTGTCAGGCAAGCCGGGAACGGGAAAGACCTATCTGGCGCAGCAGATCGTTGCCCTTTCCGGTGTGGACGCGGTGGAAATTCCATTTGACATCCTGCTCAACCTGCTGGCGCCGCCGGCGGAAGGAATGCGGCAGCGCGCAGGCGCTGAACGCGGCGCCGTTTCCTCGCCATATGAAACCTACAAGGAAGTGATGCCGCTCCTGCTCAAGCCCTTCAACGGCATCGTGATCTGCAACGAGGCCAATCTGACCGGCAAGAAGGCTGACGGCAAGGGAAGGGAACAGGCAACCACGGATCCGAACTATCTCGATCGGGTCAAGCTGGCGTTCGAGCCGTCGCGGTCGCTGCAGATCGATCTGCCCACAGGCGTGCCTGGCGCCTATCTCAAACTTGATCTCAGCAGGACCTCGCTCATACTGACGACGAACGATCGTCCAAACAACGAGGCGATCACGCGCCGTGTCGGGGTGGCCGATCTCAACAAGGTACCCGGGCAGGTGCGCCGCAGTGTCGCGAAGACGACGTTCGATACCTGGATCAACAAGGTTGTTCCCAGCCTGTTCGCGCTGACGCCGGAACAAACCCACGCTCTCCAGTCCGAAATGGCGGGCGTGATGGAGTTCATCATCAAGGAAAGCCTGAAAGACGCCGGACCGGCCAATCTTCAGTCGACCATTGCCGATGTCGTGATGCACCTGGCATCGGAAGCCGCGGGCGGCAGGCTGGCGCCGCGGGAGCTGTTGCCGCCGGAGGCCATCAACGGCATCGAGACGGAACGCGGCAACCAATGGGTAGACAGGGCGGAAACAGACATTGCTCCGGATTTGCGTGATTTCATACAAGGCACGCTGAACAAGCGCCGCGAAGTCAATCATGTCATGCGCGCCTTCGAGAAATCCGAAAACGTGCGCATTCAGCGGGCCAGTGAAGACGTTCTAGCGCTGCCCACTGCGGATGCTCTGTTCGGGCAGGCGCGAGAGTATGATCTGGAAGCGATCGATACGCTCAAGTTTGTTCAGCTGGCGCTGCGAAAACAGTGGGAGCCCCTGCTTGGGACAAGGCCAAGAGATATTCAAGAGTCCTTCAGAGCAATGGATAGCAACGTCAGCAAGAACGTGGGCCTTGTGTGGGGCACGGACGAAAACCTCAAGAGAACCTCGTCCGCCTTCGCTCATGGTGTACAGTCCCTGTACACCATGGACCTCATCATGCGCATTCCGCACACCTTCAAGAACATGTCGCACTGGGAGCGGGGCGGCGACCAGGCCGAGCGGCAGAGAATGGCGCAGATACAGAAGGAACTGATCGACATGATCCCGGATATGCCCGGCAACAAGCTGGCGTTCACCGGTTTCCTGCAAAGCCTTATCCGGTCCACAATGCCTATCGGCGGTGATGGGGCAGGCAAGGACGTGGTGCCGCCTCTGATGCTGGCAGGACCCAAAGATTCGGGAAAAACCCATCTCGCCAAGGAGATTGTCGAGAAACTGGGGCTGCGCGCAGTCGAATTGTCTGCAAAGGAATACCTCAGTTTGTTCCGGGAAGAGGAGACTTCCGCCCAGTCCGAGGAGAAGAGCGAGAACTCGGCCAACTTCGATCCGGATAGCATGCTTGGCCACTTGCAGAAGATATTTGATCCGAAAAAACGCTATATCGATTGCGTAATCATCGTCAATTATCCGAATGTCGCCGAAGCGCCTCAGGACATCATGCACGAATTTCTCGACTCCCTCAAATCAACGGGACGCAATCCAGAGATCAAGCTTTCGCAGGCATCAGGCGGAAGGTCCATTCGCCTGCGCCTGAGAAGCGTGCCAAAAATATTGACCACGCTCGCTCCGCCGCCTAATCGCTCCGGCATGTTTTCCAAGGTGGAACTGGGTCCGCCCGCTGCGGAAATATTCCGCAAGGTTGCGCTTGATGCCTTTACAAGGCAGGTGGAGTTGCTTGTGCAAATGGATTTTCCTCCTCCCGTGCTCGATAAGCTGATACGCGAAGCGGGCGGCCTCATGGAGTACATGATCGAGAAAAGCCGCGAGGCCGGCGGCCCCGGCGAACTGAAGGCCTTGATTGCCAACGTCTTTGCGCATCTCACGAAAGAAACGCAGACCAGCTTGCTCGGCGAGACCGCAACGACATCGCATGCCGATTTGCCGGCAAGTTCCGCCGACGACATGCCCAGGTCCTGGAACGACATTGAGCAAGTCAGTACCGGCGCACTCGCAGCCCATGTGGATGAAATCTTCAATGGTTTTGCAACCAAGTCGAAGAAGAGTGGCACCGGCGCCGCCGCCACGGACTCAAGCGCCAGACCGGCAGGTCCGTCCAGGGCTCCGGCGGCGCCGGCCACGCGCCCCGCCGCTTCGACGCGGCAGACGGAAACCCCCGACTTTGAGGCCAGAGTCAGAGCCATATTGAGCGATATCGATCCAGAGGCATTGCTCAAGCTGAAAGCGGCGCCTTCGGCTTCCGCAGCGCCGCCGCAATCAAACAAGCTTACCTCGTGGGTGAAGGTGAAGCCGCTGACGGCGCAACTGAATGAAGCCATTGAAAACGGCGACCTCAAAACGATCAAAACCATGCTCGGCGAGCAGAACGCGCTTCGCTTCAAGAAATTCGTTCCTGACGAGAACGGCAACCATCCGCTGCATGTCGCCGCGGCACGGGGCAATCTGGAGGTCGTGCAGCAGTTGCTGACGGATATCCGGACGTCGGAGAGCGTGGGAGAACTGTTGAACAAGCAGGGCCGCAATGCCTTGCATGAAGCGGTAATCTTCGGCCATGCGGAAGTGATCGAAATCTTGCTGGGCGCAAGGAAGAAGGATGCTGCGACGCCGCTGTTCAATGTCAATGGAGCCGGCGGCGACGGCGCCACCGCGCTCCACCTGGCGGTGGCGTGGGAAAAGGCCGATGTTGCCAAACTGCTTCTCGAGAAGTACAAGGCCGAGCCCGACAGGCAGGACGGCGCCGGTAATACGGCACTCCACCAGGCAGTTCTCACGAGTAACCTCGAACTCGTCAGGACGCTGATCAGGGTAACGGATCTTTCCATCAAAAACGGGAACGGATTGACGGCGAACATGCTTGCAGCAGGTCTTTATGCAAGCAGCAGGGATATCATGGAGGAATTCCTGCGGCTCGCCGAAGCTGCTCCCGGCGCGCAAGCCTGACGCGGCAGTGCCTCGTCGGGGCCGCGTTGGGCCTCACGCAGGCCTAGAGCGGATGGCAGGTGAATGGTCGGTCGCCTCGGCCTGCCGTGGGCGCATGGCGGCGTTGGTCGCCGCCGGTGTGCCCCGCCACACGGCGCTTCTCCCGCCTTGCCCTGCATCCCAAGGCAAGCCGATTCGTCCATACACCCACCTGCAATCCGCTCCAAAAGAGGCATCCCGGACCGCAGTAGATCGGCCGTCATCGTCTTTGCCGACGGCAAGGAGAGGCTCACTAACTCCGCATCACGCCGTAAGTCATGCCCAGTTCGCGCAGCATGCGGCGATAGGCGGCCGACAGCCGGTCGGCGCGTTGCGGCACTTCGATGCCGTAATCGAGCGGCAGGCGCTTGGGGCGCTGCGATTCGAGAATGGCCAGGTCCTGGCCGAAGATGCGGTCCTGGAAGGCGCGCAGCTCTTCATCGCCGGAGGCGGAATTGGTCATCGCCAGGATGATCCAGGCGCGGCAGTGCTCTTCATCGAGCGGCTGCACATGCAGGCTGATGGCCTCGGTGTAGCCGTCCTGCCGCTGCGGCAGCTTGGTCAGGATGGCCGACAGCGGCCGCACCACCCGATAGGTGTATTCGACCATGGAGCCCTTGTCCGACAGCAGGTTGGAGAGCGGCTGGTAGGCGAAGCATTCGGTCGCGATCACGCCCTGCATGCCTTGCCCGCCGAGGCCGTCGTCGAAGGGCGACACCTTGTAGTCGGGCACCTCGGTGTGCTCCGGATCGCCGAGTATGCCGGTGTGGATGAAGGAGAAATGCGCCATGTCGAGGAAGTTCTCGATGATGCGCGGACCGCAGGCATGCACCGGGTAGGGGCCGCAGATCACCTTGCGCAGCGCGGCATTCGCGTATTCGGGGAAGGGCGGCAGCGCCCGCGCGGGCTGGCCGAGGCAGACCCAGATCAGGCCGTAGGCTTGCTGCGCATGGAAGCGGCGGGTGCATGCGGCTTTCGGCGGCGTGTCGCGCGGATGCGCGGGCTGCAGCCGGCACTGGCCGCTCGCATCGAACTGCCAGCCGTGATAGGCGCACACCACCCTGTCTTGCGCCACGCGGCCAAGTGCAAGGCTGGCGCCGCGATGCGGACAGCGGTCATCCCAGGCATGTACCGCGCCGTCGCTGCCGCGCCAGACGATCAGGTCCTGTTCCAGCAGCCGCGCCGGCTGCAGCATGCCGGCTTGCAGGGTGGAGGCGTCGGCAACCGGATGCCAGTCGTTGAGAAGAAGTTGATCGGTCATGGACGGGCTTGCAGGCTGGGAGGATGAACTTTGTGGGAACGCATGTGCCAACAAAGTCATTCCTGGTTGAAACAATGTTGTTATTTCCGGCGGTCGAACCAGGTCCGCATTTGGCGGCAGGGCATGTCAACTGGCCCTGTCGCCGCCAACGCGGGACTGTCGGTGAAACTTATTTCGGAATCGAGCCTTCCACGCCCTTCACATAGAAGTTCATGCCCTTGAGCATGCCAGTCTCGGCTTCCTTGCCGGCCGCAACCACTTCCTTGCCGGACTGGTCGAGGATCGGGCCGGTAAACACGATGGCCTTGCCGGTCGCGAGTTCTGCCTTCCTGTCGGCCACGACTTTCTTCACCTCATCCGGCAGCGCGGGATTGAGGCTGACCAGGTCGATGGAGTTTTCCTTGACGCCCCACCAGGTTTCGCCGGACGTCCATTTGCTGTCCAGCATCGACTGGATCGACTGCCTGTAGTACGGCGTCCAGTTGATGACGGCGGAGGCGAGATGGGCCTTCGGTCCGAACTTCGACATGTCGGAATCCCAGCCGAAGGCATACACGCCTTTTTCCTCGGCGGCCTGCACCGTGGCGGGCGAGTCGGTATTCTGGATCAGCACGTCGACGCCCTGGCTGATCATGGTCAGCGCCGCGTCGCGTTCCTTCGAGGGATCGAACCAGCTGGAAATCCAGATGGCGCGGGTGGTGACCTTGGGATTGACCGATTGGGCGCCGAGCGTATAGGCGTTGATGTTGCGGATCACTTCGGGAATCGGGAAGGAAGCCACCACGCCGAGCTTGTTCGACTTGGTCATCTTGCCGGCGATGACGCCCGCGAGATAGGCGCCTTCATAGGTCTTGGTTTCATAGACGGCCATGTTGGGCGCGGTCTTGTACCCGGTCGCATGCTCGAACCTGATGTCCGGGTATTGCCTGGCGACTTTCAGCATCGGTTCCATGTAGCCGAACGTGGTGCCGAAGATGAGCTTGTTGCCCTGGGAGGCGAGGTCGCGGATCACGCGTTCGGCATCGGCTCCTTCCGGGACTTTCTCGACGAAGCTGGTGGTGATCTTGCCGGCGAATTCCGCCTCGACTGCCTTGCGCGCATTGTCATGCGCGAAGGTCCAGCCGGCATCGCCCACCGGACCCACGTAGATGAAGGCCACTTTCAACGGGTCGGATGCGGTGGCGGGAGCGGCGGCAGGCGCCGGCGCGGCGGTTGCCGCCGGCTTCGGTTCCTCTTTCTTGCCGCAGGCGATCAGCATCAATGCCGATCCGGCGATGGCGATTGCGGACTTGAGCGTTTTACGTTTTTTACTATCCAGCATGGGGTTCCCTGATGTTGTCCAAAGATTGAGCCGATCATTGCTGCGTCGCTGCTTCATGGCACGTTCCAGATAGCAAGTTCCAAGCCAGTCGCCAGCTTGAAGCGGGATGATACAACGGCGCCGAAGGCACTGGTACGGTGCAGTATCGTCACGCTTTGTCCACTTGTTTCCCACTTTCCTCCCCGCTTCACCGGCCTTGCACAAATACGGGGCAGGAAGCCTCCGGCATGGCACCGGTCTTGCGGCGGCGGGGTAGAATCCGGTCCATCCCGACAAGCGCGATGCGGCGGCGCCCGCACGCCCGACCACTCACCGACTCACATGGCAGCAGAATCCGACCGACCCAGACTCGTCGTCTTCGACTTCGACGGCACCCTTGCCGACTCCTTCCCGTTCTTCCTGCGCACCTTCGACGTCCTCGCCGGCCGCCACGATTTCAGGCCGATCGCGGGCGACGACCTGAATGCGCTGCGCGGCTATGACGCTCGGCAGATCATGCGGCATGTCGGTATTCCGCTCTGGAAGGTGCCGCGGGTGGCTTCGGATTTCAGGAGCATGATGGCCGACGTCATTGAAGACATCGCCCTGTTTGACGGCATAGGCGCGATGCTGCAGGCGCTCGCCGGCGAGAATATCCGGCTTGCGGTGCTGAGTTCGAATTCCGAAGCCAATGTGCGCGCCGTGCTCGGACCGGAACATGCAAGGCTGATCGATCGCTACGCCTGCGGCGCCTCGCTGTTCGGCAAGCGCGGCAAGCTGCGCCGTCTTCTTGAGGCGATGAACGTCGAGCGCCGCCATGCGCTGTGCATCGGCGATGAAGTGCGGGATGCGGAAGCGGCGCGCGATGAAGGCCTGCGCTTCGGCGCGGTGGCATGGGGCTATACGCGCTCCGACGTGCTGGCAGCGGCGGGGCCCGATTACCTGTTCGAGCGGGTCGATGACATTGCGCCGGCCTTGCTGGGCGAGCCGGTGCGACCGCGCCAGGCAGCGGCAGATCGGCCATGTTGAGCGGGTAATGGGGGCATCCCCGGAATTCGCCTTTTGGCCGCAAGCGCTTTCAGGTCGACCTCGGAGGCCGGCGATGCCCCGGGCTGCCAGACGCCGGATCCGGCGGGCGATTAAAATGTCTCCTTGACCTTCCAATCACTGGAAGGTCTATCTTTACCTCATTCCCAGCGTGGAGAGGATCATGAATACCAGCCTGACTCAACAAACTGCTACCGCCGACACCGCGGACCTGTCCTTCCGGGTAGACGGCATGACTTGCGCTTCCTGTGTTGCCCGGGTGGAAAAGGCGCTCAAGGCGGTTCCCGGCGTGCGCCAGGCTTCGGTCAATCTGGCCACCGAAACGGCGACGGTCAAGGCCGGCCGCGAGGTGGGCGTGGAAAGCCTGGCGCAGGCGGTGAACAAGGCCGGCTACGAAGTGCCGGCGCAGAGCGTGAGCCTGTCCATTTCCGGGATGACCTGCGCCTCCTGCGTGATGCGGGTCGAGAAAGCCTTGAAGAAGGTGCCCGGCGTCACCGGGGCGTCAGTCAATCTCGCCACGGAAAAGGCCCAGGTCAGCGCCGTCGGCGTTTCCGCCGATGCACTCATCGCGGCCATCGGCAAGGCCGGTTATGAAGCCGTGCCGGACAATCCGGAAGCGGGATCGCAGGCATCGCATCCGGGGAAGGGCGCGGCGCCGCTGCCGGCCTGGTGGCCGGTCGCCGTTTCGGCGCTGCTCAGCCTGCCGCTGATCGCGCCGATGTTCGGCATGCTGGCGGGGCGCGACTGGATGCTGCCCGGCTGGTGGCAGCTGGCACTGGCCACGCCGGTACAGTTCTGGCTGGGCGCGCGCTTTTACCGCGCCGGATGGAAGGCCCTGCTGGCCCGCTCCGGCAACATGGACCTGCTGGTGGCCATCGGCACCAGCGCCGCCTATGGCCTGTCGGTCTATCTGCTGCTGGCGCAGGGCGGAGATGGCGGGCATGGCGGACATGGTGGAACTCCGCACCTGTATTTCGAATCCTCGGCGGTCGTGATCACGCTGGTGCTGCTGGGCAAATGGCTGGAAATGCGCGCCAAGCGCCAGACGGTGGCCGCGCTGCATGCGCTGGAAAGCCTGCGTCCCACCGAAGCCATCCTGCGCAGCGGCGCCGTGGAAAAGCCGGTGCCGATCTCGTCCGTGCGCGTCGGCGACACGCTGGTGGTGCGTCCCGGCAGCCGGGTGCCGGTCGACGGCCGGGTGCTGGAAGGCAGCAGCCATCTCGACGAATCCCTGCTGACCGGTGAAAGCCTGCCCGTGGGCAAGACCGTCGGCGACAAGGTCACCGGCGGCGCGGTCAATACCGATGGCTTGCTGATCATCGAAGCCACCGCCGTCGGCGGCGCCACCATGCTGTCGCAGATCATCAAGCTGGTCGAGGATGCGCAGGCGGTCAAGGCGCCGATACAGCGCCTGGTCGACAAGGTCAGCGCGGTGTTCGTGCCGGTGGTGCTGCTGATTTCCGCGGTCACCCTGCTTGCCTGGGGCTTGCTGACCGGCGACTGGGAACAGGCGCTGCTCAATGCCGTGGCGGTGCAGGTCATTGCCTGCCCTTGCGCGCTCGGGCTGGCGACGCCGACCTCCATCATGGCCGGCACCGGCGTGGCGGCGAGATACGGCATCCTGATCAAGGACGCGGAGGCGCTGGAAACCGCGCATGCCGTCACGACGGTCGCCTTCGACAAGACCGGCACGCTGACCGAGGGCAGGCCCGCGGTGGTCGGCATCGAAACGCCGGCCGGCGACGCGGCGGAACGCGATCATCTGCTCGCACTGGCCTTCGCGGTGCAGCAGTACAGCGATCATCCGCTGGCCCGGGCGGTGGAAGCCGCGGCCCGCGCGCGCGGGATCGCCGCGCCGGCGGCGACCAACGCCAGGGCATTGGCGGGACGCGGCGTGCAGGCCGATGTCGATGCCGCTGTGGATGCCACTACCGGAGGCGTCACCGTCTACCTGGGCAACCGCCGCCTGATGCAGGAACTGCAACTGCCGCAACCGCAGCTTGCAGCGCTGGAAGGCGCGGCGCGGCGCCATGAGCAGGCCGGGCGCACGGTGTCCTGGCTTGCGTTCGGCAAGGGCGGCGAACTGCATCTGGCCGGCCTGCTGGCCTTCGGCGATGCGCTCAAGGCGACGGCGCGGGAAGCGGTGGCAAGCCTGGAGCGGCAGGGAATACGCGCGGTGATGCTGACCGGGGACAATGCCGGCAGCGCCGCGGCGGCGGCCGAGGCCGTCGGCATCAAGGACTTCCGGGCCGAAGTGCTGCCGGCGGACAAGGCCGGCGTGGTGGCCGGCCTGAAGCAGGGCGGCCACAAGGTGGCCATGGTGGGCGACGGCATCAACGATGCGCCGGCGCTGGCCGCGGCCGATGTCGGCATCGCCATGTCGACCGGCACCGATGTAGCCATGCACACGGCGGGCATCACGCTGATGCGGGGAGACCCGGCGCTGGTGGCCGACGCCATCGCGATTTCCCGGCGCACTTACCGCAAGATCCGGCAGAACCTGTTCTGGGCCTTCATCTACAACCTGGTGGGCATACCGCTGGCGGCATTCGGTCTGCTCGATCCGGTAATCGCCGGCGCCGCGATGGCGCTGAGTTCGGTCAGCGTGGTCAGCAATGCCTTGCTGCTCAAGCGCTGGAAGCCTGCCGTCTTGAATACCGGCGTTTCGAACACGATGGAAAGGAGTGCGGCATGAATATCGGAGAAGCGGCGAACGCCTCGGGCGTGACGGCAAAGATGATTCGCTACTACGAGAGCGTGGGACTGATCGGCCAGGCGGCGCGCACCGATTCCGGCTACCGCCAGTACGGTTCGAATGAAGTCCAGACGCTGCGCTTCATCAAGCGCTCGCGCGAGCTCGGCTTTTCCATCGAGAGGATCAGGACGCTGCTGGAACTGTGGGGCGACCGCACCCGCAGGAGCGCCGATGTCAAGAAGCTGGCGCGGCAGTACATCGAGGAACTGGACCGCGATATCGAAAAGCTGCAGACGATCCGCGACCAGTTGCACCATCTGGCCGATTGCTGCCATGGCGACAACCGGCCGGATTGCCCGATCATCGATGACCTGGCCAGGCGGTCCTGAGACCGTTGCTGTCCGATGGCGCAGGCATGCATGGCCGCACGATGTTCGCACGACCGGCGCCGGTGCAGGCACGGAGGCCTGCACTACCTGCACCATCTCACCGCTGCCACCATCCCGCGCCCCGCGCCGAAGCGGCGGCGCGCGTCTCCATTGCCGGCGCGCATGTTTTCCTGAAGCTCCATGTGCGATGACCCGGCAACAGGCAACATGTCATCCATCCGATCAGCCGACGTTGTGCAAAGGCAAGTCCGGGCGCTGCCCTGGATCGTTGCCGCATTGTGATACAACTGCCGCCGGCCCGGCCCGGACCAGAAGAATGGCTCAACATTTGATCGCCGCAAACAGGACTGTGGCGCAAGCCTTTAAGATAGGGCAGCTTTTAATGCCTTCCGGGTTCCAGCGGAGTCCGTTAGTATCGGCATGCTTTCGCTGGCGGTGTGCCGGCTTACGAACCCAAACAAGAATGAGGATTTCTTGACGACAGCCTCCCCCAAGACCAGCCTTGCCGCATTAACCCTTGCCGCCATCGGCATCGTCTATGGCGATATCGGCACCAGTCCCCTCTACACCATGAAAGAGGTGTTCGACGAGCATCACGGCATCGCATTGAATCAGGCGAATATCCTCGGCGTGGTGTCGCTCATCCTGTGGGGCCTGATCATCGTCATTTCCCTCAAATACGTCACCCTGGTGCTGCGCGCCGACAACCGCGGCGAAGGCGGAATCATGGCGCTGACCGCGCTGGCGCTGTCGTCCGTGACGCAGCGTTCGCGCGTGCATTATCCGGTGATGCTGCTCGGCATGATCGGCGCCGGCCTGTTCTTCGGCGACGGCGTCATCACGCCGGCGATCTCCGTGCTGTCGGCCATTGAAGGGTTGGAGGTCGCGACGCCTGCGCTCAAGCCCTATGTGATTCCGCTGACGCTTGCCGTGCTGGTCGGCCTGTACGCGCTGCAGAGCAGGGGAACCGCCGGCATCGGCCGCTGGTTCGGCCCGATCGTGCTGATCTGGTTTCTTACGCTCGCCACCATGGGCGTGATCAACATTGTCCGCAATCCGGCCATCCTCGCAGCCTTCAATCCGCTGCATGCGTTTCGTTTCATGGCCGCCAACGGCTGGTTCGCCTTTGTCGCGCTGGGTGCGATCGTGCTCGCGCTGACCGGCGCCGAAGCCCTGTATGCGGACATGGGCCACTTCGGCCGCAAGCCGGTCCGGCTGGCCTGGTTTTCCGTGGTCTTTCCTGCGCTGGCGCTGAACTACCTGGGGCAGGGCGCGCTGCTGCTGTCCAATCCCGGCGCGGCGTCGAATCCGTTTTTCCAGCAGCTCGGGCCGTGGAGCATCTATCCGCTGGTGGTGCTGTCGACCATGGCCACCGTCATTGCTTCGCAGGCCACCATCTCGGGCGCCTTCTCCGTCACCCAGCAGGCGATTGCGCTCGGCTTCCTGCCGCGCATGCGCATCGTCTATACCTCGGAAAGCGAGATCGGCCAGATCTATATCCCGGTGGTCAACTGGCTGCAGCTGACCGCGGTGGTGCTGGCGGTGGTCGGCTTCGGTTCCTCGTCCAACCTGGCATCCGCCTACGGCATCGCGGCCACCGCCACCATGCTGATCACCACGCTGCTGACCTTTTTCGTGGTGCGGCATGGCTGGAAATTCCCGCTGCCCGTGATTCTCGCTTCCACCGCCTTCTTCCTTGCCATCGACATCAGCCTGTTCTCCTCGACCAGCCTGAAGATCGTCAGCGGCGGCTGGTTCCCGCTCGCCATCAGCGCATTCATGGTGACGCTGATGCTGACCTGGAAGAAAGGCCGCGAACTGGTGTTCGACAATATCCGGCGGCACCTGATACCGCTCGACGATTTCCTGACCTCGCTGTTCATCGCGCCGCCGCACCGCGTCGACGGCACCGCCATCTATTTCCGCATGGAGGGGGACGGCGTGCCGCATGCCCTGCTGCACAACCTGCTGCACAACAAGGTGCTGCATGAACGGGTGATTTTCCTGACCGTGCATGCCACCGACATACCGCGGGTGCCCGAGCAGGAACGCATTCGCATCGTGCCGCTCGGCCATGAGTGCTACCAGGCCAATGTGTATTACGGATTCAAGGATGAGCGCGACATTCCCCACGCCCTGCATCTGTGCGCCGAGGCCGGCCTGGAGATCGAACCGATGGAGACTTCCTTCTTCATCGCGCGGCATACGATTCTCGCCACCGTCAACGGCGGCATGGCGCTATGGCGCGAATCGCTGTATGTGGCCATGGCGCGCAATGCCCGCGACGCCGCCGACTTCTTCAAGATCCCGCCCAATCGCGTGATCGAGCTGGGAACCCAGGTAGAGATTTGAGGTTGGGAGCGGGTTGCAGGTCAGCGTAGGGTGCCCGGGTTTGCCCGAAGGGTTCGACCAGAAGCGCGCAGCGCGCCTTGCACTGCATCCTTTCCGGTTCGAACGCGACCCTGCACTGACCTGCAATCCGCTCTAAGCCATCGCCTCGGCCACCAGGCAATTTCTGCCTTTCGCCTTCGCCTCATACAAGGCCTTGTCCGCCCGTTGCAGCAGGGTCTGCAGGCTATCGTCCCCGCGCGAGATCGCCAGTCCGATGCTAAGCGTGACCGGCGTCGGCGCGTTCAGCTGCTCGGATGACAGATTCTGCGTCAGCAGCCGGTTCGCCGCCGAGAATGCGCCCTCGAGCGTCGTTTCCGGAAGCAGCACGGCGAATTCGTCGCCGCCCAGGCGCGCAAGGTAATCGATGGAGCGGAGCGTGCCGGTGGAAGCGCTGACGAAGCGCAGCAGGGTGGCGTCTCCCGCGGCATGTCCGCAGGCGTCGTTGAGCGCCTTGAAATTGTCGAGGTCGATCAGCAGCAGGGCCAGCGATTGACCGGAGCGCTTCGACCTGTCGAGCTCGCGGCGCCCGATGTCGAAGAAGGCGCGGCGCGACCAGGCGTCGGTCAGGAAATCATGGTTTGCCGCGTCTTCAGCCACGGCAACGATGGTGCAGTGGGCCAGCAGCAAGCCGCCGAGCGTCAGTACCGGCAGCATGAAGGCGCCCGCCGACAATATCACCACATTCCAGCCGGCCGGTTCCAGCAGCGAAGCCGGGGCATTGCCGTCGAGGAGTTGCGCGGCCATGCGGAAAAGATGACCCGCCGCGATGATCAGGCACATGCAGATGACGAACAGCAGCGGGTAGCGCGAGGATGGCCAGGTGCGCCATGTCGAGGCGACGGTCAAGCCGATCGCCATGGCTATGCCGGCCTGCGAGACCGAGACGACGAGAGTGCGCAAGGCAAAGGAATCGACGACGTAATGGAACAGCGCGATGGCGAGCGTCACCGCAAGCACCAGGCCGAATATCAGGGGCGGGCGAATGGTGCGCCGGGTCAGGCGCCGGTAGCCGGCCAGGGTGGCCGCGCTGGCTGAAACATAGGCGGCATTGGCCACTTCATAAGCGAACAGCGGCGGCAGTTCCTTGCCGAACGCATACAGGATATAGGCCGCCATGCCAAAGACGTTGCCGAGCAGCAGTTCGCGCACGCCGCCGACCCGGCTTTCATTGACCGAATAGACGACCAGGAACATCACGAAGCAGAGCAGCGCGGCGATCAGAAAGGCTGCTTTTGTATCAAGCATCTGAAGACTGGGAGGATTTCTTAATGGAAAGATATTAAGCGACAAGCAGGGTCGCCGAATCCCATATTCATGGGGGCTCGTCGTTTTTACTGCGTTCTTCGCCGCTGCTGCCCGTACCGCAGGCCAGATATGGCGACATGTGCCAACGGGAAGACTGGAAGGCGGGAAGAGGCCGCAGGGCGTTGGTGATGCCAAAACGTCAAGGAACCGGAGGAGGCTGGCCACCCACTCATCGAGAACCTTTCAATCATCGCAGACGCATGTCCAGTCAACCCGCAGCCATAATCCGCACCGCCGGTGCGGAATTTCCCGAAACCTGGGTCATGCCAGGCCACAAGACATGGGCAAGCCACGCTAGGCATGTTGCCCATCTGGCGCAGCCCCAGCCCGGCGTATCGCTCAACGGCACGGAGTTATGCGTGCCGGCCAATGTGTACCATCCGGGCATTGGCCTGTCTTCACGCTTCCTTGTCGACGCGCTTTGCGCTCTCAAACCCGGCATTGAGGGAGCAGTGCTGGACCTGGGCTGCGGCAGCGGATTTGTCGGCTTGTCGCTTCATCAGCCCGGCATGAAGCTGGTGCTTGCCGACATCTCTCCGGCGGCGGTGGCCAGCACTTCGGAAAACCTGAGACGCCTGGGGCTGGCGGCGGAAGTGATGCAAAGCGATCTCTTCCGGGAACTGCGCGGACGACGCTTCGATGCCATCATCTTCAATCCGCCGCTGCTGGACAAGCGGGTGGAGCACACGGCGGAAGTCGCGCTCTGCGATCCCGACGGGCGTCTGCTTTCGCGGTTTCTCGACGAAGCCCATCATCATCTTGCCGCGCAGGGAAAATTATTTTTCACGGCGTCAAACCTGATGAACCGGGGTGCCTTGCTGGGCGGCCTGAGCAAATACCGCTACCACATCATCGCCTCCGCACACGACGGGCAGTCGGAGGTGTCGCGCTGGGTGATTTGCGCGACCCCGGCATAGGTCAGGCCCTGCGGCGGCACTCAGGCGCCAAGCACCGTCACCACGACACGGCGCCGCTGAGGCCCGGTACGATGCTCCCATAGATAGATACCTTGCCAGGTCCCGAGCAGCAGGCTGCCGGACCCCACCGGAATGGTAAGGCTGGTATCGGTCAGCACACTGCGCGCATGCGCCGCCATGTCGTCCGGCCCTTCGAGATCGTGCCGGTAAGACGGATCGCCGTCGGGCGCAATGCGCGCGATAACGGTCTCGAGGTCGCGCCGCACATCCGGGTCGGCATTTTCGGTAATCGTCAGCGAGCAGCTGGTGTGCTGCACGAAGACATGGGCGAGTCCGCACTGGACGCCCGCGTCGTTGACCACCTTGGCGACGGCACTGGTGATATCGCGGGTGCCGCGTCCGGAAACCGAAAACTCGAGAATGGATTGATGGGTCATGTTTTGCATCCTTGCACGCTTTTCACGGTAGACGATGTTCCCGGATAAGTGCGTGCGATGCAAGAACGCGTTGGCCCATGAAATCTCCGCCACCCCCTTCCGTCGCGATTTGTCGCTTGACCTTCCCGCGATGGGAAGGTCCATACTTTGTCGAAGCCTGGTTCTCGACGCTCATTTCCATGCTCGCCCTTTGCCTATGGCCAGTTCACACTTCATATGGTGCGAACGTATCTCGCGAACGACTGTGAGCAGGTCCTGACTCGTCGAGTACTTGCATTCGGCCATGTCAGGCGCCATGGAAACCGAGCCATGCAGAAAAATATCCAGGCGAACCTACCAGGAGAAATGAATGAACAGGCAAGCAACGAGGAAAACATGGTCCGCAATCGCGGTGTCGCTGGCTGTCGCACTTGCCGCATCTGGCGTGCCTGTAGCCTATGCCCACACCGGCGAATCTCACAAGGAGCACGGCCCTGCCGCGAGTGCATCGACGGGCTCGACGGCGGAACATGCGTTCGGAAGACAGGGCGATCCGAAAAAGGCGGTGAGAACCATTGCCATCGACATGAATGACAACATGCGCTTCGGTCCGGCAGAAGTCGTGGTCCGGGAAAACGAAACCGTCAGATTCGCCGTGACGAACAAGGGCAAGCTGATGCATGAAATGGTCATTGGCACCCTCGCCGAACTGAAGGCGCATGGCGACATGATGAAGAAGCATTCCGGCATGCAGCATGATGCACCTTACATGTCGCATGTCGGCCCCGGAAAGAAGGAGAGCATGGTGTGGCAGTTCACCAGGGCGGGCGAGTTTTACTATGCATGCCTGGTTCCGGGCCACTTCGAAGCAGGCATGATCGGGAAAATCACGGTAACCAAAGGATGATCCTGAACGAGCGCTCTCCGGCAAGTCCAACGTTCATTGCAGTCCTCGTTCATTTTCCCCGCTTGCATGCGGCATGATCTCGCTTTATCCGCCTTCAGCGAATTTCCAACCGGCCCCGCAACTGCCTCTGGAACAGCGAACATCGAGACTCCTAAATTCCTGGCTTGCTGGACTTCTTATCGCAACCGGTATCGAAACTCCGGCAGCGATTTAAAACATGACGCATGGCCTGCTTATGCAATGGCAATCTTTCCGCATTGCCGCGGCGCATGCATCTGTCGCACATGCGGCATATGGCCAACGGGGATTTATTACCGGTAGCATTTACATTCCCGATTGCCGCTGTTTTGGCACCTGAAAATGTTATTTGCGATTGCAGCATATTCCCGCCATATATTCACCAAGGACGTTGTTTCAACAAACATTATTTCATTGTGCGATGCGGCATGAAATCTGCTAAAGAGTCCTGGTAATCTTTTTTGGAGGTTTTATGTTTAATGATGGAAATGATTGGGAAATACTTGAACTCTGGCCCGAGTGCCCGCCGATTCTCGAGGAACTGCCTCATGGGTTGATTCAGGATGAAGTGTGAAGAGTCGATAGACATGGTTGCATGCTCAAGCCATAGATGAGCGTGTGTATGAAACTTCGGACCTGCGTGAAACGGTGAGGCCGCCTATAGCGAAGCTACGCTTCGCCGAATCACGCAAGTTCTTTTGCAGCCCGGAGCGACCGGCTTTCGCGCCATCGCTCTTCGCCGGTGTGGCCTGCCGCACGGCGCTCCTCCCGCCGTGCCCTGCATCACAGGGCACGCCGATTCTTCCCTGCACTTACCTGCAATCCTCTCTCAAGCACAATCCAGTGCGCCCCTTCCTGTAATTCCCTCCCGGTGGATTGCGAATTTTGCAATCTGCGAGGCCGGGGCTGCGCGGCCTGCGGCAAACTCAAGCTGACAAAGTAATTAAATTGATTTAAGGTACAAGCAAACAGAAATATTCAATTCCTGTGCCGGCTTCGGCATAGCGCAAGTCATCGTCCTGCAAGCGAATGTTTGCATGAATCTACCGGGAGGCGGGGGATGGGTGTATCAGGCGGCAAGATACTGATTGTTGACGATGTTGCGGATAATCTTCGCTTGCTCCAGCACATGCTGAAGGAAGGCGGATACACCTCTTATCCGGCCAACAGCGGCAGCATGGCGCTGCGCTTTCTCCAGACCACATTGCCCGACGTGATCCTGATGGATGCGATGATGCCGGACATGGACGGTTATGAAGTCTGCCGTCGCTTGCGCACCGACCCGCGCACGCATGACATACCGGTCATCTTCGTCAGTGCGGCGGACCATGTGCTCGACAAGGTCAAGGCGTTTTCCTGCGGCGCGGTCGACTACGTGGTCAAGCCTTTCCAGCAGGAGGAAGTGCTGGCGCGCATCAAGACCCATCTGTCGCTGCGCGACCTGCAAAAGCGGCTTGAGCAGCGGGTCACCGAACGGACTGCCGAGCTGTCCGCCATCAATGCCGCCCTGTCCCGCGAGATCGCGGAACGCATACGCACCGAAAAGGCCCTCTCCAATACCAGGCAGGATTACAAGTCGCTGGTGGATTCCATCGACGGCATCTTCTGGGAACTTGAGCTGCCGTCATTCCGGCTGACCTACGTCAGCCAGCAGGTTGAATCCATGCTCGGGTTTCCGCAGAGCGTCTGGCTGCAGTCGGACAGTTTCTGGATCGAGCGCCTGCATCCCGACGACAGGGAAAGGGTGCTCGGCTACTACAGGAGCGAAGCCGGGCAGGGACTCAACCACGATCTCGAATACAAGATGGTGGATGCCGGCGGGCGCACGGTGTGGCTCAGGAATATCGTCAAGGTCATCGTGGAAAACGGCTTGCCGGTAAAGATGCGCGGCGTGATGGTTGATATCACGCAGAAGAAGACGGCCGAAGAGCAGCTTCACTTCATCGCGCATTATGATGCGCTGACGGGGCTGCCCAATCGGGCGCTGCTGCGCGAACAGGCCGAGCAGGCGATCGAACGGGCGCGCCGCGACGGCGGCAAGGTGGCGCTGCTCGTCATCGACCTCGACTACTTCAAGAATATCAACGACTCTCTCGGCCATCAGACCGGCGATGCCCTGCTCAGGGAAGCCGGTATGCGGCTGGAAGCAGGCTTCGGAACGACAGGCAGGCTTGCACGCCTCGGCGGAGACGAATTCGTCCTGCTCCTGCCCGGGTTGCATGATGTTCAGAAGGCCGCGGCTGCCGCAAGACTGGTACTGGACCAGCTGCGAGTGCCCTATCTGATCGATGGCCATGAACTGCATTCCGGCGGCAGTATCGGCATCAGCGTGTACCCGGACGACGGGAATGATGTCGACGCATTGCTGCGCGCGGCCGATACCGCGATGTACAGCGCCAAGGAAAAGGGAAGGAATACCTACCGGTTTTATACGGCATCGCTCAGGATCGCGGCCGAGAAAAGGCTGGCGCTCGAAAGCGGGCTGCGCCAGGCATTGGCGCGCAAGGAATTTCTTCTGTACTACCAGCCCAAGGTCGACCTGAACACCGGCCGCATTTTTGCCGCCGAGGCCTTGCTGCGGTGGAGCAAATCGGATGGCGCGATCGTCTCCTGCGGAGAATTCGTCGATATTGCCGAGGAAAGCGGATTGATCCTTCCCATCGGCGAATGGGCGCTGCGGACCGCCTGTCAGCAATTGAAACGCTGGCATGACACTGAATTTCCTGAACTTCAGGTGTCGGTCAATCTGTCGGCGCGCCAGTTCTATCAAGCCGGATTCCAGGATGTTGTCGCCGGTATTCTGAAGGAAACAGGCTTGCCGCCGGCAGTGCTTGAACTGGAGATTACCGAGAGCATGCTGATGCAGCCCGGGGAAGAGAATCTGCAAACGCTGGCCCAGCTCAAGGCAATGGGCGTACAGCTGTCGGTGGACGATTTCGGCGTCGGCTATTCCAGTCTGGCATACCTGCGGCGCTTCCCGGTCAGCGTCTTGAAGATCGACCGCTCATTCGTCAATGGCGTCGGTGAAAACCATAATGATGCGGAAATCGTCTCCGCCATTATCGCGATGGCGCGCAGCCTGCGCCTGAAGGTGGTGGCCGAGGACGTCGAGCATGCGCACCAGGCCGCCTTCCTGAAGGAGCAGGGCTGTGATGCGGCGCAGGGCTTCTACTACAGCAAGCCGGTGCCGGCGGAAGACTTTGCTGCGATGCTGCGGCTGCAGGATGCCGCCTGTCAGGTCGGATGAACGCCGCTGCGTGCGGCCGGATTATGCGGCTGCGCCCCGGGCATGATAGGTCTGCGAAAACAATGCGCGTACCCATGACCACGGATGGCCGGGGGTCGTGCCGAGACGGGTCTGTTTCCATTCGTCGTGCCTCTCCCGCCAGAGCCGCGGCGGCGCAAGCGCATCGCAGACCGGCTCGAAGCGGGAATCGAGGCGCGCCGCAATCCAGTACACGTTGACGGCCTTGTATCGGTCGAACGGACCGCTGAAATCCTTGACGCCCGCCTGCGCCCGCTTGCGGTCGAAAGCTACGGTGCTGCGTACGAATTCTTCATGGGTGCGCTCGCCGAGCGCATACGGCTTGAGCCATTCGAGCGCAAGCGCGATCCTGCCCTGCGTTTCCGGAGCGCCGTACCAGTCCTCGCCATGGGCCGCGGCCATCGACGCTGCCATGAGCATCGGCTCCAGTGTATAGACCACGTAATGCAGCGCATCGCGTTCTTCGAAATCAAGTGTGCCGCCATCCGGACGGATATTGCGCAGCACATGCCGCATGAAGGCGCTCCTGGTCTTCGCGACAAGCGCGGAATCGCCGCTGGCGAATGCGCCCGCGGCGGCGATCTTGATGCGATGGCTGTGCCAGTTGTTGCTTTCCGTGTTGTGGTCGCCGACGAGCACCTTGTCGGCCAGATAGCCGATGGCCAGCCTCGCCGAAAACTCGCGCACGCGCTCGACCATGGCAGCCGGCAGCAGCTCCTGCAACAGGTCGAAGCCGAACAGCAGGCTCGGCAACTGGGTTTCATCGATCGGATTGAACGAGGGAGAATAGGAAGCCATCCACGCGTTCAGATTGGCGATTGCGCGCTCCGCATGCGCCGCCTCTCCCGTCAGGCGATAGGCAAGTGCCTGCATGCGTATTTCGCGCCAGTCGTTCTGCGCCCAGATGCTGACCGTGCGCAAGCCCTCGCCGGGAAGCAGACCTGCCGTACGCACCAGCGGTATCGGCCGCGCTTCACGGTCCAGCGTCAGGCGTGCCGCCTCGACAGCCGGCGCAGCCACGTCGGCCGGAACCAGCCGCGCAAGCTGCCCGGCACGCTCGGACGACGTCAGCGCATAGCTGTTTGCGGAGGTGTGCGCGCCGGGCAGCATGCCGCAGCCCAGCGGCAAGCTGCCCAGCGCGCATAGCAGCGCGCGCCGCAAGGGAAGCGAAGGACCATGCCTCTGGCGGTTTTCCATCATTGACCTCGACTTGGAGCGTTTATCAAAATGCCGCTTGCCACGTTGCACCTCGTTGCCGTCCCTCTGTACTGGTTTCGTCGGCGCGCCTTGCCCTTGTCGTTTTGACAGACGCGCTTAGAACTCATGACGGATGCCAAAGCCCCCGCCGCGGGTATCCGATCCGGGAACGCGCGCCGCACGGGAGGAGACAACGGGATCGCCGTCGAAGTCGTAGCGTGCCGCCGCCTCGTTGTTGATGCG
This sequence comes from Noviherbaspirillum aerium, assembly GCF_008929045.1. GTDB lineage: Bacteria > Pseudomonadota > Gammaproteobacteria > Burkholderiales > Burkholderiaceae_D > Noviherbaspirillum > Noviherbaspirillum aerium. The sequence continues at coordinate 82,753 of NZ_VFAH01000006.1, read as the reverse complement.
GCTGTAGTAGGCCTGCAGCATTGTGCGCTTGCTCAGGATGTACTGATACAGCAGCGACAGCTGGCGAGCGCCCGTGAACGGACTGTTGGCGGCAGCGCACTGTTCTGCGGTGGCCGCTCCGTTGCAGCGCATATCGCCGGCGGTGGCATAGTGGATGATGAAATCGTGGACGCCCGCGGTGTGCTTGGCCGACACCGACCATGACTTGCGGGCGATGCTTCCCGCACCCGCCGCTGCGCCCGTGCCGAATTCGCCGCGCGATTCCATCCTGTCCCATGCGACACCGAATGTCGTCGTGCCCAGCGTATAGCGCGCGGCGACGCGATGTCCGAAATCCTCGGATTCGCCGCGAGCCAGCACGCGCTGCGCATTGCGCGACTCATAAGCATAGCCCGCATAGAGCGGGCCGTTGACATAGCTGAGTCCGGCACCGTAGGCGTAATTGTTCTGCCCCTCCGGCCTGTTTTCGCCGGGAGCCCAGATCAGTGCGCCGGCCAGGCCGTTCATGCTCGGTGTGTCATAGCGAATGCTGTTCTGCATGCGGCTGTTCAGACCGGTGGCCTGTCCGTTCATGGTGGCCATGATGCCGATATTGTTCGCAATCGATGTGCTGCCCGGCACGAAATTCATGCGGCTGCCCATGCCTCGCATCGGCGATGTCATGAAGCCCAGTTTCACTCTCCCGAAATCGCCTTGCAGGCCCACATAGGAATCCCGGTTGTTGATGCGCCCCGAGCCGTTATCGACATCGAATCCGCCTTCGATCTGGAAAAACGCCTTGTTGCCGCTGCCCAGATCCTCCGTGCCCTGGAAGCCAAGCAAGGAACTGTTCGATACGAAGCGCGCCGTACGGGAAACGGTAGACGAACGTACCGACTCGAGCACCGCGGAAGCCAGCCCATATGCATTGACTTCCGTCTGCGCATGGCACTCGGTCATGGCCAGCACCATGGTGGCAGCCATGCAGATTTTTCGTGTCATCGCTCCGCCTCCCTGCAGTGGGTTGACTTCAATAAAAGTCCGTCTGACAACCGCCGCACGGCGCGTATCCAGCCCAGGCGGCAGGCTCCGGCTGGCTAACAGGCTCCGGCTGGCTAACAGGCTCCGGGAAAAATTCGTGTCGCGGATGATGCGACGGTCTGCAATCATTTAATAATTTATTTATTAACAATAAATTATTAATAAATAAATTATTAAATGAATAACGGTGTCGGTCTATGATCGACAGGTATTTTGAATGCGCGTCAAGATGCCGTTCGCCGCGTTGCCTTGCCTCCGCATTTAGTGAAACGCTCCACGATTTATTTAATTGTGTTTGCGCTCTTGGCTATTCCCTAAAGCAATTCGTCTTGATAGCATAGCTTTAATAACCGCGGATTTGAAGTGCCCGACAGGAACTTTATCGATGTGGCGAATGAAAAAACACAAAGGGGAGGTATGAGGACGACAGCGTGCGAGACGTCATGTAAGCGGCCTTGTCTCTCCGGACGAAAATGTCTGGGCTAGCGGCAGTGCGAAGCCTCCGCTGGGAAGGTTCGGGCCTGGCGCCACCTGCAGAGGCGCTCGCGTGCCGCGCCGCGCACGCGCTGCATGCCGCCCGGCAGAATCACGTCACGTGCCGATTCCGGTATGGTCTGGCCGCTTTCGCTCGCCTTGTGGTGGCCGTGGCATCCTTGCTTTGCACACCCCTGTCTTCGGCGGCGTTCATGAAGTCGGATACGCAGGCGCTGTTCGAAGCCGCGCAACAGAATCCCCGCAAGCTTATCCGCGAATCGGAGCAGAATCTGCGGTATTCGCAGGCCCGCATGGATCCGGCCGGCCAGATAAGTGCACTGCGAGGGCTTGCCGCCGCACACCAGTTCCTGTCGGAATTCGATGCGCTTGCCGCAGACGCGTCGCAGGGGGCGGAACTGGCACGCGAGAACGGCGACAGACAGGCGCTGTGCTGGTTTCTTGCGTATGGCGGTCTCAGTCTGTATAGCAAAGGTAACCTCGATGCGGACGCCGCGCTCAAGGAGGCCGGCAAGCTGTTTGATGAAGCCGCTTCCCTCGGCGAAAAGCACTCCATGCAGACATGCCTCGGCTGGGTGCAACTGGCACGGGGAAAGATATCCAATGCCGTCAGGCTGACATCCGATTCGCTGGCGGCCGCATCAAGAGCCTATACGCTGTTCGAGAGCAAAGGCGACCGCTTCGGCATGGCGGCGGCGTTGACCGATATCGCGGCCTATACCCTGATCCGGAATTCCGAGAAGGATGCCGAAAAGATCCGGGAATACCTGGAGCGCGCGGCGTCCCTGGTCGATCTCAATACCTACCGTATCCTCGCCGCAGAAAATCATCTGCTGCGCGGACACAATGAATACTTCCTGCAGAAACTGCCGGAGGCGCGCGCCAGGTTCGAGACGGCGGCCGCCACCGCGCGCGGCGTCCAGTATCATTTGCTGACCGGTCTGGCCGAACGCGAACTGGCCGAGGTGGCCAAGGTGGAAAAGCGGCTTTCCGAAGCGTACCAGCACGGCGATGTGGCGCTGCAGATGGTGGAAAATCACCCGGACAAGCGCCACTACATCAAGGCGCTGCTGCTGCGCGCCGATGTGTTGGCAAGGCTTGGCCGGGGCTCTGAAAGCCTGGCTGCGCTGGGCGTTGCGCAGGCAGCGGTGTCGCGCATCAATGATCCGTCGAGTACCGTGCTGTACTACTCGCGTGCCGCCGAAATCTATGCCGACCTCAACGCCTTTCAGGACGCCTATGAACAGCTCCAGGCTCTGCGCAAGGTCGAGGCGAAGCTCAATGCCTTGCGCAATCTTCATCTGGCCGACGAACTCAAGGTCCGTTTCGACGTCGCACTGACCGAATCGGAAAACGCAAGGCTGGTCGCGGAGCGCCATGAAGCGGAAAGCAGGCGACTGGTGCTCACGCTGGGGCTGACGCTGACCGTGGTGCTGAGCGCGGCGCTGCTGGGCGGACTCATGCTTTACATGCGCAAGCGCGCAGCGGATGCGCGTACTGAAATGGAGCATCAGAAACGTCTGGTTGCCGCCGAAGCCGAGGCGAATCACGCCAAGAGCGAATTCCTTGCCAACATGAGCCATGAACTGCGTTCCCCGCTCAATGCGATCCTTGGCTTCTCGCGGCTGGTCACGAGGGAAGAGGGACTGTCCGACGAGGCGCGCGGCAATCTGCAGACGGTGCTGCGCAGCGGCGAACATTTGTATCATCTGATCAACCAGATTCTCGATCTGTCGAAGATCGAGGCAGGACGCATGACGCTGAACGACACGGTGTTCAACCTGCCTCTGCTGCTCGATGAACTGGAACAGATGTTTTTGCTGGGCGCGCGTCAGAAGCAGCTGAAGCTGGTCATCGAGCGCGCGCCCGATCTGCCTCTTCATGTGCATGCCGATGCGGTCAAGCTGCGTCAGATCGTGATCAATCTGATGAGCAATGCGCTCAAGTTCACGGCCGAAGGCAGCGTGACGCTGCGTGTCCTGCGAAGCGGCCCGCATCGCCTATCCATCACGGTCAGCGATACCGGCCCCGGCATCGCGGCCGACGAACTTGAAACCCTGGGCAATGCCTTTGTGCAGGCAAGCGAGGGCCGGCGCTCCAAGGAAGGAACCGGTCTGGGCCTGGTCATATGCAACCGCTTCGTGAAGCTGATGGGAGGCGAGCTGCGCATATCGAGCGAAATAGGCAAGGGCTCGGAATTTTTCTTCGAGGTCCGCATAACGGAGATCGAACATCCTGGCCGTTTCGCTCAGTTGCAGGCGGGCGGCGGAAGAGTCATCGGCCTCGTCCCCGGCCAGCCGCGTTACCGGATTCTGGCGGTTGATGATTTGCCCGACCAGCGCCGGCTGCTGTGCGGGCTGCTCGGACCGCTCGGATTCGACATGCGCGAAGCCGCCAATGGCGCCGAAGCCATTGCCGCATGGGAGGAGTGGAGTCCGCATCTGATCTGGATGGACATGCGCATGCCGGTACTCAACGGGCGGGAAGCAACGCGCAGGATCAAGGCAACGGAGAAAGGCAAGTCCACGATCATCATCGCATTGACGGCCAGTACCTTCGAGGATGAGCGCGACGAAATCCTGCATGCCGGGTGCGACGATTTCCTGCGCAAGCCCTTTCAGGAACAGGCATTGTTCACTCAGCTGCAGCAGCACCTGGGAGTGCAATTCCTGTATGAACGGCCACCGGCGGACAAGACCGCTGAACCGATCGGTGCCGAGCGTATAGCCGCATTGCCGGCGGCGCTGCAGGAAAAGTTGAGCACGGCCCTCGCGGGCCTGGATGTGGAAGCGATCGACCTTGCGATCGGAGAGGTGCGCATGGTGGATCCGGGTGCCGCGGATGCGCTGGCCATGCTTGCAGCCGGGTTCGATTACGGGCGCATGCTGGCCCTGCTTCCGGCCGGCGCCGTGACAACCGAGTAACATCCGTATCGGCACCGCCGAAAAGAAGGGGCGGATTCAGCCTCGTTGCTTCAGCTGCGGGACTTGCGGGCTAATGCGCCGACGATCATCTGGACTATGGATAGCCGCTTGGCCTGGCGGGCTGCGGAGAATGCCGGTCATGCCATGCCGAACTTGTCCGTCACCATGCCAACGCGTTGCGGAAAAGAGGTCTCCGCCAAACGCATCTGCACCTGTCCGTCCCGCGCCAGCGAGGGAAACACCCGTTCCGCAGCTTCGCTGCCCGGCAGCGGTATCGACAGCGCAAACCCCCGGAAGCTGTGCGCGGTATGGAAGGTGTTGATACTGGATGGGCCGCTGCGCTCGTTTGATCCGCACAGGAAAAGGCGATATCCGAACGTCCGCTGAACATGGTGGAAGAGGCATTGTGGCCCCCTGCGGCCGGTCGGCGGATGATGACCGGCCGCAATTTCAGTATTGCGCCCGCTGACGTCGGCGCATCTGCAGCAGCGCTGCCAGCGCAAGGCCGGTGCCGATCATGACGGCGCCTGCGGTGCGCGGATGCGTGACTGCACTGGTGTACAGGCTGGTTTCCCGCGCTGCGTGGCCCACGCCGCCGCGCTCCATCAAGTCGGTGCCGTGGGTATGGAGATTGTTGTCGTTCCGGTCGCGGGGCGGTTGGTCGGTCTTCATCATGGGAATCATGAAGCGTGTCATGCCCTTGTCCAGCATGCGCGGCATGTGATGGGCGCCGGCGCCGGTCAATCGCGCCCGGCTGCCGACGTACAGGTCCCGAACCGGATGCTGGGCGGCATACAGCAGGGCATCCGCCGCCACCTCCGGCGCATACACCGGCAGCGGAAGCCGGGGTTCCGCTTCCATGTAATTCTTTGCATGGGAAACGAACATGGTATCCACCGATGCCGGCTTGACCAGAGTGACCGATACCGGGGCGCCGGCTTCTTCAAGCTCGGTGCGCAGCGAATCGGTGAATCCCTTCACCGCATGCTTGGATGCGGAATAGATGCCCTGCAGCGGCACGGCGCGGTCGGAGGTTTCGCTGCCCATGTTGATGAGTGCTCCGCCACGCGTCTTCAGGTGCCTTGCCGCAACCATGGAGCCGTGCACCACACCCCAGAAATTGACGTCGAACAGCCTGCGCATGTCTTCGGTGGAAACCTCCTCGTTCTTTCCGAAGATGCCGACGCCGGCGATATTGAGCCAGGTGTCGAATCCGCCGAAACGCTCGATGGCGGCATCGGCTACGCGCTGCACGTCGGCTTCGTTGGCCACATCGGCCGCGACATGCATGGTTTCCGCTCCCAGCATGTTCAGGTCATCGCTGATGATGCGCAGCGCGCTTTCATTGCGCGCCACCAGAACCAGCCTGGCACGCAGGCGGGCCGCCTTGCGAGCGGTTGCCAGGCCGATGCCGCTGCTTGCGCCCGTAATAACGATGACCTGATCCGACAATTTCTTCAATTGAATGCCCATTGCGCTCTCCCGGAAAAGACTGGCTATCGCGAAAAGCATGCCAATGACGGACATCGTGTGATGGTTTGCGGTGTCGCTTGAGCCTCCATCCTGGACAGCATGCGGTTGCGATGCGGCATCTTCCGGACAATGAATTTATTACGCATCGCGCGCCGGTTTCTACATTTCCGGATGCGCTGCGATGCGAGTGCCGGCAGAACTGAGTTCATCGATAACATCGGCTTAACATGCCTCAATCCGCGGCCCCGGCATGCCCGTTACAGTGGCATCATCGTTATCAATTAAGCTACATATGAAAGCCACCCAGCAAATCTTTGAGTACCTGACTGCTTTCGCAGTCGTCGTCCTCTTCAGTTCCGTAATTCTTTTCTTCCCCGAAATGGGACAGGACAAGCAGCTGCCATCGGACGTCAGCGGCATGAGCAGTTCCGGCACCGAGGCGCAGCCTCAGGAACCGGTACCGGCTCAAACCGGAATGGAAGGCGGGACGCACGGCTGAAAGCCCAAGGTAGCAAGCCTGGTTGCCAGAAGGATCGAAGCTCGATCGCGACTGGCGACCGGCGAATGAAGCTGTAGTGAGATTCCCCTGCGGAATGCTGCCCGCATGTCCATTGCGGCAATCAACGTTCCCGTCTGTCGTTCTTGCGGCGCTCAACCTGATCCCAGCCGATTTCCTTCCGAATTTCTTCTGGCCCATGCAGCGGCGTGCGTTCATTGATACGTCGCTCGGCATGGCGCCGCTCAAGGTATTCCCTGACCTTTTCCTTGGCATCCTTCGGCTGATTGATAGTTGGCATAAACAGTGACCGCTGCAATGACATGGAGGTGCAATGCACCCCCCATGCGCGCGAGATGCATTCGAATGGGCTCGGCGGAGGTGCGACCTGCAATTCGTATTCATCCATACATTAAGACGCCTCATGCCGTGGTGTTTGACCCTGCACAAGCGATGGGCATGATCCGTGTTGGATCGCAGGGCACGGCACAAGTGCCGGCCGCCGAGGGACACGGAACATTCGCCGCAGGGAAATGGTCTGAATCAAGAGCAGCGCGTGCCGCATGCGTATGTGGCGCGTGCGCCTGACGGCATGGTCGATCAGCAGCGCGATGGCAGCGCTGCCGCAATGAAGCGATGTGCTTTGATGGAAGTCCGCCGCTTCCGGAGGAAAACATGATTCGATACTCTTTGCTTCTGCTGGCCGCCACGCTGTCGGGATGCGTGGCCGTGCCGGCCTACGACGGCGTGCAAGGAAGCTATTATGATGGCTACGGCGGCACGCCACTATACTCGGCTCCGGCAACCGGCTACGCGGTGCCTGTCGCGCCTGTCTATGCAGCTCCGCCGGTGTATATCGGTCCGCCCGTACGATTCAGTTTCGGATTCAATTATTGGGGTGGCCGCGGCGGCCGTCACCACCATCATGGGTGGAGGCATGGGCATGGCGGCGGGCGCTTCCGCCGCTGAGTTGCATCAGGCCGGGCTTCCGTCGCCGCCGCCGCGGCGCAGTTGCCAGACGAATTCATTGTTGGAAAGATGGCGCTCGATGAAGCCTTGCGCCTCAAGCTGGGCGAGCGCGGCAAGTAGGATTTCATGTTCCACCACGCCGGCCGCAGGCAGCCATGTCCGGCCGATTTCCGCAGAAGTGCCGCTTGCATCGGGCCAGCGATAAAGATGGTAGCGGATCGCTTCTGCGACGGCGACGATATGCTTGTCTTTCATGGGCTGCGCCGATTCCTCTCTGCATGATTTCTTTTATGCATTAAATCCATTTTTCCGGTACGGGAGAAGCCATATTCATGGGAAGGAGTTTGTCCTACAGGCATGGGTATGAAAAGACCCCTCGCAGACATCTGATCTCGTAAATTGTCTTAATGACAATCCCGATGAGGAAAATGGTGCGCCGCATTATTGTTCTGGTATCGAACATTTATGGGATATGCAAGAAATCCGGGCGTAAGCATTGTCCTTGTTGCATGTAGGACGATTCCGATTAAATCTTGCGCATGATCAAGTATGCCGGTCTGGAAGCCGCCATACTGAGGTCTCCTTAGTTCACTTCATTTGTTCGGGCTCACATGCAAACCGTCCTTAATACTGCAGCAACTATTGAAAACCTGGTAGATGTCACCCTCGGCGCAGACGCGTCGGAACGCGAGAAATATATGCTGCGCCAGTCGCTGCTCAATCTCGTCCGCATGGCACGCGTGGAATACAAAATGGAAATGCAGGCGAGCGTCGACAAGCTGCTGCATGTACTGCCTGACCGCGCCACGCTTGTGGTTTGATCCTCGTGCCGTGACAGGGAGTGCGCAGCGTGCTCCCCTCACGACAGCCAGTTTGTGGCCTTGTAGTAGCCTTGTAGACTTGTTCGAAAACGCTGCACTCCTTATCGATTTCCTGTCTCCCTGTTACACTCCGCATCGGCTTTCACATTTGCCCGGTCTGCCCGCCTTCTCCTACCTTCCGCGCCTCTTCTCTCCGTCTTACACTGTCGCGTTGCCGACTTGATAAGTGCAGTCGAAGTGATGCAATTCGGTATCTCTTAGAATTATTAAACATCTTTAACAATTCACCTTTGATGCATCGAGCTCATGTAGCAACGCAACAAAGTTGACTTTACGCAATAGTAAAAGCGTGTGGTGGATTTATTGTTTCACCGCTGTCGCACTGTTCTTAATCAAGAACAAAAATTCGGGTGCGAACGCGAATATTTTTGCGTTGCGTCATGCAACAAGATGTAACGCTTCATAGTCGAATACCGAGGCTTGATGCATTTACCGGCATCAACATCAAAACAATCCCAGGAGCATTCACTTTGACCGCACGCGTCCTACTTGTGACATCGGAAGCCGTACCTCTCGTCAAAACCGGCGGACTCGCCGACGTCATTACGGCATTGGCGCAAGCGTTGCGCCAGCAGGGGGTCGATGCTGCGGTCATGATGCCCGGGTATCCGGCCGCGATCGAACATGCCTGCAATCTGAAACAGGCGGGAACGTTACCGCAATTGCCGGGAGGCCCAGGTATCATTCTCCAGGGCACCATGCCCGGAAGCGATGTTCCTGTCGTACTGCTGAAAAGTGAACGTTTCGACCGGCGCACCGCCAATCCCTATGTTGATGAAAACGGCGCGGAATTCGATGACAATGCGCTGTGCTTCGGATCGCTGGCGCATGCGGCGGTCAGCATCTGCGCAGGCGAAACCGACGTGCCGTTGCCGCATGTGGTGCATGCCAATGACTGGCATGCCGGGTTGATACCCGCATTGCTGCGCATGAGAGGCATCTCCGACGTGGGAACGCTGCTGACCATTCACAATCTTGCCTTCCAGGGCAACTTTGCAATGAGCGCCGCTACCGAATTGCGTATCCCCGATGCCATGCTGACACCGGAACAGTTCGAGTTCTGGGGCAAGATAAGTTTTCTCAAGGCCGGCATCCTGCATGCCGACCGCATTTCCACGGTAAGCCGCTCCTATGCGAACGAAATCCTGACGCCGCGCTTCGGCCATGGATTCGACGGCCTGCTCAATGCGCGCAGGGACATACTGGTGGCGATACCCAACGGCGTCGATACCGGCGCCTGGGACCCTGCGCGTGACCCGCTGACGGTGCGTCATTTCTCGCTGAACGACATGCGCGGCAAGAGCGGCTGCAAGCGCGATCTGCAGCAGCTGTTCGGCCTGCCGATCGATCCGTTTGCGCCCGTGCTGGCGGTCGGCAGCCGCATTACTCATCAGAAGATGGCGGATGTCGCCGTCGAGGCGTTGCCCCAGGTGCTGGAAGATTTCCCGCGCGCGCAGCTGATCGTGCTTGGCCGCGGCGATCATGCCTATGAACAGGCCTTCTTGGAAATGACAGAGCGTTTCCCGGGACGCGTCGCCGTTCATATCGGCTATGACGAACGCCGCGCCCATGCTCTGCACGCGGGCGCCGACATGCTGCTGCACGGCACCCGTTTCGAGCCCTTCGGCCTGACGCCGCTGTATTCGATGCGCTACGGCACATTGCCGATCGCCTCCCGCGTCGGCGGCATGATCGATTCGATCGTCGACGCCGGCCTCGAAGGTGCCGTGCCGGAAGATGCCAGCGGCATCCTGTTCGACGGCGAAGAGGCGCAGGACATGGTGGCCGCGATCAGCCGCGCCTTCGAGCTGTACGCGCGTCCGAACGAATGGCATCTCATGCAGCGCAATGCGATGTCGGCCGATTTTTCCTGGTCGGGACCGGCGGAGCAGTACATCGGCGTTTATCGCGACATCGCCCCGGCCGAGGCGCGGACGCTGTTCGACAAGCGCAATACCGCCGTCACGCTGCCTGAAAACGAAGAAGCCGCCGAAGTCGCAGCCATGCCGGAATACATGACGGCATAACGCATGGGACAGGCAGCAAGACGACAATCTCATTCGCCGGACGACGACCACGCAGCAACAGGCACCGCCTCCGCCAGCCTTTCAGGCTCCACGGAAAACCTCGCCATCCGGCCGCCTGCCGGATGGATCGATCCATTGGTCTTCGATCCGCAGGCGATCGATGCCGCTCACCGCGGCAGTCTGGACGATGCGTTTTCTCTTTACGGTCTTCATGCGCTCCCGCAGGAGGGCGTGTTCGTCGTCAGGACGTTTCAGCCCGGCGCGCTCAGGGTGGATGTGCTCGAAGCCGCGGCAGGCGACGGTGCCGCGCAGGTGCTGGCCACGCTGGCGCCGCTGAGCGGTGGCGGACTGTTCTCGGGCATCCTCGACCTGCGCAGCGGAGATGAGCGCAATCGCGGCGGGCCGCCGAAATACCGTCTGCGGATCATCTGGCCTGACGGTTCGGGCGGCACGATCATCCAGATCACGGAAGACCCCTATGCCTTCGGCCTGCTGTTGAGCAACGCCGAACTGCAGCTCGTCGCGCAGGGCCTGCATTGGCAGGCCCCCGATTGCCTCGGCGCCTTGCCGACGACGGTGGACGGCATCGAGGGAACGCGCTTTGCGGTGTGGGCCCCGAATGCATCCCGGGTGTCGGTCGCGGGCGACTTCAATCACTGGGACGGGCGCCGTCATCCCATGCGCTTCAGACATGAAGCCGGCATATGGGAAATCTTCATTCCCCGGCTTGGCGCAGGGGAACGCTACCGTTATGAAATTCTGGCGGCCGACGGCAGGCTGCTGCCGCAAAAGGCCGATCCGGCAGCCCGTGCGACCAGCCTGCCGCCGGACTCCGCATCGATGATCTGCGCGCCTCTCGATCACTGCTGGAATGATGCCGCCTGGATGCGCGAGCGTGCCGCCCGCCAATCCGCGAACGCGCCGATCTCGATCTATGAAGTGCATGCCGCTTCGTGGCGGCGGCCGGATGGCTGGAACGGTCCGCCGCAGGCGGAGTCCGTGAACAGCTCCGCCGGGAACCCGCATGGCACCGTCGATTGGCAGGAACTGGGCGAGCGCCTGATTCCGTATGTGCTGGAATGCGGCTTCACGCATATCGAGCTGCTGCCCATCATGGAGCATCCGTTCGGCGGATCATGGGGATACCAGCCGCTGTCGCAATTCGCGCCCAGCGCACGCTTCGGTTCGCCGCAGGCCTTCGCGGCCTTCGTGGACCGCTGCCATCAGGCGGGACTTGGGGTGATTCTCGACTGGGTGCCGGCGCATTTCCCGGCGGATGCGCACGGGCTCGCCTGCTTTGACGGCGGCACCCTGTACGAGCATGCCGATCCGCGTGAAGGCTTTCATCAGGACTGGAACACGCTGATCTACAACCTCGGCCGCAATGAAGTGTCCGGTTTCCTCATCGCCAGCGCGCTGGAATGGCTGGAGCGATATCACATCGACGGCTTGCGGGTTGATGCGGTGTCATCGATGCTCTACCGTGATTACAGCCGCAAGCAAGGCGAATGGATTCCCAATCGCCATGGCGGACGGGAAAATCTGGAGGCTATCGCCTTCCTGCGCCTGCTGAACCGGGTGGTGGCCGAGCGTTGCCCTGGAGCGATGGTTATTGCCGAAGAGTCCACCGCATGGCCGGGTGTCAGCGCGCCGGAGGAGGAGGGCGGTCTCGGATTCTCCTTCAAGTGGAACATGGGCTGGATGCATGACTGCCTGCAATACATGCAGCGCGAACCAGTTCACCGGCGCTACCATCATGGTGATCTGAGCTTCGGGCTCTGCTATGCATTCAGCGAACGCTTCGTGCTGGCGATCTCGCATGATGAAGTCGTGCACGGCAAGGGCTCGCTGCTCGGCAAGATGCCGGGCGACGCATGGCAGCAGCGCGCTAACCTGCGTGCCTTCCTTGGATTCATGTGGACCCATCCCGGCAAGAAGCTGCTGTTCATGGGCAGCGAGTTCGGTCAGCGGCACGAATGGAATCACGACGCCGAGCTGCAATGGGCATTGCTCAATGACCCTGCGCACAGCGGCATTCGCGACCTGGTCGGCGATCTCAACCGTCTCTACCGCAGCGCACCGCCGCTGCACGATAGCGATGCTCATGCGCAAGGCTTTCAATGGGTCGTCGGCGACGATGCCGACAACAGCGTATTTGCCTACCTGCGGCACAGCGTGGGGAGCGATGTCCCGCCTTTGCTGGTCGTGTGCAATTTCACACCGCTGCCGCGGCATGCCTATAGGATTGGCGTTCCCGGTGACCGGGCAGGTCTACGCTGGCGCGAGGTTCTCAATACGGACGCGCACTGCTATGGCGGCAGCAACACCGGCAATTTCGGCAGTGCCGTTGCAGGGGACCATCTCAGCCACGGCTTTCCTTCCTCTCTCGTGCTGACCTTGCCGCCGCTGGCGACCGTCGTCCTGCAGCTTGAGGATTAACTCGCCTGCTGATTGGTTTGATGGCTGTCAACGCAAAACATGATGCAATCGCATACGCATGTTCTAAATAATCGATATTGTTGCAAGCTGCTGCTCCGAACCCAGTTCAAGCAGTCCCTGCGCGGGAAGGATGGACAATGCGATCTGATGTCGCAAGGGAACTACCGTCCCTGATTGTGGTCTGGGCATTAATCTTGCGTCTATACGAAACGCTAAGAGACGCTTCATTCTCTATGCGCCTGAATGGAATGAAACTGCAGTGATTTAAGGTTGCCTTAACGCATCATAGCTTGAGATTGTTCAAGCTCTTCGAAGGCGACACGTGTTCTCCTTAAGTCCTGCGCATTCATTGCGTATCCGGACAATTATTCAAGGCTAAATACATATGAAAGCAATGATTCTCGCTGCCGGCAAAGGCACTCGCGTACGTCCTCTCACATACGACCTGCCCAAGCCGATGATCCCTATCCTGGGCAAGCCGGTCATGGCCTACATCGTGGAGCACCTTGCAAAGTGCGGCGTCAAGGACATCATGGTCAACGTCAGTTACCTGCATGAAAAAATCGAGAGTTATTTCGGTGAAGGCAGCCGCTTCGGCGTACGTATTGGCTATTCGTTCGAAGGCTATGTCGACGGGAACGGCGAAGTCGTTCCCGAGGCGCTCGGCTCCGCCGGCGGCATGAAAAAAATACAGGAGTTCGGCAGATTCTTTGACGACACCACCATCGTGCTGTGCGGCGATGCCTTGATCGACCTCGATATCCAGGCGGCGGTCGCGGAACACAAGCGCAAGGGCGCGATGGCCAGCGTCATCACGCGCGAAGTGCCCTGGGACAAGGTTTCCGACTATGGCGTTGTCGTCAGCGACGACGACGGCCGCATCATCAAGTTCCAGGAAAAGCCGAAGCGCGAGGATGCGCTCTCCAACCTGGCCAGCACCGGCATCTATATTTTCGAGCCGGAAGCCATCGACCTGATTCCTTCCGGCGAGAATTTCGACATCGGTTCGCAACTGTTCCCGCTGATGGCGGAGAAGGGCTTGCCTTTCTTTGCCCAGAAGCAGGAATTCGAATGGCTCGACATCGGCAGCGTCACCGACTACTGGGGTGTGCTGCAAAGCCTCCTCACCGGCGATGTCCCGCAACTGGAAGTGCCCGGAGCCCAAATTCGTGACGGCATCTGGGTCGGCCTCAATACCCGTATCGAATGGGAAGGCACCACCATCGAAGGTCCGGTCTATATCGGCGCCGGCTGCCATATCGAGGCGGGCAGCACCATCATCGGACCGACATGGATCGGCCACGGCAGCCATGTCTGCGCAGGCGCCGAAGTGGTGCGCAGCATCCTGTTCGAATACACCCGCGTACTGCCGGGCACCGAACTGGAAGAAGTGATTGTCTGCGGCGACTACAGCGTCGACCGCAAGGGCAACATGATGCGTCTGTCCGACAATGAAGACGCCGGCCTCAACAATGCGCGCGACCGCAGGCTTGCTCGCCGCACGAAGGACAGCGACGAAGACATCGAGGACATCAATGCGCCGGTCGGCGTGCTGGCCACGGCAGAGAACGTCGCGATGTCGTACGCGCCCTGAGCTGTGGACAGGCAAGCCCTGGATCGTCCAGGCTTGCCGCGCTGATGCACGGCATCGTCCGGTGCCGTGCACTGCAACCTCTTTCCCTACCGCGGCGCCGATTTTCTCCCGGCGCCTGCTGAATTTCCTTTTCCCACATACCAATCCTGCGTCATCGCATGCCGAGCGAGATCGATAGATTTTCTTCGGCAGGCAACGGATGCGAGCAATCCAGGGCGGCGCTATGAACAATGGATGACGAGCGTCGCGCAGCCATGCTGAAAAGGCTCGGTCTCATGGCATGGAGAGATGCGGAATTGGTATGAGGACTCTTTGCCGGCGCATGATCCGCGGGCGGTAATCGTGAACCTTAGAGCGGAGTGCAGGCGACTGCACACTCACCTGCAATCCGCTCTGGTAGTGTGAGTTGGAAATTCGGTGAAGGCAAATGTGGCGAAATCATGGCGAGACAAGGAAACAAGCACAGCAAGGCCGCGCCTTTGCCAATCGTTGCGCGCATTGTTGACGCAGTATCGGCGTGATTCTCGTCCATCATTTGACCAACAAATTTTTAACTCACACCACTACGTTCGCGCTTGCCGGCTTATGGTGAACTGAACGGGGATGGATGAGAGACCTGCCATATACACCGCTGTCCCGACTGCATCCCTCACCCCAACCCCTCTCCCGCTTGCAGGAGAGGGGAGCCTTTCACTCCAGATCGTCTTCCCGATTTCCCTTGCACTCGCCATAAACCCCCTTCTCCCGCAAGCGGGAGAAGGGCCGGGGATGAGGGCGGCCGCAAGAGCTCCTGCGGCCTTGACAATCCCGCTTGCGCCTCGCGCTTACTCCTCCTGCATGACCGGACTTGCGAGCTTCAGCCTTCCCTCCGCAAGACAAGCTAGGGGAAAACCGTTTCCCGTATAACGATGGTTGAACCTCAGGCCTACCGTGGTGCCTCCAAGCCCGCCCCGCTCTACCGTTCAAAATGCGGAAGCACCTTTTCCGCGAAAGCCGCAACGAAGGCTTCCTGATCCCGATGCACGTTGTGAACGAACAGGGTGTCGAAGCCAAGCTCCGCATCCTTCATCAGCCAGTCCAGATGCTGTTCCGCGCTCGCGGAAATACGCACGCTGCCTGCGATATCCTGCGGCGTCAGTTGCGCGGTCGCACGATCGAACGCGGCCGGCGTGTCGAGATCGGCCAGCAGCGTCTTGTCGAGCGCCGCCTGCCGCCATTGCGTCGTCGCAGCGTGCAGCGCTTCCTCATCGCTGGCAGCATGGCTCAGCACCACCTGCAGATACACCGGCTTGCCGGCCCCGCCGCCGCTCCGGAACGCGCTCACCACTTCCTGCATCTGCGCATGCTCCTGCGAGACGGTGATCATGCCATCAGCCCAGCTGCCTGCCCATTCCGCCGTTTCTGGCGTCAGGCAGGCCGCATGAATCAGCGGCGGATGCGCAGGACGTGAATAGAGCCGGGCATTGCGCACCGACACCTGTCCGCTGTGGGTCACCGTTTCGCCGGCCCATAGCGAGCGCATGATGTCGATGCATTCCCTCATGCGCTCGCGCCGCTGCGGCTTGGATATCCAGGGCTCTCCGGTGATGCTTTCATTGAGCGCCTCGCCGCTGCCGACCGCCACCCAGAAGCGGTCCGCATGCATCTCGGCCAGGGTAGCGGCGGCCTGCGCAATGATTGCGGGATGATAGCGCTGGCCCGGCGCACATACGGTGCCGAACGACATCGGCGTGCCTTCCAGCGCCGCGCCAAGCCACGACCAGGTGAATCCGCTCTGTCCCTGCTGTTCGCTCCAGGGATGGAAATGATCGGAGCACATTGCCGTTCGAAAGCCCGCCTGCGCGGCGAGCTTTGCATTGCGCAGCAGTTGCGAGGGAGGGTATTGCTCGTGCGAGCAGTGATATCCGATACGTGCCATGGCGAATCTTCCGTTGAACAACACGAAGGTAGACAGCAAAGTCCGAGCGGCGTGCCCGCTTTGAAATCAGCTTGTCGTTTGGAATCCCAAGAAGGTTTCGACAAAATGATTTACCCAACACCCCAACCGATCGAAAAATAAAAGTAATAAAACTACAGTAACTATATTAAAAATCTTCGCTGTGGTTTAAGATCCTCTCAACATTGCCGTGATCCGAAGCGGCGGTCATTAGAACCGTCATCAAGGCAGTCGGAGGAGCCTTTCGCACTTTATAAGGGGAATTCATCATGACCGACAAGACTGCCGGTAGTGAGGCACTGCTTTATAATCCGCTACGCTCCCTGTTCTGGCTCAAGCGATGGTTCTGGGATAAAGAAATATCGCTACATGGCGGCAGGTTGCAAATCCTTGCCTTGTGTCTCATTTCAACAGCGGCGTTACTTCTGGAACTGGCTTATCACCACGGCGGCCTCGGTTTGCGCGATGCCCTCGCGCAAAAGTCACTGGTCGTGTTCTACAACGTCAAGGCGGTCGTGCTGGCGGACCTGGGACCGTCCATCGCATCGATCCTGATCACGGCGGCAATCTGCCGCACCCTCTTCGGCCTGGTGATTGCACTTCTCGATCTCGCGATGTACCGCAAGATCACGGGCCGCCCGTTTGACTGGGAGGGAATGATCAATACGGCGGCCGTCAACGGCGTATTCCTGCTGACGGTCGTCTTCACATTCACGAATCCTCTTGTCGCTTCATGGCTGGAAGGGTACATGGCGCTGCTCGATCATGTTCCTACCCTGGTTCATTTCGACGGTGCGGTGGCGCTGATACTTGCCTGTCTTCTGGGCGATTTCTGCTTCTACTGGTCTCACCGTTTCAGCCACAAGATCCGGTTCTTCTGGTATCTGGGGCACATCAACCATCATCGCAATCGCGAACTTTGCCAACTCACGCAGGCGGTCGATCCCCAGTCCCTCATTCTCGATACTGCCGGCGGCAAGGTCTTCGTTCTGCTTTTCCTGCCGCTCGTGACCAAGCTGTTTTCGCTGGATATTCGCGACAGCGGCTGGGCGCTGATTGCCATCATCGTCTTTGATACCTGGACCGATCCTTCCCACTCGGTAGCGCTCTACTACCTGGAGACGAAGCTTCCATTTCTCAGGCACTTCCGCAAGGTGCTTGTGACACCTGCGGTGCATTACACGCATCATTCCCGGGAAGAGCGCCACAACATTTCGGACGGATGCAACTTTGGCGCGAGGACCACGCTCTGGGACCGCCTGTTCGGCACCTATGTCGAACCGCCGCAAGTGTTGCCGCGGACCGGCCTCTTCAGCGACACGGCGGACTACTGCCGCACGCCGTTGCGGTTTCTTTTCCGCCCATGGATTCTGATGTTGAAAGAACTTGGTTCAAACAAGCTGCGCTACTGGCCGGCCATCCTTTTCGGACATGCATCCTACAAGCCGCCGGTGCCGCTGCAGACAGAACGCTGACATCCGTATCGCGCGCCGAAAGGCCGCGGATAAGCTCATCAATGAAACACGAAAGGAGAGAACACCTTCATGCATAAAGCGTTTCCCGCAAACCCCCTCGAAAAACCAGGTTACCGGCTGGAGTTCCATGATGAATTCGACGGCGAGTCGGTAGACGAGAGCAAATGGATTTGCAGCCATCTGCCGCAATGGTCCTCCGCGCGCCAGGCTGCCGCGAACGCCCGTTTCGAGAGCGGGCATCTGGTACTGAGCATCGAAGCGGATCAGCAAGCCTGGTGCCCGGAATATGACGGCGATGTGCGCGTATCTTCCCTGCAGACAGGTGTGTTCTCGGGGCCGCTGGGCAGCACCCGGGGACAGCACCGGTTCAACCGGGAGAGCATCGTGCGCGAGGTGCAGGAAAATCGCGCCATCTACACGCCGACCTACGGCTATTTTGAAACCAGGCTCAAGGGCGTCAAGACGCCTGGCAACCATGTGGCGCTCTGGATGATCGGTTACGAGGATGCGCCTGAAAATTCCTCGGAGATCTGCATCTGCGAAATCTTCGGCAAGCATGTGACAGCGGAATCATCGAAGATCGGCGTCGGCGTGCATCCCTTCGGCGATCTGCGGATCAAGGACGACTTCCGCGAAGTCGAGCTGCCCATCGATATCTCCGAATTCCATGTCTACGCCGCCGAATGGACGCCGACGCACATTGATTTTTTCGTCGACAACCAGTTGATTCGCACGGTGCATCAATCGCCGGACTATCCGATGCAGTTCATGCTGGGAATCTATGAAAGGCCGAAGGAAACCCTGCGCCAGGCCGCAGGAGAAGCCTCGCCTTACCCGAAGAACTTCGTGGTGGACTATGTGCGGGCATATCAGCCTGTTGATGGATACCGTTAGGAGGGAGCGATGTTGAAACCCGAAGGGACGAGAATTTCGCTGCATGGCGAGGTAGCGCTGGTGACCGCGGCCACGCGCGGGATTGGACACGAATGCGTCCAGGCGCTGGCCGCCGCCGGCGCTTCCGTGGCGATCGGCTGCCGCAACCTGGAGGCGGGAAAGGAAGTTGCAACAGGCTTGCGCGAGCAGGGAATGAAAGCAATGGCGGTCGCGATGGACATGCAGGATACAGCTTCCATTGAAAATGCCGTTGCGGAGGTGGAAGCCGAACTGGGTCTGGTGACGGTGCTGGTCAACAATGCCGGCCACAGCTTGCCCGCCGCCGCGCTGGAGGTCTCGCCCGAGGCGTTTGACAGCATGTTCGAATTGAACGTGAAAGCCGCCTTCTTTACTGCGCAGGCAGTCGCCCGCCGGTTGATCGCGGAGATGCGGCCGGGTGCGATCGTCAACATCGCGTCTCAGGCCGGACTAGTCGCGCTGCGTGATGAATCCGTTTATTGTATGACGAAGGCCGCCATGGTGCACATGACGCGCTGTCTCGCGGTGGAATGGGCTCCCGCCAACATCCGCGTCAATGCGGTCGCGCCGACGTTCGTCAGCACCGATGGCACGCGCAAATGGCTGGATGATCCGGAGTTCCTGGACAGTGTCATCAAGCGCATTCCGCTGGGCAGGGTGGGCAACACCACCGAAATATCCTGGCCGGTGTTGTTCCTTGCTTCCGGAGCGGCATCATTGATTACCGGGACGACGTTGAAGGTAGATGGCGGCTGGACGGCGGTGTGAGTGGACGGGGTGAGTGGACGGGCCGTACATGGCGGCAAGTTGCGGCGAGCCCTTTGTCATTGGTAGTGCGTGTCTTTGCGTTCTTGCCACCTGTTCGCAAGCTGTGCTCGTACGGCGACCGGCGCTGCCCGTTCGCGCGCTGCCCGTTCGTTTAAAAAGCTCATGACGAGCAAGACCTGTAAAGGAGGTGACGGAGCACGAAGATCAAATATTGACTGACATTCGAAAGATGAAAGACGGAAGCATTCATTAAGTTACTGTGAAGGAGTCATATAATGAGGTGTTTCAATGTAGTGTTGACACTGGGATTAATTTCGGCCGCATCGGCGGCATTTGCGGTCGCGCCCACAAGGTGCAGTGATAAGGTGAGTCCGTACAAAGTATGCCTTGGCATCCCGATTACTTCGGCTGCAGCTGTTGCGTCACGCGATAAAAACAATCTTGGCAATGGTCTACCGAATGCGACGCTTCGCATTTATGAATGTACCTCATACGTTCGTTGCTATAAGGAGATCGGAAGAAGTGCCAGGGACAAGGTGCTGCACTCCGGTGAAATGATTTCCGTCACCAAACCTGCGAGACGTTATAGATACTACTATGCCGCCCTATACTCGGGTGAACGCTTCATTCTTAAAAGCCCCACGATTTATAACAGATAGTCAAGATTGTAAAAGGCAGGGCGCTACGTAATCAGCCCCTGCCTACTCTACCCAACGCCGGTACGTCGTTGGGCTTTCTCTTAAGGTTCGTTAATGTTCGTTAAGGTTCTCGCATGTGAGCCGCGCTGAAGGCGGCATAGGCCGACATCGCCGCCGAATCCATGGGGAAGGTGCCGAGCGTGGAGGCCGCTGCCTTGCGCACCGCAATCGCTTCCCGCTCGTCGAGCATGCGCGCCATCAAGACCGGCTGCACATCGGCGCTGTTGCCGGCGGCCACCGCCATGGCGGAGACGGCGGCCGAGCGGACTTCGGGATCGGGATCCAGTGCGGCGTTTTTCAACAGCTGCACGGTACCCGCTTCCCTTGGCGCCCAGGCTACGTACGCATCGATCGCCTGCTGGCGCACGATGGCGTCCGGCGATTGCAGATAGGTGGACAGCGTCGCTGTCACGGTGGCCTGCTCCGATGTGGAGATAGGGCCGTGCGGCGACAAGGCGGACAAGGTGGCGGCAACCAGCTGCGGCTCGCTTGCCGAGCCGTTCCGCAGCGACTCCAGCAGCATGGAACGATCTTCCTGCGACTTCAGGCCAACGGCTCCCAGCAGCCGCAAGCTGGCCAGGCGCTCGGGCACGGGATGATTCGCACGCGTGGAGTCAACAAGCTCTTTCTCGAGTTCAGGGGTGCCAGCCGCACTCAGCGCCATTTCCAGCATCTCGGCAGCCGGGCCTGCAACTCCCTTCAGATAAGCGGCGACAGCACGTCGCCGCAGCCCGGCATCGCTCGCCATGGCGCTGCCCAGGCGTGAGAGCAGACGCTCCCGTTCGGATGCATCCGTATCGGCGGGCAGGGCAATGAGCGCGGCAAGCGGGTCGGCGGCCGCCGCAGGCACGGGCGGGCTCGCCACGGGCGCTGGTGCTGAAGCAACCGGATCTGGCAATCCTCCGGACCATGGATTGGAATACATCGTTCCCGCCTGTGCCGTCGACGGACAGGCCGCAGGAGCCGCATCGGCTGCGAGGTTCGGAGTGTTTCTGCCCAAGCCATAACCGGCCGCGAATATGGCGGAAATGGCTGTCAGGGAAAACATCCACTGTTTTAAGCTAGGAGGGCTGGTCATGACGATGAGCTTATCACCGTCATTCCTCGCCAATGGCAAATCCACTATTTGATTTTTAGATAAGTGCGGGATAAACCACGTTGAATGCCATCCGAATTCAATTCCAATGTGCCGGGTTGTGCTGCCTTTTCCGGCAACTTGCTGAAAACCTTAAGGACGGAAAACTTGCATGTGCAATTGGCCTGCTTCCATTGCACATGCTGGTCCCGATGCCGGGCTTGGCGACGGTAAATAATCAACAATGCCGAACTGGCTTTGCCCCGATCTCACGTACGGCAGGAAGTTTGGTTATTGTCTGTTCGCATGAAGGAATTGACGGACGAGAAGTCGGTACCGAGACGGCAGTACACGGAAGGGTTCAAGGTCGAAGCGGTGGATTTGACCCCGCACTACCGGACACCGCTTCACACTATGGTCGATGAGTGAGTATTGCGGTGAAGTTCTCGTGGTGAACGATACTTCAGTGCACTGTGAGGATGCCGATCATTGTAATGTTCAAACGGCACTGTCAACTTAACGTAGCGGAAGCGAGGAGAGAGCTGGTCGACCCCTACTCAGAACGGAGTAGACGGATTTCGGGTGACGCCGGTGAGGTCATGCCAGACAGCGAAGCGTCTGGTGAGCTCACTTCGATGACGAGCGACACCGAGTTGTTGACGATGGAGAGCGAAATATTGTCGGATCGGTCCAAAGCTCGACAAAAAGCGTTGGGTGCGCTGCGGTGAACGGAACCCCTTCATGCGCCGCTCGCGTTCCCGTGTCGGCTGATGACTGTTCTCGGCACGGTTGTTGACCCGCGCTGCTGCTTTGACAAAGACATGCTTGACGCCGGCAAGCGCGGGCAGGTCTGCTTTCGCAGCGGGATAACTGCGCAACTGGTCAGTGATGATCTTGCGTGGACCATTCGGATAATGGGCCAGCAACCGCTGGAAGAAGCGTTTGGCGGCCGCGGTGTCGCGGCGTTTCTGAAGCAGGATGTCGAGCTCGGCCCCATGCTGATCGACAGCACGCCATAGCAAATACGGTTCCCCGTCGATCTTGACGAAGACTTCATCCAAATGCCAGGTCGAGCCAGGTGCTGGGCGCACCTGCTTGACGCGATGGACAAACTGCTGGCCGAATTTGTCGCACCACCGGCGGATCGTCTCATAGCTGACTATCACGCCACGCTCCAGCAGCAGCTCTTCGATATCCCGCAGGCTGAGCTGGAAACGGAAATACCAGCGCACCGCGCAACTGATGACCGCACCGGGGAAGCGATGGCGATGGTAAAGGGCTTGGGATATCTTCATTGCCCGACTTTACCCGCATCCATCGTTAACGTGACATTGCCGTCTCATCCATTCGCCAGCTTCGACTAACCGGTTGCGCGTGCTGTCGGAAGACCTCATCCAGGAATGGCAGGAACCGAAACGCCCAGCGGTTGATCGATGAGTGGTTAACCAGCACGCCGCGCACCTGCATCATCTCTTCCAGATGCTGGCAAATCGATGGGTAAGCTGCATACCAGCGAATGCACACCAGAATAACATCGATCGGAAATCGCATTCCCTAGGTGTTCAACATGGCGGTTCGATCCACATCCAAAAGCGTCACTCTACCTCAGACCTGAGCCTATTTCGATTAATTGGGCACAACCTAATATCACCACTCCATATCCTTACTTCCGCTGCCAAACTGCACGGTGGGGCAGAACAAGCCTTTCGTTCAGTATAGGTCAAGTTCCTTTTGTCGCCATGTTTAGCTTTTCCTCATGGCGTCTCGAAAGGCGTGTACCGTAGGCAGATGTTCATTCTCTTGACGATAGATTAATGCGATCGGCGCTGGCGTATAGGTAAAACGCACCGGCAATACATGGATCATATGACCAAATTTTTCAATTGCTGACGTAGGCGCCACCGCAAGCATATTGGTGCGCATAATAATATTGATATTAGTGTAGAAAAAATGCGATTCGATAATTGGAGATGGCGGACGTAATCCTGCACGAATGAATATGTCATCGAATGTATCGCGTGTAAGCGATCCAACTGGTGGAAGCACCCAAGGCAGCAGGGAAATGTCCTTTAATGACACTTTCTTCTTTTTTGCGATGGGATGGTTAATGCAGCAAATGACATGTAGGGATTCCTCTCCCATAAGATCATGATGAAATCGATAAAGATGCCTGTCGTACAGATTGCCACTTCCTATTCGCGCTACAACACAATCAAGCTCTCCTCGCGCCAACATATTCAAAAGCGTTTCCACGGTGGCTTCGTGAATGGAAATTCTGGGTAAATTACCCGCCAAATCGAGACGACGGATTGCAGCGGGAATAAGTTCGACCAGAGCAGCGGGCAGTGCCCCGATGCGCAAAATTTGAGGCTTGTCCGAATTTATGGCGGCGCGTCGTGCAGCGTCGATTTCGTTCATGGCAACGCGCAGCCGTTCACGTACTTCAATCCCGGCAGCCGTGAGTATGGCTCCGCTACGGCTGCGTGTAACCAACGGGGCGCCAAACATCCTTTCAAGATCCCTCACCATTGTTGTGACCGCAGGCTGGGTTACACACAGCAATGTGGCTGCACGGCGGAACGAACCCGTTTCTTGCAGCAGTTCAAGTAATTTCAAATGCCTGATCTTGAGATGGTCAAACCGAGAAAGGTCACTGGTTTCTATATAAGCTGACATTATCAGGTGATTCGCAAAGATGAATATGCACCAATCATAGATCAAAATACACTCTTCTTCGAATGGAATGCTGAATGCGGTACTTGGCTGCTGAGATAAATGATTCCGGTCAAGTCAACTAAAGGCAAAAGAGCCATTAACAAGCAAAAATTACATAAGCGTTTTAAGGAGACAGTAGTGAAGAAACTTGCCCTTACCTTAGCCTGCAGCATGATCGCCGGTATCGCGAATGCACAAAGTTCAGTACAGATAACAGGGATCATCGATCTGGGAATCGACTATGCAAAAGGTTCACAGAGCCAGACACGCTTACGTGACGGCGACATGGCGGCTTCGCGCCTGATATTTAAAGGCGCCGAAGACCTGGGCAGTGGCAATCATGCCGGATTCCTTCTCGAAAACGGCTTCTCGGCGGACACCGGAACCGAGTTTTTCGGCAACAATCGCTTGTTTGGGCGAGCGGCATGGGTAGAACTTGGCGGAGGATGGGGCACGATTCGGCTAGGTCGGCAATATACACCTAGCTTTGACGGCCTCGTCAAGGCTGACGCGTTCAATCTCAACTCGAACGTGTCCCCGATGAATCTTATGGGTCTTCGGGAAGGGCAAGGTACTGCTAAGGCAATATATCTCAGCCGATTTGATAACATGGTTGCTTATCGTTCGCCCTCGATCGGCGGGTTTTCCGGCACGGTTGCCTACGGGCTCGGTGAAGCTCCTGGTTCTTCTAGCGGAAGAAATCTAGGCGCCAACCTAATGTATGCCAACGGCCCGTTGTATCTTTATTATGCTTACCAGGTGCAAAACGCGGGTACGGCAGCAGCACCGGTCGCCGCCCCGACTCGTACCACCTTTCATCTTGCCGGTGGCACCTACAAAATCGGTCCTGTGCAACTAGGTTTGACAATCGAGACTGATTCAAGCAACGCACCTGGAACTAGTGACGCACGCCACTATCTTGCCTCCGTCGTCTGGAACGCCAATGCAACCAATACGCTTCGAGCGCAAGTGGTAAAACGTGCAGTCGACAATAGTCCCCTGGATCCGTATGCACTGGCACTGGGGTGGGATTACGCTTTATCCAAGCGCACAGTTCTTTATACCCGTGCGCTGTATGTAAATAATCCGGCGGGTGGTTCCAGTTCCATCAACCTGATTCCAATCGACGCCAACAGCGGTGACAATGGACGTTCGATTGGATTTGGCGTAAGGCATAATTTTTGACCCAATAAGGGCCTGCGTCGCAACGGCATAAGTTCTCGAAGTCCGGTTAAAGACTTGCTGCGCGGCCCGACTTTGGTTGCGGGACGTTTTCCTGCACAAGTCGGCATAGATGACGCACATATGTGCTCGTCAGGTCAAATTGAGGTTGTTTGCTGCAGGCCTAAAGGAAAGCGGTAGTTAAGCGAAATGAAAAACATGGATTTTTTAGAATCGCCATCTCGCTCTGTGATCAGAACACCGACAATCTGAGCCAACCTTCTCACATACTAATTCAAGGAATTTATGGACACCTCATTTTCTCCGCTGCGCGACATTAGGGTCGTCGACTTCTCTCACGTCATCGCCGGCCCATTCTCGACATTCTATCTGGCACAGATGGGAGCGGAGGTGCTTAAAATCGAGAATCCCAACGGCGGTGATGTCATGCGTCGTAGTGAAGGCGGGGCAAAAGCGTTCCTCAATATAAATGCAGGAAAGCGATGTGTTTCCATCGATGTATCCACACCCGCTGGGCGCGATGAAGCCATGAAGCATGCTGCCGCGGCAGACGTTTTCGTAGACAACCTGCGACCGGGTGTACTCGAAAAACATGGCTTGGGATTCGCTGACGTAAAGGCAGTTAACCCTCGCATAGTATATTGCTCTATTTCAGGTTACGGTCGGACTGGCGAGTGGCAGGAGCGCCCAGCCTATGACCATATCGTGCAGGCTATTACCGGCATGATGATGCTTGGTGGCGAGGAAGGCTCTCCTCCGATAAAAACAGGATTTCCGGTAGTAGATGCAGCAGCGGGAATTATTGCGGCATTAGCCATCGTCAGCGCTTTGCGCGAGCGCGACCGTACCGGCGAAGGCATGCTGCTTGATGTATCAATGACATCTGCAGCATTGCAATTAATGTATCCGTTTGCTTGCACTGCCTTAACAGAAGGAACATCGCCCAAACGGGTTGGTAACCAAGGTTATTCGGGTAGTCCTGCTGCGGACACTTTCAAGACCCGCGACGGCTGGATTGCACTGGGCGCCAACACACCCAAGCAAGTCATTAGCTTGCTTAATGTGCTCGGTCATGGAGAGTTAGCGTCTGATCCTGATGTGTTCAACCCGCCGCTCGATGCATCTCAACCCGGCACTTTTGCCAGGGCCGCCAATTCAATTCTTTTCAAGGAAAGGTTGCAGCAGTATGTGTTGGAGCAAAATGCTGCGGCGCTTGAGGAGGCATTGAACGCTGCAAATGTGCCAGCCGCTAAGGTACGCACGCTCGGGGAATTTGTGTCGGAAGGAAAGGCTAACGGTGGGCTTTCAACGCGATGCCTGCGCGAGGGCGATGTCTCGGTCGTATCGCCGGGCCTTGGCTTTCAGGTTCTGCAACGATAAGCTGGCTGACGTACCGCGCATATCGATCTGTCTGTTACCAACTGCTGCTGCGTTATTGATATGCTGAACGGATGGAGTGACATCGTAAGTGCTGATTATGAGTTTATAAAAGTCCCAGCAAGTCACGGATTAAAAAAGCAAATGTCTGCGCGGATTCAATTTCAGGAGACTCTATGAAAACCATGTTTCAAAGCGTTGTGGCGGGTTTGGCCGTACTCTTGGCTATGCCATCCTCCGCCACTCAGGCCAACCCGGGTGAGTATCCGAAAGGACCGGTCACGTTGATTGTCAGCTATGCGGCCGGCAACGCGGCAGATGCTATTGCACGTACCATCAGTCAGCGACTTTCTGAGAAATGGAAGCAACCGGTGGTGGTTGAAAACCGGCCGGGCGCGGCAGGCAACTTAGGTGCTGCCGCTGTGGCAAAGGCCGCTCCAGATGGGCAAACGTTATTGTTTACAGCAGTAGCGGCGATAGCTATCAATCCCCACCTTTACCCCAAGGTTGGCTTTAATGTACTCAAGGATTTCGAGTTTGTGAATCTAGCGATACAGGGGCCTATGGTTTGCGTTGTAGCTCCAGAAGTTCCTGTCCGAAATATGACTGAGCTCATTAACTACACGAAAAGGCATCCGGGCAAACTAAATTACGGCTCTTCGGGCAGCGGTACGATGCCTCACCTGACCATGGAACAGATCAGGGATAAGCACGGGCTTAATGTCACGCATGTTCCATACAAAGGAGCAGGTGCAATAATGGCCGACCTGTTGGGTGGCCTCATTCAGGTCGCCTGCGAAGGGGTGAGCGTCGTCATGCCTCATATAAAATCGGGTAAGCTGCGTGCGCTTGGTGTGACTTCGGAGAAACCGTTGACGGCTTTTCCTGAGATCCCGACACTTGCATCACAGCTCGGTGGCTTTACAAGCGGTGCGTGGAGGGGAGTGATGGCTCCGCGAGGAACGCCCGAATTGGTGGTTAGCAAGATCAGCAAGGACATTAACGAGGTTCTGGCCGAAAAAGAAGTCCGAACTCGATTCGACGGATTAGGAATTGAGGTGCTTGGCGAAAATCCGGCCAAGTTCGAACAACGTGTTCGTGCCGATTATGAAGAATACGGCAAGATTGTCCGCCGACTTAACCTCAAAGTGGAATAAGTATGGGCTCGCTCGAAGGCTCGCGAATTCTCGAACTTTAACCATCGCTGCGCGGCGGCAGAGACTCGTCGTAGTCTTTCTACCGTTCGAGGATGGAGTTCTGTTGCAATAAGGGAGCCAGTACGAGATAAGGCGTGCGGTTATTGGCCGTTCAAGCGGCCAGGGAATAGAAGTGGCCGGCAGCGCACGCCACTTTCCCGCCAGGGCAGTCAAGGTATCCTTTTTTGATCCTATGCATCGTTTCGATTCCGGCCAACAGAATGTGCGCACAACGAAAAAACCGGAATCCGGGCATGGGCCGGATGATGCGCTTGACGGCCCGTTGATCCTGCTCAACGGGGTTGTTGAGATACTTCACTTGGCGTAGCTCAATCGGCATGCCGATAGCAGCCACAACACTTTTGATAGCAGCGGTATTGGTACCGCTCTTGTCGATGGCAATCTTGTCGGGCAAGCCGTGCCGGCCGATGGCGTGCTCCAGAAAGCGGCGTGCGGCTGCCAGATCGCGTTTGGCCGTGAGCAGGAAGTCGACCTTGGCACCGTCACGGTCGACGGCGCGATAAGGATACTTCCATTGTCCGCCGACGAACATGTACGTTTCGTCCATGCGCAGGCTCAGCGGATACGCCACGCACCAGCGCACGCGAGTCAGCATGATCTCCAGCGGATAATGCAAGCCCTTGAGCACTGTACGTAATACGTCGTTCACCGGGAATTCTTTCGCAATCAAACCGGCCACTCTATCAGAACCGGCTTACTGCAACAGAACCAGCCGCTTCCACAGCTTGGCTACTTCCATCCGAAATCGAGCGAGACATCAATATGCTGATTGAAGGGACGAAGAGGACTCCAGTAGTCGGGCAGGCGCGCTGGAGTTCTTGATAACGACTAAGACATCGTTGATCTACAAGACCGCTCATTCCTGATTACGTCGTCGAAGCTGTCGACGCAGCCGAACGTTGTCGGCGCCAAGGGCGACGATGAAGATCGTTGAAAGAATCTCGGTGGCGTGAGTCCCGAAATAGCTCCAGAATGCCCAGGATAATCCGGATGCTACGAGCGCCGTAATTAATAACGCAAGCGAGTCTTTCATGCCGCCGCCGTACGGAGTCGAAAGGCATCCCGTTTCTTTTGCTTCGTTTGATATATTTCCGGGAATTTTCGGAGCACCTGGGGGAGCCAGTCGGTGTTCAGGCGATACTGATGTGCGCTCATGAGTACGTCGCTTAAAGATGTTCCGCCGGATAAGGTCCTTCCGGTCACCACTGCGATACTCCCGATAACGGCACCGGCATAGTAGGCCGCGCTGATCCCGCCAATGACCGCGAGTTGCTCAAGACGCGTACCTGCTCTGACAATTTCTCCAGTTGAGACCTTTTTTCCGAATTTTTTAATCAAGCCGATCAGTGTCGCCGCATTGGCCGTGGCGGACTGAACGGTTCCAAACGGTGCATCCGGTGCCGGCAAATTCAATGCATCCATATCATTGTTGAAGTCACTATAGAATTTTGTCATTGGCTTTCCATGTGGTCAGAATGGAAACAATATCAAATTATCAATAGCTCGTGCAGCAAAATTTACTTGTCCATGAAAACTCTTGGATTCGCCCTATCCGCGCTGGCGTGTCCTTGAGCATGTAGCGACCAGGTTATCTGGATCGCAGACGGCGGCACACTCATCATCCTGCAGAACAACCAACTGGTGGAGCGCTGCCTGGCCATTTCGGGCGTGTAATGAGTTATCGAAACCATCTCAAGGCAGGCCGCTTAAGCAAATGCCTCGATCGGAGCGGAGCAGGAACGGTCAAATATCAAGCTTAATCCAATGCAGCCGATCGCCAGGCCAGCAATGCATATCGCCCGCAAAGGCCGCGTGCTCATGCACCTTCGCCTTCAGTCCGTTTTACAGCCAGTAAGTCACGATAAGGGGAGCGCTGGATTGGCGATGGGTTCTCGTCGAAGCGGTTTTCCACAGCAGCCAACATCACATCGCGCACCACATCGCCGCTATAGCCGCCGCTCGTCGCGACCCAATTCATGGCCTCCCGGTCGCGGTAGTCCAGGGCAAACGTCAACCGCAGCGGCTCGCCATTCTCGCACCGGAACTCAAAGCCGTCAGAACACCAACGTAGGTTGCTATTGGGAACGGCGACCTTGCCATCATGCCGGCGTTCAGGCCGTGCCGGCATGGTCCTCCGCTGCAGAAGCAATCCATGAACACGCATGATGCGATAGACCCGTTTGGCATTGACTGGAGCTGCTCCACGCTGCAAATAGCGCTGCATGCCAATCCTGAGTCACTGCGAAAGCATACGCGAGGCCCAAAGCCCTCGGCAAAGAAAGGCTGCGTCTGAGCCGCTGTCGCAGGCCGGCATGTCGCTACTGCGCGTGCTCTCGAATAGCCTCGTCAAGTATGACCTTGAAAGGGGGCACCTTGGACTGGTACCGATTCCGGGGTACGGTCAGCCTAGCGGTAGGACACTGGCGGAAGCAGTTTGCGTCATGGCGACAGGTGCGAATCCGGACCGCGCAGCAACATGACAAGCATGGATGATAGCGAATGTAAGTTCATTGAGGAATTGCCCGAAAGGTTGGAACCGGAAAGACACACGCGCCTTGTGCTGCATCTCCTCCGGTTCGAACGCGATCCTGCACTGAGCTGCATCCCGCTCTTCAACTGCCTGCGCAGTCCCGACTCATTCAACCCTGCAGGAAGCAGAAGCCGCTCACGCCCAATGCCACCGTGCGGCCGTCGACAGTCATGTTCCTGCTCATGAGCACCGTGCCAACGTCAACCGGTGCCACTGTCCTTGCAACGACATCCATGTTGAACAGGCAGACGATCTCCGAACCCTCATGGTTGCGGGAGAACGCCAGCACGCCATCAGGCGCGTCGAGCAGCGTGATGCTTCCCTGGCTGAACTCCGGCCGCGCCTTGCGCAGCGCGATTACCTCGCGCGCGAAGTTGAGAATGGATTCCTTGTCGGCGTCCTGCCTGTCGACGTTCATTTCAATGTGCACCGGATCGACCGGCAGCCATGGCTCGGCCTGGCTGAAGCCGCCATGCGGCGCATCGGTCCAGGGCATGGGCGTGCGGCAGCCGTCGCGGCCCTTGAACTTGGGCCAGAAGGTTTTGCCGAACGGGTCCTGCAGGCGTTCATACGGCACGTCGGCCTGGGGCAAGCCGAGTTCCTCGCCCTGGTACAGGCAGATGTCGCCGCGCATGGCAAACAGGAGTGCCAGCGCCTGCTTGGCGTTTTGCTCCGGATCGCGGCCGTTGAGCCAGCGGCTTGCCACGCGCGGCTTGTCGTGGTTGCTCAATGCATAGCAGGGCGTGCCGGGCGACCTGATGCTTTCCTCCAGCGTGTTGATCACATTGCGCACATAGGGCGCGCTGCTGTCGGGCTGCATCAGCGCGAAACTGTAGGCCGAATGCAGGCGGCCGGGTCTGGTGTACTGGCCCATGAGCTTGAGCGCATCATGTCCGCCGACTTCGGCCAGGCTGAAGGCGCCGTAGGCATCGAGCAGCTTGCGGATTTTTTCCAGGAAGGCGTCCATTTCGGGGCGCGCCTGGTCATAGACATGCAGTTGGAAGCCGTAGGGATGCAGCGCGGCGCTGGTGTCCTGGCGCGGCGGATTGTTGCGCAGCAGCTGGTCTTGAAAAATATGATTGCAGGCGTCGAACCGGAAGCCCGACACGCCCATGTCCAGCCAGTAGTCCATTTCCTTCAGTACCGCGGCCTGCACATCGGGATTGTGCATGTTGAGATCGGGCTGGCTGGAAAAGAAGGAATGGAAATAATACTGGCGGCGTTCCGCGTCCCAGCGCCAGGCCGGGCCGCCGAATACCGAGACCCAGTTGTTCGGCGGGCTGCCGTCGGGTTTCGGATCGGCCCACAGATACCAATCGGACTTGTTGTTTTCCCTGGCGCGGCTCTGCTTGAACCAGGCATGTTCTTCCGACGTATGCGAAATCACCATGTCGACGATGATGCCCAGACCGAGCGCCTTGGCACGCTTCATCAGGCTCTTGAAATCATCCATGGTGCCGAAGATGGGATCGACCGCGCGGTAGTCCGACACGTCATAGCCGAAATCCTTCATCGGCGACTTGAAGAAGGGGCTGATCCAGACCGCATCGACGCCAAGGCTCTTGATGTAGGGAAGCTTCTGTTCGATGCCGCTCAGGTCGCCGATGCCGTCGTTGTTGGAATCCTGGAAGCTGCGGGGATATACCTGGTAAATGATCATGACACTCTCATAAGCGCTTTGGGTCGACGTGCAATCCATTCCGGCCGCGGGGCCGGCGGCGGACCGGATCGGCCGGGCATTTGCCATGCATGCCAGCGACCGCCAGTCAACGGGTTAAGCATTACTATCCGTTGACTTCCGGAAATCTGCAATGTCCTATATGCAAGATGGGCATGTTTTGTTCCTCGGCTGCAACTGAGGTGGTCATTTTGCAATCCAGAATGACAAGCTCCGGCAAGCGGTAGCCGCATTGATAAGCCGGGCCACACGCGTCGCAGGCGAAATAATTGGTATGGCTGAGCGTCGTTGGCTAAAGGCGGGCTCCCGGGCCCTTCTCCGGAAATCACTTTTTTCCAGGACGCGGTGCGACTGTTGCAGGAGCCACATGATCTCCATAGATCGACGGCGGACGTCTCACCTTGTGCTCGGGGATCGCCACATGCGGCTGGCCTCCCTTGATCCCGGTCGGACCCGGTTGTAAAGGTGCGGTGTCGCTCCGGGGCTGCGTGCCCGGTTTTCCATTCGGTCCGGGAGGGCGCGGGCCTTGAGGCCTGCGCATGGCGTTTTGCCTTCGCAGGTCGGCACCGCTGGTTTGAGGGCCAAGAGGCGATGACGTAGGCGCCGGTCGAGTGTCATTTCGCTGGCTGGCGAAAACATAGCTGTGATCGTCCAGGAGTCGTGGCGGAGCAAGCTGTTGCCCGTCGGCGTAAGCCTTGCCGAGGGAGCGCAATTCGGCGAGCGCGGTGTTCAGGCGCTGAGTAATCGCCTTCCTGTCTTCCGGCGAAAGATTCAGGTCATCAATCTTGCCGATGCCGTTTTGATCGGGCGCCGCAAAATTCCCAAGAGTGAAGCTTGCCAGCTTGCCTTTCTCATCGAAGGCTTTGAAGATGATCGTTTCATTCAATATGCTCGCAGCCGCCTTCAAATCGGAAGACGCGTTGGCGTCATTGTCTATCCCTTTTAACAACGCCGTTACGCCGGCGCGCAAGCCGTCGGTATCCGCTTTCCCCTGCCTTTTGTTCGCCGGCTTGATATAGGGACCCAGCACTTCGTGCAGCGTTCCGGAATCCTTGCTCCATGCGTCCAGAGCCTGATGAATGCCTGCTTCATGCTCGCAGAATTTCTTGTAAGCGCCAACGTTCGCTTCGTGTAAAAGCCTGCCCGCCGACGCCATCATGTCGGCGGCAGACGCCGGCGCGCCATGCTGGGTTTGATGAGAATGGTTGGACTTGAACAATTTATGCAACTTGTTCGCCAGTCCGCCCCCGAGACTGCGCAAGTGCGAAGACCGGGCGGCCCGGCCTGCCTCATTCAGCCCGGGAGGAAGCGAGCTGGTCGAAGCCTGTGAAGGGGAAGTATTGGAGGTCGAGCTACTGGCCAACGATGACGTTGACATGTTGGAGTGGGAGGAACTGGAAGACGAAGCATTCGTCGACGACGACGCCGACATGTTGCCCGGTATTCTGTTGTTAAAGATCTGCATTTTCCCTCCCAGACTTGGCAGAGGCTCCTGGTGTTCAGCAGTGTCGCCAACCGCCTTATTGAAGCTCTCATCGCACTTCATTAATGAGTAGCATCCGGTCTTTAACGGTTCCCTGAAATATTCGGGCACGCATTCCGATTCCTTCGCCGGCATGCTGGTCTCGGGACCGGCACTGGAACAGTCGCTTCGCAATGGAACTTTGCGTCATCTCATGCCACTGTGCGGGACACGCTGCATGAGGCATTGCGAGATGCCTTGCTTCCATGGCGCATGACCTGGAAAGCAGGGCTATGGGCCATGGCTGCCCTATAGTCATCGCCCTGAACGGTGGCTTTGAACGTTCCAAGCGTGCGGCCGCCACGAGCTCCGGGCATGGTCCTGGTTCGCCGCATACGCATGGAGCCGTTCTCGCTCGACACAGTGAACTTGCAGGGATAAGTGGCTCCCGCTGCCTGGATTGCCGAATCGGCGGCGTGACCGGTACGACGGCTTCCGCCGGTTTTCTTCATTGAGCATTTGCTTCACCACCAATCCCGCTTTCCGGGATAGCTGCATTCTTCGTCGTTACTGAAGATGATGGAGAAGCGAAAGAAGATTCTTCAGGCTTAACAAGCTCAAGCGTGTCATTACACGTCGGGATCGCTGCATTGAACATCACAGCGCCGTTGTTCATCGCGCGCGGTCCGTGCCCCTGTCTCGACGCCGTTGATGAAATGCGTTCCGGTTTTCATCAAAATCGCTTGATTGCCTTCCGCTTCCGCCCTCGGCGATACCGCGGCTTCTGCGGGCGCATGCAGCAACACCGGTGCGATACGGAATGCATTGATAGAAGAACATGCAAAAAAGACCGCTTGCGTTAAAAATTTAAAATTCCTAGAATGGTCGTGCCAGCAAATAATCTAGCGAAGAGAGACAACACTATCAGCGGACGTTCGACCGCAGGAATTGGTGTAATGGACAAAAAATGCATCCATGTCCTGCTGATAGAGGACAATAGTGGCGACGCTCGTTTGATCTCGCTCATGTTGGCTGCAGCGGGGAACATGGTATTTCAGCTGACTTGGCATGACACGTTAAATAGCGGTCTTAACTATCTCAGGAACAATCAAGTCGACGTGCTTTTACTCGATCTTGGTTTGCCTGAAAGCAGTGGTTTGCAGACAATGGCGCTGGTGCGGGCCCAGTTGACCAGCATGCCTCCCCTGGTGGTACTCAGCGGATTATCCGACGAAGCTGTTGCGCTGCAGGCGGTTCAGTTAGGCGCTCAGGACTATTTAATAAAAGGGCATGTGGATAGCGCCTTGCTTGCCCGTTCCATCCGCTATGCGATGGAACGCAGCCGGGCTGAGGAATCGCTGCGGCAAGCGCACGCAGAACTTGAGAATCGTGTTCAGGAGCGCACGGCTGAACTGGCGAATGCTTTCGCTGCGCTGAAGTCGGAAATCGCGGAACGCAAGCTGGCCGAAGAAAACGTCCTTTACCTGGCTCACCATGATGCATTAACCGGATTGCCCAATCGCGTCCTCCTGCAAGACCGGCTCAGACAGGCCATTGCGCACGCAAGGCGGAACACGTCACAAGTAGCCGTCCTCTTTATCGATCTCGATAACTTCAAGCACATCAACGATTCATTTGGGCACCACATGGGCGACCGGCTGCTCAAAGCGGTTGCTGCAAGGTTACAAGGATGCCTGCGCGAATGTGACAGCCTGGCCCGGTTTGGCGGTGACGAATTCGTCCTGTGTTTGCCCAAGCTGCCTGGAAACACCAGCGTCACATCTGTCGCGCAGAAAATTCAGGAAGCACTTGTCGTGCCCTTTGATGTTGATGCCTGCCAGATGCATGTCAGCGCAAGCATTGGCATAAGCACATACCCGCAGGACGGTGTGACGGTGGACGCATTGATGCGTGCGGCCGATACGGCCATGTATCACGCTAAAAGCAATGGGCGGCGTAACTATCAGTTCTTTACCGCCGCTTTGAACGACGCGGTTCAGCGGCGTGTGGAGTTGGAGCAGCGGCTGCGTTTTGCGCTTGCGCATGATGAACTTGAACTGCACTATCAACCGCAGGTGGATCTTGCCCACGGCGTGATATTTTCCGCTGAAGCGCTGTTGCGCTGGAGACAGCCAGGCAAGAATCCGATTTCCTGCGGGCCGTTCATCGCCATCGCGGAAGAAACCGGCTTGATTCTGTCGATCGGCGAGTGGACGCTTCGTCAGGCGTGCAGCGAACTCAAGCGATGGCATGAAGCGGGACATATCGGGATGCATGTTGCGGTAAACTTGTCGCCGCGACAGTTCTACCAGCCCGGCTTCCATGAGATTATCAAGACGATAATTGTAGAGGCCGGGGTGCCACCCACTCATGTTGACCTGGAAATTACCGAAGGTGTCTTTCTCGAGCGTAATGACGACAACCTCACTGCTCTCCAGGCGTTAAGCGAATTCGGCATACAGTTGGCGGTAGACGACTTCGGGACAGGATATTCAAGCCTGGCTTACCTTATGCTCTTCCCGGTGAATACGGTTAAGATCGATCAATCATTCGTGCGCAAGATTAACACCGACCAAAATGCCACGGCACTGGTCGCCGCCATCATTTCGATGGCCCATAGTCTAGGTCTTAAGGTACTGGCGGAAGGTGTCGAAACAGTCGAGCAGGTCAGCTTTCTTCAAGCACATGGCTGTTCATCGGCCCAAGGTTTTTTCTATAGCAAGGCTGTGTCCAGCAACGATTTTGAACTACTGCTGAACAACCGGGGTTATTGTATCGACGTCAGCCAGATCCGCCCTTATCAGGATAATCACATTCCCTGAGGTTCTGTCAAAATCGTCTGCGTCAACTTCATGACACGCGCGGTTCGGAAGCGCCTTGCGTTGAGGAGCGGGAGCGCGCGTACGGACGTACATCGAGCGCCGCAGACGCGGATCCGGACCGAATTTCAGCCTATCAAACAGCCTAAGGCGACAACTCCGATTTAGACAGGTAATATAGTTGGCAAGATGATGACGCCGCTGGGACGCCATCCGCATGGCAAAGAGGTTGACCATGGCTGTGTTAAAGCCCCTCCACCCGATCGAGATTTTGCTGGTAGAAGATAGTCCTGGCGACGTGCGGCTGACCCGCGAAGCACTGAAGGATGCGAAGATCACCAACACCTTGCATGTCATTGAGGATGGCGTTCTGGCACTGGATTTCCTGTATAAGCGTCCTCCATTCGAAAATGCGCCCCGCCCGGACCTGATCTTGCTCGACCTGAATCTTCCACGCAAGAATGGTCGTGAAGTCCTTGCCGAAATTAAGTCGAACGATTCTCTCAAGTCTGTTCCCGTGGTTGTTCTGACGACCTCGTCGGCGGAGGAAGACGTTCTGCGCGCATATAACCTTCATGCAAACTGCTATATCACCAAGCCGGTTGATTTCAATCAATTCACGACGGTTGTTCGGACGATTAAGGAGTTCTGGCTGACGGTCGTGACGCTTCCCCCAAAGTAAGGAAGCAAACCGGCGCTACTGCAGCTGTCATCACCACGAAGCGAGAAACGTGCAATGTATTGCCTCCCTGATCCGTCGATAAGGCATGTTGTCCTGGTCGTTGACGATACGGCGGCCAATATTGCGGTGCTCGCCGAGCACCTCTGCGCCAATGGTTTGGAGATCATCGTTGCGCAGAACGGAGAGGAATCCATCGAACGCGCCCGTTTCGCCAAGCCGGACCTCATCCTGCTGGACATCATGATGCCGGGCATCGACGGTTTCGAGACATGCCGCCGCCTCAAGACCTTTCAGGAAACCAGGGATATCCCTGTCATTTTCATGACCGCACTGGCCGACATCAGCGACAAGGTGACAGCATATGAAGTCGGTGGTGTCGATTACATCACCAAACCCTTCCATGTGGAAGAAGTCCTCGCGCGCGTGAATGCGCACCTGTCGCTTCAGACCATGCAGCGCATGATGGTGACGCAGAACCGGCTTTTGCAGCAGGAGAACGCGGCCCGCAGCGCGGCGGAGGAAGTTCTGGCATGTCGGACTGAAGAACTGGCCCGCTCCAATGCCGAGCTTGAACAACTGGCCTATGTCGCGTCGCATGATCTTCAGGAGCCGCTACGCATGATTACCAGCTACCTGCAGTTGCTGGAGCAGCGTTATAAGGACAGGATCGATGCCGACGCCAACGAGTTCATCGCATTTGCCGTCGATGGCGCCAAGCGAATGCAGACGCTGATCGATGATCTGCTGGCGTACTCGCGCCTCGGTTCGCGCGCCAGGGCGTTGCAACCGACGTCGTGCGCCGATATCGTCAGCGATGCACTTCGTTATCTTGGGACTGCAATTGAGGAGTCCGGCGCCAAGGTTGTCTGCGGCAATCTTCCTACCGTGATGGGGGACGAAACGCAACTTACGCAGTTATTTCAGAACCTGATTGCCAATGCCATCAAATTCAGCGAAGACGGGTCTCAGGTCATCCGTATCGACGCCGAAGATGCCGGAAACGCGTGGTGCGTGTCTGTCCGCGATAACGGCATTGGCATCGCGCCCGAATATTTCGAGCGTATCTTTGTGATGTTCCAGCGCTTGCATAGCCGCGCAAAGTATCCCGGCACCGGTATCGGTCTTGCGCTTTGCAAGCGGATCGTCGACCATCATCATGGCCGCATTTGGGTGGAATCCGAAATAGGACAGGGTTCGGTATTCAAGTTCACCTTGCCGAAGGTGGGACGCCGGTGATGCATATCCCAATTCGTAGCGTACCGGTCTATCACGAAATCGACCGCGCCGGTCCGTTGAATCGGAGAGACATCTGCATCGTTTGAAAAGAACTGCGGCATAGCAAATGAAACTTTCGACCTATCAGATAGTTGACAGTAT
This sequence comes from Noviherbaspirillum aerium, assembly GCF_008929045.1. Classification (GTDB taxonomy): domain Bacteria; phylum Pseudomonadota; class Gammaproteobacteria; order Burkholderiales; family Burkholderiaceae_D; genus Noviherbaspirillum; species Noviherbaspirillum aerium. The sequence continues at coordinate 44,535 of NZ_VFAH01000006.1, read as the reverse complement.
TTGCACCACGACCGGGTCCACTCTCGGCCGGGCTCTTGGCTTGAAGGACGGATTGCAGGTCATCTTGAAACTGCTCGACCCTCAAGACACAAGTTCAGTCAGGACAGCCAGGTTCAGACGAGAGTATCTACTGCTCCAGTCCCTGAACGTGGCGGAGATCGCCAAGCCGATATCGCTCATCGAGGAACGGGATTGTCTGGCGATGGTGATGGAGAATTTCGCAGGCGAGTCGCTCGAAACCGTTCTCGCGAGCGGGCGCCCTATGGCAGTGGCGGCAAGCCTGACCATCGCCAGCCACTTGAGCCGCGCCTTGGCGGGTCTCCACGCGGCCCGGATCATCCATCAGGATATCCGGCCTCTCAACATCATGGTCACGCCCGAAAACCAGCCTCGGATAATGGATCTGGCCCTTGCGATCGCACAAGGTGAAGACGCTGCCTCGCCGGGGCAGCGCACCCTGCATGCCGGCGACTGGGCTTACATGTCGCCGGAGCAGACCGGGCGCATGAATCGACCACTGGATTGCCGGACCGATTTTTATTCTCTGGGAATAACCCTCTACCGGATGCTGACCGGCCGCTTGCCGTTTGCCGCCAGCGATCCCCTGGAGTGGGCGCATTGCCACATTGCGCGCACTCCGCCAGCGCCGCGCGATATCGCACCCGCAGTGCCACAGCCGGTATCGGACATCGTGATGAAACTGCTCGCCAAGCTTCCGGAAGAACGCTATCAAAGCGCACATGGCCTGCGACACGATATCGAGCGCTGTATTGCGCAATGGCACGCATCCGGATGCGTCGAATCGTTCCCGTTGGGAGAGGCCGATGCCTCGGAGCGCTTTCAGATTCCATCCAGGCTTTACGGACGCGATCATGAGATCGCGCTGCTCCGCGCCGCATTCGACGGCATGGCGGCGACGGGACGAGCCGCACTCGTGACGATATCCGGATACTCGGGCGTCGGGAAATCCTCGCTGGTCCACGAAGTGCACAAGTCGATCGTGGCCGAGCACGGTTATTTCATTTCGGGCAAGTTCGACCAGTACATGCGCGACATTCCGTACGCCACGTTAACCCAGGCGTTCCGGGCGATGGTGCAACAACTTCTTGCCGAAAGCGAAGCGAGCATCGCCGGTTGGCGCCATGACATCCAGGAAGCGGTCGGCACGAATGGCCAGTTGATCATCAATGTCCTGCCGCAGATGGAAGTCATCATGGGCCGGCAATCAGCGGTGCCGGATTTGCCCCCGGTTGAGGCGCAGCACAGGTTCCGCACGGTATTCCGGCAATTTCTGGGCGTATTTACACGCAGAGAACATCCACTCGTGCTCTTCCTTGATGACCTTCAGTGGATCGACGGCCCGAGCATTATGCTCATCGAGCACATCCTTTCGCATGCCGACACCCGCTACCTGTTGCTGATCGGCGCCTACCGTGACAACGAGGTGGACGCGGACCACCCTCTGATGACCAGCGTCGAGTCCATCCGCAACAGCGGCGCATCAGTCATCGACATCAAGCTCGCTCCGCTTTCGGTAACGCACTTGAACCAGCTTGTCGCGGACACGCTCCATGTAGAAAGGAACGCCAGCGAAGCACTCACGCATCAGGTCTTCAAAAGAACCGAAGGCAATCCGTTTTTCTTCACGCAATTCCTTGCTTCATTGCACCAGGACGGCTTGTTTTGGCATGACATGACAGACTGTGTCTGGAAATGGGATCTGGGAAAAATCGAGGCCAGGGATTTTGCCGACAACGTCGTCGATCTTATGGTGAGAAAACTGCGGAAACTTCCCGTGCATACCCAGGACGTACTGCAATTGGCAGCTTGCCTCGGGAACAAGTTCGATCTGCACAGTCTCGTTCTGGCCAGCGGTAATCCGGACGTCAAGGAACGTCTCGCTCCCGCCGTACAGGAGGGACTGCTCATTTACAACAAGGGCAGCGCCAAGTTTCTGCACGACCGCATCCAGCAGGCGGCCTACCTGCTTATTCCGGAAATGCGCCGCGATGAAATGCATCTGCACATTGGCCGCTTACTCATGAAGGGTCTGGCAGCCGATGATTTGGATGAACAGATTTTTGATGTCGTGAATCAGCTCAACCACGGCGGCGCGCTGCTTGTCGACCCTAACGAGAAAGCGCAGGTGGCGGAGCTTAATCTACGGGCTGGCAGGAGAGCCAAGGCATCAACGGCCTATCCGTCGGCATGCGTCTATCTTGCGGCCGGCATGGCCCTGCTGGATGAGGAGTTCTGGCGCAGCCGCTATGAATTGACGTTCAACCTCTGGCTGGAACGCGCCACCTGCGAGTTTTTGAACAATAACATTGAAACCGCCGAGCGCATCATTCCCGAACTGCTGCCACAGGCGGTATCGGCCATCGATAAAGCCTCCGTGTATCACCTGCAGATGCAGATATGTGAAGTCAAGTCCGAAGGTCCGCGCGCGATCGATAATGTGATTGAGGGACTGCGCCTGTTCGGTATCGAGCTGTCGGCGCATCCGAGTCGGGAGCAGGTGCAAACCGAGTACGACAGGTTCTGGCAGAACATGGGCGAACGCTCGATCGAAAGCCTGCTCGACCTGCCTGTGATGACCGATCCGGAAATGTTGGCCGCCATGAATATGCTGTCATCCTTGTTCGGCCCTGCGTTTTTTACCGACAACAATTTGGTCCAGTTACATCTCGTTCATATGGCGAATCTGACGTTGAAGCACGGCATAGCCGGCGCATCGGCTAACGGTTATGCATGGCTGGGCATGTTTCTCGGTCCGGTCTTCCATCGCTATGCGGACGGCTACCGGTTCGGCAAGCTCGCAATGAATCTCGGTGAAAAGCGCGGCCTTGTCGCCAACAAGGCGAAGCTTTATCTGGCGATGGGTCATGTTACCGTGTGGACGCAGCCCCTGAAGGCAACGATTGATTTCTTCCGCATGACCTTCCGCTCCGGCATTGAAAGCGGAGACCTCGCCTACGCGTGCTACAGCTGCAACTGCCTTCTCACGGCCCTCCTGGCGCGCGGCGATCAGCTTGACGAGGTATGGCGCGAATCGGAGATGGGTGCCGGCTTTGCCCGCAAGGTCGAGTATCGTGACGTCACGAATATCATCGTGAGCCAGCAACACTTCATCCAGAGCATGCGCGGGCGGACCTTGCAGACCGACCAGGGCAGCTTCGATGAAGCGGCATTCGAGGCGCGGCTGGGCGAGAGTCGCATGGCGACGATGGTTTGCTGGTACTGGATCGTCAAGCTGCAGATTCGCTTCATGGCAGGCGACTACGAAGCGGCGATCTCGGCAGCGGAAAAAGCGAAGGACCTGTTATGGTCTTCGGAGGGCACTCTTCAACTGCTGGACTACCATTACTACGCGGCGCTGACGATCACGGCAATCTGCGAGAATCTGCCGCCGGCACGCCGTGGTGCATTGCGTACCCAACTGTCCATGCATTGCGCGCAGCTGCAGGAATGGGCGGAGAATGCTTCCGCCACCTTCTTCGACAAGCACGCACTCGTCGCCGCCGAGGTGGCGCGCATCGACGGGAAAGCTGTCGAAGCCATGCAGTTGTATGAGCAAGCCATTCAATCGGCCCGCGAAAACGGCTTCGTGCACAACCAGGGAATCGCTTATGAATTGGCGTCGGCGTTTTACCGGATGCGCGGGTTTCAGAAAATCGCCGATACCTATCTGCATGAAGCGCGCAACTGCTTTGTGCGTTGGGGGGGCGATGGCAAGCTTGCACAACTCGACGAGCGTTATCCGCATCTGCGCGCGCAGTTGGCCTTACCCTCCGCGGCATCGCTGGACGGCGTGGCGCAATTGGATGTGCTGTCGGTCGCCAAAGCCTCACAAGCGATCTCCGGCCAGATCGTGCTGGACGAGCTGATCGACACGCTGCTACGCATCATGCTTGAAAATGCGGGCGCGCAAACCGGCGCATTGATCCTTGTCCGCGGCGACGACATGATGCTTGCGGCCCGGGCCGGCGTGACGCAGCAGGAAGTGCAGGTGCAGCTGCACCTCGCGCCGATGGCGCCGGAATTGGATTTGCCATCGGGGATTCTCAATTACGTGCGGCGCAGCCGCACGCAAGTGCTCTTGGCCGATGCAGCCGAACCGCATCCATTTTCCACCGATCCGTACCTGCTCCGGCACCAGCCGAAATCGGTATTGTGCATTCCGATCGTCCGGCAAGGCACGCTGACCGGTCTGCTGTATCTGGAGAACACGCTTCTTACGCATGCGTTCACGCCGCAACGCGTGACGGTGCTGGAATTACTGGCCGCGCAAGCCGCGATCTCGCTGGAGAATGCGCTGCTTTATAACGATCTCCGGCAGGAAAACAGCGAGCGCAAGCGAATGGAGGAAATCTTGCGGGAGCGCGAGGCACGCATCCGCCGCCTGATGGAATCCAATATTATCGGCATTTTTTTCTGGGATCTGCATGGCGGAATCAGCGAGGCCAACGATGCCTTTCTCCACCTGACCGGTTACGGCAGGGAAGATTTGCTATGCGGTCGGGTTCGATGGGCGCAGATGACACCGCCGGAACACCTGGCCGCAGATGCGCGGGCAATCGAGGAACTGCGGAGTAGCGGCGCCTGTTCGCCCTATGAAAAGGAATTTGTCCGCAAGGACGACAAGCGTCTCCCGGTGCTGATTGGTGCTGCCTTGCTGGAAGGTTCGCAGGAAAACGGTGTCGCCTTTGTACTTGACCTGACCGAGCGCAAACGCGCGGAGACGGAACAGGCGGCGCGGCAAGCGGCCGATGCAGCCAATCGGGCCAAGAGCACCTTTCTGGCCAACATCAGTCATGAACTGCGCACGCCGTTGAACGGCGTTCTGGGTTATGCGCAGATATTGCGGCAAGACACAACGCTGAACGCGCGGCAGGTCGCCGGCGTGGATGTGATCCGGCAAAGCGGAGAGCATCTGCTGACCTTGATCAACGATATCCTGGACATTGCAAAGATCGAAGCCGGCAAGCTTTCACTCAATCCCTCCGACATCCGGCTGACGGATTTCTTGTATGTCATTACCCAGATAATCAACGTCAAGGCGACACAAAAAGGGCTGCAATTCATCAGCGACATCGCCCCGGACCTGCCCAATGGAATACGGGTCGACGCGCGCCTGCTGCGGCAGGTATTGCTGAACCTGCTGGCCAACGCGATCAAGTTCACCGATTGTGGCCAGGTGACGCTGCGGGTGCGTTGCCTGTCTTCCGGCCGATTGCGCTTCGAAGTGCACGATACCGGCATCGGCATCAGGGAAGAGGAAATGAAAACGATTTTCCAGCCCTTCGAGCAGGCGGGCGAAATGCGGCGGCGATTCGGGGGGACGGGTCTGGGTTTGGCGATCAGCCGTGAGATCGTGCGCTTGATGGACAGCGAGATCCGGGTCGACAGCCGTGCTGGCGAGGGCAGTACCTTCTGGTTCGAACTGGAAGTGCCGGTATTGGTGGCCGAGCCGGCGGCGTTGCCGGCCGAGCTGGTCGTGACCGGCTATGAAGGGCCGCGCAAAAAGGTGCTGGTGGTGGACGATATCGCAGAGAATCGCGCAATGCTGATCGACATGCTGAGTCCGCTGGGCTTCGAGATGGTGGCGGCGGAGAACGGCTGCGATGGCGTGGAGAAAGCACAAGTTCTGCGCCCGGCACTGATCCTGATGGACAGGGTAATGCCGGAGATGGATGGCTTGGAAGCCACCCGCCGGCTGCGGCAACTGCCAGCCGTCAAGGACGTGCCCATCATTGCGATTTCGGCCAGCGCTTCTGGCAGCGATGAAACGAATTGCCTGCTGGCCGGAGCCAATGCATTTCTGTCCAAACCGATTCACCTGGGACAGCTTTTGACGCAGCTCGCCGACCTTTTGAAGCTCAACTGGACATATGGATCGTCGCAAGCCCGATCGCCGGAACGGCAGCCGACGGTGGCGTTACTGACGCCGCCGGAAGAGGAAATGAACATCCTGCATGGCCTGGCCCGGCTAGGAAACATGAAGGCCATCGTGCGCTGGGCAAACAGCTTGGCCGAGCGCGACGCGACCTATCTTCCGTTTGTCAGCCAGCTGCTCGTGCTGGCGCACGGATACCAGTCCAGAGCCCTGTTGAGCATGGTGGAACGCTGTCTTTCAGAGAAGAAAACCGGTCAGTAGCAACGCTACGACGCGTCGTCGTGCCTGGCCCTGCAACCCCTACGGTGCCCTCGCACCCCAAGTGAAGTGTGAACAGGCCATAGGCGGGTCAGGGCGAAAACGCTCCAGGCGAAGACGATGCAAGCAGCCGGAAAGAACACCATTGTTTCAGGAATGCAATGCCCATCGACGTTTCCCTGTCTCTCTGCGCTGGTACCCCAAGCCTCTGATTTGACAAGCCCCAACCCGCCGCAGCGGAAGGCCGCGTCACCTTATTCTTCGTCAATACCATCCAAGCTTGCGATTTCTGCGTTTCGGCCCGCGAACAAATTGTCAGTTTGGATGCTCTATTTGAAAAGATTTTTCCCGACCACTTTCCATTCGGCCATTCCGCATGGGAAGACGGCGCTTTTTTCATTCAGAGGATGCAGTGACGACGATGCCGACAATGATGCCCTTTCTGCCGAGAATCTATTCCATCAGCATGAGGCATGCTGGAGCGACCAGTGAACTCAACAGCGAACTTGAGCGATGCGCGGCAATGGGCTTCGATCATGTTCTGCTGGTGCGGGATGCGGGTGAACCGATCGACGATCATGTGCTGCGCGGCACGGTGCAGGCGGCCGGCCGCCACAAGCTGAAGCTGCTGCTCGATCTCGATGTCGGCAGCATCGGCGGCGATCCTGTCGTGGTGGAAAGTCATGCCGACTGGTTCGAGCGGCGCGACGACAACAATGACCTGCCCGACCCGCGCCGCGATCCCCTGCAGGAAGTCAGGCGGGTGCCGCGTTATGGCGACAAGGCCGCCTTCGACAGTATCTGCGGCTACTGGCAGCAGCGCCTGGAAGCCTGGGCCACGGCCGGCATCTCCGGTTTCCGCTGCACTTCGGTCGGGGAGCCGCCCGCCGCACTGTGGTCATGCATGATCGGGGCGGTGAAGGCTCGCCGTCCCGAGCTGCGTTTCCTGGCATGGACGCCAGGCTGCACGCCGCAGCAGATGGATGCCCTGGCCGGATGCGGTTTCGATGCCACCTTCTCCTCGGGCGCATGGTGGGATTTCCGCGCGCGCTGGCTGATGGAGGAGCATGCGAGGCTGCAGCGCATCGCACCGCCGATCGCCTTTCCCGACAGTCCGAACGAAGCGGTCATTGCAAGGCTGGCCGGCAACGAGGAGCCCGAGGCGCGCCGCCGCATCTACCTGCGCGCGCTGCGCCTGGCCGCCGCCACCGGCGACGGCATCCTGGTGCCGCAGGGCTTTGAAGCGGGCACCTCCGGCCTGGCAGGGCAGGGGGAGCAGCAAGCCGGCATCGATCTGAGCGCGGACTTGCGTGAAGCCAATGCCTTCATCGCCGAGAGCGGGGCGCGCTTCCATCGCGGCGGGCTGCGCATGATGAGCACGGCGGAGTCGGGCATCGCGGTGTTGCTGCGGGAAAGCGCATCGCCCGACGGCGACGAAGCCTTGCTGATCGTCGCCAATTCCGATCCCATGCGCGCCTGCGCGGTCAGCGAAGGCCAGTTGCTCGAGCGCGCCGGCGGTTTCGTGCGCGGCCGCAAGATCTGGCCCGCGCCGGTCGAGCGCAGGGAGCGCATGCAAGATAGCGAAGGCTTGCGCGACAGCGATCGACGGACCACCGAAGTCCGCAGCGGCAAGGAGTCGGAATCGCCGGCGGTGGCGCTGGAAGCGGCCGGCTTCCAGCTGTTCCTGACCCGCCGCCTGCCGCCCATCGTGTCGCCGCAGGCGGGCCAGGATGCGGTGAAGGCGGCCGCATCGCCCCGCATTGCGATCGAAGCGATCTCTCCCGCCTGCGATGACGGCCGCTTCCCGGTCAAGCGCACCGTGGGCGAAGTGGTCGACGTCGAGGCCGACGTGTTTGTCGACGGCCACGACAAGCTGGCGGTGGCGCTGCTGTGGCGCACCGCCGACCAGGCGGACTGGCAGGAAACCCGCATGCACTTCCTGTCCAACGACCGCTGGGCCGCGCCCCTGCCGCTGACACGCATCGGCCGCTACGAGTTTGCGGTCGAAGCCTGGAAGGATGTGTTCGCCACCTACCGCGACGAACTGGAAAAGAAGACGAGCGCCGGACTGAACGTCAGCCTGGAGCTGGAAGAGGGACGCCTGCTGGTGCAGGCCGCGGCCGACCATGCCGAGTCCCGCGGCATCTCCAGCTTCGCTTACCTGAAGGCGCTGGCCGGCAGCCTGAAGAATGCGGCCAGCGATGCCGAGCGCGTCACCGCGCTGCTGTCGGAGCCCACCGCCGACGCCATGCGGCTGGCCGACGCCAGGCCGTTCGCGGTGCGCAGCGAGCAGCCGCTGCGCATCGATGTCGAACGCACTGCCGCGCGCTTTTCCAGCTGGTATGAACTGTTCCCGCGCTCGCAGAGCGGCGACCCGGCCCGCCACGGCAGCTTCGATGACGTCATCAAGCGCCTGCCGGCCATCCAGGCCATGGGCTTCGACACGCTGTACTTCCCGCCCATCCATCCGATCGGCCGCAAGCACCGCAAGGGCCGCAACAACAGCCTGACGCCGGGGCCGGACGATCCGGGCAGCCCGTATGCGATCGGTTCGGAAGAGGGCGGCCATGATGCGATCCATCCGCAGCTCGGCACGCTGGAAGACTTCCGTCGCCTGCGCGACGAGGCCGCAAGGCATGGGCTGGAGCTGGCGCTGGACTTCGCCATCCAGTGCTCGCCGGACCATCCCTGGCTCAAGGAGCATCCCGACTGGTTCGCCTGGCGGCCGGACGGCAGCATCCGCTATGCGGAAAATCCGCCGAAGAAGTACCAGGACATCGTCAACGTCGATTTCTATGCGAAAGGCGCGATTCCCGGCTTGTGGACCGCGCTGCGCGACGTGGTGCTGTTCTGGGTCAATGAAGGGGTCAAGGTGTTCCGGGTGGACAATCCGCATACCAAGCCGCTGCCGTTCTGGGAATGGATGATCGGCGAGGTGCGCGCCCGCCATCCCGACACCATCTTCCTGTCGGAAGCGTTCACCCGGCCGAAGATGATGTACCGGCTGGCCAAGGTCGGCTATTCGCAGTCGTACACCTATTTCACCTGGCGCCATACCAAGGAAGAATTTACCGAATACATGACCGAGCTCAGCCAGAGCCCGGTCAAGGAATTCTTCCGGCCGCACTTTTTCGTCAACACGCCCGACATCAACCCGGTGTTCCTGCAGAAAAGCGGCCGTCCCGGCTTCCTGATCCGCACCGCGCTGGCCACCACGCTGTCCGGATTGTGGGGAATGTACAGCGGGTTTGAGTTATGTGAAGCCGCGCCGGTCCCGGGCAAGGAAGAATATCTGGATTCGGAAAAATACGAGATCCGCGCCTGGGACTGGCAGCGGCCCGGCAACATCATCCAGGAAATCACCTTGCTCAACAGGATACGGAAAGAGAACCCCGCACTGCAGACGCATCTCAACATCCGCTTCCTGCCGGCATCGAACGACAATATCCTGTTCTATATCAAGACCACGCCGCCGGCCGACAGCTGTGAACGCTTCGGCGACAACGTGGTCATGGTCGCTGTCAATCTCGATCCCTTCAATGCGCATGAAGCGACGCTGGAATTGCCGCTGTGGGAGTTCGGCGTGCCGGACGACGGCGTGCTGGAGGTCGAGGATCTGGTCAACGGCAGCCGCTTCGGCTGGCGCGGCAAGCACCAGTCGCTGCGGCTCGACCCCTTCGTTTGCCCATACGCCATCTGGCGCGTTCGCCACACCGGACACACTGGTCACAACGCCGGCAACACCGGCCACAATGGAGCCTGAATATGGATCGCCGCAGTACACCGAGAAAAACAGCTCCGCAAACGGACTTCAACTTCAGCGACGATCCGCACTGGTACAAGGACGCCATCGTCTATCAGCTGCACGTGAAGTCCTTCTTCGATTCCAACAACGACGGCATCGGCGACTTCGCCGGACTGATCGACAAGCTCGACTACATCGCGGACCTCGGCGTCAACACCATCTGGCTGCTGCCGTTCTATCCCTCGCCGCGCCGCGACGACGGCTACGACATCGCCGAATACAAGGGCGTGCATCCCGACTACGGCAGCATGGCCGACGCCAGGCGTTTCATCGCCGAGGCGCACCGGCGCGGCCTGCGGGTCATTACCGAACTGGTCATCAACCATACCTCCGACCAGCATCCGTGGTTCCAGCGCGCGCGTAAGGCCAAGCCGGGGTCGGCGCAGCGCAACTTCTATGTCTGGTCCGATACCGACGAGGCCTATGCCGGCACCCGCATCATTTTCTGCGACACCGAAAAATCCAACTGGACCTGGGACCCGGTGGCCAACGCCTTCTTCTGGCACCGCTTCTACTCGCACCAGCCGGACCTGAACTTTGACAATCCGCAAGTCCTGAAGGCGGTGCTGAGCGTGATGGAGTTCTGGCTCGACCTCGGCGTCGACGGCCTGCGGCTGGACGCGGTGCCCTACCTGATCGAGCGCGAAGGCACCAGCAATGAAAACCTGGCCGAAACGCATGCCATCCTCAAGCAGATCCGCGCCGAGGTCGACCGCAGCTATCCGGGGCGCATGCTGCTGGCCGAGGCCAACATGTGGCCGGAAGACGTGCAGCAGTACTTCGGCGACAACGACGAATGCCACATGGCCTTCCACTTCCCGCTGATGCCGCGCATGTACATGGCGCTGGCGCAGGAAGACCGTTTTCCGATTTCCGACATCCTGCGCCAGACGCCCGAGATTCCGCCCGACTGCCAGTGGGCCATCTTCCTGCGCAACCACGACGAGCTGACGCTGGAAATGGTGACCGACAAGGAGCGCGACTATCTCTGGAACTACTATGCGTCGGAAAAGCGCGCCCGCATCAATCTCGGCATCCGCCGTCGGCTGTCGCCGCTGCTGGAGCGCGACCGCCGCCGCACCGAACTGCTCAACAGCTTCCTGCTGTCGATGCCCGGCACGCCGATCATCTACTACGGCGACGAGATCGGCATGGGCGACAACATCCACCTCGGCGACCGCGACGGCGTGCGCACGCCGATGCAATGGACTTCCGACCGCAACGGCGGCTTCTCGCGCGCCGATCCCGCCAGGCTGGTGCTGCCGCCCATCATGGACCCGCTGTACGGCTTCCAGGCGGTGAACGTGGAAGCGCAGTCGGCCGATCCGTATTCGATGCTGAACTGGACGCGCCGCATGCTGGCGGTGCGCAAGCAGCACTGCGCCTTCAGCCGCGGTTCGCTGACCATGCTGTATCCGACCAACCGCCGCATCCTGGCCTACCTGCGCGAGCACGGCAAGGACGACAATATCGAAACCATCCTGTGCGTGGCCAACGTGTCGCGCTCGGCGCAGGCGGTGGAGCTCGACCTGTCGGCCTACGCGGGCCGGGTGCCGCTGGAAATGGTCGGCGGCTCGGCCTTCCCGCCGATCGGGCAGCTGCCTTACCTGCTCACGCTGCCGCCCTACGGCTTCTACTGGTTCCTGCTGGCCGCCGAAACCCGCATGCCGACCTGGCATACGCCCGCGCCGGAGCCGCTGCCGGAACTGCAGACGCTGGTGCTGCGCCACGCCATCACCGAACTGCTGGAGCCGCCGCGCCGCGGCGTGCTGGAAAAGGACATCCTGCCGGCCTACCTGCCGAAGCGGCGCTGGTATGCGGCCAAGCAGGAAGCGCTGCAGTCGGTGCGCATCGTGCTGGCCACGCGCCTGCCGGCGCCGCACTCGCGGCCCAACGTGATGCCGACCATGCTGGCAGAACTGGAAACCACCACCGCCAGCGGCACCGAACGCTACCTGATGCCCTTCGGCTTCATCCGCGAGGAAGACATCGTCACCGCGCTGCCGCAGCAGCTGGCGCTGGCCCGGGTGCGTCGCGGCCGCAATGTCGGCCTGCTGACCGATGCCTTCGTGCTCGATTCCTTCGCCTATGTGCTGGTCGAGCTGATGCGCGAAAACACCACCATTCCTTCCGATGACGGCGAGGTGCGCTTCATTCCGACCGATGCGCTGCAGAAGATCGAGACCAGCCCGGAACCGGCGATCCGGCGGCTGTCGGCGGAGCAGTCCAACAGCTCGCTGATCATCGAGGACAAGATCGTGCTCAAGGTGATCCGCCACATCGCGCCCGGCATCCATCCGGAAGCCGAGATGGGCCGTTACCTGACCATGCTCGGCTTTGCCAACATGCCGGCGATGCTGGGCGAGGTGACGCGCCACGCGGCCGACGGCACGCCCTACACGATGATCCTGCTGCAGCAGTTCATCGACAACCAGGGCGATGCCTGGCAGTGGACGCTCGACACGCTGTCGCGGGCGATGCAGCAGACCACGGTGCCGGAAGCGGCGGCGCCCGACATGAGCACCGAGATCTCCGATCCGCATGAAGAGCTGGTGGGCCTGGCGACCAATCTCGGCCGCCGCCTCGGCGAAATGCACGCCGCCCTGGCCACGCCGACCGACAATCCCGACTTTGCGCCCCAGCCCGCCACGGAAGAGGATGCTAGGGCCTGGGCGGAAGGCGCGCGCCGGCAGCTGGAAGCCGCCTTCGATGTCCTGCGCGGCCAGACGCAGTGGAGCAGCGAGGCCGAGGGCCGCCGCGTCGAACGCCTGATCGGCCAGCGCGAGGCGCTGCTGGGCAAGCTCGATGCGCTCGCCGCCGCCGGCGTCGGCACGCTGCGCACCCGCATCCATGGCGATTTCCATCTCGGCCAGGTGCTGGTGGCCCAGGGCGATGTGTTCATCGTCGATTTCGAGGGCGAGCCGGCCAAGCCGCTGCACATGCGGCGCGACAAGATGAGCCCGATGCGCGACGTCGCCGGCCTGATCCGCTCCTTCGACTATGCGGCGGCCTTCGCCGGACGCAGCGGTCCGACCGACCTCAACGAAGCCGAGGAAGTGCGCAAGCAGCAGATCATCCGCGACTATGCGCCGAACAGCCAGGAGGCCTTCATGAAGGCTTACCGCGAAACCGCCTATACCGGCGCATTCAAGGCATCGGAAGACGCCGAGCGCGGCCTGCTGCAGCTGTTCGTGCTGGAAAAGGCGGCCTATGAGGTCTGCTATGAAGCGGCCAACCGTCCGACCTGGGTCTCGGTCCCGGTCAACGGCATGGCCAAGATTGTCGATGAATTGCTGGGCGGGACAGAAGGAGAACAGTCGCATGGCTGAGCGTACCGAAGACATGATGGAAATCGATCCGAAAACCCTGGACGCCGTGCTGCATGGCCGGCTGTCCGACCCGTTTTCCTTTTTCGGCAGGCATCCGGCCGGCGAACGCGCGGTGGTGCGCACCTTCCAGCCGGGCGCGCGGGCGGTGGACCTGGTCGAACGCATGCCGGGCAACGACGCCGGCGGGCGGCTGATCGAATCGCTCTACAACGTCAACCAGTCCGGACTGTTCGTCAGCGGCGGCAACCTGGGCCAGAACCAGGACTATCTGCTGCGCATTACCTGGCCGACCCCGGGAGGCGGCGATTTCGTGCAGTACACCGAGGATCCTTACCGCTTCGGCCTGCTGCTGGGCGACCTGGACATTCACCTTCTCGCCGAGGGACGCCATCTCGAACTCGGACGCTGCCTCGGCGCCAACCCGATGACGGTGGACGGCATCGCCGGCACCCGCTTCGCCGTGTGGGCGCCGAATGCGCGCCGCGTCTCGGTGGTGGGCGACTTCAACCAGTGGGACGGCCGCCGCCATCCGATGCGCCATCGCGTCGAGGCCGGCGTCTGGGAACTGTTCGTTCCGCGCCTCGGCAGCGGCACCCGCTACCAGTACGAGATCGTCGGCGCCGACGGCAATGTGCTGCCGCTCAAGGCCGATCCGGTCGCGCGCGCCACAGAACTGCCGCCGTCGACGGTGTCGCTGGTGGCTTCGGACGTGCCGTTCCGCTGGACCGACGATGCCTGGATGGCGTCGCGCGGCAAGCGCCATGCGCTCGACGCGCCGCTGTCGGTGTATGAAGTGCATGCCGGCTCCTGGCTGCGCATCCTTGAAGAGGACGGCCGCAGCCTGAACTGGCATGAACTCGGCGACCGCCTGATTCCGTATGTGGCCGGCATGGGCTTCACCCATGTCGAATTCCTGCCCATCATGGAACATCCCTTCGGCGGTTCCTGGGGCTACCAGCCGCTGGGCCAGTTCGCGCCCTCGGCCCGCTTCGGCACGCCGGCCGGTTTCGCTTCCTTCGTCGACCGCTGCCATGCGGCCGGCATCGGCGTCATTCTCGACTGGGTGCCGGCGCACTTTCCGTCGGATGCGCACGGCCTGGTGCGCTTCGACGGCACCGCGCTCTACGAGCACCAGGACCCGCGCGAAGGCTACCACCAGGACTGGAACACCCTGATCTACAACCTCGGCCGCAATGAAGTGTGCGGCTTCCTCATCGCCAGCGCACTGGAATGGCTGGAGCATTTCCATGTCGACGGCCTGCGCGTGGATGCGGTGGCGTCCATGCTCTACCGCGATTACAGCCGCAAGGCCGGCGAATGGGTTCCCAACAAGTACGGCGGCCGCGAAAACCTGGAAGCGGTCGACTTCCTGCGCAACCTCAACCAGACGGTGGCCGAGCGCTGCCCCGGCGCGATGGTGATCGCGGAAGAATCAACCGCCTGGCCGGGCGTGTCGGCGCCGGTGTCGGAAGGCGGCCTCGGTTTCACCCACAAGTGGAACATGGGCTGGATGCACGACACGCTGCGCTACATGAGCTACGACCCGGTCTACCGGCAGCATCACCACCACGACATGACCTTCGGCCTGATCTACGCATTCTCCGAACGCTTCGTGCTGCCGATCTCGCATGACGAGGTGGTGCACGGCAAGGGCTCGCTGCTCAACAAGATGCCGGGCGACGTGCACCAGAAGCTGGCCAACCTGCGCGCCTACCTCGGCTTCATGTGGACCCATCCCGGCAAGAAGCTGCTGTTCATGGGCTGCGAAATTGCCCAGCACACCGAATGGAACCATGACGGCTCGCCCGACTGGAACCTGCTCGACGTGCCCGGCCATCGCGGCATACAGCGCCTGGTGCGCGACCTCAACCGGCTGTATGCGGGAGAACCCGCGCTGCACCGCAAGGATACGAGCCATGAAGGCTTTGCCTGGGTGATCGGCGACGACAGCGCCAACAGCGTTTTCGCCTACCTGCGCAAGGGCAGTGACGGCGATGCGCCGCTGCTGGTGGTGATGAACATGACGCCGGTGGCGCGGGAAAACTACCGCATCGGCGTGCCGGGCGGATCATCGGGCCAGGTGGCCTGGCGCGAGATTCTCAACACCGACAACCAGGTCTACGGCGGCACCGGCATGAGCAACGGCGAAGTGCGCAGCGACAGCGAAGGACGGCACGGCCAGCCGCAGTCGCTGGTGCTGACGCTGCCGCCGATGTCGGTGCTGATGCTCAAGCCGGCCCAGCCTCTTGTCTGAGCATGGCGATCGGCATACCGCATTTCCTGACTTCGCTGCCGAGAATGGAGGCCGGCTCGGCCTATCCGCTGGGTGCCAGCTACGACGGCTACGGCACTAACTTCGCCGTGTTTTCCGCGCACGCCACCAAGATGGAGCTGTGCCTGTTCGATCCTTCGGGCCGGCACGAGGTGGCGCGTTTCGCCCTGCCGGAATGCACCAACGAGATCTGGCACGGCTATCTGCCCGGCCTGCATGCCGGCGCGCTTTACGGCTATCGCGCCTACGGTCCCTACCAGCCGGAGCAGGGCCATCGCTTCAATCCCAACAAGCTGCTGCTTGACCCCTACGCCCGCCAGCTGCAGGGCCAGGTGCGCTGGAGCGACATGCTGTACGGCTACCGCTATCACTCGCCGCGCGCTGACCTGTCCTTCGACCATCGCGACAGTGCCGGCGTCATGCCCAAGGGCGTGGTCACCGACAACAGCTTCAACTGGCACGGCGACACCCATCCGGACATTGCCTGGGACAAGACCGTCATCTACGAAACCCATCTGCGCGGCATGACCATGCGCGCCGAGCACATACCGATGCGCAGGCGCGGCACCTTCGCCGCGCTGGCCGACCCGCAGATCATCGCGCACCTGCAGCGCCTCGGCATTACCGCCGTCGAGCTGCTGCCGGTGCACGCCTTCCTGCAGGACCGCCGGCTGGTCAACCTCGGCCTGACGAACTACTGGGGCTACAACACCCTGTCTTTCTTCGCGCCGGAGCCGCGCTACCTGGCCGAGGGCTCTCCGAACGAGATGAAGCAGGCGGTGCGGCAGCTGCATGCGGCCGGCATCGAGGTCATCCTCGACGTGGTCTACAACCACACCTGCGAGGAGGGCGAGCTGGGTCCGACGATTTCCTTCCGCGGCTTCGACAATGCCAGCTACTACCGGCTGCATCCGCACAACCGCCGGCATCACATCAACGACACCGGCTGCGGCAATACCATCAACATGTCGCATCCGCGCGTGATCCAGATGGTGATGGATTCGCTGCGCTACTGGGTACAGGAATTCCATGTGGACGGCTTCCGCTTCGACCTCGGCGTCACGCTCGGGCGCGAGCATTACGGCTTCGACCCGGGCGCCGGCTTCTTCGATGCGCTGCTGCAGGACCCGGTGCTGTCGCGCGTCAAGCTCATTTCCGAACCCTGGGACATCGGCCCAGGCGGCTACCATGTCGGCAATCATCCGCCGGGCTTCGCCGAATGGAACGACCGCTTCCGCGACGATGTGCGCAGCTTCTGGCGCGGCGACGCCGGCAAGCGCGGCGCGGTCGCCGCCCGGCTGCTCGGCTCGGCCGACCTGTTCAACCACCATCGGCGGCGCTCCTGGGCCTCGGTGAATTTCGTCACCGCCCATGACGGCTTCACGCTGCACGACCTGGTCAGCTACAACCGCAAGGACAACACGGCCAACGGCGAAGACAACCGCGACGGCAGCAACGAAAACCACAGCCGCAACTGGGGCGAGGAAGGGCCGACCGCCGATCCGCTCATCCGCGCCACGCGCGAACGGGTGAAGCGGGCCATGCTGATGACGCTGATGTTGTCCAACGGCACGCCGATGCTGCTGGGCGGCGACGAGTTCGGCCGCACCCAGCAAGGCAACAACAATCCCTATTGCCAGGACAACGAGCTCTCGTGGTTCGACTGGAGCCTGGCGGAAACGGAACAGGGGCGGGCCCTGATCGATTTCACCCGCCGCTGCATCGCCGCCCGCCTCGCCACGCCAACCCTGCGCAGCACCCGCTTTCTCGCGCCCGCGTTGAAAATTTTGCATGGCATGCCCGATATCAGCTGGTTCGACGAGACGGGCAGCGACATGACGCAGGAGCGCTGGGACTTCTCGGAAGGACGCCTGCTGGCGCTGCGCCGCATCGCCGCGCATCCCGAGGCAGGCGCGATTTCTGCTTCGCTGCTGCTGCTCAATGCCTACTCGGAGGACCGCAGCTTCGTCCTGCCCAGGCCAGTCATGCCCTGGCGGGTGCTGCTGGACGCCGCCGAAGGCCACATCCATGCCGGCGGGCAAAAGGGGAAGCAAGCCGAGCGCCGTCCGGACAACAACATGATCAACGTCTCCGCGCATAGCGCGGTCTTACTCATAGCCGACAATGTCAACATTTAATCCCAGCTTTGGAGCGCAGCTCGTTGCGCCGAACCGTACCCGCTTCCGCCTCTGGGCGCCGGGCAAGGAAAAGATCAGCGTCGAAATCGAACACGGAAGCAGCGTGCCGATGCAGGCGCTCGATGACGGCTGGTTCGAAGCCGAAGCCGATGTCGGCGCCGGCACGCAGTATCGCTTCCGCGTCAGCGACGGCCTCGCGGTGCCGGACCCGGCTTCCCGCGCCCAGGCCGGCGACGTGCACGATCCCAGCATCGTCTGCGACCCCAACGCCTATCAGTGGCGCAACACCGGCTGGAAGGGCCGGCCCTGGCACGAGACGGTGCTGTATGAACTGCATCCCGGCGCCTTCGACGGCTATGCCGGCGTCGCCCGGCAGCTGCCGGCGCTGGCCGAGCTCGGCATCACCGCCATCGAACTGATGCCGATCGCCGACTTCCCCGGCGCGCGCAACTGGGGCTACGACGGCGTGCTGCCTTATGCGCCGGACGCGGCCTACGGCTCGCCGGAAGCGCTCAAGAGCCTGATCGATACCGCGCACGACCACGGCATCATGGTCTTCCTCGACGTGGTGTACAACCACTTCGGGCCGGACGGCAACTACCTCGGCGCCTATGCGCCATCCTTCTTCCGCGACGACATCAAGACGCCCTGGGGCCAGGCCATCGATTTCCGCAAGCCGCAAGTGCGCGACTATTTCATCGAGAATGCGATCTACTGGCTGAGCGAGTACCGCTTCGACGGCCTGCGCTTCGATGCGGTGCATGCGATCAGCGAAAAGGACTTCCTGATTGAAATGGCCGAGCGCATCCGCGCCGCCGTGCCGTCCGACCGCCATGTGCACCTGGTGCTGGAGAACGACGACAACTCCGCCAGGCTGCTGGAGCAGTCGCCGCGCCTGCTGTACAACGCGCAGTGGAACGACGACATGCATCACGCGCTGCATGTGCTGCTGACCGGCGAACGCGAGGGCTATTACGTCGGCTATATCGGCCAGCCCGAGGAAAAGCTGGCGCGCGGCCTTGCCGAAGGCTTCATCTACCAGGGCGAGGCCTCGATCTATCCCGGCGGCGAAAAGCGCGGCGAGTCCAGCGGCCATCTGCCGCCGACCGCCTTCGTCAACTTCCTGCAGAACCACGACCAGATCGGCAACCGCGCCTTCGGCGAACGGCTGACCACGCTGGCCGACCTGCATGCGCTGCGCGCGGCCAGCGCCTTGCTGCTGCTGTCGCCGAACATCCCGATGCTGTTCATGGGCGAGGAATTCGGCGCGACCCAGCCTTTCCTCTACTTCACCAGCCACCTCACGCCGGAACTGGCCGATGCGGTGCGCGAGGGACGGCGGCAGGAATTCGCCAAATTCTCCGCTTTCAGCGATCCGGCCACGCGGGAAAGGATTCCCGATCCGAATGCGGAACAGACCTTCCTCGATTCCATCCCGGCGGCCGACGCCGACGTGGCCGGCGCCTGGCGCGACTGGACGCGCGCGCTGCTCACCATCCGCCGCGAGCAGATCATGCCGCGCCTGCAGGGCGCGAAGGCGCTCGGCTCCGAAGTGCTGGGCCCCTCCTCGGTGAAGGCCCGCTGGAAGATGGGTGACGGCAGCGTCCTGATGGTCGCCGCCAATCTCGGCGATGCACCGGTAAAGATCGACTATGAGCGCCTGGCCGACGGCAAGGGCGGCACCATCCTGTTTGAAACCGATGGCGTGGAAGACGCCGCCCCCGGCGGACAGCTGCCGGCGCATTCCTTCCTCGCGGTCCTGGAGCCTGAAGAATGAACGACGCCGACATCATCGAACTGGCAAAAGCAGCCGGACTGGTACAGGACTGGGTGGCCGCCAACGGCGAGCCGAAGAAGGTGGCGCCGGACGCCATGCGCGCGATACTGGAGGCGCTCGACCTGCCCTGCGGCACGGCCGAGGACTGCGCGGCCAGCAGGGAAAAGCTCAGGCTGCTGGAAGACGGCGGCAGCCTGCCGCCACTGGTGACCGGCGTGGTCGGCCAGCCGGTGAAGCTGGGCCATGTCGCTTCGCTGGCCGGCAAGAGCTACCGCATCGAGCTGGAAGAGGGCGGCGCGGGGAACGCAGCGGACACCTTGAGCGGACAGTTCGGCGGCGATGCTTCCGCCGCCCTGGAACTACCGGCCATCGACCGTCCCGGCTATCACCGCCTCATCGCTGGCGATCAGCAAGCCACGCTGGCCATCGCGCCGCCGCGCTGCTTCGGCGTGGCCGATGCTTTGGCGGCCACGCCCGGCCTGCGGCGCGACCCGCGCCTGTGGGGACTTGGCGTGCAGCTGTATTCGCTGCGGCGCGACGGCGACGGCGGCATCGGCGACTTCGGCGCGCTGGCGGCGCTGGCGCGCAAGGCGGCCCGGCATGGCGCGGCGGCGCTGGCGATCAGCCCGGTGCATGCGATGTTTTCCGCCGACGTCCATCGTTTCAGTCCCTACGGTCCGTCGAGCCGGCTCTTCCTGAACGCATTGCACATCGATCCGGCTGCCGTGCTGGGGCCGGAAGCCCATGCAGCGGCGGTCGCCGCGGTCGGTCCCGATGCCGCGCAGCAGCTGGCGCGGCTGGAGCAGGAAGCGCTGGTCGACTGGCCCGGCGCCGCAACGCTGAAGCTTTCGCTCCTGCGCCAGCTGTACGAACGTTATCTGCAGGCCGGCAATACCGCCGAGTTCGATGCCTTCCTGCGCGAAGGAGGCGACGCCTTGCGCGACCATGCCCGCTTTGAAGCCATTCATGCGGCGCGCATCGCCGCCGGCGAGAACGGCGACTGGCGCAGCTGGCCGCAGGGCCTGCGCGATCCGCGCGGCGCCGATGTGGAAAGCTTTGCCCGCGAGCACGCGGACGAAGTCGGCTTCCATGCCTTCCTGCAGTGGCAGGCGGCCAGGGGGCTGTCAGGTGCGCAGAAGGCCGCGCGCGAGGCCGGCATGCCGATCGGCCTGATCACGGATCTCGCGGTCGGCGCCGACAGCGCCGGCAGCCAGGCCTGGAGCCGCCAGACGGAAATCATCAATGGCCTGTCGGTGGGCGCGCCGCCCGACGTGATGAACACCAAGGGCCAGAGCTGGGGCATCGGCGCCTTTTCGCCGGTGGCGATGAAAGCCAAGGGCTTCGCCGCCTATCTCGAAATGCTGCGCGCCACCTTCGCGTATGCGGGCGGCGCGCGCATCGACCATGTGCTCGGCCTGGGCCGGCTGTGGCTGGTGCCGCACGGCGCATCGCCCGAACAAGGAGCCTATCTCACCTATCCGATGCAGGATCTGCTGCGCCTGATTGCGCTCGAATCCTGGCGCCACAAGGCGATCGTCATCGGCGAAGATCTCGGCACCGTGCCGGAGGGCTTCGACAAGCTGCTGGCCGACGCCGGCCTGCTCGGCATCCGGGTGCTGCTGTTCCAGCGCAACCAGGACCGTTTCTTCCGGCCCGACGAATGGCCCGGCAGCGCGATCGCCACCACCACCACGCACGACCTGCCAACCATCGCCGGCTGGTGGCAGGGGCGCGACATCGACTGGCGGCGCGACCTCGATCTGCTTGCCACCGGCGAGACCGAGGGCGATGCCCGCAACAGCCGCGACCGCGAACGGCGCGAACTGTGGCAGGCCTTCAATGAAATCGGCTGCGCCGGCGGCAGCATGCCGGATGCCAGTGCGCAGGCCGCGCCGATGGAAGCGGCGATCGACTTCATCGGCCAGGCCCCGGCGCCGCTGGCGATGCTGCCGATCGAAGACGCGCTCGGCCTGACGGAGCAGCCCAACCTGCCCGGCACCATCCATGAACATCCCAACTGGCGCCGCCGCATGCCGCACACGGTCGATACCATTCTCGACGACGCGACCGTGGCGGCGCGGCTGGCCATACTCAACCGTTCCCGTTCCCCAAGAGGAGATCACTGATGTCCATCCCGCGCGCAACTGCCCGCCTGCAGCTGCATAAAGACTTCACCTTCGACCAGGCGGCCGAGGTGGTGCCGTATTACGCGTCGCTTGGCATCAGCCACATCTATGCATCGCCCGTCCTGACCGCGCGCAGCGGCTCCAACCACGGCTACGACATCGTCGACCCGACCCGCATCAATCCCGAGCTCGGCGGCGAGGAAGGCTTCCGCCGCATGGTGCGCCGCATCCGCGAGGCCGGCATGGGGCTGATCCTCGACATCGTGCCCAACCACATGGGCGTGGGTCCGGAAAATCCCTGGTGGCAGCATGTGCTGGAATGGGGGCAGAAGAGCCCGTATGCCCGCTGGTTCGACATCGACTGGAACCCCGCCGACGAAACCCTGCAGGGCAAGGTGATGGCGCCTTTCCTCGGCCAGCCCTACGGCGAAGTGCTCGCCTCCGGTGAGATCAAGCTGCAGTTCGATGCCCTGCGCGGCAAGTTCTACGCCAGCTACTATTCGCACCGCTTTCCCATCGGGGCGGCGGGGGTTGCCGACCTGCTGAAATCGGTCGATTCGGCGCGCCTTGCGCCGGCGATCGCCGCCTTCGAGGAAGGCCGGGACGAGAACGGCGACATCACCCAGCAGAATGCCGACACCGGCTTCGGCATCCTGCGCGAGCTCGGCCAGACCGCCGAAGGCGCCGCCGACATCGCGGTGGCGGTCAACAATTATTCGGCGGCTTCGCCGCAGGGCATCGAAGCGCTGCACGGCCTGCTGGAACGCCAGCATTACCGGCTCGCGTGGTGGCGCTGCGCGGCCGACGGCATCAACTGGCGGCGCTTCTTCGAAGTGACCGACCTGGCCGGCGTGCGGGTCGAGCAGGATGACGTGTTCGAAGCCACCCATGCGCAGATCTTCCGGCTTTACACCGAAGGCCTGATCGACGGCGTGCGCATCGACCATGTGGACGGCCTGGCCGACCCCGGCGCCTACTGCCGCAAGCTGCGGCGCCGGCTGCAGGCGCTGACATCGCAGCGTCCCCCCGAGCTGCCGCCGGCGCCGGCCTACATCATCGTCGAAAAGATTCTCGCGCCCGACGAACAGCTGCGCAGCAACTGGGAAATCGACGGCACCAGCGGCTACGACTTCATGGACCGCGTCGGCGCGCTGCTGCACGACGGCGAGGGCAAGCAGGCGCTCACCGATCTGTGGTGCCACCTGACCGACCACCAGCACAGCTTCGACGAGGAAGTGCGGCTGGCCAGAAGGCAGCTGCTGGCCAGCAACCTGTCCGGCGAATTCGAGGCGGCCGCGCGCGCGCTGCATGCGGTGGCGCGCACCGACCTGCGCACCCGCGACTATTCGCTCGGCGCGATCCGCCGCGTATTCGCCGAACTGCTGGTGCATTTCCCGGTGTACCGCACCTATGCCGACAGCAACGGCCGCGACGAACTCGACCAGCAGGTGATCGACCGCGCGCTGGAATGCGCGCGCCAGAGCGTGGACCGCAACGAAGGCGCGCTGCTCGACGTCATCGCCCGCTGGCTGGGCGGCGATGCGCCGCGCGATTCGGCCAATCCCCGCGTGCGGGCGCTGCACCAGCGGGCCATCACCCGCTTCCAGCAGCTGACGCCGCCGCTGTCGGCAAAGTCGGTGGAAGACACCGCCTTCTATCGTTACGGCCGCCTGCTGTCGCGCAACGAGGTGGGTTCCGACCCGGCGCAATTCTCGATCCCGGTGCAGGAATTCCATGAGGCCAACCGCGTCCGCGCCGAGCGTTTTCCGTTTTCGATGCTCGCCACCGCCACCCACGATCACAAGCGCGGCGAGGATGTCCGCACCCGCATTGCCGCCTTCAGCGAGATGCCGGAGGAATGGTGCCGCACCGCGCGCGAATGGATGAAGCTCAATGCCGCGCTACGCACCGGAGCGCCGGCCGCCGAATTGCCGGCTGACGACGCCGGCCCCGAGGGCATCGCGCCGCATCCCGCCGATGAACTGATGCTGTACCAGATGCTCGCCGGCGCCTGGCCGGTCGGTCTTGAGCCGGACGATGAAGAAGGGCTCAAGCAGTTCGCCGAACGCATCGAAGCCTGGCAGACCAAGGCGCTGCGCGAAGCCAAGCAGGTCAGCGACTGGGTGATGCCGAACGAAGCCTATGAAGCCGCCTGCAGGAAGTTTCTGCATGCGGTCCTGACGCCGGGCGAAGACAACCGCTTCCTTCCCGAACTCGCCGCCTGGGTGCAGACCGTCGCGCCGGCCGGCATGATCAAGAGCCTGGCGCAGACCATGCTGCGCATGACCTCGCCCGGCGTGCCGGATCTGTACCAGGGCACCGACTTCTGGGACTTCAGCCTGGTCGATCCCGACAACCGCCGGCCGGTCGACTATGCGGCGCGGCGCGAGGCGCTGGAATTCACCGATGCGGAAGAGCCCGGGACGGATGCCTGGGAAAGCGGCGCCATCAAGCAGCATGTCATCGCGCGCACGCTGCGTTTTCGCGCGCGGCAGCCCGACCTGTTCATGCGGGGCGACTATCTGCCGCTGGAAATCGAAGGACCGCTGGCATCGCATGCGATCGCCTTCGCCCGCCGTCACCAGGACAAGACGGTGGTGGTGGTGGCGGCGCATCTGCCGTGCCGCCTGCTCGGCGGCGAACGCGGGCCCGTACTGCAGCCCGATAGCTGGCAGGAAACCGCCATCCGCGTCCCGCAGGAAATGGCGGCGGACATGCGCGAACTGCTGACCGGGCAAACGATGGCTCCGAGCGCCGGCCGCCTGCTGCTGAGCGAGGTGTTGCAGGGCTTGCCGGTGGCGCTGCTGTTCAATGGACCGGATGCGGAAGAGGCCCCGGCTTTCACTGCAAGCAGCGAGCGTGACACCGACGCCGACCCCGATGCGGAGGTCGCCGCAACCGACAGGAAGGATGCGACGGCGGAAACGGAAAAGGAGAGGGCGGGCCCGACCTGAACCGGCGAAAGCTCGGGGCGTGCAGCATCGCCAGCAGGGCCGGCAGGGCCGTGGCCATGGGTACGAAACCCATGGCCACGGCGGGTCCCGTGCGCTTCACCGATAATGCCTTTCATCCAGATTACGACCTTCGTGGAGTGACCGATATGAACCTTCGTCGCAGCAGCCAGCTTGTCCTCGCCGGCAGCCTGATTCTCAGCCTCATCGCCTGTTCGCGCTCCGGTACGGACGAAGCGCCGCAAACGCCCCAGGCACCCCAGGCGCCGCAGTCCGCTGCGCCGGCCACGCAAGGACAACAGGGAGTGCAGGTTCAGCAGGGGCCCGCCGGCACGCCCGCGCCCGTCACCGGCTCGGGCGTGGAATTGCCCAGCTTCGTCAACCTGGTCAAGCAGCAGGGCCCCACGGTGGTCAACATCAGCGCCACGCGCCATGCGCAGCAGCAGGGCGTGCCGGCCTTGCCCGAAGGCCATCCGCTGCGCGAATTCTTCCGCCGTTTCGGCCGCCAGCAGCAGCCCGATTCCGGTGAAGCGATCGCAGCCAGCCTCGGGTCCGGGTTCATCATCAGCGAGGACGGCTACGTCCTCACCAATGCGCATGTCATCGCCGACACCGACGAAGTCATCGTCAAGCTGACCAACAAGCGCGAGTACCGGGCCAAGGTGGTCGGCGCCGACCCGTATACCGATGTGGCGCTGCTCAAGATCGATGCCAAGGGTTTGCCGATGGTGAAGGTCGGCGATCCCGGCAAGCTCGAAGCCGGCGAATGGGTGGCCGCGATCGGCGCGCCGTTCGGCTTCGACAACAGCGTCACGGTCGGCGTCGTCAGCGCCAAGGGGAGACTGCTGCCCAATGGCAGCTACGTGCCCTTCATCCAGACCGATGTCGCGGTCAATCCGGGCAATTCCGGCGGGCCCCTGTTCAGCACGCGCGGCGAGGTGGTCGGCATCAATTCCCAGATCTACAGCCAGACCGGCGGCTACATGGGAATTTCGTTCGCGATTCCGATCGATCTGGCGATAGGCATCTCCGAGCAGCTGCGCCAATCCGGCAAGGTCACGCGCGGCCGCATCGGCGTGCAGCTGCAGGAACTGACGATGGACCTGGCATCGACGCTGGGCATGAAGGACACGCAA
Source organism: Noviherbaspirillum aerium (assembly GCF_008929045.1). Classification (GTDB taxonomy): domain Bacteria; phylum Pseudomonadota; class Gammaproteobacteria; order Burkholderiales; family Burkholderiaceae_D; genus Noviherbaspirillum; species Noviherbaspirillum aerium. The sequence goes on along the minus strand of NZ_VFAH01000006.1, from coordinate 18,847 downwards.
GGCGCGCTGGTCGCGGCGGTACAGCGCGGCGGCCCCGCCGACCGTGCCGGCATTCGTCCCGGCGACGTCATCCTCGCGCTCAACGAGCAGCCGGTGCAAAGCACTGCGGACCTTGCGCGGCTGATCGGCGGCACCAGGCCCGGCAGCACGCTCAGTGCGCAGATTTGGCGAAGCGGCAACACCAGCACGGTAAAACTCGCGGTCGAAGCATTGGAGTAATAAACCCGCGGTTTCGCAAAGTCACTCTTGATGCATTAAGGTAAATTAAAGGAAGCATAACGACAGCAGCCTATCGCGCAGCCTCACATCGGCCCATTGACCTCATGGACACTTCGACGCTTGTATGGATATCCGCATTCGTCGGCATGGCGTCCCTGTTGGTACTCATCATCTGGTCCATCCGCCGGCACCGCGATCCCCGGCTGCGCATTGAATGCGATTCTCCGATTGATGAACTGATTCCCTCACTGGCAGGACTGACCTTCAGCACGGCCGTGCCAGGCAATGCCGTCGACATCCTCGAGAATGGCGCCTTCTTCGACGCGCTCATCGATTCCATCCGTTCCGCACGGCATTCGGTGCATTTTGAAACCTTCCTGTGGAAAGAGGGCGAACTCGGCAACCGGATTGCCGAGGCTCTCGCGGGGCAGGCCGCGGCGGGAAGACAGGTGCGGGTGCTGCTGGATGGCAACGGCGCCCGCAAGCTGGGCGATGCGGCGCGCCGGCAAATGGAAGACGCGGGATGCAAGGTGGTGTTTTTCCATAATTACCGGCTGCGCAACATCGGCGTGCTCAACGACCGTACCCACCGGAAGATGGTGATCGTCGATGGACGCGAAGCATTCGTCGGCGGCCATTGCATTGTCGATACCTGGCTGGGCGATGCCGAGGATGGAAAGCACTTCGGCGACATCAGCGTCCGTTTGCGCGGCCCGATCGTACATGGCGTGCAATCCGCATTCAGTGAAAACTGGACCGGCGAGACCGGTGAACTGTTCGTCGGCGACAAGGTGTTTCCGCCGCTGGCGCCGCAGGGCGATGTCGTGATGCATGCCGCCTTTGCCAAGCCCGAGGGATCGGCGCCCGCGGTCAAGATACTCCACCACACCGCGATCTGCCTGGCCCGCAAGCGTATCTGGATCCAGAATCCGTATTTCATTCCCGAACCGGACGCGATCGACGCGTTTGGCCAGGCCGTATCGCGCGGTGTCGACGTGCGCGTGCTGATGCCGTCCGCGAGCGGCTCTGACAATCCGATGGTGCAGCATGCAGGCCATCGCAATTTCGAAAAGCTGCTGCGGTGCGGCGTGCGCCTGTTCGAATATCCGCATACGCTGCTGCATCAAAAGGTCATGACCATCGACGGCGTATGGTGCGCAATCGGCTCCAGCAATTTCGACGACAGGTCTTTCGAAACGAATGACGAAATCACGCTGGGCCTGCTTGATGCGGCCATCACCCGCCGGCTGGATGACATATTCGAAAAGTATGCGGCGCGCGCCACGGAACTCTCCCTTGACGACTGGAACAGGCGCGGCATGCTCCACAAGATAAGCGATCATGCCTGCTATCTGATCAATGAGATTCTCTGACCGGCTTGCATGAAGGAACCGGCATGACCGGTCGTTTTCGGCCCCGGGTTTGACCGACTTCTGGTACGTGCTCGCCAGGCCATCACGCCATCGGGAACCGCCTTTGGCGCTGGAAGGCTGAACTCCGGCTGCGTATTGAAGGTGATGCTCCGATCGATGAATCGATACATAACAGGGCCATGGTTCCAAGCAGGTACGCATGATCTGGAATGACATGACCATTAAGCTGCGATCCGGCCGATATGGCGATCTCGTCCGCAAGTGTTCTTTTCTGCCAATCCGCTTCAACAGCATAAGCGCGCTGGACTCCCGCAAGCTTCTTTTCTGGAGCGTTAGATACGCCACATGGATCAATTAAGCTGTGGCAATGCAATGCAAGGCTGGGTGCATATTTCATGTTTCCCTTGTTCAGCTCGGCGCTGGGGCGAAATGTGGTTGTCCCGTATCGCCTCTGCCGGTCTCTAAACCAGGTTTATTCCGCTGTTTAGTCTCTTCGAGACTTGATTGAGCTTTCTCAATTTGACATCATGGCAACGTTTCAAAGCGCTTTGAATGCGCTAACATGAATTCAAAGCGGTTTGAAATGCAGGGGAGGAATGAATGCTGATGCGTCAGGGAAAATTTTTTCTTGTGTTCGATATTGGCGGCACGAGTATCCGTACGGGCCTCTACAACGAGGAGCACCGTCGCCTGGAGCGGTTCCGCAAGACCTGCACTCCGAATTTCATGAACCGGGAAGACGCTTCAAGCGAAGCGATCGTCGAACAAATGCTTGGCATGCTCAAGCAGGAGGCGGACGCGTTGTGCGGGGAGTGTCACCTGGCCGGCATCTGCGCCGCGCTGCCGTCGCCGATGGCGCCGGACGGCACGCTGTGGCGTATGCCCACCGTGCTCGGCCCGCGTGACCCGGGCGGCTTTCGCCTCCAGGACAAGCTGCAAGACCTCTGGCCTGACGTGCCGGTCGCCATGCTCAACGACGTCAGCGCCGCGGGATATTACCGGGTAGCCCAGGGCGGACGGGATTTCGCCATTGTCACCATCGGGTCGGGCATCGGGCTCAAGGTGTTCCTCGATGCGAAACCGCGTACCGGACCGAACGGACGAGGCGGCGAAATCGGGCATTTCAGCGTTCACGAGCCGATCGCCGGCGATCTCGCCTGCGACTGCGGAGGCGGTCTTCATCTCGGCGCGGTGGCTTCCGGGCGCGGCACCCTGCGCGTGGCCCGCCACATGGCTGCGGCTGATCCTGTGGCCTATGGCAAGTCGCTTGCGGCCAGGCTGGCCCGCGATACCTGCGGCTGCCTGAGCAACGAGGTTCTGGTCGCGGCATTCCGCGACAACGATCCCTGGACCGTGCAGGTCATGACGGTATCGGCATCGCATCTGGCGAAGGCGCTCGCCTTTCTGCACCTGTCGCTGGGACTCGAGGAGATCGTTCTGGTCGGCGGCTTCGCCAGCGCCTGCGGCGACAAGTACCGTGAACTGCTCGCACACCTTGCCGGCCGGTACGCGTGGGATACCGGACAGGACTGGAGCGCCATCATCCGCACCGAAACCCAGCCCGATACCGTGGCATTGGAGGGCGCGGGTTACTTCATGGCGACGCGGCCGGTGCATAGGCAGTGCGAGGCGCAGCATGCCTGAGCGGCTCCACCGCTTCGCCGAAGCAGAGTTCAAGTGGGAATGCGCGCACGGCGGCATCGAGACCATTGCCTTCGCGCGCGTGCTGGGAAGCATGGCCATCAACTGGGTGGACCTGGTGAGAATCCCCCCGGGAAACAGCATCGGTTGCCATACCCATGGCCATGAGGACGAGGAGGTCTACATCGTCATTGACGGCAAGGGGATTCTTACCATGGAAGAGCGGCAGGTCGAGGTCGGCGCCGGCGATGTCGCACACAATCCGCCCGGCGGCAGGCATGGGCTCTACAACCATGGCGAACGGGAACTGCGTCTCGTCGTCGTTGGCGTTCCGGCTTGCCCGGTTCGCTCCGCCGCGGCGTCCGGCACGGTACCTGATGCAGCCGAGGCATGTTGACCCAATCAAGACGAGGAGCAGCTATCGTGTTTGAAACACATCATCAAGGCGTCATCCGCCGACAGCAGGCGGCGCCCGCACCGCAATACAGCATTCGCATGGAATGCCGCAAACGCCAGGACTACGGCGTCCATCTCACCGCCGAAATCCTTTCGCCGGAGCACTCCATACTGCCGGCGCTGCTGGCGGGGCGCAAGGCGCTCGCCGTCACCACGTCCACGGTCTACAAGCTCTATGGCCGCCAGCTCGAACAGCTGATCCGGCACTGTGGACTGGACATGCGGGTGCATGTGCTGGAAGGCGGGGAAATCAACAAGACGCTTGCCTCGGTCGAACGCGTTTGCCGGGAGGCGCTGGACGCAAAAATGGACCGCAAGTCCGTGCTGGTCGGCATTGGCGGCGGTGTCTGCACCGACGTGGTGGCGATGGCGGCGTCGGCGATCCGGCGCGGTATCGAACACATGCGCATCCCGACCACGCTGATCGGGCTGGTCGACGCCGGCATCGGCCTGAAGGGCGGCGTCAATCTCGGTAGCAAGAAGAATTATTTCGGCTGTTTCAATCCGCCCAGCCAGGCCCTGCTCGACCCGCTCTTTCTGAGCACGCTGCCGGAAAGCTGCATACGCTTCGGCATGGCGGAAATACTGAAGATGGCGCTGGTGACCGACCACGAGCTGTTCCGGTTATGCGAAGGCCACCAGCAGGCGCTGATCGAAAGCCGTTTTTCCGATCCCTGGGAGATAGGGCGGGAAATCATCTGGCGTTCCACCCGCTCGATGCTGGAAGAACTGCAGAAGAACCCGTATGAAGACCAGACCTATCAGCGCCTGGTTGACATGGGCCATTGTTTCAGCCCCGCGCTGGAAGCCGCGACCGGCTACCGCATGCATCACGGCGAAGCGGTCGCCATCGACATGGCGCTGACCGTTACCCTGGCCGAGTCGCTCGGCATGATGGAGCCGCAGGAGCGCGACCGGTTCGTGGCCGTGCTGCGCCAGGCCGGGCTGCCGATCCATGCGCCGGAGCTGACTCCCGCCTTGTGCCAGGCGGCGCTGGACGAGGCGGAGCAGCACCGGGGCGGCGCAGTGCACTTCCCCATTCCTGTCGAGATTGGCCGCTGCCTGTTCATCGAAGACCGGGCAAAGCTGCCGAACAGGCTCATCGAGTCGGCGCTGCGGCGCCTTGCCGGCGAGGCGCGGGAAATGCATCTGAACCTGAACACGCATTAAGCAAGAGTCGTTTCCATGCGGCGCTTCCTTGTTAAGGAGGTGCATCCGTGCATTCATGCATCAGCGCATCTCTGCGTCCGCCGCAATGATCACGCGCCGCGTGGCAATCCGCAATGCAGAAGGGAGCTTTCATTCATCATGCAGGTTTTAATCATCGGCTCAGGTTTTGTGGGACGCTGTCTCGCCGTCAGGCTGGCCAGCGAGGGACACGATGCCACGCTGGCATCGCGCCACCGTCCGGCCGGTCTGGCGCCGGAACTCGCCTGGCTCGGCCTGGACGCCGCGGATCGCGATGCGTTCGCCGCCGTGCTGCATCGGCTGCGTCCCGATGCCATCGTGCTGGTGCATGGCCCGTCCGATATTTCGCTCTGCGAATACAGTCCGGATGAGGCGATGTGCAGCCATGCGGTGATCGCCCGCAACGCCTGCCGGCTGGCGCCGCACGCATACAAGCTGCTGGTCTCGACCGACAACGTGTTCGACGGCAGGCAGGAAAGCTACGCGGAAGACGCGCCGCCGCTTCCCGCCAATGCCTACGGACGCGCCAAGCTGGCCGCCGAGCAGGTGCTCTCGCAATGCAGCGGCGACTTCCTGATTGCGCGCACCAGCCTGGTCTACGGCTGGGAAGAGGCGGATCGCGGCTGGATCAATTTCTTTGCGCTGGCGCTGCGGCGGCTGGCCGCGGGCGACATCCTGGAAGTGCCGGATGCCCTGTGGAATACCCCGATTTTCGTCGAAGACGCGGCCGCGATCTACACCCGCTGCATCGAGCAGTCGGTCATGGGCATTCTGCACGTGGCCGGCCCGCAGCGCATCAGCCGCCTCGACTGGGCCCGCCTTCTCGCCGACGAATATGAGCTGGATGCGTCGCTGATCCGGCCGATCGCCGCCGATGCCTCCCGCTATTTCTGCCGGCCCCGCAATTCCTGCCTGAGCAGCCACCATCTTCCCGCATTGCTCTCGGCCTGGCCGAACGTGCAATGCCGCTCGCCGGCGCAGGCGGCGGTACACATGAAGCCCCTGCTGCACGGGCATCTCCCGATCAACAAGGAATGAACAGCTTATGGGAATCCCTAACGTGACAACGCAACGCCTCATCCTGGTCAGCAAGCGGTCTCCGCTCACCTACAGCCGCAATGCAAAGAGCGGCGAACTTGAAGCCATGCTGGCGCCCGGCGGCACCGCCAATGTGGTGGCCGACATGGCCAGCCTTCTGGATGTCGACTGGATGTGCTCGGCAATGACGGCCGAGGACCTGGAAATGCGCGAGCGCCATCCGGAAGGAATGAAACTGGCATTCACCTCCAGCGAGCGTCCGATCACCGTGCACATGCAGCAGCACGATGGCCAGGTCTTCGCCGACATGCAGGAAGTCATGACCGCCGATGTGCTCTGGGCCTGCAACAATACCTTGTGGGACAGCTGGAACACGCCCAGCTTCGGCCCCGATATCCGCCGCGCCTGGGAACACTACAAGCTGTTCAACGCAGACTTTCTGCGCGCCGCTTCAGCGCAGCTTGAACGTTCACCCGATGCTCCGGTACTGGTGCACGACTACCAGCTGTCCGTGCTGCCCGGCATGCTCAGGCAGTCCCATCCCGGCCAGCGCATCCTGCTGTTCATCCACATTCCCTGGCCTTCCGCCGATTACTGGCGCATGCTGCCGGTGTACATGCGGCGGGAGTTCATTGAAGGCATGCTGGGCGCGTCGGTGGTCGGCTTCTTTGCCAGACGCTGGGCCAGAAACTTCCTGGACTGCGTGCGCGATTTGCTGCCCGAAGCAAGCGTGGATATGGACAGGCTCACCGTCGAATATGCCGGCCATCGCACGCGCGTCGCGGCCATGCCGCTAGGCTACAGCCCGCAAGCTATCGATTATCGTGAAAAGGAAATGCCTCCCGACCTGCGGGCCTGGGTGGCGGGCCGCTTCATGGTGCTGCACTCCGGCCGCACCGATCCCATCAAGAACGGTCCGCGCGCCATTGCCGCATTCCGGTTGGCCTGCGAGCAGAGCATCGCCATGCGCGAACGCGGCTGCCTGCTGGTCCGCTGCAATCCGAATCGTCTCTATGTGCCGGCCAACAGCGACTATCTCGAGCAGCTGCATGCCGAGGCCGCCAGAACGAACAAGCATTTCGGCGCCGAACTCGTGCGCGTGATCTGCGAGAACGATGTCGGCAATACCCTCGGCTGCCTGCAGGAAGCCGATGTGCTGGTGTTCAATTCCACCATCGACGGCCAGAACCTGACCGTATTCGAAGCCTCGCTGCTCAACCGGCGCGACGCGTCGATCCTCCTGTCGGAGCGCGCCGGCGCGGCGGAAGCGCTTGCCGACGTGGTCGACTTGATCAATCCCTTCGACATCGCCGAACTGTCCGGCAAGCTGCTGGAGGCGTTTCGCATGGACGCCGGGCCGCGGCAGGAGAGGGCGGAGCGGCGCCGGCGGAAGGCGCGCGGTTTCGACTTGCCGCGCTGGGTCGACATGCAGCTCAGTGCGCTGGAGGTTGACTGATGAATTCCTTGCTGCCCCTGCTGCAGGAGCCGCCGTTCTACTATCCGGTCAGCCCGATCGCCATGGTCAAGGGGCGGGGCATCCGGCTTTACGATGACGAGGGAAGGGAATACCTCGATTGCGTCTCCGGCACCTTCAACCTGATTCTCGGCCACAATCATCCCGAGGTGGTGGAAGCCGCGAAGCTGCAAATGGACGAGCTGGTGTTTTCCAGCTCCAACTTCAATGCGCCCGCGGTTGATGCGCTGGCCCGCGCGCTGGTGGCGATCTCTCCCGCGAACCTGACGCGCGCCCATCTGCGCTCGCCGGGCGGATCGACCGCCAATGAAGGCGCGATCCGCATTGCCCAGCACATCACCGGCAAGCGCGATGTGATCACGCTGTTCCGCAGTCATCTCGGACAGACCTTTGCAATGACCGGCCTGTCCGGATTCAGCACGCACCGGACACCGTTTCCGAATGTCTTCCCCGGCGGCGTGCAGGTGCCGCCTCCCTACTGCGCGCGCTGTTTCTACAAGCAGTCGCCGGAGCACTGCGGCATGCTGTGCGTATCGCGCATCGACGACTTCATACGCTATGCCAGTACCGGCAGCGTGGCCTGCGTCCTGGTGGAACCGATTCTCGGCGTCGGCGGCAACATCATTCCGCCGGTGGATTACCTGCCCAGCCTGAAGGCCTTCTGCGAGGAGCGCGACATCCTGCTGATCTTCGATGAATGCCAGACCGGATTCGGCCGCTGCGGACAGATGTTCGCCGCCGACTATTTCGGCGTCGCGCCGCATGTCATGACGCTGGCCAAGGGCATGAGCGGGGTCGGCCTGCCGATAGGCGCGATCCTGACCGAAGAAAGACTGACCGGTCTCGACAAGCTTTTCCATGGCTTCACCAACGGCGGCTGGCTGCCCGCGGCGGCGGCGGCATTGAAAACCATAGAAATTCTCCAGCGGCCCGGCTTCCTGGAAAACGTGAGGCATGTCGGCAAGCTGCTGTGCGACGGATTGTCTTCCCTGCGCGAGCGCTTTCCCTTCATCGGGGAAGTCCGCGGCGCCGGACTGATGATCGGCATGGAAATCATCGCGCCCGACAAGCCGGATGCCAACCTGCCCGATAATGGCCGCGCACTCGCATTGCAGAAAGCGCTGCTGCAGCAAGGCGTCATCATCCGCATATCCGAGCACGGCCGCGGCAACGTGGTCGAAATCCGTCCCGCACTGGTTTCCACGGACAGCGACATCGCGGAAATCCTTCAGCGTTTCGAACTGGCCTGCGCGGTGATCCATGCCTGAACCTTCCATCCTCCGTTCGCCCTCGGCGAAAGTGCGCCAGGCGCTGCAGCATGCCCGGCAAGCCTGCCTCGATGCGGGGCGCGGCGTGGCAATGCGTCAGGGCATAGACATCGAGTTCCTGCATGATGCCGGCGCCATCCTGCGTCCTCATGCGATAGGCGTATGCCGCTCCGACGCCAAGGAGGCGGCGGGACGGCGGCCGGGGCCCAGCCAGTTTGGCCATGAGCTGGTGGCGGACATCATTGAATGCTGGGGAACGGAGGCGTTCAAGCCCGGTGACATCGTCAGCCTCGATCCCAATGTCGTGGTGCATCGCACTTCCGGCTTCGCGGAGCTGGTCGCGCTGGACGCGCCCGCCGCCGCGCTGGAGGCGGCGCTATACCGGCTGGCGCGCCCGGCCGGGCCGCTCGTTCATTACGTGCTGGCCGAGCCGGTCGCCTGCGCCGAACACTGCGTACGCACGGCCCTGGCTGGCTTGCCGGCCTTGCCCGACCGCGTGCTTGTGGCCGGCGCCGGCACCATGGGCGTCTTCATTGCGCTCGGGCTGTGCCGGCGCGGCATGCGCGTCACGCTGGCCAACCGTTCCGAAGAGCGCCTGCGCTTCGTCGAGCAACTCGGCTTGCCGGGCATTGAACTGAGCCGTCTCGACAGGGTAAGTACGCCCGCCGATCTGACGGTGCTGGCGACCACGTTCGTGCCGCGCGAATTGCTCGATGCCGGCGTCGCACTGACCGCGAGCGGCGGCCGGATCACTCTCTTCGGCGGCATCGAGCCTTCCTTCGGCGATTACCTGGGCGTGGATGTGCAAGGACTGCGGCTGAACGAACGCAGGGAGCGTCTTGTTCTGTCCGACGGGCATGCGGTGGAACTGGCGGGAAGCTACGGATTGCAGCGGGAGGACTTCCTGCGCGCGCTGGACCTGATCGCGTCCGGCGGCATTGCGCCGGCGCTGCTGGAACGCATGATCACGGGCCGGCATGCGCTGCATGAATTGCCCGCCTTGCTGAGGGCCATGAACAGCGGCCATGACGTCGGCAAGCGGCTCATCCTGCCGTACGGCGGGCATTGAAAACAACACGTGTCCGTCACCACTTCACATTGAAAGCGCATCCGCAATGAAAAACACCGAGTATCGCTTCGACGCCGTCCTGTTCGATTTCGCCGACACCCTCTTCAACAGCAGGTCGGCGTTGCTTCCCGACCTGATGGCCGCGCGCTGCGCGGATGCCGGGCTAGCTGCCAGCGAAAGCGATTGCAGCCGCTGGATCGAACGCATCATCGCCTATGTCGCCAGCGACGAGGGGCGAGCGCGCATGCGCAGCTGCGATTTCTCCTTGCCTTTGCATCGTGCATCATGGACCGCCTGTGTGCATGCCTGCGAAGACATTCCGCATGCATTTGCGGAGCCCTTCTACGAGGTGTTCTGCGATGCCAGGCTGTGGCGTCCGTTCCATGATGCCTTGCCGGTGCTGCGCATGCTCAGCGCGCGCGGCATTGCGGTCGGGGTGATCAGCAACATCGGCTGGGATATCCGGCCGGCGCTCGACGTCAATCACATGAGCGGTTTCATCGAAGTCGTGGTGCAGTCCTTCGAACTCGGCGCGATCAAGCCGGAGCCCGCACCGTTTCGCAGCGCGTTGGAGCAGCTGGATATCACGCCCGCACGCGCGCTGATGGTCGGCGATAACTGGAGCACCGACGGCGGCGCGCAGGCGCTTGGCGTCACCACGCTGCTTCTGCCGCAGGTGCAGGATCCGTCGCTGCCGCGCGGCCTGGACATGGTGCTCGACATTGTCGGCATCGGCCGCAGGCAGGGTGACGGGACAGGGTTGACCGCGTCCGGCATCGCCGCGCCTGCGTTTGCATGAATGGCATGCGGTGACGGCGCGGCCTGCTCCATTTTCCGCAGGCCTGCACAAGCGGCGCATCGATAAATAATGACCCAGGGATGGCGGCACAGCTTCCCGGGACGGAGGACGACAAATGGCATTGACTCATGACAACGGACATGTGCTGATCCGGTTCTGGCCGCTCTGGCTGAGCAAGCTCATGTGGGGCATGTTCTGGGCCAGCTGGGGGGCCATGGTGCCGTCCGTGCAGAGCCGGCTGGGGCTGACCGACGCGGCGCTCGGCGAGCAGCTGATGATGGTCGTGGTCGGCGTGCTTCCCGCCACGTTCATCGGCAGCCGCCTGTGGTCGCGACTCGGCAGGCTGCAGCTGCCGCTGACCCTGCTCGTGTATGCGGCCGGAACATTCTGGCTCGGCCATGTGCAGAGCGGCAGGGAGCTTGGCCTGGCGCTGCTGGTTTGCGGCGTGGCCTCCGGCATGCTGGAAGTCACCCTGGCCTGCATGATCGCCTGTGCGCAGGACATGACGGGAAAGAAGCTGTTCAGCGTCGGTCAGGCAATTTTTCCGCTCGCGGTGGTGGTAAGCGCGCCAGCGGTGGGCTGGATGAGGAGGGAAGGTGTCGAACCGGCTTATATCTTCGAAGGCCTCGCGGCATTGATGCTTGCGGCCGCTATCCTGAGCTCGCTGAGCTCCCTGCGTTTTCCGACGCGCGCGCGATGCAGGCGGCAACGCGGGCAACGCGGGCAGCGCGCAGTCGCGCTTCAGCGCGCCGCTGGCCCTGCTCATGCTGATGGGCTTCTTCCTGTATGTGCTCGAACACGCGGTCAATCACTGGTCGGCCCTGTATCTGCAGCGCGAACTCGGGGCGGATGCCTTCCTTGCCAGCTGGGGGCCAAGCATCTACATGGGCGCGGCCTGCATCGGCCGCCTTGCGGTGCATGGCATGGGACGCAGGCTGTCCGACCTGCCGGTCATCGTATTCGGCTTTGCCGCGGGGGCTGCCGCACTGCTGTGGGTCAGCGGCGCCGGAGCGCCCGGGATCGCGCTCGCCGGTTTCCTGGCGGCGGGCCTGCTGATGTCGCCGGCGATTCCGGCGATCTACAGCCTGTCCACGTCGATCGCCGATCCGCAGATGCGCATGCGCCTGCTCGGCAATCTCTCGACGGTCTGCAACATCGGCTATGTCGTCAGTCCGCTGGCGTTCGGCAGCCTGTCGAGCGCCTACGGAATGCAGTTCAGCTGGCGCATGATGAGCATTGCGGCTCTGGCATGCCTCGGCCTGCTGCTGCTGGCCCAGTTCTCCGGCATGTTCCGTTCGCGGGTTCCTGCCGGCATGATCAACGACCTTCATTAAGGCAAGGATATTTAATGACAAATTTCGCCGGACCGGGATCGATGTCAAGACAGAGCCAAGTCAGTGAGCAGACATTCAATATGAGCAGACATTCAACATGAACAGGACGAGAACCGTGTTGCTTGCAGGCGGACTGGGAAAGCGCATGCGCCATCTCGGCCATGCGCGGCTCAAGCCCCTGATTCCCTTCGGCGGCGTTTGCCACCTGATCGACTTCAGCCTCAACAATGCCTACCGCTCCGGCATTCCCGAAGTGCTGCTGCTGTCGCATTACAGCGAGCTCAAACTGATTCGCTACCTGCTCTCCGCCTGGAGCGGCAAGCCCGGCTTTCGCGTCCATCTCGGTCCGTACGATGGGCTGACACTGGCCGATCTCGACGCATCCTATGCGTCGGTGGCGCGTCCGCCGGAAAGCGGTACCGCCGATGCGCTGATCAAGAACGCCCGTCATATCTTCGACTGCGGCTGCAGCGATGTGATGGTGCTGCATGCGGACCATGTCTACAACTTCGATTACGGCCCCATGATCGACTATCACCGTGCAAGCGGCGCCGCGCTGACCATGGGTTTCCAGGAAATCGCGCCGGAGTTTGTCCACCTGTTCGGCATGGTGGAATTCGATGCGCAACGCAGACTGCGCAGCTTCGTCGAAAAACCCTCTCATCCGGTGGCAAACACCATCTTTTCCGCGGTCTGCATCTTTCGCGCGGAGGTGCTTCAGCATTACCTCGCCGTGTTGTCCCGCACCGACTGGCAACATGACATCAGCCGCGATGTCATCCCCGCCATGCTTCGCGGCGGCGAGATCATCATGGGGTTTCCCTTCACCGATTACTGGGAGGACATCGGCACCGTCGAACGCTATCACCGCGCGCAGCTTGCGCTGCTCGGGACAGCGCCAACCATGCGGCTGGAGGACATGCCGGTGACATTGCTGCCGCAGTATGGGCGTCGGTATATCAGGGAAGAACGCAACATCGCCGATGCGATCGTCAGCGAGGACTGCGAGAGCGATGCGCGCATCGAGACTTCGATCGTGTATCCGCGCGTGGAGATTGCAGCCGATGCCATCGTGCGCAACAGCGTGCTGTTGACCGGCGCCAAGGTGCGGCCCGGCGCCGTGGTCGAGAACACGATCCTCCTGGAAGACCAGGTGTTTCCCCGGGCATGAATCAAGCCCGCGCCTGCAGTATGTTTACGCCGTGTCCTGCAGGCATGGATGGGGCACATCATGCACATGCCGCGGTGCCGGTGCGCTTCCTCAATACCCCCAACCACTAATGCAATGAATAACAACAACACCCATGAGGTCATGGCTTACATCGAACAGGTACTGGCGATCGCCCAGAGCGGCCTTGCCTATTCCAAAGACCCGTACGACATTGAGCGATTCACCCTTTTGCGCCAGCTTTCAGCCGAGCTGATGGCGAATACGCAGGGGCTAGACCTTGACCGCGTTGCAGGCTGGATCGACGTGGATGAGCATTATGCGACGCCCAAGATCGATGTCCGTGCACTGGTGCTCGATGATGACGGCAAGATTCTGCTGGTTCAGGAAAGCAGCGACCGCAACTGGACGCTGCCCGGGGGCTGGTGCGATATCGGCGAATCGGCTGGGGAGGCGGTCGTGCGCGAAACGTTTGAAGAAACGGGGCTGCATGTCACTCCGCTGCGCCTGCTGGCCTTGTTCGACAAGCGCAAGCATGATCATCCGCCGCAGATGCCGCATGCGCATAAATGTTTTTTCCTGTGCAAGTCCGAATCCGGCACGCTTACCGGGCGCACTTCGGAAACCAGCGCCGCTGGTTATTTTCCGCTGGATGCATTACCGCCGCTGTCCCTGCATCGATTGACAAAGAATCAACTGATGACAGTGGCACACCATGCACGCAGCGGCAATTTACATGCCTTGTTCGACTGAATGTCGACTCCGGCGCCGAAAGTATTCGACGCCGGATGCATCTTCCTGCCAGATCGGCCTGCCTCGTGATGCCTGTTTCAATGGCAAGTGTTATAGGCACGATGAATGGTTGTCAATGCGATCGGCAGTTCCTCATAACCCTCCAGATCGGCGGGCTGATTGATGCGGGGAACATATCCCCATTCCGAGGAAGTGGCCATGCGCACGTATTCCCATTCAAGATCGCCGGCCTGCTTGAGTGTTGCAAGAGCTTCCTTTTCAATTTCGTGGATCAGGCGCCAGGTCAGGACGCGTCCCGCCGTACGATACCGCTGCGCAATGGGTATCACGGCGGCGGCAAGACGTTCCTTGGCGGCGTGGAGTTTATAGACTTCGAACAGCTTCATGGACGTTTCGACTGCAAAGACTGTATGGGCATACAGTATAAGGCACTTTGTTTTGGCATGCTCTCATAGACAGCAGGAAGCCTGCTTTGTTGCATACAGGCCATAAAATCCTTTGGCTTGCAGATCCGGCCCGGCAACATGCTGGGCCGAATCCCCTCATTCAGACCCACTCCTAGAGGTAGACGGTAAGACCAGTGACCCGAAGAATGAACCATTCTTGCGGCGAGTTCATGGAAAGCGTGACGCCATGCCCATACCGGCGCGTTTCTGAAAATGCATGCATCGTTATTGCGGAACTGAAGGAATCTCCATGCCACTCATTGCCATTGACACGGCGTAATCGTCACGTGGAGCGAACGACATTTGGCCAGGAGCGTCGCGGCGGATCTCGCCGACTGCTGCTGCATAGCACCTGGAACATGCATGAAGCACAACAGGCGTGTCGCCGTGTCATCGCTTTTGTACACAAAACCGTTGCTTTTATACGTCGCGTGCAAAGAGATGTGCCGTAGATCACATTGTGTGCACGCACCGTTTTCTATACTTGGATGACGTCGCATGGTCGCGGCGCTGGGAAAAGAGACATCATGGAACACTTATTACATCAAGAATCCAAACAGGGACGCCGCCGGGCATTGTTCAATCTGCGTCGTGTTCAAAGCACGGCTTGTTTCAGTGTCACGATCGGTGCCGGCATTATCGCGCTGATGCTGAAAGCGATCTGATACGAGGTTTGCAGGTCCTCACCCATAACAGGATTTACGTTCCTGCGACTGACCGTGCGCGATCCGCCCACGATCGGCGGTCAGGTCAGGGTGAAACCGCTCCAATACCAATCCCATGTCATGTTATGACTCGGGATTAATATAAGCCCGTCGAGGGTTCTCCTTCGCCCACAGGGTTTACATGGACAGAAGTCGGGACGGGAAAAATAGCCGAACGTGACCACTCCTTCCTGGTCGCCGCAACGAAGTCCCTCCGAATGCCTGAGGGCGGGGAAGCTTGTTTGCAGTCAAACAAGTCTCCCTGATGCATGAGAAAATAGCAGCCTTTTTCTTTTGCTATCCCAATTGCGCATTCGTGCGGCGGCTTCGATGCACCATTTCCGTTTTATCGACGTTCTCAGGATCGTCGCATTCAACCTGATTGTCCTTCATCATCTGGCCTTCTACGGGCCGATGGCGGATCATGTGCGCCCAGTGCTTCCCGACACCATTGACTGGCTGGCCGGCCCTGCCCGGATTGTCGTGCAAATTTTCCTGGTCATTGCCGGGTTTCTCGCCGCCCGTTCGTTCTGCCCGCAAGGCGTTCCCGAGGAGATCCGGCCATTGCGCGCGGGCTTGCGGCGTTTCCTGAAACTGGCTCCGCCTTTTGCGGTTGCCATGGGCCTGGCGGTCTTCGCCTCCATGCTGGCGTCCATGTGGATGGAGCATTATTCGCTCACCGCATTCCCCGACTGGCAGCAGGTCTTTGCCCATGCGCTGCTGCTGCATGGTGTGTTCGGTGTTGAATCGCTGTCGGCGGGGGCCTGGTATGTCGCGATCGATTTCCAGCTTTATCTGCTGCTGGCCTGCATGATGCGTTTTGCCGCCGGGGCCTCAACCACGTCGGGAAGACGGCGTGCGGCCTTGCATCTGGTGGTGGCCGGCGTCGGTGCTTCGCTGTTCTACTTCAACCGGGACGCTGCCTGGGATGCCTGGGCGGTGTATTTCTTCGGAAGCTATGGACTCGGCGTGCTGGCTTGGTGGGTGGTCCAGGCGAAGGACTCCGCTTACCGTGCCGCCGTCATCCTCGGACTGATCGTTCTCCTCGGCGGACTGGCGCTGGAGATGGAATTTCGCAGCCGCATCGCGCTTGCAACGACAACCGCGGTATTGCTGGCGACGGTGTACCGGTTCGGGTCCGCCCGGAGTGCGTCATCGACGCTTTCATGGCCTGCCGTACAGTATTTCGGGCGTATTTCCTATGCTGTTTTCCTGGTGCACTTTCCGGTGTGCCTGCTGGTCAACGCCGTATTCACGCGCTTCGGCGATGCGTCGGCTGTCGTACAGGGCTGCGGCATGCTGATTGCCTGGCTCGCCAGCATTGCTGCCGGCGATGCATTTCACCGCTGGATCGAAATTCCTCTCGGACGCATGGTCGCTGAAGGACGTCCAGGCAAACGCACAAGTCCTTCCGTTCCGCGCCTGACAAACTGAGCGTTACGCAGCAGGGCGGGAGTGCCGGCCCCCTGACCGCGCCATTGGGGCCGGCCGCCTTTTCAACTCACATCAGGGCTGCGCGGGATCATCCGGATCATTGTCGGTGGGACGCAATTTCTGCATGTCTTCCCGGCTGATCCGATGGGGACGATGCGGATCGGTGCTCGGTTCATCCTCGGGCAGGATGTGCTGGTCGCCGGACTCCTTCTGCTGCATCTGATGCCGGTCCGCGGATTGATTCCGGTTTCGGTTGGGTGTGGTCATCGTCATGGTGGGCTCCTTGAGGCTCGTTGCGCGTTCCCGGTGGATCGCATGCATTTCGCAGGCATCCGGAACGCGACGCATGGACTGGTTAGAGAAGCCTGTTGGCCTCAAGTTCGTGGCGGTGACAGTGTCATTGGCATTGGCATTGGCATATCAGCGGCAACTGCACGACGGTAGATTTGCCGTCAAATATTTTCCTTCACTGGCATGGAACTCGAGGCGTTCGTTTGTCACTGACAGCGGCAATGCTTCGCTCCACTAATTTAATCAGTTGCGCGTCAGCCGCAGTCTTGCAGGAAAACAATGTCCACCATTCCCAGATTCACCAGCCTTTCCATGTCCGACCTCTTGGATGCTGAAAGGTATGCCGAGGTAAAAAGCCGCCAATATCCGTATGGCTCGCCGGCCGCTAACAGCAGTCATGACCTGTTGCGTGCGCCGGCGCAACCGCAACACTCGCAGCATCACTTGCCTGCACCGCCCCAACACATGGGAGGGAATATGGCCTGGCGTCTTCGGCGAGCGGCTTCCACGCACGCACTCTCCGCATCGGCACGCGTCAATGAAGGTCAGTCTTCGGACTACCTGGTCGTCATAATGACGAATCTGAACAGGCTGAAAGAGTATGCAGCGGGCTTCAGGTTCAAACCCGACGATCTGAGGCACCAGATAAGGCGTGAGGTCATGAAGGCCCAGACCCAGGCATTCAATGTGAATAAATCGCTGGAGCAAATTCTGTATGCGATGAACAAAGCCAAGAATGACTTGAAAGAGCCAGCGGAGCGGCTTTCAGATGAGGATGTTTTCAGGCAATCGTTAACGATGACCTTCAGGGAACGCACATCGCTCGCCAACCCTACGGCTTTCCAAATCCTGCTGAATAAATACAAGAGCCAGAAAGGCATGGGTGACGCCGCCGCAGCGATCAAGGCCGGAACTACGACGCTGGCTTTTCCGGTTGTTCAGGCGGCTCAAAAGCTGATCCCAGGTTCATTCCAACGAAAAAGGGACGGACGTCAACACAAGGAAGAACTGCCAACTGGATTGGACAGCCGGCGACAGGATACGGAGACGGCCACCCGCACCGGCCGTCCCGAAGGAATATCCGGCCGCGACATGGACTTTGACGCGGCCCTTGGCCTGAGAAGTGAATCCATGTCAACCATCAACAATGATCCCGATGTCATCCCTGAAGGCGCATCCGTTCCCGCTTCGTCTCCTGCCGACATCGTCAAGAGAATCAGCGAACTCGTGGAAGCCAATGGAGCGTCTGGCGCGCTGGTAGAGATGGAAATTGAACACGCAGTCATCCTCAGCGAATTCAAAGGCAGCCTGAACCACTTGAAGGAACTGATGGAACCCTAGAGCGGTTTCACCTT
Source organism: Noviherbaspirillum aerium (assembly GCF_008929045.1). Lineage (GTDB taxonomy): Bacteria > Pseudomonadota > Gammaproteobacteria > Burkholderiales > Burkholderiaceae_D > Noviherbaspirillum > Noviherbaspirillum aerium. The sequence continues at coordinate 837 of NZ_VFAH01000006.1, read as the reverse complement.
GCCCTGCCTGTCGATCCCGGACAGATTGCCGCTGGCACTGCGTTGTGACTCAAATCTGTTGGCCCGATGCGGATGACAATCGCGCCGATACTGCGGCAACAGTGCGTGCAAGGCCCCGGCCTTGCCGTGCTCTTTTCCTTGCCCAGGCATGATGCCGCCGCAGTTGCCTTCAACAAAATTCCAGCTCACACCAGCCTGGCGTACCGCACCTGAGCAGTTCACAAAGCCTGTGCCAGGAGAGCAGCGATGTCCGCGCTATGGCACAGGCAGGACCGGTACGATACCAATCCACACTGCTCAATGCGTGATGATCTTGCCGAGGAAATCACGCGCCCGTTCCGAGCGCGGCGCGCCGAAGAACTCTTCCTTCGAACAGTCATCAACGACGAGGCCACGATCCATGAACACCACCCGGTTGGCCACCTTGCGCGCAAAGCCCATTTCGTGCGTGACCACCATCATCGTCATGCCGTCCTGCGCCAGCCCCACCATCACGTCCAGCACTTCATTGATCATTTCCGGATCCAGCGCCGAGGTCGGCTCGTCGAACAGCATCGCGATCGGGTCCATCGACAGGGCCCGCGCAATCGCCACCCGCTGCTGCTGGCCACCCGACAGCTGCCCGGGAAACTTGTCCTTCTGCGCCAGCAGGCCCACCCGGTCAAGATACTTCAGCCCCTTCTCGGTGGCTTCCTCCTCGCTCCTGCCCAGCACCTTTACCTGCCCGATCGTCAGGTTCTGCCGGATCGACAGGTGCGGAAACAGCTCGAAGTTCTGGAACACCATGCCGATCCTCGCCCTCAGCTTCGACAGGTTGGTCTTCGGATCGCCCACCGA
>NZ_VFAH01000059.1 GCF_008929045.1 Noviherbaspirillum aerium | reverse complement strand
TACACTTCCAGCCACTCCTTGCGGATGGCCGCATTCCCCCGCAGATCGGCGGGCGTGCCCTCGAACACGATGGCGCCATGCCCCATCACATACACCCGCTGCGAGATCTCCATCGCAATGGCCAGCTTCTGCTCCACCAGTAGCACCGATATCCCGCGGTTCTTCAGTTCCATCAGGTACTCGGCCACCAGTTCCACGATCTTCGGCGCCAGGCCTTCGGTGGGCTCATCGATCATGATCAGGTCCGGATCGCCCATCAGCGTGCGGCACAGGGTCAGCATCTGCTGCTCCCCTCCCGACAGCACTCCCGCCGGCGTATGCTGGCGCTCCTTCAGGCGCGGAAACATCTTGTACATGTCGTCGATGCTCCAGCGCGATTTCTTGCCTTTCTTCTCGCCCAGCAGCAGGTTCTGCTCCACCGAGAGCGTCGGAAACACATCCCGGTTCTCCGGCACGTAGCCCAGTCCCCGGTGCGCTATCTCGAAAGCCTTGAGCCCCGTGATCTCCTGTCCCTTGAAACGGATCGAGCCGGTCACGTCCACCTGTCCCATGGTCGACTTCACCGTGGTCGACCGCCCCACGCCGTTGCGTCCCAGCAGACTCACGATCTCGCCCTCGCCGACGTTCAGGTCCACCCCGTGCAGCACGTGGCTCTTGCCGTAGTACGCGTGCAGGTCCTTGATTTCCAGTAATGCCGCCATTTATGCCGCCTCCGCCGGTGCGTGGCCACCCAGATAGGCTTCCTGCACCTTCTGGTTGCCGCGAATGTTTTGCGGCGTGTCGCAGGCGATCACTTCGCCGTACACCACCACCGCGATCTTGTCCGCCAGGCCGAACACCACGCTCATGTCGTGTTCCACCATCAGCAGCGTCTTGCCCACTGTCACCTTGCGGATCAGTTCCACCGCCGCATCCGACTCCGAGCGGCTCATGCCGGCCGTCGGTTCGTCCAGCAGGATCACTTCCGCGCCGCCGGCGATGGTGATGCCGATCTCCAGCGCGCGTTGCTCGGCATAGGTCAGCAACCCGGCCGCCGTGTCGCGCCGCCGCCGCAGGCCGATCTGCTCGAGCACCGCCTCGGCCCGCTCATGCGCATCCTTCAAGCCGTTCAGCCGGTGCCAGAACGAGTACTTGTAGCCGAGCGACCACAGCACCGCGCAGCGCAGGTTCTCGTACACCGACAGCCGATGGAAGATGTTGGTGATCTGGAAGCTGCGCGACAGGCCGCTGCGGTTGATCTCGAACGGACGCAGCCCGAGGATGCTCTTGCCGTTCAGGAGAATGTCGCCCGAGCTGACCGGGAAGCGCCCCGAGATCAGGTTGAACAGCGTGGACTTGCCGGCGCCGTTGGGACCGATGATGGCGAAGCGCTCGCCTTTGGGCACCGCCAGATTGGCCCCGCGGATAATTTCGGACTTGCCGAAACTCTTGCGCACGTTCTTGAGTTCGAGTGCCATGGCGCTCATGCTGCCCCCTTGCGGATCTGTTCTTCGATTTCGGTGTTGACCTCGCCCCAGGCGTGGCCAAAGGTTTTCTTGGTCTTCCAGAAGGCCAGGCCGCCCACCGCCAGCAAGACCAGCGCAATGGACCAGCCGGTGGCCGCGGCGGTATCGACCATGGTGCCGAACAGTTTCATTTCGGTGCCGTTGGCCGACTCCAGCGTCAGGTGGTACAGCATCTCGATGACCATGATCAGGCCGATCATGCCCACCAGCGACGCCGCGCAGACGGCGACCAGCTGCGGCAGGATGCGCCGGAACTTGCCGAACTTGGCCACGCGCAGGTTGAGCATGATGATGCTGGCGATGCCGCCCGGCGCATACATGACGATGAGGATGAAGAACACGCCCAGGTACAGCTGCCAGGCCTTGGTGAAGTCCGACAGCATGACGGTGAGGAACACGCCGATGATGGCGCCGATCATCGGGCCGAAGAAGAAGCCGACGCCGCCGATGAAGGTGAACAGCAGCACGCCGCCCGAACGCAGGGCGCTGACGTTTTCGGCGGTGACGATCTCGAAGTTGATCGCCGACAGCCCGCCCGAGATGCCGGCGAAGAAGCCCGACAGGATAAGCGTGAGATAGCGCGCCCACTGGGTGTCGTAGCCGATGAACTCGACCCGCTCGGGGTTGTCGCGCACGGCGTTGATGATGCGCCCCAGCGGCGTCTGCGTGAAGGCGTACATGCCCACGGTGGCGATGAACAGCCAGGCGGCGATCAGGTAGTACACCTGGATCTGCGGACCGAAGGTGATGCCCATGAACTTCTCGCCGTAGACGCGGTTGGTGGAGATGCCGCCCTCGCCGCCGAAGAACTCGGGGAACATCAGCGAGCAGGCGAACACCAGTTCCACGATGCCCAGCGTGATCATGGAAAACGTCGTGCCCGACTTCTTGGTCGTCACATAGCCGAACAGCATGCCGAAGAACATGCCGGCGAGGCCGCCGATGAAGGGAATCAGCGTGACCGGCATCCAGATCTTGCCGGCGGTGGCCAGGTTCATCGCATGGATGGCGAAGAAGGCGCCCAGACCGGAGTAGACCGCATGGCCGAAGCTGAGCATGCCGCCCTGTCCCAGCAGCATGTTGTAGGACAGGCCGAAGATCATGACCGTGCCGATCTGCGACAGGATGGAGAGCGACGCGCCCTTGTTGAAGATCAGCGGCGCCACGATCAGGATCACCGCGAACAGGCCCCAGATGATCCAGCGCCCGAGGTTCATGGGCTTGTAGGTCATGGTGTTTTTCATTGTCAGGGTATTGGTATTCATGTCAGCCCTCCCGTGTGCCCATCAGGCCGCGCGGCCGGAAAATCAGGATCAGCACCAGCAGCAGGTAGGGCAGGATGGGTGCGACCTGGGAAATGGTGAGTTTGAGGACCGGGAAACCGAAGGTCTCCGGCGTGACGGTGGTGCCGATCCAGGCCAGCACGGTGGCGAACGAGTAATCGAGCGCCACGGCATAGGTCTGCAGCACGCCGATCAGGAGCGA
>NZ_VFAH01000058.1 GCF_008929045.1 Noviherbaspirillum aerium | reverse complement strand
GCAGGCGCGCCGCTTTCGCGAACGATGCCGACGTCGATCAGGCCGTAGATGGCAACGTTGGTCTGTGCAGCGGCAGAGCCGGAGATGGCGCCCAGTACGGCCAGTGCGAGTAGCGATTTTTTCATTGTGGTTTCTCCTATAGGTGCTTCGTTCAAGTTCAAGTGTGCTTCGGTATTGCCAGGCAGCGGCGCAAGGCGCTTGCCCCGCTGATCAAGGCAGACGTGGAACGCCCTGTCGTTCCTCCGTGTGCCGTGTTTTGTGAATCCAGATTTTCCTGATCGGCGAAGTCGATCCGCCGTCGCCATCAGAACTGCTTTTCATCTATGGCTTCCGCCAGGGCTTCGTATCGCGATCTATCCCTGCAGTCCGCACTCTTCCTCGAACGGTCCCTGGATCACGAAGCGCCCGCCCTGAAATACCATCATCGGATCGGCACGGTCGACCGGCGGCGCGGCGTCGATCTTTGCGCGGAATACTTCGGAAGTATCCTTGGGCTGGAAGCCGAGATGCCGCGCCTTGCTGTTATCCCACCAGCAGTTGCGGTTTGCCGAGACGCCGTACACAACGGTATGCCCGACATTTTCCGTGTAGAGGCTGCACCGTATGAGCTCGGTCAGATCATCGAAGCTGAGGAAGGTCGACATCATCCGCCTGTCGAGCGGCTCATGATAGGCCGAGCCGATGCGCAGGCAAACCGTCTCGATTCCATAGCGGTCGAAGTAGAACCGCGACAGCAATTCGCCGAATCCCTTGCTGACGCCATACATGGTGTCGGGCCGCATCGGCACTTCGGTATCGATCGTCTGGTTCTGCTCGTAGAAACCGATCACGTGGTTGCTGCTCGCGAATACGATACGGCCGATTCCGTGCTTGCGGGCGGCTTCGTACAGGTTGTACACGCCCACGATATTGGCGTTGAGTATGGGCTGGAAAGGGGCTTCGACCGATATTCCCCCAAGATGCACGATGGCATCGCAGTCCTTCAGCAACTGATGAACTCCCGCCATGTCGCCGAGGTCGCACAGCATGTGTTCCTCATTGGGCTTTTCCGGGCCGAACGGCTTGACGTCGGAAAGACGGAGAATTCTCGCAAAAGGTGCAAGCCTTTCCCGCATCACTTTGCCGACATTCCCGGCCGCGCCGGTAATGAGTAATCGATTGAACATGAATATTCCTTGAATCAAAATGCGAGCTCGAATTTGCCCGGCCGCGAGGCGCAATCAAGCAGGGTGGCAAAAGTTAATCGACGCATGGTGTATTTCACCCCTCCCCCGCCCAAGGGAGAGGAAGCGAAATATGAGTGCACCAGATTTAGCTTTCTGCCAGCTTAGCCAGGCTATGTTTTACGGATATATGCCGAGTACCGCAGGCGCGAATCCGAAACGCGCCGCGGCATGGCCCTACCTGCCCAGCATCACCGAAGGCAGCCACAGCGAGAACGACGGCACGTAAGTGATCAGCAGCATGGCCGCGATCAGCGCGCCGTAGAACGGCCAGATCGTCTTCATCACCTGCCCCACACTGATGCCTCCGATCGCGCATCCCACGAACTGCGTCGTGCCCACCGGCGGCGTGTTCAGCCCCAGCGCGCAGTTGATCAGCATCAGCATGCCGAACTGCACCGGATCCATGCCAAACTTCATCGCGATCGGCAGGAAGATCGGCGTGCAGATCAGGATCGTGCTGGCCATGTCCATGAAGGTGCCGAGCAGGAACAGGATGATGTTGATCATCGCAAAGATCGCCCACGGGCTCGAGGAAATGCTCGACATCATCTCGCCGGTCAGCTCGGCCACTTCATACAGGCTCATCAGGTGCTGGAACACCGCCGAGATACCGATCAGCAGCAGCACCACGCCGGTGGTCTTGACCGCCATGGCCGCCGACTTCATCAGGTTCTCCCAGGTCATCGACTTGTAGACGATGACGGTGAGGATCAGCGCATACACCACCGCCACCGACGCCGCTTCGGTCGCCGTGAAGACGCCCGACAAAATGCCGACCAGGATGATGACGGCAATCATCAGGCCCGGCAGCGCCGCGCCGAACGAGTTGACCACTTCGCCCCAACCCGGGAATTCGCCCTTGGGATAGTTGCGCTTGACCGCCACCAGGTAGGCCGCCACCAGCATGCAGATGGTCAGCACCAGCGCCGGCAGCATGCCGGCCATGATCAGCGAGGAGATCGACACCGCGCCGCCGGCGGCGAACGCATAGATCACCATGTTGTGGCTGGTGGGCATGAGCGCGCCGACCAGCGAGGCATGGGTGGTGACGTTGACCGCATAGTCGGCGTGATAGCCTTCCTTTTTCATCATCGGGATCATCACCGCGCCCATGGCCGAGACATCGGCCACCGGCGAGCCGGAGACGCCGCCGAAGAGCGTGCAGGAGACCACGTTGGACATGCCCAGGCCGCCGCGCACATGGTTGGTGAGGCTCTTGGCGAAGCGCACGATGCGTGCGGCGACGCCGCCGTAGAGCATGATTTCACCGGCGAAGATGAAGAACGGGATGGCCAGGAACGAGAAGATGTTCATGCCCGAGACCATGCGCTGGAACATCACGGCCAGCGGCATGCCTTCGACCAGCAGTGCCGCGGCGGAGGACAGGCCGATGGCAAAGGCCACCGGTACGCCGAGCAGCAGAAAGCCGGCGAAGCTGAGAACGAGAATGGTCAGTGCCATGATGGGATCACTTCCTTACCGGTGACGATTGCAATGATGTGCTCGATGCAGAACAGGATGATGAGTGCGCCGGCGACGACGACGGCGACATAGTTGATGCCTTCGGAGATGCCCAGCGAAGGGATCTTGTAGTTCATGACCGACTTGCCGAGCAGGGAGCCGTACCAGACCATCATGGCGCCGAAGCAGCCGACGACGAAGTGGATGACGATCTCGAACTTCTCGCGCAGTTTTTCGGGCAGCAGCACGAGGATGGATTCCATGCCGATGTGGCCGGCGTCGCGCACGCCGGCGGCGGCGCCGAGCATGGTGAC
>NZ_VFAH01000057.1 GCF_008929045.1 Noviherbaspirillum aerium | reverse complement strand
GAAGCCGTAAAGAAAAATCGGCAAAAGTATGGCGTCATGACCTTTGCGGACATTGCGCACTACCGGTTGCCACTGGCAGCCTATCTATCCATCCTGCACCGCATCAGCGGCGCAGCCCTGTTCCTGCTCCTGCCGTTCATCCTGTACCTGCTCGACAGAAGCCTCACCTCCGAGATCTCCTTCGAGTACCTCAAGGGCTTCACCTCCGGCTGGTTCGTCAAGCTCGTCATCCTCGGCCTGGTCTGGGCCTACCTGCACCATTTCTTCGCCGGCCTGCGCCACCTCGGCATGGATTTCCACATCGGCATCGACAAGGACAGCGGCAAGAAAAGCTCGATCGCCGTCTTCGTGCTCAGCCTGGTGCCCACCGCACTCGTGGCCCTGAAACTGTTCGGAGCGTTCTGATCATGGCAAACAACAATATCGGTCCCAAGCGCCTCGTCGTCGGCGCCCATTACGGCCTGCGCGACTGGATGGGCCAGCGCGTCACCGCCATCGTCATGGCGCTCTATACCGTCATCCTGCTGGTGGCCTTCCTGACCGGCAAGAACTTCTCCTATGAAGGCTGGGCCGGCCTGTTCTCGCACCAGTGGTTCAAGCTCGCCACCTTCGTGACCTTCGTTTCCCTGCTCTATCACGCCTGGGTCGGCATGCGCAACATCTGGATGGACTACGTCACCAAGTCGGTTGCCGCGCGTCTGGTCCTGCAAGTGGCCACACTGCTGTGGCTCGTCGGTTGTGCTGGTTGGGCAGCGCAGATTATCTGGAGAGTGTAAATCGTGGCAGCCATCAAACAATCCATTCCTACCCGTCGCTTCGACGCCGTCATCGTCGGCGCCGGCGGTTCCGGCATGCGCGCGTCGCTGCAGCTGGCCGAAGCCGGCCTCAACGTCGCCGTGCTGTCGAAAGTCTTCCCCACCCGCTCGCACACCGTGGCCGCCCAGGGCGGCATCGGCGCTTCGCTGGGCAACATGTCCGAGGACAACTGGTACTGGCACATGTTCGACACCGTCAAGGGCTCGGACTACCTGGGCGACCAGGACGCCATCGAGTTCATGTGCCGCGAGGCGCCCAAGGTGGTCTACGAGCTCGAGCACTTCGGCATGCCGTTCGACCGCAATCCCGACGGCACGATTTATCAGCGTCCGTTCGGCGGCCATACCGCCAACTTCGGCGAGAAGCCGGTGCAGCGCGCCTGCGCCGCGGCCGACCGTACCGGCCATGCGCTGCTGCACACGCTGTACCAGCGCAACGTGCGCGCCAAGACCCATTTCTTCGTCGAGTGGATGGCCATTGACCTGGTGCGCGACGCCGACGGCGACGTGCTGGGCGTAGTCGCCCTGGAAATGGAAACCGGCGACGTGATGATTCTCGAAGCCAAGACCACGCTGTTCGCCACCGGCGGCGCCGGCCGCATCTTCGCCGCCTCCACCAATGCCTTCATCAATACCGGCGACGGCATGGGCATGGCCGCACGGGCCGGCCTGCCGCTGCAGGACATGGAGTTCTGGCAATTCCACCCGACCGGCGTCTCCGGCGCCGGCGTGCTGATCACCGAAGGCGTGCGCGGCGAGGGCGGCATCCTCATCAACGCCAACGGCGAACGCTTCATGGAGCGCTATGCGCCGACGCTGAAGGACCTGGCGCCGCGCGACTTCGTATCGCGCTCGATGGACCAGGAGATCAAGGAAGGCCGTGGCTGCGGTCCCAACAAGGACCATGTGCTGCTGGACCTGCGCCATATCGGCGCCGACACCATCAAGAAGCGCCTGCCGTCGATTCTCGAGATCGGCCACAAGTTCGCCAACGTCGATGCCACCCGCGAGCCGATTCCGGTGGTGCCGACCATCCATTACCAGATGGGCGGCATTCCGACCAACATCCACGGCCAGGTGGTGGCGCCGAAGAACGGCGGCCAGGAAATCGTCAACGGCATGTACGCCATCGGCGAATGCGCGTGCGTGTCGGTGCATGGCGCCAACCGCCTCGGCACCAACTCGCTGCTGGACCTGCTGGTGTTCGGCCGCGCCGCCGGCAACCATATCGTCGCCTCGAACCTCAAGCAGAAGAGCCACAAGCCGCTGCCGGCCGATGCCGCCGAACTGGCGCTGTCGCGCCTGGCGCGCCTGGAAACCAGCACCGGTAGCGAGCGGGTGCAGGACGTGGCCAATGCGATCCGTTCGACCATGCAGCAGTACTGCGGCGTGTTCCGCACCGACGAGCTGCTGCAGACCGGCTTTGCGAAGATCATGGAACTCGACGAGCGGCGCAAGCATGTGTCGTTCAAGGACAAGTCCAAGGTGTTCAACACCGCGCGGGTGGAAGCGCTGGAACTGGACAATCTGATTGAAACCGCCAAGGCCACCATCACCTCGGCCACGGCGCGCAAGGAATCGCGCGGCGCGCATGCGCACCGTGATTACGAAAAGCGCGACGACGAGAACTGGATGAAGCATACGCTGTGGTTCTCCGAGGGCTGCCGGCTGGATTACAAGCCGGTCAACACCAAGCCGCTGACGGTGGAGACCTTCAAGCCGAAGGCACGTACTTTCTAAGGGTAGAACATGGCACGCACATTGAAATTCAAGATCTACCGTTACGATCCGGACAAGGACGCCAAGCCTTACATGCAGGATCTGACGGTGACGCTGCAGGACACCGACAAGATGCTGCTGGACGCGTTGCAGCGCATCAAGGCCGACGTGGACGACTCGCTGGCGCTGCGGCGCTCCTGCCGGGAAGGCGTCTGCGGCTCGGACGCGATGAACATCAACGGCAAGAACGGGCTGGCCTGCACCACCAACCTCAACGAGCTGACCGAGCCGATCGTGCTGCGTCCGCTGCCGGGGCTGCCGGTGATCCGCGACCTGATCGTGGACATGACGCAGTTCTTCAAGCAGTACCACTCGATCAAGCCGTACCTGATCAACGAGACGATTCCGCCGGAGAAGGAGCGTCTGCAGACGCCGGCGGAGCGGGAAGAGCTCGACGGGCTGTACGAGTGCATCCTGTGCGCATGCTGCTCGACGTCGTGTCCGTCGTTCTGGTGGAATCCGGACAAGTTCGTGGGACCGGCGGGTCTGCTGCAGGCATATCGTTTCATTGCCGACAGCCGCGACCAGGCGACCAGCGAGCGCCTCGACAACCTCGAGGACCCGTACCGCCTGTTCCGCTGCCATACCATCATGAACTGCGTGGATGTCTGTCCGAAGGGACTGAATCCGACGCG
>NZ_VFAH01000056.1 GCF_008929045.1 Noviherbaspirillum aerium | reverse complement strand
TCCTCGAACGCTTGCCGACACTGCTGGCTAGCCGTGTCACCGAACTGTTGCCGCATCGCTGGACGCCCGCGTAAACTTCTGCTCGTAGATTCGGTATCCCGTCAATGTGGGATGGCTAGGCGCTTACAAAACAGCTGGGCTTTTTGTTGTTCGTTTCATTAAGTGGCGACTCGGCGAAGATGTGCCTTCAGTGCTGCGTCATACCGACCCCGGCGGGATGTGGTAAGTGCCAATACTGTCATGAGGTGTCCACCTAAGTCCTTCAGCTATTTTGTCAGGCATGATCGCCTCCTCGACGAACTCATCCACAGACTAAGCCGGAGCTGTATGCCTATCGCTTGTGGATCAGAAACGTCCGGGCAGCAGTAAGGACGGAAAACGTCCCCGGGCACACAGTCTGATTGCATGCAGACATAAATAGATACTCACCTGCGGTCGTTTCCCCCGCTTGAACGGGCTCCTGTTACCAATGTCAAAACTCCTTTTTAGATCCTTATCTGGCAAGGAAACATTTTGCCTTGTGGAAGGAAAGACAATGCTAACTCAAAAGACCAAGGACATCGTAAAAGCTACGGCGCCGGTCCTCGCTCAGCATGGTTATGACATCATCAAGCATTTTTACCGCAACATGTTAAGTGCTCATCCTGAGCTGAAGAATACCTTCAATATGCGCCATCAGGAACGAGGTGAGCAACAGCAAGCACTGGCGCGAGCAGTGTATGCCTACGCAGCTAACATCGAGGATCCCGAATCTCTCGAAGCGGTGCTAAAGAACATAGCGAACAAGCATGTCAGCCTTGATGTGCGACCGGATCAGTACCCCATCGTTGGCGAGCATCTTCTTGCAGCCATTAAAGCGGTGCTCGGAGATGCTGCGACCGACGACATCATTTCTGCCTGGGCGCAAGCCTATGGCAACCTGGCTGATATCCTGATGGGAATGGAAAGCGGGCTGCGGGAAGAGACCAGCGAGCAGCAGGGCGGATGGGTAGGGTGGCGTGATTTCATCGTGCGCGCCAAGCAGCCAGAAAGTGATGTCATTACATCCTTCCTCCTTGAACCAGCTGACGGCAAGCCGGTGACGAACTTTGAGCCAGGCCAATACATCAGTGTAGCCTTGCACGTGCCGCGGTTAGACCTGCAGCAGATTCGCCAGTACAGCTTGTCAGATGCGCCGAACGGACGTAGTTACCGGATTTCGGTCAAGCGTGAGGGTGGCGCCGCACCGGAACAGGCGGGCTATGTTTCGACCCTTCTGCACGACCAGGTTCAGGTCGGTGACACTCTAAAGGTTGCAGCGCCATACGGGACATTCTACATCGACGTCAACGCAACCACACCTGTTGTATTGATCAGCGGTGGGGTTGGGCTCACTCCGATGATCAGCATGCTGAACCGGGTTCTGCAATCGCACGGTCGGGACGTGGTATTCGTTCACGGGGCGCGCAACGGCGCGGTGCATGCCATGAAAGACCACTTGCGGCAGACCGCCCAGCAGCATCCGACTTTCAAGACAATCATTTTCTACAACGAGCCGCTGCCTGAAGATCAGCAAGGGATAGATTTCGATTATCCGGGCCTTGTGGATATTGGGCTCATCGCTGAAAAGATACTGCTTGTCGATGCAGATTACTATATTTGTGGGCCGCTCCCGTTTATGCGAATGCAACACGATGCGTTACTTGGCAAGGGGATCAAAGAGTCTAGGATTCATTATGAAGTCTTCGGCCCAGATTTGTTCGCTGAGTAAAGGACTAGGAAGTACTGCACCTGATATAACTGCTTTTCAGCGAATTGGCCGGAAGCTTTGCATAGTCTTACTGCGGACCAGCGTCAAAGCACTGTACTTTTGCACGGTGCCGGCCACAATTAACCATAGCCAGTGCCGGCGGCCACGTTCCTTGTGGCCAGTCTCGCCAGCATGCACGACGCCGGCTTGCTGTACGTGGGCGTATGCTTACTGCACATTGCTCTCCAATGCGGCGCTGATTTCGGCTTCACCTTCATTGATGGCGCTCACCGACAACTCAATTCCGAACAGATCGGCCAGCATCCCTTGCACTTGCAGCTTGCTCAGGTAGAGTCCGGCGGAGGCTTTCCGCTTTCGCAGGAAGGACCTGTAAAGTTCCCGCAGTCGTTCATCAACGTTCTGTTTGCGTCGGCGCGCTTACATATCGTGCCTCGGTATTTGGTATGATACAGACTGGCGCGAGCCCACCGTCCACCGCGTTCCTTGTATTAATAAGTTGGCAAGTCTGTTGTCTTCGCTGACAACTTTCGATATGCCGAGGCAGCTTTCATCTTGAGTCAAGACATCAACATCCTGGTTGTGGACGACGTTGCCCAGAATCTGGTGGCAATGCAGGCACTGCTCGCGCGCGACGGCATACGGGTGATGACGGCGTCTTCCGGACCGGAAGCGCTCGAAATCTTGCTCGCCCATGAAGTCGCGCTCGCCCTCGTCGACGTGCAGATGCCGCTCATGGACGGCTTCGAACTCGCCGAACTGATCCGCGGCAGTGCTCGCACGCGCGCGGTGCCGCTGATCTTCCTGACCGCAGCGGCGTCCGAGGCGAAGACCACCTTCCGCGGCTACGAGGCAGGCGCCGTCGATTTCCTCTACAAGCCCGTCGACCCCGCCGCGCTCAAGAGCAAGGTCAATGTCTTCGTCGAACTGCATGCGAAGGAAAAGCAGCTCTCGCGCCAGCTTGAAGAACTGCGCCAGGCGCTGCACATGAATGAAATGTTCGCCGCCGTGCTCGGGCACGACCTGCGCAATCCGCTGTCGTCGATCATGATGGGCGCCGAAGCGATACGGCTGATGTCCGACAATCCCACGATCACCACCTCGGCCGACCGCATTCGTTCCAGCGGTGACCGCATGACGAAGATGGTCGGCCAGCTGCTCGATGTCACACGTATTCGCTCGGACGGCATACGTCTGAATCCACAGCCGTTAAGTTATCTCGAAATCAGCCGCAAGATCGTGGGCGAGCTCGCCTACGGCCGGCCCGACAAGCGCATCGATATCGAATCCAGGGGCAATTGCGAAGGCATGGTTGACGGTGACCGTCTCGAGCAGATTTTCTCCAACCTCATCGGCAATGCACTGCAGCATGGTGAGCCCGGCACGCCGGTGCAGATCGTCATCGACGGTTCCGAACAGCGCAGCATCGTCGTGGAAGTCAAGAATGGCGGTATGATGCCGGAATCGGTACGCAGCCATCTGTTCAAGCCGTTCCATTCCAGTCTACAGCGGCGTCATGCGAGCCAAGGGTTGGGACTCGGACTGTACATCGTCAAGCAATTCGTGAATGCCCATGGCGGCAGTGTGGAGCTGCAGTCGACCCGGAAAGCGGAAACCGCGATACGCATCGTGATGCCGCGGTGATTCGGGAATCAGTTTGAAAGGTTGTCACGTGGCTTAAGCCTCAGACTAGGCTGCTTGGCATACCACTCATCACGTAGTCTGTTGCGCTGTTCACAAACATCCGGAGTCGCTGTGCGCTTTCGCGCAATGATTCTTTTATTTTTTTCGTTCAGTAATATCACGTGTCACTTTCGCGAAATCAATGTGGCTGCCGTCATTACCGAAGAGCGGATGAATGACTGCGCTGGTCCAGAATCGACTACCGTCTTTGCGTACGCGCTAGCCTTCGGCCTCAAACTTGCGTTTTCGCTGAGCAGTCAGGAGATGAGCCGCTGCGGCTTTTACGGAGGTTGGTTGGTATGAATCGGGCCGGGATCGCCCCAGGCGACGGAATACAACCTGACTGTTGACTCGGCGGCCCGTTGGAACTGTTTAGTGTCCATCTACGTCTCCGTCGTACAGCTCGGTAGTCAGTGTAGCCGCGCGGTATGGGGACAGAGAATGATACAGATTAGTATGATCGCGCGCTTCGCAAAACTGGTTCGAACGGATATAGTCCGACGCACATTGATTCACTATGACCAATAACCAATGAATGATGACACGTATATCGAGCACCAGATAGCGATGCACCAGCTGTTTGCACGCTGGCGCGCCAGCAGTGATGTTTTCGAGCGGCATTTCGTAGAGGATGGCATCATATCGCCGCCCGAGTGGATCAAGGCTCCGTTGCGGGTCCTGTTCCTTCTCAAAGAAACCAACGACTACGAGAAAAGCATCACCGCGCTTATCCGCGACGTGGTCACGACGCAGCGCAAGAGCGCACTATGGCGCCGCCCGACGTTTCACAACATCGGACGCTGGGCGCACGGCCTCGCGTACGGCACTGACGGTGGGGATGAAGACTTCAGAATGGCCAGCAGGAACCGCCGCAGGGCGCTGCTGTCCTGCGCGGTTATCAATCTGAAAAAAACGACCGGAGGGCGTGCTGCAACCGTGGCGGTCGAACAAGCAGCAGCGCGCGATGCGGCATTCCTGCGCGAACAGATTGGGCTGGTCAACCCTGAGATCGTCGTGTGCGGCGGAACATTCAATTCCGTCAGGCAGCATCTGTTTCCCGGACTCGTTAAGGTTGCCGACCTTGTTTATGCCGGCGGACACCGATTGTTTATCAAAGCGCAGCATCCGGCTTACGTAAGGGAACGAGAGCAGATGTTTCGCGACGTGGTAGGCAGCTATCACCGTTACCGCACACTAACACGATAGCGCGACCGCCAATCTACACCGGCTTGCGCACGATCAGCATTGCGCAGCGCGCATACCTGCACGATAGAGTCTGCGCGGGCCGACGCCGGCTTAGAACGTGAACGATATTTTTTTGTCCAAACCGGGTTTGTGATGACATTGATCCGGAATGAGCAGGAAGTATTATCCAAGCGATATCACTCGTGAACAGTTTGACCAAGTTCGTCCCCTGTTGGAGGG
>NZ_VFAH01000055.1 GCF_008929045.1 Noviherbaspirillum aerium | reverse complement strand
CTTACGCATGGTGGAGGTTTCCTTTGTTGGTTGGTTTTGACTTCGACAATCAAATTGTCCAACAAAAACCTCTACCGCCTTACTCCCGCCTCAGTTCCCTGCCGTACACCACTTCCGACTTTAACTCCCGAGCCAGGCAATGCCGGCATTGCATATCAAAAAGTCATGAATTGCTCCCCCGGCCAGATCAACAAATAGATTCAATTCAGGCAGTGAAGGCGGTGGTAGACTAATTTTTCCCGAAAAGGGGGTAGTGACGTTTACCGCAAGCCTCCCGGCGTGCCCGTTAAGCTAGTCTGCGCCGGAGGGAGTGGCTGGATCACACCAACGAGAGAGAGGTTTCAAGAAGATGAGGAACTACCCGAAGAGCCCAGTCATGGGACAGATGATGAGCGAGCCCTTGCTCATCTCCAGCATCATCGAGCATGCCGACCGCTACTACGGCGCCAACGAAATCGTATCCCGCCGCGTCGAAGGTGACATCCATCGCTATACCTATCGTGACTGCCACAAGCGCGCGCGCCAGATGGCCAACGCGCTCGGCGGCCTTGGCGTGAAAATGGGCGACCGCGTGGCAACGCTGGCCTGGAACGGCTACCGCCACCTCGAGTTGTACTACGCGATTTCCGGGTCCGGCGCGGTGATGCATACCATCAACCCTCGCCTGCACCCGGAACAGATCGCCTACATCGCCAACCATGCGGAGGACCAGTACCTGTTCTTCGACCTGAATTTCCTGCCGCTGGTGGAAGCGTTTGCCGCCCACTGCAAGACGGTCAAGGGCTTTGTGATGATGTGCGCACCTGACCGCATGCCGTCCGAGAGCAAGATCGCCAACCTGCTGTGCTACGAGGATCTGATCGAGGCCAGCTCGGATAATTACGAGTGGCCGCTGTTCGACGAAAACTCCGCTTCCAGCCTGTGCTACACCTCGGGCACGACCGGCAATCCCAAGGGCGCGCTCTATTCGCATCGCTCGACGGTCCTGCATTCCTATGCCTCAGCCATGCCGGATGCCCTTAACGTCTCCGCGCGCGACGTCGTGCTGCCGGTGGTGCCGATGTTCCACGTCAATGCCTGGGGCCTGCCGTACTCGGTGCCGCTGACCGGCGCCAAGATGGTCTTTCCGGGACCTGCGCTGGATGGAAAATCGCTGTTCGAGCTGTTCGAGCAGGAGCAGGTAACCTTCTCCGCGGGCGTGCCGACCGTCTGGCTCGGACTGCTGACCCATGTTGGCCAGAGCAACCTCACGTTCTCATCCTTCAAGCGCACGGTGATCGGTGGATCGGCCTGCCCGCCGGCGATGATGAAGGCCTTCCGCAACCAGTACGACGTGGAGGTGGTGCATGCCTGGGGCATGACCGAAATGTCGCCGCTGGGGACGGCCTGCACGCTGCAGGCGCATCACCTGACCCTGCCGCCGGAAAAGCAGCAGGCCATCCTGGGGAAACAGGGCCATGCGATTTTCGGCGTGGACATGAAGATCGTCGACGACGACGGCAAGGAACTGCCGTGGGACGGCAAGACCTACGGCAACCTGCTAGTCAAGGGACCGTGGATCATCAGCAGTTATTTCAAGAACGAGGGCGGTGACGTGCTGGAGGAAGGCTGGTTCCCGACCGGCGACGTGGCTACCATCGACCCCGACGGGTACATGCAGATCACGGACCGTAGCAAGGACGTGATCAAGTCCGGCGGCGAGTGGATCGGTTCGATCGACCTGGAGAACATCGCCATGGCACATCCGGCTGTGCAGCAGGCCGCCTGCATTGGCGTGTTCCATCCGAAATGGGATGAGCGGCCGCTGCTGGTGGTGGTGAAGAAACCGGGCGCGGAAGTAACGAAGGAAGAGCTGATCAGGTTCTACGACGGCAAGATTGCAAAGTGGTGGACACCGGATGACGTCGCATTCGTCGATGCACTGCCGATCGGCGCTACCGGCAAGGTTTTGAAGAACCGGATACGCGAGCAATTCAAGGATTACAAGCTGCCTGCCACGTGATCCACCGGTCGGTGACTGATGCGACTGCCCATGGATAAACGGATTGGGGAAGGAATCGGGCATTTCGGCGACTTCCAGTACGAGATCTACTTCAAGCCACTGCAAGGCATCCTGCGGCGATTGCCTGTCGACTTCGGGAACTGGAGGCGCACTACGGCGGCAATGACTCCGTCGGTGCTCAACTATGTGCAGCGATGACGCGACGCAGAAAGGCAATGGCGCCGCCTTCAGCTACGCTAGCCTGATGCCGCGGATGATGGTAAACTATTCTAGATATGAGGTGTCGATCGAGTTGTTCGGCCTGCGATCCCCTAGCCAGTTGCTCACAGTGCCGGTTGGCGTGACCGGCCTGTGCATTTAGAACGGGCACGGCGACCTTGCCTCGGTCCGGGTCTCGGTCCTCACGCAAGTTGCGTTGGTGGCATCGACACTATCCAACGATCCTCTGGAAACGATGGCGCAAACCCTTGGCGACAAGCCGGGATTTTTCCAGCTTTACACCGCAAGGACAAGGCGCTGACGCAAATCCTGTGCACCGCGCCGAAGCGATCCATACAAGAAACCGCAGTAAATCTTGTTCGGGACCGATCCCGGTTGCAATAAGTAACCGGTTCGTCGTTCAACGTAATGTCCAACCAAATGACCCTGTTGCTGGCGCCGCGTCGCCTACTGCTTGTATTTTTCTATGATTGACACTTCACTTTACGACACTGATACGGTCCTCAATGTCCTCCGCGTTGAAAACCTTGACAAGGATCGATTCGTCGGAAAAAGCCACTTCATGGGAAGCCCGCGCGTTTTTGGCGGTCAAGTACTTGGACAATCCTTGTATGCTGCTTCGACGACTGTGGACGGCCGTCCTCCGCACTCGATGCATGCGATGTTCCTTCTGCCTGGCGACCTACATCTACCTATCGAGTATCTGGTCGAGCGGGTGCGTGATGGCGGCACCTTCAGCACTCGGCGCGTTGTAGCCACTCAGGAGGGCCGTCGTCTATTCGTGATGTCAGCATCCTTCCAAGCTCCGGAAGATGGTCTTTCACATCAGAAGTCCAGTGGTGAAAACCGAGATCCAAATACGATGCCCAGCTCGCTGGAAAGCTGGAAACAGCGGGGGGAAGCGCAGGGCACAGCCTACTATCCAGTGCCGATCGATTTTCGTGGATATCCTGACGGGGACATCTTCAATGCTGGCGTCAGCGTGCCGCACAAGCGGGTATGGATGCGAGCGCCACGCAAGATCGATGATGATTATAGAATTCACCAAGCACTGTTTGCGTACGTATCGGACTATGGCTTACTCAGCACCTGTCTGCAGCCACACGGCTATAAGGTGGGCGACCCGCGGCTACAGCTTGCCAGCCTGGATCACTCAATTTGGTTCCATCGGCCCTTCCGCATGGACGACTGGCTGCTATTTGTGATGGACAGCCCCAATGCATCAGGCGGACGTGGGCTTACCCTAGGCCACGTCTATAATCGGCTAGGGGAGATGGTAGCAACCATGGCCCAAGAAGGGATGATCCGGGTACGTGAGACAAGGTAACAGTATCCTTTCCAAGCTTATACCAAATCCGAACATAAGCGAACCGCGTGTGGCGGTGGAGGTCTGAAGAAGACACGGTTCTGTCCCGTAGGCGGCCATGTAGACGCCAGAAGCGTTGCAGGGACTGCAACAATACAACTTCGACTTGTGCTTACTAGGGAAGAACCGAACGGGCGACGACGGCTGCGCTATATCGCCCTGGCGCATTTGAAGGGAGGCAAGAGCTATACCGATGTGGCCGCCGCCCTGCGTACCACTCGTCATACCGTCGCACGCTGGGAGAGATGGTTCGAACGCGATGGCCTCAAGGGCTTGGCTAGCAAGCGCCGCTATTGGTGCAATCAGCGGCTACCTAGAACGCAGAAAGAGGAGCCTGTATAAGGATGATGCTGGAGTGAATCGATCAGAAGCAGCCCGAGCACGGCTGGCCCTTGAGCAGACGACGGTCATTCACGTGAGCAGGACTGCCTCGGCGAATCAACGCACCAGGAACCCGAGATTATCGTGATTGTCGAATGCATTTCTTTAAAGAATGCCAACAGGAGAATTCAAATGAAGATGCGCACACTGGGACGACAAGGCTTGACGGTTTCCGCGCTCGGTCTCGGCTGCATGGGCATGTCGGAGTTCTATGGCCGCGGTGACGAAGCAGAATCGATTGCCACCCTTCACCGCGCGCTCGAATGCGGCATTAACTTTCTGGATACGGCCGACATGTACGGTCCGTTCACCAACGAGAAGCTGGTCGGCAAGGCGATCCGCGACCGGCGCGATCAGGTGGTCCTCGCAACCAAGTTTGGCAACGTGCGCGGCGACAACGGCGAGTTTCTCGGTGTGCGCGGCGATCCGGAGTATGTGAAGCAGGCCTGCGATGCCTCCCTGCAGCGGCTAGGTGTCGACCATATCGACCTGTATTATCAGCATCGGGTCGATCCCAATGTGCCCATTGAGGAAACCATCGGCGCAATGGTGGATCTGGTGCAAGCAGGCAAGGTGCGCTTTCTCGGCATGTCCGAAGCTGCGCCGGAGACGATCCGGCGCGCACACCAGGTCCATCCAATCAGCGCGCTACAGACCGAGTATTCGCTCTGGAGCCGCGACCCCGAGCAAGCCATCCTGCCTGCCATGCGCGAACTTGGAATCGGCTATGTCGCGTACAGTCCGCTCGGGCGCGGGTTCTTGACCGGCCAAATCACGCGCATCGAGGACCTCGACGAGAGCGACTACCGGCGCCATTCGCCGCGCTTTCAGGGCGAGAACTTCCAGCGCAACCTGGATTTGGTGACCGAAGTTGGGCGCATCGCTGCAGAGAAGGGCTGCACCCCGGCCCAGCTCGCGCTCGCCTGGGTTCTGGCGCAGGGCGAAGATATCGTGGCGATCCCCGGCAGCAAGAGGCGGCCGCATCTGGAGGACAACGTTCGTGCGCTTGACGTCCGACTGAGCACTGAGGACCTCGCCCGTATTGACCGTATTCTGCCACCCGGCGCTGCCGCCGGAGAACGTTATGCCGCGCCGCAAATGCAGGCCTTGAACCGATGAGCCCCATGGACCGGCAAACACTGGACGGGCGCGTCGTGATCGTCACCGGCGGCGGACGCGGGCTGGGACGGGCGATGACCCAGGGGTTGGCTCGGGCCGGAGCGTGCGTGGTCGCCACTGCCGCACGGGAAAGCGCCGAACTGGAACAGGTGGCCGCCGAGATTCATGCAGAGTGCGGCGACCAGCGTGTGCTGCCGGTAATCGCGGATGTGCGCATTGCAGAGGATTGCGAACGGGTCGTGAACGCGGCGCTGGCGCGCTGGCAGCGTCTGGACGTTCTGGTCAACAATGCCGGACGCGGCATGAAGTACGCCAGCGAGCGTTTTCTTGTCGAGCCACCCCGGTTCTGGGAAGTACAGCCGGAGATCTGGCGCATGGTGATTGATACCAACGTGAACGGCCCTTTTCTGATGGCGCGCGCCGCCGTTCCGCACCTTTTACGCGCCGGCTGGGGACGCATCGTTAACATCTCGATGAACTACGAAACCATGCGCCGGCGCGGCTTTTCGCCTTACGGTCCGTCCAAGGCCGCGCTGGAATCCGAAACCATCATCTGGGCGCAGGATCTGGAAGGCACCGGTGTAACGGTCAACGCACTGCTTCCTGGCGGAGTAACCGCGACCGGCATGATCCCGCCGGCCCTGCCCGATGCAGTACGCGCTACACTGCTCGATCCGCAGATCATCGTGCCGCCACTGTTGTGGCTGGTCTCGGCGGATTCGGATGGCATCAACGGCCGCCGCGTGCTCGCCAACCACTGGAACGGCAGCAATCCGGCGCCTGCGATCGACGAGGCCGGCTGGACGCGTTCCTGACGCCTACGCCGAATTAAAATTTACTGAAGAGTAAAGTGGACCCGATCCAGTGGAGAAGGCATCGCCCTATCACTGACTGTCATACGAACCGGCGTGCCGCGCACGGCGCCGCGCAAACCCAGCCGGCGCATTGGGCTTGTCATACAACAACATGGTGATTTGCTGAGAATAGGGGGAGAATCGGTTTCATGGCATCAGTCGCTGATAAGGAGGCTGCCATGGCAACGTCGTCGATTCACCAGTGCACCTGCCCAATCTGTCGGTCAGGGCGGCAGCATCCTGACCGGGTCTATCATCATCACATCAATGTCCTCATGAGCCGGCTCAGCGAACCACAGCGGCGCTGGTTCGCTGCCGTGGAGGCGTTACATATCGGGCAGGGCGGTAAGCAGTTGCTGGCACGGATCACTGGCATGAGTCCAACGACGATTCTGCGTGGATGCGTTGAGATCAAGGCTGACCTAACTCAGGCTCCTGATGTTCACTTGCGTGCGGCAGGTGGAGGCCGGCCCGCTGCTGAAGACCAGGATCCTGGACTTGAAGCGGCACTGCTCGAACTGCTCGAGTCTGAAACCGCTGGGGATCCCATGGGGCGCCGCGCCAAGGCCAGCGCAGTTCGCTGCGACATTTAAGTCAGGCACTCACAGCACGAGGCCATCCGGCGAGCCGCATGACGGTTGCAAAATTGCTGCACAAATTCGAGTTCTCCCCGAAGGCCAATGCGCGCCGCACAGAAGCCAGGGGAGCATCGCCCAAAGAGCGAAACGCACAGTTTGAACACATAGACGAGCAGCGTAGCCAATTCAAAGCCACAGGCGCCCCCATCATCAGCGTGGATACCAAAAAAATCTATGGTCACCCTCCTT